>NZ_JBJMVI010000011.1:0-204673 GCF_045810705.1 Sphingomonas sp. | reverse complement strand
GTCCTCATATTCGATCTCGGCCTCGGCCAGCGCGGTCTTCTCGACCGGCGACCACATGACCGGCTTGGCGCCGCGGTAGAGCTGGCCGGTCTCGGCGAACTTGAACAGCTCGGAGACGATGGTTGCTTCCGCACCCTTGGCCATGGTGAGGTACGGCTTGTCCCAGTCGGCGCTGATGCCCAGCCGCTTCAGCTGCTCGCGCTGAACGTCGACCCAATGCTGGGCGTAGGCGCGGCACTCGGCGCGGAACTCGCGCACCGGCACCTCGTCCTTGTTGAGCTTCTTCTTGCGGTACTGCTCCTCGACCTTCCACTCGATCGGCAGGCCGTGGCAGTCCCACCCGGGCACGTAGGGCGCGTCCTTGCCGAGCAGCGTCTGAGTCCGAACCACCATGTCCTTGAGCGTGTGGTTGAGCGCATGGCCGATGTGGATGTCGCCGTTGGCGTAGGGCGGGCCGTCGTGGAAGATGAACTTGCTTCGGCCTTCGCGCGCCTTGCGGATCTGCTGGTAAAGGCCCTCGGACTCCCAGCGCCCCGCGATCGCGGGCTCCTTCTGCGGCAGCCCGGCCTTCATCGGAAAGTCGGTGCGCGGCAGGAAGACGGTCGAGCGATAGTCGCGCTTGGTGGTCGTGTCTGCTGTTTCCGGGGCGTCGGCCATCTCGCGCGGGGCTGTAGCGGGCGCATAAGAGATTGCAAACCGACGCCCAGTCTCGGTTGGCGGGGCTTTCCGTCAACGCTGAAGCCGCGCCCTCAGGCCTGCTTGCGGCCTATCGCAGACGCTGGCCAGCCCATCGATGGGTCCGTCGGTCGTCCGCCCGGCTGCGACCGAAAGGGACCCCAGAGATAGGTCGCGAGCGAGCGTGCTTCAGGCTGCTCGTTCATTCCGGTCGCCGGCCACTCGTCTTTCGCGGGAAAGTGGGCCGTTCCGAACAGCTGGTCCCAAATCGTCGTGCCCGCTCCGAAGTTCTTGTCGAAATGCTCGGCATGGACCGAATGATGGATCCGGTGGAATCGATTGTCGGCGAGAATCCGCCGAAGCGCGGGGCCGAAATGGATGCTGCTCGGCGAGTGCAGATAATAGCCCTGGATGTTGACGAAAAGCTCGGCGATCGCGGACAGCTTGATGCCGTCGATGCCGAGCAGATAAGCCGCGGGGAGCATGATGAACACGACCCTGAAGAACTGCTCGGACCAGTGGAAATAGGAGTTGATGCCGCTCAGCTCTTCGATCGAATGATGGATCGAGTGGAAACGCCAGAACCATTTATGCTGGGCCCGGTGCATCCAGTAATCGAAGAAGTCGTAGAGGATGACGCCAAGGAGTGGCGTGATCAGGTAGAGCGACCAGTGGACCCACGGAGCGGCAAACCAGCTGTTGAGTGGGATGACGACCAGCGGGTGAGGCCGGAGCGCCGCCTCGGCCTGCTGCCAAAGAGTGACCGCGACGCCCGTGCCGGCGCCCGCGAAGGCCCAATATTTCAGCGATCGCAATTGGCTGGCAGCCGATACGCGGCCCTTGGGAAATAAGCGCTCCACGCCCCACAAGATCGCGGCGATGGAGAAAAAGCTCTCCCACGCCACGATAATATTGGCGCTCATGTGAGACGCGAAACTCATCCAGGCTCCCGGGCGCTGCGATGTTGGACTTTGTCCAGCGCCCGAGGGCAGGCCTAACCGTCAATTGGTCGCGATATGATTAATTCCGCGGGATCCTGCCGCTTAATAAAGGGCGATCAGGGCAGCGCCAGCAATCGCCGCGCCGCCGCCTCGTCCGCCCGCATTGCCGCGACGAGCGCATCGATGCTGTCGAACTTGCGCTCCTCCCGGATGAAGGCGTGGAGCGCGACCTCGATCCGGCGGCCGTAGAGATCGCCGTCGAAGTTCAGGAGGTGCGCCTCGAGCAGCTCCTCGGGCGGGTCGAAGGTCGGGCGGACGCCGAGGCTGGCAACCCCGGGGTGCTCGGTGCCGTCGTCGAGCGTCACGCGCACCGCATAGATGCCATATTTCGGCCGCTGGTAATCGCCGAGCACCATATTGGCGGTCGGATAGCCAAGCTCGCGGCCCCTCGAGTCCCCGCGCTGGACCACGCCCTCGATCGCGAAGTCGCGGGTCAACATCCGCGTCGCGGTGCCGGTATCGCCGCCGATCAGCGCATCGCGGATTCGGCCCGACGAGATCCTGATGCCGTCGAGCAGCACCGGCGCCACGGCTTCCGCGGCGATGCCGTGCTCCGCTCCCAGCGATTGCAGCAGTTCGACATTGCCGGCGCGCATCTTGCCGAAGGTGAAATCATCGCCGGTCACGACGCCGGCCGCGCCGATGCGCTTTGCGAGCAGCTCGGTCACGAAGTCTTCCGCTGTCGTGGAGCGGAGCGCCTCGCCGAATTCGAACACCAGCATCGCGTCGGCCCCGGCATGGCCGAACAAGGCCTCGCGCTGGTCGAGCGTGGTCAGCCGGAACGGCGGGACGTCGGGCTTGAAGTAGCGCACCGGGTGCGGCTCGAAAGTGGCGACGATCGCCGGCCGGCGCTCGTGGAAGCCGCGCTGGATCGCGCGGCCCACCACCGCCTGATGGCCGAGGTGGAATCCGTCGAAATTGCCGAGTGCGACGATGCTCCCCTTCAACGCGTCGGGGATGCCGCCGGCGAGGGTGAGGCGCTGCATTGGCTGCGGCCTTAGTGCGTCGGGAGCCGTTTGCGAAGGAGCCGGTATTCGTGGACGGCGAGCGCGATGACGAACAGGTCGAAAATGCTCAGGACGATGAGCCCGATGTCGTGGGTGTAGCTGTAGCGGTAGAGCTGATAGGCGATGAAGGCGCCGAACACCGCGAAGCTCGCCGGATAGGCCCAGATCTTCTCGCGCAGCAGGCCGACGACGATCACGCATTTCACCAGCCCGTGGCTGAGCAGATAGAAGGCGTAGAAATGCTGCTCGCTGAGCGGGAAGTGCCGTTCGAGCCAGCCGCCCCGGTCGATCTCGTCGAGCCACCGCGCGATGGCGGCGGCACTGAACACATAGAGCGCCAGGCCGCCGGCGATCTCGACCAGCGCATGCGCGCCCTTGGCGGCGACGCTGACGACGAAGACGCGATGGATGCTTTTTTCCTGCATCTGCCCCCAACGCCGCCATCTTGACTTGGACGCAAGCGAATCCTATCTCGTCCACATCCCGATCCACCGGTTGCCCGGCGGCGCATTCGTGCGCGCGTCGGTTTTTCGTTTAGGAATTCGGGTCTTTTTAGCGACGAGATGGGGCGGCAGGCGCCCTGTGGAGCTGAAGAAGGGTAAAGAATGGCTCGAATTGCGGGGGTCAACATCCCCACCAACAAGCGCGTCGAGATCGCGCTGACCTACATCCACGGAATCGGCCGCACGACGGCCAAGAAGATCACGCAGCAGCTCGGCATCGCGCCCGAAAAGCGCGTCCAGGACCTCACCGACCAGGAGGTGCTGCACATCCGCGAGACGATCGACCGCGACCACCATGTCGAGGGCGACCTTCGGCGCGAGACCGCGATGAACATCAAGCGCCTGATGGACCTCGCCAGCTACCGCGGCCTCAGGCACCGCAGGGGCCTGCCGGTCCGCGGCCAGCGCACCCACACCAACGCGCGCACCCGCAAGGGCAAGGCCCGGCCGATCGCGGGCAAGAAGAAGTAAGTGCTTCTTCCGCCCGACCGTCCGCAGCAGCTTAAGAGATTGTAGGAATAAAAATGGCCCAGGCACCGCAGCGCGTCCGCAGGAGGGAGCGCAAGAACATCACCGCCGGCGTCGCCCACGTCAACGCCAGCTTCAACAACACGATGATCACCATCACCGACGCGCAGGGCAACGCGATTGCCTGGTCGAGCGCGGGGATGATGGGCTTCAAGGGCAGCCGCAAATCGACGCCCTACGCGGCACAGGTCGCCGCCGAGGACGCCGGGCGCAAGGCCGCCGACCATGGCGTCCGCACGCTCGAGGTCGAGGTCAAGGGCCCCGGATCGGGCCGCGAAAGCGCGCTCCGGGCCCTCCAGGCGGTCGGCTTCACCATCACCTCGATCCGCGACGTGACCCCGATCCCGCACAACGGGGTGCGGCCGAGCAAGCGGCGCCGGGTCTGATTCTTCGAGATGGGTTCCCGCTTTCGCGGGAATGACGAAATGGAATTGAAATCAGGGACTTCGGTCCCCAACTGCCAAGGGATGAACATGGCCGTCAACGCAAAGAACTGGCAGGAACTGAAGAAGCCGAACGCGCTCGAGAAGAAGCCGTCGGGCGGCGAGAGCCGGCACCGCTCGGTGTTCGTCGCCGAGCCGCTCGAGCGCGGCTTCGGGATGACGCTCGGCAACTCGCTGCGCCGGGTGCTCCTGTCCTCGCTCCAGGGCGCCGCCGTCACCTCGATCAAGATCGACGGCGTGCTGCATGAATTCTCGAGCCTCGCCGGGGTCCGCGAGGACGTCACCGACATTGTGCTCAACATCAAGCAGATCGCGCTCAAGATGGAAGGCGAGGGGCCCAAGAGGCTGCACCTTTCCGCGACCGGCCCGGTCGACGTCACCGCCGGCATGATCGCGACCAGCGGCGACATCGAGGTCACCAACCCCGAGCTCCTCATCTGCCACCTCGACGAAGGCGCGACGCTCAACGCCGAGCTCACCGTCGACATCGGCAAGGGCTATGTCCCCGCGATCGCCAACCGCCCGGCCGACGCGCCGATCGGCCTGATCCCGGTCGATGCGCTCTACTCGCCGGTGCGCCAGGTCGCCTACAAGGTCGAGAACACCCGCGTCGGGCAGGAGCTCGACTATGACAAGCTGACGTTGACCATCGAGACCGACGGCACGGTGACGCCCGAGGACGCGCTCGGCTATGCCGCGCGGATCCTCCAGGACCAGCTGCAGCTGTTCGTCCACTTCGACGAGAGCCAGGTGCGGATGCCGAGCTCGCCGATGATCGGCCAGGCGGTGCCGATGGCGACCGAGACTCCGGCCGACACCAACCAGCTCAACCGCTATTTGCTGAAGAAGGTCGACGAGCTCGAATTGAGCGTGCGCAGCGCCAACTGCCTGAAGAACGACAACATCATCTACATCGGCGACCTCGTGCAGAAGACCGAGGCGGAGATGCTGCGAACCCCGAACTTCGGCCGCAAGTCCTTGAACGAGATCAAGGAAGTGCTCGCGAGCATGGGCCTCAGGCTCGGCATGGACATCCCCGGCTGGCCGCCCGAGAACATCGAGGAAATGGCCAAGAAGCTCGAGCAGGAAATGCTGGGCTAAACACCGTTTCGCTCAAAGTGGTACTTTGAGCGAGGATAGGAACAAGGAAGGGCCGTCCCGTTGGGGCGGCCCTTTTCTTTTGCTATCCACCGGTCGTGAGCGACAGCACCATTCTCAACTGGTTTCCGTACGCCTTTCCGTTCCTCTTCGTTGGGATGTGGCTGTTCACGACGGCGATGCTCGGGCTGATGTCGGGCTGGTTCGGCCTGCAGCAATGGTATGCCGACGACGGTAGCGAAGAGCCGCTGCTGAAGCTGCGCAGCCAGTCGGGACAGATGGGGATGGGTGTTGCGCTGAACGGCTGCCTCAGGCTCAGCGCATACCGCTCGGGCCTGGGGATCGGCATCTGGCGCATATTCGGCCTGTTCCAGAAGCCGCTCAAGGTGCCGTGGACCGAGATCGAGGCCGAACCCAGCCGCAGCTTCTTCCTGCCCATGGTCAAGCTTCAGCTGGGCAAGCCGTCGAACGGAACGCTGAAGATCAGCGCACAAAGCTGGGCGAAGCTGGTTGCCGCGGCCAGGCCGGTCGCGTCAGGACCACTTCCCGATGTGCCTCCGGTCGACAAGGGGGCGATCGCGCGGGGGATGTTCATCCAATGGGCCGCAGTCAGCATCATCTTCGGTGCGTTCATCTATCTGTCGTCCCACTTGCAGCCGGGCGGAGATCCCCCGCCGATCGTCATGATTGTGCCGGCACTGATCTTCGGCGTCGCGCTGCTCGTCCGCTATGCGCGGCTGAGTTGAGCGAGGCCCGCGAACGGGCCGCGCGTGGGTGTGCTAACTTTGGCGCTAGAGGGAAACAACAGATGGGCGAGCGGTTCGAGCGGCACCGGCTGGCCGCCCGAGAACATCGAGGAAATGGCCAAGAAGCTCGAGCAGGAAAATGCTGGGCTAAACACCGTTTCGCTCAAAGTGGTACTTTGAGCGAGTTGAGAGACAAGGAAGGGCCGCTCGGAAACGGGCGGCCTTTTCTCTTGCGGCATTCGAGAATCGATGACGGCGAAAAGTCAAAACAAAGTCGTGAGCCCACACTCGAGGCGGTCCTGACGCGTGTCGTAAAGGCTGATCGTGCTCTTTCGCCTCACGTGCGTGTAGGTGATCGACGGTGTGAACCGCCAAATCGCTACGCGCCGATTCAGGAGAGCGATCCGGAACTCCGTCGACCGGTCATGGCGAACGATACCAAACAAGGCATCCGGTGCTTCGTAGTCCGCGAGGGCATAAGTCGGCGCCACGCTGAAAGTGAAGCCACCGCGCAAATCGCGAGTCACGCTTAGCGAGGCCACAAACGACCGGTTTGAAAGGTCACGGGTGCGGGCTCTCTGCAACGCCCCATTTACGAGCAATGCCGCCGACGTCGTCGGATCGAGGATCCGAACGACGCCGGCGCTGGCGGACCACACCGGACCCGACTGATCCGGCAACGTCGGATAATTGAACTGCTGACCGGCGACGCTCAACGGGATCGCCGTTCGCGAATCCGGGTAGTAGACCGCCTCGACACGCCCGCCGATCGCCTCCTGATACAAGCGGCCGCCGTACCACCGCCGCAAGAGCGTGGCCGCGACGCTCGCTTCGACATTCTTGCCAAACCACTGCGGCCCCGACCACCCGCTGCCGATAGTTTCATCGAAGCGGGTTCCGCCATATTCGCGACGCTGGACGGCAACCCCCATTTTCCACCGCAACCGCTCAGCGATGGCGGGCGATCGTCAGCGGCCGGGAGACCGCCGGCTGACAGGGGAGCTTTTGCGCCAATGGAGCATGATGATTGTGTTCGAGGATCCGATCAGCAGCTATCGCGCCGTCGATCGCATCGCTCGGCAGTTGCCCGATTCCGCGGTGGCGCAACTCGGCTTGGCGATGAGCACCAGCCATGTCCTGCCGCTCCTCGCGCCCGAGGACCGTCCCGCAGCGCTGGCCAAGGGCCGAGCGGCCGCGGCACGCGCTCGCATGCTGGCACCAAATTACGGCGACGTGGCCTCACCCGATTGTACGCTCTATCCGGCTGATCGAATGGCCCAGTGCGAAGCCGCGCTGCGCAAGGCGTTCAAGATTGACCCCGACTCGCCCTTCGTCGCGGCGGGGCTGCGTAATCAATTGGTCGACGTTGGCCGCTTCCGAGAAGCCCTCGACTACGACCGGTTGGCGGTCGCGGCGATGCCCTACATGGCCGGCCGCCTGTCAGCCTCGACGATGCTTCTGGAAAGTCTCGGCCTTCGCACGCGAGCAGCGCAGCAGTTCCAGCGCGCTCGGCGTTGGTGGCCTGAATTCGACCGACTGTTCGCGGATCGCATCGAGGGAATTCTCGATCGCGGGAACATCGAGGATGCCGCTGGCCTTGTCGCGACCATGCCGGCGAACGTCGACGTGATCGATCGCTCAGCGGTGCGTTCGATCGCCGCTGACGTCGGTGCGCGGCGGCGGCAGCCTGTGCGGTTGCGTTGCCTGTCGCCCTCAATCGAGAACAGCCTAACTTATTTCTGCCTCGTCGCTCTGGTCCGCTGCAATGACCTCGACGGTGCCTTCGTATTGGCTGACCGCCTATTTCCCACCTTGGTGGCGGATGACCCGAAAGAGGAGGACCGCTTGTTCCTCGAGAGACCGGCGCGCCTCGGATTGGGCGCACTTTCAACACCGGCGCTAATGCCGCTGCGGCAAGACCCGCGCTTCCTGCGGATTGCCGAACGGGTCGGGTTGATCCGCTATTGGAGGCAGAACCATTTGCCAGATTTCTGCGACGACAGGCGCGAGGCGGTCTGTCCGAAATTAGTCCAGGTGCGTGGTCAGTCATAAGTACGCGAACGTGCTCACGCGGACTGAGAAATCGGTCAAAGACCGCGCCAAAATGCTGGGGTAAGCGCTGTTTTCGCTCGAAGTGGTACTTCGAGCGAGTTGAGAGACAAGGAAGGGGCCGCTCCGTTGAGGCGGCCCTTATTGATTCACGCGAAGGCGGGCAGGTGAAGTGAAACGACGGTAACGGCCGAACGGCCCGTTCGTCCGCCAGGCCGAGCTGGATACTCTTCGAAAAGGACAGCATCGTCCGACGCTTAGGGAATCGGTCAGCCGGGCAGTGGGGGATGAAGATGGTCAGCACGGTCAAATCTCGGCCGAACCACTATGAAACGCTGGGCCTCAAGCCGACGGCGAGCAACGAAGAGATCGCGCCGGCATTCGCCAGGCAAATGCTCTCGCCGCGGCCGATGTTGGACGTTGCCCAAATCGGGATTGCCTATGCAGTGCTTCGGGACCCGATCAAACGGCGAGACTATGATCGTTCGCTTGGGCTGAACGCCAAGCCGGAGCCGCATCAATGGACATATGCGGTGCAGCCGCGCTGGGTGCCTTTCATCGCCTCGGCTGCGCCGCAACCTAAGGATTCCGCGAGCAAAGCAGGTCTTCCTGAACCATTTGTGGCAGCGCCGCCCAAACCGGAAACACGCGCCGAACCGCAGCTCGCCTCACCCACCGCTGAATCGCGGCGCGAGCCGGCGAACTCAGGGCCAAGCGAGGCCCTGCCGCAGCCTAGCGTAGTACCGGAACAGCGGCGCCGGCCGGAGGCGGCGGCCGAGCGGCGGCCGAACCCGCGCATGTCCGATCTCATGGCGGTCCGCCGCGCTCGGGCGGAACGCTCGCGCGATGTGGATGACCGCATCATCGATTGGAAATACCCAGCCGTTGCGGTCGGCTCCCTGGTCGTGACGGTCGGCCTCCTTGGCGCCTGGGCGGGGATGGCCGCCGGAAACGACGCGGAAGCGGCGCAGGCCGCACCCGCGACGACCGTCGCCCTGCCCCAAGCGAGGCCGCGTCCGAGCATCGCCGCTCCGTCGCCGGCAGCGGTCGCCGCGCCGGCCGAGCCGCAGGCGGAATGGCCGGTTCGCGAGAATGTCTCCGCCTCCCGAGGCAAGCGCAAAGCTTCGCGGCGGCCGACGGGCTGGGCCGGGCCGCAAGTCCGCGAAGGCCAAACTGGGGAAAGCCAGGCCGACGCGCAGACTAGCGACCCACTCGCGCCCGAGCCCTCCGCCGCCCAGCCGGCCGCAGCCAACCTGCCGCTTCCGAACCGGGTGATCGCCCGGACGATCGAGCGGATCGGATATGCGTGCGGGCAAGTCGCCTCGACGGTAGAAGGCGAGGCCGGTGCTTACAAAGTGACCTGCACGTCGGGACATTCGTACCAGGCTACGCCGGTCCGCGGACGCTATCGCTTTCGGCGCCTGGCCGACTAGGCTGGTCCGTTAGCCTCGATGGAGCTGCGGCTTGGCATGAACGCCGACCGCAGGAGAAGGAAATGGCCAAGAAGCTCGAGCAGGAAGTGCTGGGCTAGAGCGCGGACAGAACAAGGAAGAGGCCGCTCCGTTGGGGCGGCCCTTTTTTTATGTGGTATGGTTGGCGGGAGGGGGTCGACACATGGGCGAGCGTTTCGAACGGCACCGGCAGCCGTGGCGGCAGGACGAGATCCAGAAGCTGCACGCGCTCGCGGGCAAGGGCATGTCGGTGCGCGCGATCGCCAAGGCGCTGACGCGGAGCGAGGAGTCGGTCAAGGACCGCGCGAAGTTCGACCGACTGAGGATTTCGAAGCTCAGGTAGACGCGGAGTTGCGCAGAGCGGCGTGCCCGGCCAAATGAGCCCTATGGCCGCGATCCGCGATTTCCACGCGCATATTTATTTCGATCCCGACGAGCTGGCCGCGGCGCAGGCGCTGGCGCGCGAGGCGCACGCACGCTTCGGGGTTCCCGTCGGGCATTTCCACCTGGGGCCGGTGGGGCCGCATCCGCGCGGGTCCTGCCAGCTGACGCTTTTGCCCGATCAGTTCGGCGAGTTCGCGCAATGGGCGGTGCCCAACCGTGGGAAGCTGACGATCTTCGCCCATGCGGAGACCGGCGACGACCTCGCCGACCATACGGATCACGTGATCTGGTTCGGGCCGAGCGAGCCGCTCAACCTGTCGATCTTCGGCTAGGCCGCGATCCTTGGCAGCTGATCGGGCACCGGCGCCCGCGCGGAGTTCGCGAACACGCTCGGGCGCAGCCACGCGCTCACGCGCCGCGTCAGCGCCGGATCGCCCTCGACCGACAGATCCCCTGAAAGCATCGCTTCGCGATACGTCCGATCCCCCATCCAGACGTCGTGCATGGTCCTGACCGTCGTCGTGAAATAGACGTCCACGTCGCGTCCCGGCGCGGTCAGGCAGACGTCGACATGAGCGCCCTCGACGAGGAGCCACCAGTCCTTGCGCTCGGTGAGGTCGCGGAACTTGAACTGCACGACCGCGCGCTCGCCTGGCAGCTGCGCGGTGTCGATGCTGCGCTCCAGATAGTAGAGCAGGAATTCGAGGTCGAAGTCCTGTTCCGACAGATTGTGGCGGGCCCAGCACAAGCCCCACTCGCCGACGCTCATGATGACCGGCAACAGTGCTTCGCAAGCGGCCGTGGGGTGATACTCGAAGCTGCGCTGGCCGTTGGCGCGGCGGCGCGCGACCAACCCCTGCTGCTCGAAATATTTGAGCCGCGCCGTGAGCAGCGCCGGCGAGATGTCGCCGAGGCCGCGCTGCAGCTCGCTGAAGCGCCGGCCGCCCATCAAAAGCTCGCGGATGATGAGGAAGGTCCAGCGTTCCCCGAGGATCTCCGTCGCCTTGGCGATCGGACAGAATTGGCCGTAGTTCATTCCGGCCTCGTACACGTCTCGCCACAGCAATCTACTACAGTTTCTGTAGCGGATTGCTTCAACCCGTGAACTATCGTCGCGGCGCTCCTGGCCACCATTGAGCGGCATATCGCTGGAATGGTCCGGCACAGGAGAAGCAAATGCCCCTCGTTACCATCGACGTCATCAAAGACGTGTTCACCCCCGCCAAGAAGCGTGACCTCATTGAAAAGGTCACCGAGGCGATGATCGCCGTCGAAGGCGAGGAGCTGCGTTCCGTGACGTGGGTCCGCATCTGCGAAGTCGAGCAGGGCGACTGGGCGATCGGCGGCCAGACGCTCGACGCTCCGGCCGTTCGCGCGATGAGCAGCCGTTTGCGCGCGGCCTGACGGCGAGGCTTGCACAACAGCTGATCACCCGACTGCGCTCGGCGGGCTCCTGCCCCCGCGTCCGCCGAGCGCAACTTCAGATTCCGACCATCGTCAACGATCCCCAGCGGCAGCCGCCGCTGGGTCTGTTCACACTCATCCCCACTATTGGAGAATATTGATGACCTACAATTTCAGGATCGCGCTGCTTGTTTCGGCAGGCGGCGCAGCGATCGCGCTCGCCTCGCCGGCCCGCGCCGACGCGACGGTCGATTGCAATGTCGGAGCCGGCGCTCTGTCGACCGAGTGCGGCATTGCCGCGACGGCGTCGGGCGACAACTCGACCGCGCTCGGCAACGGCGCCCTTGCCTCTGGGCTCGAAACCACTGCTACCGGCCAAGGCTCGACCGCCTCGGGCGAGAGTTCGACCGCGGACGGCATTGCGGCCTTGGCCAGCGGCTTCCAGTCGGTGGCGGTCGGCAACCGCGCACAGGCCACCAACGAAGATTCTGCCGCGTTCGGCGACAAGGCGCTCGCGACGGGTTTCCATTCGACCGCAATCGGCGGGGAGGCTGTAGCGACGGGTCCGGGTTCGCAGGCGTTCGGCTGGAGGGCGAATGCGACCGGGTTGCAGTCGGCGGCGGTCGGCAATCAGGCGCAGGCTACGGGCGCCAACTCGACCGCGCTCGGCAACCTGTCGCAGGCGACCGGGATCAATGCGACGGCGCTCGGCAATAACAGCCTCGCCACTGCGGCGAACGCCACTGCGGTCGGGCAATTATCGAAGGCGACCGCGGCGGGTGCCACGGCCGTCGGCGCCGGCGCGAATGCGACCTTCACCGGGTCCACGGCAGTTGGCGCAGGCGCAATCACGACCGCCACCAACCAGGTCGCGCTCGGCGGGACCGCGAGCTCGGTTCGCATCGGCGACATTGCCGCGAGCACGGCGGCGCAACAGGCGAGCTCGGTCAATCTCGCCACGGTCGATGCCAACGGCACGCTCGGCAGGAGCGGAGTGAGTTTCGCGAGCCTCGGCACGCTCCAGAACTCGTTCGCGACCGTGCAAGGGCAGATCGGACAGCTGTTCGACTTGAACGAGCAAAACCGGCGCGGCATTCGCGACGCCGATGAAGGCGTGGCGATGGCGCTGGCGATGGATACGCCGAGCATTCCCGCGGGCGCCCACTTCGCGGTGTCCGGAGGCGTCGGTTACTTCAAGAAGCAGGCTGCATTGGCCACGGCGATTTCAGCGGCGGTGGGCGAGATGTCGCAGGTTTCAGCCGGCATCAGCTATGGCTTCGACAGCAGGGAAGTCGGCGCCCGAGCAGGCTTTCAATTCGCCTTTTAGCGATGTGGCCATTGAGCCGTGACATGGCGTTGCGTCCGGCATGACGGGCGCTCCGTCCTGTCACGGCCTGTGGCGCGAATGTGACTAGGCGCGCGGGCTCTCGCGCATCGCCTCGGCGCGGCGGGCATAATCGTCGGCGAGCGCGAGATGGCGATCGCGCGCGGCCTCGGTCAGCGCGCGCTTGGCGGCAAGCTTCTCGCGCGCCGCCTGGCGGTGGAAGAAATGAATGCTCGGATACACCACGCCCTCCCCAGACTATCCCCCTCGCCCCCGTTCCATAATGAAACGGGCCGCGGCGCAAGCTTTATTGTGCGTTGAATCCGGTGTGGAGAATCGTTGCTGAACAGCAGCTTACGGCTGATGATGTCCTCGGAACTGCGCCCCGGCAGTTCCCGCGCTGATGATGTGCTCGGAACTGCACCCCGGCAGTTCCTGCGCCATCATTCCTCCGTGCGGATCAGCACCGTCTCCCCGATCAGCAGGAACAGGAGGAACGGCGCCCAGGCCGCGACGAGCGGCGGGTAGGTGCCGGCATTGCCCATCGCCAGGCTGAAATTGTCGACCACGAAATAAGCGAAGCCGAGCGCCATGCCGAGCACCGCGCGGAGCAACACCTGGCCGGAGCGGGCGAGGCCGAAGGCGGCGACGGCGGCGAGCAGCGGCATCAGCAAGGTCGACAGGGGGCCGGCGATCTTGTGCGCGAGGCCGGCGCGGGCCTCATCGTCAGGGCGGCCGCCGGCGTCGAGCTCGGCGATGCGCTTCTTCAGGGTCCAATAGGGCAGCTCGGTCGGGTCGACCTTGGCGAGGGTCAGCTGGTTGGGGGTGAGGCCGGGCAACGCCGCCATCTGCGGCAGGCGGCGGATGACGTTCATGTTGGCGTCGTAGATCCTGACGTCCTGGAGCAGCCAGTCGCCCGTGGCGGGGCGCGGCGCGGCCCGCGCGGCCTTGATCACACGCTGGAGGACGCCGCCGCCGCGGTCGTAGACCTCGATCCCCTGGGCAGTGAACGGCCGCCCGCCCGCGATCCCGGCATGGACCAGGTCGTCCCCGTTCAACACCCAGACGTTGCTGACCATCCCGCTCGACTGCGGGACCGGCTTATAGTCGTTGTCGCTCCACGCGGTGACCTGGCGGGTCGAGTTGACCACCACCAGCTCATTGAAGGCGAAAAGGACCGCGGCAATGCCGATGCTGGCGAGGACCAAGGGCGCGAGGATCTGGTGGGCGGAGAGGCCGGCGGCCTTCATCGCAACCACCTCACTGTTCTGATTGAGGCCGACGAACGCGATCAACGTGCCGAGCAGCACGGAGAAAGGCAGAAAGCGGGCGAGCAGGATGGGCATTCGAAGACCGACGTAACGCCACAGGTCGGCGTCGGTGTTGCCCGGAACCGCGAGGATCTTTCCGGACTCGCCGAGGAGGTCGAGCGTCATCAGGATCAGGACCAGGGCGATGAGGACCGCCACGCTGCGGGTAACGAACAGCCGCACCATGTAGAAAGCCAGCCGCCGCGATGGAAAGAAGCTGGCGTTGATCATGCCGCGGCTTCCGCTGCCGCTTCGTCACGGCGCCTGGGCATCAGGCCGCGAACGCGCTTGGCGATTCCGGCGAAGAACCATTCGAGCGCGCCGATCGGCTGGCCGCCCGGCTTGTCGGCGAGCACGTGGTACATCCACAGGATGAGACCAGCGAGGACCACCAGCGGCAGCCACAGGCCGAGCGTCGGGTCGAAATCACCGCGCGCGGCAGCGGCGTCGGCATATTGGTTTATCTTGTGATAGGCGACGACGATCACGATCGACACGAAGATGCCGAGCGATGACGTGCTTCGCTTGGGCGGCACCGCGAGCGCGATGGCCAGCAGCGGCAGCATGAACATCATCACCACTTCGACCATCCGGAAATTGAAGTGCGCCTCGGCCGCGACTTGTTGGACGCGGGTCGGGGCGCCGCCGCCATAGCCCGATCGCCACAATTCATGCAGGTAAAGCTCGTCCGCCTCGCCGCCGCCACGGCCGCGGAACTGGCTGATCGCCGGCAGGCTGATCGGCAGATCGTACAGGTTGAACACGCCTGTCCGCGGGGTGATGAACTTGGGGCTATCCTGGACTAGGCGTACCTTGGTCAGGCGGAAGATGATCTTGTCGGGGTCGTCGGTGGAGAAGAAACGGCCACCCTCGGCGGTCGCGGCGATGGTCACGCCAGCTGCGTCCTGGCTCTGGACGAAGATGCCGTGAAGCTGCGTTCCTTTCTTCTGGCTGCTGTCGATGCGCAGCGTCAGGTGCTTACCGAGCTGGTTGAACTCGCCAACCTTGATCGCGGCGCCGAGCGCCCCCGACTTCAAGTCGAATTGCAGCCCCTTGTAGCGATAGTGGGTGTAGGGTTCGAGATAGCCGACGATGAACAGGTTGATGATCGCGAGCGGGATTGCGTAGGCGTAGGGCACCCGAAGCAGGCGGGTGTAGCCGATGCCGATGCCGCGAAGCGCGTCGAGCTCGGATGACAGAGCGAGCTTCCGGAACGCGAGCAGGATGCCGAGCATCAGTCCGATCGGAATGCCGAGCGACAGATATTCCGGCAGGAGATTGGCAAGCATCCGCCAGACGACGCTGACCGGCCCGCCGGCGTCGACCACATATTGGAAGAGCTTCAGCATCTTATCCAGCACGAGCAGCATGGCGGCGAGGATCAAAGTGCCGATCAGCGGCACCGCGATCGAACGCGCGAGATAGCGGTCGATCAGGCCGGGCCTGGGAAGGCTACTGAACAAATTCGGTCGCTCCGGCACCATGATTTGGCCGCAAAGGCGGCCGAGAGATTTCGCCCCCTATAATCGAACGGCGCGCGGATTCATGTCGAAAGTGCACCCCAGCCCCAAGGTCCCGAAGCGCGGGCGAATTGCGCTGTTGTCCAACCCGCAGTCGGCGGACAGCCTTGCCGAGCTGCCGCGGCTCCGGGCGTACTGCGCCGATCATCCGGACGTTTTTCACTATGAGGTGGAAGAGGCGGCGCAGGTCAGTGAAGCGATGCGCTCGATCGTGCGCGTCCGGCCGGCGCTGCTGGCGATCAACGGCGGCGAGCCGATGGTCAAGGCCGCGCTCGCCGAGCTCGGGCAATTCGGCGATGCGCCGCCGCCGCTGAAGGTGATCGCCGACGGGAAAGTCGAGGGATTGCGGCGCCTGGTGGAGATGGCGCGGAGCGGTGAAGTCGCGCGCTAGCCCTTGGCGGCGGCGCGCGGGGGCTCGCTGTTGCGGGCGAGCGCGGCGGCGACGGCGCTCGCCAGTGCCCCGACCGTGAACGGCTTGCGCAGCAGCTCGTAGCCGCGCAGGTCGTCGCTCTCGCCCTCGCCGACATAGCCGGTGACGAACAGCACGGCGAAGTCGCGCGGACTGGTCGATTTCAGGTAGCGGATCAGCTCGGGGCCGCTCATTTCGGGCATGATGACGTCAGTGATGACGAGGTCGAACGACTGGGAGTTGAACAGGGCAATCGCCTCGGCCCCGCCGGCGCAGTCGACCGGCTCGTAATCCAGGTCCTCCAGAGCGCCGACGGTCGCCGAGCGGACGCGCGGATCGTCCTCGACCAGCAGGATACGTGCCCCCGGGACATGGATGTCGGTCGTGTCGCCGCGATGCGCGGCGTGGAGGCGTACCGGTGCGACGGCCTCGGTCCGCGGCAGGTAGATCGAAACCGTGGTGCCCCTGCCGATCTGGCTCTCGATCCCGACCTCGCCGCCCGATTCATGAGCGAAGCCGAAGATCTGCGACAGGCCGAGCCCGGTGCCCTTGCCGACCGGCTTGGTGGTGAAGAAGGGCTCGAACGCGCGCTCGATGATGTCGGGGGCCATGCCGCAGCCGGTGTCGGTCACGCTGATCTTCACATATTCACCGGCGCGGATGTCGCCGACCTGGCTCGCCGCCATCGCCACGTTCTCGGTAGCGATGCGCATCTGGCCCTCGCCGTCCATCGCGTCGCGCGCATTGACCGCGAGATTGACGATGGCGTTTTCGAGCTGGTGCGGGTCGACATAGGTCGGCCAGGCGCCGCGCGTGACATCGACGTCGATGCGGATACGCTCGCCGAGCGTCCGGTCTAGGAGGTCGGACATGCCGTTGATGAGATCGGCCGGGTCGACGCGCTCCGGCAATAGCGGCTCGGAGCGGGCAAAGGACAGGAGCCGGCGGGTCAGCGCCGCCGCGCGGGTAGCGCCCTCCATCGCGTTGTTGAGGTGCATCATCACCTCGCGCCGGGGCCCATTCAGACGCCGGAGGGCGAGGTCGATGCCGCCGACGACGACGGCGAGCATATTGTTGAAGTCGTGGGCAATGCCGCCGGTCAGCTGGCCGACCGCCTCCATCTTCTGGACTTGGCGGAGCTGCGCCTCGGCCGCTTCGCGCTCGGCGGCTTCGGCCTTGAGCGCCTGATTGGCCTCCCATAGCTCCTGTGTACGGTCGCGCACCGCCTGCTCGAGCTGCTCGGCGCGCTCGGCTTCGCTTTCGGCCTGGCGGCGGGCCTGCGCGTTCTGGCGCAGCGCCTGGACCGCGACCACGCCGAGGAAGATCGCGCCGATCCCGACGAGGACTCCAAGGATGCTGAGATAGGTGGTCAGCTGGTCGGCCTGGTCGGCGAAGAACTGGCTCTGCTCGATGCGCCCGCGCAGCGACTGGCGCTCGGCGCGGATGATCTCCTCGAGCTTGTCGTCGAGCGCGCGGCCGGTGCCGGTGCTGGCCGCCGCGTAGAAATAGCTGATGCCGGTATCGCCCTGCTTGGCGAGCGCGGCGCGGGCGGCGACGGCGAGCTCGTTGCCGCGCCGGGAATAGAGCTGCTCGAGCTGGGCGACCCGCGCCTGCTGCTCGGGGCTGCTCCGCTCGAGCGCTTTTAGCTGATTGATCTGGAAGCCGGCGAGTTGCCAGTCGCTGGAATAGATGTTGCCGCTGGTCTTGACGTCCTCGTCGAGAACGAAGCGGGCGAGCGCGGCCTCGGCGCGCGAGACGTTCGAGCTGACGTTGCGCACGACCAATGCGACTTCATAGGCGTGGCGCTCGGCGTTGAGCGCGCGCTCGCGCGCGTCGTTGGCGAACTTGACCGCGAACACCATGACGACGAGGACGAGGGCCGCAACGAGGCCCAAGGCCGCCGCGCCGCCGCGCCGCCAATCGAACCGGACGGCCTCATCGTCATCGATCATCGGGCCAGTGTAGTCCCGCGCCGCGCCGCGTGAAAGTCACGAAAGGGCGCGGTTCCGCGCCGGTTCCTCAGCTGATGCAGCCCGTTGCACGGCCTGCCGCAGCGAACATGCCCAGGATCTCGCCGACCTGCTCCTCGGTGTGGAGCGCGCACAGCGAGCAACGCAGCAGCGTCATCCCGGCCGGCGTCGCCGGCGGCCGCGCGAGATTGACGTAGAGCCCCTCGTTGAGGAGCCCTTCCCACATCGCGGCGCCTTTTTCGAGGTCGGGCATGATCACTGCGATGATCGCCGACTGCGGCTCGTCGGTCCCGAGCGTGAAGCCGAGCTGACGGAGGCCCGCGTGGAGGCGCTTGCTGTTCTCCCACAAATGCGCGCGCTTGTCGGCGCTGTGCATCAGCTTGCGGATCGAGGTCGCGGCGGTGGCGACGACGCTCGGCGGGAGCGATGCCGTAAAGACATAGGGCCGGCAGACGAGCCGCAGGATTTCGAACTTGGGATGGTTGGAGACGCAGAAGCCGCCGACCGTGCCGACCGACTTGGAGAAGGTGCCGATGATGAAGTCGACGTCGTCGATGATGCCCTGGGCCTCGGCGACGCCGCGGCCGCGCTCGCCGATGAAGCCCATCGAATGCGCTTCGTCGACGAGGACCATCGCGCCATTGGCCTTCGACACCGCGACCATCTCGCGAAGGGGAGCGATGTCGCCGAGCATCGAATAGACGCCTTCCAGGACGACAAGCTTGCCGGCGCCTTCGGGGATGCGCTTGAGGCGCTTTTCGAGGGCTTCGATGTCGTTGTGGCGGAAGGGAACGATCTGCGCATTGCCGAGCGCGCAGCCGTCGTAGATCGACGCATGGCTGTCGATGTCGAGGACGATGTAATCTTCCTTGCCGGCGATAGTCGAAATCACCCCGAGATTCGCCTGGTAGCCGGTCGAGAAGACCATCGCGTGGTCCATCGCGTAGAAGTCTTTCAGCGCGTCTTCGCAGCCGCGGTGTCCGGCATAGGTGCCGTTGAGGACCCGGCTGCCGGTGGTGCCCGAGCCGAACTCGTCGAGCGCTTTCTTGCCCGCGGCGATCACGTCGGGGTCGAAGGTCATCCCCATGTAATTGTAGGTGCCGAGGAGGATGGTGCGCTTGCCGTTGCAGATCGCGACGGTCGGGCTTTCGACGCGCTCCATGACAAGGTTGAACGGGTCGGTGAGGCCGGTCGACAGCAGCGCCTCGCGCTGTTCGATCACGCCGTCGAATTTCGAGAAGAGGTCCGTCACGCCTTGAGTTTCTTCAGCGCGTCGACGAGCTGGCCGACGGTCTCGATCTCGGCCTGCATGTTCATCGAGATGAGGACGTCGAACTCGTCCTCCACATTGGCGACGAAATCGAGCACCGTCAGGCTGTCCCACTCGAGGTCCTGGGCGAAGCGCGTGGCTTCGCTGACCGCAACGCCCTTTTTGTTGAAGGGCTCTATCAGCTCGAGGACTTTGGCGAGGGTTTGCTGGCGGTCGGGCATGCGGCTTTCCGTTAGTGACCGGCCGGTGCTTTCGCAACGCAATGGGGCAGGAGTGGGGCGGCGAGCGGGCGGGAAGCTCTTATGTCTGCTTTGGTTGGAAAGTGGACCATAGCGACCGTTAAGCCTTGATATGAAAAGGGGCGCTCCGACGAGTGCCCCTTCGCGCGTCGCCAGGATCGCGCTCATGCGCTAACGGGTTGGAGAACCTTTTTGCTGCGCATGGCAAAACCGATGCCGCCCAAGCCCAAGAGCATCATGGCCCATGTCCCCGGCTCTGGAACGCCGACGGGTAGCCCGGTTGCCAGAGACAGCGTCACGGTGAAGCCGCCACTATTGTCGGCATAGCAGTTAGGACAATCGTTCACCACGCCGTAGAGCGTTCCGCTGGAACCAGCAGTGAAGTTGTAGTTCGAGCCGAGCAGGAAATAATCCGCAGGACCGGTAGGACTGGCAGTAAAGGTTCCGAGCAGCGCTCCGAAAAGCACGCCTGCACCGCCGATGCCGTGCGCGGATGTATTCTGCGACGGATCGTAATCGAGACCGTTCGGATAAAAACTGCTGTATGTGCCAGGGATGGCGTAGGTTGGAATCCCGTTCGCCGTGAAGGGAATCCCCAATCCTCCATTCCAGGTTATCAGCAAATCGGCCGCTCCGGTGGCTGTGACGGTATAAGTCTGACCCGCGGTGATGCTGCCTAACGCCGTGGGACTGGAGGTCGTGGCCGGCACGGAGACTGCCTGTGCAGCGCTTGCAAGCACAAGTGCGGCAACGGTTGTGGTTATGCGAAGATAATTTTTCATCGGCCGACCCTCCGGACGCGACTTTCTGGCCGATCGAGACAGAGCTCGAAACACGACGAGCTGAGTCGTAGCGGCGCACCGTTGATACCGGAATCCGCGTGAATTAACCAAGAATTAATAAAAGTGGGTATTTTTTCCGCTTTGGGTCGTAAGCGCGGCGAAGATCCCTATCGCCCACAACGGTCGAAAGCGGACGCCTTATGCACCGATGACATTGGGCACCGGCAAGCCGATGCTCCTGCAGCCAGCACGATAGACGGCGAGTGCCGCGCCCGCATCGAGCACCGATTCAACATTGCCCTCGGCATCGAGGTTGAGATTGGCTCCGTGCAGCACAAACCAGACGTCCGTGATTTCCTTGTTGGTGTCCGGGAAGTGCAACGTATGGACCGATCCGGCGGGCTCATAGAGAAACGAGCCAGCCGTGTTGATCTCAGGATATTCAAGGTACCTCCACGACCCCGCCAAGGTGAACGCAAAGATGTTCCCCGTATGCTTGTGCCGCTGGATGGTCATGCCGGGCTCGCCCCGGACCCGAACCACAAAGAAGCCTGCCTCTATGTCGACCTGGACGAGCTGGAAGGTGACACCCTCC
This sequence comes from Sphingomonas sp., assembly GCF_045810705.1. Lineage (GTDB taxonomy): Bacteria > Pseudomonadota > Alphaproteobacteria > Sphingomonadales > Sphingomonadaceae > Sphingomicrobium. The sequence continues at coordinate 183,965 of NZ_JBJMVI010000011.1, read as the reverse complement.
TGATACGGCACGAACGGCAGGTCGCTTTCAGCGCGGTGAAGCGCAAGCGGCGGCCCGCCAGTGATCACGAAAGGGTCGTCGATGGTCAGCGTTTGAGCGACATCAGCGCCGGCGATTGTGGAGGCCACGATCTGCTCCTTCCAATAGGCGGGAGCACCTCTCGGTCTCTCAGCCGCGCGCAGGCCAATGGGTCACGGGGCGCGGTAGGGTTCCTTATCACGCGCGGCTCAATTGCGTAACAGCGACGACCAATGCCGGTCTTAGGTGATGCTCCTAGCTGCGGCCGGTGACCTGCGGGCCCGGGGGCGGCTGTGGGAAGTCGAGCGGCGGCACTGACGCGCCCGGCGAGCCGGCGGTGACCAGCCGGTAGAGCGTCGTGCCGACCGGGCTGTAGGTGATCGCCTCGGTCAGAACGAGGCAGGCGAGCATCGCCCCGATGCCGTAGCGCCACGCCGGATGGACTTGGCCGCTGCGGCGAAGGTCCGCAAGGATTCCAGCGGCCGGAAACAGCAGGGTTGCCGCGAACGCCGATTCCCACGCCCACGGCTGAAGCAAAGGCAGCGGCAGCAGCCGTCCGAACGCGGGGCCGAGCAGCAGCGACATGCCGCAGAAATGCAGGCGGCGATGCCACTCGGTCTGGCGGCGCATCGCGACCGCGGCCAGGGTCAGCCCGGCGAAGGTGAACAGGGTCATCGGGTCGAACACGAGGAACTGCAGCGGGCGGAAGAAAAAGGGCACCTGGCCGCGGCGCAGCATGGCGAGCGTCACCAGGCAGCCGAGGAGGACCATCGGGAAAATCCAGCCGAGGGCGATCCAGCCGAGCTTGCGGTGGATGTCGACGCGGCCCGAGCCGATCAGCAAATTCTGGGTGAGATAGATGGCGACCCATCCCATGAAGACGATCGCGTGGGCGTGGACCAATGGCGGCGAGGCGAAGGTCGAGCGGCCCATCGCATGTTGAAAGGAGAAGCCCGCGACGACGGTGAGCGCCATGACGACGGCGCCGCGGACGAAGAAGGTCTCGTCGCCGATCGAGGAAACGCGAGCTTCACTAACCAGAGTTGCCATCAATTACCCCCCGTAAGCTTGGCGTGGGTTGCTATAGGGCGCTGAAAGCGTTGGCGAAAGACCCGGCGCACCGCCGATTTTCGATGCCGCCGAATGATTAGCGCGGTTGCGCTTCATCCAGCCGGAGCTAGGTTTCCCGAGGGGGCAAGATGAAACACTTCTTTCGCAACACGCCCGGCGGCAAAGCCGGCTCAATCGACGGATTGAACCTGTTCTTCGGCGCGCTTCTTGGTGCGAACCTCGGCACGATGCAGGCGCTGCCGCTGTATCAATATGTGCAGCTGGTCGTGATCCTCGCGGGGGCAGTCATGGTCCTGCGCATGCTCTCGACCTCGGAACAGCGAAGCCGGGTGCTCGCGGTCCTCGCGCTTTATGTCGTGATCGTGGCGGGTATTGTTTTCATTCCGGCGTTCAAGCCGAAAGGACTACCCGACGCGGACTTGCACAGGTTGGTCGCGACCCTGGCGATCTGGCTCGCGTGCGTGCTGCTCGTCGAGTTCTCGCCCGTGCGCGAGGACGGTTACCTCTAGCGCCAGAGTAGCGGCTGACTTCGCTCCCAAGGGGTCACTTCATATTCGATAGCGGATTGCTTCAGCTCCTGAACTAACGCCCGTCGCAAGAGGCGGGCAGTGCTGCGGCACCGCAGGTCACGCAGCCGCGTGTTTCACGGCGGCTGGTTGCCCCACCGAAGGAGATGAACATTGAAGCGATTATTTTTTCTTGCTGTCCCAGCGTTGCTGGTGCCGTCCCCGGCCAGCGCGACGATCCACAAGGGCGCCGCCCTGGCGCTGAGCGATGGTCCTTCGGCGAGCGTCGCCGTCGACGACCTCAATCTCGATTCCGCAAGCGGCCGGGCGACCCTCGTCAGGCGCATCCGATCGGCGGCCGATCATTTGTGCAGGGAATATAATGTCGATCCGCTCGACACTAGGTTGAAGCGGCTCGATTGCTATCGCGTGGCCGTCCGGAGCGGTGACGAGCAGATGCGCACTCTGACGGTTCGTTAAAGCCAGCCCTGCTCGCGGTACCAGGCGGCGGTGTCGGCGAGGCCCTGGAGCGTGTCGATCCGCGGTTGCCAGACTTGCGGCGGGCAGGCGCGCTTGGGCTCGACCACCCAATTGCGGTGGGAGAAGTAAGCGGCCCGGTCGGTAGTAAGCTTGGCCTTTTCACCGCGCCACAGCTGGTCGATGTGCGCGGCGGCGCGGAGCAGGATGCCGGGCGACGACAGGATCGCCGGCCGGGTGCCGACCGCCCCGGCGAGCGCGCGGGCGAACTCGCGGTGGGACCAGCCGCCGGGCTTGCCGTCGTCGGCCTCGATCAGGATGTTCGACGGCACGGCGGGACCGGCGAGCGCGAGCAGCAGGCTCGCGAGATCGTCGGCGTGGATCACCGACACGCGGCCCTTGGGCGGCATCAGCATCAGCCCGAGCTTGGCCATTCGGAAAAGCTCGAGCGTCTCCTTGTCGCCGGGGCCGTAGACGGCGGGCGGGCGGACGATCGCCCAGTCGAGGCCCGAGCTGTGAACCAGCTCCTCGGCCTTCGCCTTGGAGCCGCCGTAGAGCGACAGCTTCGGCTCGCGCGCGGCGAGCGAGGAGACGTGGACGAAGCGTCGGACTCCGCCGGCGGTGGCGGCGGCGAGCATCGCCAGCGTGCCCGCGACATTGCCCTTCTCGAACGCCGCGGCATTGGCCGCGCTGATCGTTCCGGCGACGTGGATGACGGCGTCGGCGCCGTCGACCAGCCGCTCAAGCGCGTCGCGGTCCTGGAGGTCGCCCAGGATCCAGTCGACGCCGTCGCGCTGCGGCTGGTCGCGGCGGGTGAGGGCGTTGACGCGATGGCCGGCGCCGAGCGCGGCATCGAGCAAATGCGCACCGACGAAGCCGGTGCCGCCGGTGACGGCTATCCTCACCTCGGGAGCTTCATAAGGGCGACCAGTGCTTGTCGTCGGCCGCCTCGAACGGCTCGTACTGCGCCGCCGCGGCGAGACGCTCGATGATCGTGTCGAGCAGGGGCTCCATGCCTTCGTCGAGCGGGGCGGAGATCGCGAAGACGCGCGCGCCGGTCTCATTCTCCAGCGCCCTGACGGCCTTCGCGCGCGTCTTGTCGTCGAGCAGGTCGGCCTTGGTCAGCGCGATGACCTCGGGCTTGTCGGCGAGTCCGGCGCCGTAGCCCGAGAGCTCGCCGCGGACGACGCGCCAGCCATCGAGCGGGTCTTCGCCCGATCCGTCGACGAGGTGGAGCAGCAGCCGCGTGCGCTCGACATGGCCGAGGAAACGGTCGCCGACCCCGGCGCCCTCGGCGGCGCCCTCGATTAGTCCGGGGATGTCGGCGAGCACGAACTCGCGGCCCTTGTGGCGGACGACGCCAAGCTGCGGGCGGAGGGTCGTGAACGGATAGTCGCCGACCTTGGCGCCGGCGTTGCTGACGGCGTTCAAGAAGGTCGACTTGCCGGCGTTGGGCAGGCCGACGAGGCCGACGTCGGCGAGGAGCTTGAGGCGCAGCCACACCCACATTTCCTCGCCATCTTCGCCGGTCTGGTGCTGGCGCGGGGCGCGGTTGGTCGAGGTCTTGTAGCTGGCGTTGCCGCGGCCGCCCATGCCGCCCTTCAAGAAGGTGACGCGCTGACCGACCCGAGTGAGGTCGGCAAGCAGGCTGCGTTCGTCGTCGTCGGCGAGGATCTGGGTGCCCACGGGGACCTTGACGACGAGGTCGTCGCCGCCGGCGCCGGTGCGGTTCGAGCCCGCGCCGCCCTTGCCGCGCGGGGCGCGGAAATGCTGGGTGTAGCGGAAGTCGATCAACGTATTGAGCCCGGGCACCGCTTCGAACACGATGTCGCCGCCCTTGCCGCCGTGGCCGCCGTCGGGGCCGCCGAACTCGACGAACTTCTCGCGCCGGAAGCTGACCGCGCCGGGGCCGCCGGCGCCGGAGCGGACGAAGATCTTGGCCTGGTCGAGGAAGTGCATCGCCCGCGCAGTTAGGCGATGCCGCCGGGCTAGGGAACCTTAGGCCGTCTGGCTCACCGAAATCTCCGCGCCGTCGAGGTCGCGGAAGCGGGCGACGCGAGTGCCGTGGACGTCGGTCGGCGCGCTGGTGAAGACGAGGCCCTCGGCCTGGCCTGCCGCATAGAAATTGTCGATGTCCGCGGTGCCAAAACCGAGTTGGACGCTGCCTGCGGGGTTCTCGTCCGACGCCGGGTGGAGCGCGAGCTTGGTGTCGCCGGTGTCGAACTCGCTCCAGAAGGGCGATTGGAAGATCGGCGTCAGGCCGAGCGCGTCGCGGTAAAAGGCCACGGCCGCGTCCATGTCGCTGACGAACTTGATCGCATAATTCAGTCGCATCGCTGCCTCCGGTTCATCAAGAGTGGGCCTGGGGATGGTGGGGCACGAGAATGAGCGTTCCATTTTCTACCCGCCACGCCTGGAGCTTCGACAGAAAATTCATGCCGAGCACGTCGAGGTTGCCGAGGCCGGGCGAGGTGACGATGCGCAGGTTGCGCGCGACGATGTTGCCGACGCGCAGCTCGTCCACCTTCCCGGTCCGGGCCGGCGCTGCGCCATTGGCGGTCTGGAGCACGATCGGAGCGAGGCCGGTGCGGGTGTCGACCCGCGCCCGCCGCGCGGTCTCGCCCGAGATGGCGGTGACGGTCGCGCCGCTGTCGATCAGCATGCGCCGCTCGACCCCGTTGATCGAGGCGAGCACCCAGAAATGCCCGTCGCTCGCCATCCGGACGCGCAATTCTTTGCCCGAGACGCGCTGGTCATCGAGGCCGAGCTTCCCGGTCAGCCGCGACAGCGCCGGCTGATACGGCGCCTGCTGGAGCAGGATGAAGATGAAGAATGCGAGCAGGCCGAGCGAAAAGGCGAACCGGACGAACCGCCCAACCACGGGAAGGCGCTGGAGCAGCATCAGCACAAGCGCGGCGGCGATCGCGTAGATCGCGAGATGCTGCCATTCGGGAACGGTGCTGGTCATAAGTCGCTAAGGGCTCGATTCCATCGGCCCGATTTCGGCGCGCGCGCGCCGCGGTTCAAGGCGTTTCGAACGCGCTAATCGCGGGGCTGCCGATACCCACCCGTAACGCAAGGCACTTAAGGCGCTCCGCCGCGTTCCTAACCTAGATGAAGCCGCGAGCCGCCACATGAGCGAGCGCATCGTCGCTGTCGGATTGCTCACCCAGCGCGACCTGAGCCTGCTCGGGCCGTCCTTCGATCGCGTCTGGCCGGTCGAGGACACGCCGTCGTTCAACGAACTGCTTCGGGCGATCGACCAAGCGGACCGCGACCTTCGCGAGAGGAATCGCCGACTTCAGCCGACCTGATCAGAAGCGGTCGAGCAGCCGGTCGACCGTATCTTCCGTCGTCTTTTTCTTGCTTTGCTTTTCCTTGAGCTGCCTCGCGTGGCGTTCGAGCGCCGAGCGGACGAGCTCGATCTGCTCGTCGGTCAAATGCTCGATGCCGATGAACTGCTCGCGCGCCTTGTCGACCGCGCGCAAAAGCTCATCGAGCTTGGCCTGCATCGCCGCGGCGTCGCGGTTCTGGCTGTTCTGAATCAGGAACACCATCAGGAAGGTGACGATGGTGGTGCCTGTGTTGATGACCAGTTGCCAGGTGTCGGAATAATGGAACAGCGGGCCCGTCGCCGCCCAGACGATGATCACGGTAACAGCTGTTCCGAAGGTGAACGGGTGACCCGCCCCGGCCGAGGTCTTGGTCGCGCACCAGTTGAAGAACCGCCGCATGCGCGCCGTAACGCGCCTGCAACGGCTTTAGTGCCCGTTCAGCGCACGTCAGCCCTTCGGGTGCTCGGCCTCGAGCCGGTGGCGGAGGCGCTGGGCGGCGAGGTCGCGCGCCGCGTCGCGCGGCAGGCCCAGAGCGAGCGCGATCGCCGGGCCGAGCAGCGAATCGCCGAGCGCGCTCAGCACCAACGACAAGGTACTCTCGGCGACCTGATGCTCCTCATGGCCGGCGGCGAGCTTGGCGACGAGGCCGCGGATCGAATCGAGGATCGGGTCCAAGGCGTCGCGGTTGCCGGTGAGAATCATCCACGCGGCGAGCGCCCCCGCGCCCTCCTTGCCGAAGGCGTCGAAGCACTGGTCGACGATCACCCGGGCATCGGTCTCGCCGGCGCGGGCGCGTTCGACCGCCTCGGCAATGCTGCCGTTGACCGAGTCCGCGATCGATTTGGCAAGCTCGCCCTGGAGCCCGGCCGCGGAGCCGAAATGGTGGAGCAGGTTGGCGTGGGTGCGGCCGATCTTTGCCGCCACCGCCTTGAGCGTAACGCCCTGCGGGCCCTGATCGAGCAGCAGCTCACGCGCCGCGGCAAGGGCGGCGGAGCGGCTTTGTTCAGGGGACAGGCGCGTACGTCTTATTGACACAGATGTAAGTTAGCTATATCTTCCGGCTTATGACAGCGACAACATTGCCAACCCCGGCTGATCTCACCATCACGCCGCGCGATCGCCGCTTCGGCCGCGAGGCGGCCACGCCCCGACTGTGGCACGGCGGGCGCGTCGAAGCGACTGCTATTTACAATGCCCTGTCGGCGACCTTCCCGATCGGCGAGGCCTATTTCGTCGAGAGCGTGCGCGCTTTTCGCGAGGGCGCTCCGCCCAAGCTTGCCGAAGAGATCAAGGGCTTCACCACGCAGGAAGCGATCCACAGCCGCGAGCATGATGCGTTCAACAAGCGCGCCGCGGACGCGGGCTACGATCTGTCCAAGCTCGAGCAGCGCGTGACCGAGCGGCTCGCGATCACCAAGAGCCGGCCGCCGATCGTCAACGTCGCAGCGACCATGGCGCTCGAGCATTTCACCGCGATCCTCGCGCACCAGCTGCTCGCCAACCCGCGCCATCTCGACGGCGCGGAGACGGAGGCGGCCGACCTTTGGCGCTGGCACGCGGTCGAGGAGATCGAGCACAAGGGCGTTGCCTGCGACACCTGGCTGTATGCGACGCGCGACTGGCCGCGCACCAAGCGCTGGAAGGTCAAGGCCAAGATCATGCTGCTGGTCACACGCAACTTCCTGGTCGATCGGACCGCCGGCGCGCTCGAGCTGATGCGCCAGGACGGGGTCACCGGCCTCAAGGCCTGGTGGCTGCTTATGACCTATTTGTGGGTGCGGCCGGGCATGTTCCGCAAGATCGGCGGGGCGTGGCTGAGCTATTTCCTGCCCGGCTTCCATCCGTGGAACGTCGACGACCGGCATTTGCTCGGCGCCTATGCCGCGATCGCCAGCGGGACCGAGCCCAAGCGCAAGGTGCGGCGGGCCGCCTAGGCCGCCAGCGCCTCGTCGTCCGCCTCGGCCGCGCCGGCATTGAGCTGGAGCCGCATGAGGCGCGCGGGCACTTCGGCGCCGCGAGCGCAGCTCAGGCGCGGCGCGACGATCCCCGACGGTTCGAAGCCTAGTTTCTCGAGCACCCGCCCCGAGGCCGGATTGTCGAGGAAGTGCGAGCCTTCGAGCCGCTCCAGGCCGAGCGACCGGCCGATGGCCACCAACGCCGTGCATGCCTCGGTTGCGATGCCCCGGCCCCAGAAGGTCCTGGCGATCCAATAGCCAAGCTCGACCGCGCCCGAGGGCCTGCGGCCAAGGCCGCAGGACCCAACCAGCTGCGGCGCCCCTGTGCCGACCTCGAAAATCAGCAAGGAGGGGAGGACCGGATCGCGCGGGCTCGCAAGAAAGGCTTCGGCGTCGCGCATGCGATAGGGCCATGGGACGTTGGCCAGGCCGCGCGCGATCGCCTCGTCGGCAATCGCGGCGACCAGCGCCGGCGCGTCCTCCGGGAAGCCCGGCCTCAGCAGCAATCTTGGAGTCCTCGCGAACATCGTCCTTCTCCTCGCCAGCCGCCTAGAGGCGGCAGGTGACAGTTCCGGGAGAAGAATTTGGCCCTTCAAATACAAAAGAAGGGAGGAGAGGGGGCTTCCCTCTTCTCCCTTATGGTCTTGATCCTTGGATCTCGTCCGGGCCGCCCCCTTGTGGGAACGACCCCTTTCTGGCCGTTCCTATGCGCTCGTCTCGCTAGTCGGCATCACGTGGACGTATTTGCGGCCAAGCTTGCCGTCGCGAAACGCGACTTGCCCGTCGGTCAGTGCAAAAAGCGTATGGTCCTTGCCCAGGCCGACGTTGTCGCCCGGGTGCCACTTGGTGCCGCGCTGGCGCACGATGATATTGCCGGCGCGAACACTCTCGCTGCCGAACTTCTTCACGCCGAGGCGCTTGCTCTCACTGTCGCGGCCGTTGCGGGACGAGCCGCCTGCTTTCTTATGTGCCATGACGAATTACTTCGCTTTCGGAGTTTTCTTGGCGCCGCCCTTAGCAGGTGCAGCATTTTTTGTCGACTGGGTTCCGGCCTTTGGCTTGGCCGGAGCGGCCTTTTTCGCCGCAGGTTTCTCGGCGCCTGCCGCATTTTCGTTGTTCGGAGCCGGGTTCTCGGTGGGCGTTCCGACAATCGCGTTGGCCTCCTGCTGGTCCGCGGTCGCATCGGCGGTTTCCTTCGCGCGCGCGGCGGCGGGCTTGCCGGCGGCGGCCTTCGGCGCTTCCGACTTGGGCGCGGCCGCGGCCTTCGGCGCAGCCTTCTTCTGCTCCTTCTGATCGCCGATTGCGACGATCTTGAGGATCGTATGCTGCTGGCGGTGGCCCTTCTTGCGGCGGTAATTGTGACGCCGCCGCTTCTTGAACACGGTGACCTTGTCGGCCTTGGCCTGGGCGACGATCTCGGCGGCGACGGTCAGGCCGTCGGTCGACTTGAGGCTGCCGCCGTCGCCGGCGAGGAGGACGTCGCCCAAGGTCACGCGGTCGCCCGCGCTGCCGTCGAGCTTCTCGACGACGATCTTGTCTCCCAGGGCGACGCGATATTGCTTGCCGCCCGTGCGCACGACTGCGAACATTGGCTCTTCTCTTCTTCCGGACGTGGTTCCGCGCGAGCAAGCCCCACGAGAGGAAGCGCGCGAAAGCGAGCCGCCTATGGCAGCGCCTCCACACTGTCAACCGCCGCGCCGCGGAGCGGCTCGCCCCACCGGCAACCGACCCAATCGCCGGCGCGGAAATCCTGACCACTGGCGATGTGACGTTTTTGTCACACGGGCGACAATAGCGGGCAGCCATGACCCACGGCTGATTGACTCACAATTGTCATGAGGCATCCTCTGCTGCTGCGGTGCAACACCGCGCCGGATCGGGGGATTCATGACGACTATTCGCACGCGCCACGCGCGCACTCTTCTTTGCTCAGCGACCGCGCTGACCTTGGTTTTTGCGGCAGACGCGGCCCAGGCCGCCGCCGCCCAGCCGGCCGCGCAGACGCCGGCCAGTACCGTAATCAACTCTGACGAAATCGTCATTACCGGCACGCGCCGCACAGACCGCACAGTGACCAACTCCGCGTCCCCGATCGACGTCATCAGCTCGACCGAGTTGACGACCCAGCCGACCGCCAACCTGCTCGACACGATCAAGAATATCGTCCCGTCGTTCTTCGTCGGACAGAACACCATCTCCGACGCGTCGAGCTTCGTCCGCGCGCCCTCGCTGCGCGGCCTCCCCGGCGATGAAGTGCTGGTCCAGATCAACGGCAAGCGGTTCAACCGCTCGGCGCTGGTCCAGGTTTATACCGGCGGCGACACCGGCCTGTCGTTCGGGTCGCAAGGGGCGGACATTTCGGCGATCCCGTCGATCGCGATCAGGAACCTGCAGGTCTTGCGCGACGGCGCCACGGCGCAATATGGCTCCGACGCCATCGCCGGCGTCATGAATTTCGGGCTGCGCACCGATCGTCGCGGCATCGAGCTGCAAGCCCGTTACGGTCGCTTCTACGACCATGGCCACAATGTGCTCGACAGCGGCAAGAGCACGCAACTGGCGGGGAACCTCGGCCTTGGGGTGGGAACCTCATTCCTCGACATCGCCGGCGAATATTATGACGACGAGGGCACCAGCCGCGGCGCGACGCGCCCGATTGCGGTCATCTTCGCGCAGAACAATCCGACGCTTGCGACGCAGCTGCCGCATTACCCGCTGCCGGTGCAGATCTGGGGTCTTTCACCGCAACACGGCTGGAAGGGGGCGGTCAACGCCGGTGTCGATATTGGCCCGACGCAAGCCTACCTGACGCTGCTCGGCGCCTACAATCATGCGAACGAGAGCTTCAATTATCGCTCTCCGATCGGCGCAAGCGGTTTCCTCGACCTTGCTGGAATTCCGCACAGCCTCGGCAAGAACGGCGCGTTCAACAACATTTACCTGACCCCGTGCCCGGCGGCGACACCGACCTGTCCGGCGACCACGGGCGGCAACCCGGATTACCTAATAAACGGGGCCATCTTCAACTTCGCGTCGATCTATCCTGCCGGCTTTACCCCGCGCTTCGTCGGCATCACCAAGGAGCGCTTTGGGACCCTGGGCTGGAAGGGCGACATTGGCGGCGGCCTGACCTGGGACCTTTCCGGGACTCTCGCCAAGAACACGCTGACGCTCTCGATGAACCACTCGCTGAGTGCCACGTACGGGCCGCTGTCGCAGACCAGCTTCCAGTTCGGCACGCTGAGTCAGAAGGAGCAGAACCTCAACGCCGACTTCACTTATCCGATCGAAGCGGGGCTATTCACTCCCATCACGCTTGCGTGGGGCGCCGAGTATCGGAAGGAAACCTACGGCCAGACCCCCGGCGACGTGCAGTCGTACGGCGCCGGTCCCTACGCCGCGCAGACGCTATACATGCAGACTTCGCCTGGCGTGTATGCACCTGTCCCTTACACGGCCGCGGCGTGTCCGAGCTTTAGTGCTACGGCCAGTCCGGTCCCGACCTTCTGCACGGTCAACCAAGGTCCTGGGGCCAGCGGCTATGGCGGCACCAGCCCTACCTATGCCGGCAGCTGGGACCAATGGAGCTGGGGTGTCTACGGCGATGCCGAGGCTGACATCACCGATCAGCTCAGCATGGGGATCGCCGGCCGTTACGAGCATTACAACACGTTCGGCGGCAGCTTCGTCTACAAGGTTAACGGCATCTACAAGATAACGCCGCAAATCTCGGTCCGCGCGACGGTCGGAACCGGGTTCCACGCGCCGTCCCCCGGACAGTCGCACGACGCCATCCTGACCACCAACTTCGTCGGCGGTAACCAGGTCCAGACGGGAACCTATCCGGTCGACAGCCCCATTTCCCGGGCGTTCGGATCGACCACACTGGGACCAGAGAAGTCGCACAATTACGGCGCAGGCTTCGTGATCAAGCCGATCCCGGCGCTGACGATGACCATCGACGGTTACATCATCAACGTCCGCGATCGCATCGGCATTTCGCAGAACTTCACTGTGGACCAGGCCCATCTCACTGCCGAGCCGGCACTGGCGGCGGTAGGCCTCGGCGGCGCGATCAACTATTTCACCAACGGCTTCAACACGACCACCAAGGGTATCGACTTCGTTGGTACGTATCGGACCCATCTGCTCGACGGCAGCATGACCTGGACGCTCGCCTACAACTACAACAAGTCGAGGGTCACGAGCTTCGAGCCCGGCGTCATCAGCTTCGGGCAGCGCCTAGACGTTGAGAATCTGGCGCCAAATCATCGCGCGACGCTGTCGACCAACTGGACGCGCGGACCGCTGACGATCAATGCCCGCGAGAATTATTACGGCTCGTGGATCGACGTCATCGATTATTGCCAGACGCAGGTCGGCTCCGGCTGTAACAATCCTCTCACGTGGCAGAAGTTCGGTGCCAAGTTCACGACCGATGTCGACGTCAGCTACACCTTCCTGAGGTACGTCACGCTGACCCTGGGTGCGAACAACCTGTTCAACACCTACCCGGACAAGATCGCGAACTCAGCCGTAAATCCGGTCTATGTGCTGACCCACAGCCTCGATAACGGCTCGGTCTATCCGCGGAGCGGCGGACCGTTCGGCATCAACGGCGGCTTCTATTACGCGAAGCTGGGGTTCAAGTTCGGCCAGGAGGGTCGTCGCGCGCCGCCGCCACCGCCGGTGACGTTGCCGCCCCCGCCGCCCGTCGTTGAAACGCCGCCGGCTCCGCCTCCGCCTCCGCCCCCGCCGCCACCTCCGGCGCCGACGGAGAAGGGCGAGCGCGGCTAGGACCGGGATGAATTCGAGGCGCGGGCCGGCAAAAGGCCCGCGCCTCGACACTATCGAGCGGGGCGCGTAATCGATCCGCAGTGACTGAATTCAGCCACCGCATCGCCCGGATCGAGGATCTTGATGCCCTGCGCGAAGTGATGCGCAGATCGATCGAGACGCTGCAGGACGACTTCCTCGATCCCGAGCAGGTTGCTGCCAGCCACAAGGTGATGGGGCTCGACGCGCAGCTGGTCGCCGACGGGACCTACTTCATCGTCGAGGCGGGGAAGCGCATCGCCGGCTGCGGCGGATGGAGCTGGCGCTCGACACTCTACGGCGGCGACGAAAGCGTCGTCGAACGCGAGCCGCGCGCGCTCGACGCGGCGACCGAGCCGGCGCGGATCCGCGCGATGTACACCGACCCGGACTTCACCCGGCAAGGGGTCGGAAGGCTCGTGCTCAGGCTATGCGAGGATGCGGCCGTAGGCGCCGGCTTCAGGAGCGCGACCATGATGGCGACCATGGCCGGCGTGCCGCTCTACCGCGCGTGCGGCTACGTCGAGGCCGACATCCCGATCACGGCCAACATCGATGGGGTCGAGGTTCCGCTGGTGCGAATGGAGAAGCGGCTCGCTTGAGCTAGTTTCGCAGATCAGGCCGCAAGCGATACCGCCCGTCCTCGCGATTGAACATGGTCGCGATCGCCGGGTGGCCGACCGGCTCGTCGCTTTCGTCGGGAAGCAGGTTTTGCTGACTAACATAAGCGACGTAGGTGCTTTCGGTATTCTCCGCGAGCAGGTGATAGAAGGGCTGGTCCTTCGGCGGGCGCAGCGCTTCGGGGATCGCCTCGTACCATTCGTCGCTGTTGGCGAATTCGGGGTCGACGTCGAACACCACGCCGCGGAAGTCGAACAGCCGGTGGCGAACGACCTCGCCGATGGCGAAGCGGGCAAGCGGAATGTCGATCTTCTGTCCCAAGCTGGATCCTAAAGGGGCAGAACGTTCGAAAGGTTCAAATGGGGTCATCGTTCCTATCTAGGCAATGCGCAGGCGCACTGCTAGTGCGCCGCATCCGACCGCATCCGACCGCAACCGGCCTCGCCCGGCGAGCGCGACCCCTACGGAGAGGTGGCTGAGTGGTCGAAAGCACCGCACTCGAAATGCGGCGTATGGGCAACCGTACCGTGGGTTCGAATCCCACCCTCTCCGCCACTGGCGCCTTCGCTGGCTAACCCGTGCTATTGCCGCGCCATTCTTAACTTGTAGATTGCCGCGCTGGTCGAGGAGAGTGGCTTGGCTAGTCTCGAGTTGAAGGGTGTCCGCAAGGCATTCGGGGCGACACCGATCCTCGACGACGTCAGCCTGACCCTCGAGCAACGCGAGTTCATCGCCTTCCTCGGCCCCTCCGGCTCGGGCAAGTCGACGCTGCTGCGGATCATTGCCGGCCTGGAGACGGCCGACGCCGGCGAAGTCTGGCTCGAAGGCCGCCGGATCGACAATTTGCCGCCGGGACAGCGCGACATCGCAATGGTGTTCCAGCACTACGCGCTCTACCCGCACATGAGCACGCGCGAAAACATGGCGTTCGGTCTGAGGAACGCGAAGGTCGCCCGCGACGAGATCGATCGTCGCGTGAACGATGCGGCGGACGTGCTCGAAATATCGCCGCTGCTCGACCGCAAGCCGGCGGAAATGTCGGGCGGGCAGCGGCAGCGCGTCGCCATCGGCCGCGCGCTGGTCAAGCAGCCCAAGCTGTTCCTGCTCGATGAGCCTTTGTCCAACCTCGATGCGGCATTGCGCCTGCGCACGCGGGTCGAGCTCGCGCAATTGAAGCAGAAGGTCGACGCGGCAGTGATCATGGTCACCCACGACCAGGCGGAAGCGATGACGCTTGCCGACCGGATCATCGTGATGAACGACCGGCGCATCCAACAGGTCGGCGCGCCGATGGAGATCTACAGCCGTCCGGCCAATGTGTTCGTCGCACAGTTCGTCGGATCGCCCGCGATGACGCTTGCCCGCGTCGAGCTGGTCGACGGCGAGGGTTTCGCGCGGGTCAAGCTCGGCGATGGCGCGATCGTGCAAACGAATGTTCCGCGCAAGGCGCTGCCGGCCGGCGAGCTTCGCCTGGGCTTGCGGCCGGAATCGGTGCGCGTTGCCGATGCCCCCGCCACGACAGCCGCAAGGGTCGAGCTGGTCGAGCGGCTGGGCGAGCGCACCCTGGTCTATGCGCGCCTTCCAGACGGACAGCCGGTCACCGCCGAAGACGCCGCCCACAGCAGGCTCGGCCTGGGGGATGAAGTGACGCTGGCGATCGACGGCGCGGCGGCGCACCTGTTTGGCGCCGACGGCACGGGCTATCACCAGGCGGCGGCATGACCGCGCAGCGCGACTGGCGGGGTCTGCTGTTCGTCGCGCCCTTCCTCGCGCTCTATTCGCTCATCCTCGTGTTCCCGCTGCTGCGCGGGCTGTGGCTCAGCCTCAACCAGGTCGACCTGTTCGGCGCCGGCCATTTCGTCGGCTTCGGCAATTATGCGCAGCTTTTGCGTGATCCGGTGTTCGGCGCGTCGCTGGTCAACACGTTCGAAGTGACGCTGATGATCGTTCCGGTGCTGACGGTAATCGCGTTGCTGCTCGCGCTGGCGCTCAACCGCGCCGGCAAGGGCGCGGCGATCGTCCGCGGCATCTTCTTTTCCTCGGCGGTGCTGTCGGTGACGATCGTGACCTTGATCTGGCGCTTCGTTCTCGCGCCCGACGCCGGGCTGCTCGGGGAGGCGTGGAAAGCCGCGGGACGGGCGCCGTTGCCGTTCCTCAGCGATCCGCACCTCGTCCTGCCGGCGCTGGCGATCACCACCATCTGGTGGTCGATGGGGTTTCCGATGCTGCTGTTTCTGGCCGGGCTGCAGCAGATCCCGGAAGACATGTACGAGGCGGCCGCGCTCGACAATGCGAGTCGCTGGACGACGTTCTGGCGGATCACTTTACCCGCGCTTCGGCGAACGTTGATCCTGGTCGTTATGCTGCAGACGGCCGCCCAATTGCAGCTGTTCGGCCAGTCGCAATTGCTCACCGCCGGCGGCCCGAGCGGCGCATCGCGAACCGCGGTGCTGTTCCTGTTCGAGACCGCGTTCGGCCGCTGGGAACTCGGCTACGCGAGCGCGGCGGCGGAAATCCTGTTCCTGATCATTCTTGCGGTGACGCTCACGCAATATTGGGCGACCGCGCGGAGCGAATCCGGCCATGGCCGCTAAGGCGGGGCAGGGACGGCTGACGCCGCTCGCCTGGTCGGGGCTTGGCCTGGCCGCGCTGCTCATGGTCGCGCCGCTGCTGTGGACGCTGCTGTTGTCGCTCAAGCACAATGCCGATCTCGTCGGCCACAGCGGCGCCGCGCTGCACCCGCCGTACACGTTCGAGAACTATGGCGCGATCTTCGGCAACAGCCTGACGCTGCGCTGGCTGCTCAACAGCACGATCGTCGCGGTCGGACAGACTGCCGGGGTGCTGATTCTCGCCAGCCTTGCCGGTTACGCGTTCGCGCGCCTGGAATTTCCGCTGCGGCGGACATTGTTCGTGATCGTCCTGCTCGGGCTTGCGGTGCCGAGCCAGGCGGTGATCCTGCCCCAGCACCAATTGTTCGCCTGGCTGCACCTGCACAACTCCTATCCCGGCCTGATCCTGCCCGGGCTCGTCGCGCCGTTCGGCGTGTTCTTCATGACCACGTACATGCGCGGCATCCCGCAGGAACTCGACGAGGCGGCGATGCTCGACGGGGCGTCGCGCTGGACGATCTTCTGGAAGATCATCGTGCCGCTGACCTTGCCCGCGCAATCGACGCTCGCGGTGTTCACCTTCCTTGGCGCGTGGAACGATTATTGGTGGCCGCTGATCAGCGCGACGCGCAGCAACATGTACACGCTGACGGTCGGGCTCGCGGCCGCGCAGATGAATTATGCGCAGACCAGCGGGCTCGGTTACCTGATGGCGCAGGCGGTGTTCGCGTCGGTGCCGATCTTCATCGTCTACATCATCTTCCAGAAGCAGATCGTCCGGGCGATGGCGGGCGCGGCGGTGCGATGAAGCGCGCGGCTCGAGCGATTGCCGCGCTCCTCGCGCTGGGGAGTTGCGCGAAGAGCGACCACAAGACCCACCTCTATCTGCAGCGGTTTTTCGGCGAGTGCGGCGCGCAATATGGCGGCAGCACCGACATCGCCAAGGCCGAAGGCGAGTGCGGGATCATCACGACCTTGGTCAACCGCTTCAACGCCGAGAACCCCGACGTCCACGTCGACGTCAATGTCGTCGCCTGGCCCGGCTACCCGCAGCTGACGGCGCAGGTCGCGGCGCGCGACCCGCCCGACCTGGTGACGATGCACGAAGGCGTGATCAGCGATTATGCGATGAAGGGGCTGCTCGAGCCGGTCGACGGCTATCTGAAAACGGCCGGCGTCGACGCGGGCGATTTCACCGACGCCAGCCGGGCCGGGGTGACCATCAACGGTCACGCTTATGGGCTGCCGTGGGACACGCACGGCGGGCTGTTCCACGTCAACACCGCATTGTTCGCAAAGGCGGGGCTGATGCGCGGCGGAAAGCCGGTGCTCCCGAACTCGGCGGATGAACTGATCGCGCAAGGACGGCAGTTCGAGCAGCGCACGGGCAAGCCCTATCTCATCCAGAGCAACGTTGGGGACCCGGCGTTCGCCGCGCGCAACCTCTACACCTACATGATGGCGCAAGGGGCCGTACTGTTTCCCGATGCGCACCACATCCGCTTGAACACTCAGGCAGGGGTCGAGGTCGCCAACTATTTCCGGCGGATCAACGCCGAGCATCTCGGCACGCAGAACATGGACACGCCGGCGGCAATCGCCGCGTTCATCAACGGCGAAGGGGGAATCTATCCGACCGGCACGTGGATGATCGGGTCGTTCCAGCAGGAAGCGACGACGCCGGGGCGGCCGCTCTACAACAACTACGCGGTGTTCCCGTACCCGCATCTTTGGGGACGGTGGGTCGAGTATGTGAGCGGCCACAGCTGGGTGGTCCCGACGCACAAGCGCAGTCCCGAGCAGCGCGCGGCGATCGCCCGTTTCTTCAAGTTCATGGCGGCGCACAATTACGATTGGGCGCGCACCGGCCATATCCCGGCCTACAAATCGGTGCTGGCGGATCCGCGCTTCCTGGCGCTCCCGCATCGCGCCGACATCGCGCCGCTCGCCGACATCGGCCGGCCGCTGCCGAGCTACGTCCAGCGCCAGAACGCAATCGAGGGAATCGTCGGCGAGGAAGCCGCCGCCGCGTTCACCGGGCAAAAGCCCATCGAGCGCGCGCTCGCCGACGCCGAGCGGCGCGTCAACGACATGCTCGGGCAGGTGGAATGAGGCGAAGTTAACCTGAATCAGTGTTGCAGTTTTGCTTCTTGTAAGTGGGTGATGGCGAGTTCTACAAAAGCAACGTAAGCAGTAGTTTACACGGACCTTTGTCGCTGGAGGGGGCTCATCATGCGGCGTGTTTCGATCCTGCTCGTTTCGACTTCGGCGCTCGTCCTCGCTGGCACGCCTTCGCCTGCGTTGGCGCAGACAGGCGCTCCCCCGCCGGTAGTCAACAGTCCCGCGACCACTGCCGGTACCGAGCCGACCGTTTCCCCCCAGACCAATGCCGCGACAAACGCCGCCGCGGCTGATCAGACAATTATCGTCACGGGTTTGAGACGCTCACTGCAATCAGCGCAGAACATTCGGCGCAACTCGCAGCAGATTGTCGACTCCGTCGTCGCGGAAGATATCGGCAAATTGCCCGATCTGAACACCGCCGAGACGGCTGCCCGCATCCCTGGGATTCAGGTCTATCGGCAGGGCGGCGAAGCACAAAATGTGCTGGTTCGCGGGCTACCGAACTTCACTACGACGTATAACGGGCGGGAGATTTTCACCGCCGAAACGCGCGTGGTGGCGCTGCAAGATTTCCCGTCGTCGAACATCGCCGCTCTTGAGGTCTACAAGACGTCGTCTGCGGACCTTGTCGAGCCAGGGCTCGCGGGACTGGTCAACGTCCGCTCACGCCAGCCGTTCGACTTCAAGGAAGGCCAGATCGCCGGTTCGGTTTGGGGCCTGTACACGCGCCAGGGCCGCCGTGTGACACCGAACTTCAACTTTCTCGCGACGAAGCGCTGGATGACCTCAATCGGCGAGTTCGGACTGCTGATCAACGGCTCGCTCGAACAGATGAAGTATCTCGACGCCGAAATCTCCAACACTGATTTCATCGCCGACCCGACTATCAACGGACAGCGCGTCCGCCTGCCAGACATACAGCGACTGTTTTACCGCTCGGGCCGGCGCGAACGGCCGTCCGTCAACGCGGCTGCGCAGTGGCGGCCGAACGACGAGCTGGAATTCTATCTTGAAGGATTGTGGCAGGGTTTCCGCAACCAAATCGACGACCATTTCCTGGAAGAGCCCCTGTACGGCGGCCAATCCTATACGAACCTGACCTTCCGCGGCAGTTCGAACCTGGTCAGCAGCGGCACGGTGATCAACCCAGGCGGGAACCTGTTCTCGTTCCAGGGCGGCACGCTCAACCGCACCGACACCTTCCAGTACGCGGGCGGCATGCGGTTCCATCAGGACCGTATGAAGCTTAATCTCGATCTTGCGCGCACGAGGTCGACCTTCCGCGGGTCGACCGAGTCGATCGACCGAATCTGGCCCGGGGCGCGGACGGTCAACTTCGATCTCGAGAAGCCGTCATTCACTGTCACCGGCATCAACTTCACGGATCCCTCCGCCCAGACCTACCAGGGCTTGTTCGAAGAGAATCAGAGATCGGCCGGACAGGACTGGCAGGCCCGCGCGGATGGGGAATATGATTTCGATACGTCGTGGCTGAACAACATCCAGGTTGGCCTCCGGTGGACGACGCATAACGCCCGGCGCAACTATGCGAACCGCTATTCATACATGCTCCCGCTGGGGCTCAATGCGTCCACACTGCCGGTCAATTTTGCGGTTTTCGATGGCGTCAGTGAATCCAACGGTACGTTCAATTGGGCGGCGCCGACCTACAGCAGCATTCGCGACAATGTGGATGCGCTGCGGCAATTCGTCATCAGTCATTGCACGGCGATCCTCGTGACGGATCCGAACAACGGTTGCCGGCTCTACACGAGTACGGCAGCCGTCCCCGACGCGCTACTTTGGACGGGACGTGAGCACACGCTGGCTGGCTATGCACAGGCCAACCTCGGCAGCGGCAACATCGACGGCCAGATCGGCGTGCGGTGGCTGCGAGTGAATACGAGGGTTGCCGGGCCGATACCGACAGGCGTTCCCGCGATCGACCAAGGAAGCAAACATACGATCGCGCTGCCCAACGCCAGCATCCGTGCGCGCGTGACCCCCGAGATCCAATTGCGCGCCTCGGTTTCGAAGACCGAGACGAGACCGAACTTCTCCGATCTCGTGCCCTCGATCACCTTCGCTGCACCACCGTCGGGCAATCTCGGAACGGACAATAATCCGTGGTTCGCGTCCGGCGGGAATCCGTTGCTCAGGCCATTCACATCGTGGAATTACGACGCCGCATTCGAATATTACCTCGGTCACACCAGCTTCTTCTCGATCACCGGTTTCCACCACAGCGTGGACGGCTTCATCCAGACGAACACCTTCCGCTTTACCGACGCGACGCACGGGGTCGTTCAGGTGACCGGCCCGGTCAACACCGGCAAGGGGCAAATCAGCGGAATAGAGTTCCAGGGCCAAACCTTCTTCGACTTTGATGGGCTGCCGGATTGGGCGCGCGGGTTCGGTGTTCAGGCCAACTTGACCTACATCAAGGCCAAGACGCAGCAGTTCAACGGCACGTCCACGAACGGCATTCCGAACCTCAGCTACTTCCCAATCACCGATCAGTTCAACGGTGTTTCCAAATGGAATTATAACCTGGTTGCCATGTACGAGCGTTACGGCCTGTCGGCGCGCCTAAGCTACAACGGTCGCTCGAGTTTTGCCGCTTCGCGCCAATATCGTGGTGATGATCTCTACCTCGAAACGGCGCATCCCGCGGGCCGGCTCGACCTGTCGCTCACTTACAACGTCAACGACGATTGGAGCCTGTTCGGCGACTGGACCAACATTACTCGCAAGACGTTTCGGCAGACCTTCAGCTCGGCCCGGGCGGGAGCTCCCCGCGCGGAATATGTCCGGTACCTGCGCTACGATGAGAGCACCCTTTCGCTCGGCGTCCGCTTCAAGTTTGGCCTTGCGAGCCATGCCGCACGCGTCGCCGCTCCGGTCCTACCACCGCCGCCACCGCCGCCGCCCGTGGTCGAGGCTCCTCCACCGGCTCCTCCGCCACCGCCGCCACCAGTGGCGCCCGAGCGCGGGGACTAGCGGCCTCGGCAGGCGTCCAATGCGAATGAGAGGGCGGCGGAGCGATCCGCCGCCTTTCATTTGGCTGCACCGGCTTCCGCTCAGTCCGGGCGCAAACTCGGCCCCAGCGTCGGCTGGCCGTTCTTCCAGAACAAGGGCGCGATGTAGAGATAGCGGGCGTCGTCGGGTGCCTTCCGGCAAGCCGAGGTCGCGGCCCAGGCATGGAAGCTCAAGAACAGATGGCCGCCGGCACTGAAGATGCTTTGGTGTCCGGGCCCGCTGAGGCAGCCAGCCTCGACCTCCTTGAAGCTGTGCAGAAGCGGGTTGGCGGGTGAGGGCTTGCACGGCCCGAGCGGCGACGTGCAGTTGGCATAGCCCATCGCGTAGGGCGATAGGCCGCCCTCCTCCGGGTTCCAGCCGAAGAAGCCGCCGGAGTAGAACAGGGCATAGCCGCTCGGCGCACGAACCATCGTCGGCGCTTCGACGACGCGGTCCTCCCAGCGTTGATCGTCACGAAGCAGCTCTTGCGGCTCACCGACGACCGCCATGCCGCCGGGCGCGAGGCGCTGGCCCCACAAAGACGTGCGCGCATGGACGCGGTTCCCGTCGTTCTTGAAGTAGAGATAGAGGCTGCCGTCGGTGTCGCGGAAGGGGCTGGCGTCGATCGTGCCGCCGAGCTTGGTCTGGCAGACGATCGGGGCGGCGGCCGCGTCGACGAACGGCCCCTTGGGATCGGCCGCGACCGCGACGCCGACGCACTGCATGTTCTCGCGCCGCGCGCTCGCCGTGTAGTAGAGCAGGTATTTGCCGTTGAGATCGAGCACTTCGGGCGCCCAGGTGAAGCCGGTCTTCGCCCAGCTGCCAAGCCGCGGCAGAGCATCATATTTACGCTTCGGGTCAGCGGGGTCGGTGAGCACCGTCCAGTCGGTGAGGTTGCGCGACATGGCCACCGGAACATTGGCGTTGTCATTGGTCGAGTAAGCGATGAACTCCGCGCCGTGCGACAGCACGAAGGCGTCGGGGAAATTGGTCTTGAGGACGGGCACGAACGAGGGTTCGGCGGAGGCCGCCGCGGCGATTGCGAATGCCGCGAGAAACATCGAACTCCGGATCAAACGCATTGCTGGTCCTCCGCTCACCTGACCTCAGGCCAATTCCACCCTGTCCGCGCTGAACCGCAGCTTAGCCGTCAACAACGCGCGGAACGCATTGTATCCGCCCTCGCCGGGATGAAAGGCGTGAAAGAATAGCTGCGGCTCGCCGTCGAGTCCGGGGGCGACCGAGGCGTGGCCCGGCGCCGTCCAGCTCCTCGTCGATTTCAACAGCGGCTCGCCCTGTTTGCGATAAGGGCCGAACACATGGTCGGCGACGGCGACGCCGATACCATAGGCCGGCGTTCCAAAGTCGTTGCCGGCGTAAAACAGCCAGTAGCGCCCCTCCTGGCGTGTGCAGAACGGGCCTTCGATCAAATGCCCTTCCCAGTCGAGGTCGTTGGTGAGGACGATGTGGGACTCGCCGACAAGCGAGCGCCCGTCGTCGGCGATGCGCTGCGCCCGCACCGGCGTCACCATCGCTTCGAGGATTTCGGCGGCGAGGCCATAGCTGACCAGCGCGTTCTTGAGGGCCGGCCAGTTGGCGAGCGCGGCCTCGATCATCCCGTTCATGAGGTAAAAACGCTCCATCGGCCGGCGCGAATTGGCGAATGGGACGATGGCCGCGGCGAAGGCGGCGCTGCGCTTGTCTTCCTCGCTATGGAACGAGCGGTCGATCAACTCCGGCCGCTCGCGCAGGAGCATCGCCAGAGGCCGGGGCCAGATGCCGTTGCTGTCGTCCTTCCAGAACAGATAATTGCTGCCGTCGGCGTCGCTGAAGATATGGCTGTCGATGACTCCGCCGCTGAACGCTCCGTTCGGCGCGCCGGTCGTGTTGACCTCCTTGCCGGTCACCAGCGGCTGACCGTTGTCCACGAACGGGCCGAGCGGATTGTGGGAGCGAGCGAGGCCGATCGCGAGCGCGTTGTTCAGCCGGCGCGCGGTGTAGGCGACCCAATATTCATCGCCCACTTTGGCCATCTCGGGTGCCCAGAAGTCGGCGACATGGCGGCCCTTGGCCGTCCAGCGCGGCTCCTGGCCTTCGGGGAAGACAAAGCTCTTGTGCTGCCAGTGGATCAGGTCCTGCGAGTGGAGGATCGGGAAAGCGTCGGGCGCGTCATTCGACGTCGCGAGAAGATAATAGCCGTCGTCGGTCTTGAGCACGTTGGGGTCGCCGTAGCCGGCGAGAATCTTGGGCGAGACATTGTCGGTCAGAAGCGGCTGCCATTGCGACGGGGTCTCGGCGAAGCTGGCCCGGTCGACGAAGAAATGAGGCAGCCGCGTCCCGAAGTCGCGGTGCAGGTCGCGAAAGAATTCGAAATAATGCTGCGCCTCCCGGCCCTCGAGCACATAGCTGGCGGACTGGCCGCCAGGGCCGGTCACGTCGATGCGGACGCCATTGCCCTCGTCCCGGGCGTCGACGGTGAAGGTCGGCGAGTCGCTTTTGATCATGTCGGCGCGCGATAGTTTCGCGCGGGCATTGCGGGAACCCTTCCCGAAGCCGGGCCACGCGATTAGGCTTTCAGAAATGACGTGGAAAGCACTCGCTGCAGCCCTGGCGCTGATGCTTGCCGGCGCGCCAGCGTCCGCGCGTCATGGGGTCAGCTACGCCAATCCCGTGCTCGACGCGGATTTCCCCGACCCGATGGTCCTTCGCGCGCCCGACGGCACATATTACGCCTATGCGACCCAGACGAAGCGCGCCGGGCAATGGGTCAACATCCAGCTCGCCCAGTCGCGCGACCTGGTCCATTGGCGATGGCTCGGAGATGCTTTGCCGGCCAAGCCGGCCTGGGCGAGCAAGACGCAGGATTTCTGGGCGCCGCATGTCGTTCGCGACGGCCGCCGCTATGTCCTCTATTTTTCGGCCAAGCCGGACACCTCCGACGAGCGGCACGGGCTGTGCCTTGCGGTTGCGGTCGCGCAATTGCCGCGCGGCCCGTTCCGCGATGTCGGCCAGCCGCTCGAGTGCGGTGAGGGCTTCGTCAACATCGACCCGATGGCCTTCGCCGATCCGGCGACGGGCAAGCATTGGCTCTATTGGGGTTCGGGGTTCCAGCCGATCAAGGTTCGTGAGCTCTCCGCCGACTGGACGGCCTTCGCCCCGGGCAGCGCCGCCAAGCCACTGGTGTCGCCCAACCCGGTCAAGGATGCCTTCCCGGTGCTCGTCGAGGGCAGCTGGATGCTCCGCCATAGCGGCTGGTACTATCTCTTCTACTCGGGCGACAATTGCTGCGGGCCGAAGGCGAACTACGCGGTGATGGTCGCCCGATCGAAGAGCGCGACGGGGCCGTTCGAAATGCTCGAGCAAGCGACCGGCAAGGCGCACAGCATCATCCTCGAAAAGCGCGGGAAGTGGATCGCGCCGGGTCACAACAGCATCATCGCCGATCGCGCCGGCCGGGACTGGATCGTCTATCACGCCGTCGATGCGGGGCGCCCGCGCGAGAACCCCGGCGACGAGATTAACACGCGCCGTATCCTGCTCATCGATCCGATCGCGTGGCACAGCGGGTGGCCGAGGATCGACGGCCCGTCGGCCGGTCGGCGGAAGGGGCCGACCCCCTGAGCACCTATTTCTTGGTCAGGCGCCGCAGCGCATTGTCCATCTTCCACGCGAGGCGCTCGACCTCGGCGTTGAGCTGCTTGAGTTCGACAATCGGGTCGTGGCCGGCCCCGGCCGGAGGCTGGACGTCGGCTTGCAGCAATGCGGCGCTCAGCGCGGCGGGCGAAATCGGCAGCGCGAACTGGCAGCCGTAAAACTCGCCGCCGTTCCAGACGACATTCGCCTCGACGGTGCCGGCCTGCGGAAGCTCGACCTCGAAGGTCGCGCCGACCAGCATCGGCACCGACGTTTCGAGGAGGGCGCCGGTCAGCGAGAGATCGTGGATGGTGACCGGTTCACCGCCAACGCCCGCGCCAAGCCGGAGCGCGCGGCGCACCGAGCGCCGGCGGTCCGCCGCGGGCGGACGTTCTTCGAAATACGCAACCATCGGCATGAAACGCGCCTCCTGCCACAGCAGTCCGGCGCGAGTGGTTAAAAAAGGGTAATCGTTACGCTCAGCGGCGGTTGAGCCGTTGCCGGAGTTCGGCGAGGCGGCGGACGGGCCCGATATTCGTTGAAGCAATCGTTTTTGTCTGCCGTTGGCCAGGCGGATGTTCATTATCGCAGCTAATGATGGGATAAGGGGCTTTAAGAGGGATCATCCGATGTCCAGCAGTAAGATAGCCCTTCAGGCGGTGCGAAGTTCGCTCGCAATCATTGTCGGCGAGGTGCTGCTCTATGCCGGCACCTGGTTCGTCCAGGAACGGATCTTCCACCATGTCACCTATTCGGACAAGGCGGCGACGTTGTTCGGTGCGGGGCTGCTGACGCCGCTGGCGGCGATCGTGGCGGGATTTGCGGTCGCCGCAATCGCCGGGACTCGGCCCTATCTCCACTTGGTGCCAATGTGCGCGCTGATCGTAGCGGAAACTGCTTATCTCTACTCACGCGGCCTGGTCGACGGCCCGATCTGGTTTGAGGCCAGCGCCGGCCTATCGCTGATACTCGGCGCACTGCTCGGCGCATATTTGTGGTCCCGTTTCGTCGTTGGCCGAAAGGTCCAATACGGCGAATTGACCTAGCCGGGAGGGCGATTGCTCAGCGGCGGTTGAGCCGTTGCTTGAGCTCGGACACCTCCCATTGATCGTTGCGGCTGAACGGAAGCAGCGCCCGCAGCGCCGCATAGGTGCTGCGGCCGAGCGCGCGCCTCAGGCCGTCGATCTCGGCGAAGGCGGCGCGGATTTCAGCGGAGTTGAAGCTGGCGTCGCCATCGGCCTCCTCGATCATGACCTCTTCGGCCTCGGCAACCAGCCAGCTTTGGAGCTCCCAGTAGCGGCGAACGCGCTTTGCCGCCTCGGCATCGAGCCGTCCGGCAAGCGCGGCGATCTTCTGGCCGGCAGCTCCGTCGGGCCAGCGGCCGGCGCGCAACGCCTCGAGCGCAGCGCGATGCTCGGCGGATTCGGCGACGAGCCAGCGCTGCGCCTCGTGCGTGCCGAAGTGGAAGATGCCGATCAGCACAAGCGGGGCGACGATGATCGCGCCCAGCATGGCGACAAGCGGCCGGTCGGGGAACTGGTTGAAGGCCATGTGCAGCGCCACCGCGGCGAAATAGCCGGGCAGGAACCACCAAAAGTGGAAGTCGAACTCGGTCGCCGGCTCTCGGATTTCGCGCTCGGCGAACTCGTGCGTCGTTGCGGCAAGGATCGCGAGGGTCGCGCCGTGCATCACCGCGGTGCCGAAGCCGCGCACGAGCCAGGTGCCGGCGCCATAGTCGGGGAAGCGCACCAGATAGATGATGTTCTCGACCACCGAGAAACCGGCGCCGATGGCGAAGCCGGCGATCACCGCGTCGAGCTTGTAGCCGATGCGGTTCATGCGGAAGAGCGCGACGATGATCGCGCCCTTAATCGCCTCTTCGATCCACGGGGCGACGAAGCGGCTGTAGGTCGAAAAGCCGATCGGCAATGTGTCGAGCAGCCGTCCGCTAACCGGCCACGAGAGCATCGCCGCAACCCCTCCCAGGACCAGCAGGACGAAGATTTCCTTAAAGCTGGTCAGCTTGAACGCGTCGAGCCAGTCGAAGACCGCGAGCAGGACGAGGACGGGGATTAGCGCGAGGCCCCAATGCGCGGCCTCGATCAGCAGGGTCGGCATTGTGCTACATGATCTTCAATGAGACGAGCCATTCGGTCCTGCGATAATGGCCGTCGGCCCAGCCGGCGGCGGTCCCCACTGAAAGGACCATAGGCAGGCGCAGGGCGACTGTGAAGTTGAGGTCGAGCTGGGCGCCGAGATCAGCATAATGATGGCCGGTCCCGTTCGGCGCCTCGGTCGCCATTGCGCCGGCAAACAGCGCCGGGCGGATGTAGCCGAGGTACAGGGCCGGGGTTCCAACTTCGGCGAAGCGGATCGGCGGCAGATTCACCTCGCCGGTGATACGGGCGAAGCGCCGCGCGGCGATCTCGTCGATGTCGAAGCCGGGGAAGCTCTCCATCTCGCGGTATCGCTTCTCCGGCCGGTCATCGACGTAATTGTTCTGGAACGCGCCGAAATAATAAGCGGCGAGCGGGCTGAAGCGGCGGCCGCCGCTCATCCCGGCGTGGGCGTAGAGCCACGCCGAGCTGTTCGCCCAGGGCAATGCGGTGCCGAGGTTCACTCCGCCGTAGAGCTTGGGAAAGAGGTCGCCGTTGGCGCGGTCGCCCGCGGCGACGATACGCGCCTCGATACCCTTTTCATGGTCGACGCCGCCGAGCGCCTTTGCGGTGTTGGTATATTTGAGGCCGATGTCCGCTGACTGGATCTCGCTCGGGCTGGCGATGTTCTGGGCGCCGGGCAGCTCCTTGAGCCCGAAATAGGCGGACGCGGAGCCGAACAGGTCGAGCTGGCGGGGCGGGTCGTAGAGCAGTGGCCGCGTGTAGTTCGCGATGAACGCGTCGCCCTTGCGGCTGCGCAGCACCGGTCCGGCGAGGTCGTAGACGTCGGCCAGATTGTGCCAGTAGGTCAGCTTCCAGTTGGGCGTCTGATATTCGAGATTGGCGTGCAGCCGCTCGCCGCCGCGGACCTTGTTGAACGGGGAGAGAGCAAGGCTGGCGCTGAACTGCCGGAACTGGAGCGGGTCGGCGAGGTGGAAATAATAACCGAGCGCCGGTGAGCGCGCGTAACCCGAAATGATCGGATAATGGGCGTCGAAGCGCATGCGCTTGAACGGATCGTACATGCCGCGCGCGGTGATCAGCTGGTCGAGTGGGATCTTCGCCGGCGAGCCGACGCCCCACTGCTTGAGCTCCGGGCGCGCATTGACGACCTCGGTGCCGAGGAAGCGGATGGTGCCGAGATCGTCGCGCACCTGCGGCTGGACGATCGACGGGTTGAAGCCCTCGCCCGTGTAATCGTAGACGAACAGCGAGCCGTCGGGCCGCAGCTGCGGACGAAACACGCCGGTCGCGGCATTGGTCAGCACGTCATATTTGCCGCTTGCGATATCCAACCGGAAGACGTTCGACACGCCAGTGTAGTAGGAATTGCCGAGCAACGCCTTGCCGTCGGGGGTGAAGGTGAAATTCTCCGGCACCGACGGCGGCAGCGACAATGTCGCGACAGGATCGTCCGAATCGCCGGCCAGGAGGTCAGTGCGCTTCCACACCCGGACCGATTGCTTGCCGTCGAGCGTGCCGTAGGACGCTGAGATGAGCTCACCGTCGGGCGACACGTCGAGGTCGAAAATGACTTCGCCATAGCGGAACGTCTTGACCTGGTTGAAGCTGGTGTAGGGCGCCGGGATCCGGACCAAGGTGACGAAGCCGTTCTGGTGGCGGATGCCCCATAGGCTGTTGTCGGCGCGGTCGAAGGCGAGGTCGCCGATCCGGGCGTCGGTCAGCAGGCGACGCTTCTTGCCGCTGTCGACGTCAATCGCGTTCAAGTCGCGGAAGGCGTAATTCTCGTCGGTGTAGAACGCGGTGCGGCTGGCCGGGTCGAAGGCGACGCTGGTTACCTTATACAGCATCATGCCGTTCAGATCGGCGAGGTGCGTGAGCTTGCCCGTCGCAAGATCCATCCGGCCGATGAAGCCGATCCGGCCCGGGTAGCGGAACGCGGCGACCAGGCTGCCCGTCTTCTCGTCGATGAACCCGCGCGACATCGAGCCCAGCCCGCGCGGGGAGAGATGGCGCGGCTCGCTCAACGGATATTGGGCGAGGCGCGCGAGATTCTCTTCCTGGAACTTGTGCTCGAACGCGATCCAGTCGGACCACACGGAATCGAGCGGCCTGCCGAACACGTGCCGGAACTGGCTCGAGTAAAATGCCTTGGAATCCTCGGAGCGGCGGAGCCAATCCATCGTCTTCTCGACGCCGTAGGTCAGCGCGAGGTAGGAAAAGAAGCGCGTGCCGTAGAGATAGGAATTGGCGCCGACCTGGAAGTCGATCTGGGTGCCTTCGCTTTCGAGGCCTAGCGGCGAGAACAGGCGCAGATGGTCGTGCACCTTGGCGCGGAACACCATCTCGTCATACGCGCCCTGCGCGCGGCCGAGCCCGCCCGCCATCCAGGTTTCGTGGAAGACGGCGCTTCCTTCCATGTACCAGCGCGGAGTCAGGTTCCGCGGACTGGTCAGGAAATTGTAGAGGATCGATTCCGGGTGCTTCTGCAGCGGCACCGGCTTCCCGCCCAGGAAGTGGCGCCAGAAGGCGTCGCGGCGGTTCCACACGTCGATGGTCGCGACGTGCGTCAGCTCGTGGTTCATCAAAGTGTAGAAGCGCTCGCCCGGCGAGAAGGTCTCCATCGACAGCGACAAGGGCGCGACGTCCAGCAGGACCATGTTGCTCGGGCTGCCGAGTGCCGCGGCGTTGCCGTAGTCGGCGAAGTCCTTGAGCAGGATGGTGACCGGCTCCCACGGCTTCCAGTTGAGGTTCCTCTCATGGAAGGCGAGCGAGTTTTCGAACGCCCGGCCGATATAGGGCGTGAGGTAGGTCTGAAGCGGGTCGAGATAGAGGAGCGTGAGGTCCTTGGTTTCGAGCTTCGACAGATGAAAGCCCGAGACATCCTGGGGCACGTGCTCCGGACTCTTGGGTGGCGGTGCATTGGGACTGGTCGGCACCGGCGTGACCGGTTCCGATGGCGGCGTGCCGGTGGGCTGCGGCGGCACGGCGTCGGGCTTCTCGACGATGGTCGTCGTGTCGGTGGGCGGAGGAAGCGGCGGCTGCTTGGCTGGCGTTTGAGCGGCCGCAGGTGAGGCGAACGCGCAAAGCCCTAGCGCCAGTGCAGCATGCGCGAGCGTTCGCGCGTCAAAACCCCCCTTCGCCATGTACGCGGCGCCTGACTGCTGCGTCAGTCGGCGTGCGACTGCGAGACGCCAGCCTGGTTGAGCGCCGCGGAGAAGCTAGGATTGGCGAGCAGCGCCGCAAGGTTCGGCTGGGCCGACAGCGCAGCAAAGGCCTTCTGGTTCGCCGCGAGCGTGGCGAGTGCCGCCGCATTCTGGCTGATCCCGGCGAAGGCCGAGGGATTGGCCGACATTGCAGCGAAGGCCTGCGGGTTGCCGAGCGCCGCTTTGGCGCCACCGGCGTTCAGGATTCCCGACGCCGCAGCGGACGCAACGAGCGAGTGTGCGTCGAGCGACAGCAGCGCATGGCCCGCCGAGCTCAGCTGGTTGGCGTTGTTCGCGAGGTTCTGGAAGGCCGAGGCGTTGCTGCCGATTGCGGCGATCAGCTGCGGGTTGAACTTGCTCGCATTGCCGGCGAGCCCGCCGAACGCCGAAGCATTGTTGCCGATCGCCGCGAAAACTTGCGGGTCAGCCTGAAGTGCGCTCATCGCCGCCTTGTCGCTGGCGAGCTGCTGGAACGCCTGCGCGTTGTGCGACATCGGACTGCCGGCCGCGCCTTTCGATGCTTCGAGCATGAAGGAATTCGCGTCGTTCGCATATTTGCTGAACGCCGAGCCCTCGGACATGATGGCCTGCAGCGCCGCGGGATGGCCGGAGAGGGCCGCGAAGGCGCTCCAATGCCCCGCGATTGCGTTCAGCGCCTTGGATTGCCCGGCGAGAATTCCGAATGCCGCGCCATTGTTCGCGAGCACCGCAAGCGACGCGTTGGATATTCCGGCCGCTTCGAACTGACGCGCGGCGCTCGCGGCGCTTTTGACGGCCGCGGACAGCGCGCTAGGATTGCCGGCAAGGCCCTTGAACGATCCGGCATTGGCGGCGAGCGCGGCGAACACCTGCGGATCCGCAAGCAGCGCGCTCATCGCCGCTTTATCGCTCGCGAGCTGCTGCAATGCGGACGAATTGGACGCCGCGTCGCTGAACGCCTTGGCATTGTTCGCGAACCGTCCGAACGCGCTGGCGTCCGACATGATCGCGGATAGCGCCTCGGGATGCGACGCGAGCGCCTCCATCGCCGACGGGTGGCCGGCGACCGCGCTGAGCAACTCGGCGCTGGCCTGGTGCGACTTGGCGCCGAGCGAAGACGCGCTTTGCGCGGCCTGGACGAGACCGGCGAAGGCTGCGGGATGACCAGCGAGGCCCGCAAAGGCGGCCGGATCAGATAGAAGCGCGGCCATGACCTGCGGCTGGTTCGCTAGCGCCTTGAAGCCCGGGCTTGCGGCGAGCGCGCGGAAACTCGGATCGTGGACGAACAGCTCGAACGCGTCGGTCTGCATCAACTGAGGAACGGCGGTGTCGCCGAGCGTCACATCGGCCTCGCCGATCTGGCTCGAAACATAGCGCTGCGCTGGAGCGACCGTACCCGCGCTTGGCCCGGCCGGCGGATAGACGCGCCCAAGCCCATAGGCTCCCAGCCCGACGGCGACGACCGCCGCGCTGGTCAGAATCATTCTACGATTGTGCGATGTGGAAAGTGCCGTTGCCATGATTGCCCCCTTGACCGAGTCAAGATCGGGCTTTGTGGCGGTTCGTTAACGGAAAGTCAATCAAAGTCGGGGCGCCGACAAAGCGGCAGAGATACCGCAGTTGATTGATATATCAGCACTTTTTCTCGCCGCCGAAAAGGCAGCGGGCAAATCTTCCAATGCTCTTAACCATTTAGCCAAAGCTTCCGCTAACGACGTTTCGGTAGGCTCAACGGCGTGATGACAAGGATTCCTCGCGCCCCGCTCGCCGCGATTGCCGCGGCCGCCGTCGTGACCGCGGCTAGCGCCGCTCAGCCGGCGAAAACCGACAGCCGCCCTCCGGCGCCCGCGCATACTGTGGCGGCTCCGGTAGTTCTTGCCTCGGCCAGCGAAGTGCGGGCGCCGTCGACGGCGGAGGCGCAGCGGCCCGCCGATCCCGCCAAGCGCCGGATTGCGCGCGTTACCACCTGCCGCTGCGGCGACTCGCAGCCGGACGACGCTCAACAGGACCAATAAGCGCGCCGGTCACTGCGCCTGCGCGATATTCGCCTTGTGGGCGCGGATGACCGGCATCTCGCCGTCGCCGACCGCCGCGAATGCCGACCAGTAGAACGGATGCGACGTGTTGACGTCGTCCATGAGCTCGCGCTGCGAAAGCCTCAGTGCCCTCACCGTCGGCGTTCCAGGCGGAGCGGAAAACAGGCCGGTGATCAGCCGCTGGGTCGCGTTGAAATCGTCGGGCACCGGCCAGTGGCTGGCAACCACCAGGCGGGCGCCGGCGCCGACAAACGCGCGGACCAGCCCGTCGAGGGCGACGTCGCCGCCCGTACCGAGACCCGCTTGCTGCGTCGCGGCGGCGCTCGCCTTGCCGGCGGTGTCGCACGCCGAGAGGATCACCAGGTCGGCATCGAGGTGCAGGTCGAAGATATCCCTGAAGGTCAAAAGGCCGTCCGATCCGCTGCCGCCGAAGCTGGTGAGCAAGGCCGGCTGGGCGGCGCACTTGGCGGCCCGCGCCGTGACGACGCCGTGGGTCGCGAAATGCAGGATGCGGTACTGGGCCAGATCCGTGCGCGCGGCGAGACCCGTGTCGGTGAACTGGTCGCGAGTGACGATCTCGACTCCGTTCGGATCGAACTTACGGATGATCGCCCCCGCCGTTTCGAGCTCGGTTGCAGAGATCGGGTGCGCCCAGGACGACAAGGGCAGGATGCAATCCCGGTCCGCGGCCGCCGGCACGATCCCTTCGGCGGTGGCTGAAGGCGGCGTGTTCTCGCCGAGTCCCAGATATGCCTTTCGGCCGGCCGATGGCGGGGCGATGCGGAGCTGGGCGAAGGAACGCGGGCTAACGGCGGTGCTGATGTCGCGATCACGGCCGAGCCACGCGATTCCACGGAAGTCGTAGGCGGCGTCTTCGCCGGTTTTGGCGCGCTGCTGGTAGATGTCGACCGATGCCTGGTCCATGACCAGGAGATTGGGCGGCAGCCGGAGAAGGGCCCCGTCAGGCTCGAAGATCAAGTGCGTGACCGGGATGATCGACGCCGCAAACGGACCGAACAGCTCGCCATAGAGCTGGTGCGACAAAGCGACATCGAACGGATAGGTGATGCGCTTGCCGTTCTCAACCGCCGAGATGGTGTCGCGCAATGCCGACACCTGCTCGTCGAGCTGCCTTGCGCTGACCGCCAGCTTCGCGGCCCGCGCTCTGTCGGGTGTGACGAGCATCGCGTAGACATTCTCGCCCGCCACCGTCATCCGGTAATAAGCTTCGCCGGGCCTGAGAATTTTCTGCAGGTCGGCAAGGGCGATGGTGTCGCTGGAGACCGCGCGGAAGCGCGGAAAGTCGGCAAGCGCAGCCTGCGTCGTCAGCTGCTCCTTCTGCGATGAATCCAACGTCGCGTGGAGAACGCGGCTGCGGACGATCTCCTGCGGGCTCGGCTTGGCGAGGTCCTGCAGGCGGGCGAGCTCGATCCGTGCGCGCTCGACCTGGCGGGTCAGCGTCACCGACTGGCGGAACAGGCGCGAAGCCTCATCCGTCCCGCCGCTCAGCTCGCGCGCGAGCACCGCCTGGGTCTGCGCGAGGCCTGGACGGATCATCAGCTGGGTGGCGGCAAAGGTTTCTGCCAGGGCCGCGGGATCGTCGGGGGTCTTGAGCAAGAGGTCGACATAGGGCCGAAGGACGTTGGCGAAACTGGGCGGGAGATTGCTGGTGTCGGGTTGCGAATGGACGATGTCGGCGAACATCGATTTGGCGACGACCAGTTGCCCGCGGCGGGCGAGGTAGCCGGCGAGCCGCGCCTTGGCGTTCAGGAGCACCGCGGAGCCAGGGTAATTGGTTTCGAGCAGTTCGACGGCCTGGGCATAGAGGCGCTGGGCCTCGGCCTGGGCGCCTGAATCCTCGGCGATCGCGCCGAGGTCGCCGAAGATTTGCGCACGCATCCACAGGATCGAGGCGACCTTGCCGCCGCGCACCGCGAGCAGCTCGCCGTCGGCGCGGCGGAGCGCCTCACGCGCGCCTTCGCGGTCACCGGTCAGGCGCAGCGCGGTACCGCGCAGCTGCATCGCCTGCCCGTCCAGAATCGCGGCTTTTTCATCGGGCAGAAGCTCGTCGCTTTGCGCGCTGAGCTGTTGTCCCATCTTGGAATCCGCGTTGAGCCGCTGGGCGAGGCCGGAATCGATCTCGAGCTTGCCGGCGGCGGCGTTCTGAATTGCGATGACTCCCTTGGGCAACGGTTTGTCGAGCTCGGCGAGAGCGGC
Organism: Sphingomonas sp.; assembly: GCF_045810705.1. Classification (GTDB taxonomy): domain Bacteria; phylum Pseudomonadota; class Alphaproteobacteria; order Sphingomonadales; family Sphingomonadaceae; genus Sphingomicrobium. The sequence goes on along the minus strand of NZ_JBJMVI010000011.1, from coordinate 150,225 downwards.
CTTGGAGTTGCCCTGGTTGAGATCGTGGATCGCCCGATAGTTGCGCAGGCGCCGGGCGACGATCGGGTCCGATCCGACCACTTCAGCGGCCCTGGAGAACAAGGCGTCGGCTTCGGAATAGCGGCCGAGGTTCGACTTCTGCAGCGCTTCGTTGACGAGCGCTTCCGAGCGGCTCAGCGCAGAATCGGCTGAGCCGACGCTTGCCGCCGCGAAGAATTCGGCGGCTTCGGCATAGCTGCCGGCATTGTTGCGGCGATAAGCTTCCTCCAGCGCCTTGTCGGGGGCGAGCGTCCCCGCCTGCACCCGGGCGAAGGCCGCGGGGTCGCCAAGCCCGGTCGTGGCGATCGAGATCTCCCCCTTGACCGGCTGATCGGCGAGGAGGCTCCTGAGGCCGAGGAAGAGCGCGCTGTCATAGCCGCTGAGGCCTTCGGCGGCGTAGATCAATCCGCCGCGGCGTAGCTCGTAACCACGGTAAAGGACATCCGCGTCTTTCAACTTGCACTCGATGACGTCGACCGCTCCGATCCCGGCGACGTTGCTGCGGTGCGCGGGTTCGCAGATCGCGCGCTCGGCGCGGTCGGCGGCGAGGCGGGCTTCCGCGCTGCGGGCGTCCTTGATCTTGTACAGCTTGCCGACCGCCAATGCCGCATCGCGGCAGGTGATCGAATAACCGGAGTCGAACATGCCGGTCAGGGCCTTGTCGACGGTCAAGCTCTGGGCGGAACAGAAGCTGGTGCCCGAACTGCCGATGCGCCAGCTGTCGCGGACGCTCAACGGCGTCGCCGCCCACGAAGATGCGGCCGCGGCAAGGCCGGCGAGCGCTGCTGTAATCGCGATGACTGCCCTACTCATCTGATCCTCCGATCAGTCCGACGTACCCGGACCTTCGATCATTGTTTCCATGCCGCCACTGGTGACCGGCTGCTCAAGGTCGGATTTCAGCTGGACTGGCCCGGAGTTGATTAGGCCGAGCGACGAGTCGACTCCCGAATCGTCGTCGCCCTTCTTGCCGGATTTCTTCTCGCCCTGCTGTTGCTCCTGCTCGCTCGCATCGCTGGTTACGACGTCCCCCGGGCTCCCAACCTGCTGGATCGGCCCGAGGATGGCCTCGGAGCTTTGCACCGACGGCGGTGGTGCCGGCGGTGGCGGCGGCGGTGGAGGCGGCGGCGGTGGCGGAGGTGGCGGCGGCGGTGGAGGCGGCGGCGGTGGAGGCGGCGGCGGCGGTGGAGGTGGAGGTGGAGGTGGAGGTGGAGGCGGCGGCGGTGGTGGTGGCGGAGGGGGTGGTGGCGGCGGCGCCGCTCCGATCGCTAGCCCGTTGAACGTCGACCCCTGCGCATAGGTAACGCCGTGGTCGAGGCCGAAATTCACCTGGTTGAAGAAGTCGGCACCGGTCGTGAAGCTGCCGTCGGCATTCTGACGCCGGCCAAAAGCCACAACGTTGATGGCGCCGGTCGCGCCCGGCCCGGTGGCCACGTTTGCGCCCAGCACATCGAACGCGAAATTGGCCGTGCGACCGTTGAAACCGCCGCCGTTCTCGAAGCCGTTGGACAGGTTGGGGCCAACCGCAAAGTTGCTGAAGGCCATCACCGTTACGGTGTAGGTACCGGCGGGCAAGAGCGACTGCAGGAACGTATCGTAGTGCGCGCCGGTATGCGGATCGGCGGGGACGTTGGAACCGCCGTCGTCATTCTGGTTGATGAGCAGGCCGACAGAATTGAACAGTGCGAGGATCGGATCGAACCCACCCGACGGGATCACCTGCCCGGCCGAGTTCGTGCCTCCGGCGTAGGAATAGGTGCGCAGAGTGATCTGAGTTTCGGCAGTGATCGTGAAGTCGAAATGGAGCACGTCGTTGGCGGTGGTCAGGGTCCCGGTGAAGGAGAAGCCCGGCGTCCCCGCCAAGGTCGTGATTGGCTGGTAGTGGCCGACGAGCAGCCCGCCCCCGCCGACGGTCAGGCCGGCGAAGTCGGTGGCTGTGCCGCTATTCTGGATGAAGATGTTGCTGCCGGTGACAAGCTCAATTCCGCCCGCCTGCAAATAGCCGGCGGGATTCACCGGCCCGCTGTTGGTTGCCAGCGCTTCGGCGTGCCCGGCAAAGTTGGGGTCGGCGGCAAGCCGCGCCGCGAGCGAGCTGTCGGCAGCGACGATGTCGTGAGCCTTCAGCGTCAGGATTCCGGACAATTTGCCGTCCGGTCCAGTCATCTTGATGCTTCCGGCTGGCGTGATCACTTCGATCCGCTGTCCGGCAGATAGCAGAAGCGTGTCGGTGGGGGCGGCGTTGATGTAGTCGACGCCGCCGACGACACTGATCGAGCTGTCGGTGTTGACCGCAATGTGCGCGACACCGCCGCCTTCGCTGGCGCTGCCATCGATGTGGACATCGCCGATGACGATCCTGGGCGCAGTTGCGCTACCCTCCGCGATGGCGGGAGCGCGCGCGTTGACGACCACCTCACTGGCGCGAATGTCGCCGGCCTCGTTGAGGCTATAGGCGCCGGCCGGGGCCGACGTATTGGCGCCGATGTAGATCGGTCCGTTGCTTACCGCGTTGAAGGTGATGAGGTTGGTCATGCCGCGGACGCCGAGGCTTGCGCCGGCAGCGATGTTAAGATCGGCCGAGGTGACCGTGATATTGGGCGCGCGGACAGTGCCAAGGAAATTGGCCGCGCCGCCCGCGGTGAGCTCGACCGAAGTGCCTACGGTAGCGTTGCCAATCGAAAGACCCGTGCCTGCGGCCGCTTGCAATCTTCCGGTAGTCACCGGACCGTTGATGGTGATCGATCCGCCCGTGTGGATGGGGGCCAGAGCGAGCACGACGTTGGGGTTGAAGTCGCCGTCGCTGTCGCCCTCGAAGACCCCACCGCCGGTCGCGAACATCGATGCGTCGGCAATGTACACTCGGCCATTGGCCGCGGTGGTGATGGAGCCGGTACTCGTGGCGCCTCTGACCAGGGTCATGACGAGATTGCCAGCGGTGAGGTTGCCCGTGGTCAAGCCTCCGAATGTCACGAATCCGACGTCGCCGGGTCCGCTGACGTTGCCGACGGTGATTGATGTTCCAGACCCAATGCCCACGGAGAAGTTGTTATCGGCAGGCAGGTTGGGGCCGACGGTGATGTTGCCGAGAATGACCGCACCCTCTGCATCGCCCTCGACGCGAGTGGCCGCGTTGATGTTGCCGCCGGTGACCGCTCCGGACGCGGAAAAATTCAAATGATCGGCGGTGACCTTGCCGAAGTTGATGTCGCCGTCCGAGTCGAGGTCCACCCGGCCGGTTGAGGTCAGATCACCGGTTACCGCGACCAGCCCGCCAGCACCGAGCGCGGTGAGCGACACGTCTCCGAAATGCGTGACGGCTTCAGGGCCGATGGTGAGCTTCGCACTGCCGCCAATGTTGCCGTCGGTGGTCGAGCCAGTGCCACCGAATGCGCTCGCGCCGACGAACACAGAATCGGCCGTCACGCTGCCGTTGACCGTGATCGAGGCGTTGCCTCCTGACGTGGAGCCGTGGGAGCTGGTCCCATTGCCGCCTTGCGCCTGCGCCGCGCTTTGCAGGAGTCCGTCGACGTGCAGCGAGCCGTTGACGATAATCGACGAGCTGCCGGCGTTCGCGGGACCGCCCGACAGGCCGTCTCCGCCCTGCGCGAAAGCCGTCGCCACGAAACCGTCGAAGTTTGCCGAGCTCCCGCCGAATGTGGCGTGGCCGTCAAGCAAGACGTTGTTCGTACCGCCTTGCGCCGAGCCGCCGTTGCCTCGGCCCGAAGCGCCCGTGCCACCTGCCCCGCCGAGGCTGTTCATGGAAGCAAGATAGATGCCCGCGTCGACCGAAGCGCCCGCGGCGACCAGGACTATGTTGCTCCCGGCGTGGCCAAGGCCGCCATTTCCGCCAAGGCCGGATGAGGTGGTTCCTCCGTTCCCGCCGAATCCGCGCGCCTGGAACGTCAGATCTCCGCTGGTGAGACTGCCCTGGATCAGCATCGACACATCGCCGCCAAAGCCGTCGCCACCGGTCGCCAGCGTCGAACTCGCCGGTCCGGAATAACTGCCGCCGAAGCCCTGCGCCGTGGCAAGGATGTGCCCAGTCGTGGTGATCGACGAGTTGGAGTCCGTGACAATCAGCTGGACCGAGCCGCCCTGTCCCTTTCCGCCGTGGGTGCTGCCGTCGAGCATGTTTCCGCCAGTGCCATTGGCATGGGCGTCGATGGCGCCATTGACCTGGATCTTGCCGCCGCCTGACGCGGCGATGGCGATATGGCCGCCGGTGCCGTCGCCGCCGGCCTTGTCGCCGCCACCGGCATTGTCCTGGCCGTAGGCACTGGCGTCGAGCACCAGGTTACCGGTGGTAATCGTGCCGCCGGAACTGGATTCGACCAGAACATTGCCGCCGGTCGCATCCCCACTGTCACTTGCAGTCGCCGCGGGGCCGCGGCGATCGACCGTCGCGGCGAGATTGCTCGTCCCGTTGATCGTAAGCGCATGTTCGTTATCGGCGACGAGCGCGATGCCGATCGGGCCGGTTGACGACTTGCTCTGCAGGGTAAGGTCGCCGGAGAAGCTGATGTTGGCAGCCGACGCATCGGCGAGGATCGCGCCGTTGGCGAAGCCAAAGACGTCGGAGGTGAAGTTCGACGCGCCCAGCGACCCAAAGGTGATGCTCGCGTTGCCGCCGGTCTGGTTGGCGAGGTGGCCGCCGCCGAGGTCGTTCAGGCTCGAGCCGGCCGATAGGACGATCTGGCCGTTCCTGACGGAAGCTCCTGTAGCTGCAGGCGCGAAGCCGACGGAACCGCCGAGCAGCATGGTCAGCGCCTGGTTCTTCGGGACCGCGACCATGTAGATGCCGTGGCGATCGCTCGCGCTCGCGTTCGCCGCGCCGCCGGTCGTGCCGGTGTGGACGATGCCGTTGGAGTCGGACGTGCCGCCGCCGACCGGGATTTCGATATCGAATAGCCCCTGGTCGAGAGTCATCGTGGCGCCCTCGGCCGCCACATATGCTGCCGAGCCGTTGACCTGCACATTGCCGCCTTGTTCGATACGCGGCGCGATCATCGCCACGTAGGAATTGCGCGCATTGATCTGGGCGCCCGAAAGGATGTTGATGCTCCCCGCGCTGGACGCGGACTTCGAAAAGATGGCGTTGAAGCCGCTGCTGGTAGTGCTGAAACCGGTCGGCAGATCGATGCTGGTCAGCAGCAGGCCACCAACATCGAAGATCGCGTGCGCGCCGACCACAATCCCGCCAGGGCTGTAGAACCAGACGTTGCCGCCGGTCGCGCCACCGGCGAGCTTGCTCAATATGCTGCCGTTGAGCTCGATCGCCCGCGTGGCGTCGGTCGGAATGATGCGATTGAGGACCGTGAAGCCCGCGAGGCCGTCGCTGCCCTGGTAGGTCGCGGTATTGCCGGCGGGCAGGAAATTGACGTTCCCGCTGCCCTGCGTGTCACTGGGCGCCCAGTTGATCGTGGCGTTGCTGGTTCCGATCGTGATCGTATCGCTGCCCGGAGTGCCGCTGGCGTAGGTGACGGTCCCCGCAACTGTTGTCGGCACGCCCTGGAAAGCCTGAGCCCAGGCTCGCTGCGGAGTCACGGCGACGGTGATCGCGAGCGTCGCGCAGGAGACGAGTAATTTGTGCCGTTTCAGGCGGTACGCTGGGTACAAAGCATGTGACATGACATCAGTACCTCCATGGCCACAGACGGGTTGTGAGAGACACCAGCAAACGGGGATCGGGCTTCGAGTTGAACGGCCCGATATGAGTGAGCGGAACGGCTAGCCCGGCATCGAGGACGAAGCGGTCCCAGTTGATCCGCGCCCCGGCGCCGATCGAATCCAAATGCTGACGCTGAGTGACGATGATGGCACTCCCCCGATGGCCGACTTGGGCATGATCCCAAAAGGCATAGCCCTGGATGGCCGGACGGTCCGCGGCGACCTGGATCCGGCTGCCGTAGCGGACCTCAAACTGTGTCCCGTAGCCCCGGTCGCCAAGCAGCGAGCCCGGATCGTAGCCCCGGCCAACCGTATAATTGCCGGTCGAGAAATCCTCGAAGCTCAGCAGCGGCTTCCAGGCATATTGCGCGCGCAGCCCGAGCGCGAAGGTGAGCTTGGGGACCGGCCGCAGTTCGCCATAGGCCGTCAGCCGCATGACCGTTGCGTCCGACTGGCCGTCGAGGCGGCTGGGAGGAATAGTGTTCGGGCCGAGGCAATTGACCCCCAAGGGACCGCAATCGCGCGTCGCGCCCAGTGCGCGGATCCCCTGGCGAAGCTCGACCAGGCCGCTGAAATGCCAGGGCGGCTCGGCGCTCGAGAACTGCGGACCAAGATCGCTCGCGATCGTGTCGATGCCGAGGCGCAGGAACGCCACCCGCAAGCGGTCGCGGGTGAGCGGAATATGATCGAGACGGACGTCCTGGTTGACGACGTCCATGCCGACCGACCCACGGACGGTTTCCGACTGTCGGCGGACGAACGGGTAAGCGAGCTCCATCGTCGCGAACAGGGTGCGGGCAAGGATTGCCGCATTGGGCACGGTTGGCCGCGCCCACGCGTAAGTGAACGAGCCAGCAAGGCTCATCCCCTCCGGCCCCAAGCGCATGTCATGCGCCAGCTGGACGGTTTGCTGCTCATTGAAGTCGGCAGTGCTGAACAGTGATAGCGAGGTCCGGTCGCCGAGCCCGGTCAGGCCGAACAGCTGGCCGCGCAGTAGTCCGCCCCAGGGACCGAGCGCCCGCGAGCCGCCGTTCTGCACGATGAAATCGGCATAAGCCGGCAGGTGCTGCACCGTGACATCGCCGATCACATCGCCGGGCGCGGTCCCCGCCGGGCGCAGCGTCAGCCGCACCGTGTAGCCCGGAAGGTCGCTCGCGAGCAGCAGATAGCGTTCCGCCTCGTAGCGGTTGAACAGCGGCTGCCGGGTGAGCCGTCCAAGATAGGCCGCAAGGGCGGTCTCGGCGCCGGTGGCCTCGCCCCGCACGCGCACCTGCGTGAGGTGCGCCATCAGCACCTGGAAGCGAACGATCCCGTCCCCGATGCGCTGCTCGGGCACCTGGACCGCAGCGATGTAGCCGGCGTCGCGAAGGATGGAAGCGGCCCGGTCGCGGATTTCGCAAATCGTCGCAATGGGGACGTCGCGGCCCATATACTGGGCGTAGGCTGAAGCGAGGTCGGCACGGGTGAGGCCCTGGAGCCCGTCAAACTCGGCGCCGCGAAGGACGAAGTGGATCGACTTGAACTCCGGCCCGTCGAGCGCGCAGGGCGCGCGTTCGATCCCGCCCTCGACTTCCAGCCTGCTCTGCGGCGGGGGCGGCGTAGTGGCGGGGCGAGTGACTTCCTCGCGGGTCGGCGGAGCCACCTGCGGCGGCGGCGTAGACTGAGCGGCCGCGGGCGCCGGCGCGGCGGCGAGAACGGCCGCGGTTGCGAGACAAGCGGAGCGGCGGCGCGCCGCACCGCCGAATGACTGCAATGGACGAGGTCCAAAGTTCACCGGGGCGCCCCCTTCCCGGATGGTGAGCGAGTCGCGCTCGAAAGAATGCGGGGAATTAGAGCAATTTACTTGGCTTTCATCAACACTATTTTAACCATAGTTAATTCGCAGGCCTGTAACCCGTCCCGCGATGAGATTTTCGGTCGACGGAACAACACCCGTCGGGCAAGCTTCTAACCGCATGGCAGAGCCTGAAAGCACCAACCAATTGTCCTGGCCGTGGTGGGCACCGTGGGCGCTGCTTGCCGTCGCGGCCACCTCGCTGTTGACGATCGGCGCGACACTCTACGATATCCTATAGCCTGCCTGTGGCGGACGCGCTGCCACCGCCGCCGCCGGCCATCGTCATCACCGGCACCGCGCTTCCCGAGCCGAGGGCCGAGAGGGTCTATGCGGCCCAGCGCATCAGCGCGCGGCAAATCGAACAATCGCCAAGCCACGAGCTCGATCAGCTGCTCAAGGATGTGCCGGGAATGCAGCTGTTCCGCCGTTCCGATGCGCGCAGCGGGCACCCGACCAGCCAGGGCGTGACCTTGCGCGCACTCGGCGGCAATGCCTCGAGCCGGGCGCTGCTGATGGTCGACGGCGTGCCGCAGAGCGACCCCTTCGGCGGCTGGGTTAACTGGCCGGCCTACGACCCCGCGACCTTCGCCGGCATCCGGGTGGTGCGCGGCGGGGGAAGCATCGCCGATGGACCGGGGGCGCTCGCCGGGACGATCGAGATGACCAGCCGCGCCGATGCCGGGATCGGCGGCGAGATCGACGCGGGCAGCCGCGGTTCGCTCGAGGCGCGCGCGCGCATCGCTATTGCTGCCGGTAGAGGCGTGCTCGGCGTGTCGGCGCGCGCCGAGCGAAGCGACGGCTTCGTACCGATCACGCAAGAGACCCGCGGTCCCGCCGACGAGCGCGCCCCTTACGAGCAATGGAGCGGCCGCGGCCGCTGGGTTGCGCCGCTGGGCAGCGAAACCGAGCTTCAGGCGAACCTGTCGGGCTTTCACGACTGGCGCACGCGGGGGACCGATTTCAGCGCCGACCGCACCAACGGCGCCGATGGCTCCTTGAGGTTAGTCGGGCGCGGCGAGTGGCAATGGACCGCGCTCGGTTATTGGCAATGGCGCAACTTGCGCAGCAGCACGGCGGGCCTCAGCGCCGGCCGCGCTATCGCGACGCGGGTGCTGCTTCAGGATTCGGTGCCGTCGCATGGGCTCGGCGGCAGCGTCGAGGTGAGGCCGCCGATGCCGCCAGGGATCGAGCTCAGGATCGGCGCCGATGGACGAAGGACCAGCGGCGAGACGCGCGAGCTGACTAACTATGTCGCCGGGAACCCGACCCGGCGACGGTTTGCCGGCGGCGAGACCTGGACCAGCGGCGCGTTCGCCGAGGCATCGGCCGATGTTCATGGCATCGTGCTGAGCGGCGGTGCGCGCATCGATCGCTGGCAAGTCAGCGGCGGCCATCTGTTCGAGCAGACGATCGCCACCGGGGCGGTTTTGCGCGACGAACACGACGCGACGCGGCGCGGGTGGTTGCCGACCGCGCGCGGCGGCCTGCTTGCGCCGCTTGGCGGCGGGTTCAGCCTGCGCTCGGCCGCCTATCTCGGATGGCGCATGCCGACTCTCAACGAGCTGTTCCGGCCGTTCCGCGCCGGGCTCGACGCGACCGCGGCGAATGCGAACCTGGATCCGGAGCGGCTCGCCGGAGGCGAAGTCGGCATCGACTATGCCCGCGGGCCGTGGCGTCTTTCGCTGACCGGCTTCGACAATCGCCTCAAGGACGCGATTTCCAACGTGACGCTCGGCGTGGGACCGGGGACGTTTCCGCAAGTCGGTTTCGTAGCGGCCGGCGGCACCTTTCGCCAGCGCGAGAATGTCGATGCGGTGAAGGTGCGCGGGATCGAGGCTTCGGCCGAATGGTCGCGAGGCCCGTGGGCGGTGCGCGCTGGCGCGAGCTGGACTCATGCGCGAATGGAGGCGAGCGGCGCGGCGGCGCTCCTGAACGGCCTCCGGCCCGCGCAGACTCCGAGCTTCGCAGGCACATTGTCGGCGAGCTGGGAGCGCGGCGGCAAAGGCGCCGAGCTCGTGCTGCGGCGCGTCGGCGCGCAGTTCGAGGACGACCTCAACACGCGGGTGCTCGGCGGCGCGACGACGCTCGATGCCTTTGGGTCATGGCCGCTTGCCCGCCGGCTGCAGATGGTCGCGCGCATCGAGAATATGACGGATGCGCTGGTGATCGCGGGCATTGGCGGCGACGGCTCGGTCGAGCGGGCGACGCCGCGGACGTTGTGGCTCGGGCTGAGGCTGCGCTAGGGCTTGAGGTCCATCCGCGCCTTGCCCGTCGCCATGTCGATGGGGACCGAGATGTGCTCATGGACGACCCGCCATTGGCCGTCGACGCGCTTCAGGCCTTCGGTGTAGCGAAGCCACATATCGACAGGCGTGCCATTGGTGAGCTTCCCGGTCAGGCGCTCCAATCCATAAGCGAACGCAGTGTCTTTGCCGGCAGCGATATGGTCGTCGCTTATCTCGACGTGGATCGGGCCATCGAACTGCGCAAAGAAATCGGCGTAATCCTTGCGGTATGCGTCGGAGCCCTTGAATTGAAGCGGGGGGACGATGTCGTAGGCGGTGAGCGCGGCGCCCGGCGCGTACATGGCCATTACGCCGTTGACGTCCTTGGTCTCGAACGCCTTCGCCCAACCGTCGAACAGCGCCTGGATCTGCTTCGCCGATTGCGCGCCATCATTCCTGGGTTGTTCCTTAAAGCAGCCGGTGACGAGTAGACCGGCCGCGCAAATGCTGAAAAGCTTCGTCACCATGGCATCCTCCGCACAAATGCTGCGCGCGTCGGCGCGCACGCGCATGATAGCCGGGACGGGACACGCGGAGAATGACCACGGAATCGGCGCGTTTTCAGTGATATTACGAAGAGTTCACGAGCTGGTTCATCGGCGGTAGGGGTCGGCGGATCATGGTTCCGACCTAAACGGCGAGGTTGAAGTGCCGGAACCAATGCGGCGATCCGACGCTTCAATTCCTCTTCCCTTACGCCCGGAGAACCAAGTGACAGAGCGCGATCACGTCGCCGAAGTATTGAGCAAGGTTCCGGCGGTCACGCTCGGCTTCTGGATCATCAAGATCCTTGCGACGACGCTTGGCGAAACGGGCGGAGATAGCGTCACCATGACCTGGCTGGGCGAGACAACGGCTCAGCCCGTGGCGAACGGCTATTTGATCGGGACCGCCATTTTCGGCGTGTTGCTGGTGGGTCTGGTGTGGGCGCAGATACAGGCGCGCAGGTTTAACCCGTGGCTCTACTGGGCGACGATCGTCGCTTCGACGACCTGCGGGACGACGCTTGCCGACTTTGCCGACCGCTCGCTTGGGATCGGCTATCCGGGCGGATCAATTCTGCTGCTCGCCTGCGTGCTCGGTTCGCTCTTCGCCTGGTACCGGACCGTTGGGACCGTCGACGTGAACACGGTTACGAGCCCGCGCGAGGAAACCTTCTACTGGATCACCATCACCTTTTCGCAGACTCTCGGCACGGCCTTGGGCGACTGGATTGCCGATGCGGGCCTCGGATATTCCGGCGGCGCCCTGGTGTTCGGCGCAGGGCTGGCGGTGCTCGCGGTCCTCTATTTTACGACCCGCTTCAGCCACGTGCTGCTGTTCTGGGCGGCGTTCATCCTGACCCGTCCGCTCGGCGCGACCGTCGGCGACTTCCTCGACAAGCCGGTTGCCAAGGGCGGGCTCGAAATGAGCCGGCCGATCGCGTCGCTGGTGCTGGCCGTCGCCATCATCATCCTGATCGTGGTGATTCCGCAGCGGCCGGGAAGCCACCCGGGTCAGGCGGAAGCGGCGGTCTAAAGCGCGATTCGTTGTTTATTGCGTAGCCGCAACAATTTGGGCATAAGCGCGCCCGCTCGGCCGTTGAACCGCTGATGGAGCCGAGCCTTGATCTCCCGCATCGTCTGTTCCGTTGTCGGCCATCGCCGCTCCAAGTCCAGCGCCCATAGGGTCGAGGGCGAGTGGCGAAGCTGGTGCAAGCGTTGCGGCATGAAGCTCGTGCGCATCCGCAGCTCGAGATGGCGCCCGCTGCGCCATCCCTCCGTCAGGCACTTACTTCGCGCGCGTGTAGAGGAACGCAGTGATGTCGCGGGCGTCAGCCTCGCCGACCTTCAGGTCAGGCATTGCGGTTCCGGGCGCGACATGCTGCGGATCGCGGATCCAATGCTCCATGTTCGATGGCGTGTTGGCGAGATGCCCACCGATAATCACGCGGAGCGCGACGCCGTCGAGCGGTGGACCAACCATGCCAGTGGCGGTGCGGACGCCGTTGAGCGCGTGGCAGCTGCCGCAGCCATACTGGATGAACAGCGCCTCGCCGCGCCGGGGATCGCCGCCGGTCTCGGCTGCGGCATGGGTGCGCATCCGTGCGCGCTGCTCGACATATTTGTACATCACACCGGCCAGCGCGACGACGAACAGGAGCGCGGCGAGAACGCCGAACGTCCGGCTAGTTGATGGAGAGCGCACCGGCGCCTCCTTCGGAAGTCTTTAGCCACTTGTAGAAGAGCGCAAGTGCGGCGAGCCCGTGGAACGCACCGCCGGGGATCCACATGATGAGCCCGGCGAGGCGCTGGTCGTCGACCGCGTCGAGGGCGATGCCGGTCATGCCCATCGCGGCATAATCGGCGTACCACGGGCTCGACGACAGGCTCATCAGCGCACCCAGCGCACCGCCGATGAGCGACGTCGCGAACAGGCAGGCGGCGGAGAGGCCGTAATTGCGGCCGCGCGGGTGGAGCATTGCCCACCAGAACAACAGCGAGCTGAGGAAAAAGCAGGCGTGCTGGGCGATATGCCAGCCGAAGCTGTCGAGGGCGCGGTCGAACAGTATCGGGGCGTGCCACGCCCACATCATTATGCCCTGGATCACCGTCGCCGTGACCGGCTCGGTGAGCCGTTTCCATACCGACTGCAGCGGCAATTTCCAGCTGCCGCCGAGGGCTCGGCGAAGCGGCCGCGGCAATCCCCAGGCGAGGATCGCGCCCGCGCCCGAGCCCGCGAGCAGCAGAGCCGCGACGAGCATGATCAGCTCATGCTCGATCATGTGCATGGTGAAACTTCGCTCGCCGGCCTCATGCAGTGGCGAAGTTAGGGAGAGGGCGAGGACCGCCCAGCCGGACAGGAACAGCGCCGGGCGCACCGGTGTGGCTGCGCGCTTCGACAAACGCCACCAGCCGACGAGGTAAATGAAGAGCGCGAGCGCAAGGGGGACGGTGAGCAGGGGATCTAGCGTCCAGCCGAGCAGCGCCTGGCGGTGATGGTGGGTCACGCCCAGCACCGCGGGATGACCAATGAGGCGATGAGCGGGAGGATGACGCCGATCGCGTAAAGAGCGCAGGCGAGCAGTCCGACAACGGCCACGAAGCGCCGTGCGGGCGCTTCCCTTTCGCTGCCATAGACTCGCCAGGAACCGAGCGCACCGAGGCCGATGATCGCGAGCCCGGCGAACGTCCCGATGATCACGATGAGCGGACTGCCGACGCGGCAATCCTGAAATGTCGCGTCGGAGCCGAGCTGATGCGCGAGGAAAAAGCCCGCGGTCCCGAGCGCCAGCGCGGCCCAGGGCATGAAGCCGTCCCGGATGCGCTCGCTGTTCACAGCCGCGGCACCCAGTAGATCATCAGGTAAACCGGGATCCACAGCAGCCAGACGTACCGCCAGTAGAGGCAATTCTCATCGGTATCGACCAGGCGACGTCCTTCCCACCCGAGGTCGGTGCGCATCAGCAGCCACAGCACGATCGTGTCGCCCCAGTCGGTCAGGATGTGCGTCGTGTGCAGGAACAGAAGGGTCCAAATGACCGAGCTGTAGGCGTCGTCGGTCCAGCGGCAGTTGAGGTTGTTGAACTCGAACCCGCGGATGATGAGAAGTACGGCCCCCGCCCCGATGATGACGGGCATGAGCGCACGGATGGCCGGCACGTCGCGCTCACGAGCCGCCTTCTTGATCATCGAATTGGGGATTTCGCTGAGCAGCATGACGACCAGGAACAAGGTGCCCCACAGCAGGTTGGCGGGCTGGCGTCCTTCCGGCGGCCAGCCCTGCTCATGGCCCATGAGGAAGAAATAGGCGGCGAAGGTGAGCCCGAAGAACGCGCCCTCGATGACCATGAAGGCGATGATTCCCCACCAGGTGAGGCTGCTCGGCCCGAACTTATAGGTCGGGAGGCTGGCGACGTCGTCGGTGAAGCGGGGCGCCGGGATCATGTGATCACCGGTTCCGGTTCGCGCTTGATCTCTTTCGGCCAGAACCAGGCAGCGATGGCGATGGCCGCGGGGATCGCGCCGAATACGACTGCCCAGGGCGAGAAGATCGAGGAAACGAAGAGAATGCCGACCGCGACCGAGGCGATGAACGGCCACAGGCTCGGGGCGGGAACCGGCTCGCGCAGGTCGGGCGCAGCTGCCACGACCGTCGTGAGCAGGATTTCCTTTTGATCGACGCGAAGACCGGTGACGACCGGCAGCTCGGCGACATTGTCCCACAGCGGCGTGCGGCTCTCGGCCACCGGGATGTGCGCGAAATTATACGCCGGAGGCGGCGAAGTCGTTGCCCATTCAAGGCTCGCCGCGCCCCACGGGTTGGGGGGAGCGATCGCGCCGCGGTAGAGCGAGACGAGGCCGTTGACCACGAACAGCATCACCGCCGCGGCGACGACGAACGCGCCGATGCTCGACAGGAGGTTCGGCAGTTCGAGGCCGAGCCCGGCCGGATAGGTGTAGACCCGCCGCGGCATTCCGAGCAGCCCGCTGATGTGCATCGGGAAGAAGGCGAGCTGGAAGCCGAGGAAGATCATCCAGAAGCCGATCTTGCCGAGCGTCTCGCTCATCATGCGGCCGGTGATCTTGGGGTACCAGTAGGTGAGGGCGCCTAGCAGCGGGAACACCGCGCCGCCGATCAGCACATAATGGAAATGGGCGACGATGAAGTAGGTGTCGTGCAACTGGAGGTCGAGCGGCACCGACGCGATGATCACTCCGGATAGGCCGCCGATGACGAAGGTGACGATGAAGCCGACCACGTACAGCATCGGCACCTGGAAGCGCGGCCGTCCGTCCCACATCGTCGCCAGCCAGCAGAAGATCTGCAGGCCGGTCGGTATCGCCACGGTCATGCTCGCCGACGTGTAAAAGCTGTAGCCGACCCGCGGCAGGCCGGTGGCGAACATGTGGTGCACCCACAACCCGAAGGCGAGGATGCCGGTCGAGACCAGCGCCAGCACAACCACCGGATAGGCGAACACCGGCCTGCGGCAGAACGTCTCCGTGATCACGCTGACGAAGCCCGTCGCCGGGAGGAAGATGATGTACACTTCGGGATGGCCGAAGAACCAGAAGAGATGCTGCCACAGCAAAGCGTCGCCGTGCTCGGCCGCGTTGTAGAAATTGGTCCCGATCAAGCGGTCGGCGATCAGCATGCTTGATGCCAGCGCCACGGCAGGCATCGAAAAGACAATCATCACGGCGACGACGAGCATTGCCCAGGCGAACAGCGGCATGCGCGCGAGGGTCATGCCGGGCGCGCGGGTCTTGAGGATCGTGGTGATGAGCACCACCGCCGCGGCGAGCGCGGAGACTTCGGTGAAGGTGATCATCTGCGCCCAGACGTCAGCGCGCTTGCCGGGGGAGAATTGCGGTCCTGAAAGTGGCGTGTACGCGAACCAGCCGATGTCAGGACCGACGTTCAGGACGAACGCGACCCACAGCATCAGTCCGCCGAACAGATACATGAAGTAGCTGAAGGCATTGAGGCGCGGGAAGGCGGTCGAGCGCGTGCCGACCATCAGCGGGATGATGTAGACCGCGACACCTTCCATCACCGGCACGGCGAACAGGAACATCATCGTCGAGCCGTGCATGGTGAACAGCTCGTTGTACCGCTGCGCGCTGATCAGGGCGCTGTCGGGCTGGGCGAGCTGGACGCGCATCGCCAGCGCGAGCACGCCGCCGAGCGCCAGGAAGATCAGCGCGGTGACGATGTAGCGCCTGCCGATCTCCTTGTGGTCGACGGTCGCGAGCCAGCCGAGGATTCCCGGCGGACGGCGCCACGTCCGCGCCAGCCGCGCCTCGAGCCTTGGGCCCTTGAGCTTCGGCCCGTCGCGGGCGAGCTTTTTGCGCTCGCGCGCGAGCCGTTCGTCTTCGGCGTGGACGCGTTCCAGCTCCGTCATTTCAAGGTCTCGAGATACGCGACGACCGCGTGCAGCTCGCTGGGCTCGAGCCCGACCGTCGGCATCTTGGTGCCGGGCTTGATCGATTGCGGGTCGGCCACCCAGCCGTAGAGATTGCCCTCGTTCATCGGTAGCATGCCCGCGGCGATGGTCCTGCGGCTGGCGAGGTGGGTGAGATCTGGCCCGACGGTTCCGCTCGCCGGCGTTCCGGCGATGGCATGGCACGAGCCGCAGGCGCGGGTGGTGACGTACTTGTAGCCCGCCAATGCGAGTGGGTTTGCCGGCGCGGCCGCCTCCTGCAACTGATGCTGCCACCATTTGAGGAAGTCGGGATAGGAATCGACGTCGACGACGAGCGCCATCTTGGCGTGCTGAGCACCGCAGAATTCGGCGCACTGGCCGCGGTAGATGCCGACCTTCCGCGGCGTGATGGTGATGTCGTTGTCGCGGCCCGGAATGAGGTCCTCCTTGCCGGCGAGGCTCGGCACCCAGAAACTGTGGATCACGTCGTTCGAGCGAAGCAGGATCCGCGCCGGCACGCCGACCGGCAGGTGGATCTCGTTGGCCGTGCGCACCATCTTCGAACTGTCGGCGGCGTTGTACCGGACGTCCCACCACCATTGGTTGCCGGTGACGGTGATGGAGAGCTTCTCGCTTGCTGCGGCGCTCGCCATGCCGCGGTCGGCGACGAAGCTGGCGATGGCGAGCGCGACGAGACCCGTGCCGACCAGCGCGCCCCAGGCGATCAGCCCGGTGCGCATCAGCGGATCGGTCTCGTGGTGCCGCTTGTCCTCCATCACGTTCGCGGCGCCGGCCCGACGCCGCCGAGCGATGCTGGCGATCAGGAACGCGATCACCAGCACATACATGATGGCCGATATCAGCAGGAAGATGATGAAGAGGATGTTGAACTGACGCGCTTCGGTCGCGGCGTTGCCGAAAGTGCTCTGGTAATGCTGGTAGCTGCAAGCCGACGCGGCCAGCGGTAGAAGCAGGACTGACGCACGCGCACGCATGGTCATTGCTCGGCGGTATCTGAGCTATGCGCCGGCTCGCGCGGAACGAGAGTCTGCGGCGCGGTGTTGCTCATCGAGTCCGTGCGGCTGCTGACGGCATCCTTGCTCGGCTGGCCGGACATGGAGCGGACGTAGGCGGCGAGCTGCCAGATCTGGTCCTGGGTGAGCTTGGCGCGCCACGAAGGCATCCCGTTGGGGCGGCCCTCCGCGATCGAGGCGGCGATCTGGTCGATGCGCCCGCCGTAGCGCCATTCGTCGTCGATCAGCGCCGGACCCATGCCCCCGCCGCCGTGACTATGGCAGCCGGAACAGTTCATTTGCGAAAAGAGCGTCTGCCCTTGCGAGATGGCCGGAGCGTTATTGTCGAAAAGCCGGGCGCGGGGATCGAGCGCGGGAGGCGTCGTCCCGCCTGGCCAGATGGTGTCGGGACTCTCGCCCGCAGGCACGGTCTCGCCGATCGGCTTGGACCGGCTGTGGCGCTCCTCGCGGTCGCACGCGGTGAGCGCGAGCGCCGCGAGCGCGACGGCGACGAGGCTAGCGCGGCAGGGTGAAGACATAGAGCATGCCTCCCGCCGTGGTCTTCATCGGCAGGTCCTTGACCGCGTTGGCGAAGCCGAGGGCGCCGGTCGGGTCGCGCGTGTCCATCTTCGCCGACACCACCGCGCCGGCCCAGCCGCCCACGCCTGCGACGACCGCGATATATTGGCGGCCGTCCGGGCCACGATAGCTGATCGGCTGGCCGATGATCCCGCTGCCGGCCTTGAACCGCCACACGTCCTTGCCGGTGCGCGCGTCGACGGCTTTGAACCAACCATCCATCGTGCCGTAGAAGACGAGGCCGCCGGCGGTCGCGAGCGCCGGGCTCCAAAGCGGCAGGTCTTCGGGAATCTCCCACACCTTGCGCTGGTGGACCGGGTCCCAGGCGGTGAAGGCGCCGCGATTGCCGCCGGGGCCGGCGTACATCTTCACGTCGGCGCCGACATAGGGCGTCCCCGAGATGTAGTTCGCCTGCATGGCGCCGAAGTCCATGCAGAGGTTGTTGTGGGGGATGTAAACGAGACCGGTGACGGGGCTGAACGCCGACGGGTTCCAGTCCTTGAGGCCGGGGGCGGCGGGGCAGATGTCGCGGACCACGCGACCGACCTTGGGCGCCTTGTCCTGATTGGGAATCATCTTGCCGGTCTTGAGATCGACGCCGCGGTATCCGTTCACATAGCCATAGGGCACGGCCGACAGCACCTGACCGGTGCGGCGGTCGTGGACGTAGAAGAAACCGGCGCGGGCTGGCCGGAACAGCACCGGGCGTCGCCCGCCGTTCCAGGGAATGTCGGCCAGGATGATCTCGTTGATGTCGTCATGATCGAACAGATCGTGCGGCGTGGTCTGGTAGAACCAGACCGCCTCGCCGGTATTGACGTCGCGGGCGAAAACCCCGGTGGTCCACTTGTTGTCGCCGGGCCGCTGGTCGGGGTTCCACGGGCCCGGGTTGCCGATGCCGTAATAGAGAAGCTTGGTCTCCGGGTCGAAGCTGATCCACCCCCAGACGGTGCCGCCGCCGATCTTCCACGCTTCGGGCGGCCAGCTCTTGACGCCGAGGTCCTTGCCCCGGTCCGAGGCGTAGAAGGGCTTGAATCGCGGACCGATCAGCACGTCCTTGTCGGGGCCGGTGTTATACGCGCGCCAGGCGAGCCTGCCGCTGCCTTCGTCGAGCGCGGCGATCCAGCCGCGCACGCCCATCTCGCCGCCGGAATCGCCGACCAGCACTTTGCCGCCGGCGACCAGCGGCGCCATGGTCATCGTCTCGCCCTTCTGGATGTCGCCGAGCTGCGCGCGCCACACCTGGTGCCCGTTGTTGGCATCGACCGCGATCGTCTGCCCATCGAGCGTGTTGAAGAAGATCTTGCCCGAATCGTACACGGCGCCGCGGTTGACCGTGTCGCAGCAGGCGACGCCCTGGCTGGCGGCGAGCGGCTTGGGCTTGAACACCCATTTGGCCGGCGCCCCCGGCTTGGTCAGGTCGAGCGCGTAGAGAATATTGGGGAACGGCGTGATCAGGTACATCGTCCCGTTCACGACCAGCGGCGGGGCTTCGTAGCCGTGCATGGTTGCGGTCGAGAAGGTGAACGCGATCGACAGCTTCGAAATGTTCGCCGACGTGATCTGGTTGAGCGCCGAAAAGCGCGTCGCCGCATAATCCTTGCCGGGCATGACCCAGTTGCCGTCGTCCGCGGGCGAGGCCGCGGGTGCCGGCACCGCATGATCACCAGCAGGCGGGGAGCCGTATATGGTCGCGGAGCCGAGCTGCTGCTTGGGCTGTGAACGATTGCAGCCTGCGAGCGACGCGCACGCGGCCGCCGCGCCAAGAGCCGTGACCAGATACTCAACTCGCCGCATCACGCCCCCGTTAAAAGGCCGGCAGCGAAGCCCGGGTGAGTAGCTAAAGTCCCTGCCGGTCTGCAAAAATCGCCGCGCCTGTTTTTGGTTCCAGCCCGGAAACAGACCTAACCGAGGTTAGGCAATTCGGATGCCTGGAACAGCAGTTCGCTAACCTGAATCAGCATTGTGAACCGCTGTTTTCCGGGAGCGTTGCCGGAGCGCCCATCGAGAAAAGGAGAAGCACATGGCAGCAACCAAGAGTAGCGGTTCCAAGCGGGGATTTGCGGCGATGGATCCGGCCAAGCAGCGCGAGATTGCGAGCAAGGGCGGGAAGTCCAGCCACGGCGGCGGACGCCGGCCGAGCGCGAGCCGCTAAGGCTCGCCGCTCAAGGAGCCAGGAGCGCCGGTTTGCGAGGGCAGGCCGGCGCTTTCTCGTTGCCGGCGTTGCGGCTGCGCAACGCGCGCCCATGGGTTGGCGTTGAACAGGCGTGGCCTATCGAACGGACGTCAATGCGCGCGACAAAAGCGGCGCGATCGCGGCGGTGGTCGCGATCCACGCGGCGCTGCTCTTCGCGTTCCTGAACCTTTCGGGCAAGCTCGACCTTGGCAATGAGCAAGCGGGCCTTCGCCTCATCGATTTTTCCATCCCGCCAGCACCGCCTCCCCCTCCGCCACAGCAGCGGCAGCCGGTGAAGCCGAAGGAAAAGGAAGGCGGCTCGGCACCCAGGAACATCCGCAGCCAGGCGACTCCTGTCGTCGCGCGGAAGCCGAAGATCGTGACTCCGCCGGTGCAGACGATCGCCGCAAGCGAGACGCCGCGCCAGGGCGCCGCGCCGACCCAGGGCGCGGCGGCTGTTCGCGGCCCCGGGACCGGCGCGGGCGGCGCCGGCAACGGGACCGGCAGCGGCTCGGGCGGAAACGGTTCGGGCGGCGGCGGAGACAATGGCGTCACGGAACCGCCCCATCTCGCAACGTCCGTGCTGGGCGGTCGCGACATCCCGCCCGAGATCATGGACCGCTGGCCGCGCGGCGCGACCGTGTTCATGCGCTTGCGGGTGGATGCGCGCGGCACCGTTGCCGAATGCACGGTCGATCGCGGCACCGGTGTGGCAGTGATCGACAACGCCATGTGCAACATCGCGCATGAGCGACTGCGCTTCCGCCCCGCGCTCAACCGCAGCGGACAGGCGGTTGCAGGATGGTTCGGATACGCGCAACCAGCGCCGCGATAATCAAAAGGGATTCGCATGGTTGAAGCGGAATGGTGGGAATATGACTCCGTGGACGAACTCGCGGACGCGGTCGCCGGCGACGTCGGGTTCATCGTCGAGAGCGCGGTCGACGCGCGCGGATCCTCGCTGATCGCGGTGCCCGGAGGAGGCACCGGGCCGGCGGTCTTCCCCAAGCTCGCGGCCCAGCCGCTGCCGTGGAAGAAGGTGACGATCATCCCGACCGACGACCGGCTGGTGCCGATGGATGACGAGCGCAGCAACGTGCGCGCGATCGCCAAGGCATTCCTGCCGGCGGGCGCGCGAGTGATCCCGATTGCGGCGGACATCGCCGACTACCGGCTCGCGGGGAACTCCGCCGACGCGAGGCTCCAAGACTTGTCCTGGCCGCCGGACCTGGTGTGGCTCGGCATGGGTGAGGACGGGCACACCGCGTCGATCTTTGCCGGGCCCGATCTGCAGTCCGCGCTCGATGCGCCCAAGGCGCGGCGCGCGGTTGGCGTCATGCCGGATCCGATGCCGAGCCATGCGCCGGTGGCGCGCGTGACGCTGACGCGGGCGGCGATCCTGTCGGCGCGCACCGTCATGATCGCGATCACCGGCAGCGAGAAGCGCGCGCTGCTCGAGCAGGCGATCGCCGACGGGCACAGCTCAAAGCTGCCGATCGGACGGGTGCTCGCCGAGGCCGACCAGCCGATCGACATTCACTGGGCGCCCTGAGCTAGACTTCCTGCAGGTGCCGTCCCGACGTCTCTTTGAGGAACAACAGCGAGACGATCAAAGAAATGGCGGTGAAGAAAACCGCGTACCACAGGCCGCTGAAGATGTTCCCGGTCACCGCGACCAGCGCGAAGCTGGTCACGGGCAGGAAGCCGCCGACCCAGCCGGTCCCGACATGGTAAGGGAAGGACATGGCGGTGTAGCGGATGCGGGTTGGGAACATCTCCACCAGCGCCGCCGCCTGCGGCCCGTAGAGCGCCGTCGCGGCGACCACGAAGGCGAGCAGGATCACGATCAGAAGCGTGATGTTCGCGCGCGCCGGGTCGGCCTGCTTGGGGTAGCCGGCTTCCTGCAGCTCGGCGCCGATCGCCTCCGAAGTTCTGGCCTTGAGTGTCTTGAGCGCCGGCCCAGCGAGGCCTTCGCCGCCGCTGATCGGCACGCGTTCGGTGCCAATGACGACATCGGTGCGCGCGACTCCTGAACGCCGCGTCTGGAACGAAATCCCCTTGGTGACGAGCGTCGACTTGGCGATGTCGCACGCGCTGACGAACTTTGCCGTCCCTAGCGGATCGAACTGGACCGAGCAGGTCGCGGGATCGGTGTCGACGAATATCGGCGTCGCTTGCTCCGCGGCGACCAGCTGCGGATTGGCGGCCGCGGCGATCCAGTGCGAGGCGGGAAAGTAGAGCAATAGCGCGAGCAGCATGCCACCGATCATCACCGGCTTGCGGCCGAGGCGATCACTAAGCCAGCCGAAGTAAACGTAGAGCGGCGCGCTGACGACGGTCATGACGATCAGCAGCAGGTCCTTGGTCTGGCTCGGCAGGCCCAGCGAGCGCTCAAGGAACACCTGCATGTAGAAGAAGGTGAAGTACCAGACCGCGCCCTGCGCACACATGATGCCGAAGAATGCGATCAGCACACGGCGCAGGTTGCGCCATTTGCCGAACGACTCCCTGAGCGGCGCTGTGGCAAGGCCGCCCTCCTCGCGCAGCCGGCAGAATTCAGGGCTTTCGGCGAGCTTGGCGCGCATCCACACGGAAATCGCGAGCAGGACGGCGGAAACCAGGAATGGAATGCGCCAGCCCCAGACCGCGAATTCATCCTCGCCGATCGCGGTGCGGGTGACGACGATCACCAGGAGAGCGGCGAGCAGGCCGAACGAGGCCGACGACTGGATCCAGCCGGTCGAGGCGCCGCGCTTGCTCGCCGGCGAATGTTCGGCAACGTAAATCGCGGCGCCGCCATATTCGCCGCCGAGCGCGATCCCTTGGAGGATGCGCAGGATGATCAGCATGGTCGCCGCGGTGCTGCCGGCCTGGGCATAGGTTGGCAGAAAGCCGATCAGGAAGGTCGCCGCGCCCATCAGGCTGACGGTGATCAGGAATGCGCCCTTGCGGCCGAGCCTGTCGCCGACGACTCCGAAGATCAGCGCGCCGAGCGGCCGGAAGGCGAAGCCCGCCGCGAACAAAGCCAGTGCTGCGAGCAGCGCCGGTGTCGGCTCGAGTCCGGCGAAGAAGACCTTGGAAATGACCGGCGCGAGGCTCCCGAAGATGAAGAAGTCGTACCATTCGAACGTCGTGCCGGCAGATGACGCGATGATGACCCGCGCCATCGACCAGGGCTTGTCGCGGTGCTGCTCGGCAATGGTCGCCATCGTCACTCCCCCGTCCGCCAAGGGATAGCGCCAGAGCCGCTTCGCGCAAGCGCGGGAAAATAGTTTTAGCCGTCGGGGAATAAACGGCACGTCCGCCCGGTCATCTCATCGCGAGCCCTACGAAAGGACAAAAGATGCATGAGATCGAGAACGACCGGCGCGATTTCCTGAGATGCATGGCCTGGGCCGGGACGGGCGCCCTATTCGCATTTGCCGGCGGCGTCGGGAGCTCCATCGGCCTCGATGCCGCGCTGGCTGCGCCGGTTCGGCGGGCCGCTGCCACGCCATTCACCTTCGTCCAGCTCAGCGACAGCCATATCGGCTTCAACAAGCCGCCCAATGCCGATGCTCGCGCGACCTTCCGCGAGGCCATCGCCAAGGTGAAGGCGCTGCCGCAACAGCCCGACTTCGTCATCCACACCGGCGACGTCTCCCAGCTGTCGCGCGACGACGAGTTCGACGACGCGGAGCAGATGCTCAAGGAGCTCGGCCGTCCAATATTCTTCGTTCCCGGCGAGCACGACATGCTCGATCCCGACGGCGGCAAGGCGTTCCTCGACCGCTTCGGCAAGGGCTCGCAAGGGGCCGGCTGGTACAGCTTCGACCATCGCGGCGTGCATTTCGTCGCGCTCGTCAATGTCGCCGACCTGAAGCCCGGCGGCATGGGCAATCTCGGGGCTGCGCAGCTCAAGTGGCTGGCGAGGGACCTTGCCAGCCGCTCGTCATCGACGCCGATCGTCGTCTTTGCGCACATCCCGCTGTGGACGGTTTATGCAGACTGGGGCTGGGGTACCGATGATGCGGCGGAGGCGCTGAAGCTTCTTGCGCGCTTCGGTTCGGTCACGGTGCTCAACGGGCACATCCACCAGATCACGCAGAAGGTCGAAGGGCGCATCGCCTTTCACACGGCGCGCTCGACCGCCTTTCCCCAGCCCGCGCCGGGGACCGCCCCTTCGCCCGGACCGCTCAAGGTTCCGCCCGAAAAACTCCATTCGATGCTCGGCATCACCGACGCGATGTTCGTCCGCGGTCACGAGCGGATCGCGCTCATCGATTCCACCCTCTCCGCCTGAAGGATTTGCAATGACGCGTGGATTCAAGATTCTCACGTTTCAGGCTTCGGCGCTTGTTGCCGGAGCCCTGGTGATGGCGACTGTCGCCGACGTGGCGAGAGCCGTTCCGGCGGCTTCAACGGTCGCCGTCGAGATCGCCAACTTTACGTTCAAAGCACCGGTCGTGACAGTCAAGCCAGGCGCAACGGTGACCTGGACCAACGGCGACGACATCCCGCACACGGTCGTGTCGAAGGACGGTCTGTTCAAATCGAAGGTGCTCGACAGCGGAGAGAAGTTTTCCTTCACTTTCGCCAAGCCGGGACAGTTCGGCTATTTCTGTTCGATCCACCCGCACATGACGGGCACGATCGTCGTCAAGGCGTGAAGCAAGGGACTGGCCGTGAGCTCGTGAAGACGATTGCCCCCTCCTTCTTCATGCGCAAGCGAGCGGCCGGCACCCGTCCGGCGCCGGGCAGTGCCATGCCTGGCGCCGGACATTTCGATCAATTCCAGTCGATGATCCTGCCGCACCTCGACGGCGCTTATAACCTCGCACGCTATCTGACGCGTGATGCGGTGCTGGCTGAAGATATCGTCCAGGATTCGATGGTTCGCGCTTTTCGAGCCTTCGGACAATTTCGAGGCAGCTCGCCTCGCGCCTGGTTGTTCGCGATTGTCCGCAACTGCAGTCGCACAGCGCAGTCGAGCGCTGCCGGCCGTGTGGCATTGGTAATCCATGAAAGCGGCCTCAGCGAGGAGGCGGCGGCTCGGCTCGGCGACCAACCGGACCCGGGCCCAACCCCCGAAGAGGAAGTCCTGCGCCGCGCCGACGTGGACCGCGTCCGCTCGGCGATCGAAGCCATTCCCGAGCCCTTCCGTGAGGCGGTGGTGCTGCGCGAGCTCGAAGACCTGTCCTACGCCGAGATCGCAGAAGTGACGGGAGTGCCGATTGGGACCGTGATGTCGCGCCTGGCGCGGGGACGGGCAATGCTGGCCAAGGAGCTACTGCCCGCGGGCCTGGCGGGCGATGAGCAAAGGAGCGTGAGTTAGATGCCCGGGTGCGCTGATCAAGAACTGTTGCTCGGCGGGCTCGTCGACAACGAGCTCGACGCGGCGAACGTCGCGATGGTCGAGGCCCATGTCGCCCGGTGCGACGGCTGCCGCGAGGAGCTCGAGCGGCTGCAGGGACTGCGCAACCTGCTGAGGACCGACGGGGTGCGCCATGCCGCGCCGGGATCGCTGGTGCGGCGCATCGCCGCCTCGCCGGGCCTATCGCCGACAGCGGCGAACGAAAATCACTTGCGTGGCTGGTTGGTGCCGGGCCTCGCCGGTGCCGTCGCTGCCTCGCTCGCGATGCTGACCCTGCTTCCGCCGGGCGCGGATTCCATCGTCGACCAGCAGATCGTGTCGAGCCACGTGCGGTCGTTGCAGCCGGGGCATTTGACCGACGTCCAGACCACCAATCAGCATATCGTCAAGCCGTGGTTCAACGGCCGGATCGATTTTTCGCCGCCCGTTCCCGAGCTTGCTGATCAGGGGTTCCCGCTTGCCGGGGGGCGGCTGGATTCGATCGACGGGAGGACCGTCGCCGCCATCGTCTATCACCGGAGGCTGCACACCGTGAACGTGTTCGCCTGGCCGGCGAAGAATGGCGGCGACCGCGCGTTCGTGAAGGACGGCTTCGCGGTCACCGAGTGGAGCCGCAACGGGCTGCGCTTCGCGGCGGTGTCGGATATCCCGGCGGCCGAGCTTCGCCAGTTCGAAACCCTGTTCGTGAAGCGGTCGGGCTAATCCAGCTTGCGGATCGTGCCCTCGACGCGCGCGAAAGTAATGCCGAACTTCTTCGCGACGGCGTGGTTGGCGAGGGTTTTGCCATCGCTTTGCGCCTGGATTTGCTCGATGATCTTCAGGTTGCCGTCCTTCATCACGTAGGTGATCGTCGCGGTGTCGCCACGAACGATGACGTCGACGGGCCCGACCGCATCGCTGAGGAATCCGGTGAAATGGCCGTCGCCGGCCGGGTGCATGACCCAGGTGCGGGTGCGCACCGGCTTGCCCTCCTCGCGGATGGTGTCGACCAGCACGAACTCGCCTTCCTTGTTGCGGCCGCCGACGCTGTCGACGATCAGCTTGTGCGGGCCGTGGAACGCGATCTTGATCACGTTGTCGGCGTGGCTCTTGCCGGCGAAGAAAGCGGTCATGTCGAGCTTCGGCGGGTCCGGCGCGGCGGCTGCAGCGGCGAGGCCGAGCAAGGCCGCAAAGATCATTGCCGGCCGGCGACCAAAGCGTCGACGATGGTCGGATCGGCCAGGGTCGAGGTGTCGCCGAAGCCGCTGGTCGCGCCCTCGGCGATCTTGCGCAGGATGCGGCGCATGATCTTGCCCGAGCGGGTCTTGGGCAGCGCGGGGGTGAAGTGGATCTTCTCGGGCGCGGCGAGCGCGCCGATGTCGTGGCGCACTTCCTGCACCAGCTCCTTGCGCAGCGCGTCACTGCCTTCCTCGCCGGCGTTCAAGGTCACGAACGCGTAGATCGCCTGGCCCTTGATGTCGTGGGGGAAGGCGACGACCGCGGCTTCCGCGACCTTGGGGTGCGAGACCAGCGCGCTTTCGACCTCGGCGGTGCCGATCCGGTGGCCGGACACGTTGATCACGTCGTCGACGCGGCCGGTGATCCAGTAATAGCCGTCCTCGTCGCGGCGGCAGCCGTCGCCGGTGAAATAGAGGCCCGGATAGGCCTCGAAATAGGTCTCGAAGAAGCGGCCGTGGTCGTTCCACACGGTGCGCATCTGGCCGGGCCACGAGGCCGCGATGCACAGGTTCCCGCTGGCGGGACCTTCGAGGACCTGGTGGTTGGCGTCGACGAGAAGCGGCTTCACACCCGGTAGTGGCTTCGTCGCGCTTCCCGGTTTCATTTCGGTCGCGCCGGGGAACGGCGAGATCAGGATTCCGCCGGTCTCGGTCTGCCACCAGGTGTCGACCACCGGGCAGCGCTCGTCGCCGACCACGCGCCAATACCATTCCCAGGCTTCGGGGTTGATCGGCTCGCCGACCGTGCCGAGCAGGCGCAGGGTCGAGCGGCTGTGGCGCTTCACCGGCTCGTCGCCCTCGCGCATCAACGCGCGGATCGCGGTTGGCGCGGTGTAGAAGATGGTGACTCCAAGCCGGTCGACCGTTTCCCAGAAGCGGCCGAAATCGGGGTAGTTGGGTACGCCGTCGAACATCACGCTGGTCGCGCGCATCGCCAGCGGGCCATAGACGACATAGGAATGGCCGGTGATCCAGCCGATGTCGGCGGTGCACCAGAAGATGTCGTCGGGGCGGTAGTCGAACACCCAGTCGAAAGTCGTCGCCGCCCACACGGCATAGCCGCCGGTCGTATGCACGACGCCCTTCGGCTTTCCGGTCGAGCCTGACGTGTAGAGGATGAACAGAGCGTCTTCCGCGTTCATGATCTCCGGCTCGCAGTCGGTCGCGAGATCGTCGCGCACCGCGGAATAGCCGATGTCGCGGCCGGCCTTCATCGGCACGTCGCCACCGGTGCGGGTGACGACGATGACGGTTGGGACATCGCGCTGCTCGAGCGCGGTGTCGACGTTGCGCTTCAACGGGATGGGCTTGCCGCCGCGGACGCCCTCGTCGGCGGTGATCACGGCGCACGCGTCGCAATCGGCGATCCGGCCGGCGAGGCTTTCGGGCGAGAAGCCGCCAAACACGACCGAGTGGACCGCCCCGATGCGCGCGCAGGCGAGCATTGCCGCCGCCGCTTCGGGGATCATTGGCATGTAGATCATCACGCGGTCGCCGCGCTTGATTCCGCGCGACTTCAGCAGGTTCGCGAAGCGGCAGGTCTCCTCGTACAGCTCGCGGTAGGTGAGGCTGTGGCCCTGGCCCGGCTCGTCGGCCTCGAAGATCAGGGCGACGCGATCCCCGTGCTCGGCGAGATGGCGGTCGAGGCAATTGACCGACAGGTTCAATTCGCCGTCGGCGAACCAGCGGATGCGGAAGTCGTCGTGATTGAACGACCAGTCCCCGGCCTCGGCCGGGAATTTGTTCCAGGTCAGGCGACGCGCCTGATCAAGCCAGAAGCGGCGCGGATCGCTTCGTTCCAGGTCGTGCAGCTCTTGCAGCTCGCGCGGGCCGATCCGCGCATCGAAATTTTCGGGAACTGGATGAACGCTTGAACTCACAGGCCTCGGCTCATGTCGATCACGAAGCGATAGCGGACGTCGTTTCTCAGCAGGCGCTCGTAGGCTTCGTTGACCTGGTTCATCGCGATGAACTCGACGTCCGGGTAAATGTTCTCCGCGGCACAGAAATCGAGCATTTCCTGGGTCTCTGGGATGCCGCCGATCGCGGAGCCGCCGACCGCGCGGTTCCACCAGATGAGGTTGAAGCCGACGAAGCCGGGCATCGGCGTCAGCGCTCCGACGATCACCATGCGTCCGGAACGTCCGAGCAGCTGAAGATAGGGATCGATCTCGTGACTGACCGGAATGGTGTTGAGGATGAAGTCGAAGCGGGTCGCGGCGGCGCGCATCTGTTCGGCGTCGGTGGAAATGATGACGTCGTGCGCGCCCAGATCGCGCGCATCCTGGCCCTTGCTCGGCGTGGTCGTGATCATCGTCACGTGCGCGCCCATCGCCGCGCCGAGCTTGACGCCCATGTGGCCGAGGCCGCCCAGCCCGACCACGGCCATCTTCGTGTTCGGCCCCACGTCATATTGGTGCAGCGGCGAGTAGGTCGTGATTCCCGCGCAGAGGAGCGGCGCAACGCGGGCCACGTCCATCCCTTCGGGGACCTTCAGAACGAAGTGATCGCGGACGACGATATGGTCGGTGTAGCCGCCCTTGCTGATCGAGCCGTCGTGATAGTCGGCGCTATTGTAGGTCTGGACGCAGCCCTTGCGGCAGAACACCTCCCAGCCTTCGAGGCACTGGTCGCATTCCATGCAGCTGTCGACCATGCACCCGACCGCGACAGTGTCGCCGACGCGGTGGCGGGTGACCCGGTCGCCGACCGCGGTCACGGTCCCGACGATCTCATGCCCGGGGATGACCGGATACTTGCTGCCGCCCCAGTCATTGCGGCAGGTATGCAGATCGCTGTGGCAGATGCCGGCGTAGGTGATTCTGATCGCGACATCGTCGGGCCGCAGCGCGCGGCGCTCGAACTCCATCGGCCGCAAAGGTTGATCGGGCGCATCGGTGCCCCAGCCCTTGGCGGGGGTCGGACCGGACCTGGGTGCAAGAGTTCCCGTCGGCTGGGGTTCTGCTGTAGTCGCCATGCTCAGTCTCCTCGAGCTCGTTCCAGTACGCGTCTGGCCTGCATTAGGTGCGGGCGATCGACCATTTTGCCGCCGACCGACAGCACCCCTGCGTCGGGATGTGCCTCGAATGCGGCGACGATTTCTTCGGCGTGGCGGATATCGCCTCGTGCCGGGGTGAAGGCCGCATTGATGGGCGGCACCTGGGCCGGGTGAATGGCAAGCTTGCCCGTGAAGCCTTCCCGCGCGGCAGCTTCGGCTTCGGCGCGCAGGCCGTCGCTGTCCTTGAAGTCCGCGAACACACCGTCGACTGGCTGCACGCCCGCGGCGGCAGCGCCAGCGAGGCACAGCGAGCGCGCGAGCCGGTAGGTGAAGCTGAGCTCGCCATTGGCGTCATATTTGGACGCCGCTCCGAGCGCCGCCGATAAATCCTCCGCGCCCCAGCTCATCGCGGCGAGCGGCGACTTCGGGTCGCGGTAGCTGAGAAGCCCGAACAGGCTGGCGGCCGTTTCCGTGACGATGGCATGAATCGGGATGTTGCCCGTGCGGTGCGCGAGCCGCGTGACGTCGGCGCCGCTCTCGGCCTTCGGCAGGACAATCCCGTGGAGGTCCGCAATCGCGATCAGGTGCAGATCGTCCTTATGATATTCGCTGCCGATGGGATTGATCCGGACCCACCACTCCGGGCCGCCTGAGCGCTTCGGCAAATTCTGAAGAACCTCGCGCGCCGATGCTTTTTGCCCGAGCGCGACGCTGTCTTCGAGGTCGAAGATGATCGCGTCGGCCTCGCTGTCGAGCGCCTTCATGACCTTGCGCTCGCTGTCGGCCGGGACGAACAGCCAGGACCGCGGCTCGGTCACTGCGGCCGTTTGAGGATCAGCGCGGTGCGCGTGCATTCACACACCAGCTCGTCCCTCTGGTTGAAGCTGCGGTGCGCCCAGGTGACGATGCCGGCGTTGGGCCGCGATTTGCTGTCGCGCAGCTCGACACATTCGCTTTCGCTGCGAAGCGTGTCGCCGGCGAATACCGGTTTCGGGAACACCAGCTTGTCGTAGCCGAGGTTGGCGACGAGCGTGCCGAGGGTCGTGTCATGGACGCTGACGCCGACCATCAGGCTGAAGGTGAAGCAGCTATTGACCAGCGGCTTGCCGAACTCGGTCCTGGCGGCCGCCTCATAATCGAGGTGGAGCGGTTGCGGATTGTGAGTGAGCGTCGTGATCAGGAGGTTGTCGACCTCCGTCACCGTGCGGGTGATTGCGTGCGACACTTGGTCGCCAACCTGCCACTCGTCGAAATAGCGCCCTGGCATGGGCGCCGCTGTAAGCCAGCGATCAGCCGCTTGCCAACCTTAGAGCGCGCTCCTGCGCTGCAATCGCGCCTTCAGCTCCGCCATGCCGATCTGATCGACCGCGCCGGCAATGTTGCTGGAACGGAGCACGCCGGCGATGTGGCCGAGCACCTGGCCGACGATGTCGACCGACTGCAGCGTCAGGCCGTGGCGCGCAAGGATCGGCCGATCGGCCGACAGGCTGTCGCCCATCGTACCGAGCTGGCGCCGCGCATAGTCCAATTCATCGGCGAGGCGCAGCATCAACTCATTATCGGTTGGGGACAGGGCCATTGGTGCCGGCGGCGGATCCCTGCGAATGGAAGGCCGAACCTTCTGTTCCGCCCGGAAATCCGCCTGAATGGTGTCGCACTGCGCCTGGTGCTGCGCAGCGGCGGCGGCTGCCTGATTCCAGAAACTCGACATTCAATCCCCCTGGTGTCCCAGGACCGGCGTAGGAGCGAATTCTTGCCGAATCCGATCCATCTCATCCGTTCTGGAGCAAGACCTCGGCGACGCCTTCGACGATCGCGCTGCCGTCGAGGCGGTAGGCAGCGTAAAGCTCCGCGAGGCTGCCGGTCTGCCCGAACTTTTCGACGCCCAACGCCGCGACTCGCTGGCCGAGCACGCCGCCGAGCCACGACAGCGAAGCGGGGGCTGCGTCGGCAAGCGTGACCAGGCCGGCTCGCGGTGAGAGCCGCGATAGCAGGGTTTCGATATGGCTCGGTGCTCGCTCGCCCTGCCAGCGCGCGGCTTGCGCCGCCGTCCAGCCGCGGTGAAGCAGGTCCGGCGAGGTGATTGCGAGCAGCCCGAGGCCAGGCACATCTTCGCTGAGCTCTTTCCAGGCGGCGAGCGCTTCGGGCATCACTGCGCCCATGGCCGCAATCGCTGCTTCCGCGCCCGCGCCGGGCTCACGGAGCCAATAGCCGCCTGCGAGAGCGCCGTCTCGCCAGCCGTCGTCGGTGCGCTCGATCTGGCGAACGTTACGAGTGGAGAGGCGCAAGTAGGTGCTTTCCCCGGCCGGGTGGTCGATCAGCCGGAAGGCTTGCTCCATCATCGCCGCGAGCTCGTCGGCAAAGGCGGGCTCGTAATGGCGCAGGCCCGGCTGGCCGAGCGCGATCAACGGCGGATTGATCGACTGGTGCGCGCCGCCCTCGGGGCCGAGCGTGATCCCGCTCGGCGTCGCGACGAGGAGGAAGCGCGCGTCCTGGTAACAAGCGTAGTTGAGCGCATCGAGGCCGCGGGCGATGAACGGGTCGTAGAGCGTGCCGATGGGGAACAGGCGGGTGCCGAACAGGTCTCCGGAGAGGCCTGCCGCCGCAAGCAACAGGAACAGGTTGCTCTCGGCGATGCCGAGCTCGACGTGCTGGCCCTTGTTGTTGGCACCCCACTTTTGCGCAGACGCAATCTTTGCCCGAGCGAAGACGTCGGGCAATTCGTCGCGGCGGAACAGGCCGCGCTGGTTGACCCACGCGCCAAGGTTGGTCGAGACGGTGACGTCGGGCGAGGTGGTGACGATGCGGTCGGCAAGCTCGCCGCCGACCTTCGACAGATCGAGCAGGATGCGGCCGAAGGCGGCCTGGGTCGATTGCTCGTCGCCGGACGGGGCAGGGATGGCGGGAATCGGCACTGCGCCAAAGCTCCGGCTGCGTTTTTCGCGGGCGACGCGGCTGCGCTCGATCGCCGCTTCGACGCCCGGCCGGACATTGTCGCCGATGCCCTCGAGCGGTTCCCATTCATGGCCTTCACGTACGCCCATCAATTCGCGCAACGCTGTCATCTGGGTCGGGTTCATGAGGCCGGCGTGATTGTCCTTGTGTCCGGCGAAGGGCAGGCCGAAGCCCTTGATCGTCCACGCGATGAACAGGGTGGGGACGTCGTCGTCGGCGCGGTCGAACGCCTCGATCAGCGTTTCCATGCAATGGCCGCCGAGATCCATGAACAGCCAGGCGAGCGCCGCGTCGTCATGCTCCTTCAGGAAGGTGGCGGCCTTCTTGCCGAGATCGGCTTCGATGCGCTTCCGCCAGGCGCCGCCGCTTTGGTAATGAAGCGCGGATAGCCCGGCGTTCGAGAGTCCTTCAAACCAGCGTTCGAGCGCCGGTTGTTTGTCGAGGGCGGCCCGCAGCCGCTTGCCGTAGCGCAGCTCGACGACGCGCCAGCCGCAGCTGCGAAAAATCTCGTCGAAGCGCTCGAACATGCGATCGGCGCTGGTCGCGTCGAGGCTCTGGCGGTTGTAGTCGACGATCCACCACAGGTTGCGCACGTCGTGCTTGGCGCCCTCGATGATCGCCTCGTAGATATTGCCTTCGTCGAGCTCCGCGTCGCCGATCAGCGCGACGAAGCGGCCGCGGTCCTTGTCTTCCAGCCAGCCGTGGGCGGTGAGATAGTCCTGGACGAGGCTGGCGAAGAGCGTGATCGCGACCCCGAGGCCGACCGAGCCGGTCGAGAAATCGACCGGGATGCTGTCCTTCGTGCGGCTGGGATAGGATTGCGCGCCGCCGAAGCCGCGGAAATTCTCCAGCGCCTCGCGCGACTGGCTGCCCAGCAGATAATGGATCGCGTGGAGCACGGGCCCGGCGTGCGGCTTGACCGCGACGCGGTCGTTGGCGCCGAGCGCGTGGAAATAGAGCGCGGCCATGATCGCCGTCATCGACGCGCAGCTCGCCTGGTGGCCGCCGACCTTTAGGCCATCATCACTCGCGCGGATGTGGTTGGCGTGATGGATGGTCCAGGCCGACAACCAGCGCAGCCGCTCGTCGAGGATCTTCAGCGCTTCGATGTCGGTGGTGACGGGCTTGAGCATCGCGCCGCTCTAGTGCCGCCCGGCGCGCGCGTCACGCGGCCGCGATGCGCCATTCGCCGATCTGCACCTCGGTTCCGTAGCTGGCGAAATCGCCGTCGGCGCGGCGGCGGCGGAACTCGCCCCAGTTGAGCGGACGGTATCGCGGCTGGCCGGCGAGCGGGCGGATTTCGGCTGCGTAGGACGGGTTATAGAAGAATGGGATCGAAATCCGCTCGGACCGGTCCATCGCCAGCACGCGGTGTTGCGGCGCCAAATAGATGTCGTTCGACCAGACCTGGATCATGTCGCCGATATTGATCGTGAACGCGCCCGGCACCGTCGCAACGTCGTGCCAGCAGCCGTGGCGATAGACCTGGAGTCCGCCGATTCCATCCTGGACAAGCAAAGTGAGCGCTCCGGCATCGCTGTGATGGTGGATGCCGAGATCCGCGACGTCCCCAGCCTCGGCCGCGAGCGGATCGCCGAGCGGATAGAAGTTGAGGCGCAGGTAGCTGGTGTGCTCGGGCGAGAAGGCGCGGGCGAGTTCGCCGGTGTGGCCGCCGATCCCCTCGCCGATGATCCCGAGAAGCTCGGCGCACAGGGCGCTCGCGCGTACGAACCATTCGCGCATGACCGGCTCGAACGGGGCCGGCGCCACGGGCCATGGCGTGGTGCCGCGAAACGGATCGCCATCCGAGGCGGCGATCTCGCCGGCGTCGGGGCCGATGTCGAAAACTTCCTTGCGGTCGCGCTTTTCCTTGGTCAGCTCGCGGTCGTAAAAGCCCCACGGATTGTCGCGCGAACGCAGCTGCCGGCGCTTGGCCTCACGCGGCAAAGCGAAATAGGCGCGGGCCGTAGCGATCACGCGCTCGACCTCGCCGGCCGAAACGCCGTGCCCGACGATCTGGAAGAAACCCCAGTCGCGGCACGCCTCGGCGGTCGCCGCGACCACCGTCTCGTGGGGCCCGGAGAGGTCGATCACCGGTACGCCGCCAAGCGACCCGCGCGGCGCGACCGGCGCCCGGTCGAGATCGGCTTCACTCACTCGCATTCCCCTTCGCTAGCCTGCAGTCTGGGAAATCCGCCGTTCCGGAATCAACCGGTTTTCGACGAGTGGGTCAGGCCGCTTCGGCCGTATCGTGCGCGGCGTCGAACTGCGCCTGAGCGGCGTGGATCGCGGCGATGTTGCCGAGCGCCCATTGGGACAACGCCGTGATCGGCTCCAGCAGCGAATGGCCAAGCCCGGTTAGCTCATAATCGACGCGCGGCGGGATCGTCGGCGTGACCGTCCGGTTGACCAGCCCGTCGCGCTCGAGGTTGCGCAAGGTCAGCGTGAGCATGCGCTGCGATACGCTCGGGATCTCGCGGCGAAGCTCGTTGAAACGCTTCGAGCCCTCGCCGAGCGTGCCGACGACGAGCACGGTCCACTTGTCGCCGATCCGCGACAGCAAGGTGCTGATCGTGCGGCAGACAGGATTGCTGGGGTCTTTCATCGTGCGGTTACCTCCATGTTTCCGGGCCACAAATTTGTTCGTCGGCCACAAAAAAATACGTTCTTGCGAGCGATTCGCCCATAGTTATTTAGCGTGCCTCGGTAACAAATCCATACCAAGGAGGCAATAGTGACCATCCTGCATATCGACACCAGCATCAACGGCGACAACAGCGCCAGCCGCCAGCTTACCAAGTCCCTCGTCGAGAAGCTCAAGATCTCACAGTGGGGCGAGGAGGTGGTCTATCGCGACCTCGCCGCAAACCCCATCCCGCATCTGACGCTCGACCAGTTTGCCGACACGTCGGTGCTCGACGAGTTCCTTGAAGCGGACACGGTCGTGATCGGCGCGCCGATGTACAATTTCGGCATTCCATCCCAGCTCAAGGCCTGGTTCGACCGCATCGCCATTGCCGGAAAGACCTTCCAGTACGGCGCGAACGGTCCTGAGGGCCTGGCCGGCGGCCGGCGCGTGATCATCGCTCTGGCGCGCGGCGGCATCTACAGCGAGGGCTCGCCGGCGGCCGCCTACGAGTTCGTTGAGCGCTACCTCACGGCCGCGTTCAACTTCATCGGCATCGAGCCGGAGTTCGTGGTCGCCGAAGGCCTCGCGATCAGCCCCGAGCTGCGCGAGCAGTCGATCGGCCAGGCGCTCGGCGAAACGCTTCGGTTGGCGGCCTGATCATGGCCGGGTCCGCGTACAGCGATTTCCTGACCCACCGGCGAATCGTCCGCCGCACACGCGGCAGCCGGCATGGCCCGATCACGCGGCTGATGAGCCCGTCCGATCTCGGGGAGATCGTGAAGCCGTTCGTCTTCCTCGATCTGTTCGACGCCGCCGGCTCGGACTTGTCGGGCTTCGGCTGGCACCCGCATTCGGGAATCGCCACGCTGACCTACCTTTGGCAGGGCAGCACCCGATATGAAGATACCACTGGCGCCTCCGGCCTGCTCCCGGCGGGAGGCGTCGAATGGTTCAAGGCTGCGGGCGGCGCCTGGCACGGCGGCGGAGCCGGCAACGAAGGCCGCTCGCGCGGATTCCAGTTGTGGCTCGCGCTTCCGCCGGACCAGGAGCTCGGCCCGTCGGAAAGCATCTATCTGAGCCCAGAGGATGTTCCGTCGATCGGGCCGGTCTCGGTCCTGCTCGGCAGCTACCAGGGCCTCGACAGCCCGCTCAAGGCTCCGTCGCCGATCAATTATCTCGCCGTCCGCCTCAAGGCTGGCGAAACCTGGCGCTACGATCCGCCGGCCGGCCACGACGTCGCCTGGATCGCTTTGGCGTCGGGCGGCATTGCGGTGCCCGAGCTGGTCCAGGCCGGCGAAATGGTCGCGTTCGACACGTCGCCAACTGCAATCGACGTCCGCGCCGAAGAAGATAGCGAGTTCGTCCTCGGGTCGGCCAGGCACCATCCCCACGACCTCGTGCTCGGATATTACTCGGTCCACACCAGCGCGGCAGCGCTCGACACTGCCGAGCGCCACATCGCCGAGATCCAGGCGCGGCTGAAGCAAGAAGGGCTGTTGTGAGGTGAGCATCACTATCCCTTCGCCCCACGGCCTGCGTGCGGGTTCATCGCTGGATGACGCAAATGTCATCTGGTGAACGGGCCGCCGCAACCTGGCGCGCCCTATACGGGCCACAATAATAACCGCGTAACCCGATCAGCGACGTGGGCCGGAAATCCCCCTTTCCGCCCAAACGTCGCTCAGAGCCCCGGCACTCCCTCTCCCCCTCCCCAGAGCGCCGGGGCTCATTCACTCTGAATTCGAACGCGACGGCTCCTCAGGCGTTCAATGCCGTAGAAAGGAGCAGTGCATGAGCGAACTCAGCGAAAAGCAGCGCGACCGCCTCGACGAGGACCAGTTCGCGTTTCCCAAGGAGCGCAAGGAGCCGCTGAACAACGCCAGCCATGTCCGCAATGCCATCGCCCGCTTCAATCAGGTCGAAGGCGTCAGCGACGACGAGCGCGACGCGGCCTGGAGCCGGATCAAGCGCGCCGCCAAGAAGCACGGGGTCGAAGTGAGCGAGAAGAGCTGGCACGAGCTGGGCAAGAAGTAGCCCGTCCGTTTCACTTGACCACAGCGCCTCCAGAAGCGCACGAGCCGGGCGCTACCCGAGGAGGCCGATATGGATCGCAAATATATCGATTGCCGCGATTATCCGAGCGAGTCCGGCTGCACCGTTGCAATTTCCGCCGACAGCGAAGACGAGCTCGTAGAAGCCGCGGCGCAGCATGCGGTCCAGGTCCATGGCCATCAGGATGGCCCGGAGCTCCGCGCGATGCTTCGGGATGGCGCGAAAAGCGGCGCGCCTGCCGCCTAGGCAGCGTTATCGGATTATCGAAGCAGGCTTCGTTAGCCGCGTTTCAGGCCGGCAATCAGGACATCGACCATTCGCGCGGCGGCTACGTGCCAGTCCCGCCCCGGGCTCGTCATCGCGACGCCGGTGAGCGCGCGCAGCAGGTCGATCGGGTCGATGTCCCCGCTGGTGATGTCGCCGCTTTCGACCGCCCGATCCATAAGCAGGGTGACGGCCGCGCTTAGCAGCTCACCCGACCCTGCGGTGAGCCGCGAAGTGTCCCCGACCATCGATCTGAAGGCTTCGACCAGGATCAGCTTGGTCGACAAATAATCGACAAACAGCAACAGCCAGGTGCGCAGCGCTTCAAGCGGCGGGTGGGAGGCTGCCAACTCGCGCGCCGCTTCGCCCAGCTTCTGCGCTTCGTTGCGGTAGACTTCGGCGATCAGCGCATCTCGGGTCGGGAAGTGACGATAGAGCGTCCCGATGCCGACGCCCGCCAAGCGCGCGATCTCCTCCAGGCTGACTGACACGCCGCCGTCACTGAACGCCGCGCGCGCCGCTTCGAGCAGACGCACGCGGTTGCGTGCTGCGTCGGCGCGCGGCTTGCGGACAGGGCCCGAATTGGCAGGCAAGGAAAAAGCCTCTTGATAAACGGAGGAACCCTCCGTATTTAAGCGGAGGCGTCCTCCAGTTCTAGTGATTCGCGCATTGGTCCGCAACCCCGGCGGTCGCGAAGAGGACGCTCATGTCCTCCCCAGGAGTTTCAGCAAATGACTGCATTTGGTGCTAAATCCACTACCGACGAAGTGCTCAACGGCGTCGACCTTACCGGCAAGCGCGTGCTTGTCACCGGAGTGTCGGCCGGCCTTGGAGTTGAGACCGCCCGTGCGCTGTCGGCGCACGGTGCCGAGGTCGTCGGCACCGCGCGCGACCTTGCCAAAGCGAAGCGCGCACTTAGCAAAGCCGGCGCTGAGAATATTGAACTGGTCGAAGTCGATTTGGGCGACCTGAAGAGTGTCCGAGCCGGCGCCGACCAGCTGCTCGCCGACGGCCGCAAGTTCGACCTGGTGATCGCCAATGCCGGCGTGATGCGCACGCCCTTCGGCCATACCGCCGACGGATTCGAAACTCAGTTCGGAACCAACCATCTCGGCCATTTCGTGTTGGTCAACCGGATCGCTCCGCTGGTCACCGACGGTGGGCGGCTCGTGAATCTGTCCTCGGCGGGCCACCGCTATTCGGACGTCGACCTCGACGACCCGAACTTCGAGCGCACGCCCTACGACCCGATGGTCGCCTATGGCCGCTCGAAGACGGCCAACATCCTGTTCGCCGTCGAGTTCGACCGCCGCCACAAGGGCCGAGGCGTGCGAGCGACCGCCGTCCATCCCGGCGGGATCAGGACCGAGCTCGCCCGCTACATGAAGCCGGGCGAACTCGACGAGTGGGTGATGAGGATCGACGCCGACCTCGTCAGTCGGGGCGAGCCGCCACTCGAGTTCAAGACAGTACCGCAGGGCGCCGCGACCTCGGTCTGGGCCGGCGTGGTTGCGAACGGCGACGAGGTTGGCGGCCGCTATTGCGCCGACTGCCATGTCGTCACCAATGTGACCGACAGCGAGCTTTCAGTCCTGAGCGACGGGGTACGCCCCTATGCGCTCAATCCGGAGCACGCCGAGGCGCTCTGGGCAAAGAGCGAGGAGATGGTCGGCGAGCGCTTCGACCCTCCGGTGGCGCGCGTCGCGGAAGCAATTGCGGTCTAAGTGCTGAGGAGACGCAGCCGGCCTCAAACTGAGGCCCGCTGGCGTTCCGAGAGCCCCGGCGTTTTCCGCTCCCCTCGCCGGCGCCGGGGCTCCGCCTGAAATTCGACGCATTGCAAATCCGTCATCAGCTGCACAACCGGTGGAAAGTCGGATTTCGCCAAATGCCCTGTTTCCTTCAACAAGGTGAGATCGTCGTGATCGACAGGAGAGCCTTTTCGAGCTTGTTGATCGCCGGTGCAGCTGCGGCGGCCGTTACGCCCGAGCGCTCGTTCGCGACTCCGTTCACGCGACCAAAGGCCCGCAACATCGTCATGGTGCACGGGCTCTTTGCAGATGCCTCGTGCTGGTCGGAAGTGATCTCCAGGCTGCAACCGGCGGGCTTCAACGTGACGTCGGTCCAGAATCCGCTGACGACGCTGCCGGAAGCGGTCGCCGAAGCGACCAAGGTGCTGGATCGTCAGGACGGCCCGACGGTGTTCGTCGGCCATTCCTTTTCCGGCATGATCCTGACCGAAACGGGCATTCATCCGAAGGTTTCGGCCCTCGTCTATGTCGCGGCGCGAGCGCCCGACGCCGGCGAGGATTATGCAGCGCTTGCGGCCAAATATCCGCCGCCGCCGGCATCGGCAGGCATCGTCTATGACGGGGATGAGGGGAGACTCAGCGAAGAAGCATTCCTGAGCGACTTTGCCGGAGACATACCGGCCGCGAAGGCGAGGGTGCTTTACGCCGTGCAGCAGCCGTTCCACAAAGCGCTCCTCACCGCCAAAACCACCCGCGCCGCATGGCGTTCAAGGCCGTGCTATTATGCGGTCTCGACCGAAGACCGGACGATCAACCCGGACCTTGAGCGCTTCATGGCCAATCGGATGGGCGCAAAGACGATCGAGCTGAAGTCAAGCCATCTGTCGCTGATCTCGCATCCCGACGAGATCACGCGGCTGATTGTGGAAGCGGCCGCGGCCTAAGCCGACAAGAGCCGTAGCGGGTTTTCGATGTAGCCTTTCAAGGCCTGCATGAAGTTCGCCGCGTCCCACCCGTCGACCACCCGATGGTCGCAACTGACCGACAAGTTCATCCGCTTGCGGATTTCGATCTCGCCGTCGATCGGCACCAGCTTTTCCTCGACCTTGTTGACGGCGAGAATCGCGACTTCGGGACGGTTGATGACGGGGGTCGAAGTGACCCCGCCCATCGGCCCCAGGCTGGAGATGGTGATGCTCGATCCGCTGAGCTCGTCGCGCGCCGCCTTTCCGCTGCGCGCGGCCTCGGCGAGCCGGAGAATCTCGCTTGCAAGCTGCCAGACGCTCAACGACTGCGCATTGCGGATCACCGGCACCATCAGACCATTGGGGGTTTGGGTCGCGACACCCATGTGCACCGCGCCCGAGCGGGTGATGACGTTGGCGTCGTCGTCGTAGGTGGCGTTGAGCATCGGCCATTCGGCCAGCGCCCGCGCCATGGCGGTGATGAGGAAGGGCAGGAGCGTCAGCTTCGGGTTTGAGCCGCGGTCGGCGTTCATCATCGCCCGCGTCTCCTCGAGCGCGGTGACGTCATATTCCTCGACCAAAGTGAAATGCGGGATTCGGCGCTTCGCCTCCTGCATATTCTCGGCGATCTTGCGCCGCAGGCCGACGACCTTGATCGTCTCGTCAGGCCGGGCCGCGCTGCTGGCGCGGGGCGCCACCGTGCCGCCGTTGTAGAGCAAGTAAGCGTCGAGGTCGGAGTGGCGAACGCGGTCGCCGGCCGTCTTCACCTCGGCGAGGTCGATGCCGAGGTCCCGCGCGCGGGCGCGCAAGGCAGGGGAGGTGAGGACGTGGCCACCGGACGGTTCCTTGCCCGCAACCTCAGGTTCGACGCGCGGCGCCGGGGCCGGCTTCGGCTTCCTCGCTTCGACGTCGGCCGCGACCACCGGGATTTCCTTCGCCTGCTCCGGCGTCGCTTCGACCGCGCCGTCGGCGAGCGGACGTTCGTCCTTGCTGTCGTCGACCGGTTCGGCGGCGCGGTCCGCGCCCTCGGTCTCGATCACCGCGAGCACCGAGCCGATCGGCACCAGGTCGCCGACTTCGCCGGCAAGCTCGATGACCTTGCCCGCGACCGGGCTTTCCATTTCGACCGTCGCCTTGTCGGTCATCATGTCGGCGATCTGCTGATCCTCGGCGATGCTGTCGCCGACCTTCACGTGCCAGGCGACGATCTCCGCCTCGGCGATGCCCTCGCCGATGTCAGGCAGCTTGAATTCGTATCTCGCCATCAGTCGGCCATCACTTTCTCAAGCGCTGTCTTCATCCGCTTCGGGCCAGGAAAATAGGCCCATTCGTAGGCGTGCGGGTAGGGCGTGTCCCATCCTGTGACCCGCTCGACCGGCGCTTCGAGATGATAGAAGCAGCGTTCCTGGACCAGTGCGACGAGCTCGGCGCCGAAGCCGCTGGTGCGCGGCGCTTCATGGACGACGAGGCACCGCCCGGTCTTCTTCACCGAGGCCTCGATCGTATCGAGATCGAGCGGCACAAGCGTGCGAAGATCGATTAGCTCGGCATCGAGCCCCTGCGCTTCGACCGCGGCGAGGGCGACATGGACCATCGTGCCGTAGGCGAGAATGGTGAGGTCGCCGCCTTCGCGGACCACCGCCGCCTTGCCGATGGGAATGGTGTAATGGCCTTCCGGGACCTCGCTCGCCGAGTGCTTGGACCAAGGCTTCACCGGCCGGTCGTGATGGCCGTCGAACGGGCCATTGTAGATGCGCTTGGGCTCGAAGAAGATCACCGGGTCGGGGTCCTCGATCGCCGCGATCAGCAGGCCCTTGGCGTCATAGGGCGTCGAGGGGATGATGACCTTGAGCCCCGAGATGTGGGTGAACAAGGATTCCGGCGACTGGCTGTGGGTCTGGCCGCCGAAGATGCCCCCGCCGTAGGGCGTGCGGATGACCATCGGCATCGTCCACTCGGCCGCGGTGCGGTAGCGGATCTTCGCGACCTCGCTGACGATCTGGTCGTAGCCCGGATAGATATAGTCGGCGAACTGGATCTCGATGACGGGCTTCAACCCATAAGTGGCCATGCCGACGGCGGTGGCGACGATCCCGCCCTCGCTGATCGGCGCGTCGAATACGCGGGTGTTGCCGAACTGCTTCTGCAGGCCCTCGGTGACCCGGAAGACCCCGCCGAAATAGCCGATGTCCTCGCCGAACACGACGACGTCCTCGTCGCGCGCCATCACGACCTTGTGCGCATCGTTGAGCGCCTGGATCATGTTGAAGGTCGGCATCAGCCGCCGCCCTCGCTGAGCGCTTCCTC
Organism: Sphingomonas sp.; assembly: GCF_045810705.1. Taxonomy (GTDB): domain Bacteria; phylum Pseudomonadota; class Alphaproteobacteria; order Sphingomonadales; family Sphingomonadaceae; genus Sphingomicrobium. Next base: position 108,233 of record NZ_JBJMVI010000011.1, on the reverse strand, counting down.
GCGCTGTTCGCGCAGGTGCCACGGCAGTTCGGCATAGACGTCGTCGAACATCGAACCGATGTCGTCCTTGCCTTGCTCCGGAAGAATTCCGAGCTTCTCGGATTCCTTCTGCGCCGAGCGAACCGCCGCCTCGGCTTCAGCCGCCATCGCGGCGTGGCGTTCGTCATCCCACTCGCCAATCGCCAGCAGATGCGCCTTCAATCGTTCAACCGGGTCGCCGAGAGGCCAGGCCTTCGCCTCGTTGGCCGGGCGGTAGCCGGACGGGTCGTCGGAAGTCGAATGGCCCTCGGAGCGGTAGGTGAAGAATTCGATCAAAGTCGGGCCGCCATTCGAGCGGGCGCGCTCCGCCGCCCATTGGACTGCCGCATAGACGGCAAGCGCGTCATTGCCGTCGACCCGCAGCCCGGCCACGCCGTAGCCCACCGCGCGCTGGGCGAAGGTCGCGCGCTCGGCCCCGGCAATGCCGGCGAAGCTCGAGATCGCCCATTGGTTGTTGACCACGGCGAGCACTACCGGGGCGTTGTAAACCGCGGCGAAGGTCATCGCGCTGTGGAAGTCGCCCTCGGCCGTCGCGCCGTCGCCGACCCAGCCCATGCAGATGCGGCTGTCGCCTTTGATCGCGGCGGCCATTGCCCAGCCCACCGCCTGCGGGAATTGCGTCGCGAGGTTGCCGGAGATGGAGAAGAAACCGTGTGCCTTGTCCGAATACATGATCGGCAGCTGACGGCCTTTGAGCTTGTCGCCGCGGTTGGAGTAGATCTGGTTCATCATCTCCGTCAGCGGATAGCCGCGGGCGATCAGCAGCCCCTGCTGGCGGTAGGTCGGGAAGTGCATGTCGTCGGACAAGAGCGCGGCGGCGGCGGCGACCGCGATCGCCTCTTCCCCGGTGCACTTCATGTAGAAGCTCGTCTTCCCCTGCCGTTGCGCGCGATACATGCGGTCGTCGAAGATGCGGACGGTGACCATGTCGCGGAGCATCTTGCGCAACGTGTCGGGGTCGAGCTTCGGATCCCACGGGCCGACGGCGCGATGGTCCTCGCCGAGCACGCGGACCAGCGCGGTAGTGAGCGGGTGCGTTTCGGCGGCAGCGACGCTGGTGTCGGGCCGAGGCGCGGCGCCCGCCGGGGGGATATCGAGCGACGAGAAATCAGGCGTGTCGCCGGGCCGGAAATGCGGCTCGGGCACGTGCAGCGCGAGCTTCGGCGCGTTGCGGCGCAGTGATGGATCCTTGTCGCTCATACCTCTCCAACGCGCCGCTTAGTCCCGTCTCGCCAGGGCGGCAACAGGCAATGACAAGTGTGCTTTACACGAACTTCTGGAGGCTAGCCGCGTTGACGCTCGAAGCCACCGAAGGGTAGGGCGCGGCCATGGCCGATAAAGCTACCGACACCCCACCCGACCGTCTCTCGCTCGACCCGCGGAGCGAGTTCTACGACGAGACGCTGCTGAGCCGTGGAGTCGGCATCAAGTTCAACGGTCAGGAAAAGACCAACGTCATCGAATATAGCGTGTCGGAAGGCTGGATCCGGATCGCTGCCGGCCGAAGCCGCGACCGCTTCGGCCAGCCGATGACGATCAAGCTCAAGGGGCAGGTCGAGCCCTATTTCGAAGCGCCGGCTCAATCCGCGGGCGAAGACGGGGCCGCCTCCGAAGGATAAGCGGCGTTCGCACGGCGCTTCCTGCGCCACTTCCGAAACGCCCAGCCGCCGAGCGCGAGCGCGGCCAAGGTCGGCACGCTGCGCTTTGCAAGCGAGGCCGCGCCGTAACCAAGGATCGCGCCTTTCGCCCCCTGGCCTTCGCCCGCAATTTTCTCGCCCAGCCACGCGCCCGCAAGCTTGCCCAGCATACAACCTCCTTGTCCGAACCATGCGTTCGACGCGCCGAAGGCAGCGAATGTTCCCAAACTCAAAGCTTGGGATTCCGCGCCAACTCTTGGTTGGGAAAATCCACCGCTCCGGCAATCTCAGTGCGATTCTGCGCAGTTTTCCGGGATTGGCACGCTCCTTGATTAGTAGTCGGCACGAGCCCGCAAACAAATGACAGCGGGCCAAAAAGGAGAATGAGAATGTCGTCGCAGTCGCAATTCACGCGAACCCTGGTTGCCATGGCCGCAGCGCTCGTGATGAGCACGGTCGCCGTCGGCGCAGCGGTCGGCCCGGCGCAGGCGGTTGCCGCCCACCCGGTCAGCAACATGATCTCGGCCAATTTCAATGCCTGACCTCGAGATCCTCGAAGCCAGGGTCCCGGTCCGCACGCCCGTGCTGGTCAAGGAAGCCGAGACCGCCCAGGACAACAGGACTTCCCGGCTCGCGCCGGTCGCCGGCTGGCTGAGCGGTCCCGTGTTCAGCCGCGCCCGCGACATTTTCGCCGCGAACATGACCGAGCTTCTCGACCGGGCTGAAGACCCGGCGCGGATGATCCGAATGATCATCCTCGAGATGGAAGATACTTTGGTCGAGGTTCGCTTTACGGCGGCACGATCGATCGCCGACATCAAGGAGATGCGGCGCACCGTGTCGCGGCTCGACGAGCTTGAGAGCGACTGGACGGCCAAGGCCGAGCTGGCGCTGAGCAAGGGCCGCGACGACCTCGCCAAGGCGGCGCTGCTCGAGCGGCAGAGCGCCGGCGAGATGGCGACAAGCCTGCGCCAAGAGCTCAACCAGATCGAGCAGGTGCTGCGCAGCTACGAAGCCGACATCGCCAAGCTCCAGGGCAAGCTGCGCGAAGCGCGCGCCCGGCAGAACGCGATCGCCGCGCGGTTCGAAAGCGCGATCACGAGGGCGAAAGCGCGCGAGATCATGCACGGCAGCCGTACCGCCGACGCATTTGCCAAGTTCGACCTGCTCGAGCGCCGCGCGGACTTCGCCGAAGGCCGCTGCGAAGCGCTGGGGATCACGAGCCTCGAAGACGAAATCGACCAGCTGAAAGCCGCCGAGAAGATCGACGCCGAGCTGGAAGCGATGAAAGCCGCGCTGAAGTCGCGCGCGAACTAAGGAAGGGGAAAATGACGATGGCGCGGAAAGTTTATCCTTACTCGCTCGACCGCAAGGACGCGAAGGTCGCCGGCGTCGCTTCAACGGTCGGCGCGATGATCGGGGTCGACCCGACCTTCATCCGCATCGGTTTCGTCGCCGCGGCGATCTTCATCAGCTTCAAGCTGACCCTGATCGCTTACGCCGCGATCGGCATCTATCTTGCGGTGCAGAAGAAGAGGTCGATCGTCGGCAAGAGCCGAATGAGCGATTTCGACCGAATGGAGCTCGCCGCGGCCAAGCGACCCACGGTCCATGCGATGGTCCACGACCTCGAGGAGACCGACCGCCGGCTGATGGCGATCGACCACCACATCAACACTCAGAACGAAGAGCTGGCGCGCGAGATCGAGGCGCTCCGGCACGAGGAGGAGAAGTGATGGATCTGCTGACGATCGGACTGCTCTCGGCCAGCGTGATCGTCGGGCTGGCCGGGGCGAGCCTGACAGCCCTCAAGGGGTGGAACGGCTGGCTCGAGCTCAAGAAGATGGAGCTGACGCAGTCGCTTGGCGACCGCGGCCTTCCTCCCGCCACCGGCCGGATCGAGATCGCCGACCTTCGCGAGCGGGTCCGCAAGCTCGAGGCGATCGCCGCCGGGATCGACATCTAATCCCGCGCGTCCTCCCCAGACGCGCTGCAGAGCGGCCCGGCGATCCCTTCCCGCCGGGCCGTTTTTTCGTTCAGCCGAACTTCTTGCTGATGCCGACGAAGAAGCCGCGCCTCTGGCCCCATTGCGGAGCGCCGACGCCGACGCCGGTTCCGCTGCGGATCTGATATTTGTTGTCGAACAGGTTCAGAACGTCGGCGCGGATCGAAACCCCTTTGAGCGCTCCAGGCCCATCGAAGTTTTGCGAGATGCCGGCGTTGAACACCCAGTAGCTGGGCAGCGCCCCGCCGTTCGGGACGATTCCGTTCGGGTCGTCCGTACGGAGGCCCGAGGCGTAGATGAAGTCCATGGTCGGCACGAGCGAGCCGAGACCGTTCTTAAGCGTGTAGCTGCCGCCGCCCGATGCGGTCCATTTCTGCGAGTGGTCGGTGAAGATGTAATGGTTCTGGATGAAGGCGAGCTCGTCGGGCGCGAAGAAATATTGCGCCGAGATGATGTCCTTGCCCTTCTCCTGGCCGCGCGCGACATTGGCATAAAGATCGATCGGCCCGTGGGTGTAATTGCCGCTGAGCTCGACGCCCCACGCATAGCCCTTCGCATAATTGAACGGCGACAGGACGACAGCGGAACCGAACTGGCCCTCGTCGAGGAGGTTCTTCTTGCGCTTGTAGTAGGCGTCGACCGCGAGCTTGAGGCCGCCGTTGAAGCGCTGCTCGACCCCGGCATCGAAATAATGCTCGCGCTCCGCCTTGACCGGATCGGCGGTCTGGATCTCCGATTCCTTGGTCGTGCCGTTGAACAGCGCCACGTCTCTTGTCGAAATCAGCTCCTGCGGAGGCGGGGTGAAGTTTCGCGCATAGCCGAGGTGGAACGTGGTGAGCGGCGTTGCGCGCCACACCAGATTGGCCCGCGGGCTCAGCTGCGATTCGTGCGTGAATGCGTGGACCACGTCGAACCGCGCGCCATAGTTGAGCGTCAGCGTCGGCGTCAGCTTCCACTCGTCCTGCACATAAACGCCATAGAGCTGGCCGGTCTTGCTGCTCTTATCCGTAATAGTGAACGGCACGTCACTGATCGGATCACCGACCGTGCATTCATCCTCCGACGCGTCCGCCTCCGTGCAGGTCGGAAGGACGGTTGAAACAACGTTCGACTTGGTGTGCTCGTTCTGGAAGAACACCCCGAAGCGCAATGTATGGTTGCTGCCGAGCGTTTGACTGGCATCGGCCTGCACGCCTGCCGCCAACCCCGAAAGCTTGGCTGCATCGGCAAAGCCGTTGAAGATCACGTCGCCATGGTTCGGATCGGGCGTGAAGCGGGTCTCGGTATAGCGAACGAACGGCGCGACCTGCGCGTTGAACGTGTTGCCGGCGTATTGGTAGGCGAGAACCCCGTAGTGGGTGATCTCTTTCTGGTTCTGGTCGAGCTTGGTCGAATCGAAATCGGAAACGCCGTTGACGGTGAATGCCGGTGTTTCGCCCGTGACATTCGGAATCTGGAACTTGCCGATGAAGCTCCCTCCGAAGAGCGAGATGCGGCTGCTCTCGGACAAGATGTCGGAGACATAGGCAAACGGACGGAACTGGGTCGTCCGGTCGTGAATGGCGTGCGTTGTCGGCTCGGGATTCTCGATTCCGAGATTGTTGCGAAGGTAGCTTGCCGAACCGAAATAGCTGAAATTGCCGCTCGAGCCCTGGATCATTGCACTCGGCTCGATCCAGCCGAAGCTCCCGCCGTAAACGCCAACCTCTCCGCCATTGCCGAGAAGGCCCGACTGAGTGCGGAAATTGATCACGCCCGAAGTTCGGTAGCCATATTGCGCGGGCAAGGTTCCGGTGATGAGCTGGATCGAACTGGCGATCCGCGGATCGAACGTCGTTCCGAAGCCGCTGATGCTTTCGGGGACGATGACCCCGTTCAGGCGGTACTGGAGGTTGGCGTGCTCGTTGCGGACGTGGATGACGCCGTAGCTGTCCTGGACGACACCCGGTGCCTGAAGCAGCGACTTGTTGAGCGTGAGGTTCGTGCCGCCCGGCTGTTTTTCCAGCGCCTCCTTGTCGAAGGTGTACTGGCTTGCACCGAGCGATGGCGTGATCGAATCGCGCGCGACGTCGAGGCGGCGACCGGTGATGACGATGTTGCTCGCCGGGGCTGGCGGCGGGTTTGGCGAAGACTGCTGGACCGTCGCCCTCTTGGCAGAATCAGGGACCGTCGACGTCGCCGGCTGGCCGGCCGCTTGGGCGAGGGCCGGCATCGCAGGAAGGGCCGCGGCGGCCGCGGAGACAAGAAGGATCGAGCGGTTCATTTGAGCCCCGTGCTTGGAAGAAGTCGGCCGGTGCTAGGGTAAATGATATATTGTCGCAAGAGAATGATATAATATCACAACAACATGTTCCGCGAACTGTTGCATTTTTTCGACAGGCGGTGATTTGAGTCCCTTGCCGCGACTGGGCTAGGGCGCGCTCCATGTCGGGCCATTCCCCTCATTGCCACGGCCACGAGCGAGACGATTTCACCGGCGCCTTTGCGTTGGGAATCGCGCTCAACGTCGCGATCGTCCTGATCGAACTGGTCTACGGCTTCCTCGCCAATTCAATGGCCCTCGTCGCCGACGGCGGCCACAACCTGTCCGACGTGCTCGGCCTCGTGGTCGGATGGGCCGGAGCAGTCATGGCGAAGCGATCTCCGTCGCCGCGCTTCACCTATGGGCTCAAGAAAGCCTCGATCCTCGCGGCGCTGATCAACGGCCTTTTCTTGCTCGTCGCGGTCGGAGCCATCGCCGCGGAAGCCATCGACCGACTGCTTCGCCCGTCGGTGGCCGACGCACGTACCGTGATCTGGGTCGCCGCGCTGGCGATCGTCGTCAACCTGACGACCGCGCTCCTTTTCGCCCGCGGGCGCGAGCGCGACATCAATGTGCGAGCCGCGTTCCAGCACATGGCGGCCGACGCCGCCGTGTCCGCCGCCGTCGTGTTCGCCGGCTTCGTGATCCTGTGGACCGGCCAGCAGTGGGTCGATCCGGTGATGAGCCTCGCGGTCGCCGGAGTGATCCTGTGGGGCAGCATCGGGCTGATGCGAGAATCGGTCGGGATGTCGCTGATGGGCGTGCCGAGCGGCATCGAACTCGACCATGTGCGCGAAGCGTTGAGCTCACTCGCAGGGGTCGAAGGCGTCCACGATCTTCACGTCTGGCCGCTGAGCACCACGGAGATCGCGCTCACTGCGCACCTCGTCTTCCCTGCCGGGCCGATCGACGAGCTGCTGCAAAGCGCGCGGGCAACGCTTCATGACCGGTTCGGGATCGAGCATTGCACGCTGCAGGTTGAACGGACCCACCTGGAAGACACCCCCTGCCGATGAACGTCACCCATCTCGAATGCTCGCTGACCGGCGAACGCTACGAAGCCGGACAAATCCACAACCTCAGCCGCGCCGGCAAACCGCTGCTGGTTCGCTACGATCTCGAAGCCGCGGCACGAACCCTGACCCGCGACAGCCTTGCCGCGCGCGAGCCGGGCATGTGGAAATGGCGTGAGCTGCTGCCGTTGCCCGAAGGCACGGAGCCGGTCAGCCTGGGCGAGCGCGAGACGCCGATCGTCCCGCTGACCCGCACCGGCGGGCCAAACCTTCTGGTCAAGGACGAGGGGCGGCTGCCGACCGGCTCGTTCAAGGCGCGCGGGCTGGCGATGGCGGTGACCATGGCGAAGCAGTTCGGGATCGAGCGGATCGCGATGCCGACCAACGGCAATGCCGGCGCTGCGCTCGCGGCCTACGGCGCGCGCGCGGGCATGGAGACCGTGGTGATCTGCCCGGCCGAGACGCCGGAGATCAATATTACCGAGACCGCGACCTATGGCGCGCGAGTCTATGTCGCCGACGGACAGATCGACGAATGCGGCGCGCTGGTCGGCAAGGGCACGGCGCAAGGCCTGTGGTTCGATTGCTCGACCCTGAAGGAGCCCTACCGCCTCGAAGGCAAGAAAGTGATGGGGTTCGAGCTTGCCGAGCAGCTCGGCTGGGAGCTGCCCGATGCGATCTTCTATCCGACCGGCGGCGGCACCGGCCTGATCGGCATGTGGAAGGCGTTCGACGAGCTCGATGCGGTCGGCCTGATTGGCTCGAAGCGGCCGCGGATGTACGCGGTGCAGGCCGAGGGCTGCGCGCCGATGGTCCGTGCGTTCGAAAAGGGCGAGGAGTTCGCCGAGCGGTGGGAGAATCCCGCGACCGTCGCCACGGGGATTCGGGTGCCCAAGGCGGTCGGCGATTTCCTCATCCTGCGCGCCGTGCGCGACAGTGGCGGCGCAGCGCTCGCGGTGTCCGAGCAGGCGATTCTGAAGGGGGTTGACGATGTCGCACGCGACGATGGATTCCTGCTCTGCCCGGAAGGCGGTGCAGTGGTCGCGGCTTGGCGGCAAGCGCTGGAACGCGGCCTGGTTGGGAAGGATGAGCGCGCGCTGCTGTTCAATTGCGCGAACGGCAACAAGTACCCGCTGGCGGACGGATCGAAGAGGCTGAAGCTGGCGGAAGCGAGAGCGGAGGATCTCTAAGCGTCATTGCGAGCGGAGCGAAGCAATCCAGCGTCCAAGTGGATTGCCGCGTCGCCCGCGGCTCCTCGCAATGACGAGGCCCATAAACGAGTAAACCCCGGCAACCGAAGTTGCCGGGGTTCCATGCTTCTTCCCTCTTTCGAGTTCAGAAGCACAAGACAACAATACACGGGCAGCACGGTTGTTCCAGCGGAATCGTACCGCCCCAAAAGCAAAACTGTGGGTGAATCGGTGGATAAACCTGTGCGACTCGCGGCCGACTCGGCGCGGTGAACGGAATCGCGCTGCAAAATGTTGTTCGAGGTCATGGCCAGCAAGCGGCGCCTTCGAATCGCGAGCTACAATATCAACGGTATCAACAGCCGGCTGCATGTGCTCACGCGCTGGCTCGAGGAGTTCAAGCCCGACATCGTGGGCCTGCAGGAACTCAAATGCACAAACGAGGCCTTCCCGCATGAGGCGCTCGCCGCTCGCGGCTACAGCGCGATCTGGCATGGCCAGCGGAGCTGGAACGGGGTCGCGATCCTGTCGCGGGTCGGCGAGCCGGTCGAGACGCGCCGTGCGCTACCCGGCGACCCGAACCTCGAGCAGAGCCGCTACATCGAGGCCGCCGTATGCGGGATCCTCATCGGCAACATGTACGCGCCGAACGGCAATCCCAAGCCGGGGCCCAAGTTCGACTACAAGCTCGCCTGGCTCGACGCACTCCTCGCGCATGCACGGGACCTTCTCGGCACCAAGGTGCCCGCGCTGCTGATCGGCGACTTCAACGTCATCCCGACGCCACAAGACGTGTACAAACCCGAGCGCTGGGCCAAGGATGCTTTGTTCGCGCCCGAAGCACGCGAGAAATACCGCGAGGTGGTGGCGCTGGGCTGGACGGACGCGATCCGCCGCCTTCACCCGGACGAGCGCGTCTACACCTTCTGGCATTACTGGCGGAATTCGTTCGACCGCGATGCAGGCATCCGCATCGACCATGCGCTGCTGAGCCCGAGCCTCGCGAAGACGCTAAAGGCGGCCGGCGTCGATCGCACACCGCGCGCGTGGGAGAAGACCAGCGACCACGCGCCGATATGGGTGGAGATCGAAGCCTAGCCGTTGCCGTTGAGGAGCAACTCGGGCGGCGGGCCGGCTACCGACTTGACCGCTGCGACGGGGCAGCGCTCGCCGCGCGCGATAACCGTCGACGTTTGGTCAAGCTGGCCGCTTGAGCCCATCTCGATCCGCAGCCGCCGGACGTCCGGCAAGGCATTGCATGAGCCCGCCATGCGCGCTTCGTACCAATTCCCGGCGGACTGGACGTAGAGCAGCGCGTCGGTGCCGATAAAGCGATCCACCGGGAGCAGGCGCGGCGCCGCCGGTTGGGCGGCTGCGGCCGGAGGTGTGGCCATGCAGGCGAAAAGCGCGGTTGCGCAAAGCATGATTTTCACGATCGAAGACTCCTGTGCACGCTCCGCCGCGGGACGGGACGAATAGGCGCTTCGCTCCAACCGTGACCCGGCCAAGCGATGAAGAGTTTGTAACGGTTGGTGCCGGATGCAGGATTCGAACCCGCGACCTTCGGTTTACAAAACCGCTGCTCTACCAACTGAGCTAATCCGGCCCGGCCACGCCTCTGCTTTATAGCACGCCGAAGGTCCACCCTTCCGCTTGCGCGATGTGCGGCGTGAGGCCGTCGGGGTCAAAGGCGCGCGGCTCGGTGGTTGCGAGCTGCCGCATCCCCGCCGCCGTGACGAGCGCGTCAGTTTGATGGTCATTGGGCTCGAAGCGCAGGCGCGCCGGGCGACTGCCGAGGCCGACGAGGGCCCGGTTGAGATCGGCTCGGCTCCTGAGCTTTTTCCCTGAAAGGCCCGCGCGACGCAGGTAGATGCGCGTGTAAATTTCGACCACCGCACTCCCGTGCTCGGGAAGCGGGTCCATCGGCCAGATTGCAACCTTGCCGTCGAGCCGGTGCAGGAAGCGCATGCCCGAGAAGCTCGCCTTGGCGACCTGCGCGGCGCCGATCGCGTCATAGGCGCTCGCCGTCTTACGACCGCCCTGCGCATTGAGCCGCGCGTCGCACTGGCGGAAGCGGACGTACTCGGCCTTCACGCCGTCGGCGATCCCGAAATAGAAATGGGGCCGGTGCGCGATTTCAAGGAAGCTCGCGGCGCCAAGGTCCTCGTCGAACGCGCGTGACTCGACATAAGCCCAGAATTCGCGCGCCGTCGTCGGGACGCCTTGCTCACCGGGAAGATACTCGCCGCGTTCGATCAGCGGCGGGGCGAAACTGAAGTCGAAGCCGAACAACGTCGGCTCCTCCGCTGATTGCTTGAGCAGCCAGCGGAGGACCTCCTCGCGCGACCAGATGTGGCCGGGGCGGATTAGCCGCGGCGCAGCGTCCCCGCGCGCTTCGGCGACGGCGATTCCTTTGTGCTTCCGGCCCTTCGCCCCCGACCAGTCGATCGCGACGTAGGCCGAGAATTGCCTCACTTGCGTTTGCGGGGCTTGGCCCTGGGCTTCGCGGCCACCCAGTCGCGAGAGCGGGCGATCACGTCGCGGACGCGTTCCTCGTCGCGGCTGTCGTAGCGGATCAGCACGCCTTCCCAGCCGACGTAATGGGGCGACTGCCAGAACGTGTTCGGATCGGTTTCCTTGAGGATCTCGATCGTGTCATGGTCGATCGCGACCGCGAACGAGGTATCTGCCTCATGGCCGGGGAAGATGAAGGCACGCGCGTTCGATGCGACCTTCACCGCCGGCTTGCCGTAGCTGGTTCCGCGCTCGGTGTCGGGCAGCGTCAGCGCGAACGCGACCGCTTCATCCCAATTCATCAGACCAGCGGCGGTTGCTCGTCCCCGGCGGGCGTCTGGCGGATGCGCCGCGGCGGGGCAGGGCGCGACGGCGGCCCGGCGTCGGACCAGCGCTCGAGGATCCGCGCCGCCGCGTCTCGCCCGCCGAGCCCGAAGGCGAGCGCCGTGGCGACCGCCCCCGCGCCGAGGATGAGCCCGAACGCCATCATCACGATCTGATCGGCGAGGCCCATGAAGGTCAGGCCGATGGCGGTGAATAGCGCGATGATCGCGTAGCGGATGACGGTCTGAGCAAACCCGCCTTCGCCGGTCCCGCTGCCGACCAGATTGGCAATGATCCGGGAGAGCAGGATTCCGACGACGATGATCAACGTGCCGAAGATCACCTTGCCGCCGAGCGCGGTCACCTGGGCGAGGAAGATCGCGATCTGGTCGCCGCCAAGTTGCCGTGCCGCCTCGATCGACGCCGCGAGGATGATCGCGATCATCGCGACGTTGGCGACGATGCGAGACGGAAAGGCGGTTGCCGGAAGCACGCCGGTGGAGCGGATCGCGTCGTCGAAGCCGGTCGGCGGCAGGATCGCCTCGATGATGGTGCGGAGGAATCGCGCGGCGACGAATGCGATGCCGATCCACAGCGCGGCGGCAAGCACGCGTGGAATCGCGGCGAGAATCTGGTTGAGCATGGCGATTGCGGGGCCGGAGATCGCTTCGATCCCGAGCACCTGCAGCGCCGCGATCGCGACCGGGATGATGATCAGCGCATAGACCAGCACGCCCGCGGCGCGGGCGAGGCTGGCGCGGGTTGCGCCTGGCGCTGCGCCGGGCGGCACCGCGGCCGGATCGGTCCGCGTCGTTCCTTCGGTTGAGCCGATGCCGACTCGCGCGAGCAGCCCATCGACGTTGGCCGCAACCAGCACGGTCTCAACCAGCCGTTTGGCGATCCGCGCCAGGATCAGCCCGACGAAGAAGATCAGCCCTGCGCCAATCAGGCGCGGCAGAAAAGCGAAGATCTCGGTGACCAGCTCGTTGATCGGCGCGAGGATCTGCGCGAAGCCGAGAAATTGCAGCGCGGCCATGATTCCGACCAGCCAGATGATCAGCTTGGCGATCGTCCCGAGCTGGTGCCCGACGGTCTCGTCCGGTGCACCGGTCATGTGCTTGCGGAGCGGGGGCAGGCGATCGATCGCCTTCTGGAGTATCCACTTCACCGCGCGGGCGACGACCCAGGTCGCAACGAGGATCAGGATCGCGATCAGGACCTTGGGTCCCCAGTTCATCAGCTGGGCCTGCCAATAGGCGCTCGTGTCGTACATGATCGCTCCCTCCAGATGCGCAGCTTAACCCGCGCCGCTATCGCTTTGTTGCAGGTCTTTTCGCCGTTGTGCCCAATAGTCCATCCGTTCCCGAACGCGCGCTTCAAATCCGCGGTCGGTGGGCTCGTAGAAACTCTGCGCGTCCATCTCTTCCGGCCAATAATCCTGGCCGGAAAATCCCTCGTCGGCGTCATGGTCGTAGGCATAGCCTTTGCCGTAGCCGACGTTCTTCATCAGCTTGGTCGGAGCGTTGAGGATGTGCATCGGCGGCATCAGCGACCCGGTCTCCTGCGCCGAGCGCCAGGCGCTCTTCTGCGCGCTATAGGCCGCGTTCGATTTAGGCGCGGTCGCAAGATAGAGGCAGGCCTGGACGATCCCCAGCTCGCCTTCGGGCGAGCCGAGGAAGTCGTACATCTCCTTCGCAGCGAGGCACTGAAGCAGGGCATTGGGATCGGCCATGCCGATATCCTCGACCGCGGCGCGCGTGAGGCGGCGGAGCAGGTACAGCGGCTCCTCTCCGGCGACGAGCATCCGCGCGAGATAATAAAGCGCCGCCTGAGGGTCCGAACCGCGGATCGTCTTATGGAGCGCGGAGATGAGGTTGTAATGCCCCTCCCGGTCCTTGTCGTAGACCGGCACGCGGCGGTGCAGCAGCTCGCTGAGCTCGGCCGGGCCGAGCGGTTGCTCGAGCTCGATCGAGAATAGAGTTTCGGCCTGGTTGAGGAGAAAGCGGCCGTCGCCGTCGGCGCTGGCGATGAGCGCTTCGCGGGCTTCGGACGTAACCGGCAGGGGCCGGTTCTCCAGCGCTTCGGCGCGGCGCACCAGCTCCTCGAGCGCATCATGATCGAGGCGGCGCAGGATCAACACCTGGCAGCGCGAGAGCAAGGCGGCATTGATCTCGAAGCTGGGGTTCTCGGTGGTCGCCCCTACGAGGGTCACCGTCCCGTCCTCGACGTAGGGCAGGAAGCCGTCCTGCTGCGAGCGGTTGAACCGGTGCACCTCGTCCACGAACAACAACGTCTGCTGGCCGGCGCGCGCGGCGGTGCGCGCTTCGGCGAAAATCTTCTTAAGGTCGGCGACGCCGGAGAACACGGCCGAGATCGCGACGAAGCGTAGGCCGACCGCGTCGGCGAGCAGGCGGGCTATGCTCGTTTTCCCGGTGCCCGGCGGTCCCCACAGGATCATCGAGGCCAGGCGGCCGGCGGCAACCATCCGCCCGATCGCGCCGTCGGGGCCGGTCAGATGCTTCTGCCCGACGACCTCGTCGAGCGCACGCGGGCGCAGCCGGTCGGCGAGCGGCGCATTGACCGCCGGCGGCTCGGCCGTCGCCGTCTGAAGCTCCTCGTTTGTAAAGAGATCGGACATCGCCCGCCATTGTAAGGCGGGCAGAAAAAATTGCACCTCCGCGCTTGCCGGCGATGCATCTAAGATATATCTGAGACACATCGAAAGGAATGTAATGCGACACAGACATCATGGTTGCGGCCCGCGCGGCCGAATCGAAATCGATATCCCCGAGGGATTGCTCGCGATGCGCGGCGGTCGCGGCTGGCAGGGGAATTGGGGCCCGTTCCACTTCGACTTCGGCGACGGTCCCGGCGGCTGGGGCGAGCGTCCGCGTGGCCGCCGCCGCTCACAGCTCAGCGCAGACGATTTGCGCCTGCTCATCCTGTTCCTGATCGCCGAAAAGCCGCGTCACGGCTACGACGTGATCAAGGCCATCGAGACGCTCAGCGACGGCGCCTATGCGCCGAGCCCGGGGGTCGTCTATCCGACACTGACCATGCTTCTGGATCTCGGTCATATTGAAGAGGTCCCCGAAGAGGGTTCGCGCAAGACCTATAAGGCCACCGCCGATGGCCGCGCCTGGCTGGAGGAGCAGGGCCAGCAGATGACTGGTGTGCTCGAGCGGCTCGACGGCATGGGCGAGGGTCGCAAGAGGGGCAGCGAAAGCCCGCCTCTCGGCCGCGCGATCGGCAACCTCATGACCGCGCTGCGCAATCGCGTCGCCAATGAGGGGTGGGACGAGAGCCTCGTGCACGAGATTACCGCCATTCTCGACGACGCCGCGCAGCGGATCGAACGCGTCAAGTAGCCGAGTGATCGATCATCCGCGACAGGCGGCCGCGCTTGACGATCGCGTGCTTGTAGGCGCGGATCACGGCCGAGTTGATCGTATCCCAGTCCATCGTCTCGGCGACCGCCAAGCCTGCCTCGCCGTGACGCCGGCGAAGCTTTGGGTCACGGGCGTAAAGGGCCAGCGCCTCGGCGAACTCGTCGGCGTCGGTGCCGTCGACCAGCATGCCCGTTACTCCGTGCCGCACGAGGTTGGTCGCACCGGTTGATTCGGCGGCGATTACAGGCAGGCGGCAAGCCATCGCCTCCAACGTCACATTGCCGAACGCCTCGGTGACCGACGGATTGAGAAACAAGTCGGCGCTCGCCAGCGCGCGGGCAAGCTCATCACCGGTAAGCTGGCCGGTGAAGATGGCTTCGGGCACCTGCTGCTCGAACCACGGCCGCGCCGGACCTTCGCCGATCACCAGCACGCGGTGCTTGAGCCCGAACGTCGCGAACGCGTGGATCGCGTCGGCGAAGACGTCGAGGCCCTTCTCCATCACGATCCGTCCGAGGAAGGCGATGACCATCTCGTCGTCCGCTATTCCGAGCGCGCGCCGCCACGCCATGTCCCGGCGCTCGGGATTGAACTGGTCGCGGTCGATGCCTCGGGCCCAGATCGTGATGTCGCGATTCATCCGTTGGGCCCGCAGGATCGCCGCGGTCGATTCGGCCGGCGCCAGCACGATCTGGCAGCGATGGTAGAGCCGGCGCATGATGTCGCGCGCCAATGGCTCGAGTGCCTGGAGACGATAATAAGCGAGATAGGTGTCGAAGCGGGTGTGGACCGAGGCGACCGCCGCAACCCGGTTGCGCCGCGCCCAAGTCACCGCACGGTGCCCGACGATGTCCGGGCTGGAGATATGGACGATGTTGGGATTGAAATCGGCAAGATCACGGCGGACACGCGGCGGCAGCCGGATCGGCAACCGGTATTCGGTCCGGCCCGGGACGGGAATCGCCGGAACGTCGACGAGATCGCCCGTGGGCGGAAAGGCGGGGTTCTCGACCGTCGGCGAGTAGACCCGAACATGCACGCCCTGGCGCAGCAAATAGCCGACAAGCCGGTTCAGCGCCTGGTTGGCGCCGTCCCGGACGTAGTTGTAATTGCCCGAGAACAGGGCAACGCGAAGGTCGGTCGATTGCACCCGGCAGGGCTGTAGGGGTTAATTGGTGAGCGTCAAAGCCGGTTTGCCGCCGATCGCCCGGCGTGACGCGCGGCTGTTCGTGCTCGGCAGCCTGCCAGGCGACGCATCGCTCGCCGCGCGGCGCTATTATGCGCATCCGACCAACCAGTTCTGGCGGCTGCTCGGGTTCGCGATCGGGGAGGAGCTTCATGCCCTCGATTATGACCAGCGCCTCGCCCGGCTGGGGGAGCGGCGCGTCGGGCTGTGGGACGTGATTGCCTCGGCCAGCCGCCAGGGCAGCCTCGACCAGGCGATCCGCGCCGCCGAGCATAACCGGATCGACCATCTGCTCCACGATTTCCCCGAGCTGTGCGCGGTCGCGTTCAACGGTTCGACGGCGTCGACCGTCGGCCGCAAGCTGATTGGCGAGCCGCCCCCGCGCATCGCCCTCATCGACCTGCCCTCGTCGAGCGCGGCCAATACCCGGCCTTTCGCTGAAAAAGCTGCCCGATGGTCGGCGCTGAGGGAATTTCTCGAACCCGAGGAGCTTTGACTTGCGCGGCGCGTACTTGCCGCCATGATCAGCACGATGATTCCCGCCGACGAAGACGTAACCGACACCGACAAGAGGCTGTCGATGGTCGACGAGGCGCTGGTCGCGGGCACCATCGCCAATACCAACGGCCTGCTGGTGATCCTCGCCAAGCTCGTCGCCAAGGGCGTGTTCGACCGCGCCGACCTGCAGAGCTTCTCCGACAGTTATTCCAAGCCGCTCGACCATGGCGGAATGCGCGAGAACGAGCTGGTCAGCCAGATGCAGGACCAGATGGAATCGACCCTTGCCGAGCTGATGCGCTATCTCAGCGAGCGCGAAGCCGACGACTGAGCGCGCGTGATTGACTAGGCCGCGCCAAGTCCACATATGGCCCGCCTTCACGCCGCATCGGCCCCTTCGTCTAGCGGTCCAGGACGTCGCCCTCTCACGGCGAAAACACGGGTTCGAGTCCCGTAGGGGTCACCAGCAATTTCAATAACTTAGCGGCTGTGTGGCGCAAAATATCAAATATCTGTCGAATAAGTGGCTCCGGACAGCAGCGGACGGCGGCAGCTTTTGACGGGCTAGGCCGCCTTCTGACCGAGAGCGTCATCGAGCGAGTCTTTCAGGTCGCCGAGCGCATCCCACGAAAGAACGGCTCCGCCTCGCTGTTCGGACAGCTGCAACAGCATGCCGTAGCGTATCCTGCCGAACTTCAGCGCCAGCACGATCGTGTTCAACTCAGCTGCTGTTAGCTGGACATCGACGGTGCCTACCTGTTCCGATGGATGCAAGCCGGCTCGCCCATGGGTGATCGTGACACCGGGCGGCGGCGCTGGGTCAGGCCATTCTTCGACGGTTACTCGGCGGCCACCTAGCCCAAACCAGCGCCGTTTCCCGATCGTCACGCTTTCCATCACACACCCTCTCGCCGCCCCGCCGAAATCACCGCAGGAGCATCATTGCCCATTCTTCCAGGACTTCGCCAGCGATCGCCTCGGCTGTCTCGCTGTCCTCCTCGAACTGCTCCGGCAAAATGGGCTCGACAGGATAGCCGGCCATTTCGCGGAGAGTCGTGCTGTATTCCGCCAGCGTCTGTCCTGCCGTCGATAGGTCGCCCGTGAGGACCAGACCTTCCTGCATCGCCAGATCGCGCAGGAGCGCCTTCGCGTCCTCCGGCTCAAGGTCATCGATCATTGCCTGTATGCGACCGGCCAGCATCATCCGATACTGATGCGGCCTCACGGGCATTGCGGGTCGCTGCCGGACTACGACCGATCCGATGGCCCTCTGACTGCAAGGTGGCGTGTAGACCAGCACGACTGCGGCTCTCGACTCCATGCGATCAGTTGTCTGGCCATTCCAGCGTGACGACCGTTAGACGCTGGGAACTGTTGCTGTCCTTACGCCATGCCAGCTTGAAGCCAGCCTCGACCAGGTAGTTTTCGATGAGTGCCGTCTCGGCTGAATATGCTTCACGCTTCCCTAGCGCCTTGGCGAAATTGACTGCGCACGCAACGGTGGCAAGGCCGAGGATCGCCGCCAACCCAGTCTGTCGTAGAAGGTAAAGCGCTACTGCGATCACGGCGCTGATGACGCCGAGCGCTGCCGATTTGGTCATCGCCCCCTCGGCCCTGATCGCTTCGTATCGTTGCCCGCTGAGGCTCGAATTGATCGCGCTCAGGAGCCGGTTGAACGGGACGAGACGCCGTTCCTCGCGCAGCTGCTGGAACCAAGGATCATCCCTGTTCACTCGAATGTCCGCATCGATACGCACGGCACGCTTCCTCACACACGCTTTACAACAATTCGTTGTATCAAGGTCCGTCCTCGATGCCAGCCCCTCACTGGGGCGATGGCATGGCCAAGGGACTTCATGACGAACGCTATCGGCGGCTGATGGAGCGGCTGGTAGCCAGACGAAAGGAACTGGGACTTACCCAGCAGGCTGTCGCGGACATGGTCGGCATGCATCAGCAGAATGTGAGCCGCTTCGAAACTGGCGAGCGACGACTGGACGTAGTCGAATTTCTGGATGTGGCCCACGCGCTTGGGTTGACCGCCACCACGCTGCTCCAGGATGTGCGTCCACTAAGCTGAGTTTTCCTTTTTCACCACAAAGCGCGCGAACCCCCAAGATCAGGAGAAATTAGGTCTTTCACGACGAGCAAAGTGAGTCCGTCAGATCATTGCCGTTGGCGGTTTTCGGGCAATTCCGGCGAATTGTTTGGTGGGCGAGCAAAGCCATGAGTGATCATGTAAAGCCATGGCCTACCTGATCGATCATGTTCCCGATCAGGGATGATCAGGGCTCTCCTTCACCGTGACTCCGAATGCGTTCAGGCGCTCTCGAACACTGAAGCGTTCAGATGGCCATTGTCGAGCGCGTGCCAAAGCGTGACTGCAAGGTAGCTTCGGTAGGGCGCTGCCCGATCGTGCTCCAATGGCTCACCAGCGAGCAGCAGCGACTGGACGCGGTCTATCGCTCGCACAAGGCTTCCGTCCGTCAAAGGGAAAACGTCTGGATGGCCGAAATGGAAGATCGCCAATACGGACGCTGACCAATCCGAAAGGCCCCATAAGGAGGATACTTCGCGCCTCAACTCGGCGAACGGTAGCGATCGCCACCGCCGTTCGAACGACGGGTCTTGGTCCATGTAAGACTGGATGCCCCGGAGGGTCCGGGTCTTCTGCGGGCTGATCCCGCATTCTCGCAGATCATCGTCGCTCAAATCATAGGCGGACTCGGCTCCGAGGGCGTCCACCCTCTCGCCGACGCGCCGCTTTATTGATGAAGCGGCGGACGTGGAAAGCATCTGCCCAATGACGATGCGCACCAGCGCGTGCTTGACCGGCTCATGGTTTGGCTCGGGAAGCGGGACTTCGCCGGTCGCGTCGAAAAGTGCTGCGACGCGAGGGAACTCGCGGCGGAGGAAGCCATACGCCTCTGCACTATCGTGCTTCATTTAGGTCTGCCCTTTTGTCCGAGCCGCGTCGGCCCGACGAACGCCCTTAAGCGGTCGGGTAGCGCCTTGTCCTTCAATTCGCATTCCCAAACGACCATCACGTCCCACCCGCGCTCCTTTGCTTCTGCCAACTGCCGCGCGTCGCGCGCCTTGTTCCGGGCAAACTTTGCCGCCCAATACTCGGTGCGGGTAGCCGGGGTATGCGATCCCCCGCAGCCGTGCGCGTGCCAGAAGCAGCCATGGACCTGGATCGCCTTGCGGCGGCCGGGAAAGGCAACGTCGGGGCGACCGGGTAGCGCGTTGTAGTGGATGCGGAAACGGTAACCGGCTGCGTGGAGCGTGGATCGGACAATCCGCTCGGGCTGCGTGTTGCGCCCTTTGATCGCTGCCATGTGCCGGCTGCGCTTCTCCGGCGTCAGGGGGTCGGTCACAGGGTTCCTGCCGTCAAATCCCTTCGTCGAAGAAGGCCGTCATGGCCGTAGCGAACCAAAACAGCTGGTTCTCGTTGAAGTCCTCGCGCACCCACTCCGGTAGGCTGTTGCGGGGGAACTGCAGCTGCGCCAGCGATAACGCAAGCGCCTGAAGCTTCAGGTTGATCCTGCCCTCTATGCCAGCTTCAGCTATGCCAGAGCCGAGGGCCTTCGCGAGGGCCAACAGCACTTCCAAAAACACAAACTGCGCCGCTCCGGGATTGTCCGGCTGCCCAATGAAGGACCAAAACTCGCGGCCTATGCACCGATAGACCCTGATCGATCGTGTTTCCTCGTCAATGAGGATGCCCGGCTTCTTCACCGGGTCTTCTTCGACGAAACCGCAATCCATCAACTTGATGAGGATCTGGTTTTCTTTGTTGTTGGTCGTCTTGTCGGTGCCATAGGTCAGGCCCAGCACGACATCCAACTCATTCACGCTAGGGTATGTCTGATGCGTCTGCTGGAACCATGCCCGATAGTTGTCCCGGATAGCTGCGGTCATTCCCGCGACCTGCGTGTCGTTGATCGTATTCGGGCCGCTCTTGATTGATGTGAGGAACCGCCGGTTGCCGACCACGCATGATCTGTCGATTTCGCGCCACACTGACTGGATGCGCCTCTGCGCACGGGTTTCGCGGTCGAGTCCTTCCAAAGCCCCGAACTCAGCGACTTTCTCCGGGGCATCAGTCCATCGATGCTCAGCTTGCAATGGGTAGCGACCCACGAAGGCCGCCTCGATCTGCTTGCCGAAGGAAGTCTCGAGCGCCATGTAAAGTTTGCTGTCGAACAGGAACTTCCCGAACTGTGCTGGCTCCCCCAGGTTCATGACGCTGGCAGCGGTCATCAACACGTAGGGGTTCGTTCGATAGTCGGACAAACCGTCCCGCTTTTCGAACGCCGCGGGCAAGTTTACTGAAATGTAACCGACCAGCCTGCCCGCCAATTCCTCGACGCGCTCTTCGTCGACCTGCTGGAATAAGTGGAGGATTTCGTCCGCATCGAAACGATGCCGACGCTCTTTCAACATGCGTGAAAAGCGGTTGCGTCCTGCTGCAAGTGCCATGGGTGGGGCGTGCCTTAGAGAGTGCTTACACGGCGGAGCGTTTGCGGCCGCTCGTAGACTGCATGGCCGTTCTCGCCGCCGTCATCCCATACGAAGGTCTGGCCCTTTTTGAACCATTGGCGCGTGCGCACATGCGATTGCACGTAGATCACGCGGTAGCTTTCCGGGGCCTTGCCGAACGGCTTCCACTCCCGCGACTGCAACTCTTGAAGCTTCCGCGCAATGACGGTGCCGGCCACCGCGCCTAGGCGGACCGGGACCGCATTCCCCACTTGCGCATACTGCTGTGATGCGGTGCCGCAGATTTCCCAGTCAGCTGGGAACTCTTGGATTGCCGCGTATTCCTTCAGGGTCAGCGCCCGCGTCTCTGTTGGATGGCAAAGCGACGTGCTTGCATGGTTGGGCATCGTAACGAGGGTCGGGCATGGAAGATCGAAGTTCAGCCGCCGCCACCAGCCCGAACGCCCACCCTTTGCGAACCACGCTTTGCCCATCGACTCCCGCTGCGCGTCCTCGGGCAAGCTGCGCCAGTTTGAGCCGGGTGGAACCAGGCTAAGGAACTCCTTCTTTCGCGGACTAAAATCCATGATTACGTCGCCCGGATCATTCAGATGGCCAATGGCGTCACCGAGTGTCCGCCAAGGCTCCAATCCCGGCCCTCCGAACAGGTCCACCACCTGGCTTCCTGCGACAGGTCCATGCGTCGGGTTTGGAAAGTCGATGACCGCGTTGTAGCGGTTCCCAATGAACAGCGCCCGCTCGCGCAGCTGAGGAGCGCCGTAGTTGACGGCGTTCACTTCGAAGCAGTCCATATGGTAGGGACCGCCCTCTATCCGCTGAAGGTCATCCGCAAAGAGCCGGACTACTGACCCCGCCAATTCGTCCTCGTCTAGAACCGACCCTCCTCGGTCGGGTCGCTGTGCCAGCTGCCGATGCCGGAGTGCGGCCGACAGCACGCCTCGGACATTCTCCATAAGGAAGAAGCGAGGGTTCAGTCCCTCGACGAAGCGGAGGAAATCCCAAAGCAGTGTCCCACGCGGGTCTTGGACCGACCCCCGTCGTCCGGCGGTGCTGAACGACTGACAGGGCGGCCCTCCGACCAGCAGGTCGATGTCGCCACGTTTCAGGCCGCAATCGCGCAAGATCGTTTCCGGGTCGAGCAGCGATACATCCGCCTCATAAACACGCAGCTGCTTTGGCAACCTGCCAGCCGCCTGGTTCTTTCGTATCGTGTCGCAGAAGGATTTCTCCTTCTCGACTGCCGCAATCAATTCGAACTTCCCAGTCTCTTCTAGGCCCAGGTCTAGGCCCATTGCTCCGGAAAACAGCGAGACCACACGGAACGGCTTCATGCGTTGAAGCCTAGCTGCCACGATCGCGTCTCGCTACCAGACTGGCCATAATTCCTGTGGGTTGTTGCACGCATAGTCAGGCTTTGGCCTTCACTAGCAGATGTTCACAATATGTTCCACAGCACACAACGCGCTTCACCATGCCCCCGGCGTTACCTGTGACTCTCGACCCACTCCTTCACTCGCCGGCATGCCTCAAGGTATTCAAAGAATATCCCGGCCCAACTTTCCAGGGTGGGGTTTCGAAACTTCTCCACGGTGAGCAGGAAAGGCATTGAATTGAAAAAACTACAGTCGTTCACGTCGACTAGCCGTTTCGCTAAATCCGCACTGATCAGCCTGCCCATTTGCATGAGCCGGTTGATACTCTCATTTGTGCGGGTCTGCTGGTTCCAGAAGTATTGGAACCAAGTCGCACGGGTGAGTTTGTGATCGATTACCATGTTTGGGGGCGAAGACATTGACACAGCCGCAAAGGCGGCTTTCACTTCGGCTTCGCTGGCATTATCAAAATCCAGTTGGTGGCCGCTAACCCTATTTATCTCCGCCAATTGTGCGATGCAGTCACCATACACTCGCGTGGCATGCTTGACGACGTATGGAGCCACAATCCGCTTATCCGAAGTCTCCTGCCAATGGACGAAGAATAGGTAGAAGACATAGCTTGCCACGACCTGTGACAGGGTAATCTCGACCACGTTCCCGAGTTGGTGCGCCTTCGCAAAGGCGGCGGGCAGTTCGTCGAGCCACAGGGCCTTCACTAGCCACGTCAAAAGCGCGACGGCCGCGACGGCGTTCGCATACGGAGACGTAGACTTGAGGAACTCCCTTATTCGGCTCATGCCATGCGGGCACCTGAAGACCGCCCAGCCCAATAGGCGTTCTTATCGAAGAACTCCCCGGTTTGAAGGGCAGCAATATCCGCCAACACTGGAACGGCGCTCTCGGCTAATCTGACGATGCGAGGCAAGCCGATTGGGTCCGCCTCGAAGCCAGAGGGGTCGACGAACTGATAGTGTTTGGCGAACTCGCCTATGAGGCAACTCTCACACATGCGCAGTGCAACCCGGCTGGCTCCCTCTACGAGTGCTACCCAACGGAAATCCCAGACCCGGAAAGTCTGGGTCCAGTTTGGCGGCCTCTTCCAGTGGGCGCTGGCGGCTTTGCCACCATGTGCGTGCTTGCGCCCGACAATGTTCATGGTTTCGCCAATCCTGAAATAACGCGGCTCTGTCCGGCTCTGCACAAGGTAGACTGCCGTTGGGACGCTTCGGTCCAAGTGCTGGAGGGCATCGCCGGCATAGGTCTGGATGATCATAGGATTGCGAAAAGTAGCGCACGACGACAATCCTGCAACGCCGGGATTTTCCAGCTTGGCAGCTGTTCCAGACTCTGAAGGGCCCGTTAAAGCCCGCCCTCTGGACAACCGCGCTGCCAAAGCCATGATGTCGGTCGGGTGCCGAATGAGCGTGTGCGTAAAGGGGGACAAATGAAACGACCGATTTGGTTGATCGGCTGCACCGTTCTTGTGTGCGCGAGTGCCGTGCGGGCAAAGAAGCCAGAAGAGCCGATCGACCCAGGCCCACGACCGACCGATCAGGAGTTCGTCGAAAAGGCCACACAAAGCTTGCTCGCGTCGTTCTTCGATCCGTCAGCTGCCGTCGTAGAATGGCCGAACGGCTTGGCCGGAGGCTGGTGGAAGCCGTTTCTGTCTAAGAAAATCCCCGGTTGGTTCACCTGCGGACGCGTCAACGGAAAGAACCGCATGGGCGGATATGTGGGGTTCCACGACTTTGTGGCAGTCATGCATGACGGCGCTGTGGCTTACACCGAAGTCGGTAGCGGCAACTACGATCTGATCGCAGCGCAGTGTCAGAAGGCCATAGCAAGTGGCCTAATTCCGACCGTGCCGCTTGAGACAAAGGCTGTGGCCGAAGCTGCTCCCGCACCGCCGGCCAACGGTTTCGCTCCCCTGCTCGGGTTTCAGTTCACGGACGACGCCACCGGCGTGCGAATTGACGCTGTGACACCGGGCTCCGTCGCCGACGCGGCCGGTCTGAAAGAAGGGGCCGTCATCCAGAAAGTGAACGGTGTCGCGCTCGCGTCCCTCGACTTTTCAACGAAGGCGAAGCTTTTCGAAGCAGCAGACGCCGGAGCGACACTTTCGAGCAGCGACGGCACGGACGTACTGATGAAACGCCCTTTGCCCGCAGCAAAGCCGAAGCCGACGAAGACGGTCAAAAAGACCCGGCGCTAAAGCCTTCAGTACGTGCAGGGCAGGGGGTGGTATGTTGGTGTTTGTTGCGTTGCTTGCGGCCCAATCGATTGATGCTGCTACGGCGAAGGCGGATTTAGACGCCATCATGAGCCGCACGGAGAACGTCGAGAAGCAGACGTTCGATTGCATGGATCGGGAAGTGAAGGTGCAAGCCAAGGCGCATTTGATCGAGGGCACTCCCCAGAGCCTCGTCGAAGGGGCGCTCGCGTCCTGCTCGTATCTCAAAAAGGAGTACGTTGACGCGGCGACCGATCCGCATGGAGTCGTCTCAGCATCTACTGCTCAATCGGAGGCTGACGGCTGGTTCGCCAAGATCAAAGACATCTACGTCACGCAGGTCGATAAGTGGATGGCGCAGCCGCAGCTGGCCGACGCCAACATGAACGTCGTGATCTTCCACTGGAAAAAATGCGTGGGGGACAAAGCTGCCGATTGGTCACGCCTGACAGACGAAGCCAGCACGGTCGCTCAAGCGGCAGTCAGCGCATGTAACAGCTTTAGACCGTACCTAATTCGCGCCGTTGGCTACGAGTATCGCAGCAAGGGCCTTCGCGCAGCTGACGCTGGCGAAGTAGCGGAAAAGCTTCAAGCGGACATGAAGGAGTATGCGGTGCAGGTAATCATTTCCGAGCGCGCAAAGCGCCTTCCGAAGGTTAAGTGATGTCGCACCACTTACTCAATCGCCGTCATACCGGCGGTGACGGAACGGTCCGGTAACAACGAGAGCGTTGGCCAGATCGGCACTCTCTTGCTCGGCGCTGTAGTCGAACGGGCCAGCTATCGCCTCGAAATAGTTCCTCCACGACCGTCCGAGATTGTTGATGAACTCGACCAGATCGTCAGTGGCGCGGTCGCTATAGAGCGGGGCCCATAAGTAGACGGCGTAAGGGTTGTCCGGCAGTTCAACACAATGGTTCGTCTGGTAGATGAACGCATCAGTACTGCTGTAGCTTTGGCCCGCCAGCACGTTCGCGATGAGTCCCATAACCATGCCCGGCGGAAGTCCACGGAAGCTGTCATTGACGATGATGAGGATGCCTCTCCAGCCGACCAGACCCAACTCCTGCTTTGTCTCCTTGATTTGCCGATTTGCCTTGTTGATGATCCGCTGGAGTGGCGCGCGAAGTAGCTTGATCAGTTCACCCCGGAGTGGCGTCGTGGGATCGTCCGGGTGCTCCCCAGGATATTTCGCGGCGACGTGATCGACCTTCGCCAGCATCTCTGGTGTATGAGCGAACTCGGTCTCTAGAACCTTCAGTTCGGCCACCACGCGAGCCGCTGGGAACAAGTAGTCTGCGTTCTTTACGCCCTGGCGTTTGATCAGTGGTGCTACGAGTTGGCCACCGACCGTCGGCACAAACGCGTTCCAATGCGGCTCGTCGGCCACACCCTTCATACTGCTGTAGTCTTGAGGGTCGGCATCGTCGCTCACGGTTCCGCTGCTCTCTACCGTGTGCGGTGCCGACGACCTTGGTCGCGCTCCACATTGGCTTCGATCTGCCGGTCCGTCAGGTGCGGCTCGCGAGTTTCCGCATCGGGAAAAACATCAAGATGGACATCGATCGCTCGGGCAAGTGACTCGGCAGCGGCACCGACTGCGATGATCATGTATTGCTTCTCCATTCGGGTCTCCACGCCGGACCCACGGGCGTGTTCAGCCATCCGATAGAACGCAATTGGCCCGGTGTGCGTGTGCTGCGAGAAGAAGCGATAGAGGGTGCGGAACTGCTGCGGGTCCACGCCCATTTCAGTGAGAACGTCATCTTGGATGAAAGGTGACTTCTCGCCCCGCAACGCAACGCGGCGCTCCCTCTCGCCCAGGGATGCAAGGAACGGGTTCTTGTCAAATTTGCTTACCAAGTCTCGAAAAACAAAATGGTTGTCGCCCTCCGGAAACTCCTTTGGGTATAGCCGTCGCCTCGACCCGTAGTCGTGCAGCTGGAGTAGGATAAACCGGCCTGCTCGAACCTGTTCATCGATCCCTGGGCCGCAGAGCCAGTAATAAATCAAACCTGCTTCCTGCAAGTTCCTGGTCAATGAAGCGACCGAACCGAAGTCCCAATGTTCGCGCGGCTTAGGGTTCGGTAACAAGTGGTCGATGCTCTTCGAAATCACACAAATGCGTGTGAAAAGCACTGAGGCCCAGAACATCCTATTGCCCGTGGAAAGAACGCCACCGGAGCCGAGGGAAATGCGCCTAGCCCGTTTGAGCAGGTCACGGAACTCACGCCTGACCCGCAGATAAAATTGGGTCAGCTGAGGGTTGGTGAGTTTCTCAAAGCCCGCTGTGTCCAGCGCCTCCCAATCACTCAGCTGAGCGCCATCCTCGGGTTCGTTCTTCTTCATCGCTTGTTTTCTAGTGCTGATCGGCCGAGGCTTAGGACTAACTTAAGTTTGGCAGTCCCGAGCAATGATGCCGGCGTTGTCCCAGTTAGGCTTATAGATCGCCTGACCCTTTTCTAGCTGCCGGCAGGACAAGTTGACGCGCCCAGCCCAGACGACCGCGACCGTGCGGCCATATCGATCAGTTGTGATCGGATCATAACGGATTGGCCCAAGCCTAAGCGCCGCAATGAGGCTCCGTTTGGACGCTTGGCCGTCACCGGGCGCGCAGACCCTCCACCGCGGGCAGCGCTCGATTTCCGGTGCATCTATGCCGAGCAGACGCAGACGCTCGGGGCCGCAGCGGATCGTATCGCCGTCAACAACATACGCACTCGGGCAGTGAGAAATCGCGTGCGAAGCCTCCATGCTCTACATGCCGCTCACATTCGCGTCCGCATGGTCTGGCTCTGCCGCTGCCTGTGCCGGTTTACGGGACGCGGCAAGTTCGATTGCCTTCCCGGCGATGGCGACGCGCAGCAGGGCGTCCGGTCCTCCGTGCGGGTATGCAACTAAGAAATCATCTTCCTTTTCGAGCGAGGGTCGCAGGATGTAAGTTATGCTGACGGGACCACGCTCAGAACCCACGTCCACGTTCACGCCGCAAGTGACTTCGCCTATATCTTTATTTGAAGCCAAGGCTTGGAAATCTGTGAACTTGGGTTCGCCGACCATCTGCTTGGCCTGTTCAAAATCTGCTGCGGTAAGTCCCTGAGACGGGTAGTCGTCTGGAGTGTCCCTGTCGGCCTCGGCGTGCATGACTTGAAGCCAGCGCTCCTTGACAGCTGGATGAGCGCAAGCTTCCGGTTGGCCGGCCTTTAACATCTGTCCGATCGGGACGGCCTCCGCCGCATTGGCGGAAGCGCTCGTTGAGTTATCGCTGCCGCTGTTATCAGTTGCCGAGTGACAAGCAACCGCCGCGAGACTCAACGCTACAACCAGTCTTTTCATGATGCCCCCGTGCATTAGCCCAGGAGCATACCCAACAGGCGGGGACTGCCAAGTCGTTTGTGCGACACGGGTATTTTTCGCCAGCACCTACTCTCAGATTTTACCCAGGGTGCTTTTTAGAAAACGGGGGGGTGCATTTCGATTTGCACCGGCACCCCCTGACTTAGTCTGGATGGAACCATCAGAGGCGATGCCGGGTCACCTGCACCACGTGTCGGGGGTAGGGCATAGCGCCCCCGATCATGGGCATAGCGCCTCAATTCACGGCATAGCGCCCACCCCGGAGGGCATAGCGCTCTGGCAGCTGAGCGTAGGTCACCCATGACCTATGAGTAGGTCACCTATGACGTATGAGTAGGTCGTCCATGACCTATGAGTAGGTCACCGATGGCCAATCGGCACACGCAATCGGGCTTGCACTGATTGTCCCTTGTTCGCTCGAGCAGTTCACTGAGTCAGCTGCGACGCGCCTTCCGTCGTTTCACCGGCACTGGATCAAAGGGAGTGAAGATCTTTTCCAGTCCGTAACCCGACAGGATTTTGTTCCTCTTTGGTGGCTTCTGAAACTGAGGAAATGACATGTAAAACCTTGCGGGCGACTGGCTGTAGATCGACCATAGTTTACCAGCTTGTGAGGCTTGCCGGCGACGAGCCGAAGTAGCGAGCACCAGATTGAAGTCCCGTTCAGTGTTGTTCGCGTCGACTTGCTCGGTTGCACGCTGAGAAGCCCGATTGTTCGCCCTCATGGGAGACTGTCCTTGATCCTTGGTGAGCGTTGGAGGCGGATACAGCTTTGCCTACCACCACCAGGACTGTGTTATTCGAGCAACACAGACGCTGATGGAGGCAAAGCTGAGTGTCCGGTGAGGATTGATCCTCGGAGCCACGCCGTATGGCATGGACACAGGTGGATTAGCGGAACCCGTTAAGGGGTGGGGCGGTCAGGCGGTCTCCCATTACCCGCTGCTTGTTGGCGCAAGCGACGCAGAGCCATCCACTGACAGACACGCCGCTTTGTAGGTTGCCGCAGTGGCAGAGCCTACTCGTGCGGCCCCCACCAGATCGATCGGGACCGCTTCGCGAATACAGCTGGCATCATCGCTGATGACGGCTGGTTCAGAGTGCCTCCGCCCTGATCCCGTTCAAGCACGTCGGCACGAGGGGGCGGCCCGTAGGGGGCTTTGACAATATGTCGCTCCTGGAAACTGAAGCGACGCCCTCTGAACAGCAGCGTCACCACTATTGTGCCGGAGGGCTGGCAATCAGCCAAGCCCCCCGCACGGATTTTTTCTCCGACTATGACGCAAGTTCATGGTAGTCCGCCGTGCGGCCACCGTAGTTCGGCACGCTACGCTGCCTTTCTAAGGGACTGCGCGTAGCTGTTGAGACTCTCAACCACGATCATGCGGCGCTGGCCGATCTTCACGGACTCCACATGATCGCTGTTCATCAGTTCATAGATCATCGAACGCCCGACACCCAGGGCGCTCGCAGCATCAAGCACACTGCAAAAAATCTTCGCCATATTCCCTCGAACCCAACGATCCTCCCTGTTGATCGATCGCGGCGATGTTGCCGCGCCAGCCGGATAGAGCGAATGCCCGTTCGCCGCCAAGCGTCGCCCGTGAAAATCCTCACAAAACGCGACTCTTTCATGGCCTTCGGCCCTGTCTTTAACGGGCGTCGGGAGCGTTATGCACGGGCGCGGTGCGGGTCTTTCACGGGCGTCGGTGCAACAGGTCAGACTCGTGTCAGCGACACGACATTGTTTTCGCGCGACTCGGGAAAAAGCGGAACGACGCTCAGTGCCGCCACATCATCAACTTCCGCGATGAACCGGCTGTAGTGTCGCTCGATCATCGTGACCGACGTGTCGTGGAGCGCAGCTACCCATCGGATCGGCTGCTTCTTTAAGCCTCGAACGATGCTGGAGTGCCTGAGGGCATATAGCACCACGCCTTCACCCAAACCTGCGCGTTCCCGGATCGCGGCCCAAGGACGGGCAAGTTCGGAAGCCGACCGCCAAGGACCGCGCTCTCCTTGTTCCCACTGGATGCCGCCGGGCACCTGCTTCTTGCGCCAGCGCTCAAACAGCAGCGCAGTCTTGGAGCGACCGCTGATCGCCGGCAGGATCGCCTCCATGGCATCAGGACCGATACGCAGTGCTGCGCTGCCAGTCTTGCCAGTTCGACCTTTACGGCTGACTGGCATCATTACGCGACTAGCATCAACCAGCACGTCTCCGACACGCAGCCTCGCCACCTGGGAGAACCGCGCCCCAGTGGCCGCCAACATCGTCATGATGCGCGCTAGATCGCCGCCCCAGCCTTGCTCTGCATCGATCTGAAGGACTGCGCCCATCACGTCCATCAGCTGTCTGTCAGAAAGTATCTGGTTCTCGCGCGCGATCGGCTCCGCCTCTTCTCCGCTGTCGATCGTCCGAAGCCCATGCTTGATTGTGGCTGGCAGATGCGTGGGCAGTCGGCTGCGATTGTTCGTGTAGACCGTGTTCAGCGCCGCCTTCAGGTCGTTGATCAGCCGCCTCTTCGATGTCCCTTTCAGGGTCTCCGGCAGTTCCGCGCGCCACTCGAGTAGGTCACCCTCAGTCAATTCGTGAAGGTGGATTTCTGCCAAAGGTGCGGCTGGGACAGCCTTGCGCTTGCCGCGCGCATTTTGCCCGGCGACATACCGCGATAAGCGACTGCTGGCGTCTGATCGAACAGTGCGGCCTTTCCGGGCGCAGTCCCGAGCATCCCGCGAAGCCATGTAGGTCTCGACCGCAAGACGGACCGACAGCAGTGGTCCAGCGGCAGCGGCCCGCGCGGTGCGGCGCTCCTTTTCGACTACTTGTCGGGCTTCCTTGACCGCTCCGGCAAAATCGAGCGTGCCTTCGCGCAGTTCGTCATCTGCGGTCCCGAATGTCCTTTGCTGATATTTCTTTCCGTCATACCAGCGAACGAGCCATGAGCCGCCACGCTTCCCTTTGCGATAGCCAAGGTGAACTTCGGGATCGACGCCGCGCCAATGAACGCCGGATGCCAACTTCTTGCGCTGCTCGCGGGTGGTGATTTTTGCTTCCGTGAGGGTCTTTGCCATGCAGCTGGTTTAGACGACTAGTCTAATATCAGTCAAATATCCCGGGACAGACACGTCCGGACATCGGCAAACGTCAGCCAGCTTGAATACAACGAAATCAAGACGTTGGCGCACAGCGACAAACTCGAGAAAGATTTACGTTTACGCCCTCTCACGGCGAAAACACGGGTTCGAGTCCCGTAGGGGTCACCAGATGCGCTCGCGCGTGGCGTCTCATCGCGGCTGAGGGCATCAAACGAGGGTGGATCGGCCGCCTTGCGCGCGAATAGCCCGCCGCGCATGCTAGAACGTGCGCAACATGCTGATCGACATCGAAACCGGCTACGAGGGTAGGTTCGACTTCACCGCTCGCCAGCAGGGGCCCGAACGCACCTATCTCCTCGCCTCGGTCCCGCGGGCGGGCAGCACCTTCTTCAGCCACCTGCTGTGGCGCACGGGCTGCTTCGGCGCGCCGCTCGAATATCTGAACTTCGAACCCGCCGGCCCATACGGCTTTGCCGGCGGCTCGCCCGACCTTCAGCGCCGGCTGTGGCGCTCGGTTCTGCGCCGACGGTGCTCGCCCAATGGCGTGTTCGGGCTCAAGGCGTTTCCGCAGCAGCTGGAGCAATTGCAGCGGACGAACCCGCTGTTGCTCGAAGAAGTGCTCGCGACGATCCTGCCGCATGGCGGGCCGCCCCGGATCATCTATCTCCGCCGTCGTGACCGGCTAGCCCAGACCGTCTCTTACGCAAGGGCGTCAATGTCGGGCGTCTGGCGCAAGGAGCAGGAGCGAGCGGCCGAGCCCCGACTCGATTATTCTGACGACGCGCTCGAAGCCGCGGACCGTGGCATCGCCTTCCAGGAGGCTGGATGGGAACAGATGTTCAGCGACCTCAGGATCGAACCTTTGACCGTCTGGCACGAGGAGGTGCTGTCGGACGGGTCCGCTGTTGTCGAAGCGGTCGCGAACTATCTCGGTGTGCCGGTCGACCCTCGGGCCGCGGTGGAGGTGCCGCAGATCGCAAAGCAGTCCGAAGGTAACTCGCGCGAATGGGCCGAGCGCTACGCCCGTTCGCGTGGTCGTTAATTGGCGGCGGTCTAGCATTCGACCTGTCAGGTTTTGTTGAGGACCTGACGAAGCGTTGCCCGCATTCGCCCAAGTTGCTCCTCGGTCGGCTTGCCGAGCACCCCTCGCGCATGTTCGGGCAGATGGTCGACCGGATCGCCGTCCAGGGCGAAGACGTAATGATCGAAGTCTATGCGCCAGACCGCACGCTGCTCGGCAGGAAGTCGCTTGATTGCATAAAGGGCATGGAGCAGCGCGTCGTACGGATTGCCCGTGCTCGACCGCGCGTCGTTCCACCAATAATTGACGAACAGATTGACCGGTTCGAGAGAGTCGATTCCATGCCACCAGTGGAATGGGATGTAGATCGCATCCCCCGGACCGAGCTCCGCAACTTGCGCCCATTTGAGGGCCTCTGCGAACCGAGGGAATCGCTCGAAGTCGGGATTGCGGGTGTCGACGACGCTGACGGGCGTGCCCGCCGGCGTCAGCTCGAACGGGCCGACGTAGAGGTTCTTGAGCTGGTCTGGCGGAAAAAGGGTGAAGTGGCGCCTGCCCGCGACGACGATTCCGATATTCTCCATCAGATCATAATGAGGGGCGACGCGGATGCGATTGCCGATCCAGGCTCGCGGCGTGACATTCGTACCGACAAGGTCGGTCCGGTTCTCGTTTTCGAAACCGGGCAATAAGGCAGGGACTTCTTCGGACTGCACCGCGATCGCGTAGGGGCGCGGATTTTCGCGGTCGCGCAGCAAGCGATCGAGAAATGAATCGAGGGTCGACATCCCGCGTTGGAAATTGAGCGCGCGAAAATCATCGGTGTAGAAGAACCGTCCATCGATGTCGGGAGCGCCGACAATCGCGGCTACCGGCCGGCCAACGCCGAAACGCCGCAAATAAGCGATCAGTTTTTCATCGGAGCGCTGGGCTGCGACCACGGCGGGCCACTCGGCCGCGACTCCCCGGAGCACTGCGGGTTGACCTAATGGGCGGATGTTCTCGCGGAACTCCGCCTGAGTAACACCGGTATATTCCGCAATCGGGCGCAGCTTGTCCAAGTCCATCAGGATGCGCGCCTGAGCGTCACATTGCTCGCGCTTCCCTGTCGCTGCAGATAGTCGTTCTGCGTGGGCATCATCGCGGCCGTTTGGGCGACAACCTCGCGGATGTGCGCAAGGCGTTGGAGCGTTTCGGCATCGGACAGGATGTCGGCCGCCGGATGATAGTTCTGCGCCTCGGCCCCCTGGCCGACCAGCACCGCCAGCCAGCTCGTTTCGGTGAACAGTTCGTCATGCTCGCGAATGACGCGCCCCGTCCGGCGGAACATGTCGAGCTTGTACGAGACGCCCTCCGGCGGAGCAGTCTCGCGGCAGTAGCGCCAGAGCTCCGAGTCGGTCCGTTCGTTGGCATGATAGTGCAGGACGAGGAAGTCCCGGATGTCGGCATACTCCCGGACGGTCAGGCGGTTGTAACGCTCGATCTCGATGTCGTCGAAGCGGCGTGTCGGGAACAAGGTCATCAGCCGGGCGATGCCGGTCTGAATGAGGTGGATGCTGGTCGATTCGAGCGGCTCGAGGAACCCGCCGGCGAGTCCGATCGCGACGACATTCTTGATCCATGCCTTCTTGCGGTGCCCGGCCTTGAAGCGAAGCAGACGCGGCTCGGCAAGCGCCGCCCCGTCGAGGTTCGCAAGCAAGACGTCGGCAGCTTCGTCGTCGCCGATTTGAGCGCTCGAATAGACGTAGCCGTTTCCGGTCCGGTGCTGGAGCGGGATCCGCCACTGCCAGCCGGCGAGCCGCGCGGTCGAGCGCGTCAGCGGCTGCTGATCGTCGCTGTTCTCGCACGGCACGGCGACGGCCCGATCGCACGGCAGCCACTTGGACCAATCTTCGAACCCGCCTTGCAACGCCTGCTCGATGAGGAGGCCGCGAAAGCCCGAGCAGTCGATGAAAAGGTCGCCTTCGACGAGCCGCTCATCGGAAAGTACAACGGCCTCCACGAACCCCGTTTCGCCGTTCTGGACGACGTCGACGATGCGGCCTTCCGTGCGCCTGACGCCCAACGCCTCGGCACGTTGCCGCAGGTATTTGGCATAGAGCGAGGCGTCGAACTGGAAGGCATAGGCGATCCGCGACAGAGGCGAGTTCGGCTGATCGGGGCTTGGGTGCGCGAAACGGCCGGCAAGTCCGGCCACGACGCCGAGCGAATAAACGTCGAGCGGGACTGCATCGCCGGCCATGCGGCCTTTGAGCCAGTGATGATGGAATTCGATCCCGAGCATGTCGAGTCCGTAGAAGCCGAACGGATGGACGTAGCTGTGACCGATCCGCGTCCAGTCGCGGAACTCGATTCCGAGCTTGTAGGTCGCGTTGGTCGAACGGACGAAATCGCGCTCGTCGATCCCCAGCAGTGCGTTGAACAGGTTGATCTGGGGGATCGTCGCCTCGCCAACGCCGACAGTCCCGATCTCATCCGATTCCACCAGCTCGATCGTCAGGTCTGGCATTTCGCCGAGGATCTGCGACATGGCGGCCGCCGTCATCCAGCCGGCGGTACCGCCGCCGACGATGACCACCTTGCGAATTCGGTCGCCCCTCACAGGACGATCTCGGCCGGCTGCGCGGCGGCGTTGGTGCCGGCGCAGCACTGGGCGACAAATTCCTCGTGCATCGGCAGCCGCCCCGCGGTCTCGAGCATGGAGACGCGCATCTGCTCAAGCGCCTGGGCAATCTTATTTTCGTCAAGCCCGTCGACGACCGGATCATAATCATCGGGGACGATACCCTGGCCGAGCATGACAGAAACCCAGCTGACCGTGTTGAACAGCTCGGCATCGGCGAAGACGCGCCCCTTGTTGCGGAACTGCTCGACGCGCCCGGCGAGACTGTCCGGTATCTCCATCGCCGCGCAACGCTTCCAGAATTCGGAATCGTCACGCGCGGTCGCCTTGTAGTGGAGGATGATGAAATCGCGGACCCACTCGAACAGCGACTGCATCCGTCGGTTGTATTCGTCGCGCTCGATTGGGTTGAAGCGCTTGTCGGGAAACAAGGCAATCAGGCGTGCGATGCCCGCCTGGATGAGATGGATGCTGGTTGATTCCAGCGGTTCGACGAAGCCGCTCGACAGGCCGAGGGAGATGACGTTGCGGTTCCACGCGAGCTTGCGCCGGCCGGTGGTGAACGAGAGCCGCCGCGGTTCGGCAAGCAATTCGCCCTCGAGGTTCGAGCGCAATAGTTGTTCTGCTTCGTCGTCGGAGATGAATGCGCTGCAATAGACATGCCCATTGCCCATGCGGTGCTGGAGCGGGATTCGCCATTGCCAGCCGGCCGAATGCGCCGTCGAGCGGGTGAACGGATCGAGCCTCACGCCATGGCTGCACGGCGCAGCGATCGCGCGGTCGCACGGAAGCCAGTGGCTCCAATCTTCGTAGCCGGTCTCGAGCGCCTGCTCGATGAGCAGGCCCCGGAAGCCCGAGCAGTCGATGAACAGCTCGCCCTCGACCACTGGGCCATCGCCGAGCTCGACCGCCTCGACATGGCCATTTTCGCCGGACAGGCGAACGTCGACGATCTTGCCCTCGACGCGGCGAACGCCGGCGTGCTCGGCGTAACCGCGCAGGAATCGCGCGTAGAGGCCCGCGTCGAAGTGGAACGCATACAGTACCTGGTTGAGCGGATATTGCGCGCCGCGCCCCGGCCGGGCGAATTTGCCCTGGGCGGCAGCGACCGCGCTCATTGCCCAATCGGAAATGTCGGGCAGTTCTCGGCGCTGTCGCTCGCGCAGGTAGAGCTGGTGGAACGGGATGCCCTGCAAGTCCTGGCCGAGTGTCCCGAACGGGTGGAAGTACCGATGGCCGAGCGCGCCCCAGTTCACGAATTCGATCCCGAGCTTGAACGTCGCCTTGGTCTCCCGGACGAAGTCGTTCTCGTTGATTCCGAGCAGCGCGTTGAAGCTCAGCAGGGGAGGGATGGTGGCCTCGCCAACGCCGACGATCCCGATCTCCTCGGACTCGATCAACGTCGTCCGCGTATAGCCATTGTTGAGGTAGCGTGAGAGCGCGGCGGCCGCCATCCAGCCGGCCGTTCCGCCGCCGACGATGACGACCTCACGGATGCTGTGTTCGTTCATGGCTGTGCGTTCTGCCCCATTTGCAGGAAAG
Source organism: Sphingomonas sp. (assembly GCF_045810705.1). GTDB lineage: Bacteria > Pseudomonadota > Alphaproteobacteria > Sphingomonadales > Sphingomonadaceae > Sphingomicrobium. The sequence goes on along the minus strand of NZ_JBJMVI010000011.1, from coordinate 72,385 downwards.
ATCCGCGGTAGCTCGGCTGCGCTGGGGCGAGACGCTCAGGCGTCCGGCGGCGCCGCGATGAAAGTGCATGTTCGACCTGCTCGGCCGTCACCGAATCGGCCAGGGGGTCGATCCTGCGGGGGAGGAAGCCCTGGCCAAGCAGGACCGCAAGCCAGCTGTCGCGCGCGAACGTCTCCTCCTCGTAGTAAGGAAGGCGCCCGCGCTCGGCGAAAAGTGACAGCGTGTGGGCGAGTGACGGCGGTAGCTCATCGGGAGACGCGTCCTTCCAGAAGGGTTCGCTGCGCCGCGCCGTCACATAGTGCATGCAAAGGAAGTCGCGGACGCGGTCCGCCTCGGCATTGCACTGGCGGTTGTACTCGTCGATCTCGACCGGAGCGAAACCGGCGTCGGGCATCATCGAAACGAGTCGGTCGATCTGGCTGTGGGCGAGATGGAGGTTGGTCCACTCGAGCGGCTCGACCATGACCGCCGAATCGCCGATCGCCACGCAATTGCGGACCCATGGCTCCGAAAGGCGCCCCTGCCGGATCGGATTTGCACCTTCTACATCCGCGCTGTGGGCAGACGAAAAGACGCTTCCGGTCACCGTTGCGGACGGCGAGGAGGAGCGCCAGGTCCAGCCGGCGGCTGTCGCAGTTATCTCGTCAAGCAAGGGCTTGTCGGGTTCGGGCGCGCCGGCTTCAACAATGATCCGGTCGCACAGCAACCACCGGCCCCAGTCGTCGAACCTGTCAGCCATTCGCGATCGAATCCGCGCTGCGGGACCTGTGCAATCGATGAACAGGTCGGCCTCGATACGCTGGCCGTCGGCGAGAAGCAGCGCCTCGATGGAGCCGTCGGCACCGCGAAGCTCGACATCAACCGGGTCGCCCGGCTGTTCGACGACGCCGAGGTGAAGCGAATAATCGTGGATGAGCTGGCGATAGATCTCGGTCTCGAGGCGGAGCGCGTAGCCGGCCTCGCCCGCTGGCGCGAAGGAGTCGAACGGCCGACCGCGCGGATAGTAGTGTCGCAGCCACAGCTGGTGGAAGGCGACTCCTGCGACCGGAACCCCATAGCTTCCGTAGGCGTGCATATAGTCGGGAAGCCCTTCGGCCCAACCCTTGAAGGCCGTGCCAATGCGGAGACCGCTGCGCGCGCGGACGACCGTGTCTTCGTCGGAGAGTCCGATGTCGGAATGGAACTCCGCGATCGACGGCAGCGTGTTGATCATCCGATCGGCCAGCGCGTCGGGTGGTGGCGGGCTGCTGACGACCACCACCTCGAGCACGGATATCCTGCGCTTCAGGGCGGCGGCGGTGGACCAAGCGGTAATTCCACCGCCGACGACGACGACACTGTTGATCGCCCGGTTCATGCGGCGACCGCCATCGGGCAATAGGCTTCGACGTGCGAACGGTGATCGGGCATCCGCGACGCCTTCGCACGGATTTCGCCGCGGAGCGCCTCCGCACTCCGGGCGAGCGCGTCGAGCGGCGGCAAATCGCCGCGGATGTCGTGGCCTTCGGGAATGATGCGCTGGCCCATATAGACCGCGACCCAGCTCGCATCGAGGAACACGCCTTCCCGATATTTGACGACGCGGCCGCGCCGCCGGAACAGCTCGATCTTTTCCTCGAGCGTATCGGGGACCGTCATCGTCCGCACATAATCCCAGAACGGCGAGTCGGACCGCTCGGTCGCATGATAATGGAGGATCAGGAAGTCGCGGATGCGGTCGTATTCCATGTCGATCAGGCGATTGAACTCATCGCGGTCGAGGGGTGAAATTTCATTCTCGGGGAACAGTTCGACAAGGCCCGAGATCGCCGCCTGAATGAGGTAGATGCTGGTCGATTCGAGCGGTTCGAGAAAGCCGCTGGCAAGCCCGACCGCAACGCAGTTCCTGACCCAGCTGCGGGTGCGGCGCCCGGCCGTGAACTTGAGCACGCGCGGCTCGGCAATGCCTTCGCCCTCGACCGCGCCCACCAAGGCGGACTGGGCAACATCATCGTCCGTGAAGCTGGATGAGTAAACGTATCCGTTGCCGGTGCGGTGCTGGAGCGGGATCCGCCACCGCCAACCCGACGGCATCGCGATCGCGCTCGTGTAAGGCGTCAGCGGGGTCTCGGTTCGGCAGGGCATGGCGACCGCCCGGTCGCACGGAAGCCAGTGCGACCAATCCTCGAACGGTTCGCCGAGCGCCTTGCCGAGGACGAGCGAGACGAACCCCGAGCAGTCGATGAACAGGTCGCCTTCGATGCGCCGGCCGTCCTCGAGCCGAAGCGCGGCGACGTCACCGCTTTCGCCGTCGAGATCGACATCGACGATCCTGCCGTCGATCCGCGACGCGCCAAGCTTCTCGCCGATGGTTCGGAGGAATGGGGCGAACAAGGTCGCGTCGAACTGGTAGGCGTAATTGAACGTCGACTCGATCCTGGCCGGGTCGGGGTCAGGGCGAGCGAAGCGGTTCATGTGCGCCATGGTCACTGCCATCGAATAATCGCCTAGCGGCGAGATCGCTGCGCCCTGTTCGCGCAGACGGGACCAGTATTGGTGGAAGGGAAGGTCGCCCTGGCCGCTACCAAACGTGCCGAACGGATGGATGTAGCTGTCGCCCAAGCGGCTCCAGCCCTCGAACTCGATGCCGAGCTTGAAGGTCGCCCGGGTCGCCGCCATGAACTCGGCTTCATTGATTCCGAGGCGCTCATTGAAACCGCGGATATGCGGGAGAGTCGCCTCGCCCACGCCGACAATGCCGATCGCTTCGGATTCGACGAGCGTCACTGTGCACCGCGTGGGCAGCAGCTTGGCCAGGGCCGCTGCGGTCATCCAGCCTGCGGTTCCGCCACCGACGACGACCACGTTCAATTTCGGTTGCTCCCCCATGCTCCATTTTTCCCAAAACAACGCGCGCGCAAACTTCCTTAGGAGGGCGGTCCAATCAAGCATTGTTGTGCGTCGGTGCTCGCCACCAAATCAATCGCTCAACGTCCGGCCGGTCGCGAAGTGCTGCATCGCGGCCACAGTCAGCCGAAAGATCGCGTTAGCGCTACCATAATCAGTCTTGCCGGGAAAAACAGCGCGCGTTATGCAGTCGTTTGGAGAGAGGCTGGTCGCGTGTGTTAGCGCTACCAGAAACAGGGAGCGGCTAATGGCCAAGTCGAAGGGGCACTCGGATTCTGTGCGCGCCCTGCGCAGCGGCGTTTCATTCGTTGCGATCAGTGCACTGACCGTCAGCGCGCCGGCATTCGGGCAGACCACGACCAACGACACGATTGCAAACTCGACATCGCCGACCCAGCCGACGACCACGGCAGCGAACACGACGGCGCCCGGCGCACCGACGGAAAGCCGCAATGCGATCATCGTCACCGGCATCCGTCAGAGCCTGCGCAATTCGCAGCAGATCAAGCGCAATTCCGACACGATCGTCGACGCGATCACCGCACAGGACATCGGCGCGCTTCCCGACCGCTCGGTGACCGAAGCGCTGCAACGCGTTCCCGGAGTCGCGATCAACCGCTTCGCCGGCACCAGCGATCCCGACCACTTCTCGGCCGAGGGCGCGGGCGTCACCATTCGCGGCCTGACCTTTGTCGCTTCCGAGTTCAACGGCCGCGATACGTTCTCAACCGGCGTCTATGGCCAGGCGATCAACTTCCAGGACGTGCCGGCCGAGCTGCTCGGCTCGGTTGAGGTTTACAAGCAGACGACGGCGGACCGGATCGAAGGCGGTTTGTCCGGCACCGTCAACATGAACCTGCGCCTGCCGTTCGACAACAAGGGGTTCCACCTCGGTTACGATCTCGAGGCCAATTACGGCGACCTCGCCAAGAAATGGTCTCCCGTGGGTTCGGTCCTGGTCAGCGACAACTGGGATACCGGGATCGGCCGGATTGGCCTGCTCGGCGCCTTTTCCTATGCTCGGCTTTTCACCCGCTCCGACGCCGTCCGAATCTCCAACTTCCAGACACGGAACGGCACTTATTCGGACAACAACGCTTCCGGCCAAGGGACTGGAATCTGCCGCGCAAACTTGCCTCTGGGCACCGATGTGCAGGGCTTCCCGCCGGTCCTCCCGACGGCGGGTCCGGGCAGCCCGTGCTTTGGAACGCCTCCTGCCGGTGCGAACGGGTCCGCCGACTTCGCCGACCTCCGCTATGCGCCGGTCGGCGGACAGTTCCAGACCGAGGATCACGACCGCAAGCGCCGCGGCTTTGCCGCTGCTGCGCAATGGCAAAGCAATGACCGGCGTGCGCTCCTCACGGCGCAATTCCTCAACTCCAAAGCCACGGAGTCGTGGGAAGAGCATACGATGGGCGTCGGCTCCGACCTTTCCGAATACAATACGTTCCCAGCCGGATGCCAGCAGAACGGCACGTTTGGCAGTCGCCCGGAGGCGCAATGCCGCCTCGACGCTTCCGGCAATTTCGTCTTCGGCAACAACGGCAGAGGCCAAGGGTATAATCCCGGCGGCTCGTTCCCGAATTACCAGTACGACGCCAACAACGTTTTCGAGAGCGGCTTCATCACGCTGCCCGGTAGCGGCTGGCGTACATCCAGCAGCGGCAGCGCGACCACACGGGTTCCAACCGGCGGCATGCAGCAGTCGCTCGACGCGCGGGCGGTCCATGAAACGAACGTCGTCCAGGACACCTCACTCAACTTCAAGTTCAGCCCGACGCCGCACTGGGATATCAACCTCGATGCCCAACATGTCACGGCGAGACACGACAATCTGGACATGGAGATTTCCGGGTCGAACTTCTCTGATCAGCAGATCGACCTCACCGGCAATTTCCCGCAGATCATCGCGCACAAGCCGCTCACGCTCAGTGCGACCTGGGCTGCTCCCAACCCCGCGATGGCGAGTGCCACGGATGCGCAATATTTCGCTGATCCGCGCTTCACCTTCTGGCGCAACGCGATGGACCACATGGAGCAGAGCCGGGGCCATGAATGGGCATTCGCCGGCGATGTTGCTTACAATTTCCTCAACGACGGCTTCCTGAAGCAGCTCAAATTCGGCGCGCGATATTCCGATCGCCAGCAAGATATCAAATACACGACCTACAACTGGGGCTCGCTAAGCGAAATTTGGTCGGGAAGCCCAATCTTCATGGATCAGGTTGGCGTTCCGCAGGGCGCTAACCAACTCTTCACGTGGGACAACTTCTTCAGAGGTAAGTCGGTCGCTCCGCCCCCGGCGCAATTCTACAGCGGCGATTTGGTCGGTAACTACCAGCAAGCGATCGCCTTCGCCCAATCGGTCCAGGCCGCCGCGCGCGCGACTGGAAGCACGGCCACCTCGTGGAATCCGCTAGCTTCGCGGCCGGGCGTCATCGCTGGTACGCCGTTCCTGCCGCAGGACATCCAGCCGGTCGGCCAGAAGACCGATGACGCTTATGCGATGCTTCGCTTCGGCCAGTCCGAGCCGATCTTCGGAAACGTTCGGCTCGATGGCAACATCGGCGTCCGCTACGTTCACGACAATCTCACCTCGTCGGGCGCGTTCGGAATCAACCAATCGTTGCTCGGCATCACCAGTCCATTCAACAGGGTGACTAATCCCGTTACCGGCGTGGTCACACCGGGCCGCTGCGATGCCTCAATTCCTCCGCCGCCTGCGCCGCAGGTTCCCACCGTACCCGGCGGGATCTGCAACATCGGACCGGCGGCCTACGCGCAGCTGCAGCAATGGGCCGGGACAAGCACTGCGACGATCGCGAATACGGCTGTCAACAAATACAGCTACTGGTTGCCAAGTCTGAACCTGAAGTTCGGTCTCAGCGAAGACCTCATCTTCCGCTTGTCCGCGAGCAAGGACTTTGCACGGCCGGGGCTTGCCGACATCCGCAACTTCCTGACGATCGGACTCGATTCCAACGGACTGCCGCAATCGAATGCCGGCAACCCGTTCCTGAGGCCGATCACCTCGGATAATTTCGACGCGACGCTGGAGTGGTATTTCGCCGGGAGCAGGGTCGGCTCGCTGACCTTCGATGTCTTCCTGAAGAATATCCACAATTACATCTATTCAAATACGGTCCCACGCGACATCACCAACAATGGCATTACCGAGACCGTCGCGGTCCGAGGTCCGTCGAACTTCAGCGGTACCGGCAAGGTCAAGGGTTTTGAAATCTCGTACACCCAGACGTACGATTTCTTGCCCGGCTTCCTCAGCGGTCTGGGGCTGAGTGCGAACTATGCCTATGTCGAAAGCACGGGCATCCCGAACTCGTTCCTCAACGGCGGTTCGGCTGTGACCAACGTACCCCCCGTGGGGGCGTCGACCAACCTGCCGCTTGCGCAACTGTCGAAGCATACGGTCAACGTCGAACCGTTCTTCGAGAAGGGGCCGGTTTCGGTTCGCGTGGCGTACAACTGGCGCTCGAAGTTCCTGCTGACCGAGTCCGACGTCATCTTCCCGTACTTCCCGATATTCCAGAAGGCATATGGGACCCTGGATGCGTCGGCCTTTTACTCGTTCGGCCCGCACCTCAAGGTCGGAGTGCAGGCGCAAAACCTCACCAATGCGGTGACCAAAACGCTTCAGCAATTCACGCTTTCCGGGCTGCAGGGTACGCGGTCCGACGTGATGCAGGACCGGCGGTACTCATTCATCGTGCGCGGTAGTTTCGGCGGGTCCAGCGCTCCGCCGCCGCTCCCGCCGCCAGTATTGCCTCCGCCGCCGCCACAAACGCAAACGTGCCCCGATGGGTCGGTCATCGCGGCGACCGCGACTTGTCCGCTCCCGCCACCGCCGCCACCCCCGCCGCCGGCTGCGCCAGAGCGCGGGTAAAGCGGACCAAGCCCTTCCCCAGGCCCTCTCCGCATCCGCGGAGGGGGCCTTTCTCTTTTTTCTAGTGCCGCTGGCCGGGCAGGGCCGGCGGGCGCAGCGTTTGGTAATATGCGAGCGGGTGCGTGGGCCGGGGGCTCCCTTTGGGAAGCGGCAGCCTCGACAGGCTTTGGAAATAAGCGATGGAAGCGTCGCGCCACCAGCGCGCCTCCTCCTCTTCGCGGCGCAGGTCATCCGCCACGGCATTCCATCGCTCGGCATCGGCATAAGGGCGCACGGCCGCCCACGTCCGGCGCATTTGCGCGGTCTCCGCGACGCCGTGGGCATAATGGATGACGAGCTCGTCCCACAGCGTCCGGCCGGAGCGCATGCGATACGTCCACGGCAGATGGTGGAACCACAAGAGATACTTGCCGTCGGCCGTTCGCAGGTTCGAGAAGCCGCGCGCCACGGGAGGCGCATATTGCGCGACGGCATTGGAGCCCGCCGCCGTCCGGTCGAAACCGATGCCGCCTGCATCGGCGCGATTGTAGTGGCAGGGATTCCAGCTTGGCTGGAGGTCGCAGACCCATGGCGCGGGCCCGTAATGGTGATCGGTCGCCATTTGGTGGGCGAGGCCGAGCGGGGTCATGAAGTCCACCGCCGCTTCGCGCGAGCCCATCATCATCGCAAGGATCGGCCGGACGGCGCGCGGATCGTTGCTCCACGTCATCCGCGCCCATTCACCGGCGATTTGCCCGGCGGGCAGGCGCGGGTTCCAGGCCAGGCGCCCGAACGCGTACCAATTTGCCTGGTCGAAATCACTGCCGGTCCAGTTGCGGTCGCTGCCGACGTTCGAGACCCCGGCCATTGCCATGATCGTCGATGACACCGGGGTGCCGCAGCGGGGCGCGCAGGTGTCCGCGCCAAGCACCTCCGACCACATGGTGCCGAGGTAGGCGATGCCGGTGTTTTGCCCGAGATATTCCCGCGTGATCTGCGCCTCCAGCGCCACGCGCGTATGCGTCATCTGGCCGAACAGGGGATGGAACGGTTCGCGTGGCTGGAAGTCGATCGGGCCGTTCTTGATCTGAACGATGACGTTGTCCGCGAACTTGCCGTCGAGCGGCTTGAACTCGTCGTAAGCCTGCCTGGCCCGGTCATCGCCGCCAGGGGAATAGACGAACGCTCTCCAGATCACGGTCCCGCCGTGCGGTTGCAGCGCCCAGGCGAGCATGTTGGCGCCGTCGGCGTGGGTCCGGCCGTAGTCTTGCGGGCCCGGCTCGCCCTCGGAATTGGCCTTGACCAGGAAGCCGCCGAAGTTGGGGATCAGCCGGTAGATCTCGTCGGCCTTCGCCTGCCACCAGCGCCGAACGCCCGGGTCCAGTGGGTCGGCGGTCTTCAACCCGCCAATGTCGATCGGGGCGGAGAAGCGCGCGGACAGATAGACGCGAATGCCCCATGGCCGGAGACACCCGGCTAGCGCTTCGACCTTCTGAAGGTAGGGTGCGGTGAGGATGTCGGCGGAGGCGTTGACGTTGTTGAGGACCGCGCCGTTGATGCCGATAGAAGCGTTCGCCCGCGCATAGTCAGTGTAGCGCGGGTCCTTCCGGCCGGGCAGCGTCCGCCAATCCCACAGCGACCGGCCCGCGTAGCCGCGCTCGATGCTGCCATCGGGATTGTCCCAATGGTCAAGCAGGCGGAGCTGGAGCTTCGGACTATCGGTGGCGTCGAGATGATCGATCGGCCGATGCGTCTGGATCAGCCGGAGCAGGGCAAAGGCGCCATAGAGAAGCCCGTGCTGGTCATAAGCGGCGATGATTGTCACGCGATGGCCGGCGCGCCGCCCGGACCGGATGACGAACCCCTCGCTGCCGAGGTTCGAAGAGCCGCTGAGCTCGCCGACCACGGCACCATCTCGGTCGACTCGATTTTGCACGGGCACCAGCGCCGCCAGTAGGCCCGAGAGCCCGCGCTGCAGCTCGCTCGAGGCGGAGGTTGCGACGGCGCCGTTGGGTACCATGACGATTTCGGTCGCGTTCGGGGCGTACCGCTGGCGCAATTGCGCGGGCAGGGGCTGGTAGCGGAGCCACAGCCGATAGCCGTCCTCGGCATGTGCGGGTGCCGCGGTCACCGACAAAATGAACGCGATCAGCGTCGCGGACGAAGCTCGTTTCCAATGCCGCATTGTCCCCGCGAGCCTATGCTGTTAGCGCTATCATTGTAAGGGAGACGCCGTGTTTCTTACCAGGCGCGAGAGTTTGGCGGCAGTTGCGGCGCTGGCCGGAGCGGCAGCCGCTCGGGCCGCTCCCGCGGCTTCGCCACCGCTCGATCGATTGGCACGGGCAAGCGGCCGCCGCTTCGGCTCGGCGGTGGCGTGGAGCCCGCTTGGCACTGATGCCGGCAGCTTCACCAATCCCGCTTATGCCGCGCTCCTCGAGCGCGAATGTTCGCTGCTGGTGCCGGAGAATCAGCTCAAGTGGCAGTGGGTTCGGCGCGACCCCGGTGCGTTCGATTTCAGAGCTTTCGACGCGATCGCCGATTATGCGGCACGCCATCGGTTAAAATTGCGCGGACACACGCTCTTCTGGACCCCGACCAAATGGTACCCGAAGTGGCTCGCCGAGACCCGGTTCCGCTCCGCGGCCGAAGCGGAGCAGCTGCTGACCGAGCATGTCCGGACCGTCTGCCGCCGTTACGGGACGCGCATCTATTCTTACGACGTCGTCAACGAGGCGGTGCAGCCCGAGACGGGCGAGATCCGCGACACCAACGTCACGCGCGCGCTTGGCGGGGAGCATTTCCTCGACCTCATGTATCATACGGCGCGCGAACAAGCCCCGCACGCGCAGCTTGTCTACAACGATTACATGAGCTGGGAACGCACCAGCGAGGACGAGACGCATATCAAGGGCGTGTTGAGGCTGCTCGAAGGCTTCCGCAAGCGCGGCACACCCGTCGATGCGCTTGGCGTGCAGTCGCACATCCGCCTGCTCAAGCGGGTCCCGGTGGGCGACATCGTCCGCGAATCCGAACGTCCCTGGCGCCGCTTCCTCGATGAGGTGGTGGGCATGGGCTACAAGCTGCTGATCACCGAGTTCGACGTGAACGACCATGCGGCGCCGACTGATACGCGCATCCGCGACCGGATGGTCGCCGATTACGGGCGCGCCTATCTCGACCTGATGTTGAGCTACCCGCAGCTCGGGGACATTCTCGCGTGGGGGATGACCGACCGGTATAGCTGGCTCACCGATTTCGACCCGCGCGCCGACAAGACGTTGAAGCGCGGCACGCCGTACGACGCGCGCTTCCGGCCCAAGCCGCTGCGGGCGGCGATGGCGGCGGCTTTGCGATCGGCGTCGGCGCATCACGTCGGCTGAAGGAGGTTGGAGATGAAGCGTGCGATTGCCTTGCTGTCCCTCGCCGCCACGTCGTGCGGAACCCAGAGCGCTCCGCCGCCGGCCGCGCCGATTGCCGCGGGCGCCCAGACGCGCTGCATCGACCTTCAGCAGGTCATAGCGAGGCATGCACAGCCGCCGTCGTCGATCGTGTTCGAGATGTCAGGCGGAGTGATCTATCGCAACGACCTGGTGGGCGGATGCCCGGGAGTGGCTCGCGCGACGGGATCGGAGATCGTCCAGACCGAATCGCAATCGACAACGCTCTGCGCCGACGACACCGTCCGGGTCTACGATCCCGTCGAGGCGAAGGCGACGGGAGCGCGATCGTTCGCCCAGTGCCGGCTCGGCGTCTTCACCGCGGTGCCGCGCTAGCGCGTGATGTTCCTGAACGCGCTAGCGGCAACAGCGATGCTCGCGGCCACGGGTGCACAAGCTGCCTCTGTCGCCCGGTTCGACTGGTTCGAGTATCGCGGTAACGATCATCAACCGACGCCAAAGCGCGGCGAGTACGGCAATCCCATTCTCCAAGGGTTCTATCCCGATCCGAGCATGATCCGCGTCGGCGACGATTATTATCTGGTGAATTCGACCTTCGCCTGGTTCCCCGGAATTCCGGTGTTCCACAGCCGCGACCTCGTCAACTGGAGTCAGATCGGCAGTGCGATCGACCGGCCGGGGCAACTCAACTTCGCCAGGATGACCATGTCGCAGGGTGTCTATGCGCCCGACATCAGCTGGCACGACGGCACTTTCTATATCGTCAACACCTGCGTCGGGTGCGGCGGCAATTTCGTGATCAGTGCGAAGAATCCCGCGGGGCCGTGGTCTGATCCGGCCTGGATCCCGGTCGACGGCATCGACACGTCGCTGTTCTTCGATGACGACGGAACCGCGTGGATCCTGAACAACGGAGATCCGGTCGGCAAGCCGCGCTACGAAGGCCATCGCGCCATCTGGTTGCAGCAGTTCGATGCCAAGCGGCTGAAACCCATCGGTCAGCGACAGGTGCTGGTCGATTCCGGCGTCCATCCCGAGGAGAAGCCGATCTGGATCGAGGGTCCGCACATCCTCAAGAAGGACGGGGCTTATTATCTCTATGCCGCGGAAGGGGGCACAGCGGAGGGCCATTCGGAAGTCGTGTTCCGGAGCGACAAGGTGACAGGGCCGTACGTGCCGGCGGCCGACAATCCGATCCTCACCCAGCGCGACCTGCCGGCCGATCGGCCAAGTCCGGTCACCTCGACCGGCCATGCGTCGTTCGTGAAGACTCAGCGCGGCGACTGGTGGGCCGTGTTCCTCGGCGTCCGGCCGTACGATGCCGCCGGCAATTTCAACACCGGCCGCGAGACGTTCCTGATGCCGGTGCGGTGGAAGGACGGCTGGCCGCGGATCACGCGACCTGGCGAGCGTCTGCCGCAGGTTGCCACCGGGCCGAACCTACCGGCCGGACCAAAGCCGCCGCTGCCGACGCGCGGGACCTTCACCTTGCGAGACGAGTTCGGCGGAGCCAGGCTCGCGCCCTACTGGATGACGCTTCGCAACCCCGATGGGAAATGGTGGCGAACTTCCGGGGGCGCACTGCAGATCGAGGCGCGAAGCGCGCGCCTCGGCGGTCTCGGCAATCCGTCGCTGATCGCGCGGCGGCAGCAGCACCTCAATGCGAGCGCGCGGACGAAGGTCACATTTGAACCGAGCGGAGACGCAGAAGCTGGACTGGTGGCGCTTCAGAACGACGAATATTGGTACTTTCTCGCGATCGGCCAGGAACACGGAAGGCTGGCCATCCGAGTGAGACGGCGAGCCGGCGGGAACGAGCCGGCGGCCGGGGTCATACTCGCAAGCGCTTCGACTGGCGTCCCGCCGACTTCGCCGGTTCAACTGCGCATCGACGCGCACGGCGCCGCCTACGACTTCAGCTGGAGCACCGACGGGCGGCGCTGGCATTCGCTGCTCCGGGATGCGGACGGAACATTGCTCAGCACCAAGCGGTCCGGAGGATTCGTCGGCGCGGTGTTTGGGCTGTACGCTTACGACGCGGGCGGGACACCGTGAAGCGGGGCCTCGCGCTGATCACCGCCGCGCTCCTGGGCTCCTGCGCGACCCCGCAGCAGCCGCGCGCCCTCGAAATCGCGCTGACCATCGACGACCTGCCCGTGCACGGCCCAATTCCCGCCGGCGAGAGCCCGAAGAGCGTTGCGGACGATGTCATCGCCGCGCTCATCACGGCGCATGTTCCGGCCTACGGCTTCGTCAACGCGCACTGGACCGCGGAGCAGCCCGGAACCCTGGACGTGCTAAGAGCGTGGCGCAGGGCCGGGCTGGCGCTCGGCAATCACACCTGGTCGCACCGGCACCTCAGCGAAATGTCGATCGCGGATTTCGAACGGGAAGTCGCTCGCGATGAGCTCGTGCTGCAGCAGCTTGCCGGATCGAGCGACTGGCACTGGTTCCGCTACCCGTTCCTCGACGAGGGCGACAATGCCGAGAAGCGCGTCGCGGCCCGGCATGTGCTCGCTCGGCGCGGGTACAAGATTGCGGCGGTGACGATGGACTTTGGCGACTGGCAGTGGACGGCGCCTTACGCGCGATGCATGGCGGCGGGTGACCAGGCCGCGCTCGATCGGCTCGAGCGCATTTACCTCGACGCCGCGGGGGAAGCGATCAGCTATTCCCGGACCTTGTCGCGACAGCTGTACGGCCGCGACATTCCCTACGTCGTCCTGCTCCACGACAGCGCGTTCGAGGCGCGCATGCTCCCGCAACTGATCGGCCTTTATCGCGCGGCCGGCTTTCGACTGGTGAGCCTTCCCGAGGCGGAGCGCGACCCTGCTTACGCCGACCAGGTGCGGCCCGATTCGCCGGCGGAGGCGATGGGCCTCGAAGGAAAGGCGGCGGCTCGCGGTATCAGCCTGCCGCGGCGGACCGACTTCGCGCCGCAGCTTGCCGCGATCTGTCCCGGCAGGCCGGGCGCCACTAGCCCGTGACCGTCAGTTTCGCGCTCTTGAGATCGGCCGAGTTCGGGCCCGAGTAGATCGTGAAAGTTCCAGGTTCGACGACGTGCTTCATTTCCGGGTTCCATAAAGCGAGATCGTCGGGCTGAAGATCGAAGGTGAGCGTGCGACGCTCGCCGGGCCGAAGCGTCACGCGCTGGAAGCGCTTCAGCTCGATGACCGGCCGAGTGACCGACGATTCGTCGTCGCGGATGTATAACTGGACGACCTCGTCACCGGTTCGGCCGCCGGTGTTGGCGATGTCGACCTGGACCTGCGCGGGCTGACCGGCCGCGATCACCGGCGTGACGATCCGGGGCGGCGAGATGTCGAAGGTTGTGTAGCTGAGCCCGAAACCGAACGGGTAAAGCGGCTGCGTGGTGTCGAACAGATAGCCGCGGCGCGCGCTCGGCTTGTGATTGTAATAGACGGGCAGCTGCCCAACCGACCGCGCGATCGACAGCGGCAGTTTGCCGCCCGGATTGACCGTCCCGAACAGAACGTCGGCCACGGCGTGGCCGGTCTCCTGTCCGAGGTACCAGCCTTCGACCAGCGCGGGCGCGTGCCCGGCAAGATAGTTCACCGAAAGCGGCCGTCCGTTCAGAAGCACGACGACGGTCGGCTTGTGCAGCGCGAGGATCGCGCGGGCTAGATCCTCCTGCTGCCCAACCAGGTCGAGCGAGGAGCGGTCGCCGAGATGGGTTTCCGCCCAGGCTTCGCGGCTGGTCTGCTCATTGTCGCCGAGCACCATCACCACGATGTCCGCCTTGCGCGCCGTCTGTAGCGCTCGGGCGATGAGCCTGCGGTTTTCCGACGCGGGCGCGAGCTTCACTTCGTCGCACGACCAGCAGCGCCCCTCGGTGATCCGGACGCCTTCGGCATAGTCGACCGTGAAGCGGCCCTTGCCCGCTTCCTGCATGCCCTCGAGCACGCTGACGACGTGCCTCGGAACGTCGCTGTAGCCGCCGATCGGAGTATCGCGGGCGTGGGTGCCGATCACCGCCATGCGCCGAATCTTCGCTGCGTTTAGCGGGAGCAGACCCTTGTCGTTCCTGAGCAGGACGATGGTGCGGTCGGCCGCCTCGCGTGCGAGGGCAATGGCGTCGGGCGTCGCGGTCTTCGCTTCGGCGGTGGCCGGATCGGGGAAGGGGTTGTCGAACAATCCGGATTCGAACTTCAGGCGAAGCACGCGGCGGACTGCGGTATCGACAAGCGCTGGCGGCACGCGGTGTGTGCGGACGAGCTCGGGAAGTGCGCTATACCCTTCAGGATCAGGCGTTTCGACATCGACTCCGGACTCGATCGCGCGTTGGGCAGCGTCGGCGATGCTGCCGTACATCTTGTGCCGGGTCATGAGCTCGCGAATGCCGTAATAATCGCTGACGACAGCGCCCTGGTAACCCCATTCGCCGCGAAGCACGCCGTTCAGCAGCCACCCGTTCGCGTGGGACGGGATGCCGTCGATCTCATTGTACGACGCCATCACCGACTGCACCGGAAAAGCGTGGACGATGCGTTCGAACGGCGGGAAGAAATCGGTCCTGAGCTCGCGCTGGCCGACGTGCGCCGGTCCGACGTTGGTGCCGCTTTCCGGAGCGCCGTGCCCGGTGAAGTGCTTGAGCGTCACGAGCACCTTGTCGGGCGCGAGCGGGAGCGTCAGGCCCTGGAACCCGCGCGCCGCGGCAAGTCCGATCTGGCCGACCAGATACGGATCCTCGCCGTAAGTTTCCTCGATGCGTCCCCACCGCGGGTCCTTGGCGACATCGACCACCGGCGCGAGGGCGAGGAAGGCGCCTCGCGCCCGCATTTCGCGCGCGGCAACCGAGAAGACGCGGGTGACGAGCTCCGGGTCCCAGGTGCTGGCCAGGCCGATCGCCTGCGGGAAGCTGGTGGCGCCCCGCGCGACATAGCCGTGCAGCGACTCCTCGTGCATCAGGATCGGAATCCCGAGACGGGTGTGCTCGACCGCCCAATGCTGCGCGGCATTCACATATTCGGCCGTATCCCGAGCGTCGCGGTTTGAAGCGGCGTTGGCTCCAGCTGCGCCGTTTGACGAGGTCACTCCGCGCTTGTCCGATGGACGCGCGAATCCGCCGATTCCGTTCGGGAAATTCCTCGAGGCGAGCTCGGGCGAGAAACGGCCGTCGGGAGTCTGCAGCTTCGCCTTGCTCTCCCACGCGGTCTCGAGCTGCGCGACCTTCTCGTCGAGGGTCATGCGAGAGAGGAGGTCGTCGACCCGCCGCTCGACCGGCTGGCGAGGGTCCTTGTAAATTGCGGGCGCAGTGGCCGCCTGGGCCGAAGGGGCCGATGCCGCGAGCATGGCCGCGAGCGCGACTGTTGCGATGGCGTGCAGCTTTGAAGTCATCCCGCTCCTCGTGACCTCGTATGATAGCGCTACCATAGCCGCCGGTCTGTCGGTTGCAATGCTGTTGCCCGGTGATAGAGCCGCTTCGATGGGAACAGCACCCAAGGCGAGCCGCCGAAGCCGTGGAAGCGTCACCATCGAGGACGTTGCCCGCGCCGCAAGGGTCTCGGCGATGACCGTGTCGCGCGTCATCAACAAGGAACGGAACGTTCGCGAAGAGACTCGGCGGAGCGTGCTCGAAGCGATCAAGGCGCTGCGCTATTCGCCCAACACCGCGGCGCGCAGCCTTGCCGCCGGCGACGCCACCCATATCGGCTTGCTCTACTCGAACCCGAGCGCCGCCTATCTCAGCCTGTTCCTGGTCGGTGCGCTCGAAGCATCGCGCAAGGCCGGCGTGCACCTGGTCATCGAGCCGTGCCTGGATGACGAAGCGAGCCAGCGCCAGGCCGCCCGTCACCTCGCCAGCGCCAACGTCGAGGGCGTCGTCCTACCGCCGCCGCTGTCGGAATCGGGTGCGATCCTGAGCGAACTTGCGCTCGCCGAGATTCCGGTCGTGACCGTGGCGATGGGTGAAGTTTATCCCAACATGCTGAACGTCCGCATGGACGATTTCAAAGCGGCCGCCGAAATCACCGATCACCTGATTTCTCTCGGCCACCAGCACATCGGCCTGATCAGGGGCTATCCCGGCCATATTGCGACACAGGACCGCGAACGCGGTTTCCGCGCGGCGCTCGAGGCGGCCGGCCTGTCGAGCGATCAAATGCCCGTCGAGCAGGGCTATTTCACGTTTCGGTCGGGCCTGACCGCAGCCGAGCGGCTGCTCGACCGCCCGAACCCGCCGACCGCGATCTTCGCCAGCAACGACGACATGGCCGCCGCGGCGATCAGCGTCGCCCACCGCCGCGGGCTGGCGATTCCCGGCGACCTTAGCGTGGCTGGCTTCGACGATACGCCGATGGCGACGGCGGTGTGGCCCGAACTGACGACCGTTCGCCAGCCGGTGTCCGAAATGGCCGCCGCGGCGATGGAGCTGTTGCTTTCCAACCTCCGCAGCCGCCGCCGTGGGGCGCCGCCGGCGCGTTCCGATTGCGTACTCGAGCATGAGCTTGTCATTCGAGAATCCACTGGTGCCCCGGTTGCATTTGCCGGGAAATCGTTGAGTAGTTAGCGCTAACGGCTGGCGTGCTGCAGGAGTCGGCGCGACTGAGGGGAGAGCATATGGTTGAGGCAAGTCCGTCGCGCGCCAACATGGGATTCATCGGCGCGATCGTCGCTGTCGCCACGATTGGCGGATTCCTGTTCGGCTATGACAGCGGTGCGGTCAACGGAACCCAGGAAGGCCTGAAGTCGACATTCAGCCTGATACCGGGAAGCTGGTCGCCGACCAACGGCCTCGGATTCACCGTCGCCTCGCTGCTCATCGGCTGCTTCATCGGCGCCTTCTTCGCGGGGCGGCTCGCCGACCTGATGGGCCGACGCAACACGATGATGGTGGCCGCCGCGCTCTTCCTCGCCGGCGCTCTCGTCCAGGGCTTCGCGCCGTCACAGATCATCTTCGTGATCGCGCGTATCTGCGGCGGAATGGCGGTCGGGGCGGCTAGCGTGCTGTCCCCTGCGTACATTTCAGAAGTCGCGCCGGCGGAGATCCGCGGGCGGCTGACGACCGTTCAGCAGATCATGATCATTACCGGCCTCACGGCCGCCTTCGTGGTCAATTATTTCCTCGCCGCCTCGGCCGGCGTGTCGACCGCGCCGCACTGGCTCGGCATCGCCGCCTGGCGCTGGATGTTCCTGATGCAGGCGCTCCCGGCGGCGATCTTCCTCGTCGCATTGCTGTTCATTCCCGAGAGCCCGCGCTACCTCGTCTCGAAGGGTCGCGAGGAGAAGGCCGAAAGCGTCCTCGCCAGCCTGTTCGGACGCGGCATCGCCCGCGCGAAGCTCGACGAAATCCGCGCGACCTACAGCGCCGATCACCGTCCGCGGTTGAGCGACATCAAGGGCAATGGTTTCCTCGGCGTCAGGCCGATCGTGTGGACCGGCATCATGCTCGCGGCCTTCCAGCAGTTCGTCGGCATCAATGTCATCTTTTACTATGGCGCGACACTGTGGCAGCTCGCCGGGTTCACCGAGGATCAGTCGCTCCAGATCAACATCGTTTCAGGCGCGGTGTCGATCGCGGCCTGCTTCGCGACGATTGCGGTGATCGACAAGATCGGGCGCAAGCCGCTGTTGCTGATCGGCTCGGCGGGCATGGCGGTCACCTTGTTCGCGATGGTCTATGCGTTCAGCCAGGGCTCGCTCGATCCGGCGGGCAATCTCGTGCTGTCGCGCGGCCTCGGACTGATCGCGGTGGTCGCCGCCAACCTCTACGTGATCTTCTTCAACTTCAGCTGGGGCCCCGTGATGTGGGTGATGCTCGGCGAGATGTTCCCGAACCAGATCCGCGGGTCGGCGCTGGCCGTGTCGGGGTTCGTCCAGTGGTTCGCGAACTTCCTGGTCTCGTTCAGCTTCCCGGTGATGGCGGCGAAGCTTGGGCTGACCATCAGCTACAGTTTCTACGCGGTGTGCGCGGTGATCAGCTTCTTCCTGGTGCAGAAGCTCGTGCGCGAAACCCGTGGCAAGGAACTCGAGCACATGGAAGGCTGAGCAGGCGGCGGCTCAAAGTGAGGTGATGGAGCGAAACCCGGCACGTCCGTTCCGCTCGCGCGAGTGGTTCGCCGCGCCGGAGCGCGCCGACATGGCGGCGCTCTACATCGAGCGGTTCATGAACTACGGCCTGACGCGCGACGAGCTGCGCTCGGGCAAGCCGATCATCGGCATTGCGCAGTCCGGTTCGGACATCGCGCCGTGCAACCGAATCCACCTCGAGCTTGCCGAGCGCATCAAGGCGGGCATCCGCGACGCCGGCGGAATTCCGATGGAATTCCCTATGCATCCGATCTTCGAGAATTGCCGCCGGCCCACTGCCGCGCTCGACCGCAACCTCGCTTATCTGGGCCTGGTCGAGATTCTCAACGGCTACCCGATCGATGCGGTGGTCCTCACGACGGGCTGCGACAAGACGACGCCCGCGGCAATCATGGCTGCGGCCACGGTCGACATCCCGGCGATCACGCTCAACGGCGGCCCGATGCTCGACGGCTGGCACGAGGGCGAGCTGGTCGGCTCGGGCACGGTGATCTGGCGTTCCCGGCGGCTGCTCGGCGCAGGCGAAATCGACGAGGAGGAGTTCGTCCGCCGTGCGTGCGATTCGGCGCCTTCGCCGGGCCATTGCAATACGATGGGCACGGCCTCGACCATGAACGCCATCTCCGAGGCGCTCGGCATGTCGCTGCCCGGCAACGCGGCGATCCCAGCGCCGTATCGCGAACGCGGTCAGATGGCTTATCGCACGGGCCGGCGGATCGTGGACATGGCGTACGAGGATTTGCGTCCGTCGAAGATCCTGATCCGTGCCGCCTTCCTCAACGCGGTCCGTCTCAACGCCGCGATCGGCGGATCGACCAACGCGCAGCCGCACATTGTTGCGATGGCGCGCCATGCGGGTGTCGAGCTCGGCAGCGGCGACTGGATGGAGCACGGTTACGACATTCCCCTCCTCGTCAACATGCAGCCGGCGGGCAAGTATCTGAGCGAGCGCTTTCACCGCGCGGGGGGCGTCCCATCAGTAATGTGGGAGTTGCTCCAGGCGGGCAAGCTCGATGGCTCGGCGCTAACCTGCACGGGTCGCACACAGGCCGACAATCTCGAGGGCCGGGAAGCGACGGATCGCGAAGTCATCTATCCTTACGCGACGCCGCTGAAGGACCGTGCGGGCTTCCTCGTCCTGTCCGGAAACCTGTTCGATTTCGCGATCATGAAGACCAGCGTCATCGGCGACGAGTTTCGGAAGCGCTATTTGTCGACGCCGGGGAGCGAGGGCCTTTTTGAAGCGCGCGCGATCGTCTTCGACGGCTCGGACGACTACCACCATCGCATCAACGATCCGTCGCTGAACATCGACGAGAATTGCATCCTGGTGATCCGCGGGTCGGGTCCACTCGGCTGGCCCGGCTCCGCCGAGGTGGTGAACATGCAGCCGCCCGATGCGCTGCTCCGGCGCGGCATTCAGAGCCTTCCAACGCTCGGCGACGGGCGGCAGTCGGGAACGTCCGACAGTCCGTCGATCCTCAATGCGTCGCCGGAGAGTGCGGCGGGCGGAGGCCTGGGCTGGCTACGCACGGGCGACACGATCCGCATCGACCTGAACGAGGGCCGGTGCGACGCCTTGGTGAGCGAGGGAGAAATCGCGCGGCGGAAAGCCGAAGCGCCGCCGCCGGTTCCGCCGAGCAAAACGCCGTGGGAGGAACTCTACCGCGAGAAGACCGGGCAGCTGTCGACCGGAGGTACGCTCGAATTCGCAGTCAAGTATCGCGGCACTTCATTGAAGACCCCCCGTCACAACCACTGACAGGGGAAGCTCAAAAACCGGCACCGGCAACAGATCGAGATCGTACACATTGACGATCGGATAGTCGGCCCACGCATATCGAACCTCGGCGACGGGCTGGTTGTCGGTCCATGCTATGTCGACCAACGAACCGCGCACGCGCGCATCCGCGTAGCGGCAGCGAGAAGGAAGCCCGCCGCAAAGCTCGAAGCCGAGCGCCCCCGGGCCACCGATCGACTGCAAGGGCTTGCTGAAGCGAACGACAATCATTCCCGGTCCCGATGCCATTGCGTCGATCGGCATCGGGCCCACCGCGCCCGCTGCGCCGTAAGCGAGCTGCTTCGCTGCAAGCGACAGCCGCCGTCCAACCTCCTGCTTGTTCGGGGGATGGAGATCGGTTGGAATGCCAATGTCGATCGCACTGATCAGTGCGGCGTGGGAATCGTGCTGGACACCGAGCCGCTGCTCATTGATCAGCGCGGCCCATCCGCTCTCGACGGGTTTGGACGTGGGCCGGCCCCATCCGGCGAGCCCGACGATCAGGAACGGCAGGTTGGGATCGCGGAACTGGCCCCGCCAATTCGCCATCCAGGCCGCGAGCCGCCGGTCGTAGCCGGGAACACCGACGTCGGCTTCGCCCTGGTACCAGGCGACGCCCTTGAGCCCGAGCGGCCCGAATGGAGCCGCCATCGCATTGTAGATTTTCGAAACGCTCGCAACTCCGGACCAGGGCGGCGTCGGGCCGTTTGCGATCGCCTTGTCGATAGGCGAATATTGCCATTGGTCGCCGAGCGGGAGGGCAGCGCTGCCATCGAAATCGAGGTGCACTTTGTCAATGGGGCCGACGAAACCGCCAGCGCCGTATGTGTTGAGCACATAGATGACGATCTCGTTGGTGCCGGCATGCAGCAGGCTCGGCGGGATGGCGTATACGCGTTGCGCCGCCCAGTCGCTGGTCCCGCCGACGGGCACGCCATTGACCCACGTCTGGTCCATGTCGTCGAACACACCGAGCGAGAGGCTCGCGCCTCCGGCAGCTTGGGCTGGGGTCAGGCTGAAGCGGCGCCGAAACCATACAGCGCCTATGTGATTCTTCCAGTCGGGGCCCCACGAATCCCAATAGTCGATCCGCGGCACCGGCTGCCAGGCCAGCCGGTCGCCGGCGCGCCATGGTTCCTGGCCGGCCGGCGTGCCCGCCTGGCTGTCCCACCACTTCACCCACGTCGCGTCGAACTGGCGCAGCGCCTGTGACGGGTTTGTTCGATGAAGCCGCACGAGATCGGCGATGGCCGCTTCGCCGCCGGCGCGGACGGAGGCCTCGTCCATCCATTGGCGGATCGGCGTCGCGCCCCAGCTGTCGTCGATCGCGCCGATCGCCACGTGCTGCGAGGTGCGCAGATCCCGAATCATGAAGTAGCATGCGGCGGAGAAATCCTTGACCGAGTCCGGAGTGGTCGCTTGCCATTGCGGCGGCTTGGCGAAATGCGCCTGGGGGTCGTCGGCAACCTGTTGCGGCACCTTGAACAGGCGCAAATCCGGATCGTTCGCGCTCTGGACCTCGCCGGCGCCGTTGAGCGCCCGGTGGACCGGAAATTCCATGTTCGACTGGCCCGAGCACAGCCAGACGTCGCCGACCATCACGTCCGCGGACGCGGCTTTCGCGCCACCCGCTCCAGCAACATCGATCGTGAAGGGGCCACCGGCGCCGCGTCTCGGAAAGCTCGCGGCCCATGTCCCTTTGCGGTCAGCGACCGAGCGCCGGGTCTGTCCACCAAAGCTCACCGCGACAGGCTCATCCGGAGCTGCGGTGCCGGATAGGACGATCGGCTTGCCGCGCTGGATGACGGCGTGACTTCCGAATTGCGGGTCGATGGCCGGAGCAGCTGCCGCGGGCGATGCGAGGAGGCTGACGAAGATCAGAGACGCGCGAGCGGACATGGCACTCCCGGCACATTGACTCGAAACTCGAACAGCGCGCCGATCAGCGGCTGCTTCGCGATCTTTTCTGGCGAAAGGAGCTGACGCGCGGTCGTCGCAAACGCAGTGCGAAGATCGGCGCCGCCGAACGCAATCTTGGTGATGTTCGCGACCGGAAAACGGACACTATCAACCAGCTCTCCGGAAGGCGCATAACGGCGCGCTCCCCACCCGGCGTAAAGAGAGATCCAGACATAGCCGTTGCTGTCGATGGTCGGGCCGTCCGGATAGCCGTCGGCCGGATCGATGCGGGCAAAGGGCCGAGGTTCGCCAAGCGAGCCGTCGTCGCGAATCTCGGCGATACCGATCGTCCCTTTGAGCGTGTCCACGAAGTAGAGCAGCCCGCCGTCAGGCGAAATCGCCGGCCCGTTGGTGATCGCGATGCCGTCCAGTCCGGTCCGCTTCAGCCGTCCTTCGTGGAAACAGTAGAAAGCGCCGGTCTTCGCTTTCTCGGCATTGTCCATCGTTCCGAACCACAGCCGCCCGGCGGGATCGACGACGCCGTCGTTCAAGCGATTGTCGGGTAGGTCCGGTTCGACCTCAACGATCAGCTCGAAGGCGCTGCTTCCCTGGTCGAAGCGATACAGGCCAGATTGGAGTCCCGCGACGAAGCCGCCGCCCGCGGTCGGAAGGATGAAGCCGACCTGTTCGGGCGACTTCCAGCTTTGCTTCGCCCCGGCTTCGGGATCGTAGCGGTGGATTTGCTGCTTCTTGATGTCGACGAACCATAGAGCCTGGTCTCGCTCGACCCATACCGGTCCTTCACCAAGCTCGGCCTCAAGCTCCCAGACTGGCTTCGGACTTTGGCCGCTCATTCAGCGCCAGCCAGCGTCGACAAAATATTCGTGGCCGGTGACGAGCCGCGCATCGTCGGAAGCGAGAAACAGAGCGAAGGCGGCAATGTCTTCGGGCACCAGCCGGCCGGGGAGGCATTGCGCGTTCACGATCTCCGCTTCGCCCTCCGGTGTATACCATTTCAGCTGACGCGGGGTGCGGACGTTCCCGGGGACGATGCAGGTCACCCGGATATTGTCCGGACCGAGGTCGCGCGCGAGCGCGCGGGTGAGCCCCTCGATCGCCGCTTTGCAGGTTTCGTAAAGGGCGAGCCCCGGCAAAGCGAGATGCCAGCTGATCGACCCCAAATTGATGATCGCGCCACCGCCAATGGAGCGCATCCCTGGCGCAACCGCCTGCGCACAAAAGAACTGGTGCTTGAGGTTCACGTTGAGCCGATCGTTCCAATACTCCTCGGTCACATCATCGACGTTGTGGCGGTCGTCGTTGGCGGCGTTGTTCACCAGCACGTCGATAGGCCCGTCTTTCGTGAGCCCTTCGATCGCCTTTTGAGTCGCTGGAATATCCTTGAGGTCGATGCGCAGGAATTTGCCGCCCGTACGCTCGGCTAGCGCTTCTGAATCAGACCCGTTGATGTCGAAGAAGGTGACATTGGAGCCCTGCGCGGCAAACGCTTCGACGATGCCGGCGCCGATGCCCGAGCCGCCGCCCGTGACCAGGACCTTCTTGCCTTTGAGGCTTGGATAGACGGCGCGCTGGCCAGGCGATTCCGACAAATTCTTCAGCTCCAGATGTAGGCGGTCTTGGTCTGCGAATAGAATTCGACGGCGGCGAAGCCCTGCTCGCGCGCGCCATAGCTCGACTTGCGCGTGCCGCCGAATGGCACGTGGTAGTCGACACCCGCGGTCGGCAGGTTGATCATGACCATTCCGGCCCGAATGTTGCGCCGGAAATGCCGCGCATACTTCAGGGAACCGGTGACAATTCCGGCCGAAAGCCCGAACTGACCGCGGTTGGCGATGTCCAGCGCTTCTTCATAGTCGCGCACCTTCACCGTGCTGGCGACCGGGCCGAACACTTCCTCGCAATTGATGCGCTGCGCGGGCTGGGTGTCGGCGACGACCGTCGGCGCCATGTACCAACCGCGCTTGTCGAGCGTCAGCGGTTCGCCGCCCGTCAGCACCCTGCCCCCCTCATTGCGGGCAATCTCGACGTAATGTAGGTTTTGCTCGAGCTGCTGCTCGCTGACCGCCGGCCCGATCTGCGTCTGCGGATCGAGCGCATCGCCGACGCGCAGCGACCGCGCCTTTTCCGCCAGCGCCTCGACAAAGCGGTCGTGAATGCCTTCGGTTACAATGATCCGCGATGATGCCGTGCAGCGCTGGCCGGTGCCATAAAACGCGCCGTCGATCGCGCACATGACGGCGCGGTCGATGTCCGCATCGTCGAGTACGACGAGCGGGTTCTTGCCGCCCATTTCGAGCTGGACTCGCGCCTGGCGCTTAGCGGCGCCTTCGGCGACCGATGCGCCGACCGACTGCGAACCCGTGAATGAAATGCCATCGATGCCGGCGTGGTTGACGATTGCACGGCCAACGTCGCCTTCGCCTATCACCAGGTTGAAAAC
This sequence comes from Sphingomonas sp., assembly GCF_045810705.1. GTDB lineage: Bacteria > Pseudomonadota > Alphaproteobacteria > Sphingomonadales > Sphingomonadaceae > Sphingomicrobium. The sequence continues at coordinate 48,032 of NZ_JBJMVI010000011.1, read as the reverse complement.
GCCTGGGGGAACACCGGCCTCGATCAGGATTTCGGCGAATGCATGAGCGATCGCCGGCGTCGGAGTCGCCGGTTTCAGCACTACCGTGTTGCCGAAGGCGAGGGCAGGAGCGCTCTTCCACGCGGGGATGGCGATCGGGAAATTCCAGGGGGTAATCAGGCCGAACACGCCGACGGGTTCGCGGTACGTCTCGACGTCGATTCCCGGACGAGTCGATTCCAGTGTCTGCCCATGCCGGCGGAGCGCTTCGCCCGCGAAATATTTGCAGATGCGCGCCGCGCGCATCACTTCGCCCGTGCCTTCGGGGAGGGTCTTACCCTCTTCGCGCGACAGCAACGTGCCGAGCTCCTTGGCGCGGTTCATGATCAGCGACCCGGCCTTGTCGAGCACGTCGGAGCGGACTTCCGGCGACGCTTCAGACCAGGCGGGGGAGGCCGAGCGCGCCGCGTCGACCGCGCGGTCGACCTCCGCGGCTCCGCCCTTGGGATAGCGCGCGACGACGTCGTCGAGGTTGGAAGGATTCAGACTCTGTCCGGACGACTCGCCGCCGACCTTTTCTCCGTTGATCAGATGGCTCAGGGCCTCGAGCATCAGGCGTTCTCCATCGCCCCGGTTAGCAGCCCCCGTGCCGCAAGATTGCGCATTAGCGCCCTGGTCCCGAAGGTCCACGCCGGCGCGTCGCGCGACGTCACGACGGTGTTGGCCAGCGTGCCCAGTTTCGGTGTCGAAATCCGGACTTCGTCGCCCACCTTGTGGGTGAACCCGCGCCCCGGCTCGTCGCGGTCCTGCGTCGGGGCGAACAGGGTGCCCAGGAACAGCACGAAGCCGTCCGGATAATGGTGTTCGCTCATCGCCTGGCGAACCAGCTCCTCGGGGTCGCGGCTGATCTCACTCATCCGGCTTTGCCCTCGCAGCGAGAAGCCGTCGGGGCCGGATATTTCGAGCTCGACCACCGCCGAACGTACGTCATCGATCGTGAAGCCCTCGTCGAACAGCCGGATGAAAGGGCCGATCGCGCACGAAGCATTATTGTCCTTGGCCTTGCTGAGAAGGAGGGCGCTGCGCCCTTCGAAGTCGCGCAAGTTGACGTCATTGCCAAGCGTCGCGCCGCGGATATCGCCCTCGTCGTTGACGGCCAGCACGACCTCGGGCTCGGGATTGTTCCAGGTGGAGTCCGAACGAACGCCGATCTCGGCGCCCCAGCCGACGCTCGCCAGCGGCGCGGTCTTGGTGAAGATTTCCGCGTCGGGCCCGATCGCGACTTCCAGGTATTGCGACCATAGGCCCTCCTCGATGAGCAAGTCCTTGAGCCGCGCGGCCGCGTCGCTGCCCGGGACGACCGAGCGGATTCCGCCGCCGATCCGCTCTTCGAGCTTGTCGCGGAACGAGCCCGCGAGCCGATAATCGCCGCGTGCACGCTCCTCGATCACGCGCTCGATCGCCGACACCGCGAACGTAACGCCGGCGGCCTTCACCGCCTGAAGGTCGACTGGCGCGAGAATCCGCTCGGGCGGAAAGCGATCGAGCTCATCGATGGCGAAGAGCCGCTCACCAGCGACTCCGGCCGGGTCGGGAAGGTCCAGCAGATCGGCGATGGTCGGAGCGACCCGCGAGATGTCTTCGACCGCGCCGCCGCGGATCAGCACGGGCGTTGGACCGGCATCGAGTAGCAACCGCCCAGCAAGCATCGCGCGGGCAACGTCGACGGGCAGCATGGCGGCTGTGAACTGCATCAAGAGCGATGAACCCAAGTGTTCATGGTAGCGCTACCAATCAGCGCTCGCAGCTATTAGTGTCAAGCTTGTATGTGGGCACGCCGGCATGAATTCCCAGGGGAGAGCGCAATGCATCGCAGGTATCGGATTCGCATCGCAGTGTTGATGGCGTGCGCCGCGCCAGCGGTTGCCTCAGCGGCCCCGCCTGGCCCGGGCGAGCGCGCAGAAGCGGTCGTCAGCAAGATGACGCTCGATGAAAAGCTCCAGCTGACCTTCGGCTATTTCGCAACCGACTGGCAGGGAAAACATCCCCCGGCGGGCGTACGCTATGGGTCGGCGGGATTCGTTCCGGGAATTCCGCGCCTGGGGATCACGCCGCAGTGGGAAACGGATGCGGGCGTCGGGGTCGCGACGCAAGGCGGCGCGCAGCAAAAGCGCGAGCGCACCGCGCTCCCGTCGGGAATTGCAACAGCGGCGACCTGGAACCCGGAGCTCGCGTTCAAAGGCGGCCGGATGATTGGCGCCGAGGCGCGCGCGTCGGGCTTCAACGTGATGCTCGCCGGCGGCGTCGACCTCGCGCGCGACCCACGCAATGGGCGCAACTTCGAATATGCCGGCGAAGACCCGTTGCTTGCTGGAACGATCGTCGGGTCGGAAATCGCCGGCATCCAGTCCAACCACGTCATTTCGACGACCAAGCATTATGCGCTGAACGACCTCGAGACCGGGCGCAAAGGCCACGATGTCCGGATCGACCATAGCGCGGCACGGATGTCGGACCTACTCGCGTTCCAGTTCGCGATCGAACGCGGCAACCCCGGGTCGGTCATGTGCTCGTACAACAAGGTCGACGGCGATTTTGCCTGTGAGAACAGCTGGCTGCTCAATGACGTGCTCAAGCGGGACCTCGGCTTTCGCGGCTACGTCATGTCCGACTGGGGCGCGGTCCACAGCACCGTCAAGGCGACGCTCAACGGGCTGGACCAGCAGTCGGGCTGGCCGTTTGACGAGCAGCCTTATTTCCGCGAGCCGATGAAGGCCGCCATTGCCGCGGGTCAGGTGCCGCAGGCCCGGATCGACGACATGGCCCAGCGCGTCCTTTGGGCGCTCTATTCCACTGGCGCTGCGGATGACCCCGTCAACGAGAACGGCCCAACCGACTTCGCCGCGCACGAAGCGGTCAGCCAGGCGGACGCCGAACAGGGCATCGTGCTGCTCAAGAACGAGGGCGGCCTGCTTCCGCTCGGCCCGAACGTACGCAGGATCGTCCTGATTGGCGGCCATGCGGACAAGGGCGTGCTCGCGGGCAGCGGTTCCTCGCTGGTCTATCCGCGGGGCGGCAATGCCGTGCCGGGTTTGCTGCCGACCGGCTGGCCAGGGCCGGTGATGTATTACCCGTCCTCGCCGCTCGCAGCGCTCAAGACAGCGGCACCGAACGCCCCGATCATTTTCGTGGATGGCGCCGATCCTGCCGCCGCGGCAGTTGCCGCGCGCGCGGCCGACGTCGCGATCGTCTTCGCGACCCAATGGTCGAGCGAGTCGATCGACGTGCCAATGTCGCTCGACGGTAACCAGGATGCCTTGATCGATGCCGTCGCTGCCGCCAATCCCAGGACCGCGGTGGTCCTGGAAACCAACGCGGGCGTGGCAATGCCCTGGGCCGGACGCGTCGCCGCGGTCGTCGAGGCCTGGTATCCGGGAAGAGCCGGCGGAACAGCCATTGCCAACGTGCTTACCGGGCGCGTCAACCCGTCCGGCCATTTGCCGGTGACATTCTACCAAAGCGAGGCGCAACTCCCTCGACCCGTGCGGCCCGGCGGCAAGTCCGAGATGGACGAGTTCACCATCGATTATTCGGAAGGCGCCGCAGTTGGCTACAAGTGGATCGACCGGCAGAAGCTGCAGCCCTTGTTCCCGTTCGGTCACGGGCTCAGCTACACCCGCTTCGGTTACGGCCCGATGCGAGCGGCCGCCGGCACCGCAGACAAGCTTCGGGTCCACTTCAACCTCAGCAACACCGGCAAGCGCCGCGGGATGGCCGTCGGGCAGGTCTATGCGGCGAGTGTTGCCGGCGGATGGGAAGCGCCCAAGCGCCTTGTCGGGTTCGCCAAGGTGGACCTCGCACCGGGTCAGTCCAAGGCCGTCGACCTCGACGTCGATCCGCGGCTGCTGGCGACATTCGACGAGACGGCCCATGTGTGGCGCATCGCCGCCGGCGAATATCGCCTGATGCTGGGAGCGTCTTCCGCCGATCTTCGAAGCAATGCCTCGGTCGCATTGCCGGCAGTCACCCTGCCGGCGAACTGGCGGCCGGGAGTTGCAGGCGCCGTCCCCGCTTCGACGCCGACCGAGCGAGGCGAATGAGATCGAGCCCGATGCGGGCGTCACCGGCTAGGACGGGCACCGGCGCTCCGTCGAGGATCGCAGCGGCAAGGCCGTCGTAGAAGGCGGGGTAATTGCCGCGCCTGGATCGCACCGGCTCGCTGCTGCCATCCGGCGCGACGATCACTCCGTCATTGGAATCGATGCCGAATGCCGGATCGCTCGGATCCATTCCTGACTTGAGTTGCGCTTCCTGCGGGTCGAGCCCGTGCTTTATGAATGAGCCGCCGGTCCCGTGGATGGCGAATCGCGGCCGAGGCGCGGCGACAAGCGTCGACGACCGCAGGCACACGCGGCGCGCGCCATAGTGAAGCGTCACGTCGAAATAATCGTCGACCAGCGCGCCTTTTCGCTGCGTCAAAATGTCCGCGTCGATTGCGTCCGGCATGCCGAACAGTTGCAGCGCCTGGTCGATCAGGTGCGGGGCGAGATCATTGAAGAGGCCCGCGCCGGGCCCGGCGTCTTCGCGCCAGCCCATCTTGATCTCGGGCCGAAAACGATCCCAGTTCGCTTCGAAGAGCAGCACGTCGCCGAGTTGTGGAAGAATGTCGCGAACCGTCAGGAAGTCCGCGTCCCAGCGCCGGTTGTGGAAGACGCTGAGGACGCGCTTTCGCTCGGCCGCAATGCGGATGAGTTCGTCGGCCTCGTCGACTATTGCCGTGAAGGGTTTGTCGACGACCACGTGCCGCCCAGCCTCAAGTGCCTGTTTGGCTAATGGGAAATGCGTCGCGTTGGGCGACGCGATGACGATCAGGTCGGAGCATGCGATCAACTCGGGCATCGAGCCGACTCGATCCGGCGCGCCGCGTGAGCTCAGGATGGCGGCCAGCTGCAAGCGATCGCAGGCCCGGATCAGCGGCGCGTGGAAGGCCGACCCGGCGAGCCCGTAGCCAACCAATCCCACTCGAATGATGTCGCGCGCCATCGGCTTCAGACCCGCCTTTAGCGCATCCGGACGGTGATCGGCGCGCCCGTGTAGGTAATCGTCGCGTCCGAAGCGTCGAGGTTCAGCGGCGTGCCGGGCCGGACCCAGCGCACCTTGATCACGCGTGTGCCCGCCATGCCCCGATAGCTGCCCTGCCGCGGGCCGATTGTCAGGGTCTTGCGACGCTCATTCCAAGCGAATGGAATACGCGAATATTGGCCGTGCAGATACTGGCGGCTGACGTCATCGTCCTCGTAGAGCGAAAAGCCGCCGTCGGCGCCGGTGTAGACATTCACCGTCAGCGGCGAATGCGTGTCGTTTCCTGTGAACTGAATCGCAGGCCCGGTCGGGACGATCGATCCGGCGCGCACGAACAGCGGCATGCGCTCATAGGGCGCAGCAGCGTCGATCATCCGCCCGCCCGCAATCTTACTCCCGGTGTAGAAATCGACCCAGCTTGCGCCGGCGGGAAGGTAGACCTTGCGGCTGCGGGCCTTGTAGTCGGTCACTGGCGCGACGAGGAATGCGGGCCCGAACATATATTCGTCGCCGATATTCCAGCTGCGCTTGTCGCCGGCGAAATCCAGCACCAGGCCGCGCATGATCGTGCCGTCCTTGAAATAGGTGTCGGCGCCGAGCGTGTAGGTGTAGGGCATCAAGCGGTAACGCAGCTTGTCATACCAGACCATCGACCGATAAGTCGGCGAACCTTCGGGCGACATTTCGAAAATCTCGCGGTGGATGTTTTCGCCGTGGCTGCGGAAAATCGGCGAGAAGGCGCCGAACTGGAACCAGCGGGTGTTGAGCTCGCGCCATTCGTCCAAGTCTGCGGCATTCGGTTTGAGGAACCGATCCTCCATCGTGTAGCCGCCGATGTCGTGGCTCCAGTTGGGGATACCCGACATGGAAAAGTTGATCCCGGCGGAGATCTGCTCGCGCAGATTGTCCCAGCGCGACGCGACGTCCCCCGACCAGATCGCGGCGCCGGCGCGCTGGATGCCGCCGAAGCCGGAGCGCGTGAGAATGAACGGGCGAACATCGGGCCGATAAGCGATCATATGGTCGTAGACGCCCTCGACATGCTCGAGCGGGTAGGCATTGAAGAAGGCGGCGCCGGGGCCGAGCGCGGTCGGGCTCATCCGCCGCTGGCGCTCGGCGACCGACAGATTGGAGTGGAAGTCGGGCTCGTCGGAATCGAGCCACCAGGCGTCGAAACCCTTGCTTCCGATGCCCTCGATCACTTGCCGCGAATAGATATGCTTCGCCCGGGTGTTATACGGGTCGTAGAAGGCGTTGGCATAGCCCTTGCCGATCCAGTCGCGATACATGCCGTGGATGTAGTTGGGGTCGTCGACCGGCTCGTCGCGCCGCGGCGTGACCATGTTGCGGTAGATCCCGCCGACCGCGTCGAGCTCCCTGTAGTTGGCGGTGCCCGGATAGAATTTCGCCCACACCGAGATCATCACGTGAGCGCCGCTGCGATGCACCTCATCGACCATCGCCCTGGGATCGGGGAAGCGTGACGCGTCGAAGCACTGGCAGCCCCACTGGTCTTCTGGCCAATAGTCCCAGTCCTGCACGATATTATCGAGCGGCAGCCCGCGCTTCCGATACTCGCGAAGGAGGGAAAGCAGCTGGTCCTGGGTCTCGTAGCGCTGGCGGCTCTGCCAGAAGCCATAGGCCCATTTGGGCATGATCGGCGCCTTGCCGGTGAGCTGGCGGTAGCCGCCGATCACCTCGTCGATGCTGCGGCCGCCGACGAAATAATAATCGACCGCGTGGCCGAAATCGGACGACAAAGTTAGCGTATGGCGATCGGCGTCGGGGCGCGGGTCCCTGTGGAGCAGCGCGATATAGCCGCCGTTCGGTTCCCACTCGAGCCGCACTTCGTGGCGCTTCCCGCCGGTCAGCTCGACGTCGGCATTATGATACCAGGGGTTCCAGTTCTGCCGCCAGCGATCGAGCAACTTGCGCCGGTCGACGAACAATTTCGCATAGCTCGACGAATAAAGGCGGAAGCGGTGCAGGCCGGTTGCTGCGGGGACAATTGTGCCGGTCCACGTCACCTTCAGCCCTGGGACCGTGCTGCTGTTGTCCGGCGCGCGCGTGCCGGCCGGCCAGTCTTTCCGGTTCTCGAGATATTGGAGATCGACCGCGGGTTCCTGTCGTTCGGCGATGACCCGGCCATTGACTGTGTAGGTCGCCGTCCATCCGGCAGCGCCGTCCTTGCCGGTGACCTTCAGCCCGTCCCCGGAGGCGCCGGCGAGCGGGTAGGGGACGGGGTCGCCGAAGCGGGTGATCGAATCATTGTCCCACAACAGCCCGTAATTCCGCGTCGAGACCACGAACGGGATCGCGACGTCCATGTTGTGCTGGGCAAGCTCGACGTCCTCGCCGTTGTAATTCATCTGGCCGAACTGGTGCTGGCCGAGGCCGTAGAACCCTTCGTTCGTGCCGCGATTGAATTGCTGCCGGATGGCGAGGAACGGCACGCCCTCGGAGCTCGTCGGCGTAAACAGCGGTGCGCCGCTTTCGGCAAGCACGACGCGCCCGTCGGCGTCCCTGAAGCTCACGCGCCCAGTCCGCAGATCGACGGTCGCAGCCGCCTTGGCCGTTTTGAGCGTTACATTTCCTGGCGCTTCGCTGAATGAAAGCGCGGCCGAGGGCTGCGCAACGACCATCAGGCTATGCGTGAGGTCCAAATCTTTGGTCGGAGCCTCGGTGACCCGGATGATCCCATCGCCATAGACCTGCAGCCGCACGATCGAGTCCGGTCGCCGCGCAGGCACGACGATGATTCCCGTGTCGGTGCGCTGGTAGGTCTGCGAGCCAGCCGCGCTGCTCACCGCGACGAGAGCAAGCGTGAGACGTCGAAGCTTCATCGATAGCTTCCCAGCCGGACCTTGAGCAAAGTCGGCGTCGTGAGGTTGAGGCCGTAATCGACCTGATCGCCATTCCACCGGCGCTGCATCACCCAGCGGCCATCCTCGAACCTGCCTTCCTCGACATCCAGGAATTGCGAGTTCTCGCCGGGTTGGGGTCGATCCAGCGAAAAGGCGAGCCGAACGTCCGACCCGGCGACGAGAAGTTCATCGGGCCCAAGCTGAATGATTGCGGCGCCCCCGACCGGTCGGTCCTTGTTGGGAGACGCCGCGGTTCCCGCGCGCTCGCGCTGGCCGAACTGCCACAAGCCATACATGGCCATGACCTTCCATCGCCCCAGCACCGCGGTCTGATCGGACGCATCGTCTGGCTTGGCGAAACCGGCAGTCGGGTGCTCGAACGAAAGCCTGGCCCAGTCCCGCGCCATTGGTGCGAGCAAGGCGAACTTCGCCGCGAATTCTTCGAGCGTCTCCCCGTTGAGTTGCTTGGCGCCGAGCGGGAAGTTGAAGTAGCCGGTGGCGTCCATGCCGAACGGCGACCAGCCGATCGCGCCATTGCCGAGCGTCAGCCAGAAAAAGCGGGCGAACTGCACGTCGTTGCCGGTTTCGGGAATAAGCAGCGGATTGTCGGGCCGGCGATAGTGCTCGATGTACTTGGCGTATTTGCGCTGGTCGGCGGTATAGATGTCCGGCGCTTCGATATCGACGTGCGGTGCCGCGACCTTCCAGATGTCGATCACGTTCCAATTGGGTCCGCCGCTTGCTCCGAACTGGACACCCTCGAGATTGAACGGGTCGGTCAGAGACGCATTGACATACATCGGCAGGTCGAGCTGCGCCTTGCCCGCAACCGCGATCTGATCGACATAGCGTGCGACGTGCCAGGCGTTGAATGCCTGATCCGCCGTCGGCCCGAATGCTTGCGACCAGGTGCCCCTCTTGCCGACGCGCCGCGACAGCTCGGGCGGAATCGCTTGAGCAAAGAGGCGCTGCGCAGTCGGTGAGAAATCGCGCGGGATGCCGTAGCTTCCAGTCTCATTCTCGACCTGCATCATGATGACCGTGTGTTGTGGGTCGGCCACTCGCAGGTGTGCCATCAGCGCCGCGAATGCGTGGCTGTCGGCGTCGAGCGTCGCCGGGCCATGCGCCGACAGCACGAAATGTGTCGTCCCGTCCGGCTTCACTTCGCGGGGAAAGCGGCGCGTGTCCGTCTTCACCCATTCGGGTGCATATTGCGGGTTGGTATTCTTCCACGTCCCGAACCAGAGCAGCACCAGCCGCACCTCGTTCTGCCGCGCCTGCGCGAGCAACGTGTCGACCCAGGAGAAATTGAACCGCCCTTCCTGCGGCTCGATTTGCTCCCACGCGACCGGGATCTCGAAGGTGTTGGCGTGAAGCTGGCGGATCACGGGCCAGACCTGTGGGAGCACCGCGGGATAGTTGCTGCTGTTGTTGACCTGGGCTCCGAGGATCAGGAACGGCGCGCCGTCCACCATGAGCGCGTGCCTTCCGCCACGCTCGACCAAATGCGGCAATGATTGCCCATGAAGCGGCGCGTTGGCCAGCCCCGCAAGGCCAAGCAGCAGGCAAGTCAGACGCCCCACGATTCTCGGCACCAAGGCGATTTGCATTGAGCTGTGGTAGCGCTACCAAACGAACAGCGCCAGATTGCGGGAGAGGTTGGATGTGGAAGGCATTTTTGGCTGTCGTCGTGGCCCTTTGGGCATCGGCAGCGGCGGCAAAACCCTCGACTGTCCTCCAGTCGCCCTTCCACCGCGGCGTCAACGTGCTCGGCTACGATCCCTACTGGAACGACGAGAGCAAGCGCCGCTTCGAGTGGCGCCATTTCACGGAGATCCGCCGCGGCGGCTTCGATTTCGTGCGCCTGAACCTGCAGGCGTTCAAGCATATGGATGCCCAGAACAAGCTCGAACCGGCCTGGCTGGCCAAGCTCGACGAGGTTGTCAGCCGTGCCCGGGCGGCGGGTCTCGGGATCATCATTGACGAGCATGATTTCGACGTATGTTCGACGGACGTAGATGGCTGCCGCACCAAGCTGTCGGCATTTTGGCAGCAGGTCGCGCCGCGCTTTGCACGGGCTCCGCGCAACGTCGCCTTCGAGTTGCTGAATGAGCCGCACGACAAATTGAACGGCGAGCCGTGGAATGTGCTGTTTGCGCACGAGCTGGCGATCGTTCGCAAGAGCAACCCAACGCGGATCGTGGTGGTGGGGCCGAGCCATTGGAACAGCCTCAAGGACCTGCCGCTGCTGAGGCTTCCGAATGACGCCAACCTGCTCGTGACGTTCCATTATTACGAGCCGTTCCACTTTACGCACCAGGGGGCAGGCTGGGTCGAGGAAACCAAGAACCTCCACGGCATCACCTGGGGCAGCGAGAAAGATCGAGCGGCGCTGGCTAGCGACTTCAACGAGGTCGCCGCCTGGTCGGCCGCCAACCACAGGCCGATCCTGCTCGGCGAGTTCGGTGCCTATGACAAGAGCGGGACGCCGACCGATCTGCGGGTGGCCTATACGTCGGCCGTGCGCTGTCAGGCCGAACGGCGTGGTTTCGGCTGGGCCTATTGGCAGTTCGACAGCGACTTCATCGCCTGGGACATGAAGGCCAACGCCTGGGTCCGGCCGATCAAGGATGCATTGATTCCGCCGCGCTCAGGCGGGGGGTGTTAGCAGCCTAGTAGAGAAACATCGGCATGCCCTGGATCCGTTGCAGCTTCGCCCGGTAAAGCGTCGGATCGTAGAGAGCGTCCACGTCAACGAACTTGCTGCCTTGCTCCAACGTGTCGATCGGCATGTGGTCGTAGTTCCCCCCGGTCAACGCGACCATTCGCCCGGTTTCGCCACGGGACAGGAGTTGGACGGCGAGAGCACCGAACGCGAGACCAACCATCCTGTCCACGGCGTCTGGCTCGCCGGCGCGCATCAGGTAAGCAAGCTCCTGAACCACTGTCCCGAACCCAAGCTTCGCTTTGATGTGCTGCGCAAGTCTGCGGCTGACGCTCACCTCCTCGCGATCGCTGCCGGGGAGGGACCGGTCGGCCTGTCCGTTGCGCTCGTCCCCGGCGATCGTCGCGCCTTCGGAGATCACGCACATGGCATAGCCGGCGCCGCTTTCGGACTTGTCCCTGGCCAGCAGCGGCAGCAGCACATCGAGGTCGACGGGAACCTCGGCGATGATCGTGCGATCGACCTGCGCCAGGAAGCCGGCGAGCAGCGCCGTTTCCCCGCTGCGCCTGCCGAACAGCTCAACAATCCCGATTCTCTCATGACTTTCGACGGTCGTGCGGAGCGAGTTGATCGCTTCGACCGAGCGGCTGACAGCCGTCGAAAAGCCGATCGAATAGTCCGTCCCGAACACGTCATTGTCCATCGTCTTGGGAATCGAGACGATGGGAAACCCCCGGCGCGACAAATGTGCCGAGAAGCGAAGAGTCCCGTCTCCGCCCAGGGTGATCAGTGCGTCCACGCCCAACGCTTCGAGCACCTCCAGAACATGATCCGTCCGGTCCGCAGTTCCGATGGTTCGCGGGTCAAGTCTCGACGTATGAAGGATGGTGCCGCCCAAGCGGTGGATGTCGCGCACCGATTCCCGCGTCAACGGTCGGGAATTATAGTCGACCGAGGCAAGATCGGCCGGGTCGATGTCCAACACGCCCTGCCAGCCGCGCTTGAACCCGAGCACTTCCCAGCCAAGGTCGGTAGCCGACATGGTGATCGAGCGGATGCATGGATTAAGGCCGGGCACATCGCCGCCGCCCGTGAGGATTCCTAGTTTCATCCGACCCCGCTTATCTTCTGGCCCGATTGAGCAGAAGGATTAATTGGCGATGTATTGACCGAAGCTGGGCCGGCCCTCGGATTCAGCATTTTCGGTTCTTTGGCTATAGCTCGTCAGGCTCGATCGTCCGACAGAGCGCGACATCAGGGGAATTCTCGGGCGAAGGCCACCGCGGCCCCGAGCAACCCCGGCTCGGCACTAGTGATGAGCTTCACCGGCGTTGCTGCAAGGCGGCGCTCGAAACGGCCCTTCGCGGCAAAGCGGTTCGGAAATCCGGAGCTTCCCAATCGATGGCTGAGGCGCCTGCCGACACCGCCGCCGATCACGACCGCCGAGGCGCCGTGCGCAAGCGCCAGGTCTCCGGCGACGGCACCCATGCACATGCAAAACCGGTCGAGCGCGATGGCCGCGAGTTGATCGGTCTGGTCGAGCGCCATCGACCACAATGTCGCCTCATCGCGAGTTAAGTCGCTTCGACCCTCCAGCTTGCCCAGGACTTCATAGATGTTGACCAGGCCCGGCCCCGAGACGAGCCGCTCGACCGACACTCGACCGAATTTCTTTCTCAACTCTGCGACGATGCTGTCTTCAAGGGAATCAAGCGGCGCGAAATCGATGTGCCCGCCCTCCGTCTCGATCACGTGATAATCTTGTCCGCCTCCGCGCACGAGCAAGGCTGCGCCGAGCCCGGTTCCAGGACCAACGATCGTGATCACGCCGGTTGTCGGCAACGGCTCATCCGGGCCGGTGATGTGTAGGAGCCCTGCGTGGTCAATGGCAGAGACCGCGTGCGCTACTGCGGCGAAGTCGTTGATCAGCACAAGCGAGCTGAGTTGAAGCTGCGAGACGATTTGTGCGCGGCTGAGCCGCCAATGGCTATTCGTCAGCGAGAATTCATCGTTGGCGACCGGAGCCGCTACGGCGAGCGAAAGCCTGTCGGGAAGCTTCGTTCCGGAACGCTCTTCGAAGGCATCCCAGGCGCGTTCAAAACTCACGAACTCGGCCGTTTTCAAGGTGACCGGATCGCCGAGCCCAACGATCTGTCCGCGATCGATCGTCGCAATTGCAAATCGCGCGTGGGTTCCACCGATGTCGGCCGTAACGATCTGGTCCATCAAGTCTCCCGTGCGGGTCCGCTCAGCTTTGGGCGAACCATTTTAAAATGGTCTCTGCTCCGCTGAGGCGGCTCAGCCGTTCTTGCCATGCGGCTCGCCAGCTCGCCCGTATTGATCGTCAAACCGGACAATATCGTCTTCGCCGAGATATGGGCCGCATTGGATCTCGACCAGCTCGAGCGGCACTTTGCCCGGGTTGGCGAGCCGGTGGCGGGTGCCGGCCGGTATGTGGGTCGACTGGTTTTCCTGGAGGATCGAGACCGTCTCGCCAACGGTCACTTGCGCCGAGCCGCGCACGACCACCCAATGCTCGGATCGGTGGAAGTGCATCTGGAGCGACAGCGTCTCGCCCGGATCGACGATGATGTGCTTGACCTGGAAGCGCGGGCCGTCGCCGATCGTCTCGTATGAGCCCCACGGCCGAGCCACCTTGGGGGGCGTCAGGACGCAATCGCGCTCCTCGCGCTGGAGACCGGCGACGAGTTCCTTGACCTCCGACACACGGTCCATCGGCGCGACGAACACCGCGTCGCGCACCGCGATCACGGCCATGCGGTCGAGCCCGACCGTCGCGATCATCGCCTGACCGTCCGAACGCAGCAGCGAATTGCGCGTGTCGAGCGCGACCACGTCACCGTGAATCGCGTTGCCCTCGGTGTCCTTGGGACTAAGCTTCCACACCGCGTCCCATGCGCCGACGTCGGACCATTGCATCTCGACCGGCACGACGATGCCGCGCGCGGTCTTCTCCATTACGCCATGGTCGATCGAGATATTGTCGGCCTCGGCGAACGCCGCGGCCGCCGGGCGGACGAACAGCCCGTCGATACGCGCCTCCTTGACCGCCCTCAGGATCGCCTCGAGGCTCGCGGGCAGAAATTCGCGCATCTCGTCGAGCAGGGTGGATGGCTTCATCAGGAAAATGCCCGAGTTCCAGAAGAAGCGGCCGCTCTCGACATATTCGGCCGCCTTCGCCGCGCTGGGCTTTTCGACAAACCTGGCGATCGGGGAAGCGCCGTCCGGGAAGGATTGGGACGTGTCGGCTTCGATGTAGCCATATTGGGTGTTCGGTTCGGTCGGCCTGGCGCCAAAGGTGACGATCGCGCCATTCTCGGCATGCGGGATGGCGATTGCCACGGCGGCCATGAACGCGTCGGCGTCGCCGATCACATGATCCGAAGGCATGACGAGCATGAGCTCGTCGCGCCCGCTGGCGTCGAGCCACGCCGCGGCGAGCGCCGCCGCCGCCGAGGTATTGCGCGCAGCCGGCTCGAGGAGGATCGCGTCGACGGGGGCGGCGACAGCCTCGAGTTGGCGTTTGATGAAGAAACGCTGCTCTTCGCCGCTGACGATAAGCGCCGGACCGAAGACTTTCGCCGGCAGCCGCGCCGCGGTCTGCTGGAGCAAGGACTGATCGCCGATCAAAGGCAGCAGCTGCTTGGGAAACAGCTGCCGCGAGACCGGCCACAGGCGCGTCCCCGCGCCGCCACACAGGATCACTGGACGAACGATTTAGCCCCTCCCGAGAAGATGTTACGGCCGGTCTGGCCAGCGGGTGATCTATCGCACGCCGCCAGCCACCGCAACGAACCGCGGTGGATCACCGCTGTTCGTTTACTTTACGTTTAATTCGATAGGCTCGGAGCGAACCGTTTATCCACAGTTTCCTTCCAGTAGAAAGTGCGTCTGGTCGGCGTCCAGAACGGTCTATCGTAAACAAATATTAACTATCTCGCCCCAACGTCCGCCAAGGTGCAAATAGGGCTCTGGAAGCCCGGGGTGGGAAATTGTTGTTTGAAATCAGGCTGTGGCGAACAGCAGCATCAATTCGTGCGAGGCTGAGCCTCGGCGCGGCAGCCGCAGCGGCCGCCGCGGCGCTGTTCGCGACTCCCGCTGAGGGGCAGGTGATGGACATTGCCTCGGACGGCACGGTGTCGGTCCGCCAAGGGTCTGGCGCGGCGACATGGGAAGTCGTCAGCCCGGCGTCCGACAAGACCGTCGATCAGAACGGCCAGCCAATCGTTCCCGCTTACGCGTATAGCGATGTCACTCCGCCTCCGGTTCCGCCGCAGTTCGCCGCTGCCCTGACCCAGGCCGCCGTTTCAGCGAACCTCAGCCCGACACTGCTCTCCGCTTTGGTGTGGCAAGAAAGTCGTTGGAATCCTTCGGCAATTTCGCCTAAGGGAGCGATCGGCCTGGCCCAACTGATGCCAGGCACGGCGCGCGATCTTGGCGTCAACCCTGCCGACCCCGCGGCAAATTTGATCGGGGGCGCGCGCTACCTGCGCCAGCTGCTCGACCAGTTCGACGGCGATGTCGAAAGGGCGCTCGCTGCTTACAACGCAGGCCCGGGCCGGGTACGCAGCGCCGGGGGCATCCCCGCGATTGCCGAGACCCGGGCCTATGTGGCGTCGATTGTTCGTCACATTTCATTTTCCACCGGAGGAAGCCAATGACCATGAACCGCCGCCTCGCACTCCTGCCGCTGCTCGCGCTTAGCGCGCCGGCGGCAGCCGCGGGGCAGGTCAATCCGCAAGGCTCGGGGCCGATCGTCGCCGCCTTGATGTGGCTGCAGGGAACGCTGCTCGGCAATGTCGCCACGGCGGTCGCCGTCATCGCGGTCGCGATGGTCGGTTTCATGATGCTGACCGGACGGATGAACTGGCGCTTCGGCGCGACCGTGATCATCGGTTGCTTCATCCTGTTCGGCGCCGGGACCATCGTCGCTGGAATTCAGTCGGCGGCGGGTTGATCCATGGCGCTCGCTAGATCGCCCGTGTTCCGCGCGCTGACCCGCCCGCAGATGTTCGCGGGCGTGACCTACAGCTATTTCGTGATCAATGCCGCGGTGACCACCGAGGCGTTCCTGATCACTCGCAGCTACCTCGCCATCCCGGTCGCCGTCGCGGTGCATGTGATCGGCTATTTCGCCTGCCTTCGCGAACCCCGAATCTTCGATCTGTGGATCACCAAAGTCAGCCGTTGCCCGCGCACCAGGAATTGGAAGCGCTGGGGCTGCAACAGCTACACGCCTTGAGCGGGAAAGCGCCGAACATGACCAAATGGCTGGGACCGGCAGCATGGGGGAAGAAGGAAGCCAGGGGCGGCGACCGGCTGCCCTATGCCTGCCATGTCGACTCCTCGACCCTGAGGCTGCGCGACGGCTCGCTGATGCGCTCGATGCGCCTCGCCGGCTTTCCGTTCGAAACCGAGGACGACGATGTCCTCAACCATTTGCTCGCGGTCCGCGACGTGGTGCTGCGCAGCGCGCTCAATTCGAAAGCGGTTCTCTACCATCACCTCATCCGCCGCCGCGTCGAGGTCGACCTCGGCGCGCGCAACCCCGACCCGTTGTCGACCGAGATCGACCGCCGCTGGACGGCGCAACTCAATCACGACCGGATGTTCCTCAACGAGCAGTTCCTGACGATCGTCATCCGTCCGCCGCGCGGCAAGGCCGGCTTGCCAGAGCGGCTGAGCAAGCTTGGCGCGAAGCCGACCGGCGCGCCGACGGGCGCCGAAGCCCTGGACCTCGATTCGGCAACTGCGGCGCTGACCGCGGCGCTCCAATCGTACGGCGTGAGGATCCTCGGAACCTATGAAACCGAGACCGGCGTCTTTTCCGAGCCGCTGGAGCTGCTCTCGGCGCTCTACAATGGCGAGACCCGCCCGGTGCTGCTTCCGCGCCCGGAGCAGGATCTCGGCCAGCACATCCCTTATTCGCGCGTCAGCTTCGGTCTCGACGTGCTCGAGATTCGCGGGCCCGCCCAGCGCGGCTTCGCCAGTATCCTCGGCATCAAGGAATATCCGGACGCGAGCCGCGCCGGCCTGCTCGATTCGCTGCTGAGAGTGCCGCACGAGCTGGTGATCACCGAGAGCTTTGCGCCGATCGAGCGCCAGACCGCGCGCGAGCGCATCGACTTGTCGCTCCGCCGGCTGAAGAGCGCGGACGAGGGCGCGGCGACCGAGCGGGCCGAAATGCTCGCAGCGCGCGACGCCGTCGGCGCCGGGCAGCTGAGCTTCGGCGACCATCATTTGAGCCTGCTGGTTCGGAGCGGCTCGCCCGAGACGCTCGAAGCCGCGACCGCGGAGGCTGCGGCGGCCCTTGCCGATATCGGCGCGGTCGCGGTGCGCGAAGACGTCAATCTCGAGCCCGCCTTCTGGGGTCAGTTCCCGGGCAACGAGCAATATGTCGTCCGTCGGGCGTTGATCTCCAGCTCGAATGCGGCCGGGTTCATTTCGCTGCACGGCTTCCCGATGGGCCGCGCGACCGGCAATCACTGGGGAGAAGCGGTCACGGTCCTCGAGACCACGAGCGCCACGCCTTATTTCTTCAACTTCCACGAGGGCGACCTCGGCAATTTCACGATCATCGGCCCCTCCGGGTCGGGCAAGACCGTCGTTCTGAACTTCCTCGCGGCGCAGGCGCAAAAGTTCGCGCCGCGCACCATCCTGTTCGACAAGGACCGCGGCTCGGAGATTTTCCTCCGCGCGCTCGGCGGCAGGTATGAGCGGATCACCCGTGGCGGAGCGACCGGATTCAATCCCCTCGCTCTGCCCGACTCTGCAGTGAACCGGGCGTTCCTCAGGGAATGGCTGGCCAACCTCCTGCAAGCGAACGGCGCCGAGGAAGAGACCGCGATCGCCAAGTCGATCGACGAGATTTTCGCTCACGGCGCGGAGCTGCGCCGCCTGCGCTTCATGCGCGACCTGCTCGGTGGCGGCCGCCGGCCTCAGGCGGGCGACCTCCCGTCGCGGCTCGACCCATGGATCTTCGATGGCGAGCATGCATGGCTGTTCGACAATCGCGAGGACGAGCTCGACTTCGACAGCCGGGTGATCGGGTTCGACATGACCGAGCTGCTCGAGGACCGTCGCCTGCGCACGCCCGTGCTGCTCTACCTGTTCCACCGGATCGAGGACCGTCTCGACGGCGAGCCTACCATGATCCTGATCGACGAGGCGTGGAAGGCGCTTGACGACCCGATGTTCGCCGCGCGCATCCGCAACTGGATGAAGACGCTGCGCAAGCGCAACGCGATGATCGGCTTCGCTACCCAATCGGCGGCAGATGCGCTCGACAGCTCGATCGCCTCGGCCATCGTCGAGCAGACCGCGACCGCGATTTTCATGCCCAACACCAAGGCGCGCGAGGAGCATTATTGCCAGGGCTTCGGCCTCAGCACGCAGGAGCTCGAGTTCATCCGCAGCCTGCCCGCGCACAGCCGCTGCTTCCTGGTGCGCCAGGCGAACCGCTCGGTCGTCGTCCGGCTCGACCTCAATGGGATGCCCGACCTGCTGACGGTGCTCTCGGGCCGCGAATCCAGCGTCCGCCGCCTCGACGAATTGCGCGCCTCGGTCGGAGACGACCCTGCCAATTGGTACCCGCTGCTGACGCGCGCCCCGTGGCCCGGCTCCCCGCCGCCGAGCGGCGACGACTTCTGGCTGGAAGCCGCCGAATGACTCAGTGCCAGCCATTCACCGCCGACGGGCCCGCAGGGGTCGCCGACGCGCTGTCGAAGGTCGACTGCCTGGCCAGCGATGCGACGGCGGTATCGTTCGGCCGCCTGTTCGGTGCCCACGGCAGCTTCCAGACGGCGTTGACGATCATCCTCACGCTCTATGTTGCGCTCCTCGCCTTCAACATCCTGACCGGCAGGTCGGCGCTCCGTGTGTCGGTGCTGACTCCGCGGATGATGACTCTCGGCCTAGTGCTGACCTTCGCGACCTCATGGATCGCTTACCAGTCGGTCGTGTGGAACCTCGCGATGGGGGCCCCCGATGAAATCGCCAGCGTGCTGGTGGGCACGAGGGGCTCCGCGACGACGATCTTTGCGCAGCAGCTCGACGGCGTGTTCACCGCGATCACCGATGCCGCGAGCGCAATTACGCCGGCCGCAGCCGCTGCGCCCGGCATGCCTGCAGCGGCGGCCGTTCCGACGATGGCCTCGCCGGCCAATATCCTGTCGATTGCCGGGCTGATCCTGCTGCTCGGAACCGTCGGCGTCCTCGTTGTCTGCCGGCTTGCGCTCGCTGCGCTGTTGATCCTCGGCCCCATATTCATTGTGCTGGCGCTGTTCGACGGCACGCGCGGCCTGTTCGAAGGCTGGCTCAAGAGCGTCGCGATGTTCGCGCTGGTGCCGCTGTTGACAGTGATCATGGGCAGCGGCGCGCTGGTCGCGATCTCGCCGATGGTCGCCGGCCTTGGCGAAGGCGGCGCCGAGATCTCACTGCGCAGCGCCGTGTCCATCCTCGTCGCGTCCATCATCTACGTCGCCCTGATGCTGGTCGTGTTCAAGGTCGCCGCATCGCTCACGAAGGGCTGGCGGATGGGCCGCGCGCAGGCACTCGCCCAGGCGCACATGGGTGCGGCCCTGTCGGCTCACCAGGAACGTCCGCTCAACCCTGCCGCGTCCGCCGCGCCTGCGACGGCCGTGGCCTCGGAGCGCGTCCGCAGCACGGTCGCCAGTCTTGAAAACAGCAGTTCGAGCCATCGGCTGCTGACCAGTGGCGCGGCGCTCGCTGCCATCGCAGCGCCGGCACCGCGGCCGGCGCTTGCGGGACCCAACGATGCGCGCAACCAGCTTCGTTATCTCCACCACCGCGTCGCCGGTGCAGCCACTCCTCATTCGCGAGAAATGTTTCGATGATCCGCAAGGTTAGTTTTGCCGCTTTGGCGGTGCTGGGCTGCACGAGCATGAGCGCCGCCGCGGACACCCGCATTCGCTCTTTGCCTTACGATCCGGACCACATCGTCCAGATACTCGGCAAGGCCGGGATCCAGTCGACGATCGAGTTCGCGCCCGACGAGCGGATTGAGAATATCGCGGTCGGCGATTCCAACGCCTGGCAGATCACGCCGAACCACCGCGCCAGCCTGGTGTTCGTCAAGCCGCTGGCGCCGCGCACCCGGACCAACATGACGGTGGTCACCGACCGCCGCACCTACATGTTCGACCTGGTCGCGGGCGATAAGTGGACCACCCCGGTCTACGCCCTGAAATTCACCTATCGGAACGAGAAGCCGCCGGAGGCTGAGGCGAAGCCGGGGCAGTCAGCCCCACAGCTTGCCGTCGCCGCCGCGCCACCCTCGACGACGATGGTCGCCGACAAGCTGCATTTCGATTGGCGGAGCAAGGGTTATGGCAAGCTGGTCCCGTCGCGCGTGTTCGACGACGGCGCCGCGGTCTATCTGTCGTGGAACCGCGACGTTCCGCTTCCGGCAATCCTGACCGTCACCGAGGACCGCAAGGAAGGGCCGCTGAGCTATCGGATGAGCGGCGAATATATTGTCGTCAGCCCGATCCCGCAGAACATGGTGCTGCGCTACGGCAATCGCATGGCGGTGCTGTGGACATCGCGGCGCATCGTGCCCGCGCCTGCTGCGCCGGCGGCGACCCCGCCAAGTGACTTCGCCCAGCGCGTGGCGGCCACGCAAGTGACGCCGAGCGCTCCGCCACCGTCGCAGGGCAGGGCGGTCAGGCTCGCCAATCTGACCGCGCTCTACTCCGACAAACTCACGGACGGCCGCTAATGACCACTCGAGCAACCATCGAAGCCACCGGCAACACTGTCCGTGGTCCCTGGGACGATTCGCTGCGTCCACCTCTTCCGGTCGCTGTGCCGGCGACGGATCCGCGGCTCGAGCTCAGCGAGCAGGCGCTGGTCATCGCCAGCCACAATGCTTACCCGATCGTCGCGACCCGCAAGACACGCCGCGACAGTGTCGGCCTCGCCGCCGGCGGTGCGATCGCGCTGGTGCTGGGCTGCGCGACCTTCGTTTCGCTGAGCTCCAGCCGCCACGCCTCCACCAGCCCGGCGGCAGCGCCCGCGACAGGGGCACAGACGCAGCCCGGCCTGCCGATGCCGGCCGCCGCCGGCAAGGCGATGGTCATGCCGCCCTCGACGCTTGCGACCAACGCCGAGCCGGGTGCCGTTCCCGGCACCGCTCAAATGCCGCGGACGGGCGCGATGTCTGGCATGTCGCCGCCCGCCTCTCCCGTCCTGGTCTATGACGGGGGATCGGCCCCCGGCCTGACGGTCGCGGCTGGGCCCAACAGCCCCCGCGACGCTGACGGCGCCCCCAGCTTGCTCGCCGGAGCGGCGCCGGGACGTGGCTTTGCCAGCGAGAATACGTCGGTGCACTCGACGCGTCTCGCCGAACCGGCAAGTACTGTGATCCAGGGAACGCTCATCCCGGCGGTCCTCGAGACGGCCATCGATACCGATGTCCCCGGCTATGCCCGCGCCGTGGTCAGCCAGGACATCAAGTCATTCGACGGCAGCCGAGTGTTGATCCCGCGCTCGTCGCGGCTGATCGGCGAATATAAAGGCGCGACCCAGGCCGGCCAGCGCCGCGCCTATCTGATGTGGACCCGGCTTGTGCGCCCCGACGGCGTGTCGATCGCGCTCGCGTCGCCCGCCGCCGATTTCTCCGGCCAGGCCGGCATTGGCGGTCAGGTGAACAGCCACTTCTTCTCCCGCTTCGGATCGGCGATCCTGCTGTCAATCCTCGGTAGTGCAAGCACGCTCGCCTCCGCTGGTGCAGGAACCGTGATCGTGTCCGGAGCCGGGCAGAACGCCGCGTCGGCCGCAATCCAGAGCAGCGGCAATCGCGGTCCGACGATCAAGGTCCGCCAAGGCGAGCCGATCCGCGTCTTCACCGCCCGCGACCTCATCTTTTCGGCCGATGACGGGTCAACGGGATGAGCAAGGCCGACGAGCCGCAGCGCGACGACGGGATCGATCCATTCCTCGAGGCCTATCTCGAGCCGTTTCGCGGCTGGCTTGCCGCGGCGGACGTCACCGAGCTGCTCGTCAATCGCCCCGGCGAGGTCTGGATCGAGCAGCGCGGGAAGATGACCCGCCACGAGACGCCGGCGGTCGACGACGCATTGCTGCAGCGCCTCGCCGAACAGGTCGCGCGGGTCAGTAACCAGGGGATCAGTCGCGAGCGGCCGCTGCTTGCCGCGATGCTTCCAAACGGCGCGCGCGTCCAGTTCGTCGCACCAACGGCAACACGGGCCCATTGGGCGCTCGCGATCCGGCGCCACTGCCTGCTCGACATGCCACTCGAAGCTTATGGCAACGGGCCCCTTCAGCCCTTGCAAAAGGCTGCGGGATGCTCGCCTGAAGCTGATCCGATCGGCTTCCTGCGCGAAGCCGTCGTCGAGCGGAAGACAATTCTGATCAGCGGCGGTACCTCGACGGGCAAGACCACATTCCTCAACGCGTTGCTGCGCGAAGTCCCGGCCGAAGAGCGCGTGATCGTGGTCGAGGATACGGCGGAAGTGCAGCTCCACGGCCCCAACGACCTCGGCCTGATTGCGGTCAAGGGCGAGCTTGGCGAGGCGTTGGTCAACACCGACGATTTGCTCCAGGCCGCGCTGCGCTTGCGCCCCGACCGCATCCTGCTCGGTGAGCTGCGCGGCAAGGAAGCAGTCAGCTTCCTGCGCGCCGTCAACACCGGTCACCCCGGATCGTTCAGCACGATTCATGCGAATTCGGCGAGCGGGGCTCTCGAGCAGCTGGCGCTGATGGTGATGCAGTCGGGCCTCGGCCTCTCGCGCGCCGAGACGATCGATTACGCCCGTTCGGTCATCGACGTCGTGGTCCAGCTCGGCCGCGACGGCGCCGAGCGCAAGATCGTCGCGATCGAGGAGCTGTCTGCGCGCAGCGAACCTCGCGAGACCACGCTGCGCGGTGCGCTGGACAAGCTGCGCGCGGCTTAGGGCGCTTCCCGCGGAGACTCCGCAACTTGCCGGAGCTACAGGGCCATCCATGCTCCGCAGAGGGACAGGCCCAAAGTTGCTGTTGTGAGCGTCGGCGGCCGGCTGCTAAACTCAAAAGAGCAATGGCTGGTTCTAGCGACAATCTCAGTAGCACCCCTGCGGTTTGGTCCGACCACGGCGCCAAGTCTCTCCGCGATTATTGCCTGATCAGCCCGGCACGCAACGAAGCGGAATATATCAGAGAGACGCTGGATTCGGTGCTCGCCCAAACTGTGCTGCCCAAGCGGTGGATCATCATCGACGACGGCTCGGAGGACGCGACCGCTCGTATTGTGTCGGAATATTCCGCGAAGTATGACTTCATTGAAGTTTACTCCCGTGCCAACCGCGGACGTCGTGCTCTCGGCGGTGGCGTGGTCGAGGTGTTCAACATCGGCCTCGAGCTGCTGGGCGATCATCCATCGGAGTTCGTCTGCAAGCTCGACGTCGACCTCATCCTGCCGCCACGCTACTTCGAGCGTCTGCTCGAGGAGATGGCGCGGGACGAGCGCCTGGGCTCTATCTCGGGCAAGCCCTACTTCAGGGTCGGCGGCGAAGACTCCGGCGAGCTGAAGAGCGAGCGCATCGCCGATGACGTGTCCGTTGGAGCCTCAAAGTTCTACCGTCGGACCTTCCTTGAGGACATCGGCGGCCTAGTGAAGGGTCTTATCTGGGACGGGATCGATTGTTATCGCGGACGAATGTTGGGGTGGCGGTCGAAGTCGATTGATGACGCCGAGCTTCGATTCATTCATCTTCGACCGATGGGCTCAAGCGACCGCGGTATCCTGACTGGCCGCATGCGGCTAGGGGAGGGTTATTGGTTCATGGGCGCTGCGCCGTCGTTCGTGCTCGGAAAGGCAGTCCACGGCGTCGGACACAGACCGGCTGTGATCGGTAGCTTGACGCTGCTCTGTGGATACGGAAGGGCTTGGTTGAAGGGGCTCCCGCGGTACAATGACCACGGGTTTCGCCAGTATCTACGTCGCTATCATCGCGCGATGCTGACCCGCGGGAAAGCGCGAGCCTC
Source organism: Sphingomonas sp. (assembly GCF_045810705.1). GTDB lineage: Bacteria > Pseudomonadota > Alphaproteobacteria > Sphingomonadales > Sphingomonadaceae > Sphingomicrobium. Next base: position 24,416 of record NZ_JBJMVI010000011.1, on the reverse strand, counting down.
GGCCCTGTTTAACGCGGAAGCGGACGAAATTTGGGAAAGGCGACGCCGTCAGGTCGCGCGCCCTGTGTCGCCGACCCAATGATGAATCAATTAGGGTCAACGCTCGCGGACGGCGTGGTCGCGCTCGATCGAGGCTGACAGCGCATGTGCGGCATAGCCGGAGCTATTGGAGCGCTTCGTCCAAGCGATCGTCAAGCTTGTGAGGCGATGAGCAACCGATTGCGCCATCGCGGCCCAGACGATGCGGGTTCATGGACTTGGCAGGTGGGAGCTTCGTTCGGCGCGGTGCTCTGCCATCGTCGCCTGTCCATCATCGACTTACGGTCGATCGCAGCGGAGCCGATGATCAGCCCGGCCACAGGTACGACGCTGGTTTTCAACGGCGAAATCTACAATTTTCAAAGTTTGCGGGCGGAGCTCGAGGCGGCCGGGGCGCGGTTTGTCACGAACGGCGATACCGAGGTCATATTACACGGCTACGACCTCTGGGGGGTCGACGTTTTTGCCCGACTGCGGGGGATGTTCGCAATCGTCCTTGTCGATCCACGCAAGGGGCGAGCTATATTGGCCCGCGACGGTTACGGCATCAAGCCACTCTACTGGGCCAGTTTCGCCGGCACAGATGGGCGACCGGCGCTGGCCTTTGCATCCGAAGGGCGCGCACTCGTGGAAGGCGGTTTTGCTGACCGTCGCACGGATGCGGGTCGGATCGGGCAGTATTTGTGGAACGGGTTCATGCCCGGGCCACACACAATCTGGACTCAGGTCAAAGACGTACCTCGCGGCTGCTACGCCATTATCGACGAGCATCATTTTACGCCCAGGTTTGAGCGGTTTTGGCGCATCGGCTCGAGTCTTGCGACGGGCGACCCCATTAGTGCGGAGGAAGCGGACCGGCTCATAACCGAGACGGTCAAGCTCCACTTGATCGCCGACGTACCCAAGGTGGTGTTCCTTTCGGGTGGTGTAGATTCAACCGCCGTTGCAGCCGCCGCGGCGGCGCAGGCGGGCGACCTCGAAACACTATCGGTCGCATTCGACGTTTCGGCCTCCGACGAGAGCCGCTTCGCCGCGTCAGCTGCTACGGCTATCGGTAGCCGACATCATGTTGTTGAACTTTCTGCCGCGCGAATTGTCAGCCACCTCAGCGACGCTGTGGCTGCGCTCGACCAGCCTAGCTTCGATGGGATCAACAGCTGGTTCGTCTGCCGCGAAGCCGCACGGTTGGGCTTCAAGGTCGCGCTATCCGGAGCCGGGGGCGACGAACTCGCCGGCGGCTACACCTCTTTCCGGCGAGCCATGCGCGGCGAGCCGCTGATGAGAGTACCGGGCAGCAGGTTGGCCGCACGGATTGCCGGCTACGCACTGCAGCAGCTTCGACCGGCCTCTAAGGCGGGGCAGCTCGGTCGCGGTTTCGGTGCTTTGGACCAAATGTACCAAACTCAATATGCCCTTTTCAGCACGGGCACCATTCGGCGTCTGCTCATCAACGCCGATGAACTGACACCTTGGGGAGTTGAGGAGGAACGTGCGTGCGATTTGAGTTGTCAGATCTCCCCGCTGTCGACGCTTCGCGCGGTAACCGCACTTGAATCGGAAATGTATTTAGGGGACCGACTGCTGCGGGACATGGACAGCGTCAGCATGGCACATTCGATCGAGCTGCGGGTTCCTTTGGTCGATACCTTCCTTTCGGACGCCCTTGCCGGCCTCAGCGACGAAGACCGCTACTTGCCGATCGGCGAGAAGCGCCTGCTGCGTCGGCAGAGCAAGGCTGTACTGCCCGATAGATTCTTCGCTCGGCCAAAGCGCGGGTTCGAGTTTCCGATGGACAGTTGGATGCGCGGCCCGCTCCGCCAACTTATCGAGGCTGACCTTCTCGATGGCCAAAAGTGCGCTGCGCTCGGACTGCGCTCAGGCGAAGTCGCGAAAATTTGGAAGCGGTTTCTCGACCGACCCGGCGCTATATATTGGACACGGCCCTGGGCCCTATTTTCACTGCTGCACTGGTCCTCGATCAACGGTGTCAGTTGTGGGGGCCCTGAGATGGAGAGCCTTTGACTAATCCCACAGAGGTTTCGGCCAGCGTGCCGGATTGGAGCCGGGAACAGGCCGCGGCACGGTCATGGGACCCATCCAGGGCGCTGATCCGAAGCATCCGCGACTATCAGCGGGCGCGTGATAAGGGTTTTTGGCTGCGGATGAGGCTATCTCTGCTTCGGCATCGATTTTGGTCCGTCGTTACCGGGGCGGACATCCCCTTGAACTGCCGCATTGCGGACGGATTGCTCATCCCACACCCGAACGGCATCGTTATCCACCCGGACGTTGAAGTCGGTCCGAATTGTTTGTTGTTCCAACAAGTCACCCTCGGACATGCGGGGGCCGGCGTACCGCGCCTCGGTGGACATGTGGACGTCGGCGCCGGAGCCAAGATTAGGGCCGGTCACCATCGGGGATCACGCGAGGATTGGCGCCAACGCCGTAGTCACGATCGACGTGCCGATGAGCGCGACTGCCGTTGGCATTCCGGCTCGATTGCTCGGCGAGAAATCGATGGGCTGAGTTCCCGGTTAACTCTTCATGAGCAGCGAGGCGTTTCATCGCGAGACTGCCCCCTTTCCGCTAGTTGATCCTTCCCGACCAGTCTAGCATCCCCGTCAGCGGCAGTTCGTGAGGAATTTTTCGTGACAATTCGGTCGGCCGTCATCGGCCTGGGCAAAATGGGCCTGTCTCACCTCAGCATTGCGAATGCGCTTGATGATTTCGAGGTTGTTGCCGCGTGCGATAACTCCAAGCTCGTCACTGCCGTTTTGAGTAAGGCAACGGGTCTCAAGGCCTTCAACGACTACGACGAGGTGCTGGCCCTCGAGGCGCTCGACGCGGTCCTGATCGCAACCCCCAGCATTGCCCACGAGCCGATGATCCGCAAAGCGCTCGACCGCGGATTGCATGTTTTCGCCGAAAAGCCGCTGACGCTCGATGCCGCCGCGAGTCGCGAACTGGCGGAACTGGCGGCGAAGAAGGGCGTGGTTGGGCAAGTCGGCTATCATAACCGCTACGTCGGCACGTTCGCGGAGGCCGCCCGTCTGCTGTCCGGCGGAGCGCTCGGCAAGATCAGCCACGCGCTGGCGGAATCCTACGGTCCGGTCGTGCTGCGGCGCACCAAGCCGACTTGGCGGGGCAAGGCCGGGCAGGGGGGAGGGTGTCTTCATGATTATGCCGCGCACCCGATCAATCTTCTGAACTGGATGTTCGGGTCGCCGGTCGGCTGTCTCGGGGCGTCACTGACGCGGCATTTCAGCGCTGAGGTTGAAGACCAAACGCACGCTCTACTGCAATTTCGGGATGGTACGATGGGGCAGGTTTGCGTCGATTGGTCCGATCCGTCGGTCAGGAAGATGACAACCAAGGTGTCGATTTGGGGCGAGGCAGGCAAGCTTTACGTCGACCGCACCGAGTTGCAGCTCTTCCTCAGCGGTAAGGGCAAGTCGCCGGAGGGCTATCGGGAGGGCTGGACGATCAAGCATATTACCGACCTCACACCGCCAGTCAGCTTTTACCTTCGCGGCGAGGAGTATAGCGCGCAGCTGGAAGCATTCGGCGGAGCGATCGCCGGCAGGGAGTCGCAACGCAATGACTTCGCGTCTGCCGCGCAGACCGACCTCACCATTGAAATGATCGAACACACGGCAGCGGCGCCCCAGCTGGCCAAGCAAGCCACCCCTTCTGCCAGCTCGCCGAAGTCCCTCCTCGGGCGCGTCTTCAGCCGCTGATGCAGACGAATGTGCAGCAGCGAAGGGCCGGTGAACGACGCTGGCACCGATCGCGGATCTTGAACGCGTGGGTCGACAGCCTGACCGTTCAGGAGCTCGTCGAGCAGCTTGACGAGGGAATGTTGTTCACTCTCAACCCAGACCATCTCTACTGGCTCCAGCGTAACGCGGATTTCGCCGCTGCCTACCGCAATGCGGCGCTGGTCTCGTCTGACAGCAAATATGTCTACTGGGCGCTCGGCTTCCTCGGCCGCCCCATCAAGCAGAAATCTTCCGGATCGGATATCGTCCCGGCCTACTGGCGCCACCATGCGGCAAACCCCGGTGTCACCATTTTTCTGCTCGGCGCACGCCCTGGCGTCGCACAGATGGCACGCGAACGCATCAATCGGCTCGCTGGCCGCGAGATCGTGGTAGGTGCGCACGGTCCTTCGTTCAATTTCGTCAAAGATGTCCAAGAGACCGCCGACGTCGTCGACATGATCAATGCTTCCAAGGCGACTTGCCTGATCGTCGGACTCGGCGCGCCGAAACAGGAAATCTGGATCAATCGTCATCGCTCGCGCCTGCCTGGAGTGAAGGTTTACATGGGGGTCGGGGCTACGATCGACTACGAGGCCGAGGCTGTCGGGCGCGCACCGGGCTGGATGACCCGCAACGGCCTAGAGTGGGTCTATCGCATGGCGACCGAGCCGCGGCGTTACTGGCGGCGATATACCCGAACGCTCGAGTTTTTCTGGCTAGTACTTCTCGACCGGTTCGGCTTGTACCGGCCGCCGCCCTTCACGTCGCCGGTTGTGGATGCGGATGCCTCGACCTGTGCGGCGGCAATCAACGGGAGCTGACGTGCAGCGTGTTCTTTTCGGCGACAACCAGTTCTTCGGGATCAATCATTTTTCCGAAGAAAAAGCTCGCCAACAAGCGATAAAATTCCAGGACATCGAGGCCATTCTCGATATCCTTCAGTCCGCGCTGCAGTCCGGCGTGTCAGACTTCATGTGTACGACGCACGACACCGTGGGCCAGATTGCCGCGGAGGTTCGGTCGAACCCCGAAAAATGGGAGGGCTTCACTTTCCATCCGGGCATGCCGTACGCCCACAAATATGCCAACGCGGTGACCGAGCTTGGTTATTTGGGAGCGCTCAAGAAGTTCATCCCGAGCGGCGGCATGGTGGATACCCTGACGCGCGGCGCGCGCGCGGTGGTGGCAAAGGATCTTGAATCAGTGATGTCCATGCTGATTGATGCCGAAATGAAAATGTTCGAGGGACTCGAAACGCCGGTGATCTTCCTGCAAAATGTTGTGACCGACCTGATCCTGGGCCTTGGTGCCATCGACGTGTTCGCCAGCTTCGAGGCCTACATAAAGCGCCGCTACAATGCTGAAGCAGGATTTTTCACCATGAACCTGCCCAAGCTACTTGAGGCCCTGCATGCGGCTGGCGTCCGGAAGCCGATCGTGTGCGCAAACGTGAACAAGGCCGGGTTTAGGATGAGCGGCGGTATTGAAGCCTACCGGGATGCCACGAATAAATATCCGGCACGGGTGATCGCGATGTCGGTGTTCGCGTCGGGAGGCATCCCTCCGCGCGAAGCAATCGAATGGGTCGTCGGTGAGCCCTACGTCGAATCAATCGTATTCGGAGCGTCGAGCTGCCGAAACATCGAAAGCAGTGTCGCTCTGATCACCGAAGCGGACCGGCAGCTCGGTAGAGCTGCTTAGCTCACCGTTGAGCGAACCGGCGCGACCGGTAGAATGAGCCGACGAGCTTGGGGAGTTGATTTGCTGCGCAGGGTGGGCATCGTCACGGTCAACCATCGGACGCCAGGCCTGACCGCGGCGTGCCTTGCGTCGTTGCGCCAGGAGCGAGACAGGCTGCCTGGCCTGAAAGCAATCGTTGTGGATGGCGGATCTGGCGACAACTCAGCCGAAGAGTTGGCGAAGTTCATCGACCGGCCAGAATATCGGGACTGGGTCGAGTTGATGCCGCTGGCGATCAATGGCGGGTTCGGCTGGGCGAACAACCACGCGATTAGCCGCCTGATCGGGCAAGGAGATCCCCCGGAATATATCCACCTGCTCAACCCCGATTCCGAGATCGAGCCGGGGGCGGTCCGGTGTCTGGCCGATTACCTGGACGCGCATCCGCGGGTGGCAGCCGTTGGCAGCCAGTTGTTGGAGCTGGACGGATCCTGGACAGGCAGCGCGTTCAGCTTTCCGACGATCAGGGGAGAATTCGCGCGCGGCGCGGGGACTGGTGCCATCGACCGACTCCTAAAGGTGCCACCGGTAGCCATCGAATCCGCCGAAGCGCGGGAAGTCGAGTGGGCAACGGGTGCAAGCGTCATGATCCGACGAGAAGCGCTCGAGCAAGTCGGGCTCTTCGATGAAGGATTTTTCCTCTATCATGAGGAAATCGAGTTGATGTGGCGGATGCGGCGGGCGGGGTGGGCAATCGCCACTGAGCCTCGGAGCCGGGTGCGGCATGTCGGTGGCGGCTCGACCGGTGTGCATAGTCGTGAGGTCGTGGAGCGCTTGCGGCCGCGGAGACCGCATTATTGGTATCGCTCGAGGGCGCGACTTTTTGGTCTGACCCGCGGACGATTGGCGTCTTGGGCCGCTTTTTGCGGCTGGATCATGGGTCACGGTATCTGGCGGATTCGGCGTCTGCTTGGGCTCACAGGAAACGCCAAACTCTTGGATCACGAGGTTCGCGACTTCCTGAAATTTGCGCGACCGAGACGAGACGATTTTGCTTCGGCGCCAGTGCCAGCGCTTCGGCAGCCAAGCAGGTCGCCGGTTTGGATGCAAAAGCGATGGCTGTAGATCCTGCGGCTGTCGGCGCCATCGTCATCGGCCGCAACGAGGGCGAGCGGCTCGACGTTTGTCTGCGGTCGGTGAAAGAAGAGATCGACCGCGTCGTTTACGTGGACTCCGGCTCGAGTGACGGCAGCGTGGCGTTGGCGAAGGAGCGCGGCGCTGAGGTCGTCGAATTGTTCGCTGATCGTCCCTTTACTGCAGCTCGTGCGCGCAACGCGGGCGCTGCCAAACTGCTGGAGGATCACGAGGTCGATTTCATCCAGTTCATCGACGGCGATTGCGAGTTGCAGCCAGGTTGGGTCGAGCAGGCTACAAGCTTTCTCGCTTGCAATCCTGAGGTGGCGATTGCCTGCGGTCGGAGGCGCGAGCGCTTTCCGGACCGAACGCGGTACAATCAACTGTGCGACATGGAATGGGACACGCCCGTTGGTGAAGCGGCCGCCTGCGGAGGCGATTCTCTTATGCGTACGAAAGCATTTAAGGCGGTTGAAGGGTTTACGGAAACGTTGATCGCGGGTGAGGAGCCTGATCTTTGCTTCCGTCTTCGGCAGGCAGGCTGGAAGATATGGCGGCTGGATGACGAGATGACCCTGCACGATGCAGCGATGTCCCGCGTCGGCCAATGGTGGCAGCGTTCCGTCAGAAGCGGCTACGCGACAGCCGAAGCGCATCAGCGGCGTGGCGACACCGAACGCCACTTGAAGAGGCAGGTTGTCAGCAATCTAGTTTGGGGCTTGCCGATCGCATGGCCCCTCTGGCCGATCCTTTGGCTCCGGATACAGCGCCGCAAGGGCGCGCTCTACGCATCGCATATCGTCCTGGGAAAAGTGCCGCATTTAATTGGCCAGATCCGCTTCTGGTGGCAGAGAATGCGCGGGGAGGCGGGGACACTCATTGAGTATAAATGAACCGACCACGCGACCGACCTTTTCGGCCATGCTTCGCCTAGTCCGAGAAGACCTCGCCGCTCACGGGGGCGATTCCAGCAGGGCCGGATTCCGGGCACTCGCGGTCTACCGCTTTGGCGTCTGGCGAATGGCGATCTCGTCCAAGCTGCTGCGAGCGCCCCTCAGTGTCATTTACCGGTATCTCTTCCGCCGCATTAGAAACCACTATGGGATTGAACTGCCATATTCCGCGTCCGTCGGAAGGCGCGTGGTAATTGAACATCAGTCCGGGATCGTCATCCATGGCGCGACCGTCATCGGCGACGAATGCATCATACGGCAGAATTGCACGCTCGGAATCCGTCGCGTCGACGAGCCGACGAAGGCGCCGGTTCTGGGTCGAGGCGTCGATGTGGGAGCCGGCGCGGTAATTCTCGGCGACATTCAAGTCGGCGATTTCGCCAGCATCGGTGCTAACGCCGTGGTGCTCCAAGACGTCCCCCCAGGCGCTCTTGCCGTCGGCGTGCCGGCAACAATCAAATCGCCTAGTCGCTGAGACCGAACGAGGCATCGCTTCGCGTGCTGCGAATGGCCTCCAGAATCGATCCCGCGTTTCGCTCGGCATCATGCAACCGCTTGACTCTTTCGCGTCCTGTAGCGCCCTTGGCGGCGAGATCGCCGGCGGTCGCGTGAAGCGCCGCCGACATTTTTTCGACTAGCGCCTCTTCCGAGCCGGCGGGGATCAGCCAGCCGCATGTGTCGTCGACGAGCTCAGGAATGCCAGCAATGGCGGTGCTGATCACCGGCCGACCAAGCGCGAGCGCTTCCATGATCACCACCGGCAGGCCTTCGGCAAAGCTCGGCAGAACGAATGCCCGCGACCGACGGAGATGGTCGCGGATTTCCGCCGAGGAGCAGGTGCCTGCGAGGAACACGAAGCTCCCCAGCTCGCGAAACCGAATATCTTCTTCGAGGCTCTCCCGAAGCTCACCATCGCCGATGATCGTGAGGGTGAAGCGCTCGCCGGCTTGGCGGAGTTGATCGCAGGCGGCGATGAGCAGCGGCAAGCCTTTCTGAGCCGAAAGGCGCGCGACACAAACGAATTCAGGCGAGCCTTCCGGAATCGGCTCAACGCTCGCCTCCAAGAATGCGGCATCAAGGCCGCAGCCGACGACCCTGATCTTGCCCCAATGTTGCGGGTCGCTCCAGCGCATCAGCTGGCTCCGCCCGTAGCTGCTGATCGCAACGACGAAGCTTGCCGCTTCGATCTTGGCCGGGAGCGACAGGGTAAGCGGCGCGTCGAACTCGTCCGGACCGTGCGCGGTGAAGCTGAACGGCGGGCCACCCCAAGCACGCGCAAGCGCCGCGACGCTCGCTGGGTTGGTACCGAAGTGCGCGTGAAGATGTTCCACCTGCAACTCTGCCATGCGGCGCACCAGCCAAGCCGCCTCAAGCCAATAGGCCAAGTGCCGGAACATCGATTCCAGCCCCGGTGCGCTAAGCCGCCATGCCGCGGCGAGCGCTTGGAGGCTCCTTGCTGGTCGTGTCAGGAGCAGACCCAACGCGCAAAGCCCAAGACGCATGAAGCCTTCAGCGAGGACGGCTTCCGTCCGCTCTGCTTCGCGCAAATCTTGCTGGTCCTTCAGGTCGCCACGCGCCGGCCGAAGCGAGAAGCGGTGCACCTCATGGCCGGCGCGCACGACGGCTTCGATCTCGCGGCGCACGAACGAGTGACTGACGGCCGGATAGAGATTGCACAAATAGGCTAGGCGCACTCTCGCTCCATCGCGGCTGGTCCCCCGCGCGCATCATAGCAAAGCTGCGGCGGGTTTAGGGAAGTGAGATTCTAGAGGTGCCCGCCAGCGAGGGCCTTGGCGACAAGGTGCGGCTTGTTCCTAGCGTTGAGCTTGTTGCGCAGGTTCTCGACGTGCCGCTCAACCGTGCGCGGAGCAATTCCGAGCTGCTGCGCGCACTGCTTCGATGACAGGCCGCTGGCGATGCACTGCAGCACCTCGCGTTCCCGATCGGACAAGGCGACGAAATCTTCCTGTTGCCTCGGAAAATTCACCATGCACTCCACTCTAAGGCTTTTTCCGCCTCTAGCCGCACATACGCTTTGTCCGCCATCGGGTTACAGCAATTTGAACACACTGTTCCAATTTCGGACGGTTCGGCGGTGCCATCGCGCAATTTTGCCGCGCGTCAGGATCATAACAACCTGCCGATCGGATTTTATTCATCCTTAAAGAATGGCGCTTTTCCGCCGTTGCTGGCGAGCAACGCATACCGCGGTATGGGTATAATTACCTAGTCCTTCGTACTAGGTAGTCACGCTTAACTCATGGTTAACTCGATATTGTTGCGAATCGTTAAAAAAGCGTTTATTCGAAGGCCGCTTCAAGTCGCAAACACGCGACCGAACGTGAGCTGGGGGCCGCACCACACTTAAGAAGAAGTGCCGGGCAAACCCACCTTCAGGGGCAACGGAAGGAAACAGTTATGCGACGCGTATTGATGACAGCTCTCGCGGCAGCGACGATGCTAACGGCAGTTCCAGCATTCGCGGTACCGACTCTCGTGCAACAGACCGGGCCCGATCTGAATGTTAAGATCTACGCCAGTGGCGATGCCGGTTTTCTAACGACAAGCAATCCGGCAGGCAGTACGCAGGACCAGTCCGTGTACGGCAATACAAGCCCGGGTGCTGGCCATAACGTCAGTTTTACGGGCTATACGAGCTTCAACGGAACCACGCTCGGAACCGGCACGAGCATCAACATCACCGGGGGCAACGGCTTCGCGCAGATCGCAGACGCTAATGGCGTCAACCCAACCGGCCAGAACCCCACCCCCAGCGAGAATGATCTGTTCGCGTTGGTGATGAATCCGGCGCCGGACTTCTACCTCTATGAGTTCAGCATCCAGCAATTCGTCGCGGGCAATGTCAGCATCTACTACGACCTCGCTGGCGGCGGCGTCACCTGGCTTCCCGCTACTGGCAATCCGATCATGAATGGCAACGGTGACACGCAGTACATCTTCGGTGATGCGAACAATATAAACCTGGCTATCGACTCGATCCTGATTCTGTCGAGCACGGCGATCAATCACGTGAAGCAGAACTCCATCCAGACCACGGGTACGGCGCCGCTGCCTGAGCCCGCGACCTGGGCGATGATGCTCCTTGGTTTCGGCGGCATCGGCATGGCGATGCGCCGCAGCCGTCGCCGCAATGGCGTCCTGATGCAGGTTGCCTAACCAACAGTTTTAACTTGTAACCCCTTGCGGCCCGGCTCACGCCGGGCCGTATTTTTTTGCTCGAGGCTTCATAAGCTAAAACCGTAGTCAGCTTGCCCTTCAGGGGACGCTGGCGCCCGCGCGCGCTTCGCGTCATTCAAGAACGGCTGGGGATCAACAGGTCGACGAGCTCAAGCCGGCGCGCATGTCGTTGGCGCCGAGCGGCGCGATCCGCTTTCCCTCGCTATTGGCGGCACAGTTACTCGCCGACTTCGCCTTGGCCTTCGGCGCGCGCGGAGCCTGCCCGTCCACGAGCAGCGTCGCAGGCGACACATCCGCGAGGAGCGGCAAAGGTGGCGGGCCAGCTTTTTCGATTTCGGGTATGGCGGGATCGGTGCCATCGCTGACCAGGCCGCTCGCCAGCTGCGCAGTTTCCGCTGTGGGCGGCAAAACGACTACGGAACCCGGGGTCGGGATGGGGGGCTCGGCGCCGGCATATCGCTGAAAGAAAGAGCGGTTGTCGCCCAATAGGCCGCGCAGGCGGTAAAAGATGTGACGTCCAATCTGCACGCTCTTGTCGAGGGAATCCGCCCAATATGGCAGCACATAATCGGCGTGATAGTGGGTTGCGTGCCCGATGGAGGCGAACACCCGGCCAGCTAGTGCCTCTTCGGCAATCTTGCGCGCTCGCGTCCATAAGGCCGGCACCGGCGTCCGCAGCAGCGAGCCGTCGCAAGTGAACGTAAACTGGCAGCCGCTGCCTCGTTCCGACCCCTGATAGACGACGCCGCAGACGCTCGCTGCGTAGCCCGGGTGGTGCATGCGATTGAGGACGACCTGTGCGACCGCGCGCTCTCCTTCCGCTCCCTCGGCGGCGGCTTCGTAGTAGACAGCCTGCGCCAGGCAGGTGAGCGCGCGTTCGCGGTCGTCAGCGCCGGCTTTCAGGACAAATTTTCTCGCCGCCGTGTCGGGCCGTACGACGAACGGCCGCTCCGCGTTTTCCTTGACTGCCTCTTGCGGAGAGAGCGGCTTCAACAGGTCCGGCGGCGGAAGGCTCATGACCGCGGCGGACGCCGAGGCGATCGGCAGTTTCTCGGTCACCGTTGGCTGGGTGCCGCCCCATTTATACGCCATCGAACCATAGACCAGCAGTCCAACGCCTGCCGTGGCCAGCGCGACGGCGACCGTCCGCCCAAGTAATTGCCGTTGCCGCCGCGGCCGCGGCGACATTTCTTCGTCCGCGATGCACGGCAAGTCCCTGTTGCCGGGCGCGCGGAAGAGCCGCTGGGCGGGCTTGCCCGCATCACCCACGTGCATGTCGCGGTTTGGTGCCTCTCCTGTGACTCCCCAATCCATCTCCGTCACGCTTCAGTACGCGTCACGGTCGAACAGGACGGCGCGGACGGTGGCGATGAGAATCCATATGTCGAGCCAGAAGGACCAGTTATCGACATAATGTTTGTCGAGCTCGACCCGACGCTTGGCCCGCTCAATCGTCCTCACTTCGCCGCGCAATCCCTTCACCTGCGCATAGCCGGTGATGCCGGGCTTCACGCGGTGCCGGCCGGCATAGCCGCGCACGGCTTCGTGATAGAAACGTTCGCCGACCATCATCTCGGTCCCGTGCGGCCGCGGCCCGACCAGGGACATGCTCCCTTGGAGCACGTTGAACAGCTGCGGCAGCTCGTCGATGCTGAAACGGCGCAACACGCGCCCGGCGGGGGTCACGCGAGGATCGTCGCGGGTCGTCGTCTGCTTCGCGCGGAGATCCGCCATGTGGCTATACATGGTCCGGAACTTAAACACGTTGATCGTTTCATTGTTGAAGCCGACGCGCGGCTGGACGAACAGGATCGGCCCCGGGCTTGTCAGCCGGACGAGCAAAGCGGTCACGAGCAGGAGCGGCGACAGGAGCGTCACGGCAATCACGCTCAGCAGCAAATCTTCCGCGCGCTTGGCCAGCCGGTTCATATCGCGGAACGGCCGCTGCCACAGGGTCAGGACCGGAACCGCGCCGAGCAGGTTGACGCGGTAGTTTGGAGCGAGCTCGATCGCCTGGGAGGGGATCAGGGAGACGTCGACGCATACCTCGCTTAGTCCCACGACAATTTGCTCCAGGCGCTTGGGCGTGAAGTGCGCCCCGCTGATCAGCACCTGATCGATTTCGCCGCGTCGCGCCGCGTCGCACAGCGCGGCCAAGTCGCCGATCATCGGCAGACCGTCGATGTTGGTCGCCCGGACGCGATCGTCGGCAATCCCGACGAATCGGAGATGCGGGAACTTGAGCGACTCGAGTAGCTGCCGCGTGAGTGAAACCGAATCCGGGTCGGCGCCGTAGAAGGCGATGCGCTGCTCGATCTGTCCGCGCTCCGCCAGCCTAGTGATGAGGCGATTGAGTATCGGCCGCGAGACGGACAGGCACAGCACCACGCTGACCAGGAACAGCAAGGTGATGCCGCGCGAATAATGTTCGATGAGGCCGGCCTGCCAGATCAGCGCTGAGGCGATGAGGCTGCTGATCACCGCATCGAAAGTGGTGTCGCTATTGTCACTGAGGTCGAGCAGGCTGCGCCGGTATGCCTGGCGCGACGAGCGGATCAGCAGGAAACTGCCCAGCATCAGGATGAAGGCGGTGATGTGGACCGGCACGTCGAGCCGTGATCCGCGAACCAGTGAATAGGCGCCCAGCGTGATCGGCGCCGCGACGATGAAGCAGATGACGTCGGTGACCAGGAACATGGACCCGACGACGTTGGAGGTGAAGCGGAGGCTTTGCCCCGCGGGCGTCGGCGCTGTCGTTCGAACCTCGTCGCACGTCGCCTCGGCCGCTACGGACAGGCAAGGGTTATCATCTATCCGCATCAGACAAGCCCCCGGCTAACTCTCGCCTCACGCTGACGGTCAAACTCCTCCTGCAACTCTCGAGTTGCTTCCTCATTTCCCTTTTTCGTCGCAAGAAGGGCGTTGTAGATCGTCTCGTCGGCCGGGATATCCTGGAAGGCGGTCCACAGAGTCCTCTCAGCCCAAGCATTGTTGCCCGCGGCCGCGTAGCACCTTGCCAGCAGCAGCCGGTCGCCAGGCGAGCTGGGGAGAACGGTCACGATCTTCTGCGCATCGACGATCGCGGCCGCAACTTTGCCCGTCCTAAGGTCGAGTTCCGAGCGGCCGCGGAGCGCCGTCGAGTTGCCCGGATCGAACGCGATTACCGCGTCGAAGCGGCTTTTTGCAGCCGCGACGTTTCCGCTGCGGGACAAGGCATCGCCTAGTACTGCATTAGCTTCGGCGCTTTCTGCGTTGACCGGAAGCGCAGCTGCGGGCGTTGCCAGCCGGATTGCGTCGGCAGGCCTGCCTGCCCGGCTTAGAAAAGCCGCGTACACGAGCTTCTGTTCGATAGCCGCGGTGCGGGCGGCGAGCAAGCGTGCGTCGTCGACCCGCTGCGCCGACGGCCAATAGTCGCTCCAAATCCGGAGCACCGAAGCAACCAATGCCGGGGCCGCGGTCGGTTGTAGCACCCGGTCGGAGGCGGCTCGACCCAAGCCGACGTTTCCAGACCGGAAGGCCGTCTCGATCAGGAGAAGCGAGTTGGCCTGATCCTGTGGATCCAACAGGCTTAGGCGTCGCGAAATTTCGGCCGCCTTCGCCCAATCCGCCTGCCGCACGTAGATCCTCGCCAGGAGCTGCATGCTGCCCTTGTCCGTCGGCAGCAGTTGCGTCTGCTTGCTGAGCAGGCTGATGGCGTCGTCCTGCCGGTTAAGGCCGATCAGAGCGCGGGCCTTGAGGACCGTTCCCGATGGGTCGAGAGGCGAAGTCGAAAGTAGCTGCTCACTCGCGGCAAGCGCCTCGTCGAAACGCGACTGGCTGATCGCTCCCCAACCCTTGGTGATCTTGACCCATGGATCCCCCGGAGCAAGAATCTCCAGTTCGCGGGCCCGACTTTGAGCCAGGGCTATATCTCCGGAGCGCAACGCCAGCTGGGTGACTGCCCGCAGCAGATCAGCATTGCTCCGGTCCAGCTCATAGGCTCGAGTGAACGCATAATAGGCATCGCCGTAGCTGCCGGTCGAGGCATCGAGCTTGCCCAGCTCGACCCAATATTCCGCGACGTCATCCTTGGCGCCGACGAGCTCCAGCAAGGCGCGCCGGGCGCCCGCGACATCGTTCGTTGCGGCGGCGCTCTGATAAGCACTGAGCGCCGCGCGCGCGCGCGAGTCAGAGGAACTGCAGCCGGCGACAAGCATCGACGCGGATAGGCAAGCGACAGTCCGCAGGATAAGATGCGTCGGCAACTGCATTAAATGGCTACTCCAGCGGCAGGGATTATCCTTTTCTAAATTTAACAAAGCAATAGAGTGATTTGGCGACTCATTGTCGTTATGACAGCTCTGCTGGGTGGAAGTGTTTCAGGAAGGGACGGGTGGTGGTCAGACGGGGGTTGGCGCAACTTGCAAGTGGATTCGCTCTTCTCTTTTTGGCGGCGGGCGTGTCGGCGCAGCCACAGCTTTCGGTGCCTCCCTCGGCGACGGTTGCAGGCACACCCTACCGCATCAATCCGGGTGACGAGCTGGAAGTTCTGGTGTGGGGCGATGAAAGACTCCAGCGAAGCGTGCTTGTTCTGCCCGACGGCACCTTTGCCTTCCCACTCGTTGGACAAGTCAATGCCGCAGGGCGTCTTCCGAGCGATCTCGAACGCGTCATCACTGCGGGGCTGCAGCCGCAGTACAAGGGCCCAGTGCCGCAGGTGACCGTTTCGGTACGGAAGCCGAGCGGCTACCAATTCTCGGTGATTGGCAAGGTACGTGGTCCCGGGACCTTCACTCCGGGGCGCTATGTCAACGCCCTCGAGGCGCTCGCAATCGCCGGCGGGCCGGCTGAATTCGCGAACCTCGGGGGTGCTCGCGTGATCCGCAAGGCCGGAGATCAGTTATTCGTTGTGCCGGTGCGCCTCCAGGACGCGCTTCGCGGCGAGGGCCGCCTTGGCCCGAATGAAATCCCGCGCATCGAAAGCGGCGATACATTGGTGGTCCCCTGATGAGCGCCCTGGTAATCGTGGCCACGTTGGCGGCGCAGGCGGGAACCGCCGCAGCATCGGCCCCACCGGTTGACTCAACCGCACCGGTGCGCACCGCTGGGCAATCAACCTACGTCGATATCGAGGGCGGCGTCGGCTATTCGACGAACCCGCAGCTGTCCTTCGTTGACGACGAAGGAAGCGGGTTCGGGCGAATCTCGCTGCATGCGGTGCATAGCCGCGTCAGTACGCGAAGCACCACGGTGCTTTCCGGTTATGTCGATAACGTCAGCTATTTCACAGGTCACGGCTCACAGCAGTCGGTGGACCTCTCAGCCCGGCACGACACAGCGCTGAGCGAAAAGGTTCGCCTGTTCGGCGACGTCGACGCGAGCTATCAGGAGGGTGGCCAGCTAGGCACGCGGATCTTGGGCGTGCCCCTCGTCCCTCCCCCACCAGGGGGAGATGTGACCCCGCCCATCCTCTTTCCCGGGGGCGGCGGAGATTTCCTATCCGTCACCGGCCGTACTTACCGACTAGCGGGGCATGTTGGAGGGTCATTCGCGCTTAGCCCGCGGGACAGCCTTACGTTGACCTCTGGGGCCGAGCGCGTGGTCTTCCACGGCGGCGGCGGCCTCAACGACAGCAGCTACACGACCGTCCCGATATCGATTGGGTACGATCGGCAGCTCACTCCGCGAACGACCGTCGGCGCCCGGCTGGTCGCACAGGACACCGAATATGACGGTCCTGCCAGCGTGCGAGTGATTACGCCGCAAGTGACTGGGCGGGTGCTGCTAGCCGAGCGGGTAACGCTGAGTGGGGCTCTCGGCGCCTCGTTTTCGCGCATCGACGACGGGCTAGTGATCCGTCATTCGACGGGTCTCTCTGCGCAAGCTAACCTGTGCGGCCAAGGGGAGCGTGACTTTTATTGCGCGCGAGTTTCAGCGGACCAGCAGACAGCAACGGTGGCCGGGCCGGCGAAGTTGATCAGCGCGGGAATCGATTATTCACGTCAGCTTGATGCCAATCAGTCGATCCAGGCCTCACTCGGTGCGGAGCGATACTCGACGCCCATTTCGGTCATTTCCGGACGTACGTTTTCAAGATCTAGCTACTACCGGGCCGCAGGGGCCTACACGCGCAGGATCGGTCAGCGGCTGTTCGGCGGCGTGAACCTTGCGGCCCGCAAACTGGCCCAGAATGGGCCGGACCCCAAGACCGACCTTAATGCGTCAGTGTTTATCCGATACCGGCTCGGTGACGTGCAATGACAGATTCGGACCAATGACAGATTTAGACTCGGCCGATGGGCCTCAGTCCTCGCCTGGATGGATGATCAACTATCTGCCGATCATTCTCTGGCAGCGGCGCTACTATGTCCTCACTTGTTTTCTGGTCGCGCTTGCGCTTGGCGTCGCCGCGGCGTTCGCGCTACCGCGAACCTACCGGTCGACGGCAACTTTATTGGTCCAGGCGCAAGACCTGCCTAAGTCGATCGTCGATGCACCGATCGATGGCGCGGTCGAACAGCGGATAGCCCGAATTCGCCAGCAAGTGCTAAGTCGCGGCGACCTAATCGAGCTGATTGAACAGAACGATCTCTATCCCGGCGAGCGCCGCAGGCAGCCGCTGTCGAAGGTCATTGAGAAGATGCGCCATTCGACCAGCGTCGGGGCCCTGTCGAGCGACATCGGCCAGCAGTCGGGCACGCAGAACAATACGATCGCGATCGCGATGAGCTTCGATTATCCCGATCCCGGCAAGGCCCAGGCGGTCTTGCAGAGCTTCGTCTCCAAGTTCCTGACCATGGACAGCCAGGACGTGGAGGACCAGGCGACGCTTACCGTCCGCTTCCTCCAGGATCAGGCCAACAAGCTGCAGAGCCAGATCTCCGACATCGAGGGCCAGCTGACGGGCCTGAAGGCGCGCAACGGCGCTGCACTCACCAGTAGCGGCATGCCGGCGATACTCGATACGGGCAGCTTCAGCGCGCAAATCGCCGCGCTGCAGAGCGAAAACCGGCAGCTTGTCGCCCAAAGCCGGCGTCCTGGTGGCAACGATGCGATGGCGTCGGCCGAGGCAGCGCTGGCCGCCGCACAGGCCCAGTTTAGCGACACCCACCCGGACGTGATCGCGGCCAGGGAGCGGGTCAAACAGCTCCGCCAGATGGTCGGATCGGCGACCCCGGACACGACGCTCCAGGAGCAGATTGCCGCCAACAATTCCGCGATCCGCCAGCTTATGGACCAGCGCGACGCGACGATGTCGCGTGCCAATGCCGCCGTGGCCGGATCGGCCCGCGCGCCGGCGATCCTCGAACAGGCGATGCAGCTGGAGAATCGCGCGACGACCTTGCGCAATCAATATCAACAGATTTCCGAGAACCTCCTGAAAGCGCAGAACAGCGCCAGGATGGCTTCGGAACAGCGGGCGGAGCGATTGTCCCTGGTCGAGCCGGCCAACTTGCCCGACCGTCCCTATTCGCCGAACCGGCCGCTGCTCGTTGCTGCCGGCGGCGCCACGGGCTTGCTCCTCGGCCTTCTCCTCGCGCTCGGCATCGAGCTGGTGAACCGCCCGGTGCGCAGCCCTAAGCAGCTCGAGCAGCTCGACCTGCCGGTTATCGGTCTCGTACCGCTGATCAAATCGAAGCCGCAGCCCCGAACTCGGCGCTTCCGCGGATTCCTCGCGCGGGAGAAGCGACTTGCAGCATAGTCCGTTAGAACCGAAGTCCGAGCTGGCAGGCGAGGTGCGACAGGTGAGGATCGCGCCGGCATTTCCGAAGCGCGGCGAGACCCAAGAGTTCCCATGGAGCAGGAGTGAGGCCAAACGGCGGCTGGTCCATGGCTTTGACAGTCGAAACGCGAGCTCACGCAGCTTCAATCTCATCCGTTCAAAGCTCGTCGCGCTCCAGCGCGAACGCGGCTGGAGAATGCTGGGAGTGGCCTCGGCCACGCCCAGCGTCGGCAAGTCGTTTGTTTCCGCCAACGTCGCCGCGGCCATGAGTCGCGACCCGCGCTTTCAAACCTATCTGCTCGATCTCGACCTGCGTCGCGGAACGGTCAAAGATATCTTCGGCATCGAAACTGAAGAAGGTATCGTCAATTATCTTGAGCAGTCGGAACCGCGGAGCGTTCTTTCGGGCTTCATGCCGCAAGGGCAGGAACTGATCGTCATTCCGAGCGTCGCAGGACCGGTCCATTCGGCCGAACTTCTCGCGAGCGACCGCGCGACCGCGCTGTTTCGGACGATGCGCAACTCGGATGAACGCAATTACTTCATCTGTGACCTGCCGCCGGTCTTCGCCAACGACGATGCGGCGATCATCATGGAAGCGCTCGACGGCTACATCATCGTCGCGCAGGACGGGAAAACCACGCAGCGCGAGATTGCGGCCACGGTCGAAATGCTCGGCCACGGGCGCCTTGCCGGCGTGGTGCTCAACAAGTATCGCGGCGGTATGTTCAGCGAAGGCTATGGCATCGAAGATCGGTACGCGAGCGAATATTACGCCAGCCGCGACACCGACGAAGACTGATCGCTCTTAGCTCTTAGGGGGCGCAAAGCCCGGCTGATACTCGATCTTAGCCTTCGCTTTCAGCTCCTTGATCCGATCCTGCACGAACTTGCCCGCGTTGTCCCGCCGCACCGATTGAAGGGCGATCTGACGCGCCTGGTCGCCAGAAAGCGGCTGCGGCTTACGCGCCGTGATGACGCTCGCCACGGCCTTGCCTGGACCAGGAGCGATGAACGGCTCACCTTCCCGCAATCGGCTGATCTGCGCGTAGATTGTGGGCGGCAAGACCGCGCTGTCGATCTGCCTGCTAGCCCGCGTGGACTGGATGCCGCTTGCCGACAGAACCTGCGCGACTTCGTCCAGAGTCTTGGCCGCCGTGATCTTTGTCGTCACTGCTGAGTCAACGGGCAGCGGATAAACGATCTGTGATAACGTCCAGAGCTCGCGATTGGCGAAAATCCCCGGATGCGCCGCTTCGTACCGGTTGACTTCATCGGCCGAGGGCAGCTGGCTCGTATTCACCTTGCGCGACACAAGCATGCTGATCAGCAGGTCTTCGGTGCCACGACGCTGCTGGTTGATGAACTCCGGCGACTTGTCGAGGCCGTCGTTCTTGGCCTGCTGAACCAATAACTTGCGATCGATCAGCTGCTGAAGGATGGCGGCGCGCGCTTCCTTGGTGTTCGTCGCACCCGCCGGGGCATTCTTGCTCAACGCGTCGTTGAGCTCCCCGGCTGTAATTTCCTCATTGTTCACCACGGCGACCGTTTGGCCGGACGCCTTCTTTTGACAGCCGCTCGAGATGAGCGCGACGAAGATGCCGAATAAGATACGCTGACGCATTAAGATGCCCCGTTGAATAAGATGTGTTTGAGCCATAGCATGCGATTCTGGGTCGTTCCAGCGGCGGCAGGGGAGCGCATTTGAGCACGATTTACGACTGGGTCTCGCTGGGCATCTTCGCCGGGCTGGTGGTCCTTTTTTTACAGCGATCAACCGGCGAACATGCTGAAAAGGATGCGTCTCTCCTCTACTATCTCGGAGCCGGTGTCGGTTGTGCGGCAGCCAACTACTTCGGCAACGAAGGGCGGCACGTGGTCGCTGTGCTGCTACTAGTAGCAACGGTCGGGTTCATCCTCTATTTTCTGAAGCCCTTTCCGACAAAGCCGCAATCGTAAAATGCTCAGGGCGAGGCCGAGAACAGGCCACGGCGTTTTGCGTCGATCCCATTTAGAGGTCAAAAAGGCCTTCGCGACTTCCTTATGATGGATGTTGCTGATGGACCGAGGGCGAACGCGACAGCCACTTCAATTCCAGCTGGCGAGCCGCTGCCCAAATCTTATTAGGCGGTGAACACTCGCTGCATCGACCGCGGGACAGCGGCGATCATCTCTCGAATGAATTCGTCGATCGCCTTGTAGGTTGCCGGGCCATCGTTGCTCACGGCTGACACTCGGCAAAGAATAGCATCGGGAATGATGCCTTCCAGATTCTGGACGGCGACGGCTGCTTTCTGCTCCTTCCAGCTTCGCGGCAGCAGGGTCCCTACGCGAGTCCAGTAAACGATATGCTCAGTAGAGCCGTTCGCAATTGCTTCCATGCTGTTGGCCGGAAGTGTCTTAGACCCGTATCGTAAGGGGTGGGGTTCCAAGGGCGAGATCTGATAACCGCCAGCAGTGTAACATGTCTCTGGCCGATGAATTTGAAGGAAGCCTGTCTGACTGCCGTTTTGAGCCAGCAGAAGCATGATGGGTGGGCTTTCCCCATCGGAATAAACGCGCGTCAATTGCTGAGCATAGATTGCCTGCGCAAGCTGGTCGTCAGGCGGAACGACCAAACCGCTGGAAGCGACGAACTTCCACTTGCCGATCGTTTCCGGAATTAGTTTGTCGAGTTTTGCGCGGCCGAGATAGTCCAGCTTTCTCCGCGGCTGTCTGATTGCGGCGGCGCCGGCTGCGGAGCAGAACAGCAATCCGAGCAGGAACTTCCGCCGATCCGTCTTCGGTGTCGTGAAGCCGTCGAGGACGGGCCTCATGCCGTTGCTCTTTTGCCGAAGCGTGCGATTAGTGGCGTCGCCAATTTGTCGATCCCGAAGATCGTAAACAAAGCGACGGCAAACATCAGCAGACCCGCAAAATCATGCAAGAAACCTTGGGCCGCAGCGTCTCCGAGATGATACGTGATCAGGACTAGCACCAGAACCCGGACGAAGTTCGAGATGACCGCGATGGGGATCGCTGCCAGAGCGATGACTATGAAGGCAACAGGGTCTGATCGATGCCGCAGGTAGACGTAGAATAGGCAGAGTGCCGTTAGAGTGAGGATGGAATTCAGTCCGGCGCACGCGGCGGCTACCAGCAGGTCGTATTGTCCGATCTGAATGGTGACCCCCGAGCTGGCAACCGGATATCCGGCCCAGTGCAGCAAGGAAACTGCAAAGGTAGAGATCGCAATCTTAATTGGCTGAGTGACCGCGGCGACCAAAGTGTCGGGGGGCGGCAATGTGAAAGCCAAATATATGAGCGGAAACCATATCGCGCCGATCAAGCGCTTGCCCCACAGCATGTACGCGCCAGCTACCAGGGCGCCGTACATCGCGAAGGCCTCTATTTCCAGGATTCCCGTAATCCGTGCCAAGACGAATACGCAGAGGCAAATCCCGATCAGCAGCAAGCCGACGCCTAAATTGCCCGGCGCGAGATCAGGCTTAGTGGCTTTGAGTTCCCGCCAAACAGCCCAGATGCCGGTTACCAATACCAGCGGCCCGTGCCCGCCTTGCTCCGACGACCAGGAGTCGCGGGCGACTTGGAACATGGTCGGCGCGACCAAAGCGACCACGCCAACGGCAAGCAGGATGTTTGCAATCTTCAGCAGGTGTGATGGAGAGCGCGTCGGGACCTCCATCACCGCAGCCGAATTCTCGACGTTCAATTTCAACCCTCTCCGTTAAGATGCTCCACGCTAAACTTCGCTTGAGTTTGCCGCAAGTTAGCGAGTCCCTGATTAGGACGGTTGCCGCCTAGTCGCGAGTTCAAAAAGTCGGCGGGCTGGACGTTCTGGATCTAGACCGTATTTTTCAGCACCTCGTGTCGTAGGCGAGCAAGAGGATAGACAGCAATCCCGAACTTTTTTGCCTATTTTGCGCTCTTTGCGTGGCCGTTCGTATGTCTTGGGTTATTCGCGCGGCTACCGCTGGAAAAAGCGGCGATCGGTTCCCTCCTTGGTGGCTATCTTCTGCTTCCATCAGCCACGAGCGTGGATGTCGCACTGCTTCCGCCGCTGGATAAGTTTCTTATCTCCGCGATAACCACTGCAGTATTGTGTTGGATGAAAGGCACGCGGACGCCACGGCCCCACTCGTCAGTGGTTATCTATTTCTTAGCTTTTTCCTTTGTTATCTCGCCGATTTTTACGACGTTCAACAACAGTTATGAGCTTCGGATCGGCAGAGCGAGTATTCAGGGTCTTTATCTGCTCGATGGTCTCAAGCTTGCGTTGCGCAATCTGTTCACGCTCGCACCCTTTTTCGTCGGGATGCGCTTTCTTTCGTCGGCCAAGGGCCGTGCGCTATTGCTGAAATCGGTGCCGATTGCAGCCCTGTTCTACAGCTTGCCGATGCTGTTCGAAGTTCGCTTTAGTCCGATTCTTCACAGCTGGGTTTACGGCTTTTTCCCACATAGTTTCGTTCAGCAATATCGCAACGGCGGCTTCCGTCCCGTAGTATTCCTTGGTCACGGGCTGGAAGTGGCTTTGTTCACATGCATGGCCCTAGTCGCCGCGATTGTGGCAACGAGAGCGAAATGGCGACTATTCAGCTTCCCAGCGGGGGCTGTCGCTGCCTATCTCGCTGTCCTCCTTCTGCTCTGCAAGAGCTTGGCATCAATGGTTTATGCGGTGATTGTGGGGCCGGTCGTGTTATTGACGAGGCCGCGGACGTGGTGGCGGATTTCGGCCGTGGTCCTGCTGGTGGTCGCGTCTTACCCGATCCTGCGCGGCTACGACATCATCCCGGTCCACAAGATGGTCGAACTGGCCAGTCACGTCAGCGAAGATCGAGCGTCGTCGTTCCAGACGAGGGTGTCTAACGAGGATGTCCTGCTGGCGAAGGGCAATGAGAAACGGATGTTCGGCTGGGGGACCTGGGGCCGCAACCGGGTCTATGACGCGGGCTCCGGCGAAGACGTCTCCGTCACCGACGGATTCTGGATCATCCAGTTCGGCATGTTCGGATGGGCAGGTTACCTGTCGCTGTTCGGCCTGTTCGCCGCGTCGGTCCTCAACGGCCGATCGGCCATTCGAGGCCCGGTCACGGAGGCAACCGTTGTGCTCGGCGGACTCTGCCTGCTGTTGGCAGTGAACGTTGCCGACCTCATTCCAAATTCGGACATTCTGCCGCTGACCTATATCATGGCCGGCGCGGTTGCTGGTAGTCGAGCGCCCCTGCGTCGGGTTACCCGACAACAGCAAGCGGGATCGAAGCAATCAGCCGTCAAAGGGCTGGAGTCAGAATTGGCCTAGCTGCTTCCGCTTGTTGGCCGCTTCCTAACGGTTCGGCGGAAATATCGCCGGTTTAACCGGAATATTATGTCAGTCCGTGGACGCTTGAGAACACCTTAACTATCCCAGACGGATAGAGCATACGGGGTTTGGGGAATTCCGCCTAAGTGCCCGGGGATCTCGCGGGAGCGGCCTTCATAGGTAGCAATGCTTTAACTACGAGTGGGGCAAGTAAGTACGCGGTTCGCGGGGATGTTACCTAATGGTTGAGCGTTTCGGGCTGAGCAGCCAAATTGGACTGCTCGCGTGTCTTTGTTCCCTGGGCGCCTGCGGCGTATCCAGGGGCCCGTCGGCTGACGAAAACGCGAGCGCGCCGGTTGCAACGCCATCCGTCACGGCTCCAAGCCCGCCGGTATCGGTGCCAACCCCCGCGGTAATCGACCAAGGGGGTTACGACGCATCCATCGGCAACGGCGTCGACGCCAACGGCTTCGCCAATCTGCCGCTTCATAGCGGCGCGCATCGTTATTTCGTCAACTCGGCGACTGGAAATGACGGCAACGGCTGTTCGGCCGCCCAGCAGCCGGCAACTCCGTTGAAGACGATCACGGCCGGCAAGAATTGCATGGCCGCCTGGGGCAACGCCGGCGACCAATTGCTGGTGGCGGAAG
>NZ_JBJMVI010000010.1:0-130909 GCF_045810705.1 Sphingomonas sp. | reverse complement strand
CCTCTCCGCCGAGGAAGGTGTCGCCGTTGGTCGACTTCACCTCGAACACGCCGTCGCCGATCTCGAGGACGGAAATGTCGAACGTACCGCCGCCGAGGTCGTAGACGGCGATGGTCTTGCCGTCTTCCTTCTCGAGGCCATAGGACAGCGCGGCCGCGGTCGGCTCGTTAATGATGCGCAGCACTTCAAGGCCGGCGATCTGCCCGGCGTCCTTGGTCGCCTGGCGCTGCGCGTCGTTGAAGTATGCGGGAACGGTGATCACCGCCTGGGTGACGGTCTCGCCCAGATAAGCCTCGGCGGTTTCCTTCATCTTCTGGAGGATGAAGGCGGAAATCTGGGACGGCGAATAATCCTTGCCGCCGGCATGGACCCAGGCGTCGCCGTTGGCGCCCTTGACGATCTTGTAGGGCACCAGCTCGGTGTCCTTCTTGGTGATCGGATCGTCGAACCGGCGGCCGATCAGCCGCTTGACCGCAAAAATCGTATTGTCGGGGTTGGTGACCGCTTGGCGCTTCGCCGGCTGGCCGATCAGGCGCTCGCCGTCCTTGGTGAAAGCGACGACGGAAGGCGTGGTGCGCGCGCCTTCGCTATTCTCGATGACCTTCGGCTTGCCGCCTTCCATGACAGCGACGCAGCTGTTGGTCGTGCCCAAGTCGATTCCAATGACCTTGGCCATAGTTCTTATTCCCTCTTCTTCAGCCCCTCTCGGCCCCTGAAAAGGCGGCCGAAATGTTGATATCTCTCGGGATATAGGTGCGATGAATTGAGCGACAAGGAGCGCAGTAACGATGCATTAGCGGCTCAGGGCATCGCCATCCCGCCGTTGACGTGCAGCGTTTGTCCGGTGACGTATCCGGCCTCTCTGGAAGCGAGATAGACGCAGGCGGCGCCGATGTCCTCGCTGCTGCCCATCGTCCCTATCGGAATCCGCGCCAAAATGCCTTCGCGCTGCTGCTCATTCAGCGCATCTGTCATCGCCGACGCCATGAACCCGGGGGCCACCGCATTGACCGTGATCCCGCGGCGCGCGAGCTCTTGCGCAACCGCCTTGGTCATGCCGATCAGCCCGGCCTTCGAGGCGACATAGTTCGCCTGGCCGGGATTGCCGGTCACACCCACCACCGACGTGATCGAAATGATTCGCCCGAAGCGCGCCTTCATCATCGGCCTCGCCGCCGCCCGCATCAGCCGGAACGCGGCCTCGAGGTTGATGCGGATGACGTCCTCGAACTCCGCGTCCTTCATCCGCATGAGTAGATTGTCGCGGGTGACGCCGGCATTGTTGACGAGGATATCGAGCTTGCCGCCGAGCGCCTCGACGGCTTGGGGCACAAGCTGGTCGACCGCCGCGCCGTCGGAAAGGTTGCATCCGATCGCGACATGATCGCCCCCGAGCTCCTCGCGGAAGCGCTCGAGTTTCTCGACATTGCTGCCCGACACGGCGAGCCGCGCCCCCTGCCCTGCGAACGCTTTCGCAATGGCGCTGCCGAGCCCGCCGGATGCGCCGGTCACGAGCCCGGTCATGCCGGTAAGATCGAACATCTATGCAATCTCCTTCGCCAGCGCTTCGATGTCCTCGATCGTTACAACGCTCGTCACCTGTGCGTCGGGAACGATGCGCTTGACCATCGATCCCAGCACCTTGCCGCCAAGCTCCACGAACTCTTCGACCCCGGCGTCGAACATGTTGGCCACGCTTTCGCGCCAGCGGACCATGCCGGTCACCTGCTCGACCAACTGATTGCGGATCGTGTCGGGATCGCTTTCCGGCTGAGCGGTGACGTTGGCGAAGACAGGCACGGCCGGCGGACCGAGGACGACATAGCCCAGCGCGTCACGCATCGCTTCGGCGGCGGGCTGCATCAGCGGACAGTGGAACGGTGCGGACACCGGCAGCGGCACCGCGCGCTTGGCGCCCATGTCCTTGGCGATCGCGATGGCCCGGTCGATCGCGCCCTTGTGGCCCGAAATCACGACCTGCGACGGGTCGTTGTCATTGGCGACCGTGCAAACCTCGCCCTGCGCGGCTGCTTCCGCGATCTTCTGAGCGAGCGCGAGGTCTGCGCCCAGCAGCGCCGCCATCGCCCCCTGTCCCACGGGGACCGCCTGCTGCATCGCCTGACCGCGCAGCTTCAGCAGTTTGGCGGTGGACGCGAGGTCGAACGACCCGGCAGCGCACAGGGCAGAATATTCGCCGAGGCTGTGGCCGGCGACGAAGCTCGCGACGTCCGCAAGGCGGACTCCCAGCGTACGGAACACAGCGATCGAGTTTGCCATGATCGCAGGCTGAGCATTCTCGGTGAGCTTGAGCTCCTCGTCCGGCCCGTCGCGCATCAGCCGGAACAGATTCTGTCCGAGCGCCTCGTCCACTTCGGCGAATACGTCCTTTGCCGGCACGCTCGCGCCGGCCAGCGCGGCGCCCATGCCGACTGCCTGGCTGCCCTGGCCGGGAAAGATGAACGCCCGCATCACGACCCCTGCGATTGGAAGGAGCGCGGCTTGGCGACTGCCGGCGCGGCGGTCAAGCAGCCGTGGGAACCGCGCGGACCGGACGCGGGTTGGATGCATACGCTTTGATCGGAGTAACCCAATGATCCGCAAACTCGCTTTCTGCGCAACATTTGCCTGTGCCGGCGCCGCCTTCGCCGCATCGCCGCCCGCGTTCTTGCACACAGCCATCGACGGCAACTTCTCCGAAGTGACGCTCGGACGGATGATTCAGAGCCAGGGCTCCAGCGCGCAGGTCCGCCAGTTCGGCGGCATGCTGGTCAGCGACCACAGCAAGGGCCTTGCGCAGGCCCAGCAGATCGCCGCTCGGCTTCACTTGCGCATCCCGGCGACGCTCACTCCCGAAGCGCGCGCGGAGCAGTCTCGGCTGCGCCATCTCAACGGCCGGGCGTTCGACCGCGAGGTGCGTCGCTACATGATCGACGATCACCAGAAGGATATCGCCGAGTTCAAGCAACAAGCCCGGAGCGGCGAACGTGCGACCTCCGGCTACGCTGCGGCAACGGTGCCGGTCATGCAGCGCCATCTCGCGGCAGCGCGATCGATCCGCGCCTGAAACGGCTCGCGTTGCGCCGGTCGGCCTGACCTGCAACACTCGCGCCGGTGAACGACAGAACCGACACGCGACAGCTCGGAATATGGATGACGGGCGGGCTGGTGGTCGGTTCGATGATCGGCTCGGGCATTTTCATGCTTCCGGTCAGCCTCGGTCCGCTGGGTGCCAACGCGGTGCTCGGATGGGTGGTCAGCATCTTTGGAGCACTCGCCATCGCCTTCGCGCTGGCCAGCCTCAGCCGCATCGGAGATGGGGGAATTCGCGCCTATATTGAACGCACTTTCGGTCCGACCACCGCGTTTCTCGTCGCCTGGGCTCTTTTCTGGTCCAACATCGCGGCCCAGGCCGCGCTTGCGATCGCGACGGCATCGGCAGCCTCCAGCTTGTTTCCAGCACTGGGCGGCGCTTCGGGCATCGTTGCCGTCGGCGTCGGCTCGGTCGTGGTTCTGACGCTCGTAAATTTGCGCGGCGTGAGGACCTCCGGCGGATTATCGCTGCTTACGGTCGCAATTAAGATCCTTCCGCTCCTGGCGGTGGTCGCCATCCTTGGAATGCGTCAATTCTCCGGCATGCCCTTCGAGCGGCTGGCGAGCAGCTCTCTGACGCTGCCCAACATCGCGACTGCGACCGCGCTCACCCTGTTCGCTCTCACCGGGTTCGAGAATGCGACCGCTCCTGTGGACAAGGTCCGCGATCCTGCGCGAACCATACCGAGGGCCATCCTCGGAGGTGCGGCCCTAGTCGGCCTGATTTATCTAGTCTCCAGCAGCGGCGTCATGCTTCTGCTCCCTGCCGATCGCATTGCCACCTCGCCCGCACCCTATGCCGATGTGATCGCACTCAGGTGGGGCCACTCGGCCGCATCGCTCGCAGCACTGGCGATTGCAATCAGCGCGTTCGGCGCGCTCAACTCGCTGATGTTCGGAACCGCCGAGCTTGGCTACGCAATGGGCCTGCGCGGCGACCTCCCTCCCATCATCGCGCGAACCGGTCACGACAACATCCCCTATGTCGCGCACGTCATCAGTGGAGCGATGACGATCCTCCTGATCCTTGCAAATTCAAGCAAGTCGACGGCCAGCCTCTTCACGTTCGTCATCTTGCTATCGACCGCCGGGGTGTTGGTCGTTTACGCGCTCGGCGCGTTGGCCGCCTGGAAGGAGAATGCCACGTGGGCGAGGCGCTCCGTGTTCGTTGTCGCGCTGCTCTTCATTATCTTCGCGGTGTACGGCGCGGGCATGGAGGCAGACCTGTGGTGCCTCGTTCTTCTCGCCGTCGGCATTGCGATACGAACGCTATTTCGCGCGCTTAGTTCGCGTTCGCGAGGCGAGACCAGCCGGGCGGCGGCGCGGAGCTGAGCCGCGCCTCGGGAATGAGCTTCCTCAGCTTCCGCGCGAAGCTGCGCAAGCACACTTCGCTCGTCCCCAGCGGCCCCGCCTCGTAGCTTGCGCTCTGCATGCCGAGCTGGACCCGGCTGATCAGCTCGGTGTCCTCGGCGTTGACACGTCGATTGATGCGCCAGTTAAGGTGTCGCGCCGCCTTCATCTCGCGGCGGCCGTCGGGAATCGCGTAACTGATCTCGCGGATCACCGTCTCCGTCGCGCTCACCGGCAGGAACTGCATGAAGTCGACCTGATCGGGGTAGATGTCGAACGCGACGTTGGGGAACAGCTTGTAATAGAGCCACTTGCGCTGATGGCTTTCGGGCAGGTGATCGACGCGCGGGAGGAGGCGCTGGTAGGCGCGCTCCGACGGATTGGCGGACGGTTTCTCGGCGAGGTCGCCTTCCATCCGATCGACATGGTCCTTCGCCTCGATCCGATAGTTGCGGCCGAACAGCCGCGTCAGCCCGGGGTGACCGACCGGGATGTGGAGGTGGTCGGAATAATTGTCCGCGATCGTCTTCCAGTTGAGCGGGCGGGGACGAACCGTCACCCGGCCGATCACGCGGAGGTCCTCGAACCGGTACGGCGCGACCTCGTCGCCATAAGGTGCCATCATGTCCGCAACCGACGGCGCGCCGGGCTCGAGCGTCACGAACAGGAAGCCGCGCCACTCCTCGAGGGCAACCGGCTTGAGGCCGAGTTCCTCGGTCTTCAGTCCCGGATATTCCTCTCGGTGCGGAACCCCGACCAGCCGCCCGTCGCGCGCATAGCTCCATGCATGATAGGGGCAGGTCAGCACCTTGGCGCAGCCGCCGGCGCCATCGACGAGTCGCGACCCGCGATGCCGGCAGACATTGGCGAAGGCGCGCACCGCCCCGTCGTCGCCACGAATGACGAACACGCTCTCGCCGAGATATTCGAGGCTGCGCCATTCGCCCGCCTCGCGGATCTCGCTCTCATGGCACACGACCTGCGGCGCGGCGCGGAGGAACGCCTTTTTTTCCGCCTCGAAAAACTCCGTGTCGTAATAGAGCCAGCCGGGCAGGCTCATGTCATCGAGTGGGTCGGGCGTCGGTTCGACCTGGCGAAGGTGGGTGGCCATGCTTCAGTCTACTCGCTCAGCCAAACCGAAGTCGAGCGAGAGATCGGACGCGCTGTGCCGCGAATGTTCCCAATGTTCACGGTCGTGAGGACGGTTGAAGGCGCGAAAAGTCCCAAGACCATGCGTGCGCGCGCGACGAGGAACGGCGCCGAAGGTCACAAACGCCTCGTCCGATGACCGGTGCGAGAGGGCTGCAACGCGGCGGGCGTAGGACTTTTCGCGAGGAGAAGGCGGCGCTTTTGACGATGCGGCGCGCGAAGCCGGTGAGACGTTCGTCGGTGGGGCCAGGGTTGCGGGTGGCGGAAGAGCGGGACTCGGCTGCGTCGGCATCGCCGAGCTTAAGGCATGAATGGGGTGCTGTAGGAAAATTGTTTTGTGAGAATGTCTGCTTTGGGCGGAAAGCGGACGTTAGCTCAGGCGTGATGACGCAGTGCTTCTACGACCAAGGCAAATGCGGGCGACTGCTGCCGGCGGCTGGGATAATACAGATGATAGCCGGCGTAAGGCTCACACCAGTCATCGAGCACGCGCAGCAGCCTTCCTGACGCCAACTGAGCGGTAACGCGATCCTCCAGCACGTAGGCAAGCCCAAAGCCATCGAGAGCTGGCTCGATCATCAAGTCCGGATCGTTGAATACCAAGCGGCCATCAACGCGGACTTTCAGTTGCCTGCCTCGTTTCTCGAACTCCCAGGGATAGAGGCCACCTAGCGTCGGCAGCCGAAGATTGATGCACTGATGATCAGCAAGATCATGCGGGTTGCGCGGCTTCTTGCGTGTTTCGAAATACTTTGGCGAGCCTACCACAGCCATGCGCATCTCAGGCCCGATGAGGACGGCGATCATGTCTTTTGCGACCTGTTCGCCCGCTCGCACCCCCGCGTCGAAACCTTGGGTAACAATGTCGACCATCCCGATGTCGGCAATCAGCTCGACCTCAATGTCCGGATAAGCCGAGAGGATTGGCCTCAGCTTAGGCCAGATCACCGTCTCGATCGCGTGGCTCGTAGCGTTGATGCGGACCTTTCCGGCCGGCTTGTCCCGCAAATCGCCCAAGGCGGCCAGCCCAGCTTCAATCTCGTCGAAGTGTGGACCTACAGCAGCGACTAATCGTTCTCCTGCTTCGGTCGGAGCGACGCTGCGCGTCGTGCGGGTAAGAAGACGAATTCCGAGCCGCTCCTCAAGACCTCGAATTGTGTGACTAAGCGCCGACGGTGAGACGCCAATCTGCGCGGCTGCGCGCGTGAAACTGCGCTCGCGCGCCACGGCGAGAAAGGCCAAAGTCGTTGATGTTTCGACGCGCCATTATTGAGTCGAGCTCACAAGTTCATGCGGATTGTCTGATCTAATAGCAACTGCCGAGCAAGCCTACATCGAGACCAACCAAGGAGAACTGACGATGCAACTCAAACGCGCTGGATCGCGGCCCTCGCAGAAGGGGCCCGCTGAATGGTTCACTGGTGAGGTTAGTATTGAGCCGTTGAACAACCCGCCCGAGCCTTCGCGCGTCTCGTGCGCAAGCGTGACCTTTCGGCCGGGCGCACGAACGGCGTGGCACACCCACCCGCTCGGACAGACCTTGATTGTCACGGCAGGCATCGGCTGGACGCAGTGCGAAGGCGAGGAGCGTGTCGAGATCCGCTCCGGGGACGTCATCTGGTGCCCGCCAAGCCACAAGCATTGGCACGGCGCCACCGACACCACTCCCATGACCCACATCGCAATCCAGGAAGCGCTCAATGGCTCGCCCGTCACCTGGATGGAGCACGTCACGGACGAGCAGTATCTCGCCGCTCAAACGACGGAGTGAGCGCATGCCGCACGTGATCGTGAAACTTTGGCCCGGCAAGTCCGAGGACCAGAAGCGGCGCCTATCCGACGCCATCGTTCGCGAAGTGACGAGCATCCTCGACTACGGCGACGAGTCGGTATCCGTCGGCTTCGAGGAAATCAACGCGCAGGACTGGGCGGCCAAAGTGTTCAATCCGGACATCCTGGATAAGTGGAGCATGCTCTCAAAGGAGCCCGGATACGGACCGCGTCCGACACGCAGTGCTGGGTGATGAACAAGGCGACCCTGCAGATGGTGCTTGAGCCAGTCGTGGACGGCGACGTTGCGCCGTGTCCGCCGCCGGTCGTTGTCTTGCACCCTGTTCGCGGAATTTTGCTCTTTGGTGGCGGCGTGCTGGTGCTCGCCTGTATGGACACGACCACCAAGTACCTCGCCGCGACGTATGATGTGCCGCTGATCGTGGGCGTACGATATGTCGTGAACCTGCTTCTGATGGTGGCGATACTCGCGCCGACGCAACGCGCACGGCTTCTTCAAACGAAGCGGACCGGTCTCGTCATAGTCCGCGGCGCTTGCCTGGCCCTGGCATCAATTTTCATGGGTTTCGCGTTTCAGCGCATGCCGGTCGCGGAAAGCACGTCGATCGTGTTCCTCGCGCCAAGCATCGTTCTCCTCCTTGCGCGGCCCGCCCTAGGAGAGCGCATCGGCGCGTTGGGCTGGTTGGCTGCCGTTGCGGGCTTCGGCGGAGTGGTGTTGGTCGCCCATCCGGGCAGCGGCCTTGAGCCGCTTGGCATAGCATGCGCTGGTGGCGCAGCCCTGGTGACTGCCGTCTATCAGCTGTTGTCGCGTGTCCTAGCGAGCACAGAGCGGACGATGGCGCTGTTATTCTACACTGCGCTGGTCGGTGCAATCGCCTTCGGCCTTGCCGCGCCATGGTTCTGGGATGGCCGCGTGCCTCATCCCATCGACCTCCTCCTGTTCCTCAGCCTCGGGGTCTACTCAGGCGTCGGCCACTACCTCTTCACCGCCGCGCATCGCTTCGCTCCAGCATCGACGCTCGCGCCGATCGGTTATGTTCAGGTGGTCTGGGCGGGGTTGCTGGGCTGGCTTGTGTTCGGCCACGTACCTGCCGTCCTGAGCATCGTCGGCATGGTCATCATCATCGCTTCGGGCGCGCTCACAGCGCTCAAGCCACCCCTCCAAAGAAAGGATCATTAGAATGCGCGCAACCATCATGCCCAAGGCGCACGACGTGCGGATCGACAACGTGCCGGACGCCGCCATCCAGCAACCCACCGACGCATTGATCCGGGTCACGCGCGCCTGCATCTGCGGCAGCGACCTGTGGCCGTACAATGGCGGTCCCAATGTCGAGGGCCAGCGCATGGGTCACGAGGCGATTGGCGTCGTCGAGGACGTCGGCAGCGACGTACAGCGCATCAAGCGCGGCGAGGTCGTGATCATGCCCTTCGCCAATTCGGACGGCACCTGCATGTTTTGCGACGAAGGTCTGCAGACCGCGTGCGTGCACGTCGACTTCTTCGGCAACGGCAAGCTCGATGGGGCGCAGGCCGAGGCCATGCGCATTCCCTACGCCGATGGCACGCTCTACCCACTGAACGTCAGTGAAGATGACGCTCTCATGCCCTCGCTCCTCACGCTGTCGGACGTCATGGGGACCGGCCACCATGCAGCGGTAGCGGCGCGCGTTCGCCGCGGGGGCAGCGTAGCCGTTGTCGGCGACGGTGCCGTCGGCCTGTGCGGAGTGATTGCTGCAAAGCGGCTTGGCGCGGAACAGATCATCATCATGGGCCGACATGAGGTCCGTCTCGCGCTGGCCAAGGAGTTCGGCGCGACCGACGTCGTCAGCGAGCGCGGCGAGGAAGGGATCCAGCGGGTGCGCGAACTAACGCAGGGGTTCGGCGTCCAATCGGTGCTCGAATGCGTCGGGACCGAGCAGGCGATCGACACGTCCATGGGCATCGTCCGTGCCGGCGGAGCGGTGGGGCGCGTCGGCGTCCCGCATTACGAAGCGATCAAGGGCGCGCAGGTGATGTTCTACAGGAACGTCATCGTCGCCGGCGGACCAGCGCCGACGCGGGCCTATATCGACGAGCTCCTTCCCGAGGTGATGGATGGACGCATCGACCCAGGCCGCGTGTTCGACCGCACGGTAGGCCTGGACGGGGTGCCGGACGGCTATCGCGCCATGAACGAGCGCGAGGCGCTCAAAGTGCTGATCCGTCCCTGACGGCGACCAAGCCTAATCCCGTGGCGCGTCAGTAGTGCCGCGGCGGGAACTGGGCGTGGATGACCGTTCCCACGGGCAGCTGGCACTGGCCAACCCCACCTCCAGCCATCCCGGAGCTTGGACTCATCAGCGTGAAGTGGCAGCGCATGAAGCCGCCAGGACCCTGGAGATTGGCAAGAACCTGGCCGGAATAGTGGGTGATGGTCTCGTCATTGGGACCCCAAGGTCCCCAGCCGCCCCAGCCACCGCCCCAGCGGCGGCCGCCCCAGCCTCCGCCCCAGCCCCAGCCGGGGCCCCAGCCGTTCCATAGCGGTCCGTAATCCATCACCCGGCTTTCCTGGGTAATTTGGAACATCGGGCCCTGGAACACCTGCCCGTTGCTGAGTTGCGCGACCATCGTGCCGCGCGTTCCGCCGGTTTCCGTCCAGGTGAAGGTTGCGCCGAGCCTTCCATTCGCGGATTGTCCGGTGCCGACGCCGGTCGTGGTGCATCCCGCGACGGCGATGACCGCGAGCGAAACCGCTGCGGCTCTGATCGATAATGCAGTCATTGTGTCGCTCCTTTCGAGCGCAGAACGGCTGAACAGGCCCGCGGCTCCCACAGCCGTTGCAAGTTCACCCGTATGTGCTCCGGCGAACCGTTGAAGTTCATGGGTTCGCTTGCCTTTTGGACACCCTTCGGCCATAGGCGCCGCGCTGGCGCAGGGCCTTGCCGCTGCGCCGGTTGCTTTTTGGAAGACAGCCGGAGGGGCGCCGCATCGGGTGGCGTCAGCGATCGGCCAAATGAGAGAAATGAAACATGCCGCTCTACGAGCATGTTTTCCTCGCGCGTCAGGACCTCGCCCAGGCCCAGGTCGATGCGCTCGCGGAAAACGCCACCAAGATCATCACCGACAATGGCGGGACGGTCGTCAAGACCGAGACCTGGGGCCTGCGCTCGCTCGCCTACCGGATCGCCAAGAACCGCAAGGCGCATTACGTCGCGCTCGACGTCGATGCGCCCGCGCCTGCGATTGCCGAGCTCGAGCGCCAGTCGAACATCAACGAGGACGTCATCCGCTTTCTCACCATCAAGGTCGACGAGCATGAGAAGGGCCCGTCGGCGATGATGCGCCGCGGCGACAAGGACCGCGAACGTGGTCCCCGCGGGGATCGGGGCGATCGCGGCGAGCGCACCGAGTTCCGCGCCGCCCGCGAAGAGGAGGTCGAATAATGGCCCGCGCATTCTTCCGCCGCCGCAAGTCGTGCCCCTTCTCGGGCAAGGACGCGCCGCGCATCGATTACAAGGACGTGCGGTTGCTTCAGGGATTCGTCTCCGAGCGCGGCAAGATCGTGCCGTCGCGCATCACCGCCGTCTCATCCAAGAAGCAGCGGGAGCTGGCCCGCGCGATCAAGCGCTCGCGCCATCTCGGTCTCCTTCCCTACCTCGTGAAGTAAGGAGCCGCCGACATGGAAGTCATTCTGCTTGAGCGCGTCGAGAAGCTCGGCGCCATCGGCGATGTGGTCAAGGTCAAGGACGGCTTTGCCCGCAACTATCTGCTGCCGCGCAAGAAGGCGCTCCGCGCCAACGACAATAACCGCAAGCTGTTCGAGGCGAACCGCGCGCAGATCGAGGAAGACAATGCCGATCGCCGTTCGGATGCCGAGAAGGCGTCCAAAGGCGTCGACGGCAAGACGGTCCAGCTGATCCGCCAAGCGTCGAACGCGGGCCAGCTCTATGGCTCGGTCAGCGCTCGCGACATTGTCGAGGCGCTCGAGAGCGTCGGAGCGACGGTCACCAGGAGCCAGGTGGTGCTCGACCGCCCGATCAAGTCGATCGGCGTTCACGACGTGAAGATCGCGCTCCATCCGGAGGTGGCGGTCACGGTCAAGGTCAACGTCGCGCGTTCGCCCGAGGAGGCCGATCTCCAGGCGCAGGGCGTCGACGTGACGTCGCAGATGTTCGAGCGCGATACGACCGTGTTCACCGAAGAGTTCGAGCCCGGACTTGAGCCCGGAATTCCGGCCGCATCCGAAAATCCAGGCACCCCGGCTGAAGCCGAAGTCGGGATCAGCGACGAGGAAGCCTGAACGTCCAGCCGCTCGATCGGCAAACGAGGCCGTCAGCCCCGCGGGCTGGCGGCCTTTTTTCATTGCGCCGAGCCGTTCGTCGCAAAGTTCGATCATCCGTCGGAACGGGTCGGACGCCCTCCAAGTTTAGCACGCCAGAGCAACCGGGGCCTTGTGAGGAGTGATTCACGATGGCTGACGAACGGGACAAGGATCAATTCGGGGAAAGTGAAAGCAGCAGCGGTCAGCAAGCCGCCGGCCAACAGAGCCAGCAGAGCGAATTCGGGCAGCTGGGCCAGCGGTCCGGCAGCCCCGGTTCGGACCCGGCATCAGGCAGCGAGGGCAGCTTCGGCCAGAGCGGCGGCCAAGGTTCGAGCGGCCAAGGTTCGAGCGGCCAGGGTTCGAGCGGCCAGCCGATCGGCGGCAACGACAGCGAAACCGGTAGCGGCACGACGCTCAGCCAGGGCGCGGACTTCGGCGGCCAGAGCTCGAGCGGCCAAGCGCAGCCGAGCGGCGGCGGCTCGTCGGCCGAGGGCTTCATCGGCTCGCAAGGCACCGGCTCCGACGATTATTTGCAGGAGGACCAAGGGTCGTCGGGCGGGACCAGCGGCGCGTCATCGTCAGAGGCGACCGGCGGTACCGACTTCGCGAACCAGGGCCGCGGCGCGCTCGACGATGACGAGGAGGATGAATCCGGCGCAGGCTCGACCGGCGGCGGGTCGTCTAGCTAGATTCTCAAAAGAAAGGCGCCGCGTTCCGCTTGGAGCGCGGCGCTAGTTTATGCTGCCGCTTTCGCCAGCATCGCGGTCTCGCGTTCGACCCACTGGGAGAAGCTCGGGCGGGCGAGGATCCGGTCGACATAAGCAACCGTTCGCGGATAGCGCTCGGGACAGACCTTTGTCTCGGTATGCCGGAAGTTCGCGAACGGCCCAGCCACCGCGAGGTCGGCGAGCGTGAGGCCGT
The DNA here is from genome assembly GCF_045810705.1 of Sphingomonas sp. Lineage (GTDB taxonomy): Bacteria > Pseudomonadota > Alphaproteobacteria > Sphingomonadales > Sphingomonadaceae > Sphingomicrobium. The sequence goes on along the minus strand of NZ_JBJMVI010000010.1, from coordinate 118,305 downwards.
CGCCGACGAGATAGCCGCCGTCGCCTGGCACCACGGTTTCAAGATAATCCAGGATCGGCGGCAGGTCGTTGAGCTCGGCCTGTTTCGCCGCCTCCAGGTCGCCGGGACGGCCCATGAAGCGCGGCGCGACGATCAGGTTGAAGAAGATCTTGGCGCCGCAGCTCACCAGCACCGTGTCGGCGAACTCCTCGTACCAGATGGTCTTGCCGCGAAGCTTCGCACCCGCCGGAATCAGCGCCGGATCGGGATGCTTCGCTTCGATGTAGTGGACGATCGCGCTCGAATCCGGCAGCGCATAGTCGCCGTCGCGCATCGCGGGCATTTTCCGGAACGGACTGGCCTCGACGAACTCGGCGGAATGGTTCGGAAATCCGGTGCCCTGCAGCTCGACATCCAATCCCTTCTCGCCGGCAAAGGCGAGCACCTTGCGCACATATGGCGACAAGGACGACCCGTAGATGATCATCGGCTGCTCTCCCGTTTCATGCGCCGAGCGGCGGACACCGGCGCCCGCTCGCCCGTTTACCTCGTGGTTCCATTAGGAGTGCAGATGATGCGCAGCAACAGCGGCAACGACAAGGCCCGGAACAACCTCCATGACCCGACATTGCGGGACCGCGAGCTCGGTCGCGGTAATCCGCCGACAGGCGCGAAGAAGCCAAAGGCGCCGGCTGATCATCGTCAGGGCCAGCAAGACTCTGCGCCCAAGACTCAGCGAACGCGGTAATAGTCCGCCACTCGGTCGAGGGCGAACGTCAGCACCAGTTTCCCGGCGCGCGCCGGCCAGCCAAGCGCCGTCTCCGCATCGCGCATCCCCTCGCCGGCGCAGACGATGCGCCACAGGATGTCCGCCAGACCGGGCCCGGCGCTGGCGATCGCATGATCGAACCGGCGCTTGGCGTCGAGTTGCGTCCCATTGAGGTCGGGGCCCGCCGCCGACCCGCCGCGGCCGCGGGCGACCGGCGCCGCATCCCACTTCATCGTCACGCGCGGCGCGAGCTGCGCTCGCTCCCAGTCGGCACGCAGCCGCTCGCCCGCATCATATTGGCGCTTGCTGACGAACCCCCGCGCGAACAGCCAGCCAAGCGGCGACTCCGTGACATTGATACTGACCGAGCGAACCGTACGGTACTGCCCGGCGCGACCGCCGCCCGCTCCAGCCTGCTCGATGGGCTGCTCTGCAAGCAAGCGTGCCGGCGTCGTCCGTTCCATAATCCATCCTCTTGCCGATTCGCGGCCTGCTTGCCACAACGGCAAAAGTGTAGGACAGAGGAAAAACCTACTTGGTTCGTTTCTTCAGGGATACTTGCTCATGATCACACGGATTCGCGAAGTGCGCCGCGCGCGCGGCCTGACTCTGGACGACGTCGCCCGCCGCTGCGCCCCGCCGACCACGGCGCAGACCATCGGTCGGCTCGAGACCGGCACCCGGACCGTATCCGTCGGCTGGCTCAACCGCATCGCCGACGCGCTCGGCGTCGAAGCCCAGGACCTGGTCGAGGGCGGCGACACGAGCGAGCTCCAGGTCGCGGCCATGCTCAGCCCGCGCGGCGCAACGGCACCGCGCAAGACCGCGATCGTCGTCCCCCCGCGCGTCGCCGAGGGCCAAATTGCGTTGCTCGTCGCGGGCAGCGTCGGCGACTATCGCGCGGGTGACGAGATCTGGTGCAGCCGGCTCGACCCAGGCGATTACGGCCGTGCGCTCAACCGCGACGTCCTCGTCCCCCGGCCGGCGGGCCGCTTCCTGTTCGGCCGCTTGATCAACCGGGACGAAGAAAAGCTGCAGATCCTGCCGCTTGAGGCGGGCGGCCGTCAGCAGGTCGTTGCCAACCCTGCATGGCTCGCGGTCGCATCAAAACTGGTGCGGAACCTCTAGTCGCCGGGCTATTGCGTCGATGATCGCGATTTCGCAAAGCGCTCGGCTCAACGCGGAGGCACACAAATGGACAAGGCCGACGACGGGCAGCCTGGCGGGAAGCTCGTCGATGCGAAAATCGCGGCGCTGGACGATTGGCGCGGCGCGATGCTCAGCCGCTTGCGCGCGCTGATCAAGCGGGCCGATCCGGACGTCGTCGAAGAGGTGAAATGGCGCAAGCCGTCCAATCCGTCGGGCGTGCCGGTGTGGTCGGATCACGGCATCGTCTGCACCGGCGAGACCTATAAGGCGGCGGTCAAGCTGACGTTTGCGCGCGGTGCAGCGCTCGCAGACCCGTCGGGCCTGTTCAACTCCAGCCTGGAAGGGAACATGCGGCGCGCGATCGACTTTCGCGAGGGCGACGTGATCGACGAAACCGCTTTCCAGGCGCTCGTCCGCACTGCGGTGAAGCTCAACCGCTCGAAGTAGGCGGCGGTGGAGGTGATGGTGGGCGCTGACGGGCTCGAACCGCCGACCCTCTCGGTGTAAACGAGATGCTCTACCAGCTGAGCTAAGCGCCCGAGGCCGCCGTGCCACGGCGATGCTAGCGCCGCAAGCGGGTTAGATCGCCGCGACTTGTCCGACCTCGGCAAAATATCGCCGTAGCGCCTGACTCGCTTCAGGTGCCAGCTCAACGAACACCCGGCGGCCGTCGTGCGGATCCGCACGTCGCAGGAAAATGCCTTGGCTGACCATGGTCTTGAGCCATCTCAGCGCGGTTGTCGCAGGCACCGCGGCCGCGATGCACAGGCTCGAAACCGGCACACGCAGCTGCGCGATCTCCGCCTGCAACAGATCGAGCAACATGTCCCACGCCGGATCGGCGAATAGCTCTTCGCGGAAGTATCGCGCGCGCAGCCGGCGAGCGCGGATGACCGATCGGACCGTGACCGCGGAAAGCAGTGGCACGTCGCCTTCCGGCAACGATTCGGGCGCCGGGGGCGGCGCACCGGGTCCGGTCGACAGCCGGGCGAGGGTGGAGGCGATACGGCTGACCTCTTCACTAAGCTGGCGAAGTCGCTCGGCGTTGTTGTCGCTGACGATGTCATTCGCGCGCGTCGGTCGCGCCCGGTTAGCGATAGCGATCGCAAGAGCCGCCGCACGCTCCGCATCATCGGCGTCGATGATCACCTCAACCGCGCTGGATTCGAGCTGTGCAGCAACAGGATCGAGCAGATTGGAGGTGGCGGAAACAACACCCGCGTAGAGGCCACTCGCGACGTCCCGGCTGACCTGGTGGAGAAGCTCGTCCATCGCCCCGCCGCGGTCGCTGTCGAGCTCGACCCACAGCGCCGTGGCGGAAATCTGTCGCCCGATCCGCTCCTTCGCCAGCTCGATGGGCATGCGAGCGCCGACGCGGATTCCGGACGCGGCTGCAGAGCGTTCGGCTCGCGCCATCGCCGCGTCGCTGCTTGCGGCCAGCATCAGCGGAGGAAGGTCGGAATAGTCGAGTTCGGCGGCATCGGTCGGAATCGCGTCCATGGGATATCCCTAGGCGATAAGCGGGACCGAGCGGCAAACTGATAGCGCGCAATCTGGACAAAAGTCAGACGAATTCGGCTCCGGAACGGACCAGAAACGCTGGCACCATAACGAACTGCGGCTAAACCATGCTATTCATCGCCGGGGGGCGAACGTGTGCAGCATTCCTGTTGAAGTACCCGCCGCGGCGCGGGCGCGGTGGCTCGCCGAGCTAGCGGAGGCGCTAGACCAAGCCAAACGGCTGTTGATCCGTCCGGAACTCGGCGCGAGACAGGAAGCGACGACCGCCGAATTGCTCGAGAGAGTCGAAGCGGCCCGCGCGCAGGTCGAAATGTTGCGGATCAACCGCCTGCCTCAAACAAATCAAGATCCGCAATGGATCAATCTAGCTCCGTGGGAGAATCGCGACCGAAGCAGTTGCTAGAGGCCCTCGGGCAAATCGCCGCCGCCGCCAAATGGCTCGAGATAGCGGTCGAGGCGGGGCGGCTTCCAGCCGGAGGTGGCGACGAACGCGCGATTGATAAAGGCGTGCTTGCCATAGCGTAGCGGCGATCCATCGGGTCCATCCACCAATCCCCCAGCAGCAAGAAGTATGGCATGTCCCGCCGCCGTATCCCATTCGCTCGTGGGGGAAGCGCGTGGATAGATATCGGCTTTTCCTTCCGCGACGATGCAGAATTTGAGTGACGAGCCAACGGCGACATAGTCGCACATGCCGACGGCCGCCTTGAGATAATCGAGGGTGGTCTGGTTGAGATGAGACTTCGAGGCGACGGCAGCCAGCTCCGCACCGCGGCCGCGGGTCCGAATCTCGTTGCGGCCCTTGCCCTCGTCGACCCAGGATCCGAAACCGACACAGCCGCCGTGCAGGCGCCCGGTGGCCGGAGCGAAGACTACGCCCAGCAGGGGATTCCCCGCTTCGATCAGCCCGATGTTGACTGTGTAATCATCGCCCCCGCGAACGAACTCCTTGGTGCCATCGAGCGGGTCGACAAGGAAGTATCTGTCGTCGTGCGCCGGGATTCGTCCGGCGGCCACCTCCTCTTCCGCAATCACCGGAAGGCCGGGCGCAGCCCGGGCCAGCGCCCCGAGAATAATCGCCTCGGCGGCGTAGTCAGCCTCGGTGACTGGAGAGGAATCGGGTTTGGCCTCGACCTCGAAGCCACGCCTGACGATGGTACGGATGGCTTCACCCGCTTCGCGCGCCGCCTCGGCGATTTCGTCGAGGAGGCGTGCGTAGTCGGTCATTAGCGCGGCGCCATCCGGATTCCGCCGTCGAGACGAACTGCGGCCGCGTTCATATATGGGTTTTCGATCATGAAGCAGGCGAGCCGCGCATATTCCTCAGCCTGCCCGAGCCGCTTCGGGAAAGGGACTTGCGCGCCCAAAGCGTCCTGCACGTTGGGCGGCATCATCGCGACCATCGGCGTTTTGAACACGCCGGGCAGAATCGTGTTGACGCGCACGCCGTCGCTCATCAGGTCCCGTGCGATCGGCAGTGTCATCGCCAGAACGCCGCCCTTGGACGCCGAATAAGCGGCCTGGCCGATCTGGCCGTCTTCAGCGGCAACCGACGCGGTGTTGATGATCACTCCGCGCTCGCCGTCCGGGCCGGTCGGCTCGAGGTTGACCATACCGAATGCCGAATTGGCAATGCAGCGGAAGCTGCCGATCAGGTTGATCTGGATCGCGAGCTCGAACTGCTTCATCGGATAGGGCTTCGCGGCCTTCGTCTCCTTATCGCGCGCGACCGTCTTTGCAGCATTGGCCACTCCCGCACAATTGACCAGGATCCGCTCCTGCCCATGCGCCGCTCGAGCTTTGTCAAACGCGGCATCCACCCTCTCGTCGGAGGTCACGTCGACCTCGCAGAAAACACCTCCAATTTCGCTGGCGACTTGTTCGCCGCGAGCCGTATCACGATCCAAGACGGCGACCTTGGCACCGCGCCGTGCAAGCTCGCGGGCAGTCGCTTCGCCCAGCCCCGACGCCGCTCCGGTCACGACCGCGGCCACTCCATTGATGTCCATTTTGTCTCCAGCTTCCTCGATCATCCTGCTGGATCGACGCCTATGCGCCCAACCTTGCGGAACACAAGACTGCGCGCGGCTGCTCTATTTCATTCGGCGGCACTCGAGAGTCGGTCGTCTGGTTCAGCCGAAATCCAGCTTGGATAGCCCATAAGCAGGTCTTAGATTGGCAGTGACAAGATGACGGGGGATCCGCAGTGAGACTGACGACGCGTAATCTTGGCTTGTTGGGAGCGGTTTCAGCCGCGGTTTTCGTTAGTGTCGCCGCGTCGGCCCAGTCCGTGGCGCCCGAGCCGGCAAGTTCCCTCGCCCCACTACCGTCGGACGGTGTGGCGACCTTCTACACCACCTACAACGTGCAGCCGATCTGGACCCGCAATGGAATCAACGAAGCGGCGGTGGCGCAGCTCGTCGGCATCCTTCGGCGAGCGCCCTTCGACGGCTTCGCCGAAGGCCCTCAGTTGGCCGCTCAAGTTCAGGCGGCTGCCGCCCAGGCCGGAACTGGCAATCCCGCGGCGATGGGCGCTGCCGAGCGCACGTTTTCCGGAGCGTGGGTCCGTTACGTCCAGGCTGTGAAGCAGCCGACCCCGGGGATGATCTACGCCTATCCGGTGCTGAAGCCCCAAGGGACCGGCGTTGCGCAGATCCTTTTGACTGCCGCGGCTGCGCCCTCGCTCGAGCAGCATCTTGCGAGTGTCTCGAACGTCAATTCTATCTACGCGCAACTGCGCGACACGGCCTTTGCCGAGGCACAGACGACAGGCAACATGACGCCCGACCCCCGTCTCCTGGCTAATCTCGATCGTGTCCGCTCGCTCCCAGCCAAAGGGCGATTCATGCTGGTCGATTCCGGATCGTCCATGCTGACGCTATACCAGGACGGCCAGCAGCTCGATTCGATGAAGGTGATCACCGGCACGGAAGAGTTGCCCACGCCGCTAATTGCGAGCGTCATGTATTACATCACTTACAATCCCTATTGGCACGCGCCGGACCACCTTGTCCGAAAGACGATCGCGCCGAACGTGATTCATCTCGGCCTCCGCTACTTCAAGTCACACGGCTATGACGTGATCGACGAGTGGAGCGAGAATGCCAACGTCATCGATCCCAAGTCGATCGATTGGAAAGCGGCCGCCGCCGGCAAGCTGCACCTCAAGATTCGGCAAGCGCCAGGGCCACTGAATTCGATGGGGATTCTGAAATTCCCGTTCCCCAATCCGGAGGACATTTACCTTCACGACACACCAGATCATACGAAATTCTCGCTCGCGAACCGCAACTTGAGCAACGGGTGCGTGCGTGTCGAGGATGCGAAGCGCCTGGGAAGGTGGCTGCTGGGACACGATCCCGTTTCGCCGGGAGGTGATGCGGAGACGCGGGTTCAACTGCCTCAAGGCACGTCGATCTACCTAACCTACATCACGGCACAGGTCCGTGACGGAAAGCTCACCTACCTGCCGGACATTTACGGGTGGGATAAGGCTCCGCCGACCCAATACGCGTCCAGCCTCTAACGCGCTCCTTCACGCAACTGGCGAGTTGATGCGCGGACCGCCCTGCGGCGTCTGCGGCATGATCTCAGCCCAAAAGAAAACCGGCCCGGACTTGGTGTCCGGACCGGCTGTTCTTTCCGTCCGTTCGCTTCGGATTAGCCCCGTTCAGGCGCCGGTGGTGGCGGCGGAGGCGGAGGCGGAGGTGCGGGGCACGTATCCGTCGCCGGAATTACCGAGCCATCCGGGCAGGTCTGCGTCGCCGGAGGAGGCGGCGGAGGCGGCGGAGGTGGCGGCGGAGGTGGCGGAGGTGGCGAGTAGAAGTTGTAGATCAGGCTCGCCAGCAGACTGTTCTCCTTGAAGGCTCCATCGAAGGTGAACGGCGTCGAGTTGAAAGTATTCGTGAAGCGCAGGTTTCTCGACTCAAAATGCCGCACTTTGATTCCGACGTCGATGTTCTGGCTGACCGCAAGCCGAGCGCCGGCAATTGCCTGCATTGCAAAGTGCGATTCGCTATCGTCAATCACGTGGGAGCCGGGTGTCGCGGTGGCCGCGGACAAATCAATGCTGGCCCAGCCGACGCCGCCGCCAACATAACCGCTGAGGCCATTGTCGTTGCCGAAATCGAGCAAGCCGTTGATCATGCCGGACAAGACGTTGACTCGACCGCCACTCAGGTTCCCGCTAATAACCGGCGAAATCCTTGGGTCGGCATTCACGCCGTCCACGCCGGCATGCTTGTAGCTCAGCTCGCCTTCGAGACGAAATACGCCGAAGTCATATCCGGCGATCGCATCGACATCATATCCGGTGCCGAAATTGATGATGTAACCTGCTGGAAATGTGCGAGTTGCATCGCGATAGCCGAGGTTCATGTCCTCAACGATCATTCCGCCCCCTTCGAGGCCGGCATAAAATGAATGGTCACGGGCGACGGCCGGGGTCGCGATGGCCGTCGACGCGAGCGCAACCGCAATGGCCAGCTTGCGCATAATTGTCCCCTTTCAATTGCGTTCTCAGTTTGAACCGCGAGTTCTCATTATGAGAGCGCCGGTTGCTGCGCAAGATTGTCGTTGTCCTGCCCTGTTGCCGAAAAGCCTCAGTCAGATGTGGGCAGCAAACGAATCCGTACGTCCTTAGCTTTCGATAAGCCCGTGTTGCCGGAGTGCGGCGAGGATCTGGTTAATCGCGGATCGGGCCTCCGGATCGGCATTCGTGCCGGCGACCGGTGCGGCAATCGCCGGGAGCCGGGGACCAACCACCTGCACGTCGCCGAGCACCAAAGTTGCGCCTCGCAACCTGCCCATCTCCCAGGCCCCGTTCCGATAGTTCGACCATATGCCGGTCGCCTTCACATACACGCTCATGCCCTCGATCGGCGGCACAAGCCTCCATCCCCCGCTGGTGTACCCGGCGAGGAATTGAGCTTTTCCAGCCCAAGCGCTGGTCGGCGATGAACCGACGATATAGCATGCACCCAGCGAGGGAGATGTGGGAGGGCTGGAGCGCGGAGCTTCTTCTACCGCGCAGACAGTCACCAGGTCGAGCGTTTGCAGCGCACCAGGCGAAGTCATGCTCGGGCCCTCTCAGCCCATCCGCATGATCGCCGGAAAACAATTGTGCCTCGCTTCCGTTGGGCCACTTCAGCCGCCCGAGGCTCGGCTCCCATCTCAGCCGCCGCCGATATCGCGGCGCGATGCTGAGCAGCCCGCTGACCCCTTCGACCATGATGCTGCGCGCATCGGCAATCGTCGCTCCGACCAACGCAACGCGAACCTTGGGCCTGCCGTTCGCAAGGCGAAAAATCCACTCGGCCCCGGCCCGCGTCTTCCCGAACCCACGTCCGGCCATCATCAGCCACACGCGCCATCCGTCGCCGTTCGGCGGCAGCTGGTTGGCGTGCGCCCATTGCTCAAAATCAGCGTCCCAGTGAAGCATCTGCTCCACCGTCATCGTCTCAATCGCTCGGCGTTGCTGCTTCTCCGTCGCTTTGGCCATGATCGCCATCTCGTGGCGCATCACTTCGTAGTTCCGCGCGTCGCGCTTCTTGCTCTTCATCCCGTTTCTTCAGCCGTTGCAGCTTGCGGACCAGCCGCTCGCGGATTTCGTCGACGTTCTCGGCCGGCAGCTCGCTCTCCGCCTCGATCGCCGTCTCACGGTGCATCTTGAGCAACATCAAACCAAGCTGGTTCGGATATTCGAGCATCCGCTCTTCCGAGCCGTCCCGCCGCTTCACGATCTTTTCGGTGCCGTTGAAGGCGCGGTCGAGCAGCACCAACTCAAGCCGCGAATAGGCCGCCGCGATCGCCTCGAGCCATGCGGTCCTGAACGCCGCGTCCATCTTGCGCCGGCGGTAAGCGACGGTCATCGGCACGCCGCTTCGCCGGCAGGCTTCGCTAACGTTGCACGTATCGGCGAGCACGCTCAGGAACCTGGCCGCTTTCTCCTTCGACCAGTCCCGCGCCGCCGCCTTGCGCAGCTGTGGCCGCCGGCTCGCGACCAGCGTCATCTTCTTCCGCGGCACGCTCAATCCCAAAAATGAAATCGGGCCGAACTCCCGAGGGAGCGGCCCGACTCGCAATTCTTCACTATGCCTACCGCGTACCGAATGAGCGTGACGCTGTCAAGATGTTTTTACCGCATAGGTTATTTTCTTTTTCGCTACAGCCTCATCGTGGTCCATGCTACACGAGCGCCGCGGGGGCGCGAAAGGAGATCAATATGACCTTCTCCCGCGTGGCTATCGCCGCGTCCCTGTTCATCCTTGGTCTCAGCCCCGCTACGGCGCAGCTCGCGACGCAGTCGGTCACCATAACCGTCTGGAGCTTCGGCTTCGCGCCGCGCCCGATCCACCTAGCCGCCGGGCGGCCGGTCACTTTGACCTTCGTCAACCGCTCGGGCAGCAGCCATGATTTCACGGCGGGCGCTTTTTTCGCTGCCTCGTCCATCAGCGCCGGCGCGGCGGCCGGCGGAGAGATCGAGCTCGGACCGCACGAAACCAAGAGCGTCACTTTGATCCCGCGCGCCGGCGTCTATCCCGCGCACTGCAGCCACTTCATGCACAAGCAGCTCGGAATGAACGACGAGATCATCGTCAACTGATCGAGCCCCCGAGCATAAGCGACCGCTCTGCAAAGCAGACGGGAGCTTATGTCGAAGAGAGGGCGAGATGCGGCCGGCGGGTCAGCGTAGCTGAGCCCGTCCGACGTCACGCGATTCACTCGCTTGACGGCTATGCCTCAAACGACGTGCTCGCTGTGGCCGTAAACGATGACCGACATATAGCCTTCGCGCGGCGTTGCGCCCGCGCGGGGCCCACCGACGCTCGCTTCGAAGCGCTCGCCGGAAAGGTCGGCGCAGCCATATTGCGGCGCCACCGATCCGGACGTCGCCACGACCTCGCAATTCTTGACCGCGCCTCTGGCGTCGATCGCCAGCGCCATGACCCGGCCGCCCAGTAAAACTTCGCCCGGCTGCAGCTGCGTCATGTCGGGCTTGGCGCCGGGGCTGAACCTTCGCTCGAAGGTGATGCGGGTGAACTCGTCTTTGGTCCCGGCGCTGGTCGCGGTGCTGGCCTGACTGCCGGTGACCGAACAGTCCTTGCTGCCGTTCGGCTGCAGGCTCGATTCGTAACGGCACGACTGGGCCTGGCCGTTGTCGGCGACGAGAACGGTCACGCGTTCCCACCACGGCCCAGCCGAGGTCAGGGTTGCGGCGGATTGCGCGGAGGCGGAAGCGAGGGCAAGCGCTGCGATTGCACGGAACACCGGTTCACTCCATTCGTGTCCCGCTCCGGCGGCCCGATTGCCGCCGCGTCAGCGACGGGCAGGACCGTCGCCACCTGATCCCCCAAACGCGCAAGTTGGGATTGGTGTCCGTATGTTTGTGGAAGGTTCGCCGACCCGGGTGGATGCGGCGACCGGACTCCTGAGAGCCTCATCCGCTCAATGTGAGGGTCCGCGGTTCTTCGCGCATCGGTCGCACATTTGCGGGCGGGCGACACGCCTGCGCCGCACAAATGAAATGGGGGCCGGCATTGCTGCCAGCCCCCACTGCGCCGAGCGAAGGATCTGCCGGTGTTCGCAACTTGGTTCTCTGAAACCCGAAGGCCCCAATGAACCCGCTCTCGATCCTGGCTCACCAGCTCAGGCGTCGCTTCCCATCTGCCGCTCCCTCGTGAGAGGAGCCCGGCCGTTCTACTCGACTGCGCCGCCCGAGGGCTCGCTGATCTTTCGTCCTGCCCGGCCTGCCATTGGAACTTCCAAATCCGAAGACCTGAATGTCCCGGCGAAAGCCGCCGATGTTTCACGGCCCTTCTTGGGGTAACCGCTCTTGCGTCCCGCTTTGCTCACCGAATTCCGAAGAACCCGGGAACCGCGTCGCGCGAGAGGCAATTTCCTCTTCCGGCGCCTCTTCCCGGCTGACCCCGGTCAGAGCCCGAAAGCTCTTTCCATTGCCTGCCGGCGGAGATCGGACCTTTGGTCACCTGCCGCACCCGCCTGCCGTTGCCGGCTCTTGGGGAGGCCGGGACCGCCGTCCCGATCACATGAGCACCATGCACATCGCTTCCGAGTCGCGAAAGCAGAATTTTCGGTAACGAGCCTGTGGATAACGGGGATATCGGGAGCAACCGTAGGAACTTTGTCGAAATCCGCATTTGCGCGAGACCCGGCGAATCACGGATCCCGATCCCGGTTGCCGTTCCGTTCCCCTCTCCTTACCTCAAAAACCGTGTCCGAATCCCCTGCCCTCGTGCCCGAGCCCGCTTACCTGCAAGGCCTGAACCCGCCGCAGCGTGAGGCAGTCTTGACGACCGAAGGACCGGTGCTCGTCCTCGCGGGCGCCGGCACCGGGAAGACCGCCGCGCTGACGGCGCGTCTCGCCCATCTTATCGCCACTCGCCAGGCATGGCCGAGCCAGATCCTCTCGGTCACCTTCACCAACAAGGCCGCGCGCGAGATGCGTCAGCGCGTCGGCGCGCTTTCCGGCGGCGCACTCGAGGGCATGCCGTGGCTCGGCACGTTCCATTCGGTCGCCGCCAAGATGCTTCGGGTTCACGCCGAACTGGTCGGTCTCCAGTCGAACTTCACCATCCTCGACACCGACGACCAGCTCCGCGTCCTCAAGCAGCTGATCCAGGCCGCGAACCTTGACGATAAGCGTTGGCCGGCACGGCAGCTCGCCGGCTTGATCGACCGCTGGAAAAACCGCGGCTGGACGCCGGCCCAGGTTGATGCCGGTGAGTCCGAAGCCTTCGCGGCCGGCCGCGGCGCCGACTTGTACGCGCAATACCAGGAGCGCCTGAGGACACTGAACGCCTGCGACTTCGGCGACCTGCTGCTCCACATGCTGATCATCTTCCGCAAGCACGCGGACGTGCTGAATAGCTACCGGGACCGGTTCCGCTATCTTCTCGTCGACGAATATCAGGACACCAACCAGGCGCAGTATGAGTGGCTGAGGCTCCTCGCCGAGCCGCGGCGCAACCTCTGCTGCGTCGGCGATGACGACCAATCCATCTACTCGTGGCGCGGTGCCGAGGTCGCCAATATCCTCAAGTTCGAAAAAGACTTTCCCGGCGCGAAGATCATCCGCCTTGAGCAGAACTACCGCTCGACCAGCCACATCCTTGCCGCCGCTGACGGCCTCATCGCCCATAACGCCGGCCGGCTCGGCAAGACGCTGTGGACGGACGCGGGCGAGGGCGAGAAAGTCCGAGCGATCGGCGTGTGGGATGGCCCTGAGGAAGCGCGCCGGGTCGGCGAGGAAGCCGAATCTTACATGCGCCGCGGCGGATCGCTCGATAACGTCGCGATCCTCGTGCGCGCCCAGTTCCAGACCCGCGAGTTCGAGGAGCGGTTCATCGCGATCGGACTCCCGTACCAGATCATTGGGGGTTTTCGTTTCTACGAACGCGCCGAAATCCGCGATGCGATCGCCTATCTCCGGCTGGTCGTTCAGCCCGCCGACGACCTCGCGTTCGAGCGGATCGTCAATCAACCCAAACGCGGCCTCGGCGATAAGGCGATCACGACCGTTCACCGCCATGCGCGCGCCACCCAGCAGCCGCTTTTGCTTGCGTCGGCCACCCTCCTCGACAGCGACGAACTCACACCGCAGGCGCGCCGCTCACTGGGCAATTTCGTCGCAGACATCGCGCGGTGGCGACAGATGTCGACCGAGCTTCCGCACCCGGAACTCGCACGCATCGTGCTCGACGAAAGCGGCTACACGGCAATGCTTCAGGCAGATCGCTCCGCCGAGAGCGCCGGTCGACTTGAAAACCTCACCGAGCTCACGCGCGCGATGGAAGAATATGAATCGCTCGGCGCTTTCCTCGAGCACGTCAGCTTGGTCATGGACAATGACGAAGCGCGCCAGGGCGAACGCATTACCATCATGACCATCCACGCCGCCAAGGGGCTGGAATTCGACACGGTCTATTTGCCTGGCTGGGAAGAAGGCGTGTTCCCATCGCAGCGCTCGCTGGATGAAGGCGGGCTTGCCTCGCTCGAAGAGGAACGGCGCCTGGCCTACGTCGCCATCACCCGAGCCCGCCGCCGCTGCACGATCCTCCATGCGGCCAACCGCCGCATATACGGCCAATGGACGAGCTCGATCCCCAGCCGGTTCCTCGCTGAGCTTCCAAAGGCCCACATAGAGGAAGAAACCACCATGACCGGCGGCGAGAGCCTGTGGCGGGCCCAGTGGTCCGAACGTTCCGATCCGTTTGCCCATGTCGCCCGTCCGAGCCGTGGGCCCGGTTGGCAGCGCGCCACGCGCGTTGGCTATAATCCGGATCCCCAGCGCGTGATCGAAGCGCGCGCTTCCGCGGTCAGCCTCGGCAACCAGGGCCGCACGGACCTAGCGCTCGGTCAGCGCGTCTTCCACGGTAAGTTCGGCTACGGCACGATCGCGGGAATCGAAGGCAACAAGCTCGAGATCGAATTCGAGCATGCAGGCCGCAAAAAGGTGCTGGATAGTTTCGTGAGCGCCGACTGAGCGCCTATTGCGAGCCCTTGCGGACGCTATTGCGCACCCACGGAATGATCGAGGTCCAGCTCAACTCTTCAAACAGCTCGATGCCAACTAGCTCTCCTCGGCCCCACACCACTTCGCCCGCCGGAATGTTGAGACCCTCGACGAATACCGAGACATAGGCGCCTACTGCTGGCATCTCGCTGCCTTCGAGCTGCAGGCCCCCGCTCGAGATATTGCGCAGCATCGCCGGCCAGAAATTCTCGGCGCACTTGATGTGGGCAAGGCAGCGCACTTCGAGGCGCGGCATCGTCCTCCGTTCAGGCGTCTGGCTGACCAGCTTGCGGTTGAGCAAAGCGATGACGTCAATCGCATCATCGAAGCGAACTCCGAGCTCGCCGCGGTCGGTCCATGCTATCTTGCCCGTCGGCCGCTGGCCTGTCGCAAGCTCGACCGAGACGCGATCGCCCAGAGCCGGGACGAGGTCGCTCGCGATGGTCACGCCAAGTGCCGAAATCTTCCGGATCTCGCACTCGCGCCGAACCCCCGAATGGTAGATCGCAGACGCGTCGAATGGGCCCTTGTCGGCCGATGCCGACTGTTCGTCGGGCCATGGGAGGCGATCTCCCACGACCACGGTGGTGACTGAGGAGGCTTCAGCCATTCTGGGTCCTGGCACGTGTCGGAGAGAGTTTCGCCTCCGGAGAGCTAATAAGTCGCTAACAAGGCTCCCTTGCGCAGCGGCTACGGCATTCCTTGACCGGCGCATGTCTGAGGCCGTTCCAGATCGAACCCAGAAGGATGAAACCACCGATTCCACTCGTTCCCCTCATGGTCGTTCGATAGCTGCAAGGGAACCCGACTCGGCCCCGGAGCATTTTCGCCGCAAAAGTCAAGTGATAAAACCAAGGTGTGTAAAATGAAGCGTCTAGCCTTTGTGCTCGCGCTGACGGGATCGTGCGTACTTGCGACTTCCCTCGCTTCTACGCCCGCCGCCGCGCTGGAAACCTACCAAGCGAAGATCGAGGCGAGCGACGCTGCTAGCCAGGCACGAGTCGACATGCTCGAAGCCTTCGGCCCCAAGATCCTGCGGCCTGGCCAATATGTGTGGCGCGATGTTCCGGCCTCTGGACCCGAGCGGGTGGTTATCAGCCTCTCCGATCAACTCGCTTACTTCTATCGCGGCGATACGCTGGTTGCAGCTGCTACGATCTCGACCGGAATTGAGGGCCGCAACACCCCAACCGGAATATTCTCGGTCCTCGACAAGCGTCCGATGTACCGTTCGAAGAAATACGACAACGCGCCCATGCCGTGGATGCAGCGCATCGACCAATATGGGATCGCTCTCCACGCCGGCTACAACCCCGGCCTACCGGCGAGTCACGGCTGCGTCCGCTTGCCGACGGTATTCGCCAAGAAGCTCTACTCGGTCACCGACCTCGGCACGCCGGTCTACATCGGTGCCTAACGTCATCAGCCAACTTGTCGCTTGGCGGGACACTTCCGACGAAGCGCCGGCTGCCGTTTTGAACCCAGAAGACGATCCTGCGTTGTGCATTTCAGGTGGGCTCGCAAGAGCCTGAAACAAAAAGAGAGTTTGACCCGTGAAAACCCGGATGCTGGCCGGCGTCGCCTGTGCGGCGCTGATGGCCCTGTCTTTGCCCGCGCAAGCCGCGACCAACCCGCAGCTACCGTCAGCAGCGAGCTACGATGCGCCCGACGCTGCCCTAATCGCGTTCTATGCGTCGCGCGCCGGCGCGCCGCTGTGGCTCCGGAGCGGCGCCGACAGTTCGGCGGCGCGCGAGCTGATCGGTGTGCTCCAGCATGCAGCGCTCGATGGGATGCCGAGCGGATCCGCCCTCGCCGAGCAGGCGCGAATCCTTCTCGCCCGCGCTGAGGCCGGAGATCCTGCCGCATTGGCCGCAGCAGATCGGCTGCTGTCCACCGCGTGGGTCCAATATGTCGAGGCGCTTCAGACGCCGCCTTCTGGAATGACGTATGCTGACCAGTGGGTCGCGCCACGGCGCGATTCGGCTGCGACGATCCTTGCCAGGGCTGCCGCCGCCCCATCCCTCGCCGCCTATGTGCGCAGCGTCTCGGAAGTGAACCCGCTCTACGCCCAGCTGCGCGATGCCGCGTGGGCGGCTGCGCAGGCGAATGGCGGCCAGCTCGACCCGCGAGTCCCGGCCAGCCTCGACCGAGCGCGCGACGTTCCGCCGGAGGGCCGCTACGTCATGGTCGATACGGCCGGCGCGCGTCTCTACATGATCGAGGACGGGCGGATTATGGATTCGATGAAGGTGATCGTCGGCAAGGCCGATCCTTCGACCCAGACGCCGATGCTCGCCAGCACCATCTATTATGCGACTCTCAACCCTTATTGGCACGTGTCGGGAGACATGGTCCGCTCGCTGATCGCGCGCAACGTGCTTGACCAGGGCCTCGGCTACATCAGGACTCACGGCTACCAGGTGCTGGCTGCGGACGGCTCTGGGCAGCTGCTCAACCCGGCGAAGGTCGACTGGCGCGCCGTCGCCGATGGCCGCGAGACCGTCCAGGTGCGCCAGCTCCCGGGGCCCGGCAATTCGATGGGCCGGATCAAGATTCCCTTTCCGAACGGCAGCGACATCTACCTGCACGACACGCCGAACAAGGCGCTGTTCGCGCAGGACGACCGAACGCTCAGCCACGGCTGCATCCGCCTCGAAGATGCCGAGCGGCTCGGCCGCTGGCTCCTCGGCCGCGACCCGCAGGCGGCGTCGACCGACCCGGAGCAGAATGTGCTGCTGCCCCGTCCGGTGCCGATCTACGTCACCTACCTAACGGCGCATGTTCAGGACGGGCGACTGAGCTTCGTAGACGACATCTACAGCCGCGACTCGCAGCGCCAGCAGGTGGCCGCGCTCCGCTACTAACCGCGAGCGCCGTCCGACCGGGTCAGACCGACACTTCGTCCATCGTGGTGAGCCGCGGAGTCGGAATCCCGCCCGCCTTGAACTGCTCGGTCAGCTCAGACTTGCGCGCAGCGAGCTCCTCACCGAGCGAATCCAGGTCCAGCTCGGCGTTGCGCGCTTGAGCGAACAGGCCGTCGAGCCTTTTCTCTTCCTCCTCGACGTGGTGTTCGATCTCTTCCTGCAGCACCTTGACCTTGGCGTCGTAATAATCGTCGCTCGGCCCGCCGTTCATGATCTCGGCGATCAGCACCTTGGCGCCGTCATGCTCGACGTAGGCTTCCTTAAGCAGGTCCTCGTCGACCTTGCCTTCGCAAGCCGGGTAGAAAATCTCTTCCTCGATTTCCGCATGGACCGACAGCTCGAGGCAAATCTCTTCGGCGACCTTGCGCTTGCGCTCGGTGCCGCTGGCTTTCTCGAACCTCTCGAACAGTTCCTCGACTGTGCGATGGTCTGCCTTTAGCAGCGCGATCGCGTCTCGCTTCATAGATTCGGCCATACGCTTCACTCCCTGGTTGGTTTTCCGGCGAAACCAACAGTGGTGGTTGGATGTTCCTTCGGCTGTATGCGTCATGGAGCCGTCACCATTCGCGCCGGCACTGGCATCGACTGGAAGGGCGTCGGCTATCTCATTTCGATCGTCAGCGTCTTCTTTCTCGGAGCGATTGCGTGGCCGAAACCGGGCGCGCCGTGGTGGCACCTGCCGGCCCTGATCTTTGGCATGGCGGCATCGATCGTCGGCATGGCCTGCCGCTACAAGGCCCATCTCGACGAGCAGCGCGAGATCAGGAAAGCACAAGCTGAGGCGAGCGGGCGTTAAGGCCGGTCGCCGCCACCGTTCTCGGGCTCGGCGTCGGTGGTCGCGATCGATTGGTTCGGGCCCTTGCTGAGCTCGAGCCAGTCGCGGAACGGCAGGTGGTAGATCATGTCCATGACCTCGAACTCGAGGCCGCCCGGCTGACTGGTGTTGCTGTTCCACAGAGCGACGACGCCGCTCTTCTTCTCAGGGTCGAACAGGATCAGCGAGCGATAACCATTGATGCCGCCGCGGTGGCCGATGATGTGATGCCCGGCATAATCATAGCTTCTCCAGCCATAGCCGTACCAGGCGGTCCGGAGCCGCTCGAGGAACTTGCGTAGCCGTCCACGCTCCGTCGGGGTGACCACATAAGGCGCATGGATGGTGTCGAGCACCTTGCCGTCGACGACATCGGGCATCTCGCCCATCTGTGCTTCCATCCACAGCGCCATGTCCTTGATATTGCTGTTGATCCCGCCTGCCCCGGGGACCTTGTAGTATATGTCGGTCATCGGCAGCGGCCGCTTGCCGACGCTGTGCGGTCTCGCCCAGCTCCGGCTCTCCTCGAGCCCAGAGAGAGAGACACTGCCGCTGCTCATGCCGATCGGGTTGAACAGGGTGCGCTTGACCGCCTGTTCGTACGGCATGTGGGTAATGCGCGAGACCATTTCGCTCGACGCGTCGTAGGCGACGTTCTGGTAGGACCAGCAGGTGCCCGGCGCGCACGTAGGGTTGAGCTGACTGAGGCTCGCGCGGAGGAAGCTAGGGTCCTGCCCTTCCTCGAGCTTATTGTCATAAGCATTCCGGTAAAGCCCGAGCCGATGCGACAACAGGTCGCCAACGCTCGCCTTGTGCTCGTTACCGGCTGGCAGCTTGAGGTCAGGAGCGTAGTTCACAACCGGTGCGTTGAGGTCGATCTTCCCCTGCTCGGCGAGCTTCGCGACCATCGTCGCTGCGACACCCTTCGAACATGACGCCCAACGGAAGACTGTTTCCGGCGTGACCGGGTCGCCCGAGCCGGCGAGCGTCTCGCCATAGCCCTGGAGGAAAGTGATCCTGCCGTTCTCGACCACGCCAACGGCAAGTCCGACCATCGTGGGCTTGGTCATCAATTGCTTGAGACGTGCATCGAGCAGGCGATAATCGACGTCGCGGCGCGACGAAGTAGACAGCGTCGCGAGCTTGAGGTGGGCCGCGGCGATGCGCAGATTCTGCCCGTCCGCGGCCGGATGAGGGCGCATTGCCAGCAGCGACGCGCCCATCAGGAGCACGAACGCACCCAGCCCAACCTTCTGCGCCTTATGCAAAACCGGTCTTCTCCCCACCCTCTTCTCCCGTGTGCCGGGGAGGAGGGTTAGTCTCAACGCTGGGTTTAACGCGCTTGCGACAGGCCGACTCAACAGCGCGACGAACGCCGCCGCGGCTGGCATTCAACGCACGGCTCGCCTAAACGCACCGCCATGCAATTTCTGAAGACCCTGTTCTGGGTCCTGATCGCGGTCCTGGTCGCCTTGTTCGCCAGCCGCAATTGGTCGGACGTGACGCTCAATCTGTGGGGCGACATTCAGGCCGATATCAAGCTGCCGGTGCTGTTGCTGTTCGCCTTCCTACTCGGGTTCGTCCCGATCTGGCTATTGATGCGCACGCGGTTGTGGACGCTCAACCGGCGGCTCGATGCGATGGACCGCAACCGCGTCGCCGCATTGACGTCCGCGCCTGCCGAAGGGGACGGGGAACCGGTGATTTGAATCCGATCTTCGTCGCCATCGACACCCCGGACATCGACCGCGCGCTTGATATGGCGGAGGCTGTGCGCGCCTACGCCGGTGGCCTCAAGCTCGGGCTTGAGTTCTTCTCGGCGCAAGGGCCTGAGGGCGTTCGGCGCGTCGCGGCGCTCGGCCTCCCGATCTTTCTCGACCTTAAGCTCCACGACATCCCAAACACGGTTGCGAAAGCCGTGGAGGCGCTGGCGCCGCTCGCTCCCGCGATCCTGACCGTGCACGCGATAGGCGGCCAGGAAATGCTTGGGGCGGCGAAGCGCGCGGCACCTCCGGCTACCAAAGTGGTGGCGGTGACCTTGCTGACCAGCCTCGACGCCGGTGATCTTGTTGACCTCGGCATCGCTCGCTCGCCCGCTGACCAAGTTGGCCGCCTCGCTTGGATCGCGCGCGATGCCGGCCTTGACGGCATCGTGTGTTCAGGCGCTGAGGTCGCCAAAGCAAAATCGGCGTGGCCCGAGGGCTTCTTCGTCGTTCCAGGAATCCGCCCGGCCGGGGCCGAAGTCGCCGACCAGAAGCGAGTGGTCACACCCGCACGGGCACTTGAGGATGGCGCGTCGGTGTTGGTCATCGGCCGGCCGATCACCGCCGCGGCCGATCCATCCGCGGTCATTGCCGAAATCGCGGCGAGCTTGAAGACAGAGGTTATCGAATGAGTTGGCTAAGCCGGGTCCGCAGCGGCATCCCCTTCCTGCCCAAGCGCCAGTCCGCCGAGAACCTGTGGCACAAGTGCGGCAAATGCGGGACGATGGTGTTCGTCAAGGAGTGTGAAGAGAATTACAACGTCTGCCCGCGTTGCAACTTCCATGACCGCATCGGCCCGCCCAAGCGGTTCGAGCAATTGTTCGATGCAGCCGAATTTGAGCTCGTTCCGGCGCCCGAGGTTCGTGAGGATCCGCTGCGCTTCCGGGACACCAAACGCTATACCGATCGGCTGAAAGCCGCCCGCAGCGCCAACGGTGAACGTGACGCGCTCGTCAACGCGCGCGGCAAGCTCCACGGGCGCAAGGTGATCATCGGCGTTCAGGATTTCGCGTTCATGGGCGGGTCAATGGGAATCGCCGTCGGAGCAGCCTTTGTCGCCGGCGTTCGCGCCGCGATCGCAGATCGAAGCCCATACATCCTGTTCACCGCCGCCGGCGGGGCTAGGATGCAGGAGGGCATCCTCAGCCTGATGCAGATGCCGCGAACGACGGTCGCGCTCGCCGAGCTCAAGGAAGCCGGCCTGCCTTATATCGTCGTGCTCACCGATCCGACGACGGGCGGCGTTACGGCATCCTACGCCATGTTGGGCGACGTCCAACTCGCCGAACCCGGAGCGCTCATCGGCTTTGCCGGCCAGCGGGTGATCGAGCAAACCATCCGTGAGAAATTGCCAGAGGGCTTCCAACGCGCCGAATATTTGCTCGAACATGGGATGATCGACATGGTCGTCTCGCGTGGCGACCTCAGGGACAGGTTAGGACTTTTGGTTTCCTACCTCTCGCCGGAGAGCAAAGAGGCTGCCTGATGGCCGACTTCGCGCGCTCGTCACATCCGGGCGTCCAGGCGCAGCTCGATCGTTTGTCCATGCTCTCGCCCGCCGGCGACCGGCTGGGACTCGAGAGGACAGCGGCGCTGCTCGACCGCCTACGCCGCCCGCAGGATTTGCTTCCCCCGGTGTTCCACGTCGCCGGGACCAACGGCAAGGGCTCCACCGTCGCGTTTATCCGCGCGGCGCTCGAGGCGAGCGGCCACAAGGTCCACGCGTTCACCAGCCCACATCTCGTCCGCTTCAACGAGCGAATCCGCATCGCGGGACGGCTCATCGAGAACGAGGAGCTTGCGGCAACGCTCACCGAGGTCATCGATGCCGGCGCTGGCATTGAGCCGAGCTTCTTCGAGGTTGCGACCGTAGCGGCGCTGCTGGCTTTTGCGCGTACCCCCGCAGACGCCTGCATTCTTGAGGTCGGGCTCGGCGGGCGTCTAGACTCGACCAACATCATCGAGCGGCCGCTCGTGACAGGAATCGCGAACCTGGCGCTCGATCATCAGCAGTTCCTTGGGACAGGCCTCACGGACATTGCCGCCGAAAAGGCCGGCATCGCTAAATCCGGCGTGCCGCTCGTCACGCAACTCTATCCGCCGGCGATCGCCGGCCGGATCGGCGTCATCGCGCGCGAGGCGGGAGCGGACTGGCTCCCGCGAGGCACGCGCTGGGATGCCGCCGCCCGTCAGGACCGCCTCCATTACCAGGATGAACGAGGCGAGCTTGATCTGCCGTTACCGCGCCTTCCTGGTCGCCATCAGGCAATGAACGCTGCGCTAGCCGTCGCCATGCTGCGCCATCAGGACGCGCTTCAAATCACGCCGACCGCCCTCAATGCAGCTATGGGCTGGGCCAATTGGCCCGCCCGGTTGCAGCGTCTTTCACCCGGACCGCTCGTCCGCGATCGGGAAGTTTGGCTTGATGGCGGTCACAATCCCTCGGCCGCTCGCCAGGTAGCGTCATGGGCGAAGCATGCTTTTTCCGACGGCAAGCCGCTCCACCTTATTTTTGCCAGCCTGTCGACGAAGGACCCGGCGGGCATGTTGGAGCCGTTCAGGCACGTGGCCGATAAGGTTCATGCAGTGCCGATCCCCGACCACAGCTGCTTCTCGCCAGGCGATCTCATCGAAATCGCCGCCGATCTAGGCTTCCATGTCGATGGGCACGATGACGTCGAGCAAGCGCTTGCCGCGATGTCGGGGGGAGCACGTGTTCTGATCTTCGGATCGCTCTACCTTGCTGGCGCCGTCCTCGCGGCGAATGATCAGCTACCCGATTAGCGCGGCGCGGGCTTGGCCTTCGCATCGTCGACGCTCGGCACAGTCGGCTCGCCCGCGCGGCGGCCCTGGGCGGCGACGCGTGCCCATTCAAGGAGCACGAACACCACTGCAATCACGCCGGCCAAGGCGGTCCAGCGGAACACCAGCGCATAGCCATATTTGTCGAAGCTCTCCCCCGCCACCCCGCGGCCGAGCGAGCCGACCAGGAAGGTCAGGGACGACAGCAGCGCGTACTGAACGGCGGTGAACTTCTTGCTGATGATGCCGGAGAGATACGCAACGAAAGCGGTCAGCGCGACGCCGGTCGCGATATTCTCGTAGCAGACTGCGACCAGCAGGCGGACCATGCGGTCGTCGGCGCCGAACCACCCAAGCAGAACGTTCAGCCGAAGCGCGTGGGTGAAGGCGTCGATATTCGCCCCGCCGTCAGCGAGATCGGCGTACACCAAATTGCCGAGCGGGGTGACCGCCGCGCCGATGAGGACAGTCGGAAACCGGCCGATACGTCCGAACAGATAGCCGCCGAGGCTGATGCCGATCATCGTCATGAAGATGCCGAAGACCTTCGACGCGAAGGCCACCTGATCCTTCGTATAGTGGAGGTAGTCGAGGTAGAAGGGGAAGGCGAAGCTCGACCAGATATTGTAGCAAAGCGCGTAGGTCAGGATGAAGCCGATGATGATGAGCACACCCCAACGAAGGCGCTCCGACAGCTCGGCAAGCGGCGACACCAAAGCGCCATAGATGTGGTTCATTACCGCGCGGCCCTGGCTCACCTGCGGGTGCGCCTCGGCCTGGACCCCCCGACCGTGAGCTTTCAGCCAGTTGACGAGCGCCGCAATGACCAGCGGCACGAACACGGTTGCGGCGATGATCCAAGGACCGACCTTCGTGGTGAAGTCCGCCACGGACGGCGCCTTGGTGCCAGCCTGCTGGGCGGCGAGCATTGAGATCATGAACCCGGCGAGGGAGACGATCGCCCACAGCCAGCAGATACCGACGATCGCCAGGGCGGCGAAGCGGACCGTCGCGCTGATCTCGCCCGACTGTTCCAATCCCTGCTCGATGAGGTTGCGCGGTGGCCGCTGGGTGTCGGGCGCGGTGATTGCGACGACCATCACCACGAGGACCAGGGCGGCCATGACGAAATAAACCGTGCCCCAGGCGACGCGTGCGGCAAGGAACAGCGCGAACGCCCCGCCGACGATCGAGGCCGTACGGTATCCGAACTGGTAAACCGCGGAGAGCAATTCGACCGGTGTGCGCTCGTCGGCCACATCGATCCGCCAGGCGTCGACCGCAATGTCCTGGGTTGCCGAAGCGAAAGCGCCGATCACCGCGAAGATGGCGAACCAGCCGATGCCGGTCGCAGGGTTCGTCGAGCCGAGCCCGATGAACGAGACGATCAGAAAGGCCTGGCACAACACGATCCAGCTCTTGCGCCGTCCGAGCTCGCCAAGCCCGGGCAGCCGGAGCTGGTCGACGAGCGGCGACCATAGGAATTTGAAGGCGTAGGCAAGCCCAATCCACGACAGGACGCCGATCGTCGCGAGATTGACTTTCGCGTCCCCCAGCCAGGCGTTGAGTGTGCCGATGAGCAGCGCGAACGGCAGCCCCGAGGAGAAGCCGAACGCGAGCATGGTGGCCGACTTGCGTGTCGCGAGAGCCGCCCTGAGTAACTTCCACCCCTTGGGTCGCTGGCCTGCCACGTATTCCCCTTCCCGGCTTGAGAGCGTCGAACTTTAAACGGCTTTCACGGCCTGCCTAGCCCAGTCATGAATGGTCATTTCTGCTCATCGGCATTGAGGAATAATTCGAGGCCCTTGGGCGGTTTGACGCTCTCGCCCTGGAGATGACGGTCGACGCATTCGATCGCTTTGCAAAGCTGGCGCTCGGTGTAAGGCTTGAGCAGACAGCCGACGGCGATCGCCGCCGCGTCCGGGTAGGGGTGGCCGGTCGCGAACAAGGTTGGCACGCCCTTGGCCTTGGCCGCCCGAGCGAGCTCGATCCCGCTATGCTGGCTGCGCAGTCGGATGTCGCTGAGGATTAGATCGATCGGCTCGCGCCCGACGATCTCAAGCGCATCGTTGAATTGATCGATCGTCGCGACGATCTCGTAACCAGCGTCGCCGAGAATATTCTCATTGTCGAACGCGGTCAGCGGCTCGTCCTCGACGATGAGGATGCGCTTGACGACTTGCTTACGCTTCCCGAACAGCATGCTCACCCCAAAACCATGACTTTGCGATCGCAACGAACGAGGCACAAACCAGTGCCGCACCGCCAGTCCGGCGAGCGCCGCTCCGTGCAAGGGGCTCCCGGACCCCGCGAAGGCGGTTCGCAACGCATCGCCAAGCTCCTCGCCCGCGCCGGGGTCGCATCGCGCCGCGAAATCGAGCGCATGATCGCCGAAGGACGCATCGCGCTCAATGGGCAGAAACTTACCACCCCCGCCACCCTGTTGGACAATCTCGACGGCGTCACGGTCGACGGGAAGCCCGTGCGGCCAGCGGCGGCGACGCGATTGTTCCGCTTCTACAAACCGTCGGGAGCGCTCACCGCCGCGCATGACCCGAAAGGCCGCGCGACCATCTACGACCGCCTGCCTCCGGGTCTTCCCCGGGTGATCCCTGTCGGCCGGCTGGATTTCACGACCGAGGGCCTGCTGCTGCTGACCAACGACGGCGAGCTTAAGCGACAGCTCGAACTTCCAAGGACCGGCGTTATCCGCACCTATCGGGCGCGCGCTTACGGGCACGTCACGCAGGCGCAGCTTGAATCGCTTGCCGACGGGGTCACGATTGACGGCATCCACTACGGCTCGATCAACGCCAATCTCGAGCGGCGCACGGGCAGCAATTGCTGGGTCGAGATGAGCCTGACGGAAGGCAAGAACCGGGAGGTTCGCCGCGTGCTCGCGCACCTCGGACTGAAGGTCTCTCGCCTGATCCGCACCGCTTATGGACCGGTGACACTTGACGGCCTCGACGTTGGAGACGCGGACGAGGTCTCACAGAACGCGCTCGAGACGTTCCGCAAATCCCTGCGATGAGGATCATCGCCGGCAAATGGCGGGGGCACGCAATCGACGCGCCGCCGGGCCTCGATACGCGTCCGACCGCCGACCGTGTGCGTGAAACCCTGTTCTCAATGCTCGCCAGTCGGCTCGGCACCTTCGAGGGATTGCGCGTCGCCGATCTGTTCGCCGGCAGCGGCGCCCTCGGGCTGGAGGCCCTATCCCGCGGTGCGGCGTCCGCCACCTTCGTCGAGAACAACCCGAATGCCGCAGCCGTTATCCGGCGAAACGCGCAGAAGCTCGCGGCCTCGGTCCACGTGTTGGGCGGATCCGCCCTCGCGCTGCCGCGCGCAGAGCCGTTCGACCTCATCCTTGCCGACCCGCCCTACTCCACCGGATCGGGGAGCGCTGTCATTGCGTCCGTGGAGCGTGCCGATTGGCTCGCGCCGGGAGGGTGGATGAGCATCGAGACCAGCCGCAACGATTCCGTCGACGCGGGCGATCTCATTCTCGACGCGACACGCGCCGTCGGCCGCGCGCGGCTTACGCTTTTGCGCCGCCCTTAGAGGCTTTCGCGGCCTTCTTGATTTCGTCGATCTCGTTGCCGAGCCGCCGGCCGACCGCCGCCGCTGCCGCTTTGCCCGCCTCCTTCACCGCCTTTCCGGCCCGCTTGCCGCGCGTGCCGCCCGAACTGCTGGTGAATCCGTGTTCCGCGAGCGCGGCGAGCGCCGAGGTCGCGGCGACTGCGACAAGCTCCGCGACGAGCGGGCTTTGCAACAGCTTGATGAACGCCTCGCCCATGTTTGCGTCGCTTGAGCGCCTTCCATCACCGGCGGTCCTGCGTTCAACCAGCGCGGTCGATTTCGCACCGCTCTTGGTTCCGCTCGATCGGCTCTTGCTCGTCGTCTTCTTGGCCATGGCTCGGCTCTCCTGGTTCTTTCTCTTTGCGAACGTAACTCATGCGATGCGCCCTGTATCCAAGCGCTATGCTGTATTGACACGATAATACACTAGCAGCTATCCTGTGTTGAACAACAGGAGGGCAGTCATGTACTCTCAGCAAGACCTGGACGACGCGGTCGCGTCGGGCGTGATCACTGCCGAAGCGGCAAACGCGTTGCGCGCCCATATCGAAGGCCAACGCTCGACCGCGATCCCCGATGAAGAACAGTTTCGGCTCATCACCGGTTTCAACGACATCTTCGTGTCGATCGCCGCGGCTATCTTGCTGTTTGCGGTCGGCTGGATCGGTCAGAGCATCGGACAAGCGAGCAACCTGACAATCGATCCCCGCGGCCCGACCTTCGTCGCGCCTTTGTTCATCGCCGCCACCTCGTGGGGGCTGGCGCTCTATTTCACGGCGAAGCGGCGGATGGCCCTTCCCTCAATTCTCCTCCTTCTCGCATTCGTCGGCGGCGTTTTCGCGACCGCCATGTTCGCGCTGATCCTCGGCGTCGGACCCGATCAGGTGAATGGCAACGACAAACTCGGGGGCGTTCTTGGCGCTGTCTCCGCGGCGATCGCGGGCGGTGCGGCGTGGCTGCATTGGCGTCGTTTTCATGTCCCGATCACCGTGGCCGCCGGCGCTGCATCCGTGGCGGGAATCGTGGTCGGCCTGCTCATCGCCGGGCTTGGCGGGAACGCCGAGCAGGCGAAGAACCTGATCCTTGGCCTCGTGCTCTTCCTTGGGATCGGGATCTTCCTGTTCGCGATGTGGTGGGATTCGTCCGATCGCGCGCGGCTGACTCGCCGCGCCGACGTGGCATTCTGGCTGCACCTGCTGGCGGCGCCGATGATCGTCCATCCGATCTTCACGCTGCTCGGTCTCAACAACGGTAGCGCAACCCTGAGCGAGGGGCTGATCGTAATCCTTCTCTACATCGCGCTCGGGCTAACCGCGCTTGCGGTCGACCGCAGGGCGTTGCTGGTATCGGCCCTCGCTTATGTACTGTGGGCGCTCGCCGACCTGTTCAAACGGTTCGGCGCGGTCGAGCTCAACATCGCGCTCACTGCGCTCGTCATCGGTTCGGCGCTGCTGTTGCTGTCCGCTTTCTGGCACCAGGCGCGCGGCGCGATCGTCCGGC
This sequence comes from Sphingomonas sp., assembly GCF_045810705.1. Taxonomy (GTDB): domain Bacteria; phylum Pseudomonadota; class Alphaproteobacteria; order Sphingomonadales; family Sphingomonadaceae; genus Sphingomicrobium. The sequence goes on along the minus strand of NZ_JBJMVI010000010.1, from coordinate 90,968 downwards.
CTCTCCCCGAGAGCCTGCGCGAGAAGCTGCCGATCCTCGATCGAGTGGCGGTCACCCAACCAGCCGCATGAGCCGCCGCTCGAGCGGGGCCAGCACGACCGCAAGGTCGTGGCCCCGCTTGAGCACCGCGCCATGCTCTCCGACGATTGCGAACGCCCCCTGCTTCAACCGAAGCGCGGGGCGTTTCTCAATCCGCACCTCGGGCCGCTCGGAGTGGCGGCGGAAGGCGGCGAACACCGCCACGTCGGGATCGATCCGAAGCGAATAGTCCCGCCAATGACCCGCGGCGACCATGCGCCCGTACAGGTCGAGGATGCGGGTCAGCTCCTTGCGATCGAATGTGGCGATCGGGCGCCGGTCCCAAACAGGCGGGAACGGCGCGACGACACTCAAGCGCTCTTCACCTTCGGCTGCGGCTGCGGCTGCCGTGCAGCCTTCAGGACATTCAGTTCCTTCCGCAGCTCCTCGAGCTCATCCTCGAGCTCCGTGAGCCGCGCCCGGGTCGGATCGACATCTTCGCCACACGGGGTTCCGTAAGGGACGAACCCCGGACTGTAGTGAACGGTGTCGATCGGCACGGGGCGGGCGGGAATACCGACGACGGTAGATCCAGGGGCGACATCCTTGGTCACAACCGAATTCGCGCCGACCTTTGCGCCCGCGCCCACTTCGATTGGCCCAAGGACCTGCGCGCCTGAGCCGATCACCACGCCGTCTCGCAGCGTAGGATGGCGCTTGCCGCCGACGCCTGTGGTGGGGTTCGTGCCGCCGAGCGTCACATGCTGGTAGATCGTGACGTCATCCCCGATCTCGGCGCTCTCGCCGATGACGCTGAAGCCATGGTCGAGGAAGAAGCGCCTGCCGATCTTCGCCCCAGGATGGATATCGATCGCTGTCAGGAACCGGGCGAGGTGATTGATCAGGCGCGCGATGAAGAACAAGCGCCCCTCCCACAGCCAATGCGCGACGCGGTGCAGCGCAAGCGCGGTGACTCCGGGATAGAACAGCACGTCCCACCGCGACCGCGCGGCGGGATCACGCGACTTGACCGAATCCAGATAGGCGATGAAGCCGGACTGCAAGATTCGAAGTTCCTTCCGTTCTGAGCCAATAATCTATGTGCGGGGCGCGCCAAATGCTAGCCGGGCCCGGCGGCGGTCCCGGAACAGGAAGGCCTCCCCGCGGATTTGCAGCGTGATCTGACGAAGGGGGCTTCGATCTTCTCAACTTACAACCCACTCTACTCGGTCGCCGGGTTCCTCGTCGGAGTGCTCGTCGGCATGACCGGCGTCGGCGGCGGCTCGCTGATGACGCCCGTGCTTGTGCTGTTGTTCGGCTTTCACCCGGCCACCGCGGTCGGAACGGACTTGCTCTATGCCTCGGTCACCAAGACCGTAGGGACCGCAGTCCACGGCAAGCAACGCACCGTGGACTGGCGCATCGTCAAAAGCCTCGCTCTCGGCAGCGTGCCCGCGTCTGTGCTGACGCTGCTCGTCATGAGCCGCGTCGGCACTACCAGCGGCCCCGCGTCTGGAGTCCTCAACCTGCTGCTCGGTGGAGCCCTGCTCCTGACCAGCATATCGGTCTTCTTCCGCCCGTGGATCCTCAAGTGGGCAGGTCACCACATTCACGCGCTCGACCCGCCGCAGCTCAGGCGCTGGACGATCGTGCTCGGCGCGGTGCTCGGTGTGCTGGTTTCCGTGACGTCCGTGGGAGCGGGCGCGCTGGGCACGACGGCACTTCTAATCCTCTACCCTCGCCTGCCCATCGCCCGCATCGCCGCAAGCGACATCGCGCACGCCGTGCCGTTGACGCTAATTGCCGGCCTCGGCCATTGGTGGCTTGGCTCGGTCGACTTCGGTCTTATGCTGGCACTGCTCGTCGGGTCCGTCCCCGGGATCATCGTCGGCAGCTTGTTCGCCGGCCGCTCATCGGACTCGGTGCTAAGACCAGTGCTCGCGATCACCCTGCTGGTTGTGTCGCTGCGGATGCTCGCCGGCTGATCACCAGGTTCGTGGGCTGGTTTAAATCGTTCAACCCGATTATAGGGTTACCTGTGATTGGATTGCTCAATCAATGATCGTCCATCTGCCGACCGTCAAACAGCTGCAATATCTGGTTGCGCTGCGCCGCTTTGGGCATTTTGGACGAGCGGCCGACGCTTGCTTCGTCACCCAGTCGACCTTGTCTGCAGGCCTCCGTGAACTTGAGACGCTGCTCGGACTGACACTAGTCGAGCGAACGCGTCGCGTGGTCCGTTTCACCGCATTGGGCCAAAAGATCACCGACAAGGCGATCAAGGTCCTGCGCGAGACCGAGGAACTGGCCGAAATGGCCCGCGCCCAGGGTCGCCCGCTCCACGGCGAGCTCAGGATGGGCGTCATCCCGACGATCGCGCCATTCCTTCTGCCGACGATGCTGCCGCGGGTGCGCGAGCAATGGCCCGAGCTCAAGCTCTACCTGCGCGAGGAAACGAGCACCGCCGCTTGCGAGGCGCTTCACCGGGGTCAGCTGGATTGCGTGCTTCTTGCCGTCCCCTTCGCCTGCGGCGACGTCGACAGCGCGCCGCTCTTCGACGATCCGCTTTACATCGCATATCCGGAGGGCGAAGCGCCCGCCTCAGCGGCGGTCACTGCGGCCGAGATTGATGAGAGCCGGCTGCTGCTGCTCGAGGACGGGCACTGCCTCAAGGACCACGCCCTCTCGGCCTGCAACCGCCCGGAGCTCCGTGCCCATGCCGCGATGATGGGAACCTCGCTGCACACGCTCGTCCAGATGGTCGACAATGGCCTCGGCGTGACCTTCGTCCCCGGCATGGCGATCGAGGCGGGGATTCTTTCGGGGACGGGGGTCGAGGCGCGACCCTTGCGCTCCGACCAGCCTTACCGCCGAATCGCGCTCATCTGGCGCCGCTCGAGCCCACGCGAAACCGAATTTCTGCTGCTCGCAACGGCCCTGCGGCGCATCGCTGCCGACCTCGTGCCAGATGTCTCAGCGGCCGCAACTGTGGCGCCCGCGCTCGAGCCGCTCGACAGCTGAGCGCCAGCGGCGCAGCTCATCTATTCGGCCATCGCGGGCTCGGCGATCCCGATCGGCTCGGCAGGCTTCGACTTTTGCGGCAGGTCGAAGCGGTCAGCGTTCATCACCTTGGTCCAGGCATTGATGAAATCGCGGACAAATTTTTGCTCGTTGCCCTTCTCGGCATACACTTCCGCGGTCGCCCTTAGCTGGCTGTTCGAGCCGAAGATGAGGTCGGTCCGCGTGGCGCGCCACTTCTCCTGCTCGCCGCCACGGTCATAGCCGATGAACTCCTCGTCGCCGCTCTCGTCGACCACCTTCCAGAAGGTATCGTTATCGAGCAGGTTGACGAAGAAGTCGTTGGTCAGCTGACCCTTGCGCGCCGTGAACATGCCGTGCGGCGCGTCCTTGTAGTTGGCGCCAAGGACTCGAAGACCGCCAAGCAGCACCGTCATTTCCGGCGCTGACAGTCCGAGCAGCGAAGCTCGGTCCAGAAGAAGCTCCTCTGTCCTCACCGAATGCTTGGTCTTCAGGTAATTGCGGAAGCCGTCCGCTGCCGGCTCGAGCCAGTCGAAGCTCTCGACGTCGGTCCACTCCTGCGTCGCGTCGCCGCGGCCGCCTGTGAACGGCACGGCGACGTCGAAGCCAGCATCCTTCGCAGCCTTCTCCACGGCGGCCGTGCCCGCGAGGACGATCGCGTCGGCCATCGACAGCGACCCGCGCAGCTCGTCGATCTTCGCGAGCACGCGCGCCAGCTCGTCGGGCTCGTTGACCGCCCAATCCTTCTGCGGCGCGAGACGGATGCGCGCCCCGTTGGCGCCACCGCGATGATCGGATCGCCGATAGGTCGACGCCGACGCCCAGGCCGTTTTCACCAGCTGCCCGATGCCGAAGCCCGCGCCGAGGATTTTCGTCTTGAACGCCGAAACGTCGCCGTCCGACGGCACGCCGCCCTGCGGCACCGGATCCTGCCAGATCAGGTCTTCCGATGGGACTTCCGGACCGAGGTAACGGACCTTTGGCCCCATGTCGCGATGGGTGAGCTTGAACCAGGCGCGCGCGAAGGCATCCTTGAATGCCTCGTGATCGTGGCGAAACCGCTCCGAAATCGCGCGGAATTCCGGATCCATTTTCAGCGCCATGTCCGCAGTGGTCATCATCGTCGGCACGCGCTTGGACGGATCATGCGCGGCGGGCGCCATATCCTCCGGCTTCTGGTTGATCGGCTGCCACTGCTGCGCGCCGGCGGGCGAACGCACCAGTTCGTAATTGTAGTCGAGCAACAGGCGGAAATAATTGTCCGACCATTGCGTCGGCGTATTGACCCACGCCCCTTCAATACCGCTCGTGATCGTATGCTCGCCAAATCCGCTCTCGTGAGCGCTCGCCCAGCCGAGCCCCTGGAGCGAGATATCGGCGCCCTCTGGTGCAGCATCGACGAGGCTGGGATCGCCCGCTCCATGGGCCTTACCGAAGGTATGGCCGCCAGCGGTCAGTGCGACGGTCTCCTCGTGGTTCATCGCCATGCGCTCGAAGGTGATCTTGATGTCGCGCGCCGATTGCAGCGGGTCGGGCACGCCGCCCGGCCCTTCCGGATTGACGTAAATGAGGCCCATCTGGATCGCGGCCAGCGGGTTCTCGAGTTCCATTTCGCGCTCGGGCTGGATGCGCGTTTCGGCGGCATCGACCCATTTTTGCTCGGCGCCCCAATAGATGTCGCGCTCGGCCTCGAAAACGTCCGCGCGTCCGCCGCCGAAGCCGAAGATCGGTCCCCCCATCGACTCGACGGCAACATTGCCTGCCAGGATGAACAGGTCGGCCCAGCTGATTTGCTTGCCGTACTTCCGCTTGACCGGCCACAGCAGCCGGCGCGCCTTGTCGAGGTTGCCGTTGTCGGGCCAGCTGTTGAGCGGCGCGAATCGCTGCTGGCCGCTGTTGGCACCGCCGCGTCCGTCGCCGGTGCGGTAAGTCCCGGCGGCATGCCAGGCCATGCGGATGAAAAGTGGACCGTAATGACCATAATCCGCCGGCCACCACGGCTGGCTATCGGTCATCAGCGCGGTAAGGTCATTCTTGAGCGCCCGGTAGTCGAGTCCTTTGAACGCTTCGGCATAGTTGAAATCAGCACCCATCGGGTCGGGCGAGGCGCCGCCTTGGTGCAGGATGTCGATCGGCAGCGCTTCAGGCCACCAATCGCGGTTTGTGCGGCCAAGCAGTGAGCGAACGGTCGTCGGCCGATCCACCGGACAACCCATCGACCCCGTCTTTGCGTCCATGTTCGAAGGCCTCCTTATCCAATTTCGGTCGGCCCTAAAGCGCCGCGAGCGCGGGCAAAAACAAGTTGTTCTCGTCAGTGAGAGCAAAGAAATCGATTATTGCCGGTCGCCAAAGGCGAAGGCGGAGCCGCGGCGGAGGGTGGGGAGGGGAAGCGCCGCGGCCCCGGTTCGGTGCGGGCAGCCTAAAAAGCGGCACTCGCCCCAGTGCTTGCCCTTCTTACGGACGGCCTGTGTTCGAATGAAACGACTAATCTTCGTCAGAGATAATCGCGAAATCGATCACTGTTGTTGCGGGAGCGCGCTCACTCCATGTGCCTATGGCCGGTCCGCAAATAGTCGTAGCCGCTCACCAGTGTGAGCGCGGCGGCAAACCACAGGCAAATGATGCCCACGCCGTGGACCCACGGGACCTGCGGAAGGGCGCCGCCGAGGATGAGCGCTCCGAGCGCGACTAGCTGCAGCGTGGTTTTCCATTTCGCCAGCGCGCTCACGGGGACCGACACTTGAAGGCCCGCCAGATATTCTCGCAGACCGGAGACGATGATCTCACGCAGCAGGATGACGAGCGCAGCAATGATGTTGAGGCCCGCAATCTCCGGCACCGGGTTGGCCTTGCGGCTGGAGATCAGCATCACCAGGACCGCGGCGACCATGATCTTGTCGGCGATCGGATCGAGAAACTGCCCGAGCCTTGAGATGCTGCCCCAGGCGCGGGCGAGATAGCCGTCCAGATAATCGGTGAGACCGACGATGCAGTAGAGGACGAACGTGACGGCATAATCAACAGGTGACGGGCGCCACAGCAGGAACACGAGGATCGGCACCGCGAGGATCCGCGAGAGCGTCAGCAGGTTGGGCAGCGACAGCATGGCGAGCGCCTGCGTTATAGGGTTTGGCGCTGCCACGAAAGCTGGCTATGCGATGCGCCCAGCCCATGGCAGCTCTCGTGCCCCAGTCTTGATTCAGAACGTCACCCACCTGCTGCGCGCGCGGCGGTTCATGCCGCTGTTCGCAACCCAGTTCCTCGGCGCCTTCAACGACAGCCTGTTCAAGCAGGCGGTGGTACTGTTCGTCACTTACCAGCTGTTCTCGAACCCGGCGAAGGAGTTCCAGTTCAGTGCGATCGCGCAGGGCCTCTTCATCCTCCCCTTCTTCCTCTTCTCGGCTTTGTCGGGACAGCTCGCCGACGATCATGACAAGGCCCGGCTGATCCGGATCATCAAGTTGGCCGAAATCGGCATCATGGTGGTTGGCGGCGCCGGAATCATGCTCGCCAACATCCCGTTGATGCTTGCCGCGGTCTTTGCGATGGGCATTCACTCGACCTTCTTTGGCCCGATCAAATACGCGATCCTACCGCAGCACTTGCGGCGCGACGAAGTCTTGGGCGGGACAGGCTTGGTCGAGGCCGGCACCTACATCGCGATTCTCGGTGGCACGATCCTCGCCGGGGCGCTCGTTTCCACGCCCGCAATCGCCGCCGCGGCGACCATCGGTTTTGCGGTCCTGGGATATCTGGCCGGCCGCCAAGTGCCCCCTGCTCCGCCCGCCGCCGAGCGGATTCCGTTCAACTGGCATATCATCCATGCGTCGATCGAACTGGTCAGCGCGACGCTGCACATCCGCCGTTTGTTCCTGGCGATCTTGTCCATCAGCTTCTTCTGGACGATCGGCGCGGTGCTGATCATCATCTTCCCGCCCCTGGTGAAAAACGTGCTCGGCGCGGATGAACAAGTTGCAAGCCTGTTCATCGCCATTTTCTCGATTGGCATTGCGTTCGGCTCGGTGCTGATCAACCGGCTCCTCAAGAGCGAAGTCTCGGCGCGTTTTGCACCAGGATCGGTGATTGCGATGGGCGTCTTCGTCCTGCTGCTCCATTTCGTCGCGCTGGCCTGGGGCAAGCATGGTCCGGGGCTGACCACGCTCGGCAATTTCGTCTTTCATCCGATGGCTGGGCTGATGATTGTGGCGCTGCTCGGCGTCGCCATCACTGGCGGCATGTTCGTGGTGCCGCTTTACGCCTTCCTCACCACGACGGTGCCGAAGACCGAGACCGCCAGAACCGTCGCCGCGAACAATATCGTAAACTCGGGTGCCATGGTGATCGGGTCCTTGCTCGCCTTCGGGCTCAGCAGCCTCGGCGTTGGCCCGGTCGGTCAATTGCTCCTCGTCGCAGCGATGTGCCTCGTCGCGGCGTGGCTTGGCTGGAAGCTGCACCTGGCCTGCGATTAAGCCCGATCAGCCGATCAGAATCGAAACGAACAGGAACCCGGCGGCGAACGTCGTCGCGAACAGCCTGAGATCTGCAGAGAGATCTGCCTGGCGGCTCGCGGGCTGTCCAAGCATCGGACGCGGCGCGCGGCCGAAGCGGCGCTGATACGTGGCAAAGGCTGGCCGGACGAACTGCATGTCGCGAAATCTCTAACGCGGTGTTTACCATGTCCGAAACCCGCGCAAGCGGAAAGCGCTCCGGACGTCCCGTGCCGGGACGCCGGTGAGGACTTCACGCGATTTTCAGCCGTTGCTGACGCTGCGCGCCGGAACCGTTTGGGGGCGGCTGCGCGCGTCGAGGAGTTCGCGCGCGTCCTCGGCCGGCATCGGCTTGCCGAAATACCAGCCTTGGCCGATCTCGCAGCCGAGCCCGACGACCGTGCGATACGAATCCTCATCTTCGATACCCTCGACGCAGACCGGCACCTGGAGCGCCGCTGCAAGCGTCGTGACTGCCCGAACAATCGCGGAGCTCTCGCGTTTCGTGTTGATGTTGGTGACGAAACTGCGGTCGATCTTGATGATATCGAACGGCAGCGACCTCAAGTGCGCGAGCGACGAGAAGCCGGTTCCGAAATCGTCCAGTGCAAGACGGATGCCCTGGTTCTTGAGGCTTGTGACGACACTGCGCGCAAGGTCGACATCGGCGAACAGAGAGCTTTCGGTGATTTCGACGACCAGCCGGTCGGCGGGGAAGGCAGTCTCCGCGAGCGTCTTCACGATCCGGTGTGCGAGCCAACCATCGGCGAGTTGAGACGGCGAGATGTTGACCGAAATCTTGATCGCTGGATCCCAGGCTGCCGCTTCGCGCAAGGCGTCGCCGATAACCTTATCCGACAGTCGACCGATCAGCCCGATCTCATCGGCGACGGGAATAAAGACATCGGGGCCGATCACTCCGGAAAGCGGGTGAATCCAGCGCGCAAGCACCTCAAAACCGACGATGTCGCCGCTCTTGAGGTCCACTTGTGGCTCGAAATAGGGGACAAATTGGCCATGTTCGAGGCCGAAGCGAATGCCCTGCTCTATCTCCCCGTGCGCGATCAGCGCGCGCTCCATTCCCGCGTCAAACCACACCGGTCGCGCCACGCGGCCGCTGCGCGCATGGTCCATCGCGATGTCGGCGCGGCGCAGGATGTCGGGTATCCGGGCATTGGTGGCCGGCGTCGCCGCGATGCCCGAGAACGCGCCGACCTGGATGATCCGTTCCTCGAACAATAGCGGTCTCGTGACTGTCTGCAGTACCGTTTCGGCGAGCGCGTCGGCACGGCCCATGTCGTCCGGGCAGAGGGCCAGCGCGACTGCGAACTCGTCACTGCCGAGCCGCGCGAGAACCGCGTCCGAGCCCAGCTCGTCGGCCAGCGCAACGGAAAGCGTCTTGAGCAGGCGATCGCCGGTCTCGTAACCATGCTGGTCGTTGACCGACTTGAAGCGGTGAATTTGGAACGAGATGACGACCAGATTGTCGCCGCGCAGTCCGGCGTCCAAGCACAATTGCCCGGCGCGATCCGCGAATCCTTTGCGATTGTACAGACCGGTGATCGTGTCGGTTGTGGCGAGCACGGTAGCGCGGCGCTCTTGCTCCTCGCGCATTTCCGCTTCGTGCTGAAGGTCGACGTAGCGCCGCCAGCCAAACAGGATCAGAGCGACGTTCAGCGTCAGCGCCGTGCTCGCAGCCTGGATCCCCGGCGCAAGCTCAGCATCGCCGAGCGGAAGAGCGTGAAAGAATTTGCTGCCGTTCCAGATCAGCAGCATCACCGCCGTGATAAGCACGGTCAGAACGACCAGCTCGCGCCGGGCATTGCGCAGCCTTGGATTGTTGCTCCTCGTCACACTGGTCACGCCCACAGCCGCCATTGAGCGGAGGATTAATTGAGTTCGCTTAATAAATTCCTCTCCGAATCGGAGGAATCAGGGGAAAATGACCGTTGAGGGGCCATCAGCGAGTAAACGCGCGTGGTGCGGACGGCGGGATTTGAACCCGCACTCCCGTTACGGGAAGAGGATTTTAAGTCCTCAGCGTCTACCGTTCCGCCACGTCCGCCTGCTCAAGCCACGGCGACGGCAGTGCCAGCCGTGTTATTCCGCGGTCACTTCCTTGAGGTTTAAGCGCTCGCGCATTTCCTTGCCCGGCTTGAAATAGGGAACGCGCTTGGCGTCGACCGAGACGGATTCTCCGGTTCGCGGATTGCGGCCGACTCGCCCATCCCGCTGACGGGTGGAGAAAGCACCAAAGCCGCGAAGCTCGACCCGACCGCCCTTCGCAAGCTGCTCGGTAATCGAATCGAAAATGGAACTGACGACGCCCTCGACCTCACGCTGCGTGAGGTCGGGAAAATCGGTGCACAGCTGCTGCACCAGCTCAGAACGGATCATCGGCGTCCCCGCTTCAGGTGGATCGGCTCCCACTCCCCCACGTACCCGGGAGCCGTTTGGAATTGAGGCTGTCAGGAAAGTGTTGTGGAAGCAAGTAGGGATTTACGCGGCATCCCCCGCAAGGAACGCCGCGTTTCCCGTAACTTGGCTTACTTCTTCTTCGTCGGCTTCGCGGGCTTGGCGGCCTGCGCTTCCTTGAGTGCGGCGCCGAGGATGTCGCCGAGCGACGCGCCCGAGTCCGAGGATCCGTATTGCGCGACGGCCTGCTTCTCCTCGGCGATCTGGAGCGCCTTGACCGAGAAGTTGGGCTTCTTCGAGCGGTCGAAACCGATCACCAGGGCGTCGAGCTTCTGACCGACCTGGAAGCGCTCCGGGCGCTGCTCGTCGCGGTCGCGGCCAAGATCGCCGCGCTTGATGAACCCGGTCGCTCCATCGTCGCCAACCTGGACGTCGAGTCCAGGATCCTGGATCGCGCGGATCGTAACGGTCAGGGTTTCGCCCTTCTTGACACCGCCCGCCGATCCGGCGCCGCCGCGCGCAGCGCCACCGGACCCGGCGCCGGCGCCGGCGCCGCCGCCCTCGAGCTGCTTGATGCCGAGACTGATCCGCTCCTTCTCGACATCGACGTCGAGCACCTGCACCTTGACCGTCTCGCCCTTGCGGTGAAGCTGCAGCGCCTCTTCGCCCGAGACCCCCCACGCGATGTCCGACATGTGGACCATGCCGTCGACGTCGCCCTCGAGGCCGACGAACAGCCCGAACTCGGTGGAGTTCTTGACCTCGCCCTCGACCACGGTGCCGACGCGATGCTTGTCGGCGAACGCCGCCCAGGGATTTTCCTGCGCCTGCTTGAGGCCGAGCGAAATCCGCCGCTTCTCCTCGTCGACCTCGAGCACCTTCACGTCCACTTCCTGCGAAGTGCTGACGATCTTGCCCGGATGAACATTCTTCTTGGTCCAGCTCATCTCGGAGACGTGGACCAGGCCCTCGATCCCGGGCTCGAGCTCGACGAAGGCGCCATATTCGGTGATGTTGGTGACGCGGCCGCGGAACACGCCGCCGATCGGATACTTGACGCTCGCGCCCTCCCACGGATCGCTCTCGAGCTGCTTCATGCCGAGGCTGATGCGCTGCGTCTCGCGATTGATGCGGATGATCTGCACCTTCACGGTGTCGCCGATGCCGAGCACCTCGGAAGGGTGGTTGACGCGCTTGTAGGAAATGTCGGTGACGTGAAGGAGACCGTCGATGCCGCCAAGATCGACGAACGCACCGTAATCGGTGATGTTCTTGACCACGCCTTCAATGACTTGGCCCTCGGCAAGGCTCTGGATAAGGCCGGAACGTTGCTCTGCGCGGGTTTCCTCGAGAATTGCGCGGCGCGACACGACGATGTTGCCGCGGCGCCGGTCCATCTTCAGAATCTGGAACGGTTGCGGCATGTCCATCAGCGGTTGAACATCGCGCACGGGCCGAATGTCGACCTGGCTACCGGGCAAGAAGGCTACGGCGCCGCCGAGATCCACGGTGAAGCCGCCCTTCACCCGGCCGAAGATTACGCCGTCCACGCGATTGCCGGCCTCAAATTCCTTCTCGAGCTTGTCCCAGGCGGCTTCGCGCCGTGCGCGATCGCGCGACAGCATGGCTTCGCCGTGTGAATTCTCGACCCGGTCGACATATACCTCGACCTCATCCCCGATCTTGAGCTCGGCCTTCTGGCCGGGAGCGGCGAACTCGCGCAGCGGCACGCGGCCTTCGCTCTTCAGGCCGACGTCGATCACCGCCATGTCATTCTCGATGCCCGTGACGGTGCCCTTCACCACCTTGCCCTCGAAGGTTTCGTTTTCGCCGCCGAGGCTTTCATTGAGGAGCGCCGCGAAATCGTCGCGGGTCGGGAATGTGGTCGTCGCCATAAGGTCTGTAGTCTCTCTGAATCACTCGGGCCTGCCGCTTGGCCGCCACCGTGGCGCACCTTCACATGCGGACCTGGTCAAATGCACTGCCGCGCCCGGCGAATCCGGGAAGCGGCATCTTTCGGGTTCCCCGGTAGTCGCGGAGCCGCGGCCATGCGAAAAAGCGCGGCCGGTGGGGAGCTGTCGCTCACCGCATCCGTACGCGCTCGCAGACAAGCGGGCTTCCGCGAGCGACCGAAGCGCCCGGCGGACGGTGCGCGCCTTAGCTTAGAGGGGGAGAGAGGGCAAGCGCCGTAGCTGGCGCTTGCCCTCTCCAATCAGTGCCGTGTCCGGCGGCAGCTATCCGCGTTCCGGCGCCGGCGGCGGCGGTGGCGGCGGAGGCGGAGGTGCCGGGCAAGTGTCGGTCGCCAAAATCACCGAACCGTCCGGGCAAGTCTGCGTCGCCGGCGGGGGTGGCGGCGGAGGCGGCGGCGGAGGCGGAGGCGGCGGCGGTGGGGGCGACCAGAAATTGTAGGTCAGGTTGCCCATGAAGCTCATCGCCTTGTAGCGCCCATGGAGATCGTACGGCGGGAGCTGGCCGCATGTCGTCCGGCAGAACGGGCCGAAATTGAGCGCTTGAGTTTCGAAATACCGGTACTTCACGCCAGCATCGACATTCCCGCTAAGCGGTGCGCGAAGCTCGGCCAACACTTGCCAGGCGAAGCCCGATTCCTTGCTCGTAGTGAAGTTAAGGATGCTGGTCGGAATCAAGTCCGCCCTATAGTCCACGCGGGCGCCGCCGACGCCGCCGCCGATCGAAGCGTTAACGCCGTCGTCCGGGCCAAAGTCGATAAGCGCATTGATCATTCCGGTCAGGGCGCGGGCACGTCCATGAGATCCGAAGCCGGTGCCCAGCGCACTGCCCGAATACGCGTTCAGCGCGCTGCGGGCGATCGTCGCTCCATTGATCTTGGACGATTTGTAGCCAAGTTCCCCTTCGAGACGGAACATTCCGAAATCATAACCGAACACGGCGTCGCCATCGATCCCGAGCTTGTGCCTGATGCGGATCGCGTTCTCGATCGACCCCGCGGAATTGGTCAGGCGCAAGTTCAGGGCTGAAGGCCTGAGCACGCCCACGTCGAGTCCGACATAGGGAGCGCCGTTGCGCGCCGCCGCCGGTGTCACCCATGCCGCGGATACTAGTGCCGCGGCAATCATGAGCTTCCGCATGATTGATTCCCCTCTGTTCCGACGTCGAGCACCCCTCGACTCTGGACAAAACTACGGAAATCCAACCAATCCAACAAGCCGCGACCGTTGCACCAAAGCCGCACTTGCCGAATTAAGTGAAACTGCGGATAGGATTATTCCTATTGAAAATAGGGAACACATGGTGAACATGGGTCCATGGAGTCGATTCCCATGGTTGTTTTGGATCCCGCGATCCTCATCGCGATTGCGGCATTGATCAGCAGTCTTTCCGCCTTCGTGTGGGCAGTGCGGCGCAAGCCCTAGCTCGTCTCACGCGATGCCTCCTGGTGGTGACGACAGTCGCGTCGAACGCGGCTATATCCGCAGGCATGTTCGAGGGCTGGGAAAATTACTACCTGATGGTCGGATCCTCGGCCGGCGCGCTCATCGGACTGATGTTCGTTGTGGTAACTCTCACGGCGGGCCGGGATCGCGCGGAAGTAGAATACGGCAAACATCTTTATACTTCGCCGATTGTTTGGCACCTGGCGGTCATCCTGACGCTCAGCGGGATTGCGGCGGTGCCCGGCATGTCCGCGCGGATCTTCGGCCTCATGAGCGGGGGCCTTGCCGTGCTCGGGCTTGGCTGGGGAGCGCGCAGCGCGGTCGGAATTGCTCGCCGCCCCGGCGCGCCCGATGCCGCAAGGTTTGACATGTTTTGGTATGGGGTCGCTCCCGCGATCGTTTATGCGGGGCTTGGGATCGCAGCGTTCGGCCTGCTTTCGGCGAAGCCGTGGGGCACCGTCGCCGTCGCAGCCAGCCTGATGGCCCTTCTTCTCGTCAGCATCCACGCCGAATGGGATTTGGTGACCTACCTCGCGCCGACCTCCGGCCAGCCTCCGTCTGACAATAACAGCTAACGGGGCCGCGAGGCTCCGCCGAGCTCTAGCGTCATCTCGATCATCGTCCGGCGAAAGCCCGCCTTGTCGAACAGCGCCTGGGCAACATGGTTCATGTCCGCCGTGAACAGCACCGCACGCGGCGCCCCAAGACCGGCAACCGCATCGAGCGCCGCGGCAAGCAAGACACAGCCGATGCCCTGGCGACGATGGTCCGGATCGACCACGAGATCGTACACAACGCCTGCCGGCCCGCGGAGCGCCATATAATCGTTGCCCTCCATTCCAGCGAAGGCATAGCCCACAACCTCGCGTTTCCGTTCGGCAACCAGGACGGTCATATCCGCTCGCTCTGATTGCGCGATGAGAAGCGTACCGTACCTCTGTGCGAGATCCGGAACCGGGGCGATGAAGCGCCTGGAATCGAATTGGTGATGTTCGGCAACGAGCAGCGCGCCGAGACGGCCGAGGGGGGCGCAATCGGCCGCTATCGCCGGCCGGACTGTCAAGAAAGAGGTCATGATCGGTTGTCGCAGGCGGCACGGCGCCTCGCAACGGCGTTCTGCTCTTACCAGCGGCGGTTGGCCCGCTTCGACGGTTGGGGCGCGGCGGCGTCAGCAGGCCCGTCGCCACCGCGCAACGCGAGGAAGCTCCGCACGGCGTCGCCAGAGATCGCGCGCCCGAAAAGCCAGCCCTGCGCCTCCGAGCAGCCCAAATTGGCGAGCGCGGAACGGATCTGCTCGGACTCGACACCCTCGGCGGTGATGGGAACGTCGAGATTGTGGCCAAGGCCGGCGATGGTGTTGACGATCGCGGCGGTCTGCTCGCTCTTCACGATTGTGGTGATGAAGCTCTTGTCGATCTTGATGCGGTCGAGTGGCAGGCGATTGACCTGGGCGAGCGACGCATAGCCGGTGCCGAAATCGTCGAGAGAAATGCTGATGCCGACGTTCTTGAGACTGCGAATGATGGTCAGGACCTGGTCGCGGTCCTCGAGGAGCGCGCCTTCGGTAATCTCGATCTCCAGTCGGCTCGCCGGAAAGCCTGTCTCTGCAAGCAGCTTCAGGATCTGCTCGGCAAGTGTCGGGTCGCGGAATTGTACCGGGGAAACGTTCACCGCAAGCTTGAGATGACCCGGCCAGCTCTTCGCCTCTTTTAGCGCCTGCTCCATCACCGTGAGCGTAAGCGGGCCGACAAGCCCGGTGCGTTCGGCCGCTTCGATAAAGCAATCCGCCTCGAGCAGGACACCGCCTGGCGAGCGCCAGCGGGCAAGTGCTTCAAAGCCGATGATCTCGCGGCTGTTGAGGTCCACCAACGGCTGGAAGAACGGCACGAACTCGCCGGCCTTGATACCGTTGCGGATTTCCTCCTCGAGCTTCAGCCGGTCGCTGATCTCGCGCTGCAACTCCTCGTCGAACCAGGCAAAACCGTTGCGGCCGGCGCGCTTGGCGGCATAGAGCGCCACATCGCTTTGCCGAAGCGCGGCCTCGTCGTCGACGCAGCCGGAGAGACCCGCGAGGCCAATCGACGCCGTCACCTGGATCTGTGCACCTTCGATCACCGCCGGGACCGACAGGCTATCGAGGATCGCTTGGGCAACTGCCTCCGCCGCAGCGCCATCGGCAGCGGGAAGCAGAACCGCGAACTCGTCGCCTCCCGTGCGTGCGCAGCAGGCGCCTGGCGGCGCGGCCTTCTGCGCGGCTTCCGCAACCAGGCGCAGCACCTTGTCTCCGGCGAGGTGGCCATAAAGATCGTTGACGCGCTTGAAGTGATCGAGGTCGAGGACAAGGAACACGCCCGTCCGAACCTCGAGTGCGTCGTCGAGAGCGCGCACCAGCTCGCGGCGGTTTGCGAGCCCGGTCATGGGATCGGTGTTGGCGTTGCGATCGGCCAGCCGCGCGGCGGCATCATAAGCGTCGAGCGCTTCCTTTAAATCCTTGGAACGCCGCCAGCCAAACAGGATGATCGCGATGTTGAGCAGGAAGGCCACGCTGAGCGTGTTGCCAGCGTCGCGAACCGGCGCTGCGCCGAGTGCGGCGGGGACGACCTGGCTTCCCAAAGCCACGAACAACAGGATCGCAGCCGCGGTCGCGCAGGTCGTGATAATGTGGCTGCTCGCCAAGCGAACGGTCTTGCTGCGCACTCTGGTCACGACTCTTTCCACTCGGTGTAGCCGTCACCTTGTGGCAGGCAGAAATGAAGATAGTCCTACGCGTGCAACCGTTCAGGAGTGACTGTGGGCGAGCCGCCCGTCGACCAGCCGGATCGCCTCCGCGATGGCGGCATCGCGGTCGAGATTGCTGGTGTCGAAAATGATCGCGTCGGACGCCGGCTTGAGCGGCGCGACCTCACGCGCCGTGTCACGCTCGTCGCGCGCCCGAATGTCGGCCAGCACGTCGTCGTAATGCGCCGGCATGCCGCGCTCCAGGAGCTCGCGCACGCGGCGCTGCGCGCGCACCTCTGCCGAAGCCGTCACAAACAGCTTCGCCGTGGCATCTGGCGCGATGACCGTGCCGATGTCGCGGCCGTCGAGAACGGCCCCACCGGGTTGGCCGGCGAACTGCCGCTGCCGATCGAGCAGGGCCGTCCGAACCGAGGGATATGCCGAGATCGACGACGCAATGCGCGACACCGGCTCGCTCCTCAATTCGTCGTCCACCGGATCGATGCTGAGCATGTCCGAAGCACGCAGCGCTTCGAACTCGCTGGCGGGGTCGCCGCCCCAGCGCCACAGGTTGAGGGCGACGGCGCGGTAGAGCAAGCCGGTATCCATGTGGGGTAGTCCGAAATGTGCGGCGAGCGCCTGGGCAATGGTCCCCTTACCGCTGGCCGCGGGCCCATCCACTGCAATCACTAGGGCACCTGCCGGCGTGCGGCTGTCGTCGTCGTCGTCGTCGTTGGATGCAGTATCGTCAGCCAAGGCCGGCGCTTTGACAGGGGCATATGCCTATGGCAAGGCGCGCCGCCGAACGCCGGGCACATCCCCCGCGCAAACACAGATTACTGGAGTCATGACCCTCATGGTGAAACCCGAATGGGGCACCAAGCGCACTTGCCCCAAGTGCTCGACCCGCTTTTACGATCTCGGAAGCGAAGATCCGGTCCACTGCATCAATTGCGGAACCGACTTCATCGCCGAGCCGGTGCTGAAATCGAAGCAGCCGATGGCATTCGAACCGGCCGCGGCGCCGGTAAAGGAGCCGGCCGCCGACAATGAACTCGCCGCCGACGACCTTGCGATCGATGAAGATGCGGAGGTCAGCGCCGACGAAGAGGTAGACCTCGAAACTGGCGACGACGATCTCGGCGTCGAGACGGCTGGCGAGGACGACGAAGTCTAGGGAGCTGATTTTGCCAAAGCGGCGATGATTTTCCGCTTTTCCCGCGCGAGAAAGTTCGCTTAAGGCATCGAGGACGTGGGGCCGTAGCTCAGCTGGGAGAGCGTCGCAATGGCATTGCGAAGGTCAGGGGTTCGATCCCCCTCGGCTCCACCAATTCTCCGCAGGGCCGCCTCCGCCGCGGCAAAATCTGACCAGTCACTGCCTCCGCTTCTTCGTCGGGGTAGCCGGTTGTCTTAGATCGGCATTGCGGATGCAGTGGTCGAAACCGACCCAGTCGAAGCGGTCGCCTCCGCGGCTGGCGTTGCGATTGCAGAGCTGAAGTCGCCAAAGCGACGGCCTGCTCCTGGCAACGAAGCCGAGCGCGCCGGTCATTGCGCGCCGCTGCTGCGCGATGCAGCGCGGCTGCCACTGGCATGTGACGCCGATGTTGAGGACGACGGGATCGTGGACGACAGCCCGCCGCTCGGCGGTCGCCGACAAGGGAATTGCCGCAAGCGCGGCCGCCGCCAAAAATTGTTTCATTTGCCGGGCCAAACAATACAGCGGCCGCGATGTGCCGCAAATGATCGGCTCATGAAAAAGCGGCGGCGCCATCCGGCACCGCCGCCTCTTCTCACTCACCTCGCAGTGCTTACGTGCTCGGCAGGTTATTCGACACGTTGTTGAACGTCGTGTTCAGGCGGTTGCCGATGCCCTGCATCGCGCCAATCGCCGCAACGGCGATGAGCGCGGCAATCAGGCCGTACTCAATCGCGGTCGCACCCTTTTCATTCTTAAACAGCTTCAAGAACTTCGCCATCTCCGGTCTCCCAATGGGCTTTAAAATCGCCACGCCATCTCCACACGACATGTGCGGAGAATCACCGGAATCTCGCTCGCAGCGGTTTAGAAATCGTTAAAATGCGCAGGCTCGCTATGAACTTTGGTTAAGTATCCTTCGTCAGGGCCGCCCAGCCAGCCGCTCCAGCTGCCTGGCGAGCGTTTGCAGCGGCTTGGTGGCATCGCTCCATTCGGGCGGCAGCGGGCTCTTTAGCTCGGAGCTTCGATCAGGCGCCCGGCGGCCGAACTGCGTCGGCAAGGGCGGCCCGCGCTCGCGGTCGATGGCCAGGGCCGACATCATGAAGTTGTGCCAGATCTCTGCCGGCACGGTACCGCCGCTCACCTTGCCTAGGGACCTATTGTCGTCGCGGCCGACCCATACGCCGACGACAAGGTCACCGGCGAAGCCGACGAAGAGCGCGTCGCGATTTTCCTGGCTTGTGCCGGTCTTTCCGAAGGTCGGCACGGGGAGCGCCGCGCGCCGCCCGGTACCGTTGTTCGCGGCGGCATAAAGCAGGTCGAGCATCGGCGCCCAATCGCGCTGGCGGTCGAGCGTCCCTGCGGAGCGGAAAAATGCCGCCAAGCCACCGATGGGCTGCTCGTCGGGAAGGCCGCGCGCAGTGATCGGATAATGCCCGCCGGCGATCGCGGCGTAAGCGGAGGTCAGCTCGAGCAGGCTGACGCCCGCACTGCCAAGGGCGAGGCTTGGCTTGTCGGGCAGCGGCGTTGTGATGCCGAGGTCACGCGCGGCGCGGATCACATTGGAGCGGCCGACCTGTTGGGACAGGCGGACGGTGGCCGCGTTGCTCGACCGCGCGAAGGCTTCGCGAAGCGTGATTCGGCCGCGGTAAACCCGGTCGCTATTGACCGGGGTCCAGCCTCCGATCGTGACCGGCGAATCTTCGATCATGCTGTCGGGAGTCCAGCCGGCACGAAGTGCTGCAAGATAGACGAATAATTTGAACGCCGAGCCCGGCTGGCGCCGCGCTTGCGTCACGCGGTTGAACGGCGAGTCGGCATAGGCTTTGCCGCCGACCATCGCGACTACCCGGCCGTCGGGGCGCATCGCGACCAGCGCCGTTTGGGCATCGCCGATGGTCGCGTGAGCGACCGAGCGCTCGGCGAGGCGCTGCAGTCCGCGGTCTAAGGTCGTCCGGACCTGAACCCGGCCGAAATCGGACTCGAAGGCCTTGGCGGCCGACGGTGCGACCCAATCCGCGAAATACGTGCCGGCGGGAAGCTTGGCTTCCTGCGCGACCGGCCGGGCGAGCGAGATGGCCTGGAGGCGCCGTTGGCTGATCGCACCAGTATCCGACATTGCCTGAAGCACGAGCTGGCTGCGTTTTTGAGCGGCGGCGAGATGCTGAGTGGGGGCGAGCCGCGATGGTGCCTGCACCATCCCCGCGAGCATCGCCGATTGCGCCAGGTTCAACCTTTCCGGATCGCGATGAAAGTAATGGTGCGCGGCCGCGCGCAGGCCATAGACCCCGTCGCCGAAATAGACGCTCGATAGATAGCGCGAGAGAATTTCCTGCTTGCTCAGCCAGGCCTCGAGCCAAAAGGCGATGATCACTTCCTGCGCCTTGCGCTTGATGGTCCGGTCGCCGGAAAGGAAGTTAGTCTTAGCGAGCTGCTGGGTGATTGTGCTGCCCCCCTGCCGGACACCGCCGCCGCGCATGTCGGCGACGAACGCGCGCGCCATGCCGCGAGGGTCGATTCCCCAGTGGCGATAAAAACGCCGGTCCTCGATGGCGACGAATGCCGCGGAAGTCAGCGGGTTGAGCCTGGTGACATCGACTGGCGCTTCCTTGATCGCGCCACGCAGCGCAATCGGACGACCGTCGTCGCTCTCCAGCAGAAGCGCGGGATCCTGCAACGGCTCGAGCGCGCGCGACAACGGCGCCGTGATCACGAGCCACAGGAGTGTCACGACGAGCAGCGCGGAGACCGAGTAGAGGATAAGGGGCCAGCGGCGGTGGTGCCGGGGCCGTTCCTGCTCCTCCGCTGGCGCCGGTGTCCCGGGCGCGAACGGATCCGGCAGCTCCTCCACCGGCAAGCCGTCGCGAGTCCAGACCGTATCCCTCTCCGCTACCCTCATATCACTCGCGGACTCGCTTTAGCTGCCTTAGTTCAGTAATACAGTCGGAACGAGATATCCAGATGCTTGCTGAACCGATCGTTGCGCGTAAAGCCGCGGGCATGCGGCGCCTCCTCGCACTTTTCCTCATCCCAGCGCTGATGCTCACTCCGGCCGCCTGCCGGCGGCAGCCGCAGGGAATGTTGAGGGCTGTCGTGATCGGCGACGAACTCAAGCTGCGCGACCCCATAGCGGGACCGCTGTCGCCTCCCGACGCCGAACTGCTGGAGAATGTCGCGCAGGGCCTTGTTCGCTTCGATGCCGCAGGGAACATCGTCGGTGGTCTGGCCGAGCGCTGGAACGTCAGCGACGATGGCCTCAGCTACATCTTTCGGATCGCGTCGAAGAATTGGCACGACGGGACCAAGATCACCGCTCAGCAAGTCGCGCGGCTGATCAAGCGCCAGCTAGCCGAGCGCAGCCGCAACCCGCTCAAGGACTCGCTCGGCGCTGTCGATGACGTCGTGGCGATGACCGACAGGGTGATCGAGATCCGCCTGCTCGCGCCCCGCCCTAACCTCCTTGCTCTGCTCGCGCAGCCGGAATTCGCAATCCTCCGCGGCCAGGACGGGACCGGCCCGTTTTCGCCAGTCTGGACCGGCGGACCCGGTGGCGAAGTCCACCTCAGCCGCGAACTCGCCGCGGGCGATGACGAGATCAACCAGCGGGAAGACGTGCTGCTTTCCGCAGCGTCAGCAAAAGATGCGATCGGCGATTTTGCCCGGGGCAAGAGCGATCTCGTCCTCGGCGGCACATTCGCCGACCTGCCGCTTACAAGCCGGTTCCGGCTTGGCCGCGATCCGCTGCGCTTCGACCCCGCATCGGGCCTGTTCGGGCTGGTACCGGTCCAGGCCGGGGGGAAGCTCGACAATCCCGAAATTCGCCGGCTGCTCGCGCAGGCATTCGATCGCAGTGCGTTCGTCGACGCCCTCCAGGTTCCCGGGCTCGCTCCGCGGCCGAGCTTGCTTGAACCAGGCCTCGACGGCACGCCCGCACCGATAAGCCCTACCTGGTTCAACACTCCGGTCACCGACCGGCTGCCTGCACTCCGCGCCGATGCGGATCGCCTGATCGGGAAAAACAAACCGGTGATCGCGGTCGCACTCCCGCAAGGGGCCGGCGCGGATCTGCTCCTCCGGCAGTTGCAGCACGACTGGGGCGCGATTGGACTGACGGTCGAGCGCGCGCCATCGGCGGCGGCGGCCGACTTCGCGCTGATTGACGAAGTTGCTCCCTCCTCCTCCTCGTCCTGGTTCGTGCGCCGATTCCGCTGCGGCGTGGCGCGCATTTGCGATCCACAGGCGGATCTTCTGATGGAAGCTGCGCGGGAGACACCAGTCCCGGCGCAGCGTTACGCATTGCTCAGCCAGGCCGCCGCGCGGATCGACAATGAGCAGCTATTCATCCCCATCGCCGCGCCGGTGCGCTGGTCGCTCGTCTCGGCCCGAGTCCAGGGCTTCGCCGGGAACCGTTACGCGCGTCACACGCTCACCGACCTGCAAGAACAACCAGGCAATCAGTAGATGGCGATTCCAGGCGACGAGCGGCTGCCATTTCCGCGGCTCGGTGCGGACCCGGCCTCGGTCCGCCAGCGCGTCGAGGCGCTGGAGAAACTGCTCGAACGAATGTTCGTGATTCCGGGCACGAAACAGACCGTTGGTCTGGACGTGATCCTCGACCTGATCCCGGTCGCCGGCGACATCGTGGCGGCCGCGCTCGGCGCCTATATCGTGTGGGAGGCGCGAAACCTCGGCATGTCGCGATGGCAGATCGCCAGGATGGCGGGCAATGTTGGGTTCGATTGGTTGCTCGGCCTGATCCCGTGGGTCGGGGCAATCCCCGACTTCTTCTTCCGCTCCAACTCCCGCAACTTGAAGATGATCAAGCGCCATCTCGACAAGCATCATGCGGCGACGGCGACCGTGGAAGGCCAGATCACCAAGCGCGGCTAGCGGCTGCGTGCCACCCAATCATGCTCGCCGTCGACTTCGTCTTCGATCGGTCGACCATAGCGATCGGTGCTCGGCCGATAGACGAACCGCTGCTGGACCAGGCGGCAGGTCAGCGCGTCGAGCTGCGGAACCCCGCTTGACCTGGTGACGATGCAGCGGCCGACGCGGCCATTGGGTTCGACGGTGAAGGTGAACTGGACTCGGCCGCCGATCCCGGCCTCGCGCAACTCGCGCGGGTAGTCGCGGGAGGTGATCTCCCCGGCGATCTGCTCGAGGTCGCTCCCGCCCTCGTCATCGCCATAGCCATTGCCGCCGGTGCCTCCGCCTGCGCCTGCGCCAAGCGCCGGCCCCGTCCCAGTCCCTCCGCCGGATGGTGCCGCTGACGGCTTGACCGCGACGACCGGCGTGATGGACGGCGGCGCAATTGCTGCCCGCGGACCGGGTGTCCCCCCCGGCTTGGCCGGCTCAGCCTTGGGGGTCGCCGCCTGGTGGTGTTGGGGTTTTGGCTTCACGGGCTCGGGCGGCGGCGGCGGTTTGGCCAGCGTCACGTCGACAAGCCGTTGGACGAGGTCGGCGGGCCGAACCAGATCCACGCGGAAGCCGCGCAGCAACACCAGTCCGAGACCAAGCTGGACAAGTGTGACCGCGGCGAGCGCTTTCGTGCGCTCCCGCGGTCCCACCATTTTCCGTCGCCGGGCGTAGGCGGGCATCGAGCGCCCGCGTCAGGCGTCAGCGCGTGTAGTAACAGCGCCGAGGCGCGGTCGAGGCGCGGTCGATCGCCCGGCCGGCGAATGCGCCGCCGACAGCGCCCGCGACGGCGCCGACCGGCCCGCCGAGCACCTTGCTTCCGACGACCGCACCGCCGACTCCGCCGGCGACGAGGCCGGTAGTGCCGCTCGAATAGCGGCAAACCCTGTGGCCGTAGTACGTGCTGCCGTAATAATGATGCCGCCGGTGCCGGGCCTCCGCTGGAACCGAAATCGCCGTTGCGGTGGTGGCGGCAAGCGCCGCTGCTGTGATGATTCTCGATATGGTTCGCATGTCTCGTTCCTCTATTTCGCTGGTACAACGAGCGTCGCTACGCAAGTTTCCAAACGCAATGCGGTAACGCCGGAGCGTTGCAGGCGAGAGGTGCCCCGCCGCCCTGAACTCGCCTATAAACCGCCCGGGCGGACTGCTGTTCCGTCAGCGCGCGGCAAATCCCACCGGGCGGCCGTCGACGTTGCCCTTATAAGCGTAGCGGCAAACGAGATAGTCGACGCGTCCGGTCGACGCGAGCGCGCAGCCCACGCGCTGCGTCGTCGGCCAGATCATTTGCGTGTAATGGCCGACGTCTTCCCAATTGCCGGTGCGGCTGACGCCGGGAAAGGTGCCCGGAACGAAGAAGCGCTTCTCGGACGCCCAGCCGCCCACCATCGCCTCGACGCTGAACGCGCCGTGGGTCCCCATCCACAGATTCTCGCCGGTGCCGGGGCGGAGGGAACGGTCGGAATGCGCAAACCGCCCCGTCATCGCCATTTGCGATGCATAGCCTGCCGCCGCCGTGCCGAGCGCATCATCCCACACCACCGGCGGCACGCCCGCGCGCGCCCGTTCGGTATTATGCGCTGCGAGGATGCGCGCCGGGAATTGAGCCGCGAACGACGCCTGAGCGGCGGCCGGCGACGATGCGCCAGCCGCTGCGAGCAGCCCAAGCCCGGTCCAAAATCGCAAGAAATCCCTCCCCGAACCCCACACGCAAACTACTGCGCCATCGGCCAACCGCGACTGAACGCCCATCCGCGCATACCGCAGCGGCCACTCGCCTCATCGTAAATCGGGAATGGAAATAGACGCTTAACGCGGGCCTGACCTCAATCGCCGCTGATCGCCGGGTCGATGTCCTCGGGATGGTCGAGCAGGGGCGCGCCGACGTCGCCCTGCCCCACAGTGCGCCCGGCCATCTCGAGCATCCTCTCGAGCGGCACCCTGGCCCGCGCCATGACCTCCGTCGAGAGCTCGATCCGCGGCTCGAGGTCGCGCAGGGCGACGTACAGCTTCTCGAGCGTGTTGAGCGCCATGTACGGGCACATGTTGCAGTTGCAATTGCCGTCGCCGCCGGGGACGCCGATGAAGGTCCTGTCCGGCGCGGCTTTCTCCATCTGGTGGATGATGTGCGGCTCGGTCGCGACGAGTATCGTCGTCGCTGGCGACATCAGCGCGAAATCGAGGATCGACCTGGTCGAGCCGACGTGGTCGGCATGGTCGATGATGTGCGGCGGGCATTCGGGGTGGGCCGCGACCGGCGCGTCGGGATGCTCGGCCTTGAGTTTCAGCAGTTCGGTTTCGCTGAACGCCTGGTGGACGATGCAGATGCCGGGCCACAGCAGCATCTCGCGCCCGGTCTTGCGCGCGAGATAGCCGCCGAGATGGCGGTCGGGCCCAAAGATGATCTTCTGGTCAGTCGGGATCTGGTCGAGGATGACCTTCGCGCTGCTGCTCGTGACGATGATGTCCGACAGAGCTTTCACCGCCGCCGAGCAGTTGATGTAGGTCAACGCGATATGATCCGGATGCGCCTTGCGGAAGGCTGCGAACTGATCGGGCGGGCAGCTATCCTCGAGGCTGCAGCCGGCATCCATGTCCGGCAGGACCACGATCTTTTCCGGTGACAGGATCTTGGCCGTCTCGGCCATGAAGCGAACGCCGCAAAAGGCGATCACCTCGGCGTCGGTCTCGGCAGCTTTGCGTGAAAGATCGAGGCTGTCCCCGACAAAGTCCGCCAGGTCCTGGATTTCGGGTTTCTGATAATAGTGGGCGAGGATGACCGCGTTGCGTGCCCGCTTCAGGCGGTCGATCTCGGCGAGCAGGTCGAGGCCCTTCAGCGTGGTCGATTGAACCGTCATTTCTGCCCTTGTGCCGCGCGGCGGCGTTCGGCTTCCTGGATCGCCTGATCATATGGGGTCGAAAGGTCGAGATAGGAAGCGTCGTCGCTCCCCTCGGTCGGGAAGCGCGCCACCACCTTCACGTCCTTGTAGCCGGCGGCGACGAGCGGCATCGCGAAGCTGCGCTCGATCGCCGCTCGCGCGGCCTGGTGCGCGAGCCGCATCTGCATCGCGCCCTGGGCCTGTTTCCTCAGGTCGGCGACGGCCTTCGCGCGGTTCACGGAATCGAGCTGCTGGTTGGCGTTGGTCAGCGCGGAGAGAATTCCGCCCTGGCCATATTCCTGCGCCGCGGCGAGGTCGACGTCGGGGCCCGCGATCTCGATTTCGGGTAGCTGGACGCGGAGCGTGCTCGTCGCCTTGTCCCACGTCACGTCGCCCGCCCCCAGCCTGGACAGGTCGAGCTCGTAGCGGACGTCGCCGGGCAGGATCAGCGTCCGCTTGGTCGACAGGCCAAAGCGGCTCTCCTCGGTTGTGGTGACCGACACGTAGCGCGCCACGAACGCGATCAGCCGGTTTTGCGCCCTCACGGATTCAAGGCTCGCGCTGGCGATCGTCTTCGGATTGGGCCCGCCGAAAAGCCGGTCGGCGATGCCGGTCGTCGTGCCGACAATCACGCCGAGCAGCAGCGCGACGATGACCATCAACAATACCAACGGCTTGTTCAGGCGGCTTTCCATTCGTCTCCCTGGCTCTGAACGAGCCCGCGGCGCTCAAGGTCCAGCAGGTGCGCGAACACCGATCCGCCGGCCGCGACCGTCAGGCGCGGATCGAGACCCGGATAGGCGTTGGCGACGATGTCCGCGATTGGCCGCGGCTGCTCGCTCACCAGCTTAAGGATCTGCCGTTCGCGTTGCATCCGATGGCCGACCAAATGACGCACATATTGCTGGGGGTTAGTCACCGCCGGCCCATGCGCCGGATAATAGATGCGGTCGTCGCGCCGCCGGAGCTTGTCGAGGCTGCGCATATATTCGGCCATGTCGCCGTCGGGCGGAACGACGACCGTCGTCGACCAACCCATCACATGGTCGCCGGTGATCAAGGCGCCCCGCCGGGCGAAGCAGAGATGGTTCGACGTGTGTCCCGGCGTTGCCACGGCCGTGACCGGCTCGCCGTCCACATCGATCGATTCACCGTCCGCGAGAACGCGGTCAGGATGATAATCGCCGTCGAACGAGGCGTCGGCGCGCGGGCCGACGGTCTCCAGCGCCAGCGCCGCACAGCCGATGATCGGGGCGCCGGTGCGCTCCCCGAGCGGCCGCGCGGCAGGACTATGGTCGCGGTGAGTATGGGTGCACATGATGGCAACCACGGGTCGCGCCGCCACCGCCTTCTCCAGCGCGTCGAGATGCTCGGGCAGGTCTGGGCCGGGATCGACGACCGCAACTTCGTTTGTCCCGATCAAGTAGGTCTGGGTGCCAAAATAGGTGAACGCCGACGGATTATGCGCCAGGACCCGCGCGATCCCCGGCTCCAAATGCTCCAGCTTCGCGTAAGGCGCATCCATGACTTCAGCCTGTGCCACGCCGCCGCAGGGCTTGGCTAGCAGCGCAGGGCGTAGGGTCCTTCCGATTGCAGCACCCGGGCATCGGCGGCACGGACGATCCTCAGCTCCAGTCGGCCCGCGCCGAATCCGGAACACACGTCGCGCGGCAAGTTGCTGCGAAGGGCGCGGCCCTTGCGCAGCCCGTCGAGCGCGATGTCGCCTTTCGCCTCGCCGTTGCGGACGAATTGCAGCGTGGTTCCGGTGGGAATGTCCTCGCCCGGTCGGATCGTGACGACCGTCTCGCTCTCAAACCCCGCGCATGGTCCTGAACCCGCGAGATCGCCCGGGCTCTCGCAGTCGATCGCCAGTCGCGGCGCAACGAGTGGGGCCGGGACCGGAGCCGCTGCCGAGGTCGGCACATTTGCAGCGTATGAGGGGACCGCGGTCACACCAGCCGGATCCTGTCGCACTATGCCCACCGCGGGACCTGCCGCGCCGGTCGCCTCGGCGAGCGTGCCGGTCTCAGGCGGCGGCGGCAGCGGCGGCAGGGTTGCATAATCGCGCGACAATGACGGGGCTGCCTCCGCCCGGCTCTCGCGCTTCGCCGGAACCGACGGGCCGACGATGCTCAGGCGCGCGATCTCACCCTTGATTGCCGCCACGATCTGCTCGCGGGTCGCGGATGCCATATCCTTATTGGCTTCGAGCTTGCGGATGGCGTCGCGCAAGGTCCCGATCCAGTCAGTGTCGCTTTGCCCCTCGACGCCGCATAGCTTGACCTTCGACTTGTGCGGTTGGCCATTGACAACGGCGTCGACCACCGTCTCGAACTTATGGGCATCGCAGCTTTGGATAAGCTTCGGCAGGGCGTCCGATTTCGACGCGGCTTTGGGCGGCGCGGCGGCGAGCGGCGTGACCAACGTCAGCGTTAGCGCAATCAAGGCTGCCCAGCGCATATCGGTCATTGTCCGCCCCGCCGCTGAATGCGCGTTGAACTGTCAGGCGGCCAGCGCCGCCGCGGCGCTCAACCCGAGTTGACGCTCGCGCTGGCGCTCGAATGCGGTCGGGTAGACGTGGCCAAACAGCGCTTCCATGCTACTGTCCCAGCTGAACTGCAGCGCATGCGCCCGCGCAGCCTCACGCATCGAATCGTGGTCGCTTCGCCAGACCGAGAGGATGTTCTCCTCCATCGCCCCGGCGTCCCCGACCGGGCCAAGGCGGCCCATGGCATCGGTCACCCGATCGAGCATGGCGCCTGCGGCAACCCCGACCACCGGCAGCCCTGACGCCTGTGCCTCGATGATCGAGATGCCGAACGTCTCGTCGGCCATGGCCGAGACATAGATGTCGGCGCTGGCCAGCCAGCGGGCGAGGTCGGAGCGGTTCCTGACATAGCCGGGCATGATGATGCGGTCGTCGCCGAGCGCCTCGATTTCCGGCCTGAGCGGCCCCTCGCCGAGCAGCGCCAGCTTGGCGCCAAGCTCTCGCGGAAGCCTGCGAAATGCGTCGACCACCACGTCCGGCTTCTTCTCGCCATCGAGGCGCCCGACATAGATGAGCAAAGGTTGGCCGTCGGCGAGGCCGAGCTTGGCGCGAAGCCGCGGATCGCGGCAGGCCGGCCCGAATTCACCCACTTCCACGCCGAGCGGCACCACTTCGACCGGATCGATCCCGAGGCCGCGCAACTTGGCCGCGCCGCCATTCTCGCTGAGCGCGAAGACGGAGTCGAACCGGCGGTACAGCGTGCCGCAATAGGCATAGCAGATGCGGCCGAGCAGGCCGGCTACCGGCTTGGTCAGGAAGCGCGACAGGGGACGCTCGACGTAGACCGTCGGGAAGTCGGTCATGTAGGCGGCAATCAGGGCCGTGTCCGGGTAGCGGCGCCGATGGGCGAGCGCGGCCCAAGGCAGATTATAGGCGTCCTGGCATTCGATGAGGTCCGGCCGGAACCGCTCGAGCGCGCGCCGTACCGCGCCGCTGCGCAGCAACAGCCGATAATGCGGGCTCCCCGGCACATGAGGCGACGCAATCGTCACCGTAATCGCCCGTTCCTCCTCACGCACGCTGTCCTGCGCGCCTGGGATGATGGCGAGATGGCCGTGCGGTGTAGATTCGAGGATATGGCGCCGCTTATGGAGCAGGTACGTGCGGACGCCGCCGCCCACGTCGGACCAGCTTTGGGTCAGGTCGCAGAACAGCCGTGGGCCGCTGGGGCGAGCGAGATTGAGGCCGTGGCGAGTCACGGTGCCGCCCAACACGGCAGCAGGGGCGAGGTGCCAACGGCGGTAATCCTGGTCGAATTGTGTCGGGAAATTTTACGCAACGCCTGTCTGCCCTTCATTGTCTTGGATCGGAAATGGCAGAAATCAGCCATTCCTTCAGATTGGCACGCCCGTTGCTACTATAACCGCGTCCACTTGGTTCCACGCCACGAAGGGGCGGTGCAGCGGTTCTCTGGTCCAGCTGCACCGCCCCTTCTTCATTCAGGCTTCGGCGCCGATCAGCTGCTGCAGCTCGCCGCTTTCGAACATCTCCATCATGATATCCGACCCGCCGACGAACTCGCCCTTCACGTAGAGCTGCGGGATGGTCGGCCAATCCGAATATTCCTTGATCCCCTGTCGGACCTCTGGGTCCTGGAGGACGTCAACTGTCTCGTACGTCGCGCCGAGATGGTCGAGGATGGAAATCGCGCGGCTGGAAAAGCCGCACTGCGGGAACAGGGCCGTCCCCTTCATGAAGAGCACGACGTCGTTCTTGTGGACGATGTCGGCGATGCGGGATTTTCCATCCCCTTGGGCGTCACTCATTGTGATTTCTCCGGTTGCGGCACCGCGGTTTCGAGCTGCAGTGCGTGAAGCTCTCCCCCGACCCGTCCCCCGAGCGCGGCATAGACGGCCTGATGCTGCTTGATGCGGCTCATCCCGGCAAAGCTGCGGCTGACGACACGCGCTGCGTAATGGTCGCCATCGCCGGCAAGATCGCGGATCGCAACCTCGGCGTCGGGGATCGACGCCCTGATCAGCCGCTCGATTTCGCTCGCGGGCATCGGCATTACTGGTTGCTCGCCTCGATGATCTGGCGCCGCGCGACGATCTCCTTGTTGCGGAGCGCGTCGCGGACCTTCTCCTCGTCGCAGTCCACCCCCGCGGCGGTGAGGTCGCCCAGAACCTTGCGGATTACATCATGCTCGCCCGCTTCCTCGAAATCGGATCGGACCACGTCCTTCGCGTAGGATTCGGCCTCGGCCTCGGTCAGCCCCATCTGCCGGGCGGCCCATTCGCCGAGCAGCCGGTTGCGGCGGGCGGTAATGCGGAACTGCATCTCCTCGTCGCGCGCGAATTTGGCTTCGAAAGCGCGCTCGCGGTCGTCGAACTGTGTCATGCGTTCCCCATGTGCGGTCGCGGCTCCAGATAGGGTGACGGGTGCTGCTAGGCAACGCTAGTCGCGCGCGCGTCGCCAGCGGACGATCAGCAACACGACCACGACCGCGGCAGTATCTGCGAGCCAGTCGAGCGGGTCGCTGTCGCGATGGAGGGCGGGAATGGCCTGAACGACTTCGATCAACGCACCGAACAACGACAGGCCTACCAGGAGCCGGACGAATAAAGCGCGCGGATAGGCAAAGCTTCCGAGCAGGGCCAGCGTCGCGAAGGCGACGATATGCTCCAGCTTGTCATTGGGATGACCCGGCAGTTCGGGCGGATGGGGAAGGATCGCCATGACAAAGGAAAAGCATGCCGCGGCCCAGAAGACTGCGCGCGCGGTAGTGCTTGCGCGCCATTCGGCGAGCCTCAAAGCGTCACCACGAGCTTTCCAACCGCCTTGCGATCGCGGATCGCGGCGATCGCGTCGGCCGCGCGCTCGAGCGGATACGTCGCGCTGACCCTTGGGCTGATCCGGCCCTCCGACCACCAGCGGAACAGCTGCGCGACATGCGCGGCGTTCGCTTTCGGATCGCGCGCGGCAAAGGCGCCCCAGAACACGCCGCAGACGTCGCAGTTCTTGAGCAATGTGAGGTTGAGCGGGAGTTTCGCGATCCCTGCGGGGAAGCCGACCACCAGGAAGCGACCCTCCCAGGCAATGCTGCGCAGCGCAGCCTCGGTATATATCCCCCCGACCGGGTCGAGGATGACGTCGGCGCCGGCGGCACCGACCGCGTCCTTGAACAGCTGCGACAGCGCCTTCGGCTCGACCTCGCCTGTCGGGTAGATGAGCGTTACGTCGGCGCCCGCCTCCCGCGCGGCTGCGGCCTTCTCCTCGGATGAAACCGCTGCAATGACTTTGGCGCCGAGCGCCTTGCCGGTCTCGACCGCAGCGATGCCAACGCCACCGGCAGCGCCCAGGACAAGCAGCGTTTGCCCGGCCTGGAGCTTCCCCCGGTCGACCAATGCGTGGATCACGGTTGCATACGTCATCAGCAATGCCGAGCCCTGTTCGAAGCTGCGCTCGGCCGGGAGCGGGATGGCGCGGTCCGCGGGGACGATCACCTGCTCGGCAAGCCCGCCGAAGCCGAGCGCGGCGATCAGCCGATCGCCGACTGACCAGCCCGCAGCGCCCTGGCCCGCGGCCAGCACTTCGCCCGCGATCTCACCGCCCGGGGCGAACGGCCGCGGCGGTTTCAGCTGATACTTGTCCTCGATGATCAGGACGTCGGGAAAGTTGATCGCGCATGCACGCACCCGCACCAATAGCTCGCCAGGACCGGGCGACGGCACAGGAACATCCTCGAGCCGAAGGCTCTCTGGTCCGCCCGGCTGATGAGAGAGCAGCGCCTTCATTATGCGCTTAGTCGACGTAGCTTGCGGTCGTCTTCCCGCGCACTTCTTCGCGGGTCACCTCTGGCGCCAACTCAATCAGCTTGAACGCGCTGGCGTGGTCGGGCCGCTGGAACACGGCGAGGTCAGTGATGATCATGTCGACGACGTTTCGGCCGGTCAGCGGAAGCGTGCATTCGGGGATGAACTTGGAACTGCCGTCCCTCGACACATGCTCCATGACGACGATGATCTTCTTGACCCCGGCGACGAGATCCATGGCCCCGCCCATGCCCTTGATCATCTTGCCCGGCACCATCCAGTTGGCGAGGTCCCCGTTCTCGCTGACCTCCATGCCCCCGAGCACGGCCAGGTCGATATGCCCGCCGCGGATCATTGCGAAGCTCTGCGCGCTGTCGAAATAGCTCGACTGCGGAAGCTCACTAATGGTCTGCTTCCCGGCGTTGATCAGGTCGGGATCGACCTCGTCCTCGTACGGGAACGGCCCGATGCCGAGCATCCCGTTCTCGCTCTGCAACGTCACCGTCATGCCGGTGGGAATATTATTGGCGACCAAAGTCGGAATGCCGATCCCGAGATTGACATAATAGCCGTCCTCCAGCTCCTTCGCCGCCCGCGCCGCCATCTGGTTCCGGTCCCACGGCATTATTCAACCACCTCATAAGGCCAGCTAAAGTGAGTGTAGAGGAATGGCTTTCCACCCTCGCGATCGGTCTCTTTGGCAGATATTCGAAATCGGGTTCCTACTGGGTGGCCTATCCGCATCGCTCGCGAACACTCAATCTCCATCCATGTCGGGAACGGTTGCTCTTCAATTGGCCGAGCATGAATGTAGTTAGCATCACCTTTGCGCGAGCTCCTGAAGGTTTCGATCACAGTCTTTTGATAATGAGACCAAGGCTGGGCCATTACGCCGCCTTCTTCCGGACGAAAAACGCTGCCGTTCGCGCCACGCAATTTTCGGGCAGTGACTTCCGCCCCGACCGGATCCAACCTCGCGCTTCCATTTCTTGAGCTACGAAGCTGCCGGCCCAGCTGGTTGTATCAAAATGTCCGTATTCCCGGACTTCACGCTGCAAGATTTGATCGACACCTGCCATCGGTGCTTCACCTCGGTCAGCCGCCGCTTCGGCAGCCCGAACACCATCGGACGATCGGCAAATCTTTTCCACCCGCTGAACGATGCCGGAGTCCCTGGTCAGACCCCCACCTGCGCTGTCCAGAAGTTTGTGCTGAAACAGCTTTTCAATAATGTCATCCGCTTCCGACGAATTCGTCTCTCGGGCATGTTCATAGATGGTCATGCGCTGCTTCGGCGTCATCTTCTGCAGCATCTGAACCGTGACGAGCTTCGGCACTATGCCGTTTCCCGCTCGCGCACGGTCTTGAATTCGATCTTCTTGTCGTAGGGCGAGCCGAGGATCAGGCGATTGACGTAGATCGAGGGCAAATGGATGCAGTCGGGGTCGAGATTACCAACCGGCACGATCTCCTCGACCTCGGCGACGCAGACCTTTCCGCAGGTCGCTGCGGGCAAGTTGAAGTTGCGCGCGGTCTTGCGGAACATGAGGTTGCCGATCTCGTCCGCCTTCCAGCCCTTGATGACGCTGAGGTCGGCGCGGATGCCGAACTCCAGGATATATTCCTCGCCATCGAACTGCTTCTTTTCCTTGCCCTCGGCGACCTGCGTGCCGACGCCCGTCTTGGTGTAGAATCCGGGAATGCCTGCTCCACCCGCGCGCATCCGCTCGGCGAGCGTGCCCTGCGGGCAGAATTCGACCTCGAGCTCGCCGGCGAGATATTGCCGCTCGAACTCCTTGTTCTCGCCGACGTAGGACGAAATCATCTTCTTCACCTGCCGCGTCCTGAGCAGCTTGCCGAGACCTTCGTTATCGATCCCCGCGTTGTTCGAGGCGATGGTGAGGTCCTTGACCCCGGTCGCCTGGATCGCGTCGATCAGCCGCTCGGGAATGCCGCACAGGCCGAACCCGCCGGCAGCGATGGTCATGCCGTCGAACAGCAGCCCTTCAAGCGCGGCTTCCGCATTGGGAAAGATCTTCTGCATGCGCCGCCAATAGAAGCGCCGCCGAACCGGTCAAGAATGCGTGATGCGAAGTCCGGACGCGCGCACGCCGGCTTCGGCGCAGGCGGCGTCGTCGGCCGGCGCTTCGCCCGACACACCGACAGCACCGATCCGCGCCTTGCCGTCGGCGGTGTACACTGGAACGCCGCCGGGCACCGTCACCACGTGCGGCGCATTGGCAAAGCCGGGCGTGCCTTTGGCCGCCTCAACCATCTCAGCGGTCGAGAATCCCCACGCGGCTGCGGCCTCTGCCTTGGCGAGCGCGAAATCGAAGATACCGCTGCCGTTGCCGTCCATGCGCAGCGCGGCGACGACGTGCCCGCCCGTATCGACCACCGCGATGGCGTGGCTCTGCATCTTGGGCGCGGACTGGGCAACGCAACCGGCGACGATCGCCTCCGCCGCGCGTGCGTCGAGGAGAGGCGAGTGGGGTTGCGGCTGGGCGGCCACGGCTGCGAGCAGGATCAAGATGGAAGGCACGCCCAGTCCCCTTTGCGACCTGACGGGCCAACTGCATGCAGCAGCGTATTTGGCAACGGCAGTTCGACCGACGGTCAGACGACGGTGACGATCGCCGTCACAATTTCTGCCCGTGCGGTACGTAGATGGCGTCGAAGCCGGTACGCCACGCGACCCCATCGCGCGAGACCTGGATTTCCTGATGCACCCGCCCGCCCGGCAGTGCGGTGAGGATTGTACGGTCGTAATAGACTGCGCCGCTCTTGCCCTCGATCTCGCCCTGGAAAGTCGTGCTGGCCGGTGCGTGGGCACGCACCACTTTCACCTTGATCCCGCCGGGCACCGCGCTGTTGTTGGTGACCCAGTTCTGGGTCCAGAGGTCTTTGCGGGCATCGTATGCGAACAGGCTCATGCCCTCGTCGCCGCCGCCGCCGTTCCAGCGCTCGGTGACCGCGCATCCGTCCAGAATGCGTTCGACCGTGTCGCGGCCCGCGAGCATCGATCCGACGTAGACGTCCCAGTCGCCGATCCAGAAATCGAGGTTGCGCGACACCTCGGTCGCCCGGCACGGCGGCGATGCTGCGCCGCCTGTCCCCTGTGCAGCGATCGCGGCGGCGGCGACCAGTGCGAGGCTCAATCGGCCGGCTTCGCGGGACGATAGGTGAAGTCGAACGAAGGCGCCCAGGTCTTGCCGGCGTCGGTCGATTGCTGGCCGAAC
This sequence comes from Sphingomonas sp., assembly GCF_045810705.1. Classification (GTDB taxonomy): domain Bacteria; phylum Pseudomonadota; class Alphaproteobacteria; order Sphingomonadales; family Sphingomonadaceae; genus Sphingomicrobium. The sequence continues at coordinate 56,345 of NZ_JBJMVI010000010.1, read as the reverse complement.
TGGCGCACCGAACCGTCGGCGTTCTTGGTGTAGGTCATTCTCACCAGCGGGCCGCCCCATTTGCCGGTGATGACCATGGCCGAGCCGTTCCAGCCGCCGGTGAAGATCGCCCTCGAGCCCGAAGAGTCGATCCAGAACTGCTCCCAGCGCTTCTCGGCGGGGACATAGATGCTGAGGCTGCCGCCGTTTTGATTGTTCAGCGGCATCCAATTTTCGCGGATGCCGCAGCCGTACACCTTCTCTATCAAGCTGTGCGCCACCTGCCTGCCTTTGGGCCCGTAAACATCCCAGCGACCGACCCAGAAGTCGAACTGATGATATTTGGCATCGGTGCATGCCGCGGCGGCATCGGGGGTCTGAACCGCCGCGGCTGCACCCGTCGTCGCAGTCTGCGCGGCCGACAAGAGAACAAGGATGTGGAACGCAAGCATTGGCGCAACCTCCAAGCTGGCCGGTCAGCGCTTCCCCCGCCGGTCCTGGCTTCTGCTAAGTGTCGAACGGCTATGACCCAATAGCCAATTCATGACCAACTAAGCATACCAATTCAGGTTCGCGCGATCTCCCTGAGCAGGCCAAGGAGGGCTTGTGTCGCGTCTTCGAGTTGGCTGTCGCTCCATCCGGCATAGCCGAGCAGGAAGCCGTTCTCCCCTCGTCCGCTTGCATATTGCTGGGACAGCGGAAGCAGGACCATGCCACGTGTCCGCGCGCGCTCCGCGATCTCCGTGTCGGTTGCGCGCCCGGCAAGCGTCCCGGCCAGTCGGACGGTCAAGTGCATGCCCGCTTGCTGCGGCAGGATTTCGAGCAGGCCGCCGGCATCGCGTGTCAGCAGTTGGTGGAGTGTGCGCCGTCGACGCGTCAATTCGGTGCGAAGCTTGCGCAAATGGCGGGCAAAACCGCCCGTCCCGATGAACTCGGCAAGCGCGGCCTGCGAATTGGTCGGCACCATCGCATAGCTTTCGCGGCGCGCTTCGATGAGTTTGCCGATAAGGTCGGCGGGCCCGGCGGCATAGCCAAGCCTCAGGCCGGAATAGGTCAGTTTCGAAAAGCTGCCGAGCGTCAGGACCGTGGCGTCGGGATCGAGGCTCGCGAGCGACGGCAGCGGCCGGCCGGCAAATCGCATTTCGCCATCATAATCATCGTCGACGAGCACAGCGCCCGTGCGCCGCGACCAGGAGAGAAGCGAAAGCCTCCGCGGCAGGCTCATTGGCATGCCCAGCGGGAACTGTCTGGTCGGGGTGATCAGCGCCATCGACGCGTTGGGTGCGAGCCGTTCGCCCGCGGAAACCACCAAACCCTCGTCGTCGACCGGCACCGGGACGACGTGCAGCCCCTCGCGCTGCAAAGCTTGCCGGGCACTCCCGAGGCCAGGGTCTTCAACCCACGCGGCCGCTTGCCCGTCTCGCGGCAAGGAGCGCGCGATGAGGGTCAGGATGTCGGCATTCCCGGCGGTGATCAGGACCTGGTCGCTGCGAAGCGGAGTGCCGCGCAGCGCGTGGAGATGCTCGGCGACCGCCTCGCGCAGCGGGGGGAGCCCGCCCCAGTGCCGCTCGACGTTGACAGCCTGGTGCCGCCGCCAACCGCGCCCGAGCATCCGTGCCCACAACTGCGAGGGAAATAGCTCCACGTTTTGCCACGCCGGGTCGAACGGCCGCCCTCTTCGCTCCCAGATCGACGCCTGGTCGTCGCTCACTGCCGTGGCTATCGCCGGCACGGGCGGAGCGTCACCGGCCAATGGCAGGGCAGCAACGAAATGGCCTGCACCGACCACGGCATCCAGGAAGCCGTCAGCGGACAGCTGTGCAAAAGCGTCGACCGCGACGGTGCGCGAAACCTCGAGATCATGCGCGAGCTTGCGCGTCGAGGGAAGCCGCGCCCCAGCCGGCAGCCGCCGGGTCAGGATCAGCTCTCGAACATGATGATAGATCTGACGGACCAATGGCTCGGACGCTGAGCGGTCGAGCGTCACCGACAGCATCGCGAGCAAAGCGTCGCGATCGGAAATGGCGTTTGCTGCGTCGGTCAGGCCCAGCGCCTATCCGCCCGCGAGCGGGCGCGCGAACGCGTCAGCGTCGGACCAGAATTCGCTCCGAGCCCTTATCGACAAGCGGTTGAAACTCCTCGGCATTCAGCCCCTCGCGATGCAGTGCGCGGCCCACCGCGGGCCGTTGAAGCGCGCGCGCGACGAGCGCGACCCACTGCGGGTAGCGGTCAATATCAAACCCGATCCGTCGCGCCCAGCGCAGGAAGACCAGCGCGTACGAGTCTGCTGCGGTAAATTGGCCCGCGACCAGCCATTCATCGACGCACAGCGTCTCGATTTCGTTGAACTGCCGCTCGAGCACCTTGCGGCCGCCCTTCTCGAGCCCAGGCCAAAGCGCCTCGTCGTCTGTAAAGCGGCCACCCCGCCACACCTGTGCGAAGGCAATGTGCACGCTCGAGCTGAACCAGCCGAGCAACTCGTTGCAGCGCGCTGCAGGGTGAGGATCGCCGCGCGGCACCGAGCCCGCGGAACCAAAGCGGTCGGCGAGGAAGTTGAGGACCGCGATATTCTCCGTAATGACGCCGCTCTCCGTGCCCAGCGCCGGGATTCGTGCGTGCGGGTTCACCGCGAGATATTCGGGCTTGAGGTGGCCGCCTTCGGCGATCGGGATACGCAGCGCGTCGAACGCCGCGTCGGCTTCCTCAAGGGCAATATGCGGGGCCAGCGAGCATGCACCGGGCGAATAATAGAGCTTGAGCGTATTTGGCATGGCGCCCGGATTGCCGCGCCCGTGTGGCTGAGACCAGCACGTAACCCTCACCCGCCTGTTGAGGGAAATTCACTCTTGTACGTCTTGGCCACGCCCGCAACAAAGGCCGAGATCAGACGCAGCTTCGGCGAGCTGCCGTTCCACACTGCCCAATATGCATATTCGGCCGGCGTCGCGCGCTCGAGGATCCGCACCAGCCTGCCACTCGCCAGGTCGGGGGCGGCGAGCCGGCCGCGCGCGAGGCCGATCCCAATTCCCGACGCCGCGGCCTCGATCACGATCAGCGCGCTGTCGACATAGATCGCATTCCCCGACTGCGTCGGATCGGGTTCGGAAGGATCGAGCCAAAGCCGCCAGCCGCTCTCCGGATGGTGGATCATCAAATGGTCCGAGAGTTCGGCCTGCTTGGTCGGCAAGCTGGTGCCGTAATCGGGGCTTGCGACCGGGAAAAGCACTTCCCTTCCGAGCAGCCGGCTTTCCAGGCCTCGCCAACCGCCCGGCCCGAAGCGGATGGCGACGTCGATCCCGTCGTCGAAGTCCGACAGCGAATCCGAGCAGCGCAGGTCGAGTCGGGCGCCGGCGCAGCATTCCTGCACCTGACCCAGGATCGGCGCGAGAATCTTCTGCGCGATCGAGTGCGTGGTCGATACGACCAGCCGATCGGCAGCCCGCCAGGGGACGGTCGCGAACGCATCTGTCAGCAGCCCGAGGCTGAGCCGAACCCGCGCCGCCAGCGTCTGCCCGGCCGGCGTCAGCCGGACCGCGCGGCCTGTGCGCAGAAACAGCTGCTGGCCGAGACGGTCTTCTAGTCCCCGGATCGCATGGCTGATCGCTCCCGGGGTCAGGTTGAGCTCTTCGGCGGCGCGAGTGAAACTGGCGTGCCGCGCGGCCGCCTCGAACGCGGCAATCGAGCGCAACGAAGGCGGTCGAACGGCCATCGCCAATCACTGGCCTATTTGTGAGTTTCCTTCAATGATTGAGTGAAGATGTCCGACTGGAGCCAGCCGCCCGCGGCGGGCATCCGATCGTGATGCGCATCCAAGGCTATGACCATGTCGGTATCCGCGTCAGCGACGCCGAGCGCGCGCTCCGCTTCTACGCGAGGCTCGGCTTCCGCCCCGACCCCGAGTTCACCGATGACCGGGTCGCCGAGGTGGTTGCCGCCGACGGCACGCGCATCAATCTCATCTTTAACGGCGTCGCGCGCGACGGTGCGCACAACATCCTGCTCGACGAGCCGACCAAGTGGCCCGGCTACACCCACGCCGCATTCGTGGTGGATTCGCTTGAGCCGCTGCTCGGCTGGGCGGCCGCCGAGGGCGTCGCGATTACCGAAGGGCCGGTCGACTGGGGCCGCCGTCTGACCTGTTTCCTCCGCGACCCCGACGGCAACGTGCTTGAGTTCAACGAGTTGCTGCGCTGAGCCCTGTCAATAGCTGCAACGCTTCCTCCCTCAGGTCCCACGGCACGAAGATATGATCGTGGCGCAGGGCCGCGACGATATTGGCGCTGATGCCAGCTTCGGCCAGCCGCTGCGACAGAGCCGCGGTAAGCCCGACTGCGCTGAGGCTCGAATGCACGCCAAGGCTGATCCGCGCCCACTCACCGTCGGAAGCAGGGTGGATGACACAAAGCCCATCATCCTCTCGGACCAAGGCGAACTCGTCCGGACCCAGCGTTGACTCAGACGTTCCCGAAAAACTGTAGCGCTCGCTATGAAGCCTCGGATCAAGCGCCGCGAGGAGTCGGCCTAGATCGCGGTCTCCGCCGCTCAAGCTCAGCTCCGCAGCTTCGCCAGCACGCCCTGGAGCTGCATCGCGTTCGACATGTCGCCGTCGACCTTGAGCTTGCCCATCATGAACGCCGTCATGCCGTCGAGCTGACCCGCCGCCATCTGCTGCCAGTCGTCCCAGCCGACGCGGATGGTCGTGTCCGCGGCGCCATCCTCTTCGCTCACCTGCTGCGCGGCGCCGTCGAGCAAGACCACACCATCGCTCCCGCCGAAGTCAATCTTGACGCGCTTGCCGGCCACCCAAGCCTGGCCTTGCTGCATCCGTTCGACGAGCTCCTGCTTGGTCATCGCCTGCTTTCTCCTTTGTTAGTAGCGACTAGCGACGAGTTGCGGGCGCATCAAGCCAAGCCTATCTGCCCGCTTATGGGATACGAAACCTCGCTTCAGCTCTTCATCGACGGCGTGTGGAAATCGGGCGAAGGCCGCGATGCGCATGCGGTCGTCAACCCGGTCACCGCCAGCCCGATTGCCGAGGTGCCCTACGCGACCAGGGCGGACCTGGATGAGGCGCTCGCGGCGTCGGAGCGAGCCTGGCCTGAGTGGCGCGCGCTCGACGTCGAGAAGCGCGGCGCGATCCTCCACAAGGCCGCGGCGCTGCTGCGCGAGCGGGTTGATCTCATCGCCGCGACCATGACCCAGGAACAGGGCAAGCCGCTCGCGGAGTCAAAGGCCGAGGTGTTCGCGTCGGCCCAATTGTTCGACTGGTACGCCGAGGATGCCAAGCGCGACTATGGCCGGACGCTCGTCCGTCCCGCTGGGCAGCTCTCCAGAGTGATCCGCCAGCCGGTCGGCCCGGTCGCGACGTTCACGCCGTGGAACTTTCCTCTCTATCTGCTGGCCAAGAAGGTCAGCGCGGCGCTCGCCACCGGCTGCACCGTGATTTCGCGCCCGCCGCATGAGACGCCCGGCTGCTGCACCGAATTGTTCCGGGCGCTTGCCGACGCCGGCATCCCGAACGGTGTCGCGCAGCTCGTCCACGGCGATTCCGCGCTGATCAGCGAAACCCTCATCGCCAGCCGCACGATCCGCAAGGTCAGCTTCACCGGTTCGACCAATGTCGGCAAGCACCTCATGCGCCTGTGCGCCGATAGCATGACGCGCGTGACGATGGAGCTCGGCGGCCACGCCCCGGTGCTGATCTTCGACGATTGCGACCTCGAAAAGACGCTCGACATGGTCGTGCCGCAGAAATTCCGCAACGCCGGCCAGGTGTGCGTCTCGCCGACGCGCTTCTACGTCCAGCGCGGGATTTACGACGCGTTCGTGAAGGGCTTTGCCGAGCGCACGGCCAAGGTGAAGGTCGGCAACGGCCTGGAGGAAGGCACGAAGATGGGGCCGCTCGCCAACCACCGCCGGCCCGAAGCGATTGAACGGCTCGTCGAGGATGCCAAGGCCAAGGGCGCGCGCGTGCTTGCCGGCGGCGAGCGCGGCGAAGGCGGCTTCTTCTTCCAGCCGACTTTGCTCGCCGACGTCCCCAACGAAGCGAACATCATGAACGACGAGCCGTTCGGCCCGGTCGCCGTGTCGCGGCCGTTCGACACCTTCGACGAAGTCATCGAGCAGGCGAACCGCCTGCCCTTCGGTCTCGCGGCCTTCGCCTTCACCGAGAACGGCCGCCGCGCGAACCTCATCGGTGACCTCGTCGAAAGTGGCATGGTCGGCATCAACACCTTCGCCATCTCACTCGCCGACGCGCCATTCGGTGGGGTCAAGGACTCAGGCTTCGGCTCCGAGGGCGGCAAGGAGGGACTGGAGAGTTACCAGGTCGTCAAGGCGGTACACCAAGCGTAGATCACGCCGCTCCAGGCGCGCCGCCGCGCTGCCCGCGCATGAAGAACATCAAATAAACTAGCCGCCCGTTCTCGATGCTGTCGCCGAACGCGTCTCCCGACGTGTGCCAATAATGCGGCTGCACCGGCACGTGCGCCGACGAAACGCCGGGTGGCGCAGATGTCACTCTGCCGAATAATCGAAGATTGGCCGAGATCGAACGGAACAAAACTAACATATGTTTGTCTTGTTCCCGTGGACCTCACTTCCCGGGAGCTGCGGCGTCAAGCCGACCATTGTCGTGATATGGCGGAAAGTCAGTTCGACGCGCGCATCCGGCTGATCCTCACGACAATGGCGTCGGAGTTCGATCAGCAAGCCGAGGATGCTGAGGTCCCCATCCTGCTTAGACCGAATGGTGCAGATAGCGTTCGTTGAAGTCGCCGACCTCGGCCAACCGATCCCAGTCGAGGATCGTCAGCCGGCTCGATGACAGGCTGATCAGGCCGTCGCGGCGCAACCCCTGGAGCGTCCGGTTGGTGTGGACCGCGGTCAGGCCCGTGCAGTCGGCGATCTGCTCCTGGGTCAGCGGGAAATCGTAATTGTGGCCGTCGGCGCCAGGGTTCGTTGCGCGAAGCCGCGCCGCGAGCTCGCACAGCAAATGCGCAATCCGCTCGCGCGCGTCGCGCCGGCCGACATTCACGACCCACTCGCGAAAGATCGAGGAATCGATCACGGTGTCGAGCCAAATCGCGCGCTGCACGTTCGGCCGACTCGCCATCAGCGCAAGGACTGGCCCCTTGGGAACGATGCCGATCATGCACCGTGTCAGGCATTGGACATTGTGGTCGGCAATTTCGAACAGGATGTTCTGGATGTCGAGGAACTCGCCCGGGATGTGGATCGAAATGATCTGGCGGGCGCCGTCGCTGACCAGCTTCTGACGGAACGCGAAGCCGTTGATCAGCAAACTGCAGGACGGGGTCGAATCGCCTTCGCGGACCAGGTAGGTGTCGCGGCCGAATGGGCGGCGAACCCAGGGCAAGCCGAGGAGCGCCCGCTTGTCGTCGTTCGATAGCGCTACGCTACGCTGCCAGCGCCTGAACACGGGTTCGAGGAAAGGAGGTTCGTCCACAGGGCCTCACGCAAAACCGCCATCTGGCTAGCCTCGCATCTCCGCCTCATTCCTTCACGGATGTTAAGCCCAAGATCATTAACTTAGGTGAGCGACAGCCGCCATGAATTCGCGCGTGTGGAGGTATCGCGGATTGAAGTCGGCGACATCCTGCATCCGTTCCCAGCTGACGAACTGCACCATTCGTCGGTCGCGCTGGATCAAGCCTTCGCGCTGCAGCCCCTGGAGCACGCGGTTGACGTGCACCGACGTCAGGCCGGTGGCATCGGCGAGCTGCTCCTGGGTCATCGGCAACTCGTACAGCCCATTGGGGCTCAGCCCTCGCTCCGTCAGGCGGTAGGCGAATTCGCACAGGAGATGGGCGATGCGGCTCCTCGCGTCGCGGCGCCCGATATTCAGCGTCCACTCGCGGAAGATCGACGCTTCGATCAGGGTGAAGATAAGCACGGCACGGCCAACATTTTGGTTGGCCAGGACCAGCGCCTCGAGCGGCGCGCGCGGAATCTCGGCCACCAGTCCGCGCGTCAGCATCTGCACGTTGTGGTCGGACTCCCCGAGGAACATGTTTTGGAAATCGAGCGCCTCGCCGGGGATGTGGATCGCGAGGATCTGGCGCGAGCCGTCGCCGGTCAGCTTGTGGCGAACCGCATAACCCGACAGCAGAACCGCGCATTTGTCCGGCCGGTCGCCTTCGCGGATTGTATAGGATTGGGGGTCGAGCGTGCGCAGTTTGAACGGCAGGCCCAGCAGCGCCTCATGGTCTTCGGCCGCCAGCTCGTGATGCGTCTTGAGCTTCTTGATTAGGTGCTCAAGCGGATTGTCGTTGCGCGGCTCTTGCCGGCCACTGTCCATGCTCGTCTCCCGCAGTTGGGGGCGGGAGCACTATGCGGTCTCTCTGTCGCCAACGCCCGACGAACTACCCGGTCGGCGATATCCAAACTATAACATTTGGACGCGATGCCTTCCACACATATATTAAATATCTGAAAGCAAACCTAGATTTAGAAAGCCCCGTCTGCTAGATTGCGGCGCATCGCCGACCATCCTTGGGCCATTCGGCGGCTGAGAGACCCTGCGCTCCCGCCCCGGGAGTGCGTCCATGGGAATCTACTTCTTCCATCTGAGAAACGGCGAGGACGTCCTCCTCGACCCCGAAGGCCGCCGGCTCGAACTTGCCAGCATCGCGGCGGCGGCGTTGTCGGAAGCGCGCTCGATCATGTCGGCCGACTGCCATGCCGGTAAAGTCGACTTGAACCAGAACATCGATGTCGAGGATTCGGCCGGCAAGCTGATCCACCGCATATCCTTCGTCGACGCGATCAGCTTCATCCAGCCACACGGCTAACCGACTTCGCCGCTCAGATCAGCGGCTCACCCGAGGGACGTGGCCGCGCGCCGTTCAGCGAGGCTTACAACGCCGACTGTTGTCCGACGCTCGTTCGCGGCGTCCTCGTAGAGGCCGGAAAGGCCGAGATGGGCGCGTTCCGCACTCGGATGCGTCGCCCGCTCGGCTGCGAGACGCTCCTCCACCGCCCGTCGTTTGAAGTAAGTCTCATCATGTTCACGCATCGAATCCTCCCCGCAAGTCGCAATACATGTTGCTGATTCGAAAGCGCTTTTCTCTAATTTGAATTAGGCTGCGGAGCGCAACAGATGACGGCGCGCGCTCGCGCCGCTACGACGCCGCCATGACCAAGCGCAGCGGCGGCCGCATCCTCGTCGATCAGCTCAGGATCCAGGGCTGCGACCGCATCTTCACCGTGCCGGGCGAGAGCTTCCTCGCGGTACTCGACGCGCTCCGCGACACGCCCGAGATCGACACAATAGTCTGCCGCCAGGAAGGCGGCATGGCCTACATGGCCGACGCCGACGGCAAGATGACCGGCCGCCCTGGCGTCGCCTTTGTCACCCGCGGGCCCGGCGCAACCAACGCCAGCGGCGGGGTCCACGTTGCCTTCCAGGATTCCACCCCGCTGATCCTGTTCGTCGGCGACGTGGCGCGCGGTGATCGCGACCGCGAGGGCTTCCAGGAAATTGACTTGCCCGCCTTCTTCTCGCCGATCGCTAAATGGGCGGCGCGGATCGACGATGCCCGGCGAATTCCCGAATATGTCGCCCGCGCCTACCGCGTTGCGACCGCCGGCCGGCCGGGTCCGGTCGTGCTCGCGCTTCCCGAGGACATGCTGCGCGACGAAGTCGAAGCCGCCGACCGTCCCTGCGTGCCCCCGCTCGCCGAGGAGCCTGATCCCGGTGCGGTCCAGGCGCTGTTCGAGCTTCTGAAAGACGCCACCCATCCTGTCGCGATCGTTGGCGGTGCCGACTGGAGTCCCCGCGCCTCGCACCATTTCGCCAATTTCGCCTTCCGCTACGGCATCCCGGTCGCGGCCGCTTTCCGCCGCCAGGACGCGATCGCCAACAGCTGCGCCGTCTATGCTGGCCAACTCGGCTACGGCCCGAACCCGAAGCTGCAGCAACGCGTCCGCGACGCCGATTTGATCCTCGCCGTCGGCGCGCGGCTCGGCGAGGCGACCACCGACGGCTATGTGTTGATCACGCCCGATCATCCAGGGCAGACGTTGGTCCACGTCCACCCCGACCCGAACGAGCTCGGCCGGGTCTACCACGCCGATTTGCCGATCTGCGCCGACATGGGCGAGTTCGCCGAGATGGTCGATGAGTGGAGCGACCCTGACCTCGTTCGTTTCTCCTGCGGCGAGCAGGCCCACCAGGAATGGCTCGAATGGAGCGAGCCGAAGCCGCGCGAGGGCGTGGCGCTCGACCTCGGCCCGTGCGTCGCCGTGATGCGCGCCAAGCTTCCCGAGAATAGCATCGTCTGCAACGGCGCAGGCAATTTCTCCGGTTGGTGGCACCGTTACTGGCGCTACGGGCCGATGCCGACGCAGCTCGCGCCGACGTCGGGGACGATGGGCTATGGCGTGCCCGCCGCGGTCGCGGCCGCGCTGCGCTTCAAGGACCGCCCGGTGGTGTGCGTTTCCGGCGACGGCGATTTCCTGATGAACGGCCAGGAGCTGGCGACTGCCGCCCAATATCGCGCCGACCTGCTCGTGATCCTCGTCGACAACGCCAGCTACGGCACGATCCGCATGCATCAGGAGCGGGAATATCCGAAGCGGGTCAGTGCGACGGATCTCCAAAACCCTGACTTTGCCGTGCTCGCCCGGGCGTACGGCGGTTGGGCCGAGACGGTGGAGAAGACCGAAGACTTCGCCGCGGCGCTCGACCGTGCGCTCGCTCAAAAAGGTATCCGCCTGATCCACTGCAAGACAGACGTCGAGCAGATCAGCAACGCGACGACGATTTCGAAGCTGCGCGAGAAGGCGAAGAACAAGCAGAACTAGCGTCTTCGTCGAGCGCTCTCCTTCAAGCGCGAGACCTGCGCCATTGCTTCGAACGGCGTTAGGCTGGCTTCGGCCGTCGCTGGTCGATCAGCGCCTCGTTATGTGCTGCATGACAAGTGCCCGCGCGCTTTCGCGGCAAATGTTTCTCCTTCGGGAGCGGATTGGCCAGCTCGATGACGAACGGCTGCGCAAGCTGTTGGACGAGGCTGTCGAGGTCGGTGAAATTGCCCACAAGATCGGTGATCGTGATCCAGGGGGATAAGGCAGCCGCCAGCTGCATTGGCAGGATCGCCGGTGAAAGATCGTCATCGTCGGCGATACGCAACGCTTGGCTCCTGCCAAATACCGTCACACCAAGAACGACCTAAAAAGCTGGAATCTTCCCTACGCTCTCATCCGATCCGGATCGAAGAGCTTTACCAACGCTCTTTCGCAAGCCGCTACAATCCGAAGGGATAGGTCTCCTCCCCACCCGTCGCGGCGCCGCCCGGCCGCTGCTCGCCCGGCAACGGGGCAACCGCCTCGGTCTCATCAAACCACACCCAGGCGTCGAACTGTTTCGGCAGGATGGCGTGGCTGTAATGGCTCCAGCGCTCGGTCTCCGGACGATAAATGACGCCGATGAACCGTTCGAGCTTCGGCTCCATCAGGTCGTCGATCAGGCCAGGCACGGCCTCGTCGGGCCGGAGGTCGAGGACGAAGCGCTCGACGCCGCTTTCGTGGCTCACCCGCTCGTAACTGTCGGGCAGCGAGGGACGCACGCGCTTGACCTTCATCGGCTCGTCCCAATCGTCGGCCGCGGCTACCGTGCCGGTGTGCGTCCCGAAGCCGATCAACCGCGCGGTTTCGCCGAATTTCTCCTTGGTCAGCTGGCCGATGTTCAGCTCATTCCGGTTCTGGCCCATGTCGGTGAAGGCGGCATTGCCGATGTGGCTGTTGTGGGCCCAGACGATCGCCTTCGACTGCGGCCCCTTGGCGTCCAGGATCATGTTCAGCGTCTCGAACATGTGCGTGTCGCGCAAATTCCAGCTCTCGGCAGCGCCGTAGTACATCACCCGGTAATAAGCCTCGGCATTCCTCACCAATCGCGCATTCGCCTGCGCGTCGAGCCATTCGTCGCATTCCTCGGCGAAGCAGTCGATATCGCGCTGCAGCAGGTCCTTGAGCATCTGGATGACGCCCACCTCGCAGCGGGCATAGCCTTCGCTCAGCGAATGCCGGCCGTAGGCGGCGGGATTGTCAGCCCACGGATCGAGGCAGCCGTAGCGGCGGCTGGCGAGCCTCGCGAGCTCGGGGTCCTGCTCTTCGAGGAAATCGACGACGGCGCGCATCGACGCGCTCAGATTATAAAGATCGAGGCCGTAGAGGCCGCACATCTGTTCGTACTGGCCGCCTTCGTTGTGACGCCGCATCCAGCGGATGAAGCCGTCGACCTCGCGGTTGCGCCACATCCAGGTCGGAAAGCGCTCGAAGGCACGCAATTCGCCCGCGCGCGGCGGACGGTGGCGGACGTAGCGGTCAAGCGTCGCGGCGTCCGGCCAATCGCCCTCGACAGCGACGATGTTGAAGCCATGACGCTCGATCAGCCGGCGCGAAATCGCTGCGCGGGCGCGATAGAATTCGCTCGTCCCATGGCTCGCTTCGCCGAGCAGAACGACCCGTGCGTCGCCGTACCGGTCGAAGAATTCGCCGAACGTGCGGTCATCGATGTCCGGAAGCCGCTCCGCAGCGTCGGCGATGAGCCGCGGCAGGGCTTCGAGCTCAGTGAGCATTCTTCCAACCCTCCTCGCCGATCAGCGGTACGAACCGCACCTCGCCGAGGCCTTCCTGCACCAGGGTGCCACCCTCGTTCTTCGTCACCTTGATGAGCTCCTGGACCCAGCCCGGTTCGCCAACGGGCATCACGATCCGCCCGCGCGGCGCGAGCTGCTCGACCAGCGGTCGCGGGACGTGGCTGCCGCTCGCCGCCGCCAGGATCGCGTCGAATGGGGCATGCTCGCGGCAGCCCTTGGTTCCGTCGCCCTCGATGATTTCGACGTTGTCGTGGCCCAGCCGCCGGAGACGCTCGCGCGCGACCTCGACGAGGTCGTGCTGGCGTTCGATACCGATGACGCGAGCCGCGATGCGGCTGATGACCGCGGCGGCGTAGCCCGAGCCCGAGCCGACTTCGAGCACCGTGTCGCCGGGCTTGATCGCCGCCGCCTGGATCATCAGCGCGACGATGTAGGGCTGCGAGATCGTCTGGTTCGCCTCGATCGGCAGCGGATGGTCGCCATAGGCGAGATGCGCATAGCCTGCGCCGATGAATGCTTCGCGGGGCACGGCGCGGAACGCGTCGAGGATACGCTTTTCAGTGATCCCGCGGCGCCTCAACTGCCGCTCGACCATTCCCTCGCGCTCGGCGGCATAATTTGTCATGGTTGTGGCCATCGTCCACCTCCGGCCCCCTGGAGAAACCCGCAAGCCACGGAGCCCGTTCCGCAATGAGCTCGACCGATAGTGTTTTCGCGGGATCGATCCCCGCGATCTACGACCGTTTCATGGTCCCGCTGCTATTTCAGCCCTATGCGGAGGCAGCCGCCAAGCGAGCGCAGGCGCTCAAGCCATCGCGCATTCTCGAGACGGCCGCGGGCACCGGAGTGCTCACTGAAGCACTACACAGGGCTTTGCCCGATGCGCTGATGATTGCGACCGATCTCAACCAGCCGATGCTCGTCGAGGCCGCGCGAAGAGTCCGCGCGCCAAACGTGACTTTCCGCGAGGCCGATGCGCTCGATCTCCCGTTCGATGATGAAAGCTTCGACTTGGTCGCATGTCAGTTCGGGGTGATGTTCTTCCCCGACAAGGTGAAGGGCAATTCCGAGGCGCGCCGGGTGCTCCGCGACGGCGGTCACTATTTGCTCGTGATCTGGGACGAGATTGCCCGCAACCTTGCTACGAGGGCGGCTGGCGCCGCCGTGGCACAGCTCTTCCCGGACGACTCTGCCGCCTTCTACGAGCGGATTCCGTTTCGCTATCACGACCGCGCCCTGATCGAGCGCGATTTGCGTGCCGCCGGTTTCTCCGCGATCAAGATCGAGACGGTCGAGCTCCGCAGTCGCGCGGCCTCGGCCGGTGACGTGGCGATCGGCATGATCCAGGGCACGCCGATGCGCTCGGAGATCGAGAAACGGGGACCGGAAGCACTGGCCGCGGCGACCGAGGCGGCCGAACAGGCGCTGCGCCAATTCGTCACGCCGGACGGCTTCGACGCGCCGATGTCGGCGCACATCGTGACCGCGACTAAATGAGCCCCGCCAGCGGGCTCGATGGATCAGCATAGCGGCGCTTCTGCATCCGGCCGGCGAGATAGGCGAGCCGCCCGGCCTCGACGGCCGCCTTCATCGCCCGCGCCATCAGCACCGGGTCCTTGGCTTCGGCGATCGCGGTGTTCATCAGCACGCCGTCGCAGCCCAGCTCCATCGCCTGGGCGGCGTCGCTCGCGGTTCCGACCCCCGCGTCGACCAGCACCGGGACGCCCGCGCCCTCGACGATCAACCGGATCGTGACGCGGTTCTGGATGCCGAGGCCCGAGCCGATCGGCGCGCCCAGCGGCATGATCGCCACAGCGCCCGCCTCCTCGAGCTGCTTCGCGGCGATCGGATCGTCGACGCAATAGACCATCGGCTCGAAGCGCTCTTTGACCAGCACCTCGGTCGCCCGCAGCGTCTCCCGCATGTCGGGGTAGAGCGTCTTGGCTTCGCCCAGCACCTCCAGCTTGACCAGGTTCCAGCCCCCCGCCTCGCGCGCCAGGCGCAGCGTCCGGATCGCATCTTCGGCGGTGAAGCACCCGGCCGTGTTGGGCAGATAGGTCACCTTCGCCGGATCGATGAAATCGGTCAGCCGCGGCTGGCCCGGATCGGAGATGTTCACCCGGCGCACGGCGACCGTGACGATCTCGGCGCCCGATGCCTCGACCGCGGCGGCATTCTCCTCGAGGCTCTTGTACTTGCCCGTTCCGACGATCAGCCGCGAGCTGAACGTGCGTCCCCCGACCGTCCAGGTGTCGGCCCTGATGCCTTGCTGCGCCGTCACTCAACCGCCTCCAACGAAATGCACGATTTCATATTCGTCGCCGTCCTCCACCCGCACCTCGCCGAGCGATGATCGCGGGACGATCTCGAGGTTGCGCTCGACCGCCACGCGGATCGGGTCGAGCCCGAGGGCGTGGACCATCTCGACGAGACTGATGCCGCCGGGGACCCGGCGCTGCTCGCCGTTGACGCGGATTCTAACACTGACATCGGCGCTCATGACGAGGTGCCCAATAGGACCCGTGCGGAGCGCGGCCAAGTCTGTTCAGGGTGGACTGGGCGCGCTCGGTCTGACAGAGCGCAGCGCCACTGGGACAGGGAACACACATGGCTCAATCGAAGGACCCGACCGGCTCCGGCGAACGCGCGCGCATTGGCGGCGCAATGCGCATCGATCCGGCGCTGGTGCGCGAGCTCGCCCAGCTCCTGACGGAAAACGAGCTGACCGAGATCGAAGTCGCGGACGGCGACCGCCGGGTCAAGGTCAAGCGCGAGCCGGCGGCCGTGATCGGTGCCGCTCCGGCAGCGGCGGCGGCCCCGGCGCTGAGCGCTCCGCCGATGCACGCCAAGGAAGATATCGGCGAGCCGACCGAAGAAGTCGCCGGGACCTCCGTCAAGTCGCCGATGGTCGGTACCGCCTTCATGTCGCCCGAGCCTGGCGGCAAGCCTTTCATCGAAGTCGGCGACGCGATCAAAGCGGGCGACACTTTGCTCATCGTCGAAGCCATGAAGGTCATGAACCCGATCACCGCGCCGGAGGGTGGCGTCATCAAGAAGATCATGGTCGCCGACGCGCAGCCGGTCGAGTTCGATCAGCCGCTGGTGATCATCGGCTGATGCAGATCAACAAGCTGCTGATCGCCAACCGCGGCGAGATCGCGCTTCGAATCCATCGCGCCTGCCACGAAATGGGCATCACGACCGTCGCGGTGCACTCGACGGCAGATGCCGACGCGATGCACGTGCGGCTCGCCGACGAAACCGTGTGCATCGGTCCGCCGCCAGCAACCGACTCCTACCTCAACATCCCGAACATCATCTCGGCCGCCGAAATCGTCCACGCCGACGCGATCCACCCAGGCTACGGCTTCCTGTCGGAGAATGCCCAGTTCGCGGAGATCGTCGAAAGCCATAACATCATCTGGGTCGGCCCCAAGCCCGAGCATATCCGGACGATGGGCGACAAGATCGAGGCGAAGCGGACCGCCGCCAAGCTCGGCCTGCCCCTCGTCCCCGGCTCCGACGGGCCGATCACTAGCGTCGCCCAAGCCAAAAAGATTGGCCAGCAGATCGGCTATCCGGTGCTGATCAAGGCCGCCTCCGGCGGCGGCGGCCGCGGCATGAAGGTGGTGGAGGCTGAAGATCAGCTCGAAAGCCTGATGAGCCAGGCGGCGTCCGAGGCGCGCTCGGCGTTCGGCGATGACACCGTCTATATGGAGAAATATCTCGCCAACCCGCGCCACATCGAGTTCCAGGTGTTCGGCGACGGCAACGGCCAGGCGATCCACCTCGGCGAGCGCGACTGCTCGCTCCAGCGCCGCCACCAGAAGGTGCTCGAAGAAGCGCCCTCGCCGGTCATCAGCCGCGTCGAACGCGAAGCGATGGGTGAACGCGTGCGCAAGGCCATGGCCGAAATGGGCTACCGTGGCGCGGGAACGATCGAGTTCCTCTACGAGAATGGCGAATTCTACTTCATCGAGATGAACACCCGGCTCCAGGTGGAGCATCCGGTGACGGAGATGATCAGCGACATGGACCTGGTGCGCGAGCAGATCCGCGTCGCGTGCGGTGAGGGCCTGTCATGCACGCAGGACGAGGTGAGGCTCCACGGCCATGCCATCGAGTGCCGGATTAACGCCGAGGACCCCGAGACCTTCGCGCCGTCGCCGGGCCTGGTGAAGAATTACGTCGCGCCCGGCGGAATGCACGTCCGCGTCGATAGCGGCCTCTACACCGGCTATCGCGTGCCGCCTTATTACGACAGCATGATCGGCAAGCTAATCGTCTACGGCCGCGACCGCGACGAGTGCATCCGGCGCCTCAAGCGCGCGCTCGAGGAGTTCGTGGTCGAAGGCATGAAAACCACGATCCCGCTCCACCAGAAGCTAGTTCGCGACCCGGAATTCCTCGCCGGGGACTATACGATCAAGTGGCTGGAGCGATGGCTCGAGCGAAGCCACGCCGAGTAGGCGGTTCGCCCTTTCGCGGCTGAAACTGAAAACCTTCGGCCGAGATGCGCGTTTGTCGGGCGGAGGACAGACGCCCCGTGTCCAGTTATCGAGGGACGGCCGACCGACCCGACCAAGCGAAAGCAATCGCCGCGGTCGTTGGCGTCCATGTCGCGCTCGCGTTCATCATCCTCTCCGGTCTGAACGTCCAGATGGTGCGCCAGGCGGTCGAGCAGCTGACGACGATTGACATCAAGGAGCCGCCCCCTCCCCCGCCGATTGAGCCGCCCAAGCCCGCGCCGAAGCCCCAGGCGATGAAAAGACCCGAAGGGGCCGCCGCCAGGAAGGCCGAGCCCTCGCCCGTCGTCGCGCCGCCGCCGAAGCTGCCCGTGGCCTCCCCGATCCCGGCTGCGAAGGTCGCCGGCGCCGGCAGTGCGAGCTCGTCGGGCGCCGCCACGGCGGGGACTCGCACCGGCGCGGGAGGCACCGGCAACGGCGCCGGCGGCGGCGGATATGCGGATTATTCGCGCTTCACCCCGGCGCGCCTCGTCCGCAACCTCACCCGTGGCGACTATCGTGCGCTTGCCGCCGGGCGCATGCCCGCGGGTCGGGCGATGGTGTCGCTGCGTGTCGAGCCGAACGGCCAGGCGGCCAACTGCCGCGTCCTCCGTTCGAGCGGCGACTCTTATGTCGATGCGGGGCTATGCCCGCTCATCACGCAGCGGCTGCGCTTCCTGCCCGCGCTCGACGATCACGGGCGGCCGATCGCGTATCAGCTCGACTACGTGGCGAGCTGGGCGCTGTGATTCAGCGCGTGCCGAGCGACGCGCGCCCCGCGCCATCGGCGTTCGCTGCGACCGCAAGCCGGGCGGCGTCTCTGCCGTAGACGTCGTCGTAATAAGCAATCGACGGCCCTTCGGGAATCGCGGTCAAATAGGTGACGTACACCGGCACCAGGCTCGGTAGCGGCACCCGCTGTTCGGTGCCCGCAGATTCCCAGTTGAGATCGTAGCCGAACAGCCAGCGGCCGAGCCGTGCGGCATCCTCGAGGCGGATGCAGCCGCCGCTGTAGAGACGGGATGCCTCGGTGAAGAGCTCCCGCTCGGGATTGTCATGCAGGTACACCCCCTCCTCGTTGGGAAACATGAACTTCATACGCCCCATCGAATTGTGCGGTCCGGGGAGCTGCCGGATACGGACCTCGACCTTGCCGTCGGCGACCGCCTTCCAGTCGATGGTCTTGGGATCGATGATGGTCGGGTTCGCGTCCCAGTCGGAGAGCACTTGGTAGCCGAGCTCGTCGAGATACTTGAGACCACGCTTGACGACATTCGGGGCGATGCGCTCCGCGGCAAGATCGGGGGGAACGAACCAATAGGGGTTGAGGCTCGCGAACCGCACGTAAGCGCTCATCATCGGCGTTGGATATTTGGGCTTGCCGACCACCACCACCATCGAATCCACAAGCTCGCCCTTGTCGTACATGAAGAGCTTCTGCTGCGCCGCGTTGACCAGGATGTAGCGCTGCTTGCCAGCGGGCAGCGCGCGGGCACGCTCGAGGTTGAGCGCGATCAGCTGGCGTTCGTGCTCGCTCGCATATTGGTGAGCGGCGAGTGCCCGCCGAAGCTGGGCGTAGAACGGATGCATCCAGCCAAGGTCACGGACATAGTTGCTGAACGCGGGCGCGGCTGCGGCGTTGAGCAGCACCGCAAGCGGCGACGGCGGCTTGGGCCTCAGCTGCGGGTCGACGTAGACGATGCCGATGTTCGGATCGCGGGTCAGGTCGTCGACATAGGTCACGAACGCGTCTGACAGCTCGCGCTCGGCCGCCTCGACGTCCTTTTTCTTGCCGGAACGCGCGGTGGCGAGCGCCTGCTGCAACGCCGGAACATGGTATTTGTCGGGGTAGAGGCCGTCGAGGTTGGCGCTCGACAACAAGGCAATCAGCTGGTCCGCGGCATCACCGGCCGCCGGTGATAGCCACAAGGGATAGCCGGCGCGCGCTCGATAGAAGTCGGCAATGCTTTGCCCGAGCACGTGCGGCGGCTGCGCCGCGGCAGGCGCTGCGGCGGCAGCCGCTTCAGCGCCGCCGAACGGCAACACCGCTACGGCAAGCATGCTCGCCGCAGTTCCCGCTAGCTTTCCAAAAAAGTGCACCGGCCAGCGGCCGGTGCACTTGTTACGCAAACCAATCACGCGTTCTCCAATCGCAATTCCCACCAAAGACCGCTTTGATGGGTCTTGGATTAGCCGCGCTCACCGCTGCGTGGCGCCGGAGCCGGCATCGGCTCAGGCGCAGGAACCGCGGTGCCGGCGTATCCGGCTGGCGCACCATTATAATATTGGCCGTTATAGACGTATCCGTCCACCACGCCGTCATTGTTGCGGTCGGCCCAGATCGCGCCGGCAAGACCGCCGACGGCCGCGCCGATCACCGCGCCCTGTAGAATGCCAACGCCCGGAAGGACTGCGCCGGCCACCGCGCCGATCGCGGCACCGCCAAGCGCGCCGGTCGCGGCGCTGGCAAGTACGCTGTGCGTCGCCGGGTCATAACCCTGCGGCGCCCCGGCATAATATTGTCCGTTGTAGACATAGCCGTCGACGTAGCCGTCATTGTTGTTGTCAGCCCAGGCCGCACCGGCGAGACCGCCGATGGCCGCGCCGACCGCTGCGCCCTCAATCACGCTCACGCCCGGAACCACGGCGCCGACAGCGGCACCGCCCGCGGCACCGATCGCCGCGTCCTGGGCAACGCGCGAATTGGTCGCGCATGCGCCGAGCGCCGCTGTGCTCGCAAGCGTAATGGCTAGAATGGATTTACGCATCGCTCTTTCTCCCGTCAGTTGAACTGCAGAAACATGCTCACAAGCCGACGCTACCGCCGGCGACGGTGCATGTTACAAGCGCAGGAACGACGACCGCGCGTCATCGTTCCGCCTGCGCGACAATGCAAGCGACGGAGTCTGCGCGTTCGGTATTAAACCTTTGTTCAACCGCTTGAATTCGCTCCGGGAACAGCGCCAGATGAAAGCGACAATTTTTCACAACCCGATGTGCGGCACGTCGCGCAAGACGCTCGAGATCCTGCGCGATTCGGGCTGCGACGTGCGGGTCCGGGAATATATGAAAAAACCGCCCAGCCGGGATGAGCTGGTGCGGCTCTACAAACGCGCCGGAATCACTCCGCGCGAGGGGCTGCGCGCGAAGGAGCCGCTCGCCGACGAGCTTGGGCTGAACCGCCACGACGTTACCAACGACGAGGTGCTCGGCGCCATGATGGAACATCCGATCCTGATCAACCGCCCGCTCGTCGAGACCCCAAAAGGGGTACGGCTGTGCCGCCCGCAAGAGGTCGTGCGCGAGATTTTGTAGAGCTGTGGCGCGGTCAGTTGCATAATGACCCCATGAGTCGCCTGGATCCGCGCCTCTTGCTGCAAGGCTATGCCACCGGCATCTTCCCGATGGCCGACAGCCGCGATGCGGCCGACTTGTTCTGGGTCGAGCCGCGCAACCGGGCGATCATCCCGCTCGATCGATTCCACCAGTCCCGTTCGCTCAGGCGCACGCTGCGCTCGGGCCGCTTCGACGTCACTCATGACGGGGATTTCGGTGCGGTCGTCACCGCCTGTGCCGACCGCGACGAGACATGGATCAACGCTGAGCTCGAACGGGCAATGCTGGCGCTCCACCAGTCGGGCCACGCCCACTCGATCGAAGTGCGGCTCGGTGGCGAGCTGGTGGGTGGCCTCTACGGGGTCAAGCTGGGCCGCGCATTCTTCGGCGAAAGCATGTTCAGCCGCGCGCGCGATGCGTCGAAAGTCGCGCTCGCGTGGCTGGTCGCGCGGCTGCAGGTCGGAAACTTCACCTTGCTCGACTGCCAGTTCATGACCGACCACCTCGCCTCATTGGGCGCGGTCAGCGTGCCGCGCGAGAGCTACGTCGCGTTGCTTTCGGCGGCGCTCGGCGGCGGTGCCTCGGTCGGCGTTGCCGCGGCCGGCGTCCCTGCCGCCGCGCCGGACTTCCTCGCGCTCGACAGGTTGCTCGAGCTTGCCGGTGCAGCGGGCGCGGCGGGCCCGGCCGGATACGTCATTTCGCAGCTCTTGGGCCAGACGTCGTAGACCGGGTGCTCGACCACGTTGAGCGACGGCGATTCCTTGTAGAGCCAGCCCGAGAATACCCGGCCCCAGCGCTTGTCGGCGCGCAGCACGTCGACCTGTACGAAGGCGCCGGTCAGCTTCTCCTCTTCCCACGGCGCGGTCGCCTCGCACGCCCTCAGCCGGACGATCACATCCTTCCACCGCGCCGACTGGCCGGGGTGGAGCGCGATCGTCTGGACGATCCCGTTGCGCTTGTTGAGGATCCCGAGCACCGCCACCCGCTGCGCCATCGGCGTCACGCCGCCTTCCCCATTTGCAGTGGACGCGGCCTGACGCCCTTGGGGCAGCGGAAGGTTGGCTTCTTTGCCCTTGCCGCACGAAGCGAGCGCGAAGGCGGCCAGCAATGGTGCAGCCAATGCGCGCACGCTTATTCGGGGAGCCAGGGCTCGTAATCCCCGGTCGACGCGGGGCGCAGCTTGCCCGAGCCGAGCGCTCCGTCGGGCCGGAATGCCTCGAAGGTGCCGGTGAGGTTCGGCGTCGGCTTCTGCTGGAATTTGCGGACCGGCGGCAGGGCCTTGTCGGGCAGTTCAGCGATCGTTCCGCGAAGCCACGCCTGCCACGCCGGCGGGACGCGGCTGCCGTCATTGGAACCATCATAGATCACCCAGCGGCGCTGCGACTGGTTTTTGTCCTGATAGTAGATGTTGCCCGCGTCATCGCGCCCGACTTCATTGCCGAACCGGCGAGTCCACAGCGCGGTGCCAACGGTAGCGCCATTCCACCAGGTGAATGTCTTCGACCAGAATCCCATGACGACGCGCCTCTGCCCCGTCCGCCTGGCAAGCGCAAGCGCGCTACCTGGGCCAGCTCACGACATCGCCTTCCCTGATTCCAAGCTCTGCGGCCCGGCCGCCGCGGATTTCCAACACCGCCGCGACCGGCTCGCCGGCCGGCAACGGGGACAGGTCCATCGGCTCGGCTTTGGTGATGCGAACGATCGTGCCGTCGGACCGGATAAAGACGATATCGAGCGGGATGAGCGTGTTCTTCATCCAGAACGAGACGTCTTGCGGCGGGTCGTAAGGGAAGATCATTCCGCGATCACCCGGCAGGCGATGGCGGAACATCAGCCCGCGCTCCTGTTGCTCGGGGGTCGCTGCGACCTCGACCGTGAAATGGTGCGTGGCGGCTTTGGTCCGGATGGTCAGCGGCACTTCGCGAAGTCCGGTTTGCGCGCCGGGATCGGCGACCGCGGTGTCGGTGGAGGCATTATGCGCTGGGGCCGGCGGACTGCACGCGAGCAGCGCGGCGAACGCGCCGCCTACGGTTGCGAGCCGCCGGAGTCGCGCAGCTCGACTGCGGTCAGCCCTTTGCCGCTGGGCGCGATTCGCGCTTCCAGGTGCTGGCCCGGCTGGAGCTCGGGCAAGTGCGATACCCGAACCGTCTCCATATGCACGAACACGTCCTCGCCGCCCACCTCGTCGGGCCGCTTGACGAAACCATAGCCGCGAACGCGGTTGAACCATTTGACCTCCACCGGCTCGAACGCGCCGGCCGATTCCGCGAGCGCCCTGCGGTCCGCGCGTTCGCTTGCCGGCATGGACGAGCGCACCTGCGGCGGCAAGGCCGTCGTGGTGTCGATCGACAAGACTCTCTTGGCCTGCAGCCCGCGGTCGAGGCGGACCGTAACGCACTCGATCGTCGCGCCTTCCGGCACGCTGCGCCGGCCATGCTCGCGAAGCACGCTGAAATGCAGCAGCACATCGCCCTCGACCTGCTCGCTGACGAGGAAGCCGAAGCCGCGCGTCGCATCGAACCATTTCACGCGCCCGACGATCGCTTCGATCGCCGGCTCGGCCGTGTCGTCGGTTTCAATCACGGCCTGATCGCCCCCCGAGGCCGATTGCAAAGCTGTACGCACCATAGCGGGGCCCCCATTAACATGGACGATTGTGTCGGCAAACCGACTTTACGCCTCGATGACCGGAAACCGTTCTCGAAGCTGATCTATGTCAATTTCTGCACCCGGCGGCAGCCCGGCAATCGTCTTCGCCAGTGCAAATCCGTGGCCCGCACGAACCATTGCCGCGATCCACTTTTCACGCTGAGCAGGATCGGGGATAGCGTTAGCGAACGGTCCGAAGCGCTTGCGCTCGGCGAGCCGTAGCGCCGAGTCCAGGGCCACTTGATCGGCATGGACGGTCGCGGCCGCGCCGTCGTCCTCGTCAACCCCGGCCATGCGCAGTTGGTCGGCAAGCCGGCGCTTGCCGTAGCCGCGCGCGCTAAGCGCCCGCGACTTGGCCATCGCGAAAGCGCCATCGTTGACATAGCCGAGCTCGGCGAACCGGTCGCCAATCTGGTCCAGATCGGGCTCGTCGTCCCCGGCCCATCCGCGTTCGCGGACCTTGCGCGTCAGGTATTGGCGAAGCTTTGCCCGTGTCGTCGCATATTTGCCGACGTAGCGCAGGGCGAGTTCCCGCAGTCGGTCCGCATCGAGCGGCGCCGGCGCGCTGCGGGGCCTAGACCGTGTCTTCACGCCCTTTTTGTGCCACACTCGCTGCCCAAGGGGAAAGCGCCTGCACTTTTGCGCGGGCCGGGATGCAAATCATTTGAGGGAAGGGGACGGCGTGCTCGATCGCAACGCCTCGGTCACCAGTGAACTTGCGCCGCCTGGCGCCACTCCGACGACAGACAAGTTGCCGCGCCGGCTTTCCGATTTCGATACGATCGGCGAGGCGCTCGATTACGCCGCGCAGGGGAAGCGTGGGCTCAACTTCCATGATGCGCGCGGGACGCTGACGCGCGCCTATCCTTATTCCGAGCTGCGTGAGGATGCGCTGCTCGTCGCGCGGCGGTTCGTCGCGCTCGGGATGAAGCCGGGCGATCGCATTGCGCTCGTCGCCGAGACCGGCCCCGAATTTGCTGCCGCCTTCTTCGGCGTGGTCTATGCTGGCGGCTGGCCGGTGCCGCTGCCGCTGCCGACCAGCTTTGGCGGGCGCGAAGCCTATGTCGAACAGCTCGCGGTCCAGCTGGACAGCTGCGACCCGGCGCTGTTGCTCTACCCCCCGGAGCTGGCGGACTTCGGCAGTGGCGCGGCAAACAAGGCCGGCATCAAGTCGCGCGATTGGGACACGCTCGCGGGCATCGAGCCCGCGGCAGCGGGTGACCTTCCCGCCGCCGGGCCTGACGACATCGCCTATCTCCAATATTCCAGCGGATCGACGCGCTTCCCGCACGGGGTCGCCGTGACGCACCGCGCGCTGCTCGACAATTTGCACGCGCACGGCATCGGGCTGGATGTGGCCGAGACCGACCGCTGCGTCTCCTGGCTGCCGTGGTACCACGACATGGGGCTGGTCGGCTGCTTCCTCTCGCCGGTGTCGCTGCAGCTGTCGGTCGACTATTTGAAGACCGAAGACTTTGCGCGGCGGCCGCTCGCCTGGCTCGACATGATCACCCGCAATCCCGGCACGACGGTCAGTTATTCGCCGACCTTCGGCTACGACATTTGCTCGCGCCGGATGAGCTCGCAAACGCGCGCCGAGGACCGGTTCGACCTTTCGCGCTGGCGGATCGCGGGCAACGGCGCCGACATGATCCGTCCCGAGGTCATGCAAGCGTTCGTCGACGGCTTCGACGCGGCGGGCTTCAAGGCCGGCGCTTTTTGCCCCAGTTATGGTCTTGCCGAGGCCACTTTGGCCGTGTCGCTGATGCCGCCTGGCGAGGGCATCCGGCTCGAGCTGGTCGAGGAAACCGAATTGTCCGGTGGAACCGCGGATGCAAAGCGCCCGCGCCGCTACCGCGCGGTCGTCAATTGTGGCCGGCCGGTGACGGGCATGGAGGTCGAGATCCGCGGGCCCGACGGCGAGCGACTTCCCGACCGCGGCATCGGCAAGGTCTATGTCCGCGGGAAAAGCGTCATGCACAGCTACTTCCGCGACGAGGAATCGACCCGCGCCTGCCTCTGCGGCGACGGTTGGCTCGACACCGGCGACATGGGCTACATGTCGTCGGGCTACATCTTCATCGTCGGCCGCGCCAAGGACATGATCATCATCAACGGCCGCAACCACTGGCCGCAGGACATCGAATGGGCGGTCGAGCAGCTGCCCGGTTTCAAGTCTGGCGATATTGCCGCCTTCGCGATCACCGGCCCGTCGGGCGAGGAAACGCCCGCCGTCCTCGTCCACTGCCGCGTGTCCGGCAATGAGGAGCGCGGCCGTCTGCGCGACGAAATCCGCGAGCGCGTCCGCGCCATCACCGGCATTACTCCGGTCGTCGAGCTGGTCCCGCCGCGCACCCTGCCGCGCACCAGCTCGGGCAAGCTGTCGAGGACCAAGGCGCGCAATCTCTACCTCTCGGGCGAAATCCAGCCGTACGACATCGCGGCTTAAGGCCACTCGCACCAGACGCCATTCGCTGGCATGATGCGTCTATGCTTGCGGGGGCCAGCGGCTCTGGAGCGGGCGAAAGCCCGGCTCGGTTTGATCTGTCACAGGTCGCGCTTGCGCACGAGCCGCTTTTCCACATCGGCAACGTCGAGTTCCGTCCCGCCACGCGCGAATTGATCCACGGCGGCAAAGCAAGTGTGATCGAGCCGCGCGTTATGCAGCTACTAGTCGCGCTGCGGCGGGCCAACGGCGCAGTGGTCAGCAAGGACGATCTCAGCCACCTCGTCTGGGAAGGCCGGATCGTCGGAGAGGACGCGATCAATCGCGTCGTATCCCGCCTTCGCGCGGTTGCCGAAAAGCAGGCCGGCGGCGTCTTTCGCGTCGAGACGATCACCAAGGTCGGTTACCGGCTCGTCCCAGCGGGCGGCACAGCTCCGCAAGCTAATGTCGCGACGCATCGCGAGCCACTATTCCGCCGTCGCGACGCGCTGATCGGTGGCAGCGTCGCTGCCATTGGCGCGGTCGCCGGCGGCGCTTGGTACGCCAGCCGCCACGAGACGATGCCACCGGAGGCGCGCACGCTCGTCAACGGTGCTCGCAATTCGTTGATGGCGGGGGTGATCGACCTCAACAGCGACGCGATTGGCGAGTTGAAGCAAGCTGCGGCGATCGCGCCCAACAATGCTGAAGTCTGGGGCTTGCTCGCCTTTGCGTATATCAAGCTCGCAACGGGTACGCCCCTTCAACAACGGGCCGATCTTCGCGCCAGGGGCTTTGCGGCGATGAGACGAGCCTTTTCGCTGGAACCGAATCAGGGCGATGCACTCGCGGCCTGGGCATTTTCGATCCCCGTCTACCGCAACTGGTACGAGAGCGAGCGTGCTTATCGTTGGGCGCTCGGCAAGCGGGCCAGCCATCCAGAGCTGCTGCTCGGACTTGCCTCCGTGCTGGCCCAGGTCGGACGCGGCGCCACCGAGGCTGTTCCGCTGATCGATAAGGCCGGCGAGTCTCTGCCGCATTCGCCGCGCGTCGAAACGATGCGGATCAATGCGCTGTGGGACACCGGCCAATTCGATGAAACCGAAGCCGGCATGGACAGGGCGTTCAAGCTTTGGCCGCGCCACTTCGGAATCTGGTTCAGCTACGTCTATTACCTCATGTACAATGGAAAGGCTCAGCAGGCGCTCGGCATGATTACCGACGTCGCGAACCGGCCGATTGGTATCCCCGACTGGAATTTCGATTGGACCGCGCTGACAGCCAAGGCGCTTGCCACGCACGATCCGGCGGATTTGCGCCGTGCATTGGACAGCACGAAGGCAATCGCGCGCCGAGGAACCGGATTTGCGGAAAATGCGGGTGTCTTCGCCGGTTTCGTTGGCGATTTCGATACGGCATTCCGAATGTTCGACGCACTTTATTTCAACCGTGGCTTCGCCATGCCCGATATGTACTTTAGCAAGGAACAAGGCATGTACACCGGGCCTGAACGGCACACTTACATCCTGTTTCGGGTGATGCTTCGGCAGCTGCGTCGTGATTCGCGCTTCGGCGACCTGACGCGCGAATTGGGCCTCGATGATTATTGGCGGCGCAGCAACTCGCGTTCGCTCGTCATTCCCTAAAGAATCGCAGAAATCGGCAATCCGTCAGCCTTTCGTCCGGACATTGTCCGCTCCTAGTCCTGTCTGATTATCGGCGCTTGAGCAATCTTCCTCTCCATCGGCACGGGTTTTCGCGCCGCCCAAAGGGAGTTCAGACATGCACCGTTCAATTAGCATTTTCGCAGCCGCCGCCGCGATCGTCTCGGTCGCATCGCCAGCCCTCGCGCAGGACGTGCGCTCCGCCTCCGTCAAGATTTACGAAACCGACTTCGCCACCGCGCAGGGCCGCGCCGCCTTGAATTACCGCATTCAGCTTGCGGTGGAGCAGGTCTGCGGAGTCAACGCCGCGGCGGAAAACCAGAGCTGGAGAGAGATCAAGCAGTGCCAGGTTGATGTCCGCCAGGAATTCAACCGCAAGGTCGCGGGACTTAAGTCCTCGACCGACGTCGAGCTGAGCGCGCGCTAAGGGGCCACGCGGACCGGCCCTCACGGAGGCCGCCGTCGCCCCATTAAATCCATGTTTACCCGCCTTGTGCAACGGTCGACCCGCTTGTTTAGTGGGGACTGGCGTAATGGAGCGTATGCAGGGATGGATCGGGCGTAAGGATCGCCATCCCGTGGCGGTGGACGCCGTCGTTCACCGGGCGGACGGTAGCAAGTTCCCGGCTTCCTTGACCAACTTCTCCGATAACGGCTGCCGCATCGAGTCGGATGCGGAATTCCGCATCGGCGAGCGGCTGCAGATCGCAATTCCGCGCATGGGCCAGGTCAAAGCCCAGGTTCGCTGGGTGGTGGCGGGAAGCGCCGGCGCGAAGTTCCTCGCGGAAAGCGATTTCTAGGTCGAGGGGCCGGGCAGCATCCGCATCAGGACGCGGTCCTTCAGGACGTAATGATGATAGAGCGCCGCGGCGGCATGCAGCGCGGCGACGATGACGATCGTCCACGCGACATAATTGTGCAGCTCCTGGATCTGGTGGCGGACCGGCCTTGGCTGCGGTCCATAGGGTCCCGGGATGTCGAGGCCGAAGAAGCTGACCGGGTGACCGCGCGACCATTGGAGAAGGAAGCCGAGCACGACCGCGGCGACCAACAGCCCGTAGAGCAGATAATGAGTGCCCTTCGACGCGCGCCGCACCCAACCGGTCTCCAGCGAGGAAAGCTGGTGTCCCGGCATCAGCCGCCACACCAGCCGAACGACGATGGCGGCGGCCAGCAGCACGCCGAATGACACGTGAAGCGATTGCATCGATTGCTGCGTCGGCTTGGCGAAATAGTCCCAGATCTCGGCCAGGACGAAATTCGTCACGACGAGCAGCGCGGTCATCCAGTGCAGCGCGATGGCGACATTGTCGTAGTTGGTCCCGTCGTCGCCCGCGGCGATGCGCGTGACGGTGTCGAAGCTGGTCTGGTCGGTCATGTTCGCTCCGATAATGTTCGACGGCTGCAGTCCGGATGAACGAGCCGTTTGCCGCTTCGTCCCGCCGCTGTAAGGCCGCTGCCGCGATGCCAAAGCGCATGGATCTCATTCGGGTTGCTTCACTTGCGCTCGTCATGCCGCTCACCGCCGCTGCGCAGATCCAGCCGGCGGTGCAGCCGGGCGGCGACATTCCGGCCCGCCCGGCGCCTGCCCCCCTAGGCCCGGTTGGGCCGGCGATCGCCGCCGCTAAAGCCGGCGCATTCACCTATGAGCGCCGCGAGCTGTTCATCCCAATGCGCGACGGCGCCCGCCTTTACGCGGTGCTGATCATCCCGCGGGGTACCGGCAAGTTCCCGATCATGCTCGACCGGACGCCCTACTCGGCAGACAAACAGACCGCGGTGGGACCCGCGGGGGCGGCACCCGAGACGATCCTCTCCCCGCTCAACGCCGAGCTGGTCCGCGCCGGCTACATCGTCGCGATCGAGGATGTCCGCGGGAAGTACCGGTCCGAAGGCAACTACGTAATGAACCGGCCCTTGAAGGGTCCGCTCAATCCGACCGCGGTCGATCATTCGACCGATGCCTGGGACACGATCGACTGGCTCGTCCGCAACGTCGCCGAATCCAACGGCCGCGTCGGCACCTTCGGCACCAGCTACGACGGCTTCACCGCTCTGATGAGCCTCGTGAACCCGCATCCGGCTTTGAAGGCGAGCGTGCCGATCAACCCGATGGTCGACGTGTGGAAGGGCGACGACTGGTTCCACAACGGCGCCTTCCGCCAGGAGATGATCGGCTACGTCTATGGCCAGACGATCGGTCGCCAGTCCGACCGCGAGTGGTTCCCGGCGGCCACCGACGATTACGCGACCGCGCTGCGCTTCGGGTCCGCGGGGGCCTATGGGCGCGCGATGGGCATGGACCGGCTGCCGTTCTGGCAGCGGCTGACCCAGCACCCAGCCTATGATTCTTACTGGCAGGAGCAGGCGCTCGACCGGGTCCTCGCCCGCCGCCCACTGCAAATCCCGACCCTCATCGTCGGCAGCCTGTGGGACCAGGAGGACATTTACGGCGCGCCCGCGCTGTTCAACGCGCTCAAAGGAGCGGACAATGGCAATGCCCATCTCGTCGTCGGGCCCTGGTACCACGGCCAGGCGAACTTTCCCGGCATGACGCTCGGCCCGCTCGACTGGGGCTCTGACACGTCGCGATGGTTCCGCCAGCGGGTGCTGATCCCGTTCCTCGACCAATATCTCAAGGGCGCCGCCTCCGCAGGAATAGCGCGGGTGCTGGCATTCGAGCCCGGGCCGAACCACTGGCGGCGCCTGGCCGACTGGCCGCCGGCCTGCGCCCGCGGATGCCCGGCGAACCTGACCGCCCTTTACCTCGGCCCACGGAAAAGTTTGAGCTTCGACGCACCCGCGGGGCAGGCGTCCCAGTCCTACGTCTCGGACCCGGCGCAGCCCGTTCCCTACCGGATGCGGCCGACTCTCGCGCCGTTCGCGCCGCGCTCGACCTGGCAGACGTGGCTGACCGACGACCAGCGCTTCGCCGAGCGCCGCCGCGACGTGCTTGCCTACGCGACCGCACCGCTGTCGGCGCCGTTTCGACTCGCCGGCACGCCGCAGGTCCATCTCGTCGCCTCGACCAGCGGTACCGACAGCGACTGGGTGGTGAAGCTGATCGACGTCTATCCCGACCCCAACCCGCAAAAGCCGGGCTTAAGCGGCTATGAGCTTCCGATCGCCATGGACGTGATCCGCGGCCGCTACCGGACCGATCCGACCCACCCCACCCCGCTCACCCCGAACGTCCCGCTGACCTATGAGTTTTCGCTGCCGACGCTGTCCTATGTCGTCCAGCCGGGGCATCGCCTGATGGTCCAGGTCCAGTCGAGCTGGTTCCCGCTCTACGACCGCAACCCGCAGACCTTCGTGCCCAACATCTTCATTGCGAAACCACCCGATTATAGCGTCGCGCGGCAGACTATATTCAACGGCGCGGACGGCAGCTGGATCGGGTTGCCGATTGTCGGCTGAGCCTTGCGCCCAAGGCGGCGGCTAGCTACCTCCCGGCCCGGCCTAGGAGTGTAGCTCAGTTGGTAGAGCATCGGTCTCCAAAACCGAGGGTCGTGGGTTCGAGTCCCTCCACTCCTGCCATCCGCCGCGAACAGCCGATCTAGCGATTGCGCTGCTGGAACCAGTCGCTGCCGAGGACCTCCAGCCGATGATCCGTGATGTACCAGTTGCCGTCGGACTGATTGAGCTCGCACTTGAACGCCCGGTTCAAGAAGCTCCTCACTTCCCCTTCGCTCGAGAAGAGATCCGGAAAGGCATCGATCAGCCAATCGTCGCCGTTGCTTAACGATGCGGTCTCCGATTGGCACGCGCCACGGGAGGCGAAGGGATCCTCCAGATGGAAGACGTGATTTGCGGCGGCTGGGCTCGCAATGGCGATCGTTCCGATGAATCCGAAAATTGCAAACTTGGTCATCACATTCTCCATATCCTGTTGCTGAGGCCGGCGGATGAAAACTGCCGCTCGCCAGCAGTCCCACGGCTACGAACGCCGCGAACGATCGGCCATTATGATTGTCCGACGCTTTGCCGATCATCTGCCGATCAACCTGCGAAGGGCAGCTCTCAGAAGGCGCGGACGACCCCCATTTCTGTGCGCGTGCGGCGATAATCGTAGAATTCGACGCTGCTGCGGTTGCGCTCGATCGAGAAGCGCAGGACGGGCGCGAAGCCCCGCCATTCCAGCTGCCGGAACGTCGCGCCCATGCTCAAGCGCGAATAGCGGTCGGACCGCTTGTGCGGGAACAGTGCCAGCCGCTCGTCGGCGCCGAGGCGCCCGAGTTCCGCGCCGACCGTCAGGGTCATTCGCCCGACGTCGCGCCAGGCTGTGAGGCCGCCGCGCCAGCCTGTCGTCGAATAGCCGGGATTCCTGAGGCTCCGGCGGTCGATCCCGAGCGTAGCCGCGACGCCCGTCGTCGCTCCGAGCGCGCGCTCGACGCTGGCTTGTCCGGAGAAACTCCTGCCGTCCTCGAGATCATTCAGCTGGTTATCGATCAGCGCCGTGGTCCCGCTCAGGCGAAGGAACGCGCGGCCGCCGAGCGGGTGCGACAGAGTCGCGCCAACGCGCGCCGATCTCATGAACGGCTTCAGCCCATACCAGCGCTGCGTCGCCCCAAGCTCGAGTTGCAGGCGGTTGCGTCCAAGGTTAAGCTCCGGACCGATCGCCAGGTCCGCGGCAACGTCGTCGAACGCTTTGTGGCGGTAGAGGTTCGCGAAGCCGGAGGCGCGGACAAGCAAGTCCGAATCCCCGCCCAGCGGCAGCCGGCGGTACATTTGCCCGTTCAGGGCCAAACCGGTGCCTGACTTGGCTTTCCCCTCCGGCCCGATTTCGAAGTCGCCAAGCACGGTGCCGAGCGTATCCGACCGCGTCGCGCGGTTGATATTGCTGTCCGGCGCAACGGCAACCTCGAGGCTGGCCCCAAACGGACGCTGCCCCCGCAGCGCCTGCGAATAGCGGTCGATCAGCCGAGCCACTGCCGGCGGTAGTCCCGACGCATTCATTGCCCGGATTTGTCGCCAAGCGCTTTCGCGGTCGCCCATCCGGTCGAGCAGTTGAGCGAGCGCGAGCCGTGCGGGAGCCGCGGTTGGCCGGGCATCGACCACCTGGCGGAGCAGGATCGCGGCCTTCGCGAGATTGCCGCGCTTGGTTTCGAGCGCGGCAAGACGAAAATGCGCTTCGAGACCGACCTCAGCCGAGACGTCGGCAAACATTGTGCGATAGATCGTTTCCGCCAAGGCGTTATCGCCGCGCAGCCGCGCCTCGTCGGCAAGCGCGAACATCTGCGCCGCGTTCGCCTTCACCACGGTTGCCGCCGTCGCGCTCGCGCCCCCTGTCGGCAAGGCAGCGGGCACCGTCAAAACGGCGACCGCAACAAGGATCGAGCGCGCGGCCATGCCGCACTCAATTGCCCTTCCTGGCCACCCATGCCCCCGACATCTCGTGCAGCGCATTTGTGTATGGGTCGCGGTAAGGCGCCTGGAACTTGGCCATCGTTTCTTCCCCGTGGGGGCCGGCAAAGATCCCGTTGAAGAAATTGGGACCCGACAGCGCCGTATCGAACTTCCCGGAGAAGGTGTTCGAACCTGTCGAATAGACCGTCTGCGTGAAGGTCAGCACCTGAAGCGGCTCTCCCCACAGGCAATTCCAGCATTCGAGGACCGGTGCGATCTGGCCGGTCAATTTGCCGGCTGCGAAGTCGAAGTTCATCGTCACCCCGCCGTCGATGTAGTCGGGTGAAACGAACCCTTCGCTTGGGCGAACGAAGCCCCGATTTGTCTCCGCGGCGATGATTCCCGTGTATGTTGCAGTGCCGGACACGGGGACATCCCCCGCCAGCGTCGGCGTTCCAAAGGCAAAGGCGCCGATCTTTAGATCGTTGGTACCGGCTCCGCTGACCCAGTAGCCCAGGTCCGCGTAAGTGAAGCCCGTCCGTTGCGGTTCGAACGACAGCGTGGCGATCTTTTGTCCCGCCGCGTCGATGATGCCGGTGCCGTCCAACCGACCTGTTCCGACCGATGGCAGCGTAACCAGGTAAGCGCCTTGCGCGACCGAATATTGGATCGAGACTTGATCGGCGCCCGCGGCGGCGATGGTTGACGTCACGGTCCCGCCAGTCGACGCAACGTGCTCGACGTGCGACGCGAGCGTAGTGAACTGGTGCGGCTGGGTGGTGTCGTACCACGCTGACGTTGTCGCAGGCGTTGGCGTTGGCGTTGGCGTTGGCGTTGGCGTTGGCGTTGGCGTCACGGGCGGCGTGACGATCGCGCTAACGCCGCTCCCTCCGCCGCCACTGCATGCCGCCAGCGCGAGTGCGGCTGCGCTTGCGAGCAAAAGCTTCACGGATTTCACGCGGGTCATGGTCTGCCCTCCTCCTGCGTTCGAAGGCACGACGCGTAGAATTGCGAGGGCCGATGTGCGATGATGGACTGCCGATGATCATCTGATCATCTCGTGATCGCATCAGGGGGTGGCGCTGCGATGCTGAAGCTGGCGGACCTCGCAAATCGGGCGGACTTCGATGCCGGCCCGTTGCACGTCAGCCCGGCGCGCCGCTTGATCGAAGGACCGGCGGGGAGCGCAAGCCTCGAGCCGATCGTGATGAAGGTGTTCCTCCTGCTGCTCGACGCCGGCGGCAGCGTCGTTACGCGAGACGATCTGTTCGGCAATGCGTGGGGCGGCGTCTATGTCGGCGACGACAGCCTCAACCGCGCGATCGCTCTGGTGCGCAAGATCGCCGCTGAGACTGCGCCCGGCTTGTTCGAGATCGAGACCATTCCACGCACCGGCTACCGGCTGACCGGCGATATTATTCAAGTGTTTGAGGAGAGCTCGACCGTAGCGGCCGATAGCCTCGTTTCGCGCCGAGGCGTCATCGGCGGGGGTGCGGCGGCGGTCGTGTTAGTTGGCGGCGGGGCCCTTTGGTGGGCGAGGCGGTCCGGGTCAAACCCACGCTTCGATGCGGTAATGGCGCGCGGCGAAGAGGCATTCCGAAACGGGACGGCATTTGAGGACTGGGCGGTTACGCCCAAGGACACCCCGGACATGGTGAAGCTGTACGAGGAAGCCGTACGGCTTCAGCCGGACAGTGCAGGCGCGTGGGGGCGACTGGCCTATTTCCGGAGCGCCCGGACAGAGGACGCTTCGAAACAGGACGCGCCGACGGTCGTCGCCAACGCGCAAGCTGCTATCCGGCGCGCCCTCGAACTCGATCCGCGAGAGCCAAACGCCCGCGTCGGCATGTTCCTGCTGCAGGGACCGATGCTGGATTGGGCAGCGCGCGACGGCCTGCTCCGCGGCGTCCTTTCGACCGATCCGACGAACCTCCCGGCCATGATGGAGTTGATGCCGCTCCTTCAGGCCGCAGGGCTCACTCGTGAATCCTGGATGTGGAACGAGCGTATCTTGCGCGCATCGCCGTTCATGCGGTCGGCCTTGGTGGTCAGAGCGCTGAAATTATGGATTCTCGGCAAGGTCCGCGAGGCGGACGATGTGATCGACCGCGTCCGGGGCCTGTGGCCCGATTATTGGTTCGGAAATTATGCGCGGTTCACAATTTTTGCACTGACTGGCCGACCGGCTGCCGCTCGCGCCATCCTCGGCGACGTTCACCTCTTCGACGGCTTCCCTTCGCGCGAGACTTGGCTGACAGCCCTGGACGCACTCGAATCGCCGACACCCTCGGCCATCGAAACCGCCCGCCGCGCGTGCGTCGACACGGCAGGGCGCTTCCCGGCCCTGGCCAGCGACATGGTCATGCAGCTGTGCGCTCTAGGATTGCCGGACACGGCCTTTGAAGTGACCCAAGGCTTCTTGCTCTGGCGCGGCAAGTTTCTCAGCATTGACCGTGCCAACGGTAGGGCAGTTGAGAACTATAATCGGCGAATGACGCAGTGGATGTTTACGCCGCCGGTCGCCACCATGCGCGCCGATCCGCGCTTCGGAAAGCTGTGCGACGAATTCGGCCTGACCGCCTATTGGCGCGCGCGCGGCGTTAGGCCCGATTACGAGCGCATCGAAGCCTAGAAGCGCGTTTCGAGCCCGATGCCGAGTTCCCTCGGGTCGTTCAATCCGGCCTCGACATCCGGATCGTTAGGGTCGCCGCCCCAGGCGACGATGTGGAACTCGTCGAAAATGTTACGGGCGTAGCCGAACAGGGTGAAAGGCCCGCGCCGCCAACTCACGCGCGCATCGAACGTGGTTGATGATGCAATGCGAAATCGCGGGGTTTCTGCATCGTCCCCACCATAACCGCTGTTGTGCCGGACCTGCGCCGAGATGCTGAGTTTCCGCACCGGCTCCCATTCGGCGGCGGCCATCCCGGTGAACTTCGGAGCGCCGCCGAATTCTTTCCCAAGGATGGGGTCGGTCGGCACGATGGTTTTCGTGATCCGCGTGCCGAGCAGCCCGATCGCGGACCGGAGCCGGAGCCGACCGCTGACCTTGTAGTCGCCCTCGAGCTCGGCGCCCGAAGCGTGCGCCCGCGGTGCGTTCGATACCTGCGAGAGCCCGACGCAGCCGGTCGTGGTCTGGAGACAGAGGTCCAGCGTGCGCTGCGCATTGCGGATGTCGTTGTAGAAGACGTTGGCGGTGAGATTGAGTGCCCCCCCAAGGAAGTTGCCCCGGACGAACGCCTCATAATCCCACAGATATTCAGGCTCGAAGCGGACCTGCGCGGCCTCGGATGGATCGAGCGTTACGCCTCCCGGATTATAGGCCCGTTGCGCGAGCACGCCGACCCGCACACGCTCGTTCACGTCATAAGCGGCGCTTGCCTTGGGGAGCAGAGCGGTGACGTTCTTGTGGTAGTCGAGCGGAAGGTCGGGAGTCGTATGCAGGACCCCGAGGCGCTTTCTGCTGTCGCTTTGATAACGAACGCCACCGGTCAACAGCAGCCGCGGCACCGGGCGCCAGGTCACCTCGCCAAACAGGCCTCGACTTCGCTGTCGGTCGTCGAACGTGCCGGTGCCGAGCGGCGTCGCCGACAGATCGATATATTGATGCAGGTCCATTGTCTGCCAGCTGACCCCTCCGACCATGGTCACCGGTGCGTCGGGCTTCCATTCGAGCACGGACTCGGCCGAGCCGTCGTCGCCGTGGATCCGAGTCTGCCCAAATCCCTGGACCGCAAAGCGCCGGAAGAACGCCTTGCCCCAGCTGAGCGTCGTTCGCGATTCGAGCGACCGCGTCACCTGGTAGTTGATGGCGCTCGTCAGCGAATCGACCCGCACCTTGAAATAGCCGCAGATGCACGAAGTATCGCGGCGCTCGCGGAACGGCCGGCGCGCCGACGTGCCCTGCGGCCCCTGCGAGCGCACATGGGCGTAAGTGAGCACGATCCGCAGCCCCGGCAGCGCGTGCGGCTCGACGAGCAGCTTGGCGCGAGCGGTCGCATATCGGTCGTCATTGAGGTCGGCGCCGACCACCGGGCCTTCGAGCCTGCTCGAAACATGGCCGCGATAGAGGTCGCCCGACAGGCGTAGCGCCAATTGCTGGTCGATCAGGGGAACCGATGCCGCCGCCGACAGCTGCCGTCGTGCGGGGCCGCCGGCGATGCCCCGAGCGCCGCCTTCGAAGCGATAGGTCGGATCGGCGGTATGGATGAAGATCGCGCCGGCGATCGAGTTGACGCCCTGGGTCGTCGTCTGCGGGCTGCGGAACACTTCGACATGGTCGACGTCCCACAATCCTTCGGTGCTGTTCGAGAATTCGTTGAAAGTGACGGTCCGGCCGTCGACCTGTAATGTCGTACGCGGGCGCGCGCCGCCGAGGAAGGCGGGGAGTCCGGCAAGCACGCCGGCGCTGTTCTGCCCGCGGATGATCGGCGTATCCCGGTTCGACGAGATCAGCACGTTGGGGACGAACTGGAGCAGATCCTGGACCCGGTCGGCCGCGGCCAGCGCCTCGATGTCGCGGCGGCCGAACACGACGACGCTCGACTGGGTCTCCCTGAGCGACCGCTTCACCCGCTCGCCGGTGACGACGATGGTCGAATCGTCGCGGGGCGGCAGCGCGGCCGGCGCTCCGGCAATGCCGGACATGATGGCGAACAGCACAGGCCCCATGCCCGCTTTCCCCCGCACGCTGACCGAGCGCGGCCATGCTACAGCCGTTTCCACCGCGGCGCCAACCGCGATGGCCCAACCGCGATGACCCAGCCGCGATGACCTTGAAGACTCGGCCCGTCGCCGCTAAGTGACCCGCAGCCCCGCCGGCCCGAAAGGTCCGCGGGGCGCTTTTCTATCCGCAACTCGAGAAGAAGCGAAAAAAGTGGCCAGAGTCTCCCCCGGCGAATTCATCCGTCAGGTCCGCGTCGAGACCGGCAAGGTCCATTGGCCGAGCCGCAAGGAAACCGTCGCGACCGCGATCATGGTGATGATCATGACGCTGGTCCTCGCCTTCTTCTTTTTCGGCGTCGACGCCTTCTTCTCGACCATCGTCAGGAAACTGCTGAGCCTGCTCGGCTAGCGCTCCCTGGTCCTTCTCCCCTTGCGGGAGAGGGTCGGGAGAGGGGTTACAAAGGTAAGAGATCACAATGTCCCGCTGGTACATCATCCACGCTTATTCGGGCTTCGAGAACAAGGTCCGCGACTCGATCCAGAGCGAGGCCAAGCGCCTCCAGCTCGAGCCCTATGTCGAGCAGATCGAGGTCCCGACCGAGACCATCACCGAGGTCAAGCGCGGCAAGAAGGTCCAGACCGAGCGCAAGTTCATGCCCGGCTACGTCCTCGCCAAGCTCGAGATGACCGACCAGGTCTATCACCTCGTCAAGAACACCCCCAAGGTGACCGGCTTCCTCGGCCCCAACGGCAAGCCCCAGGCGATCGCCGACGCCCAGGCCGCGCGCATGCTCGACACCAAGGAGGAAGCCGCTGCCCACGGCGCCAAGCAGAAGATCAGCGTCGACTATGAGATCGGCGACGCGGTCAAGGTCCTCGACGGCCCCTTCGCGACCTTCAACGGCACCGTCGAGGAACTCGACTTCGACCGCGGCCGCGTGAAGGTCAGCGTGTCGATCTTCGGGCGGGCGACGCCGGTCGAGCTGGAGTTCGAACAAGTCGAACGCGTGAAGTGACCTGTTCCCCTGCGAAGGCAGGGGTCCAGTCCCTTGCGTCCATCCCCGCGAAGGCGGGGATCCAGCTCATCGAACAACGCAAAAGGCCGCATCGGCGACCTTTTCTTTTGTGCGCAGTGATTGCAAGGTGCAGCAGCTCGGCGTCAGGGGGGAGCATCCGCATGAAGTACCGAGACCAAGCAGCGGCGGGCTTAGCAAGCATCGAAGAAGCTATCCTCGGGCTTCTGGCGGAGCGCCCAGAGGGACTAATCAACAATGAGATCGCCCGAACGCTGAAGCTCGAATCCGACTTCGCGGGGCGCCAGAAAAATTATCTGACTTATTCGGTCCTCGGCGGTTTGCTGAAGAGGGGCCTCGTCAAGCGAGAAAAGCAAGATGGCAAGCAGCCGTTTAAGCTAGCTCGGTAGCCGACAGTGGTGCGTGGCAGCGCAGACCGTTTCGGCGTAGCCGAATGGTACGGTCGGCTTATCGAGACAATTCCCGTCGAACAACGGCACGAATACGGTGAGCTAGGCGCGAGCAAGCTCTCCGGCCTCCCCTGTCCGTTTCGACAAGCAGCCTCTCCAGGTGCTGAATGTAAGAAGAAGGGAGGCGTTTGTACCCTTCGAAAGCACACTCAGGCGCCAGACGGTACCGTAACGGTAATCCCGCCCCTCGTGACTTTATGTCCTTCACGCTTCTGGGAAGGGAACTTAATTTTTGAGCGCATTGGATTGGATATCCTCGCCACATCCCAGCCCACTCTCGTCAAAGAGGTGCAGTTCCTCGCGTCCTTAGGCGAGACGGAGGAAGCAGAAGGTGAAGAGGCGGTTGGCCGGATAGACACGATCATCGTTGACCCGGACGACGAGCAGCGTTGGTGCGCCCTGGAGTTACAAGCTGTGTATTTCTCTGGTGAGAAAATGGGCAGTCACCTTGCCCAATACTCGGCTGCGCAAGAGGCGCCGGTGTACCCCGACAAGAACCGGAGGCCTGATTATCGGTCATCGGGACCGAAACGGCTAATGCCACAGCTTCAAATTAAGGTTCCAACGCTGCGGCGGTGGGGAAAGAAGATGGCTGTAGT
This sequence comes from Sphingomonas sp., assembly GCF_045810705.1. GTDB lineage: Bacteria > Pseudomonadota > Alphaproteobacteria > Sphingomonadales > Sphingomonadaceae > Sphingomicrobium. Next base: position 17,071 of record NZ_JBJMVI010000010.1, on the reverse strand, counting down.
AGTTGATAAGCCGTTCTACGGTTCGCTTGGAAACATGGTGAAGGTAAACCATCTCTCGAACGCCGACATAGCATGGTACATCGTCAATTACGACGAGAGCGGCAACATCTTTGTCGAAGATACCCGATTCACAACGCTGGAAAGCTCCGTCGAAGCGCTCACAGCAGGTAAACCCTTGAGCCAAGAGCAATTCGAGGCGGAATTCCAGTCGTTCCTCCACGCTCGGAACAAGCGGGCGCGATCAAAGGTAATTAGGCTGCGGCAACCAGAGCCGTCGCCCGATGGAGGAAGCATCGTTCAAGAAGGCGCCGAGCTTCCGGATACAGATCAGATCTGAGCCTACGGTCTACTCAGCAGCAACGAGCGCGGGCTCACCATAGGAGAGCGAAACGCCACCAATCGTCTCCGCAATGGCTCGGCCGAGAAGCGGTGGCACGGCGTTCCCCACCTGTACATACTGATCCGTACGTGAGCCTTTGAATTCGAACCAATCCGGGAATGATTGAAGGCGCGCGGCCTCGCGCACGGTGAGTGTACGATCCTGCTCTGGATGGAAGTACGCGCCCCAGTGCGGATCGCACTTCGTAAGGATCGTAGATGCAAGGCCGTCCCAACTCAGCCGGCCATACCGCTTCGTATGATCCGAGCGTTTCGCGCGCTTCATCCCGGCAGGCAGAAGGTCAAAAGGAATATCGCGCCACGAACCTCCCTCCGGAATGTGGTACAAACGATCGAGATTGATTTTTGAGAGAGTCGCGGCGCCGTGATTTTTCACTGCGTTCGATCCAGCCCGCATCGCCCGCTGAAAATCGGATTGTGGCTCGCGAGCGTACGCCTGAACTCCTTTGTCCTCTCCATTTTGTAGACCAGGCAGATCACCGATCGCATCACGGATGCTGACGAACCCCTTCGCGCCGAGGCCATGCGTCGGCGTTGGGTACGCTATCGGCAGCCCCAGTCTATTTCCGATGAACACGATCCTGCGCCGCTCTTGTGGAACACCGTATTCTTCGGCGCGGAGGATTTCTGCGCGGACGTCGTATCCGAGCGATTTCAAACCTTGGATGATCGCATGAACGGCAGCGCCACCGCCAGCAGACGTCATCCCGGTGACGTTTTCCAACACAACCCAATTTGGCTGGAGACCATCCACGACACGAAGATATTCACGATACAGCGAAGATCGCTCATCGTGCAGACCACGTTGGTGATTGTAGACGGAAAAGCCTTGGCAGGGCGGTCCCCCGACCAGCACATCAAGCTCGCCTGGTTTCAAACCGGCGGCCTTTAAGAAGTCTCGCGCGCTGTAATCCTGAATCGGATTGGGAAGAAACCTCGCCTCACGGTGGGTGTGCGCGTACGTTTCTCCTGCCGCTTCGAAGAAATCATTGCCCGCAAGGACATGATATCCGGCCTGACGAAAGCCCTCGCTCAAACCACCCGCGCCACAAAAAAGATCGATGACCGTTTTGGTCCGCATGGCGAGAATCCCCATCCGGATGTTTAGCCACAGCGGTCGTTGGGTAGCCATAGGCTCGCTCTAGAACAGATGAAGAACGTTGTGGATAACCATTCGATCCATTTTGAACGATTGTTCGCCGTCTGTGACTCTGGAGACTCACTTTGAGCCAGCCCTCCGCCAGCCGCTCGGCGAACATGAGAGCTATTCGATCCAAGGACACCAAACCTGAAATGCGGGTTCGGCGAATTGCACATTCAATGGGGCTCAGATTCCGTCTTCACCGGTCTGACCTGCCGGGTAGCCCTGATCTCGTGTTTCCGCGCCATCGCCTCGCTCTCTTTGTCCATGGCTGCTTTTGGCACGGTCACGGCTGCAAGCGCGGTGGCAAAGGACCAAAGTCGAATACAGGCTACTGGCTACCGAAGATCGAGCGCACCCAGGCCAGGGACGTCGCGGCTGAAACGGCCCTGAAGGAGCAAGGCTGGCGCGTCGCTGTAATGTGGGAATGTGAACTGACGCGTGACGAAACGATCAGGTCACTGATAGCTAGAGCCATGAACGAGCTGCCTAAATGAACGGGAGCTGCGCATGCCTACTGACACGAACAGATTTCAGCGCGTCGGCGCACTCAGCAATGCACAGGCCGGCAGTGACTTTGAGGAAGTCGTGCAAGCATATTTCGCCCGCACGGGGATGAGGCTCGCGCGCGATTTTGCGGTCCAGATCGGGTACGCCAGAAAAAAATCACACAGATTTGATCTCGGCGGTGATGCTCCGCGAGTGCTCGTCGAATGTAAGTCTTGCACTTGGACGGCTGGTGGGAACACGCCGAGTGCAAAGCTGCGCAGCTTCAACGAAGCAATGCTGCACTTCGCGGTAGCCCCGTCCCAGTATCGGAAAATACTGATGCTCCTGAAGGACATACGCGGCTCCGAGAGTCTGGGAAGCTATTACGTGCGTACGCAGGGTCATCTTGTTCCGGATGATGTTGAGGTTTGGGAGCTCGATCCGATGACGAACACAGCTGAGTGTCTTTTCAGGTCCTAAGAAAATCCTGTCCTACAGCCCCTCAGTTGAATCAGAACCGCCGAATGCGTGGCGCGGCGCGCTCGAGCTTCTCCTCCATATCCTCCATCCGCCACCCGCCGAACAGCGCGCGCCCCGGATCGTGCGGCACTTTCGTCGGGTCAGCCCGCGACCAGCCCGTGACCAGCGCCAGATCGGTAAGGCCCAAGGCCCGCCGCAACTCCGCGCCCGCCGGCCCCCACGCCGGCTCGCCGCGTGCCCACCGCTCGGCCTCCGCAACCTCGAACGCCTCGCGAGAGCGCTGGTCTCGCGCCTCGGCCATCTGGGCGAGCCGCTCGCAGCATGCTTCGTGGCTCTCGCCGCGCCGCCGCCGGATCGGCGTCGGCTCGTCGACCAGCAGCGCCGCCTTCTGATGGAGGTACATGAGCTGCAGCGCCTGGTTGACGGTCATCGGCGGCATCGCCGGCGGGTCGTTGTGGCGCCAGTCACCATGGGCGTGACTTGCCGGTCGCTGGCTTTCCAGGAGCGCGAGTTCGAGCGCCTCGTAGCCGCGCTGGAGGGCTATGCGCATCTCTCGCGCGAACGCGGGGTCCTTCTTCCGCCGCCGATTGAAGGCGCCGAAGCATGAGCCCACCGCCGCCGCGGCGAGGGTCATGTTGCAAGTCGCGCTGAGCGCAGCGAGGAACGCCTGCTCCGCCTCGTGCGTGAGCTTGCCGGGTTGCGCTCGCCGCATCTGCAGCTTGCCGGACTTGAGGCGGACGAGTTGCGGCTCGCCGGCCTTAGTTCGGTAGCTTCGCCCCTCTCCCCCTTGGGGCAGAGGGATTGGGGAGAGGGGGCGCGCCAACCGTGCCTGCGCAAAAGCAAGGGCCGCATCCCAGCGCAGCGCGAACGCCGGATGTTCACGCCGCCGGTGCTGCATCGTGCCATATTTGAGGCCGAGCTCGCGGCATGCGAGCCGGACGTTGCCGGTCTCCCGGAGCGCTCTCAGGAATGCGCGATTCTGGAGCGCCTGCGCGCGCGTAAGGGGTCTCGCCATCGGCGAGCGTTCCAAAACCAAATCCTACTAGTCAAGTGACGAGCCTCTCAGCTCGTCATCCCGGACCCCGATCCGGGACCCAGTTACAGCCTTGAGCGATCAGGTCCGGACTGCGCCCCGGCAGTCCGGCTGCTGATCACTTCTTCCGCGGGTCGTCGGCCGGGTTGACGTAGGTGATCGCGAACGGGCCGTTGCCGGAGACCTGGATGTCGACCGGGTCGGTGGTGAACACATAATGGTTCATGCCCGCGCCCATGGTGACGTGGTAGCCCTTGGTCAGCGACCCGACGTTGGCCTTGTCGAGCTTGTCGCCCATTCCGTAGGACAGCGCGCCGGCGGAGGTGACTCGCACGACCTCGTCGCCCGGATGGTGGTGCGGCGGAACCGTGTAGTTGGCCGGGAACTTGGCCCGGATGACGAACGGCCCGGCCTTGCTCGGATCGCCCGAGACGACCGCCATCTTGGCGCCGGCCGGCAAGCCGGCTCCGCTGGCGTCCATCCATTTCATGGCCTTGGCCTGAGCGCCCGTGGCGCTTGCGGCGAGAAGAGCGGACAGTGTGACGAGTACGAAACGGCGCATACAAAACCCCCTATGCAGACCTTCCCGGGAGCCCCTTACCATAAGTTGCGGCGGCAACGCATCTCGTGTAGTGGCGCCGCCTTCCAAGCAATTGGAACTGTGGGAGGCAGCTCGAAAGGGCAGCCGTTCGGACCACTTAACTTGAACCCGGCCGCAAGTACCACTTCCGGCCGAACTACAGAGTGAGACCATGGCAAAGAAAATCACCGGCTATATCAAGCTTCAGGTGCCGGCCGGCACCGCCAACCCCGCCCCGCCGATCGGCCCCGCCCTCGGGCAGCGCGGAGTTAACATCATGGAGTTCTGCAAGGCGTTCAACGCCGCCACGCAGGAGCTCGAGCGCGGCGCTCCGATCCCGACGGTCATCACCGTCTATGCCGACCGCAGCTTCTCTTTCACCACCAAGACCCCGCCGGCTTCGTTCCTGCTCAAGAAAGCGGCGCGAATCCAGAAGGGCTCGGCCGAGACCGGCAAGGTCAGCGCCGGCACCATCCGCCGCTCGCAGCTGCGCGAGATCGCCGAGGTCAAGATGAAGGACCTCAACGCCAACGACCTCGACGCCGCGGCGAAGATCATCGAAGGCAGTGCCCGCGCGATGGGCCTCGAAGTGCGGGAGGGCTAAGCACATGGCCAAGCTTTCCAAGCGCCAGAAGGCGCTCACCCCGGTCGACCGCGAGAAGTTCTACGGCGTCGATGAGGCGCTCGCGCTGGTCAAGCAGAACGCGACCACCAAGTTCGACGAAACGGTCGAGGTGGCGCTGAACCTGGGCGTCGACCCGCGCCACGCCGACCAGATGGTCCGCGGCGTCGTCAACCTCCCCAAGGGTTCGGGCAAGACCGTGCGTGTCGCCGTGTTCGCCAAGGGCGCCAAGGCCGACGAGGCCAAGGCGGCGGGCGCCGACGTGGTCGGCGCCGAGGATTTGATGGAGACCATCCAGGGCGGGACCATCGACTTCGACCGCGTCATCGCGACCCCGGACATGATGGGCGTCGTCGGGCGCTTGGGCAAAGTGCTCGGTCCCAAGGGACTGATGCCCAACCCCAAGCTCGGGACGGTGACGATGGACGTCGCCAAGGCGGTCAACGACGCCAAGTCCGGCCAGGTCGAGTTCCGCGTCGAGAAGGCCGGCATCGTCCACGCCGGCATCGGCAAGGCGAGCTTCTCCGAGGGCGACCTCAAGGAGAATTTCACCGCCTTCATGGACGCGATCATCCGCGCCAAGCCGTCGGGCGCGAAGGGCAAGTTCGTCATGAAGCTCAGCCTGTCCTCGACCATGGGTCCGGGCCTCAAGGTCGACCTCGAAGAGATCGCGGGCGCTTAGTCGAATGGTACCGCCCGGTCGCAGGAGAGACTGCGGCCGGGCCTTCCACCCACTGCCGGCCCGCGGTAGACGACCATCGGACGGCTGGCGCTTTGCCGTAAGTGGAGGGAATACTTCATGAAATTTGTTGTCGCGCTGCTCGCATCGGCGGCGTTCGTCCTCGGCGCGCCAGCTTCGGCGGTCCCGGTCGCCGGAGCCGACACCGTCGACCCGACCTTGCCCACGCAATTGCCGCGGACCGCGATCCCGCACCATTATGCGATCATCGTCACGCCCCACGCCGAGCGGCTGACGTTCGACGGCACGGTTGCCATCGACCTCGACGTGATCAAGCCGACACGCACGTTGGTTCTCAACGCTGCCGATCTCCGTATAGTCTCGGCGAGCCTTCGAACTGCAAAAGGGGTGCTGGCGGCCAACGCGCGAATTGCCTTGGATGAAGCGGCACAGACGGCGACCCTGACATTCCCTGATGCGGTTGCGTCCGGCGCCTATCGGCTCGAGCTCGTCTATTCGGGCAAAATCAACACCCAGGCCAACGGGCTGTTCGCGCTCGATTACAAGAACAAGGAAGGCAAGGACGCGCGCTCGCTGTTCACCCAATTCGAGGCCGCCGACGCGCGCCGCTTCGTGCCGAGCTGGGATGAACCCGATTACAAGGCATCGTTCGACCTCACGGCACGCGTGCCGGCGGGCGAGATGGCCGTCGGCAACATGCCGGCAGCTTCCAGTAAGGCGATCGGCGGTGGCCTGAAGGAAGTGCGCTTCGTGACGACGCCGGTGATGTCGTCCTACCTGTTGTTCTTCGCGTTGGGCGATTTCGACCGGGTGACCAAGGCCGCGGCCGGTCGTGAAGTCGGCATCGTCACATCGCGCGGCAACGGACCGAAGGCTCAGCTTGCGCTCGACGCCGAGGCCCAGATCCTGCCCTATTACAACGACTATTTCGGAACGCCCTACCCGCTGCCCAAGCTCGACAACGTCGGCGGCCCGGGCCAGTCGCAATTCTTCTCAGCAATGGAAAATTGGGGCGCGATCTTCACTTTCGACCATTCGATCCTCGATGACCCGGCGATCACAAGCGCCGGACAGCGCCAGCAGATCTTCAGCACCGAAGCCCACGAGATGGCGCATATGTGGTTCGGCGACCTCGTCACCATGGCCTGGTGGGACGATCTGTGGCTCAACGAAGGCTTCGCCAGCTGGATGGCGAACAAGACCACTCAGCACTTCCATCCCGACTGGCGCGCAGACGTCAATCACGTCGCGGCGCGCGAAACCGCGATCGGGCTCGACTCCTTCCGGTCGACGCATCCGGTCGTTCAACAGGTCCGCACCGTCGAACAGGCCAACCAGGCGTTCGACCGGATCGCCTACCAGAAGGGCGAATCGGTCATCGCGATGCTCGAGAATTTCGCCGGCGCCGATATTTGGCGGACCGGCATTCAGGACTACGTCCGCCGTCACGCTTATCAGAACACGCGGACCGAAGATCTTTGGGCGGCGATGGAGCGGGCCGGTGCAACCGGCCTTGGGACGATCGCGCGCGACTTCGCCAACCAGCCCGGCGTTCCGTTGATCGAGGTCGGCCCATCGCAATGCGCCGGCGGCCAGACGGTGGCCACGATCACCCAGTCGCAATTCTCGAACGATCAGCGCACGGAAGCATCGGCCAATCCGCGACGCTGGCACGTGCCGGTTCGAGTCACCGCCGGCGGCGTCGCAAGCTTGGTGATAACCAACGGGCCATCGAGTGAAATCACCGCGGCCGGCTGCGGGCCACTATTGGTCAACGCGGGACAGAGCGGCTATTTCCGTACGCTCTACTCGCCCGCCGAACTGGCCGCGCTGACGAACTCTTTTCCGGCGCTCGGCCCGGTAGATCAGTACGGACTGCTGAACGATCAGCTCGATTTGTCGCAAGCGGGTTACCAGCCAATGGCCGCCGGCCTCTGCCTGCTCGGCGCTGTCGCTTCCAACTCCAACGCCAAGGTTGTTGGGACCGCCGTCGAGGAATGGACGACGCTGCACGACAACCTCCGCGAAAACGCGGCGGCGCAAGCCGCCATCGCGGCCCGCGTGACCCGCCTTTATGGCCCCCGCCTGCAGCAGCTCGGCTTCGTCCCGGGCTCGGCGGAAGCGCCAACCGAGGCCGTGCTCCGCGACACGTTGATCGGCGATCTCGGCAAACTGCGCGATCCGGCAGTCATCGCCGAAGCCAATCGCCTGTTCGCGGCCTGGCAGGTCGATGCCAATGCAATTCCCGGCTCGCTCAAAGCGACCTGGCTTGGCGTCATCGCCGCCAATGCCGACGCGGCGACCTGGAACGCGCTGCACGCGCGGGCGCAACAGGCAACCGGCGCAATCGAGCGAACTTCACTCTATCAACTGCTTGGCGCGACCAGCAATGAGGCGCTGGCACAGCGCGCGCTCGAACTCGCCCTCACCGCCGAGCCGGGCAAGACCGTCAGCTCGGGCATGATCGCGTCGGTTGCAGGACAACATCCTCGGCTGGCAATCGACTTCGTCCTCGGCCATTTGCCCCAGGTCAACCAGCTGATCGACATTTCCGGCCGGTCGCGGTTCATGCAACGACTGAGCGCGGCGAGCAAAGACGCGGCGCTGATCCCGATCCTCGAGGCTTATGCCAAGGCCAATCTCGCCGCGACCGACCGTAAGCCGATCGACCAGTCGATCGACCGCATCCGCGCACAATCCGCGCGTGCGTCGTGGATAAATGCCGAGACGGCGCAATGGCTCGCCGCACATCCCGGTTGACACGCCTTGATTTGCGAACAGGTTCCGTTATAGGCGCGCGCTCGCACCGGCTCGCCGGGGCGAACACCGTCCGAGACAGCTGCTGAGGCCAATCCTTTCGCAAGGACGCCTCTTAATTTGCGGCCTAGACGGGGACAGGAATCATTCGAAACGGGCAACCGTTTCGTTGTGCGTTGCCAAGGGAAACCCGGCGCGGCGCCATCGATCCCAACCCCACGGACATTTAGCGCTTGGGCACGGTGCCCGGGCTTTTGTTGAAGCTCGTTCGGACAAGATCCGGACGAATTTTTGGAGTTGGCATGGATCGATCGCAAAAATCCGATCTGGTCGACGAGCTGAAGAACGTCTTCACCGCGACGAGCGTGGTTGTGGTCACCCGCAACCATGGTCTGACGGTGGCGCAGTCCACGGACCTGCGCCTGAAGATGCGCGACGCCGGCGCCCAGTTCAAAGTTGCGAAGAACAGCCTTGCCCTGATTGCGCTCGAGGACACGCGCTACAAGCCGATCGGCGACCTGCTCACAGGCCCGACCGCGCTTGCGACGTCCGCAGACCCCGTCGCGGCCGCCAAGGTGGCGGTCGATTTCGCCAAGACCCACGACAAGTTCGAGATCGTCGGCGGAGCGATGGGCGACACGGTCCTCGACGTGAACGGGATCAAGGCGCTTGCTGCGCTGCCTTCGCTCGACGAGCTGCGTGCGACCATCGTGGGCCTGATCCAGGCGCCCGCGACGAAGATCGCCCGCACGATCAACGAGCCGGGTGCCCAGCTGGCCCGGGTCTTCGGTGCCTATGCGGCCAAAGAGGCCGCGTAAGGCAAAGCTTTTCATCAACGTCACGACAACACGGGGCTGATGCCCCACCAAGGAGTATCAAATGGCTGACATCACCAAGCTGGTCGACCAGCTTTCCGACCTGACCGTCCTCGAGGCCGCGGATCTGGCCAAGGCGCTCGAAGAGAAGTGGGGCGTCTCGGCCGCGGCTGCGGTCGCGGTTGCCGGTCCCGCCGCTGCGGGTCCCGCCGCTCCGGCTGCCGAAGAGAAGACTGAATTCGACGTCATCCTCACCGGCGACGGCGGCAAGAAGATCAACGTGATCAAGGAAGTTCGCGTGATCACCGGCCTTGGCCTCGGCGAGGCGAAGGCGCTGGTCGAAGGCGCGCCGAAGGCGGTCAAGGAAGGCGTCAACAAGGACGAGGCCGAGAAGATCAAGAAGCAGATCGAGGATGCCGGCGGCACTGTCGAGCTCAAGTAAGCTTCAAGGATTCACGGCAAGAGACAAAGGGCGGCCCCGCAACGGGTCGCCCTTTTCTTACCTCCGCGGCACAAATAAACGGCCCGGAACCTTTTGGGTCCCGGGCCGGTCGACAGTTAGTTTTTGGGCAACGGACTGTCGGTTGAAACTGCCCTAAGCGAGCTGCGCCAGACCCGGCTTGCGGCGGCGGCGCATCGAAACGCCGATCCCTCCGAAGCCAAGGAGCATCATCGCCCAGGTCGCCGGTTCGGGGACGCCGGAGCCAAAGTGGGTGTCGGTGGTCGCCGTGCCGTACTGGAAGCGGACGTTCGAGACGCTCGCGAGCGAGCCGTCAAAGGCGCCCAGGCTGAAGGTCACGCTGTTCTTGATATACGGCTGGTTGTTCGTGATGCCGCCATTATCGCCCGCAGTGGAATATCCTGCGGACAGGAGGCCGAAGTCGCCGCCATCGGGCGGAGTGGTCGCACCGCCCCGGTCGGGCGCGCCGCTGAGCACGTCACCGGGGCCGAAGATTCCGTAGCCGGCGGAGCTGAGGCCGTAATCCTGCGTCACGCCGCCGCCCAACCCGCTTGCATTTTGCTTATAGGCCCATTCGGCACCGACGTTGGTGCCCGTGCCGGAGACAGTTCCGACGAAGCTGCAAGTGCCGCAGATGTTGGCGCTGGTGTAGGTCAGCGCCGGATTGCTGGTGATATCGAAGAACAACGCGTGGAGCACTTGCGCAGGATCGTTGATGTCCACCGCGGAGGTGTTGGTCAGCGTGACCATCAGGTTCCCCGCGACGATGTCGAATGTCGCCGACGCACTGAGGTTGCTACCGTTGGTTCCGGTAAAAACGGTGGCGGCGGTAGCCGGAGTCGCAAGCCCGATCGCTGTCGCAGCAGCTGCTGCCGTCAGTATGCGTCGCATGAAAATTGCCCCTTCATCGCCTACATCCCGGGTTCAAGAGGTGGCGAGCTCTGTTGAACTGTTCTTGTCGTGATATATTAAATGAAATTTTAACGACGACAATCAGGCTATTAGGTCCGATCTGGACTTGTCCCGCTGTGGGACCGCCGATTCAACGAGACAGCAGAAACTCGTCGATTGCGGCGGTCGCCTCGAGCTCACTAAGCTCGGGCGCGTGGCCGACACCGGGAATGACGGCGAGCCTCATGCTGGGGGCAACCGCGCGCATTTTCTCGGCAGTTTTTGCAGTCAGCAGGTCGCTCTTGGCGCCGCGCACAACCAGCAATGGCTTGCTGCCAAGCGCTGCGAACAGCGGCCACAGGTCCGGCTGCGGCGTCGGCCCCGCCGTCTTGAACGGCTCGGCAATCGCCATGTCATAGTCGAAGCGGATCTCGCCATTCTCTTCGCGGCAATTGCGCTTCGCCATGGCGACCCAGTCGGCATGGGTGAAGCGCTCGAAGTTGCTGCCGTAGTTTGCCGAAATCGCGTCGGCCGCCGCGTCCCAGCTGTTGAAGCGCACATCCTTGCCGACGTAGGTGAGGATGCGGTCGATGCCGGCCGGGTCGACGTCGGGGCCGACGTCGTTGATGATCGCGGCGGCGATGTATTGCGGCGCCGTGGCGGCAAGCACCATTGTCACCAGGCCGCCGAGCGACGTGCCGACGAAAATCGCCGCGGTGATGCTCAGCTGATCCAGCAGCTCGACCACGTCGGCGGCGTAGGTCACCGGATTGTAGCGCGCCGGGAACGGGTCGTAGTCGCTGGTGGCGCGCCCGCGAAAATCGAGCGCGATCACCCGGAAGCGCGGCGAATAGCGCTCGGCAAGATCGGAGAAGTCGCGCGCATTTCGCGTGAGGCCGGGCAGGCACAAGATGGGCGGCTTGTCGGTTGCGCCAGGGTAATCGCGATAGTGGAGCTTCAGCCCGTCGCGGACGAGGAAATAGCGGTCGGCGTAGCGCTCGGCGGCGGCGGCGATCCCGCCGTTGCTCACGCCGCTATCCCCTTCCGGAACAATCGGTTTGCAACCGCCGCGACGCTTGCCGGATCGGCACTGTCCCAAACCGAGTAGCGAAGGCCGAGGAAGACGTTCGCGCCCATCGATGCCCAGGCAAGGATCTCGAGATCGTCATCGCTGAGATCTGCTGCAATTTCACCCTTGCCGCGCGCGGCGATCAGGCGCGCGGTGATGCGCGTGACGGTCGTTTCGTAATGTTCGCGATACGTCGCCGGGTCGACGAACTCGGCCTCGTCGATGATCCGGTAGATATGGCGATTCTTCCGTGCGAACTGCAGGAAAAGCTCCAGCCCCCTGCGCGCAGCATCGAGTGCATGAACGGGTTCGGTGAAAGCCGGGGCAGCGGCATCGCGCACCTGGGCCGACATGTCGCGCACCAGCGCCTGAAACAGCGCCTCCTTGGACTCGAAGTAAGTGTAAAAAGTCCCGAGCGCGACTCCGGCCCGCTGGGTGATGCCCACGATCGAAGTATCGGAAAAGCCCCGCTCACCGAATTCCTCGCGTGCAGCATCCAGGATCTTGCGCAGCGTCCGCTCGCCCCGCGCGGTGCGCGGAGTCTTGCTGCCGTCTCCGGCGCTTGGCCGTACGTGGTCCTCCGCAGTTTCCCCCATCCGGCTCCCCGTACCGCGACCCGTTATATTCGCAAGTTGAAACGCGGTTCAACTTTCATTATGACATCAATCTGACTGCGGAGGCAATGGAGGGTTCCGCAAGGGGGAGACAACAACATGCGCGTTCTTACTGTACGCGCCGCATTGCTCGGCACAGCTGCCGTCGCGGCGCTTTCCACGACTCCGGCCACTGCTCAGCCCAACGCGGCACCGACCGATACCCAGACCTCGAACAACGCGCAGACCCAGGCCCAGGCGGCGACCGGCAGCGACCAGGCGATCCTCGTCACGGCGCGGCGGCGCACCGAGCTGCTGCTCAACGTCCCGATCGCGGTCAGCGCCTATTCGGGTGAGCAGCTCGACCGGCAGGGCGCGCTGACAATCACCGATGTGGCCAAAACCACGCCGAACGTGACGCTGAAGGTCAGCCGCGGCACCAACAGCACGCTGACGCCGTTCATCCGCGGCGTGGGTCAGCAGGATCCGGTCGCCGGCTTCGAGCAGGGCGTCGGGGTCTATGTCGACGACGTCTACTTGAACCGTCCACAGGCCGCGGTGCTCGATATCTACGACGTTGATCGGATCGAGGTGCTTCGCGGCCCGCAGGGCACATTGTACGGCCGAAACACGATCGGTGGCGCGGTCAAGTTTGTGACCAAGCGCATTCCGGCGGACGGAACCCACATCAGCATGCGGACCAACATCGGCACGCATCACCAAGCCGACTTCATCGTATCAGCCTCAACGCCGATTACCAAAGGCGTGTTGTTCGGCGTCGCCGGCGCCCGTCTCAGCAACGACGGGTTCGGCAAGAACCTGACCACCGGCATCAGCAATTATAACAAGAACATTCTTGCCGGCCGCGCGAGCCTGGAGCTGATTCCGTCAGACCGCATCTTCTTCCGGCTCACCGGCGATTACATCATGGACGATAGCAACCCGCGCGGCGGGCACCGCTTCTATCCCAACTTCTGCACCGTCCCGACCGCGACCTTCTCGTGCGTCGCAAGCCTGCCCGTACTGAGCAATGTCTATGACACGCAGGGTGGGCTCACGGACCCGACCCAGAAGGTGCGCGCCGGCGGCGTCGCACTTCACGCGGAAGCGGACATAACTGATTGGCTGAAGTTTCGCTCGATCAGCGCCTACCGCAAGGACGTCGGCTACACGCCGATCGATTTCGACGCCACGCCCTTCGTCGACGTCGACGTTCCCGCAATCTATCGCAACCGGCAGACCAGCCAGGAATTCCAGCTGGTCGTCGATGGACCGAAGATCCAGGGCGTGGCCGGCGTCTATTACCTCGACGCCAGGGCTTTCGACGAATTCGACGTGCGGCTCTACACGGCCTTGCCGACCGCACTTCCTGGCTTAACCTCTTCGACTCTTGGCAGCGTGCATACCAAGACCTGGGCGGCGTTCGGCGATTTCACCTACAATTTCTCACAGCAGTGGGCCCTGTCGCTCGGCGGTCGGTGGACTAACGACCAGCGCACTGCATACATCCTCGCCCAGACGCGGTTTTTGGGCGGCCAGCCAGGGCTCGGCGGATCAAACGGATTCGGCATTGGAACGGTGCTTCCACCGTCGCTCGCAGGAACGACCACCAACTTCAACGGGACCCGCACCGACAAGGCGTTCACTCCGCGTGCGTCGATCAATTTCAAGCCGACGCCGGACCACAACCTGTACATCAGCTACTCGCGCGGCTTCAAAGGCGGCGGCTTCGATCCGCGCGGCAAAGGGATCAACGCACCGTCGCAATCCTACCAGGACATCTACAATTTCATCACCTTCAAGCCGGAGAAGGTCGACAGCTACGAGTTCGGTTGGAAAGCGGCGTTATTGGATCATCGGCTCCAGCTGGCCACGGCGATCTTCGACGCCGAGTATCACGACGTCCAAGTGCCAGGATCGTCTCCCTGCACGACGAGCGGCCTCGCCAACTTCTGCGGCGTAACGACCAACGCGGGCAAGGCACGCATGCGCGGCGTCGAGATCGAGACGAATGCTCGCCTCGCACAGGACGTCGCAACGCCCGGGGATCGGCTGAGCTTCGCCGGTTCTCTCGGCTACCTCGACGGCAAATACCTGAGTTTCATCACCAACCTCCCCGTCCCCGGCGCGGTCCCCGCCAGGAGCGTCCCGACCGACGTAGCCGCTCACCGGAAGCTCCAGAATACGCCCAAATGGACGTTGAGCGGAACCATGGACTACAGCACGCCGCTGTCCAGTGGACATCTCGATGCGAACACTACGGTCGCCTACCGCAGCGCTTCTCAGCAGTTCGAGATATCGACGCCGTTCCTTGACCAGCCTGGCTATGCTTTGTGGGACGCCAACATCATCTGGCGCTCTGCAGGCAACCGCTATGAGTTCGGTCTCCACGCCAAGAACATCACAAACAAGAAGTATGTGACTGGCGGCTACAACTTCATGGCCAGCGATCCGCTCACCGGAGCGCTGATAATAAATCCCGTGACCGGACTTCCGACACCGGCGCTCGGCAAAACCGGCGTCGCGACCCAGTTCTACGGCGACCCGCGACAGGTGTTCCTGTCGGCGGCGGTGAACTTCTAGCCTTCCCGGCGCAGGGGCAGCGGGGGCGTGCGGCAACGGCGCCCCCGCTTTCGTTCTGCCAGGGTCTTGCGGGCTGTTGGAAACGGCTTATATAGGCTTCATCCAAACATCTCGGCTCCGCCGCACGGTGACGTGCGCCCGGGGCTTTTCCCGTCCTCTCCGGGACAGGGTCCGAACGGCGCACGGACCGCACGCATTGGAGAGGGTAGCGGGCCAGCGCTCCACAAATAGCCGGAATACCGGCAGTTCAGCGGAGGCGCCTCCATGCGCGTCCGCACAGCGCAGGGAAGCACATGGCCAGCAAAGCGATCACCGCACCGCGTAAGACGACCAGCGGTCTCAAGACCAATTCGCGGCGCATCCGCAAGATCTTCGGCAACATCCACGAGATCTCCGAGATGCCGAACCTGATCGAGGTTCAGCGCGAGAGCTACGAGCAGTTCCTGCGTTCCGACCCCAAGACCGGATATGTCTCGGGCCTCGAGAAGACGCTCCGCTCGGTGTTCCCGATCGTCGATTTCGCCGCCACCGCCCACCTCGACTTCGACCATTATGAGCTCGAGGAGCCCAAGTACGACACCGATGAATGCCGCCAGCGCGGCCTTACCTATGCCGCCCCGATGCGTGTCACGCTGCGCCTGACGACCTTCGAGATCGACCCCGAGACCGAGGCCAAGTCGGTGATCGATATCAAGGAGCAGGACGTCTACATGGGCGACATGCCGCTCATGACGATGAACGGCACCTTCATCATCAACGGCACCGAGCGCGTGATCGTCAGCCAGATGCACCGCTCGCCGGGCGTTCTGTTCGATCACGACCGCGGCAAGACCCACGCCAGCGGCAAGTTCCTGTTCGCCGCGCGGGTCATCCCCTATCGCGGCAGCTGGCTCGACTTCGAGTTCGACGCCAAGGACATCGTCAACGTCCGCATCGACCGCAAGCGCAAGCTACCGGTCACCGCGCTTCTCCACGCGCTCGGGATGCCGAGCGAGGAAATCCTCAACACCTTTTACAAGCGCGTTATCTACACCCGCGGCAAGAACGGGTGGCAGATCCCATACAGTGCCGACGCCTGGCGCGGGATGAAGCCGAGCCACGACGTGGTCGATGCCGATAGCGGCGAAGTCGTGTTCAAGGCGGCTGAGAAGATCACCCCACGCCGCGCCAACCAGGCGACCAAGGACGGGCTCAAGAACGTCCTCATCCCGACCGAGGAGATTTTCGGGCGCTATTCAGCCTACGACCTCATCAACGAGAAGACCGGCGAGATTTACATCGAGGCCGGCGACGAAGTGACTCCGGAGAACCTGGCGAAGCTCGACGAGGCGGGCGTCAAGCGGCTCGAGCTGCTCGACATCGACTTCGTCAACACCGGCCCCTGGATCCGCAACACGCTCAAGGCCGACAAGAGCGAGGACGGCGACAGCGCGCTCGCCGACATCTATCGCGTGATGCGCCCAGGCGAGCCGCCGACGCGCGAAACCGCGGACGCCTTGTTCTACGGGCTGTTCTTCGATCCCGAGCGCTACGACCTCTCCGCGGTCGGCCGCGTCAAGCTCAACATGCGCCTCGGCCTCGACGTCGAGGATACCGTCACGACGCTGCGCAAAGAGGACATCCTCGCGGTCGTCCAGGAGCTGGTGAACCTCAAGGACGGCAAGGGCGAAATCGACGACATCGACAATCTCGCCAACCGCCGCGTCCGTTCGGTCGGCGAACTGCTCGAGAACCAGTATCGCGTCGGGCTGCTGCGCATGGAGCGCGCGGTCAAGGAGCGCATGAGCAGCGTCGATGTCTCGACGGTCATGCCCAACGACCTCATCAACGCCAAGCCGGCGGTGGCCGCGGTCCGCGAGTTCTTCGGCTCGTCGCAGCTGTCGCAGTTCATGGACCAGACCAACCCGCTGAGCGAGGTAACACACAAGCGCCGCGTTTCGGCCTTGGGCCCCGGCGGCCTGACGCGCGAACGCGCGGGCTTCGAAGTGCGCGACGTGCACCCGACGCACTACGGCCGGATCTGCCCGATCGAGACTCCGGAAGGGCCGAACATCGGCCTGATCAACAGCCTCGCGAGCTTCAGCCGGGTCAACAAGTACGGCTTCATCGAGACGCCGTACCGCAAGGTCGTCGACGGCAAGGTGACGACCGACGTGGTTTATTTGTCGGCGATGGAAGAGGCGAAGCACACGATCGCCCAGGCCAATGCCGAGATCAACAAGGACGGCACGTTCGGCGAAGAGATCATCTCGGCCCGCCGCAACGGCGAGTTCCTGATCGCGCCGCGCGAGCAGATCACGCTGATGGACGTCTCGCCCAAGCAGCTGGTCTCGGTTGCCGCCTCGCTCATTCCGTTCCTCGAGAATGACGACGCCAACCGCGCGCTGATGGGCTCGAATATGCAGCGCCAGGCCGTGCCGCTGGTACGCGCCGAAGCGCCGTTCGTCGGGACCGGCATG
>NZ_JBJMVI010000009.1:0-30955 GCF_045810705.1 Sphingomonas sp. | reverse complement strand
GAGCTCGACGTCGTCGAGGGCATGCAGTTCGATCGCGGCTACCTCAGCCCCTATTTCGTCACCAACGCCGAGAAGATGATCGCCGAGCTGGAGGAGCCCTACATTCTCCTCCACGAGAAGAAGCTCTCCAACCTGCAGGCGATGTTGCCGGTGCTGGAAGCCGTCGTGCAGTCGGCGAAGCCGCTCCTCATCGTCGCCGAGGACGTCGAGGGCGAGGCGCTCGCCACGCTCGTCGTCAACAAGCTCCGCGGCGGCCTCAAGGTCGCGGCGGTCAAGGCGCCCGGCTTCGGCGATCGCCGCAAGGCGATGCTCGAGGACATTGCGATCCTGACCGGCGGCGAGATGATCAGCGAGGATCTCGGCATCAAGCTCGAGACCGTCACCTTGACCATGCTCGGCCAGGCCAAGCGCATCACGATCGACAAGGACAACACGACGATCGTCGATGGCGCCGGTTCGCATGAGACGATCAAGGCGCGGACCGAAGCGATTCGCCAGCAGATCGAGACCACGACCTCGGACTACGACCGCGAGAAGCTGCAGGAGCGGCTGGCCAAGCTCGCCGGCGGCGTGGCCGTGATCAAGGTCGGCGGCGCGTCCGAGATCGAGGTGAAGGAGCGCAAGGACCGCGTCGACGACGCGCTTCACGCGACCCGAGCCGCGGTCGAGGAAGGCATCGTCCCGGGCGGCGGCGTTGCGCTGCTTTACGCGACCAAGTCGCTTGAGGGGCTCAAGGGCCAGAACGACGACCAGACGCGCGGCATCGATATCGTGCGCAAGGCGCTTTACTCGCCGGTCCGCCAGATCGTTCAGAATGCCGGTCACGACGGCGCGGTCATTTCGGGCAAGCTGCTCGAAGGCAAGGACGAGGCGATCGGCTTCAACGCCCAGACCGAGGTTTACGAAAATCTGGTCAAGGCCGGCGTGATCGACCCGACCAAGGTCGTTCGCACGGCGCTGCAGGATGCGGCGTCGGTCGCCGGCCTGCTCATCACCACCGAAGCGGCGGTGAGCGAGCTGCCCGAAGACAAGCCGGCAATGGCCATGGGCGGCGGTGGCGGCATGGGCGGCATGGGTGGGATGGACTTCTAAGCCCGACCGTCAATCTGTCCGATTTGAAGGGCTGGTGGAGCGATCCGCCGGCCCTTCTTCGTTGCGGGCCATGTCGTTGAGCATGTCGTCCGCTTCGTTGAGCTGCGCCGATTGCTCGGCAGTGGGCGCGGGCGGCCGCTGGTCCTTGCAGCCGGCAAGCAAGAGCGCCGCGAAAATCAACTGATGCTTCACTCCGACAAAGTACCACTTTGCCCGAAAATAAAAAAAGGGCCGCCCCGGAGGACGGCCCTTTTCTAGAATGCGTGTAAGCGTTGAACGCTTACTTGTTCTCGACGGCGTTCGACGCGTTGTTCACGGCGGCGCCCGCGTTGTCGACGGCGTTGCCGGCAGCGTTCAGCGCGGCGTCGGCGTTGGCCGTCGCGTCGTTGGTCGCCACGTTGACGTCGGTGGACGCGGTGTTCTCAACCGCAGTCTCGTTGGCGGCATTGTTGTCGGCGTTGTTCTTGTTGCACGCGGCGACGCCGAGCGCGAGGACCGCAACGGTCACGATCGCAAGCTTCTTCATGAGTCTTTCACTCCCTTCAAAAATGCCCCTGGGGCGGGCATGCCCGGGCCTGCCGCAGCGAGTCGTCAGGCCAGACCGGCGGCAATAGCGACAATCCCTATTCGCGCACAAGGGATTATTTTGAAACGCTGAATTGACCATATAAAGATATCTTTATATCCTTATGCGGTGACCGCAGCACTTCCACTCGCCGACCAGTTTCAGGCACTCGCCGATCCGACGCGGCTGCGCATTGTCGCCTTGTTGCGGCTGATGGAGCTCTCGGTTGGCGAACTGGCGCAGGTGCTCGCCCAAAGCCAGCCTCGCGTCTCGCGTCACCTGAAGATCCTCGCCGATGCCGGCGTGCTCGAGCGGCGCAAGGAGGGCAGCTGGGTGTTCCTGACGCTTGCCGACGCCGAGCGCCTCGAAACGCTATTCGCGCTCATCGACGGCTGGGCCGACGCGGCGACGGAGCAGCTGTTCGGCGCCGATGCGGCGCGCACCGAATCGATTCGCGGAGAGCGTGCCGAGGCGGCCAATCGCTATTTCGCCGGTCACGCCGAGGTTTGGGACCAGATCCGTTCGCTGCATGTGGCCGAAAGCGAGGTCGAGCGTGCGATCGACGGAGCCCTCGGCATCCGGCCGCTCGGCCGCCTCGTCGATATCGGCACTGGCACTGGGCGCATGATCGAGCTGTTCGGGCCGCGCGCGCTCCATGCGATCGGCATCGACCGCTCGTCCGACATGCTGCGCCTTGCGCGGGTCAAGCTGGAGGCGGCCGGCATCCCGTCGAGCCTGCGCCAGGGCGACATGTACGCGCTCCCGCTCGCCGATCAGAGCGCCGACAGCATCATCATCCACCAGGTCCTGCACTATGCCCACGCGCCGGCCTCGGCGATCGCGGAGGCGGCGCGGGTCCTGTCTCCCGGCGGCACTCTGCTGGTCGTCGACTTCGCCGCGCATGAGCGCGAGGAGCTGCGTGAGCGCGACGCGCACATTCGCCTGGGCTTCGAAGACGAGGTCATGGGCGGCTGGTTCGCCGCCTCGGGGCTCGAGGTTGATGAAGTCCGTCATCTCGAGGGGGGCGAGCTGACGGTCACTCTGTGGCGCGGAGTCAAAGCCGTCGCGCGGCAGCGGAGAGCGGCATGAACGCGTTCGAATCCCTCGACCGCCACCTGCCGCTGTTCGCGGAGGCGCGCGGCGACATCCAGGTGAGCTTCGAGTTCTTCCCGCCCAAGACCGAGAAGATGGAGCAGACGCTGTGGGAATCGATCAAGACCCTCGAGCCGCTGCACCCGCGATTCGTCTCGGTGACCTATGGCGCCGGCGGTTCAACGCGCGAGCGCACCCACGCGACGGTCGAGCGGATTCTCAAGGAAACCTCGCTGACGCCCGCCGCCCATCTGACCTGCGTCGGGGCGAGCCGGGACGAGATCGACGCCATCGCCCGCGACTATTGGGAGCTCGGCGTGCGCAACATCGTCGCGCTGCGTGGCGATCCACCCGAGGCGGGGTCGAAATACCAGCCCCATCCACAAGGCTATCGCGACGCGGCGGATCTCGTTTCCGGGCTAAAAGCCGTGGCGTCCTTCGACATTTCGGTCGCTGCCTATCCGGAAGCTCACCCGGACTCCTCCTCTCGCGCCTTCGACCTCGAGAATCTTAAGCGCAAGGTCGACGCCGGCGCCGACCGCGCGATCACCCAATTCTTTTTTTCGCCCGACTGCTTCTTCCGCTTCCGCGACGAGGCCGCGGCCGCGGGGATCGAGGCCGAGATCGTACCCGGCATCCTTCCCGTGTCGAATGTCGCGACGACGCGTCGCTTTGCGCAGAGTTGCGGAGCGGCAATCCCGCAGTGGCTCGACGGTTTGTTCGAAGGGTTGGACGACCTTCCCGCCGCGCGCCAGCTGATCGCAGCCACGGTTGCGGCCGAGCTGTGCGGCCAGCTTTATGCCGGCGGCGTGCGCCACTTCCACTTCTACACGCTCAATCGCGCGGAGCTGAGCTACGCGATCTGCCATCTGTTGGGCGTTCGGGCCAAACCATGACCGCATCCCAATCCCTCCGCGCCGAAGCCGCCGAGCGCATCCTGATCAAGGACGGCGCCTATGGGACTTCGATCCAGGACCGGAAGCTCAAGAGCGCGGAATATTGCGGCGGGCTCGACCTGATGAAGGACCAGCGCGGCAACAACGACCTGTTGAATGTCACCAGGCCGGAGATCGTGCGCTCGATCTGCGAGAGCTTTGCCGACGCCGGTGCGGAGATCCTCGCGACCAACACCTTCAACGCCACTGCGATCAGCCAGGCCGATTATGGCGCCGAAGCTTTGGTCGGCCGGATCAACCGCGCCTCGGCCGAGATCGTGCGCGGCGTCGCCGACCGTTATTCAGCGGCGGACGGAAAGGCCCGTTGGGTCGCCGGCGCGCTCGGACCGACCAACAAGACCTTGTCCTTGTCGCCCGACGTCAATGATCCCGCCTTCCGCGAGGTCGATTTCGACCAGGTCAAGACGGTCTATCGCGAGCAGATCGACGCGCTTGCCGATGGCGGTGTCGACTTCATCCTGGTCGAAACGATCTTCGACACGCTGAACGCCAAAGCGGCGATCATGGCGACGCTCGAAGCCGAGCAGGCGCTCGGGCGCGAGCTGCCGCTGATGATCTCGATGACCTTGACGGACCTCAGCGGCCGCAACCTGTCCGGCCACACGGTCGAGGCCTTCTGGGCCTCGGTCCGCCATGCCCGTCCGGTCACGGTGGGGCTCAACTGCTCGTTCGGCGCGGCGCAGCTGAGGCCGCATCTCGCGGCGCTCGCGGCGGCCGCCGACACTTTGGTGATGGCCTATCCCAACGCCGGGCTTCCCAACGAGCTCGGTGAATATGACGAGGCGGCGGCCGAGACCGCCGCTCAGGTTCGCGACTGGGCCGAGAGCGGCCTGGTCAACATCGTCGGCGGTTGTTGCGGGACGACTCCATCGCACATCGCCGCCATTGCCGGGGCGGTGCGCGATTGCACGCCGCGCACCGTCCCGGCTGCTCGCGCCGGCACGCTGCTCGCCGGGCTCGAACCGATGCTCATTGCCGCCTAAGCCCGTGGAGATGACCCGCGTGAATGAGGCTGGCGCCGGCGCGCGCTTCGTCAACATTGGCGAGCGTTGCAACGTCACTGGCTCGGCCCGCTTCAAGAAGCTGATCCTGGCGGGCGACTATGACGCAGCGGTTGAGGTCGCGCGCGACCAGGTCGAGAACGGCGCGCAGATCATCGACGTCAATGTCGACGAGGCGCTGCTCGACAGCGAGCAGGCAATGACGATCTTCCTCAAGCGCATCGCGGCCGAGCCGGACATCGCGCGCGTGCCGGTGATGATCGACAGCTCCAAGTGGAGCGTGATCGAGGCCGGGCTCAAATGCGTCTCGGGCAAGCCGATCGTCAATTCGATCAGCATGAAGGAAGGCGAGGGGCCGTTCCTCGAGCTTGCCCGCAAGTGCCGGTCGTACGGCGCCGCCGTGGTCGTGATGGCGTTCGACGAGGTCGGGCAGGCCGACACCGCCGAGCGCAAGGTTTCGATCTGTGAGCGCGCCTACCGCCTGCTCGTGGCCGACGGCACCGACCCCAACGACATCGTCTTCGATCCCAATATCTTCGCGGTTGCGACCGGGATCGACGAGCATCGACGCTACGCGCTCGATTTCATCGAGGCCGCGAGCGAAATCCGCCGCCGCTGCCCTGGAACGCACATCTCGGGCGGGCTGTCGAACCTCAGCTTCTCGTTCCGCGGCAACGAGCCGGTGCGGCGCGCGATGCACAGCGTGTTCCTCTACCACGCGATCCCGGCCGGCATGGACATGGGCATCGTCAACGCCGGACAGCTCGACGTCTATGACGCGATCGACCCCGAGCTGCGCGAGGCGTGCGAGGATGTCATTTTCGATCGCCGCGACGATGCAACCGAACGGCTGGTCGTGTTGGCCGAAAAGTACAAGGGCACCGACGAGGCGGAAGAGAAGAAGCTTGCCGAATGGCGCTCGCTGCCGGTCGGCGAACGCCTGTCCTACGCCCTGGTCAAAGGCATCGACGCGCATATCGTCGACGACACCGAAGAAGCCCGCTTGTTGGCGCCGCGGCCGATCCAGGTCATCGAAGGGCCCCTGATGGACGGCATGAACATCGTCGGCGACCTGTTCGGGTCGGGCAAGATGTTCCTGCCGCAGGTGGTCAAGTCGGCGCGCGTGATGAAGCGCGCGGTCGCCCACCTCATCCCGTTCATCGAGGCGGAGAAGGAAGCAACCGGCGCAACCCAGGGCAAAGGCCGGATCATCATGGCGACGGTCAAGGGCGACGTTCACGACATCGGCAAGAACATCGTCGGCGTGGTCCTTCAGTGCAACGGCTTCGAGGTCATCGATCTCGGCGTGATGGTGCCGTGGCAGGATATTCTCAAAGCCGCCGACGACAACCGAGCCGATATGATCGGCCTGTCCGGCCTGATCACGCCATCGCTCGATGAAATGGTCACGGTCGCCGGGGAGATGCAGCGGCTGGCCCTCAAGACGCCGCTGCTCATCGGCGGCGCGACCACCAGCAAGGCGCACACCGCCCTCAGGATCGATCCGGCTTATGACGGCCCGGTCATCCATTCGGTCGACGCGAGCCGCGCGGTCAGCGTGGCGTCGAGCTTGGTCTCTGACACCCAGCGCTCAGAACTGATCACCAGGACCGCAGAGGATTATGAGGCGCTCCGGGTCAGTCGCGCCGGGCGGAGCCAAAGCGAATTGGCCACCATCGAAGATGCGCGCGCCAACGGGTTCCCGTTCGATCCGTCGGGCCAGGCGCCGGCGCCGCATTATCCGGGGCCGCACCATTTCGGGGATTGGCCCCTCGCCGACCTTAAGGCGTCGATCGACTGGACGCCTTTCTTCCGCGCCTGGGAGCTGGCCGGCAATTACCCGCAGATCCTCGACGATCCGGTCGTGGGCGAGAGCGCGACGAGCCTGTTCAACGATGCGCAGGCCATGCTCGACCAGATCATCGCCGAACGCTGGGTCACGCCCAAAGCGACGGTCGGATTGTGGCGCTGCAAGCGCGAAGGCGACGACGTCCTCGTGCTGGCCGGTAATGACTGGACGCGCTTGCCCTTCCTCCGCCAGCAGGTGAAGAAGCGCGAAGGCCGCGCCAATTTCAGCCTCGCCGACTTCATCAATCCCGAGGGCGAGGACTGGATCGGCGGCTTCGCGGTCGGAATCCACGGGCTCGAGCCGCACCTCGAGCGGTTCAAGCAGACCATCGACGATTATGACGACATCCTTTTGAAGGCGCTCGCCGACCGGCTGGCGGAAAGCTTCGCCGAAGTGCTCCACGCGACCGTCCGCAACCGCCTCTGGGGCTATGCCGACGAGCATTTCTCCACCGCCGACCTGATCCGCGAGAAGTTCCACGGCATTCGCCCGGCGCCCGGCTATCCGGCGTGCCCGGATCACAGCCTCAAGCCGGTGCTGTTCGAGATGCTTGGTGGTAATCCCGGCGAAGTCACCCTGACCGAGAATTTCGCCATGCTTCCGACATCCGCCGTCTCCGGCTTCTACTTCGGTCACCGCGACAGCCAGTATTTCGGCGTCGCCAGGATCGGCCGCGACCAGCTCGAGGATTATGCCGGCCGGCGCGGGGTTCCGCTCGACCAGGCCGAGCGCTGGTTGCGCCCCAACCTCGACTAGCAACGCATCTCCGACTAGCGCCGTAACGATGTTCCGGCGGCTATTCCTCCTCCTTGCACTGCTGCTCGTGCCGGCGCTCGCGCAGGCCCGCGGCATCGAGCCTGAACTCGTCGCCGAAGGGCCTGCCCCGCCAGGCGGCGAGGTCGAGCTTGCGATTCACATGCGCACGAACCCGGGTTGGCACGGCTATTGGCTCAACCCGGGAGATGCCGGGCTGCCGATGGACGTGCAGTGGCATCTGCCGAAAGCGTTCGCGGCTGGGCCGCTGCGGTATCCGGTGCCGACGCGACTGACCGTCGCCGGGCTCATGAATTACGTGTTCGAGCGCGATTATGCCGTGCTCGTGCGGCTCAAGGTGCCGCCAGGCGCAAAGGGGGCCGTGGCGATCCGCGCGGACGCGCATTGGCTCGCCTGTACGGACAGGATTTGCGTGCCCGAGCAGGGGCAGCTGGCGCTCGACTTGCCAGTCGGCATCGGACTCCCGAGCCGCGGCCAGTTCGACGCGTGGCGCCGTGCGCTGCCGCAGCCGCTCGCCACGGCCGCTCGTTTCGCCGTCAAGGGCGACAAGCTGCGCATCGCGATCCCGCTTCCCGCCAGCGTTGAAGTTCGCGATCCCTATGTCTTCGCGATCACCGACCGGGCCATCGACTATGAGGCAAAGCAGTCGTTCAAGCGCGCTGGCGATTGGCTGATCGCGGAGCTCCCGATGAAGTCGCGGCCAGAGCAATTTTCCGGCATCCTTGCATCGCAAGGCGGCCGTGGGCTCGAGTTCCGCGCTGTCCCGGGGCCGGTCCCCGAAGGTGACACAGCCCTGAGCGGCCTCGGCCAGAACGCACTGTTGTGGGCGATCCTCGGCGCAGTAGCCGGCGGAATCCTGCTCAACCTGATGCCCTGCGTCTTCCCAATCCTCGCGCTCAAGGCGCTTCACCTGTCGCGCGCGGGCGGCGAGCCGCGCGAGGTACGCTTGGACGCGCTGGCCTACACGGCTGGGACGATCATCGGCACCGGCGCGCTGGGCGGCGTCCTGCTGGCGATCCGCGCCGCGGGCGCTGAAGCGGGATGGGCATTCCAGCTCCAGGACCCGCGGACCATCATGCTCCTGCTGCTTCTGGCCGTAGCCATCACCGCCAACCTGCTCGGCCTGTTCGAGCTGCCGGTGCTCGGCGGCCGCGCCCAGCCCGCAGGCAGCTTCGGCGCGGGCGCGCTCGCCGCGTTCGTCGCGACGCCGTGTGCCGGGCCATTCCTTGGCGCCGCGCTCGGGACGGCCCTGCTGCTTCCAGTCGTGGGCTCGATAGCCGTATTTGCGGCGCTCGGGCTTGGCCTCGGCTTGCCATTCCTCGCCGTTGCGCTGGTTCCCGCGCTGCGGCGTTGGCTGCCGAGGCCGGGCCGCTGGATGGACCGGCTCAAGCGCTTCCTCGCCATCCCCATGGCGGCCAGCGCCGTTGGGGCGATCTGGTTGCTTTACCGGCTCGGAGGTCAGCCGGCGCTGATCGCTGCCGCGGCATGGGCGGTTCTGCTGCTGGCTCTGCTCGCCGCTTTCGGCTTCGCCCAGCGCAAGGGCCGAAGCGTCGGCATCGCCGTCGCAGCGCTCGCATCGGTTTTCACGATCTATGCGGTCGCCACCGCACCGAAGCCAAGCGGGGCGGTGAGGGGGGCTTCGGGCGCCGACACGTGGAGCGAAGCGCGAGTCGCGAACACCTTGCAACAGGGCAAGCCGGTGTTCGTCTATTTCACCGCCGACTGGTGCCTGACGTGCAAGGTTAACGAAGCCGCGGCGATCGACCGCGGCGAGGTGCGCGATGCATTCAAGAAAGCGGGCGTCACGGTCCTCGCCGGCGACTGGACCAACGGCGATCCCGCGATCACCCGCTTCCTCGACAGCCGCGGACGGGCCGGCGTTCCGCTCTACCTGTGGTACGCACCGGGGGAGCCACCGGAAGAGCTGCCGCAGCTGCTCACCCCGGCGATGCTCATTGCCCGCGCTCAGGCGGTGAAGCGCTAGGCGCGCGGCTGAAGACCTTCTTGCCCCCGACCCAGGTTTCCAAAACCTGGGTTCGGCCGAGCGATTGCGCGTCGATTTTGGTCGGATCGCGGTCAATGATGATGAAGTCGGCCCATTTGCCGGGCTCGAGCGCGCCGATTTGGTGCTCGGCGAAGCCCGCGTAAGCGGCGCCGCGCGTGTAAGCGCCGAGCGCCTGTTCAAACGTCAGCCGCTCGCTCGGAATCCATCCGCCCGGCGGCTGCCCTTCCATGTCCTGTCTGCTGACCGCCGCGGAGAGGCCAGGGAACGGATTGGGCGATTCCACCGGGAAGTCCGTCCCGAACGCGAGGCGCGCGCCGCTTTTCAGCACCGACTGCCAGGCATAGGCGCCGGCCAGCCGGTTCGGCCCGAGCCTTTTCTCAGCCATCAGCCGGTCGCTGGTCTGATGGGTCGGCTGCATCGACGCGATGATCCCCGCCGGCGCGAGGCGCGGGATATCGGCCGGATCGACGATCTGGAAATGCTCGATCCGCCAGCGGCGGTCGCGGCCGTATTTCTTCGACAGCTGCTCGTAGGTCGAGATAATCTGCGCGTTGGCGGCATCGCCGATCGCGTGGGTCGCGACCTGGAATCCGGCGGCGGCGGCTCGGTCTGCCAAGCCGAGGATTTCCGCATCGGAATGGAATTGCAGCCCGCGCGTGTCGGGCTTGTCGGCATAAGGCTGCTTGAGCCACGCGCCGCGCGAGCCGAGCGCGCCGTCGGCGAACAATTTGATGCCGACGGCGCGCAGCCGGTCGTTGTACAACCACGGCGTTGGACGCGGCACGGCATTCATCGCCGCGGGCCCGATCAAATAGCTCATCAGGCGGACGTTGAGGCGCCCGGCGCTGCCGGCGCGACGGAATGCGTTCCAGTCGGCGAGCGACGTGCTCATCGATCCGACGCCGGTCACGCCATAGCCGAGCAGGATCTCCTGTGTTTTGGCGAGCGCCTGGTCCTGCTGTGCCGCGGTCGGCGTCGGGATCGCCTTGTCGACAAGGCTGCGCGCATGGTCGACGAAGACTCCATCGTGGATCTCGCCTCCCGGAGGCGCCTTTGTTTCCGCGGTTACGCCGGCCGCCTTCATTGCCGCGCTGTTGGCGACGATCGCATGCCCGTCGACCCGCTCGAGCACGACCGGGCGATCGGGGACGACGGCGTCAAGGTCGGCGGCGGTCGGGAAACGCTTGTCGGGCCACAGCTCCTGATTCCAACCGAAGCCAAGGATCCAGGAATTCTTGGGATGAGCGGCGGCATAGTCGCGGATGCGCTGCTGAAGCTCGCCAATCGAACGGGCTCCGGTCGCGTCGAGACGCAAGGCGGCGAAGCCAAGATCGATGACGTGGCCGTGGGCGTCGATCAGCCCCGGCAGCAGGGTGCGGCCATGTCCGTCGATGGTATGGGCGAAGGCGATGGGCGGAGGTGGTCCGACGAGCAGGCGGCTGACTTTGCCGTCCTCGCCGACGATCAAACCGCTGAAGTGCTGCACCTCGCCGTGCTCGTCAGTCTGAATGCCGTTGACGTTCGTGACCAACGTGTCGGGCCATGCGGGCGAAGCGAGAAGCGCTGCGGCGAGCGCCAGGAAGGTGATGCGCATGGCGCGGAGACTTAGCATTGTCGCTGGCGAAGTGAACCGCTAGTCCGCGACGCAAATGTTGCAGCCTGCCAATCTTCAGCCACCGACCATCGACGACATCCGCGCCGCCGCCGACCGTATCAAAGGCGCCGTGATCAGAACGCCGATGCTCGTCAGCCGGACTTTGTCGGAGATGATCGGCGCCGAAGTCTGGCTCAAGTTCGAGAATTTGCAGTTCACCGCCGCCTACAAGGAGCGCGGCGCGCTCAACAAATTGCTGCAATTGTCGCCCGAGGAACGCGCGCGCGGCGTGATCGCAGCATCTGCGGGCAACCATGCGCAGGCGGTCGCCTATCATGCCAAACGGCTCGGCATCCCAACGACCATCGTCATGCCGGAATCGACCCCGACGGTGAAGGTCACGCAGACCAAGGGCTTCGGCGCGACCGTTGTCCTTCACGGCGACATGTTCGACGATGCCTACGCCCACGCCCGCGAACTCGCGCTCGAAAAGGGCTATGTGTTTGTCCATCCGTTCGACGACCCGCAAGTCATCGCCGGCGCCGGCACGGTCGCGGTCGAGATGCTCGAGGACGCGCCGGACCTCGATACGTTCATTGTGCCCATCGGCGGCGGTGGCCTGATGTCCGGCGTGGCGATCGCCGCTCGCGCGCTCAAGCCGGACATCGAGCTGATCGGAGTCGAGGCCGAGCTCTATCCGTCGATGAAATGCGCGATCGAGGGCTGCCACATGCCTTTGGGCGGCGACACGCTCGCGGAAGGCATCGCGGTCAAGCACCCGGGCGAGCTCACCTCGCGCATCATCAAGGATTATGGGGTCGGCGTCGCGCTTGTTTCCGAACGCGACCTCGAGCGCGCTGTCGCGATGCTCGTCGGGATCGAGAAAACAGTCGTGGAAGGGGCGGGGGCGGCGGGCCTCGCGGCGATGCTAGCCGAGCGCGAGCGCTTCAAGGGCAAGAAAATCGCGACTTTGCTGTGCGGCGGGAACATCGATACCCATTTGCTCGCCAACGTGCTGGTCCGCGACCTCGTCCGCCAGGGCCGGATCGCGCGGCTGCACGTGGCGGCGCACGATCAGCCCGGCGCGCTCGCGGCGATCACCGCCAAGGTCTATGAAGCCGGCGTCAACGTGATCGAGATCAACCACAGCCGGATCTTCACCCGGCTGCCGGCCAAGGACACGATGATCGAGGTCGAATGCGAGGCCCGCGACCCCGAGTCGATCGACGACGTCGTGGCGCGACTCGAAGCCGCGGGTTTCCGCGTCGAGCGCGCCTCGCTCGACTGATTAACCCTGAGTATTCGCCGCCATCGCACTGTCCCTCGAAGGGACACACACCGCCCTCTGTCGAAAATGGCGCGTCCCAACTCTTTTCTTCGGCGTTTACCAGCCGCATAAAGACTCTTGAAACCATAGAGCGAGGTCCCGGGTGAGCGCACCGTTCCGCTTCCCGAAATTTTTTGTCACCAACCCGAGCCCGTGCCCGTATCTGCCGGGCAAGGTTGAGCGGAAGGTGTTCACTGAGCTCAGCGGCCGTCACGCGAGCGAGCTCAACGAGGCGCTCGGCCGAATCGGCTTCCGCCGCAGCCAGTCGGTCGCGTACCGCCCGAGCTGCATCGACTGCGCCGCCTGCGTCTCGGTCCGCGTGCTCGCCGCCGAGTTCGAGTCGACCGCGACCCAGCGCAAGATCCTCCGCCGCCACGCCGACCTTGAGGTCAGCGCGTGCAAGCCGTGGACCAGCGATGAGCAATATCAGCTGCTCCGCCGCTACCTCGCCGTGCGCCACCCCGGCGGCGGCATGGCCGAGATGGACGAGAGCGATTTCGCCGACATGGTCGAGCAGACGCCGGTCCGTACCTACGTGATCGAATATCGGGAGCCGACCGTGTCCGGGCGCCCCGGCAAGCTGGTCGGCGCCTGCCTCAGCGACCAGCAGGGCGACGGCCTGTCGATGATCTATAGCTTCTTCGATGTCGGGCCCGACGCGCGCAAAGGGCTCGGCACCTACATCATCCTTGACCACATCATCCGCGCCTCACGCGCCGGCCTGCCTTACGTCTACCTCGGCTATTGGGTCGAAGGCTCCAGCCGCATGGCCTACAAGACCGGGTTCCGCCCGCTCGAGCGGCTGGGCCGTGACGGCTGGCGGCGGATGGACGAGCTGCAGCGCGACCTGCCGCTGGAGGAGCCGCTCGCGCTTCCCACGCGCCGCGACCGCAAGCGCCTGCTGATCAACGCCTGAGGCGCCGCCGCTGGGCCTGGGGAACACAGCCGCTGTGGCATCGTTCTAAGCGCGAAACTACGTCAAAAGGGAGCGGAGCATGAGACGGATTGCGCTTATTATCGTTGCTACGGTCGCTGTTTCGGCATGCGCAACTACGCCCAAGACGCAAACCTGTCCCGACGGATCGGTGATCGCGGTGACCATTCCCTGTCCGCCTCCGCCTCCACCGCCCCCACCTCCGCCGCCGCCGATGGTCAGCTGTCCGGATGGAACGACGGTCCCGGCGGGCACGACGTGCCCGGTTCCACCGCCGCCTCCGCCTCCCCCGCCGGTGCGGCGTTCCGGCGAACGCGGCTAATCCTCAACGGCCGGCGCAAGTGCGCCGGCCGCTGCTTTGCAGCCCATAGCGTCGCCCGGCTCATGTCCGGTCGACCGAAGGCTGACATTGGCTCAAGGTAAAAAGGCGGAGCCTTCCGGCCCCGCCTTTTCCCCGTTGCCCCTGTTGAAATCGGTCTAAGCGACGGCGGCCTGCGGCTCGCTCGCCTCGTCTTCCTCGGCCTCGCGCAGCACATAGCCGCGGCCCCAGACCGTCTCGATGTAATTGGCGCCGCCGCAAGCCAGCGAAAGCTTCTTGCGCAGCTTGCAGATGAACACGTCGATGATCTTGAGTTCGGGCTCGTCCATGCCGCCGTAGAGATGATTGAGGAACATCTCCTTGGTCAGCGTCGTGCCCTTGCGGAGCGAAAGCAGCTCCAGCATCGCATATTCCTTGCCGGTCAGATGCACGCGCGAGCCGTCGACCTCGACCGTCTTGGCGTCGAGGTTCACGGCCAGCTTGCCGGTGCGGATGACCGATTGCGAATGGCCCTTCGAGCGGCGGACGATCGCATGGATGCGCGCGACCAGTTCGTCACGGTGGAACGGCTTGGTCACATAATCGTCGGCGCCGAAGCCCAATGCGCGGACCTTCGAATCCATCTCGCCGATGCCCGACAGGATCAGGACCGGGGTCGAGACCTTGGCCGTGCGAAGCTTCTTGAGCACGTCATAGCCGTGCATGTCGGGCAGGTTGAGGTCGAGAAGGATGATGTCGTAATCGTAGAGCTTGCCGAGATCGAGGCCCTCTTCGCCAAGATCGGTCGTATAGACGTTGAAACCTTCGGTCCCGAGCATCAGCTCGATGCTCTTGGCGGTCGTTGGTTCATCCTCAATCAGCAGCACGCGCATTGCTGGTCCCCCCGTCCGAGGCCGAAAGCGTAAATCGCTCTTAAGGGCCTTGAAGCATGCATTAACCATTCGAGGTCTGAAGGGAAAAGGTTAATATTTCCTAACACGCTGGTTTCCTTGGATTCGTTGCAAAGGAGTCACAAAATCATCCACAACCGCCACTTGCGCGAGGAGCGGACCGGCCCGCATGGGCGGCCGATGCTGCTCGCCGATCGCATCCTGTTCATCGACGCCGAGGCGCTGGTGCTCGACAAGCCGGCGGGCCTGCCGGTGGATGCGCCGCGCCGCGGCGGCGACAGCATCGCGGCCAGGCTCCATGAACTGAAATGCGGCTTCCGCCGGCCGCCGACGGCGATGCACCGGCTCGATACCGACACCAGCGGCTGCCTGCTGTTCGCGCGCAGCGCCGCTGCCCGCGCGCGCTTCCAGCAGCTGTTCGAGGCGCGCGCGGTCGAAAAATATTATCTTGCCGTTGTCGCCGGTGAGATCGCGGAGGAGGAGGGCGTCATCGACGCGCCGCTCGCCAAAGTGTCGAGCGAAAGGGCCGGGTGGAAGATGATCGTCGATCAGCATGGGCTCGAAGCGACAACGCGCTGGCGGCGGCTTTGCATTCGCGACGGCTCCACATTGGTCGAGTTTCGTCCCCTGACGGGACGCACGCACCAGATTCGCGCCCACGCGCGCGAAGCGTTCGGGCGCGGGATCATCGGCGACCGCGTCTATGGAATCCCCGGTGGGCCGATGCTGCTCCACGCGTCGCGGCTGGTCGTGCCGCGCGAGCGCAAGGAGACGATCGACGTCACCGCGCCGCTGCCCGAATATTTCGCGGAGTGGCGCGATGCGGCCTGAGGACGTGGACCTGCCCGAGGATGCGCTGAGCGAGGCTTTCCTGGCGGCGACGGGTCCCGGCGGGCAGAACGTCAACAAGGTCGCGACCGCGGTCCAGCTGCGCGTCGATCTGTTCAGGCTCGGCCTGCACCCTGACGTTTACGAGCGGCTCAAGCAGATCGCGGGCAGCCGCGTCACCGGCGCGGGCGAGCTGCTGATCACCGCGCGGCGCTTCCGCACGCAGGACGCCAACCGGACCGATGCACGGGCCAGGCTGGCGGAAATGATCGCCCAAGCCCATATCGCCCCGCGCAAGCGCAAAGCCACGCGGCCGAGCAAGGCGGCGAAGGCCAAGCGGGTGGAGCAGAAGCGCCAGCGCAGCGGCGTCAAGCAGACCCGCGGAAAGGTGACGTTCGACTGATGTACGATTTCAAGATCGAAGCGGCCGACACGGCGACGATGTACCGCGACCTCGCCTCCG
The DNA here is from genome assembly GCF_045810705.1 of Sphingomonas sp. Classification (GTDB taxonomy): domain Bacteria; phylum Pseudomonadota; class Alphaproteobacteria; order Sphingomonadales; family Sphingomonadaceae; genus Sphingomicrobium. Next base: position 15,266 of record NZ_JBJMVI010000009.1, on the reverse strand, counting down.
CACTCGAGGGGCTGGTGACGGGAGAGCCGGACGCCATCGCCAACATGGCGAATGCGTCGGCACTCATCTACGAAACGCTGCCCGACGTGAACTGGGTCGGCTTCTACCGCAACGTCGGCGATGAGCTGGTGCTCGGGCCGTTCCAGGGCCGCCCGGCGTGTATCCGCATCAAGTTCGGCGAGGGCGTCTGCGGAGTCGCCGCGAAGACTCGGCAGGTCCAGCGGGTCGAAGACGTGCACGCGTTCCCCGGCCACATCGCGTGCGATGCCGCATCGGCAAGCGAGATTGTCCTGCCGCTAATCAAGGACGGCGAATTGCTCGGCGTGCTCGACATCGACAGCCCAAAAAAGGCGCGGTTCAGCGAAGAAGACGAAGCCGGCTGCGTGAAGCTCGCCGAAATCCTCTCGCGCGTGCTTTAGCTCAGCTGCTCGAGCCGCTCGTCGTTGAGCGATCCCGGGATGATCATCAGCGGGCAGGGCAGCTGGCCCGCGTCATGGCCCGCGAAATTGGCGACCAGCGGACCCGGGCTGCCGCTCGGCGCGGCGCCAAGCACCAGCGCCGCGACCTCGTCGCGCCCCTCGAGATACTCGCGCACCGTCTTCACCACTTCACCCTGACGCACGATGATGGTCGCTTCCATGCCGCATTCGTCGAGGGTTTCGCCGATCGCGGCACTGACCACGCCCTCGATCCTCAGGCGCTGCTCTTCCTCGATTGCGCTCTGCACGCCGCCGAACTGCACGAAATCCTGCGGCTCGACGATGCCCAGGACCTCGATCTTGCCGTCGGTCTTGACCGCGCGGCGGGCAGCGAAGCGCAAAGCGACGCGCGATTCCGCGCTGTCGTCGACGACCACCAAATAGGTGCGCCTGGCCTCGCTTTCCCCCATTTGTCGCAGTGCTGCGTGAAAGCGCGCTGAAGTGCAAGCGCGCGACTAGAGTTTCGGCGCAGACTTGACCGGACCCGCCGCATTGGCTTTGAGCCGCGCGAGCCTTCCAGCCCGGACACGCCCTCATGCCGATCGAACTCAAGATGCCCGCGCTTTCTCCGACGATGGAGGAGGGCACGCTCGCCAAGTGGCTGGTGAAGGAAGGCGACGAGGTCAAATCGGGCGACATCCTCGCTGAGATCGAGACCGACAAGGCAACGATGGAGTTCGAGGCGGTCGACGAGGGCAAGATCGCCAAAATCCTCGTTCCTGAAGGCACCGACGGGGTGAAGGTCGGCGCGCCGATCGCGATTATCGCCGGCGAGGGGGAGGATGCCGACGCCGCCGCGAGCGCCGCGCCGAAGGCGGATACGCCGCCGCCTGCGCCGCCCAAGGCGGCTCCCGCGCCGAAGCCGGACCAGACTCCGAAGGCGCCGCCCGCGACAGCAGCGGTTGAGACGCCCCCCGCGCCGAGCGCTCCGGCCGCACCGGCTCCGCCACCCCCCGACGGCGAGCGCGTCAAGGCTTCGCCGCTCGCGCGCCGGCTCGCGCAGGCGCAGAACATCGATCTGTCCGGTCTTCAGGGCAGCGGTCCCGGCGGCCGCATCGTCCGCGCCGACGTCGACGCCGCCGTCGGCAAGGCGCCGGGCGCCGCGCCGGGTGCTCAGGCGGCTGCGGCCCCGGCACCCGCACTCGGCACCCACCTCGTCATGCCGGGGCCGATCGAGCAGGCGATCCCGCACGAAGCGATCAAGCTCAGCAACATCCGCAAGACCATCGCGCGCCGCCTGACCGAGGCCAAGCAGCAGGTCCCGCACATCTATTTGACCGTCGACATCCAGCTCGACGCGTTGCTCAAGCTTCGCACCGAGCTCAACGCCGGGCTTGCCAGCCGCAATATCAAGCTCAGCGTCAACGATTTGCTGATCAAGGCCCTGGCCCAGGCGCTGATCGAGGTACCCGAATGCAATGTCGCCTTCGCCGGCGACCAGATGCTGAAATACAGCCGCGCCGACATCTCGGTCGCGGTGTCGATCCCGGCCGGGCTGATCACGCCGATCATCGTCGGCGCCGAAGCCAAGAGCCTGTCCGCGATCTCGACCGAGATGAAGGAGCTCGCCGGGCTCGCGCGCGACGGCAAGCTCCAGCCGCAGCAATATCAGGGGGGCACCGCGTCCATCTCGAACATGGGCATGTTCGGCATCAAGCAGTTCGAAGCGGTGATCAATCCGCCCCAGGGCATGATCATGGCCGTCGGCGCGGGCGAGAAGCGGCCCTACGTGATCAACGACAGCCTGCAGATTGCGACAATCATGAGCGCCACGGGCAGCTTCGACCACCGCGCGATCGACGGGGCCGACGGTGCGAAGCTGATGCAGGCGTTCAAGCGGCTGGTCGAGAACCCGCTCGGGATGCTGGCCTGATCAACAAGCGTAATTTGGAGAGCAAGCGTGCGCATAGCAGTCATCGGTAAGGGGAATGTCGGCTCGGCGCTCGCGCCGAACTTTGCCGCGGCAGGCCACGACGTCGTTTACGGTGTGCGCAACCCCGCCGATCCAAAATATGCGAGCGACGATGCGATCCCGCTGCGCACCGTCCAGGACGCCGTTGCGGGAGCGGAGGCGATACTGCTCGCCATTCATTGGGACGCCGTCGATGGCTTGCTGGCTGAAGCTGGCGACCTTTCGGGCAAGATCCTGATCGACTGCACCAATGCGTATGATTTCCACAACAATCTCGCGCCGCTCATCCCGCCCGACCAATCGGCTGCGACGATTATCGCGCGAAAGACGAACGCGGTCGTGGTGAAGGCTTTCAACCAGGTTGGGGCAGAGGTCATGGGCCAGGCACCGAAGCGTTCGCCCCGCCCGTTGCAGTTCGTTGCCTCCGATGATGCCGATGCAAAGGCCAAGGTGCTCAAGCTCGCGGAGGGCGCGGGCTTCGACGCTCGCGACGGCGGTCCGCTCGAATATGCGCGCGAGCTTGAGGGCATGGCCCGGCTGTGGATCGCCCAGGTGTTTCGCGGCATGCCCGGCGACACGGGATGGGTGCTGGTTTGACATGAAGTGGCTGACCGCACTGGCTTTCGGCGCAATCGTGGGCTTTGTCCTGCCGACGGCGCTCGATGCGCGAGCCGGCATCTGGATGGATAGCTGGGCAGGGTGGGGCACCGTTCGGCCGGATGCGAACTCGTCCAGCCTCCTGTTCTCGATCCCGCTGTTCCTCGGCACCGCACTGGCGTTTCGCCTTGTGTTCAACTGGCACAACCGCTGAGCGCATGGGGTCGCCTGACCGCATTCCCGTCATTCGAGTCACCGCGATGCCGGCCGACACCAACCCCTATGGCGGCGTGTTCGGCGGCTGGCTAATGGGCCAGATGGGCCTCGCCTGCGGGTCGTTCGCGTCGCGGCGGACGCGGGGCAAGGCGATCCTGGTCGCGGCGGACGCGGTTCGGTTCCCTGGCGCGATGGCGGTCGGCGACGAGCTCAGCGTCTATGTCGATCTGCTGAAGGAGGGCCGCACCTCGCTGCGGCTCAAAGCGGAAGCGATCGCCCGGCAGCGCGATGGCGAAGATGAGACCATCGTGGCCGAGGGCGAATTCACCTTCGTCGCGCTCGACGAAGCAGGCAAGCCGCGGGAGATCGCGGCAGAGGAACACCCAAATGGCTGACCAATACGACCTCATCGTCCTCGGCTCGGGTCCCGGCGGCTATGTCGCGGCGATCCGCGCGGCGCAGCTGGGCTTGAAGACCGCGATCATCGAACGCGAGTTGCTCGGCGGCATCTGCCTCAACTGGGGCTGCATCCCAACCAAGGCGTTGCTGCGCTCCGCCGAGGTGTTCCACTACATGACCCACGCCGACGCCTACGGCCTCAGCAACGAGAAACCGTCGTTCGACATCGCCAAGGTCGTCGCCCGCAGCCGCGCCGTCGCCAAGCAACTCAACCAGGGCGTCACGCACCTGATGAAGAAGAACAAGATCAATGTCGTGATGGGCGAGGGTAAGCTCACCGGCAAAGGCAAGCTCAGCGTCGCCGCCGCCGACGGCAAGGCGACCGAGCTGATCGCAAAACACATCATCGTCGCGACGGGCGCGCGGGCGCGCGACCTGCCGTTCGCCACGACCGACGGCAAGCGCATCTGGACCTACCGCCACGCGATGACCCCGCCGGAAATGCCGACCGAGCTGCTGGTTATCGGCTCGGGGGCGATCGGGATCGAGTTCGCGAGCTTCTACGCCGACCTCGGCGCCAAGGTGACCGTGGTCGAGATGCTCGAGCGCGTCGTCCCCGTCGAGGACGCCGAAGTCAGCGCGCAGCTCGCCAAGAGCCTGCAGAAGCAGGGGCTAACGATCCTGACCAGCGCGGGTGTCGAAAGCCTGACCGCTGACGCGAAGGGCGTCGCAGCGAAGATCAAGACCAGCGACGGCAAGACTTCGGAGCAGCGCTTCAGCCATTGCATCGTCGCCGTCGGGATCGTGCCGAACAGCGAGAACATCGGCCTGGAGGCGCTCGGCGTGAAGACGACCAAGGGCCATATCGACACCGATCCCTACGGCCGAACCAACGTGCCCGGCCTGTGGGCGATCGGCGACGTCACCGCGCCGCCGTGGCTGGCGCACAAGGCGATGCATGAAGCCGTCACGACGGCCGAAGCTATCGCGCAGGCGCTCGGCAACACGGACGTGCACCCGCACGCCGCCGATCCGAAGAACATCCCCGGCTGCACCTACTGCCGCCCGCAGGTCGCGAGCGTCGGCCTGACCGAGGCGGCCGCCAAGGAGAAAGGCTACGAGGTCAAGGTCGGCAAGTTCCCGGCGATCGGCAACGGCAAGGCGATCGCGCTCGGCGAGGTCGAGGGTTTCGTGAAGACCGTCTTCGACGCCAAGACCGGCGAGCTGCTCGGCGCGCACATGATCGGCGCCGAGGTCACCGAGCTGATCCAGGGCTACACCGTCGGCAAGACCGCCGAGCTGATCGACGAGGATTTCGTCCAGACGGTCTTCCCCCATCCGACCTTGTCGGAAATGATGCATGAAGCCGTGCTTGCCGCCGACGGACGGGTCCTGCACATTTGAGCGCGCATACCACCAGTGCGCGGACGCTCGTCATCGCGCTTGTCGCGAACCTCGGCATCGCGGCTTCGAAGTTCGTCGCGGCGGCCATCACGGGGTCGTCGGCCATGCTGACCGAGGGCGTGCACAGCGTCGTCGATTCGACCAACCAGCTGTTGCTGATGTGGGGCCGCCACGCCGCGAAGCGGCCGCCCGACAAGCTTCATCCGTTCGGCTATGGCCGCGAGCTCTATTTCTGGAGCTTCGTCGTCGCGGTCCTGGTCTTCGCGCTCGGCGCCGGCGTGTCGGTCTACGAAGGCATCGTCCATATCATGCACCCGGAGCCGGCGGTTTCGCCGGTGATCGCTTACGTCGTGCTCCTCGTCGCCTTCCTGCTCGAAGGCTGGTCAACGCTCGAAGCCTTCCGCGACTTCAACAAGGCCAGGGGCAATCTCAGCTGGTTCCAGGCGGTGCGCCAGTCCAAGGACCCGCCGGCATTCATCGTGCTGCTCGAAAACGGCGCGGCGATGGCCGGCATCGTCGCTGCTGCGGTCGGGCTGCTGCTCTCCCAACAGACCGGCGATCCCTTCTACGACGGCGCGGCCTCAGTCGTGATCGGGATCATCCTTGGCTGCACGGCGATGCTGCTCGCCTATGAATCCAAGGCGCTGCTGATCGGCGAAGCCGCCGATCCGGAGCTCGTCGCCGCATTGCACGACATGGTGGCTCAAAAGAAGGGGATTACGGCCGTCGGCCAGGTTCTGACGGTCCACAGCGCGCCCGACCAGATCACGGCCATGCTGTCCGTCGACTTCGATGACGACATCACCGCGCGCGACGTCGAGGCTTTGGTGTGGGGCATCGAAGTCGAAGCGGCCAAGCGCTTCCCGATGGTGCGTCGGCTGTACATTCGTCCGCGCAGCCCGGTCGACCTCGAGGTGACGCCGTCCTAGGCTAGCGCCGCTGGTAGGTGCCAATCAGTTCGGCGCGGCCGATCGGGTGCTTCTGAGCAGCGTTCTCGACATCCGTGATCTTCGGATTGGGCGAGATTCCGAGCCGATCGGTATCGAGCGCATAGAGCTTGAAGCGATAATGGTGCGGCTTGTCGCCCTTGGGCGGGCACGGACCCTTATAGCCGGCCTTCCCGGAATCGTTGACCGCCTGGGCGCCGACCGATTGGCCGGCCGCGATCGCGCGCGTCGCCGCGGGAATGTCGTAGGCGCCCCAGTGGTGGAAGGTCCCATGGGGAGCATCGGGATCGTCGACCACCAGGGCGAGGCTCTTCGTCCCCGGCGGCGGCTGGTCCCACGCCAGCGGCGGCGATTGGCCCGCGCCATCGCAACTATATTGGGTGGGGATCGCGCCGCCGTTTTGGAAGGCGCTGCTGGTGAGATTGAATTGGGCCACGGCCTTGTCGCTCCGTGCTCCGCAGCCGACCGCCGCCACCGCAAGGATGAGGGCCGGGATGGCGTATCGCCGCATGGATCTGGTTCCTTGCAGTCCGATACGTCGAACGGGCGGCCTTACATCCGGTTCCGGGAAACCAACCGACGCATTTGCGATATACTGCCGTAACGGAAGTGGTATGGCGCCTGTGCGGCCTCGGTCGCGACTCTGCCCGTCGGCGTTCTCCTCCCTCGCAGGCCGCGATATCCAGCGCCGCCAGGAAGAACGACAATTGCCTGACCGATCCTGCGCAATTGGTTTGAGCCGTCGGCCGCCGTCATCGCGCGCCGCCGGCCGGAAAGGAGCATGAAATGGCTGACGGAAGAACCGAGAAGCGCATCGCGGACTGGTCGGGCTGGGAATTTCTGCCCGGCATAGCCTTCATCATCATCGGCGTCCTCGCACTGACGATGGCGCCGCTGACCAGCCTTGCAACGGGAATTTATGTCGGCGCATTGCTGTGCGTCGCCGGCGCCTTCGCGTTCGTCGGCGGAGTATCGCACATCAGGCGAGGCGGAGGCTGGCTGGCCGCCCTGCTGGGGTTGCTGAGCCTCATTATCGGCATCGCCTTCCTCTACAATCCAGCAGCGGGCGCGATCACCCTCGTGTGGATGATCGGCGCCTGGCTGATCGTCGGCGGCATATTCGAGTTCGCGACGGCATTCACGACGCCGTTCGGAAGGGGCTGGCTGGTTTTCGTCGGCCTGGTTGACTTCGCGCTCGGAGCGCTCCTGCTGACGATGGAGCCCAGCCAGGCATTCTACTTCCTCGGCTATTATGTCGGCATCAGCTTCATCTTCCGCGGTCTGTGGACGGTCCTGTTTGTCGGCGGAGCCCACGAAGTCGATCGGACGGTGCGAGAGGCGGTCGCCTAGCCACCTTTGCCCCTTCGGGGCGGTTGACCCTCAGCCGCCCCGCCGCTATGTGCCCGCCCGTCCGCCAGGGCTCACGACCTCGTGTCCCTGAGTGCGGGCAAGAGCTGAACATTGCTCAACTTGCGTGACGGCCAGGCGGCCAAGGCTGCTTGGGCTTCGCGCAATTGCTGTTGGGCAAAGTAACCGCGGGGTCTTCCCGCAACGAAAGGTGAAGGGCTTCATGCCAACGATCAACCAGCTGATCCGCAAGGGTCGGGAACCGCAGAAGGCCAAGTCGAAGGTCCCTGCGATGGAGCAGAACCCGCAGAAGCGCGGCGTCTGTACCCGTGTCTATACGACGACCCCGAAGAAGCCGAACTCGGCGCTGCGCAAGGTGGCGAAGGTCCGCCTGACCAACCAGCGCGAAGTGATCAGCTACATCCCGGGCGAGGGCCACAACCTCCAGGAGCACAGCGTCGTGCTGATCCGTGGCGGCCGTGTGCGCGACCTTCCCGGTGTTCGTTATCACGTGCTTCGCGGCGTGCTCGACACCCAGGGCGTCAAGGACCGCAGGCAGTCGCGCTCCAAGTACGGCGCCAAGCGTCCCAAGTAATCCACGAGAGTAAGCCCCGGGCAAGTTGAAGTCCCGGAACCGGCTGAAGAGAAAGGAACCGTCCAATGTCTCGTCGTCGCCGCCCCGAAAAGCGCGAAATCCTCCCCGATCCCAGGTTTGGCGATCTCACGCTGTCCAAGTTCATGAACAGCGTCATGCTCGACGGCAAGAAGTCCGTCGCCGAAGGCATCGTCTATGGCGCGCTCGAAAGCGTCGAGGCCCGCCTCAAGCGCGAACCGCTCGGCGTGTTCCATGACGCCCTCAACAATGTGAAGCCGGGCATCGAGGTCCGCAGCCGCCGCGTCGGCGGCGCGACCTACCAGGTGCCGGTCGAGGTCCGTCCCGAGCGCTCTCAGGCGCTGGCGATCCGGTGGCTGATCACGGCTGCGCGCGCCCGTTCGGAGAAGACCATGTCGGCGCGCCTGTCGGGCGAGCTGATGGACGCCTCTCAGAACCGCGGCAACGCGGTCAAGAAGCGCGAGGACACGCACCGCATGGCCGAGGCGAACCGCGCCTTCAGCCATTATCGTTGGTAGTCATCCCGCCGGCCAGGGCCGCCGGGTGGCGCTGGTAGTTTTCGTACCTATATCGTGGGAAGCCGCATCCGCCGGCTCCCTACATCGCTAAGGAAGCTCTAGAAATGGCCCGCAGCCATCCGCTCGACCGCTATCGCAACATCGGCATCATGGCGCATATCGACGCCGGCAAGACGACCACGACCGAGCGCATCCTCTATTACACCGGCAAGTCCTACAAGATCGGCGAAGTCCACGAGGGCACCGCCACGATGGACTGGATGGAGCAGGAGCAGGAGCGCGGGATCACCATCACCTCGGCGGCGACGACCTGCTTCTGGTCGGCCGGCGATGGCCCTGAGCACCGGATCAACATCATCGACACGCCCGGTCACGTCGACTTCACCATCGAGGTCGAGCGCTCGCTGCGCGTGCTTGACGGCGCGGTCGCCTGTTTCGACGGCGTCGCAGGGGTCGAGCCTCAGTCGGAAACCGTGTGGCGGCAGGCCGAAAAATATCACGTGCCGCGGATGTGCTTCGTCAACAAGCTCGACCGCACCGGCGCGAACTTCGAGATGTGCGTCGGGATGATCAAGGACCGCCTCGGCGCGCGTCCCGCGGTGCTTTACCTGCCGATCGGCATCGAAGGCAGCTTCAAGGGCCTGGTCGACCTCGTCGAGAACCGCGCGATCATCTGGCTTGACGAGAGTCTCGGCGCGAAGTTCGTCTACGAAGAGATTCCGGCCGAGCTCAAGGACGCCGCGGCCGAAGCGCGCACGCATCTCATCGAGATGGCCGTCGAGCAGGACGACGCGGTGATGGAGGCCTATCTCGAGGGCACCGAGCCCGACATCGCGACGCTCAAGAAGCTGATCCGCAAGGGCACGCTCAACTTCTCGTTCGTGCCGGTGCTGTGCGGTTCGGCGTTCAAGAACAAGGGGGTTCAGCCTCTGCTCGACGCGGTCGTCGACTATTTGCCGTCGCCTCTCGATGTTCCACCGGTCGAGGGTATCAAGCCGGACACCGATGAGATCGAAAGCCGGGAGGCGGCCGACGGAGCGCCGTTCTCCGCGCTCGCGTTCAAGATCATGAATGACCCGTTCGTCGGCACGCTGACCTTTGCGCGCATCTATTCGGGCAAGCTCGAGACTTCATCGCAGGTCATGAACTCGGTCAAGGATAAGAAGGAAAAGGTCGGTCGGATGCTGCTCATGCATGCCAACGACCGCGAGGACATCCAGGTCGCCTACGCGGGCGATATCGTCGCGCTGGCCGGTCTCCAGGACACCACCACCGGCGACACTTTGTGTGCTTCCAACGCCCCGATCATCCTGGAGCGGATGGAGTTTCCAGACCCGGTCATCGAAGTCGCCGTTGAGCCCAAGACCAAGGTCGACCAGGAGAAGATGGGTGTCGCGCTCAATCGCCTGGCGCGCGAGGACCCGTCATTCCGGGTCACGACCGACCACGAGTCGGGTCAGACCATCATCAAGGGGATGGGCGAGCTCCATCTCGAAATCCTGGTCGATCGCATGAAGCGCGAGTTCAAGGTCGAGGCCAATGTCGGCGCGCCGCAGGTCGCCTATCGCGAATATCTCGCGAAGCCGGTCGAGCTGACCTACACCCACAAGAAGCAGTCGGGCGGCCGCGGTCAGTTCGGCGAGATCAAGATCAAGGCTATTCCAGCCGAACGCGGAACCGGGTTCCAGTTCTTCGATGAGGTCAAGGGCGGCAACGTCCCCAAGGAATATATCCCGTCGGTCGAGAAGGGCATTCGCGAGACAGCCGAGACCGGATCGCTGATCGGCTTTCCGATCATCGACTTCGAGGTTCACCTGCTCGATGGCAATTCGCATGACGTCGATTCCTCGGCGCTGGCATTCGAGATCACCGGCCGCGGCGCGATGCGCGAAGTGGCGCACAAGGCCGGCATCAAGCTGCTCGAGCCGATCATGAAGGTCGAGGTCGTGACCCCGGAGGATTATCTCGGCGACGTGATCGGCGATATCAACAGCCGGCGCGGCCAGATCCAGGGCACCGACAGCCGCGGCAACGCGCAGGTGGTCGAGGCAATCGTGCCGCTCGCGAACATGTTCGGCTACGTCAATCAGCTGCGTTCGTTCACCCAGGGCCGGGCGCAGTACACGATGCAATTCTCGCACTATGACGAAGTGCCGCAGAACGTCGCCGACGAGGTGAAGGCGAAACTGGCGTAAGCAAAAAATACTAGCTATGGGCGCGCTCGCGATCAGGGCGGGCCGCCCGATTTCCTACAGAAGAAGAGGCGTAAAATGGCGAAGGCGAAATTCCAGCGGACGAAGCCGCACTGCAACATCGGGACCATCGGTCACGTCGACCATGGCAAGACGTCGCTGACCGCGGCGATCACCAAGGTGCTGGCCGAGACCGGCGGCGCCGAGTTCGTCGCCTATGCGAACATCGACAAGGCGCCGGAAGAGCGCGAGCGCGGCATCACCATTTCGACTGCTCACGTCGAGTATGAGACCGAGAAGCGCCACTATGCGCACGTCGATTGCCCGGGCCACGCCGATTATGTGAAGAACATGATCACCGGCGCCGCCCAGATGGACGGCGCGATCCTCGTCGTGTCCGCCGCCGACGGCCCGATGCCGCAAACCAAGGAGCACATCCTGCTCGCCAAGCAGGTCGGCGTTCCGACCATGGTCGTGTACCTGAACAAGGTCGACCAGGTCGACGATCCCGAGCTCCTCGAACTGGTCGAGCTGGAGATCCGCGAGGAGCTCTCCAAGCGCGATTTCGACGGCGACAATATCCCGATCGTCACCGGTTCGGCTCTTGCCGCGCTTGAGGACAAGAACCCCGAGATCGGCAAGGAATCGATCCTCAAGCTGATGGCCGCGGTCGATGAGTGGATCCCGCAGCCCGAGCGTCCGCTCGACCGTCCCTTCCTGATGCCGATCGAGGACGTGTTCTCGATCTCGGGCCGCGGCACTGTCGTCACCGGCCGCGTCGAGCAAGGCATCGTCAAGGTCGGCGAGGAAGTCGAGATCGTCGGCATCCGCGACACCCAGAAGACCGTGGTCACCGGCGTCGAGATGTTCCGCAAGCTGCTCGACCAGGGCCAGGCCGGCGACAATATCGGCGCGCTTCTGCGCGGCGTCGGCCGTGAGGACGTCGAGCGCGGCCAGGTGCTGTGCAAGCCGGGCTCGATCAAGCCGCACACCGACTTCAGCGCCGAGGTCTATGTCCTGTCGAAGGACGAAGGCGGCCGTCACACGCCGTTCTTCGCCAACTATCGTCCGCAATTCTACTTCCGGACGACCGACGTCACCGGCGAGGTCGTGCTCCCCGAGGGCACCGAGATGGTGATGCCGGGCGACAACGTGAATCTGGGCGTCAAGCTGATCGCCCCGATCGCCATGGACCAAGGCCTGCGCTTCGCGATTCGCGAAGGCGGCCGTACGGTTGGCGCAGGGGTTGTCGCCAACATCACGAAGTAATATAGGGCGCCAACCGCGCGATTCTGGATCAGGGTCGCGCGGTTCGCTTTTGAGTTTGTTGGAATAAGCGGGCTTCGGCGGAAGTTGAAGCTCGCAGGCTCTTTCGCATCGGTAGGGACATGGAAACGCAGAACATCCGGATTCGCCTGAAGGCGTTCGATCATCGAGTGCTCGACCAGGCGACTGGCGACATCGCCGATACGGCGCGTCGCACGGGTGCTCTTATCCGCGGTCCCATTCCCCTGCCGACGCGCATTGAGAAGTTCACCGTCAATCGCTCGCCGCACGTCGACAAGAAGTCGCGCGAGCAGTTCGAGGTGAGGACCTACAAAAGGCTGCTCGACATCGTGCAGCCGACGCCGCAGACGGTCGACGCGCTGATGAAGCTCGATCTCGCCGCCGGCGTCGACGTGGAGATCAAACTGGCTTAACCGGCCAGCGCGCGCCGCAAGGTGCGCGGCAATGGGTGATACCGCCGGGGATTAGCTCCGGGCTGCGTCCCCGCCGCTCCTCGTGGGAGCACTAGCCCAGGCGGGGCACGCACCAGAATTTGGGCTGCATGCACCTGGAATTAGCCGGGTGCCTCTGTTTGAGGAGTTTGGTCATGCGCACCGGCGTGATCGCCAAGAAGGTCGGAATGACCCGCCTGTTCCAGGCGGACGGCCGGCACGTGCCCGTCACCGTACTGCAGCTCGACGAACTGCAGGTCGTTGGCCGCCGCGAAGCGGGCCGCGACGGCTACACCGCCGTCCAGCTCGGCGCCGGCAAGGCGAAGGCGAAGAATGTCGCCAAGCCGCAGCGCGCCGCCTTCGGCAAGGCCGAGGTCGAGCCCAAGGCCAAGGTCGCCGAATTCCGCGTTGCCGACGACGCGCTGCTCGACGTCGGCGCAATCATCAGCGCCGACCATTTCGTTCCCGGCCAGCTGGTCGATGTCGTTGGCGTCACCCAGGGCAAGGGCTTTGCCGGCGCGATGAAGCGCTGGGGCTTTAAGGGCCTGCGCGCGACTCACGGCGTGTCGGTGTCGCACCGCTCGCACGGCTCGACAGGGCAGCGTCAGGACCCGGGCAAGGTGTTCAAGAACAAGAAGATGGCGGGGCACATGGGCGCCCGCAACCGCACCCAGCAGAACCTCGAGGTCGTCCGCACCGACCCGATCCGCGGCCTGTTGTTCATCAAGGGCTCGGTCCCGGGACATAAGGGCAGCTGGCTGACGGTCAGCGACGCGATCAAGGTCCCCCGCAGCGAGAATGCGCCCTATCCGGCCGGCATCCTCGACACGAAGAAGCTGAACGAGGTCGAGGTCCCCGAGGCGGGCCTGGTCGATGATGCGGCGGTCCACGAGATGCCGGCGTTGCCGAGCGATGCGGAAGTCGCGGCGATCGCGGCCGAGCAGGAAGCCGGCGCGGCCGCCGAGGCCGTGGCTGCCGAGGCCGCCGAAGCTGAAGCCGCCGACGCGGCCCAGGCCGCAGAAAATGAAAAGGCCAGCGCGGTCGAGGACAGCATCAAGTCTGATCCCGACGCCGACGAAGGCAAGGAAGGCTAAGCGATGAAGGTCAAGGTACAGACCCTCGACGCGGGCAAGGGCGGCGACATCGAGCTCAACGACGAGATTTTCGCCGTCGAGCCCCGCGCCGACATCCTCCACCGCGTCGTCACCTGGCAGCTCGAAAAGCGTCGCGGCACGGCCCGTGGTGCTCGCGAGCGCTCGGAGGTTGCGCGCACCGGCAAGAAATTCGGCCGGCAGAAGGGCGGCGGCACCGCTCGTCACGGCGATCGCCGCGCTCCGATCTTCATCGGCGGCGGCAAGGCGCACGGGCCCCGCGTCCGCGACTTCAATCCTGCGCTGAACAAGAAGATTCGCGTCCTCGGCCTCAAGATGGCGCTGTCGGCGAAGGCCAAGGACGGCAATCTGATCGTCGTCGACAATCTCGACGTCGCCGAGGGCAAGACCAAGACTCTGCAAGCGCAGCTCGGCAAGCTCGGCTTCGGCAAGACCGCGCTGGTGATCGACGGGGACGCGCTCAACGTCGGTTTCGCCCGCGCCTCGTCGAACCTCGAAACGATCGACCTGCTGCCGGCGGCGGGCGCCAATGTTTACGACATCATGCGCCACGAGACGCTGGTCCTGACCCGCGCCGCGGTCGAGAAACTGGAGGCCCGCTTCAATGGCTAAGAAGCAGCAGGCGGCGCCCGACGCGCGCCACTACGACATCGTGCTCGCGCCGCACATCACCGAGAAGTCGACGATGCTGTCGGAGAATAATGCGGTCGTGTTCCGGGTCGCGCCAAACGCGACCAAGCCGGAGATCAAGGCGGCCGTCGAGGCGCTGTTCAACCGCAAGGTGGCCAGCGTGAACACGATTGTCGCCAAGGGTAAGACGAAGCGCTGGAAGGGTGCGCCCTACCGCCGCTCCGATATGAAGAAAGCGATCGTGAGGCTGGCCGAGGGCCAGGATCCGATCGACGTGACGAGCGGGATCTAAGCCATGGCTCTCAAGCAATATAAACCGACTTCGCCGGCGCGCCGCGGCCTCATCCTCGTCGACAAGTCGGCGCTGTGGAAGGGCAAGCCCGTCAAGGCGCTGACCGAAGGCAAGCGCAAGACCGGCGGGCGCAACAACAAGGGCCATGTGACTTCGCGCGGGATCGCCGGAGGTCACAAGCAGAAGTATCGCCAGATCGATTTCAAGCGCCGCACCTGGGACGTGCCCGCGACGGTCGAGCGTATCGAATATGACCCGAACCGCTCGGCCTTCATCGCGCTCGTCACCTACGAGGGCGGCGAGCAGGCCTATATCCTCGCGCCGCAGCGTCTCGCTCCGGGCGACAAGGTGATCGCCGGCAAGCGCGTCGACGTGAAGCCGGGCAACGCGATGGAGGTCGGCCAGATGCCGGTCGGGACGATCGTCCACAATGTCGAGCTCAAGCCGGGCAAGGGCGGCCAGATCGCGCGCGCCGCCGGGACCTATGTCCAGGTCGTCGGCCGCGACCGCGGCATGGTGATCGTCAGGCTGAATTCAGGCGAGCAGCGTTATGTCCGTTCGGACTGCATGGCGACCGTGGGCGCGGTGTCGAACCCCGACAACGGCAACCAGACGCTGGCCAAGGCGGGCCGGGTGCGCTGGATGGGCAAGCGCCCGCTGACCCGCGGGGTCGCCAAGAACCCGGTCGACCACCCGCACGGCGGCGGTGAAGGCCGCACCTCGGGCGGACGTCATCCGGTCACCCCGTGGGGCAAGCCGACCAAGGGCGCCCGCACTCGTCACAACAAGTCGACCGACAAGTTCATCATCCGGTCGCGTCACGCGAAGAAGAAGGGTTAAGCCATGGCCCGTTCCGTCTGGAAAGGTCCGTTCGTCGAGCTTTCGCTGCT
>NZ_JBJMVI010000008.1:0-210896 GCF_045810705.1 Sphingomonas sp. | reverse complement strand
GTCACCCGCTTGGCGCGGCCGAGATCATCCAAGGTAACGTTCTCGAGCTTAATGCCGAGATCTTCTGTTAGGCAGCGGCCACCGGTGAGGACCGCGATGTCTTCCAATATCGCCTTGCGGCGATCGCCGAAGCCCGGGGCCTTGACGGCCGCGACCTTGAGGCCGCCGCGAAGCTTGTTCACGACGAGGGTCGCCAGGGCCTCGCCCTCGATGTCCTCGGCGATGATGAGCAGCGGACGGCCGCTCTGGACCACCGCTTCGAGGATCGGAAGCATCGCCTGAAGGTTCGAAAGCTTCTTCTCGTGGATGAGGATGTAGGGGTCGCTAAGCTCAACCTGCATCTTCTCCGGGTTGGTGATGAAGTATGGCGACAGATAGCCGCGGTCGAACTGCATGCCCTCGACGACATCGAGCTCGAACTCGAGGCCCTTGGCCTCTTCGACGGTGATCACGCCTTCCTTGCCGACCTTCTCCATCGCTTCGGCGATCTTCTCGCCGACGATGGTGTCGCCGTTGGCGGCAATACTGCCGACCTGGCCGATTTCATTCGACCCCGAGACGGGCTTGGAGCGCTTTTTGAGATCCTCGACGACCTTGGTGACGGCAAGATCGATGCCGCGCTTCAGGTCCATCGGATTCATGCCGGCCGCGACCGACTTCATACCCTCGCGGACGATCGCCTGGGCGAGGACCGTCGCGGTGGTGGTGCCGTCGCCGGCGATGTCGTTGGTCTTCGAGGCCACCTCGCGCACCATCTGCGCGCCCATGTTCTCGAACTTGTCCTTGAGCTCGATCTCCTTGGCGACGGTGACCCCGTCCTTGGTGATCCGCGGCGCGCCGAAGCTCTTGTCGATGACGACGTTGCGGCCCTTGGGGCCCAAAGTCACCTTCACCGCGTCGGCGAGGATGTCGACGCCGCGCATGATGCGCTCACGCGCATCGCGGCTGAATTTCACGTCCTTGGCTGCCATCTGGCTACCCTTTCCTATTCTGGAAGTTGACTAAGTTGACACCCTCACTCGCGCGCGAGGGCTGAAAGATCAGCCGACGATCCCGAGGATGTCGCTTTCCTTCATGATGATCAGGTCCTCACCGCCGATCTTGACCTCGGTGCCCGACCATTTGCCGAACAGGATCTTGTCGCCGGCCTTGACGTCCGGCGGAGTGATCTTGCCGTCGTCGGTGCGAGCACCAGAGCCGACGGAGACGACTTCGCCTTCCTGCGGCTTTTCCTGCGCCGTGTCGGGAATGATGATCCCGCCGGCGGTCTTTGCCTCAGCCTCGACGCGGCGGACGAGGACGCGATCATGAAGCGGCCTGAAACCCATGGGTCGTAACCCCTCTTCTCTCTTCAAGTTGAACAAGTCCGTTGGCACTCTAACGATGAGAGTGCCAACGATGCCGCGCATATGGTTGTGCGCCGTTCATCCGTCAACCGGCGCACTCAAGACTTTTGTTGTCAGGCGTGGTCGCGGCGGGTCAGGCCGAGCCGGTCGCGGAGGATCCAGCGCGCCAGCATCAGCGCCGCCACCGCGGCGAGCCCGCTGGCGAGGCCGACCCAAATGCCGACGCCCTTCCAGTCCCGGGCAAAAGCCAGCCAGGCGCCGATCCCGAGGCCGACAACCCAATAGCCGACCAGCGCGAACATCAGCGGCCAGCGCGTGTCGTGGAGGCCGCGCAGCATGCCCGCGCCGATCACCTGCGCCCCGTCGACAAGCTGGAAAGCGGCGGCAATGCGCAAGAAGCTGACCGCGAGGGCGATCACCAGCGCATTCGCGGGCACGTCGTTGAGGAACAAGGTGACCAGTTGGCGCGGAATCGCCCACATCACGAGCGCCATCGCGCCCATAAAGCCGACCCCGAGGACCCAAGCGGTCCAGCCGGCTCGCGCGATTCCGGGTCGGTCCTTGCGGCCAAGCGCCAGGCCCACGCGCACCGTCGCTGCCTGGCCGAGACCGAGCGGGACCATGAAGGTGAGCGCCGCAAGCTGTAGCGCAATCGCATGAGCGGCCACCGCGGGGGCGCCGATCCAGCCCATGAAATAAGCGGCCAGCGCGAACACCCCCATCTCCAACGCCATGGTCAGTCCGATCGGCCAGCCGAGCTTAACCAGCGCAAGCGTGCGCTGGGCATCGAAGCGCCACCAGTGACCGAACAGGTGGAAGCGGCGGAACTGGCGGTCAGCCGAGACAAGGGCGACGAGCGCGCCGCACATGATCAGCCAGGTCAGCGTGCTGCCGATACCGCCGCCTCGCAGCCCGAGCGCTGGCAGGCCGAAATGACCGAAGATCAGCGACCAGCTGAGCAGCGCGTTAAGGGCGATCCCGGCGAGGCTCAGCCACAGGACGATGCGCGGCCGCTCGAGCGCCGAGACGAAATTTCTCAGCAACTGGAACAGCAGCCAGGGCGCGGTGCACCACATGTAGGCGCGAAGGAATGTCTGGCCCTGGCTCGCCAGCTCTTCGGACTGGCCGAAGACGCGCATCAGGTCACCGACGTGCCAGAGGATCAGCCAGTACGGCGGCAGCATGAACAGGAGCAGCCACAGGCCTGCCCGGAACGTGCGCCGCACGTCGCGCACGGCATTGAAACGCTGCCCGAGCGCCGTCGCCATCATCGGCGAGGAGGCGATCAGCAAGCCCAGCATCATCAGATTGAAGGTGAAGGTGAGGTTCAGCGCGAGCGTGGCCGCCGCCAATTGGGTCGCGCCGAGGCGGCCCATGAGCAGGATGTCCGTGGCCTGGATCAGCTGCTGCGTCAGGTTTGCGAGGATGAGGGGCCACGCCAGCGCCAGCGTCGCCCGGAGCTCGTCGCGCCAT
Source organism: Sphingomonas sp. (assembly GCF_045810705.1). Classification (GTDB taxonomy): domain Bacteria; phylum Pseudomonadota; class Alphaproteobacteria; order Sphingomonadales; family Sphingomonadaceae; genus Sphingomicrobium. The sequence continues at coordinate 208,077 of NZ_JBJMVI010000008.1, read as the reverse complement.
GCGGCCAAACGTTTGTCTGCAGAGGGCCTTGCCGCATCCATCGCATCGTCATTGCGAGGAGCGCAACGACGAAGCAATCCACGAACCCGAACGATTGAATTGCTTTGCCACGCTCGCAATGACGGTCCTTCTGGGCTAGCCAGCGAAAAGATCATTTTCGAGGCTCGCAATGAAATTCGTACGCGCAATCTGGAAACTGCTAGTCGGCATCAAGGACGCACTTGTTCTCCTCCTGCTGATCATTTTCTTCGCCGGTCTGTACGGCGCGCTGTCGGCGCGGCCGGCGCCGGTCAGGGAAGGCATCCTCAACCTCGATCTCAATGGAAGCGTGGTCGAACAGCCGGCGCGGCGCCAATGGGCCGATGTCGCAAGTTCGGGCAGGCTCGATCAATACCGGCTGCGCGACCTGGTGGCCGCGCTCGACAAGGCCCGCGACGACAGCCGCGTCAAGGCCGTCTCGCTCGACCTCAGCGGCTTCAGCGGCGGCGGCGCGACCGCGATCGGCGATTTGGCCGACGCCGTGCGGAGAGTCCGCGGGTCGGGCAAGCCGGTCATCGCTTATGGAGTCGGCTATACGGACGACAGCTATGCGCTGGCGTCGGCCGCGTCGGAAATCTGGCTCAACCCGCTGGGCGGCGTGCTGATCACCGGACCCGGAGGCTCCAACCTCTATTACAAGGGGCTGCTCGACAAGCTCGGAGTGACCGCCAACGTCTATCGCGTCGGGACCTATAAATCGGCGGTCGAGCCCTTCATCCGTAACGACATGTCGCCCGAGGCAAGGCAGAATTACACCGCGCTCGACCAGGCCCGGCTGGAGACCTGGCGCCAGGAGGTCAAGCTGGCGCGTCCCAAGGCCAACATCGACCTGTTTCTGACCAACATGAATGGAGCGATCGCGGCCGCGGGCGGCGACATGGCCAAGGCGGCGCTGGCCGCCGGGCTGATCGACCGGATCGGCGACCGCCACGCGTTCGAAACGCGCCTCGCGGACCTCGGCGGCGGCGAGGGCAGCGGCGGAGCGCCCTTCCGTGAGGTCAAGCTGGGCTCCTACGTCGCCAATGTCGTCGATCGCAGGCCAAGCGGACCGATCGGCGTGGTGACGATCGCCGGGATGATCGTCGACGGCAAAGCGGGCCCCGGCACGGCCGGCGGCGATACGATCGCCAAGCAGATCGAGGACGGCGTGCGCAACAAGGGCATCAAGGCGCTCGTCGTGCGCGTCGATAGCCCGGGCGGGTCGGTGCTTGCCTCGGAGCGCATCCGCCAAGCGCTGCTCGAGGCCAAGTCGAAGCGAATTCCGATCGTCGTGTCGATGGGGAGCGTGGCTGCTTCGGGCGGCTATTGGGTCTCGACCCCGGCCAACTTCATCTACGCCGAGCCATCGACGATTACCGGGTCGATCGGCGTCTTCGGGGTGATCCCGAGCTTCCAGGGCACGCTCCAGAAACTCGGAGTCGGCGCCGACGGCGTCAGGACGACACCCCTGTCGGGTGAGCCGGATCTGCTCAAGGGTCCGTCGCCCGATGCCAACCGGCTGATCCTGACCGGAGTCGAGGCGATGTACGGACGCTTCCTCAACATCGTCGCGCAATCGCGGCACAAGACCCCGCAACAGGTCGACCAGATCGCCCAGGGGCGGGTGTGGGACGGCGGCACCGCACGCCAGCTCGGCCTGGTCGACGGATTCGGCGGATTCAGCGAGGCGATCGCCAAGGCCGCGCAGCTCGCCGGCCTCGGGAATGAGCGCGGGGTGCGTTACCTCGAGCAGCAGCCAAGCTTCCGCGACCAATTGATCGAAACGCTGGCCGACCGGAACGACGACGACAGTGCCGGGCCGGCCGACGCCTTCTCGATGCTCGCGCACGAGCCCGAGCAGCAGCTGGCGTCGGCAATCACCGAGGTGCGCGCAATCCTGTCGGGACCGAGCATCCAGGCGCGCTGCCTCGAATGCCCGGCGGTCGCCCCCGCGCGCGTCGAGCAGAAGGATCTGACGTGGCTGGAGCTTATTAGGAGCTGGCTGGGCTGACCGGCGTCAGTCGGCGCGCTTCATGAGGTGCGGCGTGCCGTCGGGCCAGACGACCTGATAATTGTTGGCGCCGACGATCCAGGCGGCGTGCATCGGTTGCGGCGCGCTCGACGGCTCCTCACGCATCTCGCCCTGGAATGCGATCCGGCCCCCGGCTTGCTGCGCGGTCCCGTGGCCGACTCCGCCGAGCGAGTTCCAATAGGTGAACGTAATTCCGCCCTCCTCGACACTGTAGACAGTCTCGCCGGCATAGACGGTCTTGCCGGCCACCTGCACATTGTGCCGGTCGCGAATGTGCTCGCCGCCGTAGGCTGCCTCGAAGCAGTGCGTGTCGGTACCGGCGCCGCCTGGAGCATCGCCGCTCCAGCAATGGCCGACGAACGGTGCGAGCGGGCTTAGGGCTGGCTGCGCAAGGGCCGGCTGTGAGGCTGCCGACGCGAAAATCAACAAGGCGATCATTCGAATGCTCCTTAGTGCATGAGGCCGAGAATGAGGCCGAAGAGGGTGAATTGCAGCGTATGGTAGCCGCCGTTGATCAGCCACAGGCCAAGCGGCCGGCGCTCGAATAAATAATTGATGCCGAACGATGCCGCGACCCAGCAAAGGCCTGCGGCAAAGCCCGCGCCGACCGAGCCCGCCAGCGGCATCGAATGGCCAAGGAACATACCGAAGACGTACGCGGCGATCAGGCTGAGCACGAACGTCAGACCGAAGATCACGGCCATGTTGCCGCTCTTGGCCTGCTCGTCGCTCAGGCCGGCAGCCCGCTGCCACGCCTTTGCGAACAGAAATGGCGAGTACCAGATTGCGCCGAGAGCGAGTGACGCCACTCCGCAGACCAACACCGCAACCAGATTAACCTGAGGCATTTCACCTCTCCCCCGTTTGATAAGCCTAAGCGGCGCGCTCCCGCACCGAGATCGCGTCGATGTGCGCCCGCAGCTGCGCGACCGCGCGGTCGAAATGGCCGACGTCCCGGAATGTCCGCGACTGCATGACCCCGCCCTCCATGACGTTGAGCGCGAGCTCTGCGAGTGCGTGGAGGTCGGTGCCATGGCGGAAACGCTCAGCAGCCATGCGCAGGCATCCCTCGACCGCGGCGACCCAGGCGCGGAAATTGACCGCGAGCAGCAGCCGCACCGGCTCGTCCGGCTCATGAAGCTCCAGCGCCAGGCTGCCGATCGGGCAGCCGTATGTGCAATCCGTCTCGATCAGCGCGCGGCGATAAGTGCCGAGCAACGCAAAGATGCGCTCGACGGGGTCATCGACCCCGCTCCAGGCCGGCTCGACCAGCATTGGGCCGATGCCGTCGCGATAGGCTTCGAGGACCGCGATCAGCAGGTCCTGCTTGCCGGGGAAGAAATGATAGAGGCTTCCGCTGTTGACCTGGCTGCGGCTCAATATGTCGGCGATCGAGGTCGAGCCGTAGCCCTTGAGCCAGAACAGCTCCATCGCCGATTCGACAATCCGCTGCCGTGTGTCTTTGACCATTGCTCGTGCTTAGTTGAACGATCAATCAAGTGTCAAGTCGCCCGAAACCGTCATTGCGAGCTTAGCGAAGCAATCCAGCCTCTTTGGGATTGCCGCGTCGCCTTCGGCTCCTCGCAATGACGTTGGCGCTAGATGTGGATCGGCTTTCCGGTCACCGCCATCGCCGCTTCCTTAAGCGCCTCATTGTGCGTCGGGTGGGCGTGGCAGGTGTAGGCGATATCCTCTGAAGTGGCGCCGAACTCCATCGCCTGGACCGCCTGGGCGATCATCGTCCCCGCGACCGAGGCGATCATCCACACGCCGAGCACACGATCCGTCTTGGCGTCGGCGATGACCTTCACAAAGCCGTCGGGCTCGCGGTTGGTTTTGGCGCGGCTGTTGGCGAGCATCGGGAACTTGCCGACCTTGACCTCGCCATGCTCCTTCGCCTGCTCTTCGGTCAGGCCGACGCCGGCGATCTCGGGCATCGTGTAGACGACCGACGGGATGACGTCGTGGTTCACGATGCCGGTCAGGCCCGCGATATTCTCCGCGACCGCGATGCCTTCGTCTTCGGCCTTGTGGGCCAGCATCGGGCCGGGGATCACGTCGCCGATTGCCCACACTCCCGGCACCGATGTGCGGAACTCATGATTGGCGTCGATCTGGCCGCGCGGGTTGGTCTGCAGGCCCGCCTTGTCGAGCGCGAGACCCTCGGTGTTGGGCCTCCGGCCGATCGAGACCAGCACGACGTCGGCCTCGATCGTCTCGGCGGCGCCGCCGTGGGCCGGCTCGACGGTCAGCGTCACCGTGTCGCCTTTGCGTGTCGCGCTTGTGACCTTGGTCGAGAGGCGGAAGTCGACGCCCTGCTTCTTGAAGATCTTGTTGGCTTCCTTGCGGACGTCGCCGTCGAAGCCGGGGAGGATCTGGTCGAGGAACTCGACGACGGTGACTTGAGCGCCCAGCCGCCGCCACACCGAGCCGAGCTCAAGCCCGATGACTCCGCCGCCGATGACAACCATGCGCTTGGGCACCTCGGGCAGCTCGAGCGCGCCGGTCGAATCGACGATCCGCTCCTGGTCGATGGCGATGCCGGGGAGCGGGGTCACCGACGATCCGGTGGCAATGACGATATTTTTCGCCCGCACCGTTCGGTCACCCACCTTGACCGTGTCCGCGCTCTCGAAGCTGGCGCGGCCCTTCAGCCACTCGATCTTGTTCTTCTTGAACAGGAACTCGATGCCCTGCGTCAGGCCCTTCACCGCCTCCTTGCGGCTGCCGTGCATGGTGTCGAGGTCGAGCTCTACGCCGCCGGTCTTGACGCCCCATTTGGCGAGCGTGCCGTGGGCCGCTTCCTCGAACAGCTCCGAGGCATGCAGCAGCGCCTTTGACGGAATGCAGCCGACATTGAGGCAGGTGCCGCCGAGCGTCTCGCGGCTTTCCGCGCAGGCGGTCTTGAGACCCAGCTGCGCCGCGCGGATCGCGGCGACATAGCCGCCGGGGCCGGCGCCGATCACCAGGACGTCGAAATCGTATCCGTCAGAAGCCATTCCAAAACTCCGCTCGCCCTGAGCTTGTCGAAGGGCTGTTTTCTTTGTTCGCCCTCAAGAGAAGGACAGGGCTTCGACAGGCTCAGCCCGAACGGGAGGTGGTTACCCTTACAAGTCGATCAAGAGCCGCGTCGGGTCCTCGATCGCTTCCTTGACGCGCACCAGGAAGGTGACCGCCTCGCGGCCATCGATGATGCGGTGGTCGTAGGAAAGCGCCAGGTACATCATCGGCCGGGCGACGATCTGCCCGTCCTTGACCACCGGCCGCTCCTCGATGCGGTGCATGCCGAGCACTGCCGACTGCGGCGGATTGATGATCGGCGTCGACAGGAGCGAGCCGAACACGCCGCCGTTGGAGATGGTGAAGGTGCCGCCAGTCATCTCATCGACAGTCAGCGTGCCGTCCTTGGCGCGCCTGCCATAGTCGGCGATGGTCTTCTCGATCTCGGCGAAGCTGAGCCTGTCCGCATCGCGCACGACCGGAACGACCAGCCCTTTCGGCGCGGATACCGCGACCGACACGTCGAGATAGTCGTGATAGACGATCTCGTCGCCGTCGAGGCTGGCGTTGACCGACGGCACGTCCTTGGCGGCAAGCGCGCACGCCTTCACGAAGAATCCCATGAAGCCCAAGCGGATGCCGTGCTTCTTCTCGAACAAATCCTTGTAGCGTGTTCGCGCGTCGATGACGGCGCTCATGTCGACGTCGTTGAACGTCGTCAGCATGGCCGCGGTATTCTGCGCTTCCTTGAGCCGGCGGGCGATGGTCTGCCGGATGCGCGACATCTTGACGCGTTCTTCCTTCCGTTGCCCCGCGACAGTTGAAGCCTTCACTTGCGGCGCAGGTGCAGGCTGCGGCGAAGGCGCCGGAGCCTTCGCCTGCGGAGCAATTGCCGGGGACGGCTCTGCACCTTGTGCCTGAGCAGCCGCGATCACGTCGTCCTTCGTCAGCCGGCCGTCCTTGCCGCTGCCGCGGATCCTGGTCGGGTCGACATGATATTCGAGCACCGCGCGGCGAACCGCCGGCGAAAGAGTCGTGACGTGATCCTCGCCCGGCTCCGCGTCGGCGACGGGAGCCGAGGAATCGCCACGAAGCGCGGGTGTTTCGCCAGCGCCGGCGGGATTGGCGGTCGAGGCCGCGGCGGCCTGAGCGGGACTTGGACCAGCCGCCGCCGCGCCGGCGGTTGCACTCTGGTCGATCCGCGCGATGACGGCCCCGACGGCGACATTCTCGCCTTCTTGCACCAGTTGCTCGGTCAGCACGCCGGCGACGGGTGACGGCACTTCGACGCTGACCTTGTCGGTCTCGAGGCTCGCGATCGGCTCGTCCGCGGCGACGGTCTCGCCGGGCTTCTTCAGCCATTGCGCGAGCGTGCCCTCGGTGATCGATTCCCCAAGCGCGGGGACTTCAACGTCAGTGGCCACTTTCTTCCCTTTATTCTGCGGCGACCGTGCCGGGCCGCTCACTGGTCGTTTGCCCGCGGCTTGTCGAGTTGTGACCGAGCGCCGCGGCGATCAGCGCCGCCTGCTCGGCCACATGGCGCTTGGCGAGACCAGTCGCCGGCGAAGCGCTCGCATCGCGGCCGGCATATTGCGGGCGCATTCCGGCGAAGCCCGCATCGGCGAGGCATTGCTCGAGCAGATCCTCGACGAACAGCCACGCGCCATTGTTCTTCGGCTCTTCCTGCGCCCAGACGAGGTCCTGAAGCTTCGGCATCGCTTTCAGGCGCTTGAGCAAAGGCTCCGACGGGAACGGGTATAGCTGCTCGACCCGGACGATCTCGACGCCGAGGTCGCCGGCGGCATCGCGCGCCTCCATCAGCTCATAGGCGAGCTTGCCCGAGCACAGCACCAGCCGCCGGGTCTCGCCCTCGGCAGGCGGGTTGAGGTCGCTCAAGATGCGACGGAAATGGCTGTCGCCGGTGAAGTCGATGAGCTTCGAAACCGCGAGCTTGTTCCGCAGCAATGACTTTGGCGTCATCAGCACCAGCGGCTTGCGGAAGTCGCGGCGCATTTGCCGCCGCAGGATGTGGAAGTAATTGGCTGGGGTGGTGCAATTGGCGACCTGGAGATTGTCGTCGGCGCACAGCTGCAAATAGCGTTCGAGCCGCGCCGAGCTATGCTCGGGCCCCTGCCCTTCGAAGCCGTGCGGAAGCAGGAGCACGAGGCCGCTCGCGCGCAGCCACTTGGCCTCGCCCGCCGCGACGAACTGGTCGATGATGCTTTGCGCGCCGTTGGCGAAGTCGCCGAACTGCGCCTCCCACAGCACCAACGTCTGCGGGTCGGCGAGCGAATAGCCATATTCGAAACCGAGAACGCCGAACTCCGACAGCGGGCTGTCGCGGATCTCGAACCGCGCGCCGTCGACGTGGCACAGCGGGATATATTTGTTCCCGGTCTGCTGATCGACCCACACGGAGTGGCGCTGGCTGAAGGTGCCGCGACCGCTGTCCTGCCCGGACAGGCGCACGCCATGACCCTCGGCCAGCAGGCTGCCGAAGGCGAGCGCCTCGGCGGTCGACCAGTCGAAGCCGTCGCCGCTCGCGAACATCTCCTTCTTCGCATCGAGGATGCGCTGCAGCGTCTTGTGGATCTCAAGGCCTTCAGGGACCGTCGTCAGGATATCGCCGAGACGGCAGGCCTCGTCTTCGGCGATCGCCGTGGGCGTGTTGCGGCGGGCGAGGACCGGCTCGTCGGGGCGGCCGAGCCCAGCCCAGCGGCCTTCGAACCAATCGGCCTTGTTGGGGAGGTATGAGACGGCGCTTTGGAAGTTCTGCTCCAATTGCGCGATATAATCCTGCGTCGCGCGGTCGATCCAGGCCTGGTCGACGACGCCTTCCTCGATCAGGCGCTTGCCGTATATCGCGCTGACGGGCGGGTGCTGCTTGATCGCTGCATACATCAAAGGCTGGGTGAAGCTGGGCTCGTCGCCCTCATTGTGGCCGAACCGGCGGTAGCACCACATGTCGATGACGATGTCGCGGCCGAAGGTCTGGCGGAACTCGGTCGCGAGCTTGCAGCAGAACGTCACGGCTTCCGGGTCGTCGCCGTTGACGTGAAGAATTGGTGCCTGGATACCTTTGGCGACATCCGACGGATAGGGCGACGAGCGCCCGAACTGCGGGCTGGTGGTGAAGCCGACCTGGTTGTTGATGATGAAGTGGATCGTACCGCCGGTGCCGTAGCCCGGCAGTCCCGACAAGCTCAGGCACTCCCACACCACGCCCTGGCCGGCGAAGGCGGCGTCGCCATGAAGCAGGATCGGAAGCACGGTCTTGCCGTGCACGTCGCCGCGGATCGTCTGCACCGCGCGCACCTTGCCGAGCACGACCGGGTCTACCGCTTCGAGGTGCGACGGGTTGGGCAGCAGCGAGAGGTGCACCTTGTTGCCGTCGAACTCACGGTCCGAAGAAGTGCCGAGGTGGTATTTGACGTCGCCCGAGCCGCCGACATCGGCCGGGTTGGTGGCGCCCCCCGCGAATTCGTGGAAGATCGCCTGCGCCGGCTTCCCCATGACGTTGCACAGGATGTTGAGCCGTCCGCGGTGCGACATTCCGACGTCGATCTCGGTGACGCCCATCAGCCCGCCGTACTTGATTACTGCTTCGAGCGCCGGGACTGCACCTTCGCCGCCGTCGAGGCCGAAGCGCTTGGTGCCGACATATTTCCGGGCGAGGAACTTCTCCCACTGCTCAGCGTGGATCACCTTGGTCAGGATCGACTGCTTGCCCTCGGGCGTGAACTGGATCTCGGCGTCCTTGCCTTCCATCCGCTCCTGCAGGAAGCGCCGCTCCTCGACCTCGTTGATGTGCATGTACTCGAGGCCGACATGGCCGCAGTAATTGCGCTGGAGCACCCGAACGATCTCGCGCACGGTCGCCTGCTCGAACCCGAGCGCGCCGCACAGCCAGATCGGCCGGTCGAGGTCGTCGTCGGAAAAGCCGTGATATTCGGCGGTAAGGTCGGCGGGGACTTCGCGCCGCGTGAGGCGTAGCGGGTCGAGGTCGGCGGCAAGATGCCCGCGCACCCGGTAGGTGCGGATCAGCATCATCGCGCGGATCGAATCTTCCGCCGCGCGGCGGATCGCCTCGGGGTCGCTGGTGGTCTGCGCGACGCGCTCCGCGACCGCTGCCTTCACTTTCTCGATCGTCGCCTGGGTCGGATCGAGGCCGAGGTTCAGCTCGTCGAGCTCGGCCGTCGGCCAATTCGGCCGCGCCCAGCTTGGGCCGGGTTCCCGTTCGTCGAAACCGACAAAATCGTTCATGCCGAAACCAGCAACTCCTTGAGCGTCGTGCCCAGTTCAGATGGGCTTGGGCTGACGGTAATTCCAGCCGCCTCCATCGCCGCGATCTTGCTCTCGGCGTCGCCCTTGCCGCCGGAGACGATCGCGCCGGCGTGACCCATTCGGCGGCCGGGAGGCGCCGTGCGCCCGGCGATGAACCCAACGACCGGTTTGCGCCGCCCGCGCCTGGCCTCGTCGGCGAGGAACTGCGCGGCATCCTCCTCGGCGCTGCCGCCGATCTCGCCGATCATGATGATCGACTGGGTCTCGTCGTCGGCGAGAAACATCTCGAGAATGTCGATGAACTCGGTACCCTTGACCGGGTCGCCGCCGATGCCGACCGCGGTCGACTGGCCGAGCCCCTCGTTGGTCGTCTGGAACACCGCTTCATAGGTGAGCGTCCCCGAGCGGCTGACGACGCCGACGCTCCCTTTCTTGAAGATGTTTCCGGGCATGATACCGATCTTGCATTCCTCCGGCGTCAGCACGCCGGGGCAATTGGGCCCGATCAGCCGCGACTTCGATGCCGTGAGCGCGCGCTTGACCTTGACCATGTCGAGCACCGGGATGCCCTCGGTGATGGTGACGATCAGCGGGACCTCGGCGTCGATCGCTTCGAGGATCGAGTCCGCGGCGAACGGCGGCGGAACGTAGATGACCGACGCAGTCGCGCCGGTCTCGGCGACCGCCTCGTGCACTGTGTCGAACACGGGCAAGCCGAGATGCTCGGTGCCGCCCTTGCCGGGGGTGACGCCGCCGACCATCTTCGTGCCGTAGGCGAGCGCCTGCTGCGTGTGGAAGGTGCCGGTCTCGCCGGTCATTCCCTGCGTGATGACCTTGGTGTTGCGGTCGACGAGGATGCTCACGCCACCGCCTCTACGGCGAGGCTGTTGTCGATCTGCCTGCAGGCCTCGAGCAGCTCCTTCACCGCCTCGACGCTGACGTTGAAATTCTCGCGCGCCGTCGCGTCGAGCTCGATCTCAACGATCCGCTCGACGCCGCCTTCGCCAATCACCACGGGGATACCGACATAGAGGTCGTCGACGCCGTACTGACCCGTCAAGTGCGCAGCGGCCGGCAGGACCCGCTTCTTGTCCTTCAGGAAGCTCTCGGCCATCGCGATCGCGCTGGTGGCGGGCGCGTAATAAGCGCTTCCAGTCTTCAGCAGCGCGACGATCTCGCCGCCGCCGCCGCGGGTGCGTTTGACGATGGCGTCGATTTTGTCCTGCGTCGACCAGCCCATCTTGATGAGGTCGGGAATGGGAATGCCGCCAACGGTCGAATATTGGACGATCGGCACCATCGTGTCGCCGTGGCCGCCGAGCACGAAGGCGGTGACGTCCTCGACGCTGACGTTGAACTCCTCGGCGAGGAAGTGCCGGAAACGCGCGCTGTCGAGCACGCCGGCCATGCCGACGACCCGCTTGTGCGGGAGTCCCGAGAATTCGCGCAGCGCCCACACCATCGCGTCCAGCGGGTTGGTGATGCAGATGACGAAGCTTCCGGGCGCATGGTTGCGGATGCCCTCGCCGACCGCCTTCATCACCTTGAGGTTGATGCCGAGCAGGTCGTCCCGGCTCATTCCGGGCTTGCGGGCGATGCCGGCGGTGACGATGCACACGTCGGCGCCTTCGATATCTGCGTAATCCGAACTGCCCCTGAGCTTCACGTCGAAGTCGTCGACCGGCCCCGCCTGGGCGATGTCCAGCGCCTTGCCCTCGGGGATGCCCTCGGCGATGTCGAACAGGACGATGTCGCCAAGCTCGCGCATGGCGGCGAGGTGGGCGAGCGTGCCGCCGATCATTCCGGCGCCGATGAGGGCGATTTTCTTCCGAGCCATGAGGCCGCTTTCCTTGCCTTTGTTGTTGCAGGCCGCGGGGGGAGTCGGCTGCGGTGGAGCGCGGCGACCGATTAGCCGGGTGACATCCAAGCCGCAACCGCGCGTGGGGCACGGTCGGGGCGGCATGAACCCCGACGGAGCGATAGATTAAAAGGCTGTAACGCGGCAACCGCCCCTGCCGCGCGTCGTTCCTTCCTCGGTCCCACAAGGAGAGACTCGAATGATCAAAACATTTCTCGCGATCGGCGCTGGTGCAGTGGCTCTCGGCGCCGTGCCCGCGACCGCCCAACGCTACACGAACCACCGCGCCTGCGATCAGTGGCGCCACGGCCGTTGCGTGTCATGGCACCAGATGACCCGGCGCGAAGCGCGCCAAGCCGGCTATCGCGTCGGGTACAATTTCGGCCCGAACTATTCCTACTCCGACATCGGCGCGCTGCCGCAGCCGGTGGTCACACGCTACCATCTCGGATCGAACTTCCGCTACGTGAACCGGGGCGGCTCCGTGTACGTCGTGAACCCCCGCACCTATCGGGTCGTGCGCGTCATCCCCGGAGGTTGATCGACATCGCCAGACAAGCAGAAAGGCCGCCGGCCCCTCCCCGGCGGCCTTTCTTTTCAGGCGATTGCGTCATTCGCTCTCGATCAGGCTCAGGATATTGCCGTCCGGGTCCTTGAACCACGCGGTCTTGAAGCCTTCCGCGACATGCAAGTCGCCCCGTCTGTCGAGCCCGGGAAGGTCGTAATGTTCGAACATCACGCCCTTTTCCTTGAGCTCGCCGACCTCCTTTTCGATATCGTCGACGTCGAAGTTCAGCGCCGTTGCCTTGTTGGTCCCGGCAAATTCCGAGCGATAGACGTTGATCAGCGTGTCGCCGCTTTTTAGCGTGGCACCCTCACCGCCCCATTCGTCCTTGGTCTTGAGGCCAAGCTTTTCTTCGTAGAATCTGCGCGCCCGGTCGAGGTCCTTCACCGCGATCATCGGCGTCGCATCGGCTTTTCCAAGCATCATCGCTCTCCTTTCCACGCAAGTAACGGGCCGGGCCAAGTGGGGTTGCTCTGTTCGGTCCGGTAACCTTTCCGCTCAACGGACGTTAGTCCGGACAACAAGGATGGTGGACCGATGAAATACGCACTTCTGTTCGCCGGCGCCGCGGCGCTCGGCATTGCCGGCCCGGGGCTTGCGAAGCCAGGCAACGGCCATGGCAACGGGAATGGTCATGGTCACGGCTACAACAGCGCCTACGGCTACGGCGGCGGTGGCTGCCCGCCGGGCCTGGCGAAGAAGCATAACGGCTGCATGCCTCCCGGTCAGGCAAGGAAGCTCGCCCGAGGCCAGCGCTGGCAGAACAGTTACGGCAGCCGCTATGCCTACGGGCAGATTCCGTACAGCCTGCGCAACCGCTACGATCTCAACCCCAACTACCGCTATTATTACGACAACGGCTATCTCTATCAGGTCGATCCGCGCACGCTGCTGGTTCAGCAGGTGATCAGCGCGCTGCTGCGTTAGCGGCCCTGATCGGCAAGAGGAGGGGCTGCCCGGGCGACCCGGCGGCCTTTTCTTTGGCGCGCCGCGCGTGCTAGCGGCATTCGCGAGCAAGGAGTGTCCGCTTGGCCGAATTCACGCTTCCCAAGAACAGCAAGATCGTTCGCGGCCGCGACTATCAGCCCGAGGAAGGCAAACGGCTTAAGACCTTCAAGATCTACCGCTACGACCCCGATACCGGCGCCAACCCGCGCTTCGATCGCTACACAATCGATCTCGACAAATGCGGGCCCATGGTCCTCGACGCGCTGATCAAGATCAAGAACGAGATCGACCCGACCTTGACCTTCCGCCGTTCGTGCCGCGAGGGCATCTGCGGGTCGTGCGCGATGAATATGGAGGGGCGCAACGGCCTCGCCTGCACCACCGCGATCGCCGATCTCAAGGGTGACATCCAGGTGACGCCGCTGCCCCACATGGAGGTGGTCAAGGACCTCGTCCCGGACCTGACGCATGCTTACGCCCAATATGCGCTGATCCAGCCGTGGCTGAAGACCGCGAGCCCGGCACCGTCGCGCGAGCGGCTGCAGTCGCCCGAGGACCGGGAGAAGCTCGACGGGCTCTACGAGTGCATCCTGTGCTTCTGTTGCTCGACAAGTTGCCCGAGCTATTGGTGGAACAGCGACAAGTTCCTTGGCCCCGCGATCCTGCTCCAGGCCTACCGCTGGCTGGCCGACAGCCGCGACGAGGCGACCGGCGAGCGGCTCGACCAGCTTGAGGACCCATACCGGCTGTACCGCTGCCACACGATCATGAATTGCGCGAATGCCTGCCCGAAGGGGCTCAACCCCGCCAAAGCGATCGCCGAGACCAAGAAGTTGATCGCCGAACGGGTCGCGTGAGCGACGATTCCAACGAATTGATGGAGGACGTCGGCCTGCCGCGAGGGGCGACGCCCGACCCCGAAAACCCCGGATGGTTCAGCTGGGGCGACTTCCCGCGATCGAGCTTCGCCGCAGCGACCGGGCGGCTGCTGTTCAAGCCCGATGGACCGGGGCGCGGGATCACCCGAATGTTCCCGACCGAGGATCATATGAACATGGGTGGCTCGATCCATGGCGGCGCGATCATGAGCTTCATCGACATGTCGATGTTCGCCGGTGGCCTGTGCGCCGGAATGGACAAGGCGCATTATGTGACGCTCGATCTCACTACGCACTTCCTCGCCCGCGGCCATGCCGGCTCGCCGCTCGAAGCCCATGTCGAGCTGGTCAAACAGACCCGCGGCCACGCCTTCCTGCAGGGCGTGGTCAAGCAGGACGGGGAGAATTGCTACAGCTTCAGCGGCACGCTGAAGAAGGTGAACCGGCCCAACGGACCATCGTCGCGATGAGTGGACCCGTACGGGTCGCCTACGACGCTCTGATTGCCGCCAATGAACTGAAGCCGGACGAGGCGCAGGCGCGGGCGGTCGCGGCGCTCGATCGCCTTGCTGGAAGCTTTGGGGCCGGCGGGTTCCTGTCGCGGCTGTTCGGATCGAAAAAGGATGGCCCCGCCGGGGTATATCTGTGGGGCGGCGTCGGGCGCGGCAAGTCGATGCTGATGGACCTCGCTTTCGCATACATCGACGTCGAGCCGAAACGGCGCGTCCACTTCGATGAGTTCATGCTCGAAACGCATGCGCGGCTGAGGGTCGCTCGGGAGCGAGAAGAAGGCGATCCGATCGAACCCGTCGCGGAGGAGATCGCCCACGAAGCGAAACTCCTCTGCTTCGACGAGATGCAGATCACCAGCCCGGCCGACGCGATGATCCTGTCGCGCCTGTTTGAAAAACTGATCGAACGCGGGGTGAAGGTGGTCACCACCTCGAACCGGCCGCCGCGCGATCTCTACAAGGACGGGCTCAACCGCGAGCTGTTCATCCCTTTTATCGAGTTGATCGAACAGCGAATGCTGGTGGTCGAGGTGAATGGCCCGACCGACTATCGGCTCGACCGCCTCGCCGGCGTCGAGGTGTGGCATGTTCCCAACGGCCCGGAGGCGACCGCGGCACTGAGCCGCGCCTTCTTCCAGCTCACCGACTATCCGGTCGAGGACCGCGCCAAGGTGCCGTCGGAAGATATCGACGTCGGCGGCGGGCGAAAGCTTCATGTGCCCAAGAGCCTCAAGGGCGTCGCCGTCTTCTCATTCAAGCGGCTGGTGGGCGAACCCCGCGGCGCAGCCGACTATCTGGCCGTCGCCCGGCGCTATCACACCGTAATCGTGGTCGGCATTCCGGTGATCGGGCGCGACATGCGCAACGAGGCGGCGCGTTTCGTCACGCTGATCGACGCGCTCTACGAGCACAAGGTGAAGCTCCTCGCAGCAGCGGACGCGGAGCCCGAGGGGCTTTACCCATCCGGCGACGGCAGCTTCGAATTTCAACGCACTGTCAGTCGCTTAGAGGAAATGCGCAGCGCCGAATATCTTGCCGAGGGACATGGCGTAGCCGCTTGACGCGGCGCGCGCGCAGAGTAGCGTCGCGCAACTTATCTCCGGGGACATCCACAACATGCGTCACTTGATCGCCGCCACCGCGCTCGCCGCGTTTGCTTCCGCCGCTGCGACCGCCGCCGGCCCGCAGCTCACGCCGGCTCAGCGCGAAGCGACCCATGCGATGTTCGAGCACATCGTCGACACACCGACGGTGATCGGGCGCCACAATGTTCCCGCGATGGCGCAATTTGTCGCCGACCAGTTCAAGGCGGCGGGCTTCCCGGCCGCTGATGTCCACGTCCTGCCCTATCATACCGCCAGCGCGACCACCGGTGAGGACGACACCGCGGCGCTGATCGTCCGCTGGCGCGGGGCAAGCCCGACCACCAAGAAGCCGATCCTTTTGATGGGCCACATGGATGTGGTCGAAGCCAAGGCCGAGGATTGGTCGGCGACCGACCCGTTCGAGATGGTCGAGAAGGACGGCTATTATTACGGCCGCGCAACGATCGACATGAAGAACGGGATTACCGCCATCACCCAGGCGGTGATCAACCTCAGGAAGGCCGGCTTCAGGCCGAAGCGCGACATCGTCGTCCTGTTCACCGGCGACGAGGAAACCAACGGCATCGGTGCCACGAACGGCGCTACCCTGTGGCTCGATCTGCTGGGTCACCCTGAATTCGGGCTCAACGCCGACGGCGTCGGGGGCGGGTTCAACGCCGACGGATCACCGGCGGGCATGACCATGCAAGCCGCCGAGAAGACCTTCGCCGGCTATACCTTCACCGTCCGCAACCGCGGCGGCCATTCGTCCAAGCCGCGCAAGGACAATGCGATCTACAGCCTCGCCCATGCGCTTGATAAGCTCGAGGCCTATCGCTTCACGCCCAAGCTGAACGAGACCACCCGCGCTTATTTCACCGCCAAGGCGAAGATGGACAAAGGCCCGCTCGGCGATGCGATGCGGCGCTGGCTTGCCAACCCGAACGATGGCGAGGCCGCCGATTTCATCGAGGCGAGCGAGAGCGAGGTCGGCCTGACACGCACGCGCTGCGTGCCGACGCGGCTGTTCGGCGGCCATGCCGACAATGCGCTGCCGCAGCTCGCGACGGCGATGGTGAACTGCCGGATCTTTCCGGGCGACGATCCCAACGCCATCAAGGCCGAGCTTGAGCGGATCGTCGGCGATCCGACGGTCGTCGTCACCAGGAACGACAATTACGTCGCTTCATTGGCCTCGCCGCTGCGCCCGGACGTGACCGCCGCCTTCACGCACGCCGTGACGACGCTCCACCCGGGCATGCCGGTGTTCCCGGAAATGGCCACCGGGGCGAGCGACGCGCGACCGTTCCGCGTTGCCGGAATCCCGGTTTACGGCGCCAACGGCGCCTGGGTGCAGGTGCCGACCGACTTCCGCGCCCATGGCAAAGACGAGCGCCTTCCGGTGCAAGCCTTGTACGACAATGTCGTCCACTGGCAGATGATGCTGCAGGATCTCGCAGGCAAATAGGAGTCGATATGAAGCGCGTGCTTGGGCTCATTCTGGCGGCTTCGGTGTCGAGCGCGGCTGGCGCCGCGACCGATCCGCGGACCGTCCCAACCAAGCTGGAACCCGCCTGGCAGACGAAGACGCGCGACGTGTTCAAGCAGGCGATCGAAATCCCGAGCGTCCACAATCGCGGCGAGGTGCCGCGTGTCGCCAAGCTGCTCGCCGACCAGTTCAGGGCCGCGGGCATTCCGGACTCGGATATCCACATCATGCCCTATGAGGCATTGCCGGGCGACCAGACGGCCGCGCTGATCGTGCGTTGGCGGTCGCCGCATGCCGTCAAGAAGCCGATGCTGATCCTCGGCCACATGGACGTGGTCGAAGCCAAGCGCGAGGATTGGAAATTCGATCCGTTCGTGTTCCGCGAGGAAGACGGCTATTTCTACGGTCGCGGCACCTTCGACATGAAGAATGCCGACGTCGCGACGACCATGGCCGCGGTCAAGCTGATGAGCGAGGGATTCAAGCCCGATCGGGATATCATCTTCTTCTACAGCGGTGACGAGGAAACTCGCGGGCAGGGCGCGACCTTGGCGTCGACGAAGTGGCGCAATCTGACCGATGCGGAATTCGGCCTCAACGCGGATGGCGGCTGCGCCTGGTACGACGACAGTTTCCGCCCCCGAGGCTGCGGGATCTCGATGGCCGAGAAGACCTTCCAGACCTATTTCCTGACCACGCGCAACCCGGGCGGGCACAGCAGCCGTCCGCGGCCGGACAACGCCATCTACGATCTCGCCGATGCGCTCGAGAAGCTACGCACGCACCGCTTCGAGCCGATGATGAACGACGTGAGCCGCGCCTATTTCGAAGAGCGGGCGCGGCAGGAAGGCAATAGCCAGCTTGGTCAGCTGATCCGCGCATGGCTCGCGAACCCGAAGGATGGTGCAGCGGCCGACGCGATCGAGGCGAACCCGCTTGAAGTAGGCCTGACGCGTACCCGTTGCGTCGCGACCATGTTGAGCGGTGGCCATGCCGACAACGCACTGCCCCAAAGCGCGACCGCAACTGTCAATTGCCGCATCTTTCCGGGAGTTGAGCCGACAGCGGTCCAAGCCGAGCTGCAGAAGCTCGTCGGCCCGAACGTCGAGATCAAGCCAGACCCGAATTTCATTGGCGTACCAACGCCGGCGTCGCCCGTGCGCGCCGATGTGATCAATGCCGTGACGAGTGCCATTCAGCACTTTCACGGTCCGCAGATGCATGTCTTTCCGATGATGCAGACCGGCGCAAGCGATGGAAGCTTCTTCCGGGCGCAAGGCATCCCGGTCTACGACACCGACGGCAGCTGGGGGATCAAGCCGGATGACGAGCGCGAGCACGGCCTCAACGAGCGTATCCCGGTCCGCGCGATGTACGACGACGTGCTGTACTGGGAGATGCTCTTCAAATCACTCGCAGGCTAAGCAGCGGCCGTCGCGGCATCCAGCACCTCCGCGGCGTGGTTTGGCACCTTGACCTTGCGCCAGGCCCGAAGAACGCGGCCGTCGGCGCCGATCAAGAAGGTCGCGCGCTCCATGCCCATATACTTGCGGCCGTACATCGATTTTTCGACCCAGGTGCCGAACGCCTCGGAGACGCGACCGTCCTCGTCGGACACGAGCGGCACCTTGAGGCCGTATTTGCCGATGAACTTCTCATGGGCTTTCATCGGGTCGCGTGACACGCCGACCACTTTTACGCCGGCCTTGGCATAATCGGCGGCAAGCGCGGTGAAGTCCTGCGCCTCCCGAGTGCAGCCCGACGTGTCGTCCTTGGGGTAGAAATAGAGGACCAGCGGCTGCCCCGGTGCAGCGAGGTTGAGCTTTGTGCCGTCGGTCGCCGTCACGGTGATGGCCGGCGCGCGATCGCCTTCGTTGATCATCTCATGCCCCTTGTTTGATGCTGTTCCACAATGCGGCGATCCTCTGCCGCGCCGCGTCGTGCTCGGCAAGCAGCTCGTCCCAGTTCGCCGCACCGCACGCCTCGGCGACAAGCTGCCAGGTGTCCGCTGTCGGCTTGACATCGCCGGGCGCGACGAGGCGCATCATCACCAACATACGCGAAAGCAACTTTAGCGCATCGACAACATTTGCCTCTACCAAAGACTCAGCTTCGAGCGCCTCGAGCGCGACCTCGAGGCGAGTACTCAGGCCCACATGCCGGGTGAGCTGAAGGACCTGTACTGCGAACTCGAGGTCGACCAGCCCGCCCGGTCCAAGTTTCACGTCGAGAGGGCCGCGCGGCGGCTTATGGCGTTCGATTTCGGCGCGCATCTGGGCGGCGTCCCCTGCGACCTTGGCAAAGTCGCGGGGCATGCGAAGCACGTCATCGATCACCGTCGCTGCGCGGCTCTTGCCCTTGCCGGATCCGAACAACGGGCGCGCGCGGCACAAGGCCATATGCTCCCACGTCCAGGCGTGCTCGCGCTGGTAGCGCTCGAATGCTTCAAGCGACACGACGAGCATGCCCTTGGCGCCTTCGGGCCGCAACCTGATGTCGACGTCGTAAAGCGGACCCGCGGCGGTCGGGACGCTGAGCGCAGCGGTCACCCGGCTCGCTAATCGGTTGAAATAATCATTGGGCCCGAGCGGCTTGGGGCCGTCCGACGCGCCGCCCCGATCGCCGGTGTGCAGATAGATGATGTCGAGGTCGGAGGCATGGGTGAGCGAGTAACCCCCAAAGCGCCCAAGCCCGAGCACCAGCAGCTCGCTGTCCGGAAATTGGCCATGCCTTTGCTCGAATTCCGCGCGGGCGGCGGTGCCGAGCGCGAGCAGCGCGGCTTCGGCGACGCTCGCATAGCCTTCGGTAACCTCGAGCGGGTCGCGGCGCCGGTCGATCAGCTGGACGCCGAGCGCAAACCGCCGTTCGTTGACCAGCCGGCGTACGCGGTCCAGGCCGACGTCATAAGCCTGGCCGCGCATCGCGTCGCCGAGCAGCAGCGCAAACTCTTCGGCGGGTGGCGGCATTGCGAAGCTCGTTGCGTCGAACAGTCCTTCGAGCAGCTCGGGACGCCGGGCGAGCTGATCGGCGAGCACCGGGGCATGCGCCAGCAATTTGGCGAGCAATCCAGCGAGCGCCGGGCGCGCCTCAAGCAAGCGGAAAAGATTGACCCCGCTCGACAGCCGTTCGGTGATGTCGCTCAACCGGTTGAGCGCGTGATTGGGATCGCCGCTGGCGGCGATCGCCTGCAATAGGCTGGGGAGCATCGCCTCGAACGCCTGCCGCGCAGGCGGCGACCGTAGCGAGCGCGCCTTGCCCGAGCGCCAGTCGGCGACGTGGCGCCGGGCAGCTTCAACGTCCGCAAAACCGAGCTGCGCGAGTTCCCGCCCGAGGATATCCGGATCGTTCGAAAGCCGCGGACTCTCTTCCGACGCGAGACTATCGAAAATCTCGCCGACACGATCGACGCGCGGTCGAAGCAGGCCGAGCAGCGCACCGCCATCGGCGAGCCCGTGCAGCCGGGCGAGATTGTCGAGCGCCGGCGCCGCCGCCGGGAGCAGGTGAGTCTGCGCGTCCTCGACCATCTGGGCCCGATGCTCGATTGTCCTCAGCAGCCGGTAAGCCTCCGCAAGCTCGCTCGCGACGGCCTCGTCGAGCCGGTCGGCGGCGAGCAGCGCGGCGATCGCATCGAGCGTGGCTGGCGTTCGAACCGACGGGTCGCGGCCGCCGTGGATCATCTGTTGGATCTGGACGAAGAACTCGACCTCGCGGATCCCGCCGCGCCCGCGCTTCAGGTCATAGCCCGGTCCAATATGAGCGCCCTGCGCGAAATGGTCGCGAATACGTGCGGATATCTGCCGCACTTCGTCGATCACCCCGAAGTCGAGCGAGCGGCGCCACACGAACGGCTGGATTGCGTCGAGGAATCGATCGCCAAGCTCGATATCGCCGGCTGCCGCGCGGGCGCGGATGAACGCTGCGCGCTCCCACGGCAGAGCGCTCGATTCGTAATGCGAGATCGCGGCGTTCAACGGCAAGACGATCGGTGTCACTTCGGGTGACGGGCGCAGGCGCAGGTCGACGCGTTCGACATAACCGTCCTCGGTCCGCTTCTGCAGGAGCTCGATCAGCCGCCGGCCGATCCGCACCGCCGCCTCGCCGGAATCGTCGCGACCGCGTTTCGGGAGGGCTTCCGGATCGAACAGGAGGAGGAGGTCGACGTCGGACGAATAATTGAGCTCGTGACTCCCAAGCTTGCCCATCGCGATGACTGCGAAGCCGCACGGATCGGCGTCGGGCACGCGCTCGGCAATGGCCATGCGGACGGAATCGTCGATCGCCCGATCGGCGAAATCCGACAGCAGCCGCGTAACCTGTTCGAGCGTGAACTCGCCAGAGAGATCGCCGAGCGCGACGGCGAGCGCCAGGCCCTGCCGCTGGCGCCGCAACGCGGCCGCCAGGTCGTCCGCACCCGCATGGAGCGCGAGCTCCGCCGCGCTGATCGCTCCAACCTCAAGGAAGGCGTCGGCGATCTCCGCGCGAGCCGCAAGGCACTCGCGCAGGAACGGGCTGTGCTCGGCAGCGCGTTGCAGCGTCGCTGCTCGACCGGCCGTCGAAGAATCGGGACTCATCGGGCCCTTTTGACCGTTTCGCGCGCGATTCCTACGAAACTTCCATCACCGGTCGGTCGTTTGCCTGATCGATGAAGCTGGAACGAAACACGCTTTCAGCGCCGGAACTCAACACAACGGATCGCCAAGTCATCAGAGTGGGCACGCCCCCGACGCAGGCCGGTATCGCCGCCGCGCTGCGCCGCGCCTTCGAGGCCGCTGCATCGGAGCCGAGCGACCGTGATTTCGCGGAATTGCTGCGCCGCCTGAACTAGGCGCTTTTATTTCCCGGTTGATGGATGCTCGTGGTCGCGGCTGAGCTCGTCGACCTCGCCCATGATCGTCTGCAGCGCCGACTTGTCGGGATCGGTCCGGTGCTGTCGGCGCGACGGCAGCTTGCCGCTCGACAGCAGCTGCTCGAGCGCGACCCTGCCACGGGCCACGCGGCTCTTGATGGTGCCAACGGCGCACCCGCAAATCTCGGCCGCTTCCTCATAGGCGAAGCCGCCGGCGCCGACGAGAATCAGCGCCTCGCGCTGCGGCTGGGGCAAATGCATCAATGCGCGTTGCATGTCGCCAAGCTCGATATGCCGGTCCTGGCTTGCCGGGGCAGCGAGGATCTTCGACGCGGTGATGTCGTCCCACTCGCCCTTGAAGCGGGCGCGCCGCATCTGGCTGAGGAACAGGTTGCGCAGGATGATGAAAGTCCAGGCGCGCATGTTGGTGCCGGCCTGGAAGCGCTTCCTCGCGGCCCATGCCTTGAGCAGCGTTTCCTGGACGAGGTCGTCGGCGAGGTCGCGGCTGCCGGAAAGCGAGCGACCGAAGGCGCGCAAATGCGGAATGACCGCCGCCAGCTGATCCTTGAACTCCGGATCGGACAGTGGGACCGGTTGCGCCGAAGGGGCTGTTGGTCGGTCCTCGTCGCGAGCTTCCGTCAATCTAAACCCCACCCGTTAATCACGCCCGGCCAGTGGCCGCGCGCGCGTTGCTTCAACGTGAACAGCGATTGGACAGAAGCTAGGTGCTCAGGTCCGTCCTACCAAGACGATGACCGCAAAAATGATCACCACCAGCAACGTGCCGAATATGAGAACATTCCGGGCGACACCGGGGGTTGAGCCTGCGCGCGCCTCGGTCGTGGTTTCCACAACCGACGGTTCGGAATTGCGCAGGTCAGCCATTATGCTCTCGTCACGAAATCACTGTTCCCAGGGCCAACGCGCCGGCTGGAACCGTGTTCCGGCCTTAAGCCGCCGGTACTGTCGCTGCGTCGAAGAAGAGCGCCTGGGCGATCGCCGCTTTCACCGTTGAGCGTTGGAACGGCTTGGTGATCAGGAACGTCGGCTCGGGCCGCGTGCCCGTCAACAGCCGCTCCGGAAAGGCCGTGATGAAGATCACTGGCACCGAAAATTCGGCGAGGATATCCTTCACTGCGTCGATCCCGCTCGAATCGTCGGCAAGCTGGATATCGGCCAGCACCAGCCCCGGAGGGTTGGACCGGGCCTGGGCCACGGCCTCGTCGCGGGTCACGGCAACGCCGGTGACGTTGTGGCCAAGGTCGCGGACGATCGTCTCGATGTCCATCGCGATGATCGGCTCATCCTCGATGATCAGGACATCGGCAAGCGTCTGCCGCTCGATCTCCTCGAGCGCCTCGGCAACGAGGCTGTCGACGTCCTGGGCGCTGGCGCCGATCAAATAAGCCGTATCCTCGGACGAGAAACCTTCGAGCGAGGTCAGTAGCAACGCCTGGCGTGACAGCGGCGTGATGCGCGACAGCCGCGCTTGCGCGATTCCTTCCGCGCCCGCCGGGCTTTGACTCGGCTCGTCGCCCTCCTCGATATTGGCGGTCGACCAGATCGCGTGGAACGTCTTGTACAAGCCGAGCCGGGGGTCGACGTCGCGCGGAAATTCGTCGGGCTTGGCGACGATCGCTTCGAGCGTCGCGCGGACGAACGCGTCGCCATGCGCTTGGCTTCCGGTGAGTGCGCGAGCGTATCGGCGCAGGAATGGCAGGTGCGGAGCTAGTTCCTGACCAAGGGACATGTTCGGATATTCTCCCGCGAAAAACTCGATTGGCGCCGTCTTTGGCGGCGCTCCTGACTTGTTGCAACCCTGGAAGGACCGTTCGGATACCTGGGCTTCTCCACCCCCCGACATGTGAATCACCACTGGAACAAAGCACCGGCGATTTGGTTTCCCCCGCAGGGCCGGGCTCGTTGTACAGCAGATATTGCCGCGCAGCAGCCGGCTCGCTGCATATCGGGACGGCAGCGTCCGGACCGGTTGCGCCATCGCATGAGTTGATTATGAGCGCGCAAGGACCCGCGCCATGGGGGACTGGAGTTGAGTGCCAAGAAGCGAAGTGACACGGAGGGAGCCGGAGATTCCGGGCACTCGAAGAAGTCCGCAGCTTCGGGCCGCGGGATACGCAAGACGCGATCCAGCGATCTTGGACGCGCGCTCCGCTCGGTCTATGACGACACGCTCCGCGAAGCCGTGCCGGACGATTTCGCCAATCTGCTCGGCAAGCTCAGCTAGCCGCGCAGCCATTTCAGCGGCGGGGCCGGCGGCGTGAGCACCGCTGAACGGTTCGAACGGCTGCCCACGGCAGCCAAGCTGCTCGTCATCCTCACCGCGGTACTGCTGCCCATCGGGATCGCGCTCGCCTGGATCGGAGAGAGCGGAATCCGCCAGGCGAACCGCGCGCTGGGCGGCCGTAATGAAGACCAGGCCCGCGCCGTGGTCCAATCCATCGAGAGTCTGATCGCGCGAAACGCGCTCGCGCTGAGAGTCGCGGCCAACGGTGCGCTCGCCGACGGGCCCAACGCCGCATGCGATCGTGCACGCCGCGCGCTGGCGATTGCACCCGCCATCGCGCAACGCTTCGAGCTCGAGACCGCCGAAGGTCAGCCCAACTGCGCGGTTGGAGATATCGGCTACACCGGAACGCTGCCCCTCGCTGCTCCCGGGGCGATCGCAACGCGGATTGCGCCGGACGAGAATGCGGTGGCGGTGCGCGTCGGGGTCATCAATGGCATGGCGACCGCCGTATTGCCGCGCGAGGAGCTGCTTTCGGCGGTGCGCGAATCCGGCGCCGGGGTCGGCTCGCTGGTGCTGCGAGACGGCCAGCGGGAACTCCCACTGATCGGATCGCCGACGGGCGACGATCCCAAGTGGCGCATCATCGAAGTCCCGCTCAGCAACGGCAATCTTACCGCACTTGCAGGAATCGCACAGCAGCGCATCACAACGGTCGACCGCCTTCTCCTCCTGCTGCCGCTGCTGATGTGGATTCTGGCCGCGATGGTGACCTGGCTGCTGGTCACTCGGCTCCTGATCCGACCGCTGCGTCGCCTGGAAAATGCGGTCCTCGCCCATCGGTCCGGAGAAGGGGCGCTCGAGCTGCCGCGCAAACTCGGTCCGAGCCTGGAAATCCAGCGCCTTCGCAACGCTTTCGCGCACGTCATCGGCCAGGTCGAGGAGTCGGAACGCGAAACAAACGCGGCGCTCGAGGGGCAACGGCGGCTCGTGCGCGAAGTCCATCACCGGGTGAAGAACAATCTTCAGGTGGTCGCCTCGCTGCTCAACATCCATGGCCGCAGCGCTGAGACTGGCGAGGCGAGAGCTGCCTATGTGGGGATCAGCCGCCGCGTCGGCGCTTTGTCGATCGTCCACCGCAACCACTTTGCCGAGATGGAGGAAAATCGCGGAATCTCGCTGAGACCGCTGGCCACCGAGCTTGCTGCGGAGCTTCGCGCCACCGCGCCCGAGGGCGCGCGCGGCCTGACCATCGATCTCGATCTTGACAGCCTTTACACGACACAGGACGCGGCGGTCGCGGTCGCCTTCCTGATTACCGAGATCATCGAATTCGCGATGCTGAACGCGCCGAACGATCCGATCGAGCTGTCGCTGCGCCGTACGAGCGAGCTGACGGGCCGGCTGTCACTCGGAAGCCCAATCCTGGTGCCGGACGACGACGACGGGGGCGGAAAGGCTCAGTTTGAGCGGATCGTCAGCGGCTTGGCGAAACAGCTGCGTTCGCCGCTCGACCGAAAGCTTGGACGCTACAGCGTGGATTTGCCTGTGTTTCCGCCAGCTTAGGATGGGTTCTGGTCGTTACGGCAGTGACGAAAAAAGTTTGAAAAACTTGGGCCTGGTCCGGAACTGATCTCGAACAAGCGGCGTTGTGCCATTTGGATAGTGACCTTTTGCCCCCCCGCTCTCGCTATCCGTTTAAATGGGCCCGGAACCGCCAACCCTCCCCCCCCCGGTGGCGCTTCCGGGCCCTCTTCTGTCTAGGGCACATCAACGACATTCCCTGAGCGAGCGGCTTTCCGCGCTGCACTCCAGTGCGTGATGCGGATCGCCAGGATCGCGAACTCGTAGAGGCCGTAGAGCGGGATCAGCAACAGCAGCATCGAGACAACGTCGGGCGGCGTCAGTACAGCCGCGACGGCGGCTGATCCGACAATCGCATAGCGGCGGGACTTGCCGAGCTGCTCGAGGGTGACGATTCCGGCCCGTTCGAGGATCATCAACAGGATCGGCAGCAGGAAGGCCGCGCCGAAGCCAAAAATAAACCGCGTGCAGAAATTGAGATAATTTCCAACGCCGGGCAGCGCCTCCTGCTGGATACCGCCGATATTACCCTGGTAGCTGAGGAGGAAGTGCAGCGCCCACGGCATCGCGGCAAAATAGGCAAAGCAGGCCCCACCGGCGAAGAAGAACGGCGTCATCAGCAGGAATGGCAGGAACGCCTTCTTCTCCTTGACGTACAGCCCGGGGGCCACGAACCGCCACAGCTGGGTGGCGATGACGGGAAAGGCCAGCATCAGCGCCGCGAACAAAGCTACCTTTACCTGGGTGAAGAACGCCTCGAAGACGTCGGTATAGATGAGCTTGCCCTGCCCGGCCTTAAGCAGCGGCTGGACCAGCACCGCGAAAATGTCCCGGGCAAAATAGAAGCAGACAAAGAAGCACAGGACGAGCGTCGCAAGCGACCATAGAAGCCGGCGCCTGAGTTCGATCAGATGGTCGAGCAGAGGCTGCTTGGTGTCGTCGATGTCCTTCACGGCAGCGGTCGCTTGTCAGGCGGGATCGCGTCGTCCGGCTGAGTCTCGTCGAGCGGCAGCGAAGGTTCGACCGGGTCGGCGATCGGCGGCATTTCATCCGGCTGGCCCGGTTCGGGATAATCGGCATTGGCTGGATGGAGGCGCATGATGCGCTCATTTTCTTCGCGCCAGCGCTTTTCCATCTCCTCGAGCTCGGCCTCCCTCATCATGGTCTCGAGTCCGGAGGTGAAGTGGCGCGCCATGCCTCGCACACGGCCGACCCAATAGCCCACCGTGCGCATGACCTTGGGCAAATCCTTGGGGCCGATGAAAATCAGCGCGAGGATGGCGACGACCGCAAGCTCGCTCGAATCAACGCCGAACATGGCGCGCCCTCAGGCGGTCAGGCGCGCGGCTCGTCGTCTCGCGGCGGGGCGGCGGGATCGGCGGCTCTCGGCGTAACGTCGATCGGCTCCTGCGGGCGCACCTCGTCGCGTGGCAGCTGGCGCGGCGGATCGTTGCGGCGCTGCTCCTCGTAGCGCTTGACCTTCTCATCATCCTCGTCGGCCATGCCCTGCTTGAAGCTTTTGAGGCCCTTGGCGACGTCGCCCATCATCGACGAGAAGCGGTTCCCACCGAACAGCAGCAGGAGGATGATCGCGAAGATCAGGATATGCCAAATGCTGAAACCGCCCATGAGGATACTCCTTTGGCGGCCTATCTAGTCGCCTTGGTCTTCGCTTTCCAGTTGAAGCTGGAAGATGGACTCGTCGAGCGGATCCAAAAGTCCCGCGGCCTTCAAATCGTCGATCCCCGGCAGATCGCGGCGTGAGACGAGGCCGAAGTGAGTGAGGAATTCCTGGGTCGTCGCGTAAAGCAGCGGCCGGCCGGGGCCCTCCCTGCGCCCGGCCGGCCGCACCCACCCGGCATCCATCAGGACGTCGAGCGTACCCTTGGAGATCTGGACGCCGCGGATCGCCTCGATTTCTCCTCGCGAGACCGGCTCGTGATAGGCGATGATCGCGAGCGTCTCGGTCGCCGCCCTCGACAGCCGGCGCGGCTCCTCGCGGGTGCGGCGAAGAAGATGGGCAAG
The DNA here is from genome assembly GCF_045810705.1 of Sphingomonas sp. Lineage (GTDB taxonomy): Bacteria > Pseudomonadota > Alphaproteobacteria > Sphingomonadales > Sphingomonadaceae > Sphingomicrobium. The sequence goes on along the minus strand of NZ_JBJMVI010000008.1, from coordinate 180,708 downwards.
ATCCGGCGCCGTCTGGAAATGCCAGCGCCCGCCGCGCTCGACCAGCTCGATGCCGCGGCCCTCATAATGCTGTGCGAGCTGGCCGAGTGCGATCTCGACGTCGCCCTCCCCGACATGCTCGGCGATGTCTTCGACGGTCAGCGGCTCCGCCGAAGCGAACAGGGTGGCCTCGATCGCACGCACGAGCTCGTCCATCAGGCCGCCACCTTGAGCCGGATCGGTGAGAACGGCTCATCCTGCGCGATGTCGAGCCGGCCGCGGCGTGCGAGTTCCAGCGCGGCAAGGAAGCTCGACGCGAGGCTCGAGCGGCGGAATTGCGGATCCTGGGTCGTCGGCAGGAAGCTCTCGAGGAAAGTCCACTCGAGCGCCGCCCCGATCATTTTGGCGACGCGGTCGATCGCTTCCTCGAGCGTCATGACCGAGCGCGGATGGACCACGTGCATCGCCGGCTGGGTGCGCGCCCGAACCACACCGTAAGCCGCGAACAGGTCGAAGTCGCGAACCTGCCAGGCCGCTTTGCGAACCAGCCGCAGCCCGTCCGGCGCGTCGCGAACGAAGACGTCTCGCCCGATCCGGTCGCGCCCGAGCAACCGAGCGCCGGCTTCGCGCATCGCGTCCAGCTGCTGGAGGCGCATCTGGAGCCGCAGCGCAATCTCCTCTGGGTTCGGATCCTGGTCCGGGTCCTTGGGCAGCAGCAGGCAGGATTTGAGATAGGCGAGCCACGCCGCCATCACGAGATAGTCGGCGGCGATCTCGAGCTTCAGCGCGCGCGCGTCCGCGAGATAGGCGAGATATTGCTCGACCAGTTGCAATATGCTGATCTGCGCGAGGTCGACCTTCTGCGCACGCGCGAGATTCAGGAGCAGGTCGAGTGGCCCCTCCCACCCGTCGAGCGCCAGGGTTAGCTCATCCGACTGGCGGACCGGCCGTTCCTCGAAGTCCTCGTCCACGCCCGCCAGAATAGCTACTTGTTGTGGTCTTGCGAAGGCGCAGCCACATTATCTCGTGGATAACTAGGCAAGCGCGAGCAATTGATCGCGTTTCGCGATTTCCTCGGCGAAGTCGATGCCTTCGAGCTCGATCCGCGTGCCCGCCATGGCCCGCGCCAGCCGCTCGGCCCCTTCGAGGCTGATGTCGCCCAGGTTGTGCGCAATCGCGATATTGTCGCTGAGGACGCCGTTGCACGGAAGCGCCACGTCACAGCCCGCGGCAACGCACTTCGCAGCTCGCTCGGCCAGGGTCCCGGTCAACGCGTTCATGTCGCTGTCGTCGCTCATCAGGAATCCGTCGAACCCGATCCGCTCGCGAATGACGTCGGCGATGACGACCGGCGACTGGCTTGCCGGGCGCCCGGCGTCCCAGGCGATGTAGACGACATGCGCGACCATCCCCATCGGCGCGGAAGCGAGTCGCTCAAACGGCTCGAGATCGACGTCGAGCTCCTCGGCGCTCGCCGTCACCACCGGCAATTCGTGATGGCTATCTACGAGTGCCCGGCCATGACCCGGCATGTGCTTGATGATCCCAACCACGCCAACCGAGGCGAGGCCGTCGAGCACCGCGCGACCCAGCGCCGCGACCTGCATCGGCTCGGAGCCCAAGGCGCGGTCGCCAATGATGTCGCTCGCCCCTTCCTGCCGCACATCGAGAAGCGGCGCGGCATTCACATTGACGCCGGCGGCGCGCAGCATGAGGCCTAGCCCGCGAGCGTTGGAGCGCGCCGCTTCGATCGCCGACGACGGCGCCGCCCGATACAGGTCGGCGAACCGCTCGGCGGCGGGAAAGGCCGGCCACTCGGGCGGGCGCATCCGCGCAACCCGGCCACCCTCCTGATCGATCAGCACCGGCACGTCGTCGCGGCCAGTAAGCTCGCGCAACGAATCGGTCAGCCGCAGCAGCTGGGCCTGGTTTTCACAATTGCGCCGGAAGAGGATGAAGCCGGCGGGGTCGGCGTCACCAAAGAAGCGGCGCTCCTCGTCGGTCAGCACCGGCCCTTCGAACCCGTAGATCGCCGCTTGCATATTAAGGAACGAAACAATTCTCGCCGGCTGCGCGCAGCGCCTGGCAGACCTGCTTCGCGTCGCCTGGCGACGCGGTAGCAGCGCGCAGCCGAATTCCCCCTGAGAAGGGGACAATCATCTTGTTGAGCGCCGCGACGTTCGGGAAGCGCGTGGACAAGGCCGTCCAGGCCCGCTCGGCCTGCGCCTGATTGGCGAACGCGCCGAGCTGGACGACGCTTCCCGGCGCGCCACTCGGCTTCGGTTCGAGCGGAACGGGCGATTTGGTTTCGTTCGACGGCAAGCTCTTTGGCGCCGGCTGCGGCGCGGGCGGGGCAGGCCTGGCAACCGGAGCTTCGGGGAGCTTGCCGAGATCGAGCTTGGAGTCCTTGTCTTCACCCGCGCTGGTCTCGAACGCCGTTTCGCTTTCGCCGTTGATGTCCAGACCGCCCGGGTTCGAAGGCTTGACCTTATAGGGTTGCGTCGGCGCCCTGATCAGCTCCGGCGGACCAGTCACTGCGCTGTTGTGGCGTCCGATCCAGAAGAAGGTTCCGGCGACGATCAGCGCCGCCACAAGAACCACGAGGAGCGCTCCGAGCATCTTGCGCGCCGAAATGCCGCGCGGCTCGTCCTCGTCCTCGACCGGCACGAGCCATGGCAATGGCTCGTCGAATGCGCGGTCGTCGCTCACTGCTGAGCCTTCGCGCCGACCACGACGCAAGGCTGCGCGATCATCCGCATGCGCTGGCACAGCACCGCGGAATGCGCTTGGGACGTCGTGCCCATCTGCAGCCGATAATAGACGCGGCCGCTGCGCAGCGGCTGCACCGGCACGACCAGCGCCGGCAACCGCTTGAGCGCGGGGTTCGCCCGTACGATTGCCCACCAGCCTCGCTTGGCCCGATGCACCGAAGAAAAGGCCCCGACCCGTACCAGCCGACCGTCAGCCCCCTCAATCACGCGCACCGGCCACGGCTCGAGGCGCGCAGCGTTCGGAAGTTTGAGCGTCCCCTCGGCCGGCGCGGCGCTTTCGACCACCTCGCGCGACGTGGCGCCCGTCTTTTCAGGGCCCCCATTCACCGGCAGCGGCGTGTCGATCACCGGCATCGGCGGTGCGACGATCGGCTCCACCTCGGGCGTCGGGGCGAGCTTGACCTGCGGCTGCGCCGTTGCTGCGCGTTGCGCGGCCGGCAAGCGGACCGTCGCCGCCGGCTTAGATGGCGCGAAAGTCGGCGGGGCAAGATTCTCGACGGCGCCGGAGCCCAGCCAATAGGCTGCGCCTGCGACCAGCACGGCGATCGCCATCAGCGGCGCAACCAAGGCCGAACCACGGCGCCTTGCCCGCCGCGGTGGCGGTTCGTCGGGGAGCCACGGCAGCCGGTCCATCGCGGCCGCCGCCTCAACGCGGCTCATGATCAACGCATCTCCTCGGTTGCGGCGACCCCCATCAAATCGAGGCCGCTGCGGATGATCTGCGCGATTCCGAGCGCGAGTTCCAGCCGCGCTCGAGAAAGATGTGGATTTTTTTCAACGAGGAAGCGCCGCTCGGGATCGTCATTGCCCCGGTTCCACAGCGCGTGGAATTCGGCGGCGAGGTCGTAGAGATAGAAGGCGATCCGGTGCGGCTCGTGCGCCATCGCCGCGCTCTCGACCACGCGCTGATATTGCGCGGCCCGCTTGACCAGCGTCAGTTCCTCATCGTCGAGTAGGGCGAGGTCGGCCGGTGACGACAGGTCGACCCCCGCATCCGCGGCCTTGCGCTTGAGCGAGCTGATCCGCGCATGCGCATATTGAACGTAGAAGACCGGATTGTCTTTCGACGCTTCGACCACCTTCATGAAGTCGAAGTCGAGCGGCGCGTCGGCGCGGCGCGTGAGCATCATGAAGCGGACGACGTCCTTGCCGACCTCGCTCACCACCTCGGCGAGCGTGACGAAGTCGCCGGCGCGCTTGGACATCTTGACCGGCTCGCCGCCGCGGAACAGCCGCACCATCTGCACCAGCTTCACGTCGAGGTCGACGCGGCCGTCGGTCAGCGCCGCGACGGCCGCCTGCACGCGCTTGACGGTGCCGGCATGGTCGGCGCCCCAAATGTTGACCAGATGATCGGCGTTCTTGGCCTTCTGCCAATGATAAGCGGCGTCGGACCCGAAATAGGTCCAGCTGCCATCCGACTTCTTCATCGGCCGGTCCTGGTCGTCACCGAACTGGCTCGAACGGAACAACGTCAGGTCGACCGGCTCCCATTCGTCATGCGGATCGAGGCTCTTCGGCCGCTCCAAGGTGCCCTCGTAAACCAGGCCCTTGGAACGCAGCACGTCCATCGCCTCGGCGACCGCGCCGCTTTCCTGAAGCTCGGCTTCCGACGAAAATCTGTCGTGGTGGATGTCGAGCAAGCCCAGATCGTGGCGGATGAGGTCGAGCATCGCCTTGATCGCCGCCTCGCGGAACGCCGGCAGCCACTCCAACTCCGGCTTGTCGACAAACGCTGCGCCGTGCTCGGCGGCGAGGATGGTGCCGACCGGCTTCAGATAATCGCCCGGATACATACCCTCAGGGATGCCGTCGATCTGTTCGCCGAGCGCTTCGCGGTAGCGCAGGTGCACCGAGCGGGCGAGCGTGTCGACCTGCGCGCCGGCGTCGTTGACATAATATTCCTTGGTGACGCGGAAGCCCGCCGCCTCGAGCACCCGCGCGAGGCTGTCGCCGACCACGGCGCCGCGGCAATGGCCCATGTGCAGCGGCCCGGTCGGATTGGCCGACACATATTCGATGTTCACGCGCTCGTTCGCGCCGACGGTCGAGAGACCGTACTCGTCGCCTTGCCCGAGGATGGTCCGCAGTTCGTCGCGCCAGGCGTCGGGTGTCAGGCGCAGATTGATGAAGCCGGGGCCCGCGATTTCGACCGAGGTGACCGGCGGCAGCGCTTCGAGCTTCGGCCGGATCGCTTCGGCGAGCGCGCGAGGGTTGGTCTTCGCGGCCTTCGCCAGCACCATCGCCGCATTGGTCGCGAGATCGCCGTGCGCCGCATCGCGCGGCGGCTCGACCGTGACATTGCGGCGGTCGAGGCCGGCCGGTAGCGCGCCCTCGGCAACAAGGTCGTCGAGCACTCCGTCGAGAAGCGCGGCATATTGGGCGTAGAGGCTCAAGTTCGTCCCACGGATGGCCGGAAAGCGGCGCCTCTAGCGCAGCCACCGGCGCGCGTCACGCCTGACTAGGCGACGATCAGTGGCGCCGATACCGGCAGTTCGCTTCCCAGGCGTATCGCTGGGCGGCGCTTGCCACGGGAGCGTGCGTGGACCTGCATGTCGCGTCCATCGCCTGTTGCTGAAGCTGTGTGGCATCGGCGATCGCCCGGCTGAAGCTCTGCACGCCGTCGTCGAGAGTTGAGTTCGGGTCGGCACTGACCTGCGCCGTTATAAGCATGGCGTCGGGATTGGGCAGCTGCTCGATGATGAGCGGCTCCGGCCGCGCCGCCGCCGATGCCCCTGCGAGGAGCACAGCAACGCCGGAGAGTGCGCGCCTGATGATCGGTTTGGTCAGCATTGGGCCAACCATCAGTCCAACTGGTAAAGGAAGTCCTAGGCGACGATCAGCACAATCGTCTGAATCCGCCGTGAAGCGCAGTTTAACATCATCGCAGCCCTAGAATCGGCTCGCCGGCAAGTTCACCGGGCCGACGAGCTCCTCGTGGCGCGCAATGGCGAAGCGGTCGGTCATGCCGGCGATGAAATCGCCGATCGTGCGCAATTGCTGCACCGCGTCGCCGCCGCGCTGCCACCAATCGGGCATCAACGTCGGATCGGCCCGATAGGCCGCGGCGAGCCCTGCAACGACGCGCTCGGCCTCGTCGCGAACCGGCTTGAGCTCGGGGAGGCCGTACAGACGCTGATACAGGAAGCGCTTGAGCTCGCGCTCCTCGGCAGCGAGCGGCTCAGAGAAAACGGCGAGCGGCATTCCAGCCGCGCGAACATCATCGATCGTCTGCACGCCCGTCGCCTGCACGCGCCGCACGGTCTCGGCGAGGACGTCGCCGACCATGGATCCGATCATGTCGCGGACGAGCGCGCGCTGGCGCTTTTCGACCGAAAGATCGGGGTGCCGCGACTCAATCGCGTCCCACAGCCTTCGTACCAGCGGCAATTCGATCAGCTCGTCGATGTCGAGGAGGCCAGCGCGGAGGCCGTCGTCGATATCGTGATTGTCGTACGCGATGTCGTCCGAGATCGCGGCGACCTGCGCCTCGAGGCCCGGCCAGCTGCCGAGCTCGAGATCCCATTCGGCGTTGGCTTCGTCCATCGCCCAGGTCGGCGCGGCAACCGGCCCGTTGTGCTTGGCAAGGCCCTCGAGCGCCTCCCGACTGAGGTTGAGACCGTCGAAGCCCGGGTATGGAGTCTCGAGGCGCGTGACGATCCGGATGGTGTGGGCATTATGATCGAAGCCGCCGGCGTCGGACAGCGCGGCATCGAGCGCATCCTCTCCCGCATGGCCGAAGGGCGGATGGCCGAGGTCATGCGCGAGGCATAATGCCTCCGTCAGATCTTCGTTGAGGCCGAGTGCGCGGGCGATCGTCCGCCCGATCTGCGCGACTTCGAGGCTGTGGGTCAGCCGAACGCGATAGTGGTCGCCATCTGGAGCGACGAATACCTGCGTCTTGTGGCGCAGTCGGCGGAACGCGACCGAATGGATCAGTCGGTCGCGATCGCGCTGGAAGATGTCGCGCGGTCCGCGCGGGCCACCGCTCTCCTCGAGGTGAAGCCGGCCGCGCGACCTCGCAGGTTCGGCGGCAACAAGCGGCGGAAGCGTCATTCCACCGCGAGTGGCGCAATCCGATCGGCTTGGGAATTGGTGAAATCGGACGCGTTGATCCCGGCCGACGCGAAATCCTCGGCGAGGATCTCAGCGTCTGCGCGCCCATGGAATGGTCCGACGATGAGCCGTGCGCCTTCGGGGCTCCGGGCCACGTAGGGCTTGAGGCCCTCAAACAAGTCCGGATTCTTGGACCTCAGCCGCTGGAACTGGCGCGAAAATGCGTCAACGTCGGCACCCCTCGCGAGCTGCAGCCAGATCTTTGGCTGGAAGTTCGCAGGCGCGCTCTGGACCGAACCAGTCATTCGCGGCCGCGCATAAGCGACCTGCAGCGGGCGAGGCGGTTGCGTCATCGGTGGGGGCTGCTGAGAGCCGACATGCAGAAGGGCGTCGATATCGGCGAGCCGGTCGGCCGCCGCTGGCGGCGCCACGGAGGCGTAGGAAGCCTCGCCGGCATCGGGGAATAGGCCGAGATTGACCGCGGCGGCCTTTTGTCCCGCGGCCAGCGACGGCAGCCGCTGCACGAAGGGTGCAACCCGCGACCAGCTTCCAGGCATCGCCGCATTGATCGCGTTCATCGCCGAGCCGCTGTCGCCGCTCAGCGCGAGCACGAAGGCGCGAATGCGCGGGACGCCGGGGTCGCCGCGAGCCGAGAGCGGTGCGAGCATCTGCAGGGCGCCGTCACGGTTGCCGCTGATGGCCAGGCTCAGCGCGAGCCGGCGCCGCGCCTCATCGCTGTCGCGCCCAGCCAGTGCCGCGCGATAATCCGCCTGGGCCTGGGCCTGCTGGCCCATGAGGTCGTAAGCCAGGCCACGATCACAGGCGAAAGTCGCAAGCGGGGCACCGAGTTGCTGAGCGCGCCGGAAATAAGGCAACGCCGCCTGTGGGTCCCCGTTCGCAACCGACACCGCGCCCATGCCCGCCTGCGGCAACGGGCTGCGAGGGTTGGCTTCGTCGGCGCGGGCGAAGAAGCCGGCTGCCGCCTGCGCATCGCCCATCTCGAGCGCCGCCTTCCCGGCGCCGATCAGCGATTGGAAATCCGTCGGTTCCGAAGCCAAAGTCCGCACATAGCGAGCGAGCGCCGTCCCGGGGCTCTCATCGTATGGCGAATAGCTGCCTTGCGCCTGGCACGGGGCTGCCGCCAGCATCGCCGCACCGGCGACGAGCGCGCCGGCCAATCGAAATTGCAATGATTCCCGCATCATCCCTCCCCGGTGCGCCAGAGAATCTTGATCAAGTCTTTCTGGCTAGAGGGTTTACGGTGAGCCGTGCGCGAGCCTCGGTGAGGTACCGCGCGACCCATGAAAAAGGGGCGGTCGTGACGACCGCCCCCGTTTCAAACCTCTCGCCGGCTTACTGGTTGTTCTGCCGGTTGAGGAAGCGCGGGATGTCGATCGGGTCGCGCTTGTAGGCCGGATCTTCATCGTCGATCTGCGCTTTCGGCGCCCCGCGAGCGATATTCGACATGCGCTCGAAGAGCGTTCCGCCGCCGCTTGCGGCCGGCTCATCGGTCGCCTCGTCGTCCTCCGGCGGTGCGATCGGCGCCGAGCCTACCGGGGTGGTGAGGATGTCGTCCGCCCCTAGCAGAAGCTCCTCGTCGCCCTCCTCCGCCGTCGTCTCGATCTCCTCTTCGTCGATGGGCTGATCAGTCTCGACGGCGCCCGTTGCTTGAGCCGGCGCCGGCTGACGCGCCGGGAAGCTGAACACCTTGCCCGGCGCTGGCTGCATCATGGCGTCCGCCTCGATGCCGGTGGCGACCACCGACACCCGGATCTTGCCGCCGAGATCGTTGTTGAACGCCGAGCCCCAGATGATGTTGGCGTCCGGATCGACCAGCTCCTTGATGTGGCTGGCGGCCTCGTCGACCTCCATCAGGCGCATGTCCTCGCCCCCCGTGATCGAGATGATCACGCCCTTGGCGCCCTTCATCGAGACGCCGTCGAGCAGCGGGTTGGAGATCGCCTTCTCGGCCGCCTCGATGGCGCGGTTGTCGCCATCGGCCTCGCCCGTGCCCATCATTGCCTTGCCCATCTCGCCCATCACCGATCGGACGTCGGCGAAGTCGAGGTTGATGAGGCCAGGCATGACCATCAGGTCGGTGATGCCGCGGACGCCCTGCTGGAGCACCTCGTCGGCCATTTCGAACGCCTCTTTGAAGGTCGTTTCCGAATTGGCGAGCCGGAACAGATTCTGGTTCGGGATGACGATCAGCGTGTCGACATGCTGCTGAAGCTCGGAGATGCCGGCGTCGGCCGAGCGGCCGCGACGCGCGCCTTCGAACGCGAACGGCTTGGTGACGACGCCGACGGTCAGGATACCCTTGTCGCGTGCCGCCTTGGCGATGACCGGCGCAGCGCCGGTGCCGGTGCCGCCGCCCATGCCCGCGGCGATGAAGCACATGTGAGCGCCGTCGAGCGCCTGCTCGATCTCCATCAGAGTCTCTTCGGCGGCGGCGCGGCCGATTTCCGGCCGCGAGCCCGCACCAAGACCCTGGGTGATCTTCAGCCCGAGCTGGATGCGGCGATCGGCGGCCGAATTGTTGAGCGCCTGAGCATCGGTGTTGGCCACCACGAAATCGACGCCCTGGACGTCGGCGCGCATCATGTTCGCGATGGCGTTGCCGCCGGCGCCGCCGACGCCGATCACGCTGATCCGCGGGCGAAGCTCGTCGACCTCGGGCCGGATGAAATCGATGCTCATGTCCCTAAACCTCCCCCAAACACTGCAACGCGTTGAGCCTTCAGGATGAATCTTTGAATCATTGCGAGTCGCAAGCCAAGCAGAAAAGTTAACGCGGACCAAAAAACTGGGGGGAAGTGTCGCCCGAAAGACTCACTTATCCACAGGCTCGGGAGGTCGCTGGCAATCATCTGCCGGCAAAACCGGCCGGAAGAAGGTGCGGTTCCAGGACAACACTCCGGCATTCCCATCTCGGAAGCGCGTTGCAGCTATTACCTCAACATCCACGGCCGCGGCGCAACGGTATCGCTCGTAGGCGCCGAGGCTTGGAAAAGAGAACAGACCGAGCGCGACATCGCTGCGTCCCTCGCTTGGCAGGAAGTATCCATGATGAATGGCCCCGAATTTCGGAAGCAATCGGAGCCACATGCGGCACCATTGCTCAAATTCGGCCTCTCGAGCGCGATCGATTCGATACTCCAACACACAGGTGATCATGTCGACTCGCGGTCGGCGGTTTTGGGAGCCAGCTGCTGCGAGACCAAGCCCTCGAAATTAGCCAGAAGCTTGTGTCGATCGGCGTCCGAAGCGCTGTAAATATTGGCGGCGACGAACGAGCGAGCGACTTCGAAGCCGCAGAACTTCAGGATGCCGCGCTCAATATGATGGAGCGGGTTGTTGCCATCGATCGCCGCAAAGCGCTCGGCTTTGGTCTCGGCGGTCGCGCAGAGCATTGCAATCCGGCCGCTCAGGTCCTGCGACCCATAAGCGAAATCGGTCGAGAAGACGCGGTCGATCCAGCCTTTCAGGATCGCCGGCATCGACCACCACCACAAGGGAAAGACCAGCACCAGCCGATCGCACCATTGCAGGGCCGCCTGGTGGTCGGCGATGTCCGGAGTGACCGCGCCTGTCGCGGATTGGCGCCCCTGCTCGACCATTGGCTCGAACCGCTCGGACGATGCACGTTGCGGAAAATGTGCCGGACGGATGACCGGGTCGAAGGCTTCCTCATAAAGATCAATGATCCGGACTTCGCCGACCGAGTGCAGTAGCGCCGCTGCACGCCGCGCCAGCTCCGCACAAAAGGATCGCTTCTCAGGGTGCGCGAGGACGACCAGCGTCCTAATCTTTGCCTCCGCGGCAAACATAGACTGTCTCCGCACTCCCACGCTCGAACGTGAGATTGACGGAGCGAGTGCCTGAAGGCCGGGTGCGATGGACGACGCCCCTTGGAACGGTAAACAGGTCGCCTTCGCCAAGCAGGACCTTTCGGTCCTCCAGTTCGATGATGAGCTCGCCCTCGATGACGAAGAACACCTCGTCCGATCGGGGATGATTGTGCCACTCGAAGCCGGAGGTCATCACGCTCATGCGGATTTCATGGTCGTTGGCGACCGCCACCCGGCAATTGCGATAAGCCTCGGAGATCGAACGACTTTCGCGCAATGGATTCATCGGCTTCGACGGCGACAATGACACGGCTGGCTTTGCCATTCCCAATGACTGGGCTGAGAGCCTCGCGATTGCCAATCGAAAGCTGCCTGGTGGATATTAGCCCCGCTTATGCCCGATTCAGGCAGGGTTGGGGTCCCTGCAAGCGGCCCGGAGCTGCGAATATTCTAGAAACTCGATCGCAAACCTAACGGATTCTAAACCACATTTTGGCATCGAGGGATCACGAGGAGCGGCCGGTGTCAGGTCTCAGGCGAATGTTGCGAAACGTGGGCAATTCCGCCCCCGACGAACCGCGCCCGCAGTCCGCACGCGCCGAGGCGCTTGTCGAGGAATTCGAGAGCAGCGAAAAAGGCTGGTTCTGGGAGACCGGGCGCGAAGGCATGCTGTCCTACATCAGCGACAGCGTCGCCCGCGCGCTCGGACGAGAACCGGCCGACCTGCTCGAACGGCCGTTCACCGACCTGATCTCGTCGGACAGCGCCGACGGCAGCGCGCCTTCGGAGCGCACCCTTGGTTTCTATTTGTCGTCCCACGTCGCGTTCCAGGACCTGATCGTCCGCGCCAAGACCAAGAATGAGGTTTGGTGGTCGCTATCGGGCCGGCCGGTGCATGACGAGATCGGCCGCTTTTTCGGTTTCCGCGGGTTCGCGTCCGATCTGACCAAGATGCGCCAGTCCGAAGTCGAGCTTGACCGGCTCGCGCGACAGGACGCGCTGACCGGACTGGCCAATCGCCAGGCGCTGCGGCGCGCGCTCGATGACGCGCTGGTGAGCGCGGTCCGGCGCAAGCATCGCTGCTCGATGTTCCTGCTCGATCTCGACCGGTTCAAGGCGGTCAACGATACGCTGGGCCATCCCGCCGGCGACACCTTGCTGCGGCTGGTCGCGCTTCGCCTTCGCGACGTGATCGGCAAGGCGGGCCAGGTCGGCCGACTCGGCGGCGACGAATTCGAGATCGTCCTGCCTAACTCGTCGGACAAGACCGAGCTGTCGGGCCTCGCGCAAGGCATCATCGACAGCCTGTCGCGACCCTACACGATCAATGGGACTGCGGTGTCGATCGGCGCGTCGATCGGGATCGTCACCTCGGATTATGACGACCGCACTTCCGATGACCTGATGCGCGACGCCGACCTTGCGCTCTACGCTGCAAAGGCCGCGGGCAAGGGCTGCTTCCGCTTCTTTGAGCCGGAGATGCACGATGCGGCGCGCGACCGGCAGCTGATGGAGTCCGACCTTCGGGTCGCGCTCGAAAAGGGCCAGCTCCGGCTCGTCTATCAACCCTGCGTCGATGCTTCGAGCGAAGACGTCACCGGGTTCGAGGCGCTGATCCGCTGGGACCACCCCGAGCACGGGCCCGTCAGCCCTGTACAGTTCATTCCACTCGCCGAGGAGATCGGGCTCATCAACGAGATTGGTGAGTGGGTCCTCCGCACGGCCTGCGCCGAGGCCGCCAACTGGCCCCAGAACATCTCGGTCGCGGTCAATCTTTCGCCCGTCCAGTTCAAGTCGCCGGCGCTTCCGACGATGGTGCGGATGGTGCTGAGCGACACCAAGCTTTCGGCGCAGCGGCTGGAGCTCGAGATCACCGAGGGCGTGTTCCTCAGTAATGACGAGCACGTCCATGAGATGATCCACAGCCTCAAGGCGATCGGCGTGAAGCTTGCGCTCGACGACTTCGGGACCGGCTATTCGAGCCTAAGCTATCTGCAGCGGGTCCCGTTCGACAAGATCAAGATCGACCGTTCGTTCGTCACCGGCGCGTCGGACCCTCAAGGACGCAATGCCGCGCTGATCCGGGCGATGGTCGGGCTCGCCTCCGACCTTAAGATGCAGACCACCGCCGAGGGCGTGGAGACGCAGGAGGAGCTGGCCCTTGTGCGCAGCCTCGGCTGCTCCCTCGTCCAGGGTTACATCTTCGGAAAGCCGATGCCCGCCGACGACGCCCGCGATCTCGCCGCCAAGGGGTCTGCCGCGCTTCCCGAGCCGCTGCCGGCCCGCGAGGCGCGGATGCGGATCATCCGTGCCGCGCTGCTCCACTACGAGGGACAGGTGAAGGGCGCCCGCCTGCGCAACATCTCGAGCGGCGGCGCGCTGGTCGAATGCCGTGAGGAGCTACCGGTCGGCGCGCAGATCAAGCTCGACTTCGCCGCCGGTGGCCATGTCGACGCCGAAGTCCGCTGGACCAAGGGCACGCAGTTCGGCTGTCAATTCAAGGAGAAATTCGACCTTAAGCTGCTGCAGCCGGCGGCTCCCGCTACAAAGGCGACGAAGGTCGTTACGCCCAACTATCTGCGCAGCGAAGATTCATAGCGCTGCGAGTAGCGCCTTAATCGAGCCTCAACCGCTCGACGCGCGGCAGGGCGGCCCACCACCAGATAGCGCCGAAGCCGACGATGACCGCCGAAACCATGAACGCGGCCATGTACGAGCCGGTATTCTCGATCAGCAGGCCGGTCAGCACCGGGCCGACGATGCCCGACGTATTGCCGAGGCCATTCATCACCCCGACCCAGGTGCCCGCCGCCTCTGGGCCGGCATAGACCTGCGCGATGGCATAAGCTTGGGCGCCGCCAATGCCCCCGAACACGGCGTTGAGTAGAAGGCACGCGAAAATCGCCGGCGGAGAGCTCGAGAAACCGATCCCCAGGATCGCGGCCGCAGTTACGAGCAAGTAGATGCACATCAAGCCTTTGCGCACCCGGCCCTCGTCCCATCCGCCCTTGACCAGCCGGTCGGATAGCCAGCCCCAGCCGAGCGCGCCGAATCCCTGAACGACGTAGGCGACAGTGGTCATCGCGGTCATCTCGATGATCGACAGGCCGCGCACCTTGACCAGGAACAACGGCAGCCAGGCGAGCAGGAAATAGAAGCCATAGGTGTTGCAGAAATGGCCGATGCCCATCGCCCAAACGGTGCGGTTGCGCAGCAACCGGCGCACCGGCACGTTTTTGCCGCTGCCGTGCACGTAGGCGCGCCATTGCGGCCGGGACACCAACAGCCAGGGCACAATCCAGAGCAACGTCACCAATCCAAAGACGATGAAGATCGGCCGCCACCCAAAATAGCTGAGGATCAAGCCACCGGCGAACGTTCCAAGCGCCGGACCCCAGGCGAGCGCGGCGGCGACGGCGCTGTTGGCAAGTCCGCGCCGCTCGGCGATGACATGGCGGGCGATGATCTTCGACGCGGACGGGAAGGCAACGCCTTCGCCGATCCCCAGCATTACCCGCAACACCACCAGCATCGCGAGGCCGTTGGCGAAACCTGTGAGAAAGGTGGCGAGCGCCCACACGGCGAGACCGGCGGCAATCAATCGGTAGACGCAAAACCGGTCCGACAGCCAGCCGACCGCGAATTGTGCCGGCGCGTAGACCCACGAAAAGGCGGAGACGGCGATCCCGAACGTAGTTGCCGAGAGCAGCAGCTCGTCCTTGAGCTTCGGCGCCGCAATCCCGAGGGCTCCGCGGTCGACATAGTTCAGCAGCACCAGCGCGCTGAGCAGCAAGGTCAGCCATAAGCCGGCCTGCCGGGTGCGCGTGTCCTGCATCCCTTCGGCCATCGGTGCCCCTCCCCGACGGATGCGTATCACGGGCGGAAGCCGGCTAGAAGTCACCCTTCATGGCGTGGATCAAGCGGCCGATCATGCCCTTGGGCTGTGGCGATCGGATCACCGGCCCGGCGATGTCGCGGATGTCGCCGCGGCCGCTGGCGGCAAGCAAGGCGAGGCCGACCAGGGTCGAAAAGGCCGGACCGCTATGCGCATCGGGCAAGCCGGGTATCTGCTTCGGCCGCCCGACGCGGACCGAGCGGCCGAGCACGCCCTGCATGTAATCGGCAATGTTCTTGAGCTCCGCGCCGCCGCCGGTCAGCGCGACTTGGCGGCCGACCGGCCCGGTAAACCCCAGCCCCTTCAGCGCGGCTTCAATTTCGTTCGTCAGCTCCTCGACGCGCTGACGGATGACCATCATCAGCTGCGCGCGGGTCATCTTCATCGGTTCGGCGCCCGGCTCCGCGCCGATCTGCGTCGCCTCGATGATCTCGTGGTTGTCGCGCGGCGACGTCATCGCCGAGCCATAGAAGCACTTCAGCCGCTCGGCGTCGCGCCGCTGAACGGCAAACGCCGCCGCGATGTCGTTGGTGATGTCGCGGGCACCGAGCGGGATCGAGCGCAGGCCGACGAGCATGCCGCCGTAATGGACCGAGACGTTGGTCACCTCGGCGCCGAGTTCGACCAAGGCGACGCCAAGCTCGCGCTCCTCGTCGCTCAGGCAGGCCAGCGCCGCCGCGACCGGCGAGGCGACGATCGCGCGAACGCCGAGATGCGCCTGGCGGATCACCGTATCGACATTGCGCAATGGCGAGGGCTCGGCGGCGATGACGTGGATGTCGACACCAAGCCGGTTGGCGTGGAGGCCGATCGGCTGCTGTACCCCCTGCGCCCGGTCGATCGTGTACAGCGCCGGATGAGCGTGGAGCACGACCTGGCCGTTCTTGTCGATCGCGTCCTTACCGGCGCTCATCAGCTGGTCGATGTCGGCTTGCTCGACCGGGTGGCCGCCAAGCTCGGCCTCGACATTGGCGACGTCACTGACGAGGCCGCCGGCGCCGTAGCTCGCCCACACCTCGTCGACCGTCTGGCCCGCCATCCGTTCGGCGAGCTCGACCGCTTCGCGGACCGCATGCTCGCTCGCGGCCATGTCGGTGATGTAGCCGCGCTTGACCCCGCGGCTCTCGCGCTGGCCGGTACCGAGCACGGTCAGCCGGCCTTCATCATCGGGCCGCGCAATGATCGCACTGACTTTGGACGAGCCGATATCAAGCGCCGCGATCGCGGGCCGGTCTCCGGGCTGGGCCATCAGGCCCCCTGCGACGGCGCGGGGGCGAGCGGCTCGCCCGGAGCACGCGGCAGCCGCACGATCATCTTGTCGGGCACCCTGAGGTCGAAGCGGATGATCCCGCGGCCGAGCAACCCGCTTTCCTTGTCGAGGCGCGCGAATTTCACCAGCGCCGCTTTGGCCGGCTCTTCGCCCTCGGGAAGCGCGACCGTCTCACCCGACTGGAAGCTGAGGTCCCAACGACGCAGGCCGACCCACGTCGCCGAGGCGAGCTGAGGCTTGAGCGTCTGCACACTGCCCATCAGCCGGCTGAGCTGCTCTTCCTTGGCATTGGCGCCCGGACCAATCAGCAGCGGCAGATCGGGCATCTTGTCGACCGGCACCCGGTCGAGGACCACGCCCTGGCTGTCGATCAGCGCCAGCCGGCCCTCGTTTTGCCATAGGGCCGCCGGTCGGCGCTCGACGATGTCGATGACCAGCGAGTCCGGCAGGCGCCGCGAAACGCGGGCGTCCTTGACCCAGCCATAGCCGAGCAGCCGGCGGCGGATCGCGGCCACGTCGACGAGCGCCTGCGGCGCTTTCTCCGACCCGGCCTCGGCCGCGGCGCGGCGCAGCTCGTCAGCGACCACCGCGTCGACCACAGCCCGGTTCATGTGGTTGAGCCCGACGATCTGATAGCCGCTGACCCTGAATCCGGCCTCGCCGACGGCGGCGCCTGCAGCGCGCTCGGCCATCGCCGGGATATCAAGCGCGACGAGCACGACCAGCCCGATCGCAAGGACGAATGCGCCGAACACCAGGCCGGCGACCTTGTTGGCGCGGGCCTGGTCGACCGGAAGCCGTTTGGCCAGCTTCTTCGGGACCGAGACCTTGGACGGCTTCTTGGCCTGGGCTCGCGCCGAGCCGCCGCGGCGGACGTGCGCGGCGCTCATGCGAGCGCCTCCTCGATCAGCCGCTCGACCAGCTCGCCGTAGCTGATGCCCTTGAGCTTGGCTTGCTCCGGGACCAGGCTCAGCGGGGTCATTCCGGGCTGCGTGTTGATCTCGAGCAGGTAGATGCCCGCCTCGCCGAGCTCGTCGTCCCAGCGGAAGTCCGAGCGCGACGCGCCCTTACAGCCGAGGAGCTGATGGGCGCGGGCGGCCATGTCCATCATTGCCGATGCGATCTCATAGGGAATTTCGGCCGGACAGATATGCTGCGTCAGTCCGTCGGTGTATTTGGCGTCATAGTCGTAAAAGCCGGCCTTGGGCTTCAATTCCGTGACGCCCAGCGGCTCGCCGCCCATCACCGCGACAGTCAGCTCGCGTCCCTTGATGAACGGCTCGGCGAGAAGCTCGTCGAAATGGAGCCACGGTCCCTCGACGTCCCTGCCGATGGGATTTCCGTAATTGCCTTGCTCGGTGACGATGGCGACGCCGACCGACGAGCCTTCGTTGACGGGTTTGACCACGTAAGGACGTGCGATCGGGTCTTCCTGGAACAGGCTTTCGCTCGAGACAATCTTCCCCGCCGGCATCCGGATGCCATGGGGAACGAGCACCATCTTGGTCAGCTCCTTGTCGATCGCGATGACCGAGGTCTCGAGCCCGCTGTGGGTGTATTTGAGGCCCATCAGGTCCATCATGCCCTGCACGGTCCCGTCCTCGCCGGGCGTCCCGTGGAGCGCATTGAAGACGACGTCCGGATTCAGACCGGCGAGCCGGGCCGCGACGTCGCGGTCCATGTCGAGCTCGGACACATTGGACCAGCCGCGTTCGCGCAGCGCGGAAGCGACTCCGCGGCCGCTCGTCAGCGACACGTCGCGCTCGGACGACCAGCCGCCCATCAGGACGACCACGTGAAGATCCTTGTTCATGTCCGGCCGACCCGTTGAATTTCCCATTCGAGGCTGATGTGGGTTTTCGCCTCGACCCGGCGCCGCACTTCCTCGCCCAGCGCCTCGATCTCCGCGCTTGTCGCGCTACCGAGATTGAGCAGGAAATTGCAATGCTTTTCCGAGACTTGCGCGTCTCCCATTGTGAGGCCGCGGCAGCCCGCCGCGTCGATCAGCGCCCACGCCTTGTGGCCCGCGGGATTCTTGAAGGTCGACCCGCCCGTGCGGCTGCGCAGCGGCTGCGTTTCCTCGCGAGCCCGAGCGATGGCATCCATCTCCGCGCCAATCGCCGCCGGGTCGCCGGGCGTGCCCCGGAACACGGCCTCGATGACCAACGCGCCGGACGGCACCTCGCTGTGGCGGTAGGTGTAACCGAGCTTCTCGAGCGGCCACTCGACGGCCTCGCCCGAGCGAAGCACGATCCGCGCCGAGACGAGGATGTCCTTCACCTCCCGGCCGTACGCGCCGCCGTTCATCCGCACGAACCCACCGACGGTGCCGGGGATTCCGCGAAGGAATTCCAAACCCGCAATGCCCGCGTCGCGCGCGGTAGACGAGACGAGAATCCCGCTCGCCCCGCCGCCGCAACGAAGGGTCGTCTCGTCGACCCGGTCGATCTTCGAAAAGGCCTTGCCGAGGCGCACGACCACGCCCGGAACGCCGCCGTCGCGGACGATGAGGTTGGAGCCGAGACCGAGCGCCATCACCGGCACTTCGGGTTCGAGCTCGCGGAGAAACGCGACAAGGTCTTCCTCATCCACCGGCTCGAACAGCCACTGGGCAGTGCCGCCGCTCTTGAACCAGACCAGCGGCCCGAGCGGTGCGTTGGCGGTCAGCTTGCCGCGGACGACGGGCATGGTCGCGACGGTGCTCATTTGCTCGCCCTCGCCTCGCCAATGCCATCGGCGAGGACCGCGGCCCACTTGGTGATGTCGCCG
The DNA here is from genome assembly GCF_045810705.1 of Sphingomonas sp. Taxonomy (GTDB): domain Bacteria; phylum Pseudomonadota; class Alphaproteobacteria; order Sphingomonadales; family Sphingomonadaceae; genus Sphingomicrobium. The sequence goes on along the minus strand of NZ_JBJMVI010000008.1, from coordinate 162,117 downwards.
GCACCCATGCAGATGATCATGTCGCCATCGGCGGCGAGGTCCCGGAGCTCGCGGCACAACTCGTCGAGGTCCTCGACGGTTCGCACCATGCGATGCCCGTGGGCGCGCAGTCCCTCAACCAGCGCGGCGGAATCCACGCCCTCGATCGGCTCCTCGCCGGCGGGATAGACTGGCGTCACGAGCACCACGTCGGCGTCGTTAAAGGCGTTCTGGAACTCGTCCATGAGCGATTGGAGGCGCGTAAAACGGTGCGGTTGCATGACCGCAATCACCCGCTCCTTGGCCCCCTCACGGGCGGCAGCGAGGACCGCGCGGATCTCGGTCGGATGATGCGCATAATCGTCGATGACGATTGCGCCTTCGACTTCGCCGACCTTGGTGAAGCGGCGTTTGACCCCTTCGAAATTTTCAAATCCGGTAACTATTGCCTGATCCGAAACGCCAAGCTCGATCGCGACCGCGATCGCGGCCAGCGCGTTCTGGACGTTGTGGCGGCCAGGGATCGGCACATAGAGCGAAAGGGCGCGGCGCTCACCGTCCCGACCGAGGATCACCGCATCGAACCGGCTGCCCCCCGGGACCGGCGTAACATTGTCCGCGCGAACGTCGGCGAGCGCGGAGAAACCGTAGGTGACGATCCGGCGGTCGCGGATACGGCCGATGATGTTCTGGACCTCGGGATGGTCAACGCACAGGACCGCAAGCCCGTAGAAGGGGACGTTCTCGACGAATTCGACGAAGGCGTCCTTGACCCGCTCGAAGCTCCCGTAATGCTCGAGGTGCTCGGGATCGATGTTGGTCACCACCGCGATCGTGCCGTCGAGGCGAAGGAAGCTGCCGTCGCTCTCGTCGGCCTCGATCACCCACCAGTCGCTCTTTCCCAGGCGCGCGTTGGAACCGTAGCGGTTGATGATGCCGCCGTTGATCACGGTCGGGTCGAGGCCGCCGCTGTCGAGCAATGCGGCGGTCATCGAGGTGGTGGTGGTCTTGCCGTGCGTCCCCGCCACCGCGACGGTCTTTTGCATCCGCATCAGCTCGGCGAGCATCTCGGCGCGCTTGACCCGCGGCAGCCGCCGCTCGGCCGCGGCCTGGAGCTCGGGATTGCCGTCCTTGATCGCGGTCGACCAGACCACCACCGCGGCATCGCCCAGGTTCTCGGGCGAGTGGCCGATGTTGACCGGAATGCCTTCCTTGCGCAGCTTCTCGACGACATAGCTGTCGGCGACGTCCGAGCCCTGCACCTTGTAGCCGAGCTGGTGCATCACCTCGGCGATGCCCGACATGCCGATGCCGCCGATGCCGACAAAATGGATCGTGCCGATGTCGGTGCCCAAAGCCTTCATCATTGAAGGCGTCCAACGCAAAGACTTGCCTTCATCATGCCGGCATCGCCCCGTTGGGAGCTCCGGCGGTCACGCGAGGGCTGAGTGCCGGGCCGACAGCGACCGGTGCGATACCGTTACCGATACGCTCGACCAGGTCCGCCAGGTCGCGCGCCGCGTGCGGGCGGCCGACCGACAATGCGCGCGCCGCGGCATTGTTGAGCGCAACAGGGTCGATCGCCAGTGCCTCGATCTGCCGCGCCAGCACCTCGGGCGTGAAGTTCGCCTGCGCGATCGCGCGCGCGCCGCCCGCCTTGACCAGCTCGCGCGCATTCGCGGTTTGATGATCGTCGGTTGCGGCGGCGAACGGAATCAGGATCGCGGGCCGGCCGGCGGCGCTCAATTCGGCGACGGTCGACGCGCCGGCGCGGCCGATGATCAAATGCGCGTCGGCGAGCTTTGCCGGCATATCCTCGATATAGGTCGTCAGCTCGGCGGGGATGCCGAGCTCGGCATAGAGATTGCGCACGCGTTCAATGTCGTCCGGACGGCATTGCTGCACGACCTGCAGGCGGCGGCGCAGCGACGGCTCGAGCATGCCAAGTCCTTGCGGAACGACCGCGCTCAGGACGCTCGCCCCCTGGCTGCCGCCGGTGACGAGGATCTTGAGCGGCGCAATCTCGTCGAACGCCGGGAACGGCATTTCGCCGAGCCGCGTGATCTCCTCGCGCACCGGATTGCCGATCAGGACCGACTTGCCTTTGTATTTCGGTTTGAGGCGGTCAACCTGGTCGTAAGCGGTGCCGATCGCCGTCGCCTCGCCCGCGAGCAGCCGATTGACCCGCCCCATGACCGCATTCTGCTCGTGAAGCACGGTCGGAATCCGCATCGCACTGGCCGCGAGCAAAGCGGGAAAGGCCGGATAGCCGCCGAAGCCGACGACGGCGTCGGGCATATGCTCGCGGTAGAGGCGCTTCGCTTCCCCCCTGCCCTTCAGCACCGAACCGGCCGCTTTCAGCCAGCCGATCGGCCCGCCGCCGAGCCGTCCCGCGGGCAGGATGTGCACCGGCATGCCTTCGAACAAGCCGGGAAAGCGCGCGCCGCGCTCGTCGGTGATCAACAGCACGCCGTGGCCGCGGCTTTTCAGCTCCGCGGCCAGCGCATGCGCCGGAATCATGTGTCCGCCGGTTCCTCCGGCGGCCAACACAAAGTTCATGTAGTCAGCGACTCCCCGCTCCACTTCACGACATAGGGCGAACGCGTGAGATACGGGTTCCGGCGCGTGAAGGCGAGCAGCAAGCCCATGCCGATCGACAGCGCCAGCATCGAGCTTCCGCCATAGCTGATGAACGGCAGGGTCATACCCTTGGACGGCGCGAGCTGGACATTGACCATCATGTTGATCAGCGCCTGCAGCCCGAACTCGACGGCGAGGCCGGCAGCGGCGAGGATCGAAAAGCTGTTATCCTCGTCGAGCAGCTTGACCAGCACGCGCGCGACGATGCCGAGATAGAGCAACGCGATGGCGAGGCAGGCGATGAGCCCGAACTCCTCGCCGATGACCGAGAAGATATAGTCGGTGTGCGGCTCGGGCAGACCGAACTTGCGCGTCCCGCCCCCCGGTCCCATGCCGAACAGCCCGCCGGCGGTCAGCGTGCGGAGCGCATTCTCGACTTGGAAATTGTCGCCGGTGCCGAACAGGAATTCGTCGATGCGCGTGGTCGCGACGGGGTAGAGGAAATAAGCGAGGATCACGCCGACCACGCCCGCGGCCGCGAGGATTCCGAGCATCCTCAGGCTGACGCCGGCAAGCGCGAGCATCGCCACCCACACCGCGCAGAAGATGATCGTGCTGCCGAAATCGGGCTGCTTCATCAGCAGGAACGCGACAGCGCCGGTCACCAGCGCCGACAGGGGAAACACCGGAAGCGATTTGTCGCTGTCCTTGAGGCTCAGCAGCCAGGCGAGCGAGACGACAAAGAAGGGCTTGAGGAACTCCGACGGCTGCACCTGCCCGAGACCGAAATTGATCCAGCGTTTGGCGCCGTTCACCTCGGGGCCAAGCACCGGCACGAAGATCAGCAGGACGAAGAAGAAGGCCGCGCCGAACAGGCTCAAGCGCCGCGCCCGATCCTTGGGCAGCATCGAAATGGCAATCATCACCGGCACCCCGAGCGCGATCCACGCCAGCTGACGCCAGAAATAATAAAGCTCCGAGAAGTGGACGTTGCCGCCCGAATAGCGCTGGCCCGCGGCGGGCGATGCGGCGGCGACGGCGATCAGGCCGATCGCGATCAGCACCGTGATCAGCAGCAGCAGGACCTTGTCGATCTCCCAGAACCAGCGGCCCATCGCGCTGGTGTCCGAGCGGCCGTAGCGCTCGGGATCGATCAGCGCGGCCTTGGCCTTGATGTGGCCGGAGATGGTCTTGATCATAATGCCCCCACCAAAGCCCTGAACCGGTCGCCGCGGTCCTCGAAGTCGCGGAACTGGTCGAACGACGCGCAGGCCGGCGACAGCAGCACGGTGTCGCCGCTCTCCGCCTCGGCCGCCGCCGCTCCCACCGCCCGTTCGAGCGTTTCGCACTTTGCCACAGCCATGTGCGGCGACAAGAGCGAAGCGAACAATTCGCCCGCTTCGCCAATGGTATAAGCCTTGGCGACATGATCGAAATGCGGTGCGCATTCGTCGAGATTGTCGCTCTTCGCCTGCCCGCCGCAGATCCAGCGGATGCGCTCGAACGCGGCGAGCGCCGGAGCGGTGGCGGTCGGGTTTGTCGCCTTGCTGTCGTTGACGAAGGCGACGCCATCCTTCTCGCGGATGCGCTCCATCCGGTGTGGCAGGCCGGCATACGTGCGGAGCGCTTCCAAAATCGTCTCGTAAGCAACGCCAAGCTCTAGGCAGGCCATCTCCGCTGCGGAGACATTTTGCGCGTTGTGTGGTCCCCTCAAATTCGGGAACTGCGCGACCCAATCAGCCGAGAAGTCTTCTGACCAACTCACGTCCTGCTCGCGTTCGGACACAACGATTGAATCACGGATGGCGACCGAGGCCTCGTCTGTTGGTGCAAAGATCGCCGCATGACCCAGCGACTGCATCTCGAACAGCCGCCCCTTCGACCCAGCATAGGCCTCGAAACTCTCATACCGGTCGAGATGGTCAGGGGTGATGTTGAGCAGCACCGCGACGTCGCAGTCGAGGCTTTGCGTCAGGTCGATTTGGTAGCTCGACAGCTCGAGCACATAGACGCCACCTTCCGGTAGCGGGTCCTGGGCGAGGATCGGCAGGCCGATGTTGCCGCCCATCGTCGTCGGTACGCCCGCAGTTTGGAGGATGTGGTGGACGAGGGCGGTCGTCGTGGACTTGCCGTTGGTGCCGGTGATTCCGACCACCTTGTGCGGAGGCAGCTCGGGCCGGGCGCGGGCGAACAGCTCGATGTCGCCGATGATCTCGACGCCCGCGTCGCGCGCCCGGCTTGCGATCGGATGGCGGTTGAGCGGAAGACCGGGCGTGACGACGAGGCTGTCGAATTGGCTGAGGTCAGCGTCGTCGAGATTGGCGATACGCGTGCCGGCCGGCCCCTTCGTTCGCGCCTCTTCCTTCGCGTCCCAGGCGGTGACTTCGGCGCCGCTCGCAATCAAAGCGGCCGCGGTCGCCAAGCCGGACCGCGCGAGGCCGTAAACCGCATAATGCTTGCCGGCGAAGGCGCGGGCGGTGATCACCTGAGCTTGAGCGTCGAAAGGCCCGCCAGCGCGAGCACGAAGCTGATGATCCAGAAGCGGATCACCACGGTCGGCTCGGACCAGCCAAGATGCTCGAAATGGTGGTGGATCGGGGCCATCAGGAACACGCGTTTTCCGGTGCGTTTGTAAACCGCGACCTGAATTACGACGCTCAATGCCTCGACGACGAAGATGCCGCCGACGATGACCAAAGCGAACTCGTGGTGCGTCGCGACGGCGACCGCACCGAGCGCTCCGCCGAGCGCAAGGCTCCCCGTGTCGCCCATGAAGACCGCGGCGGGCGGCGCGTTGAACCACAGGAAGGCCAGACCGGCGCCGATGATCGCCAGCAACAACACCGTCAGGTCGCCCGCGCCCGGCACGTGCGGGATTCCAAGGTAGGTCGCGAACTTGGCGTTGCCGACGAGATACGCGAACAGCACGAAGGCGAGGCTGGCGATGATCACCGGCATTGTCGCGAGGCCATCGAGCCCATCGGTCAGGTTCACCGCATTGCCGAAGGCGACGATCACGAACGCCCCGAACAATATGTAGAACCAGCCGAGATCGATCACCGTCTCCTTGACGAACGGCAGATGCAACTCGGTGCCGCTGGAGCGCACCATCAACCAGGTCGCGACGCCGGCGATCAGGAATTCGAGGGTCAGGCGCGTCTTGCCGGACAGGCCCGCATGATGGGCCTTCCGTACCTTGTCGTAATCGTCGAGCCAGCCGATCAGGCCGAAGCCGCCCGTCACCAGCAGGCACGCCCAGACGTACGGGTTGCGGAGGTCCATCCACAGCAGGACCGAGATGGCGACCGACGTGAGGATGAGCAGCCCGCCCATGGTCGGCGTGCCACGCTTGGCAAGGTGGCTTTGCGGCCCGTCGCTGCGGATCGGCTGGCCCTTGCCCTGCTTGGCGCGCAGCCAGCTGATGAACGTGGGCCCGAGCAGCAGGCCGATCAGCAGCGCGGTCGCGCTCGCAGCGCCGGCGCGGAAGCTGATGTAACGGATCAGGTTGAGGACGCCGGGGAAGCCGAGCTGCTGGGCAATCAGGTAGAGCATGCCGGCTCCTTTGCGATGCTCTCCACGAGTTTTGCGAGCCCGACGGAATTGCTTGCCTTGACGAGCACCGCGTCGCCGGGGTGCACCAGGTGCCGCAGCCGGTCGGTTGCTTCCTCGACGCTGGCCACCCGATCCACCGCGACGCGCCCGTCGAGCGCTTCGTCGAGCGGCCGCATCTCGTCGCCGATCAGGATGAGACGGTCGATGTGGGCGGAAAGCACCGCCGGCGCGAGGCCGGCGTGGAGCGCTTCGCTGTGCGGCCCGAGCTCGCGCATCGGTCCCAGGACCGCGATTCGGCGGGTGACCTCTTTCTCCGCCCCGAGACTGCCGAGCGTCGCGGCCATCGACGCCGGATTGGCGTTGTAGCTCTCGTCGATAAGCAGCAGCTCGCCGCCCTCGATGCGGATGCGGTGACGCTGGCCGCGGCCTTTGAGGCCGCCCATGTCGGCAAGCGCCAGGCCGGCGAGCGCGACGTCCCCGCCGACTGCCTCGACAGCGGCGAGAACTGCGAGCGCATTCGACACCCAATGCGCACCCGATTGCGAGATCGTGAACGTCAACTCGCGCTCGAGCAAAGCCGCGCTGATCAGGCTCCCGCCGCCTTCGGCGTTGACCGCGTGCACGGCGTGGACGTCGGCATCGCCACGCCCGAAGGTGATGATGCGGTCGGCACGACGCCGCGCCGCCTTGAGCAGGCGGTCGCGGTGAGGTGTGTCGTTGGGCAGGATCGCGATGCCCTTGGGCTCGAGCCCCTCAAAAATCTCCGCCTTCGCATCGGCGATCGCTTCTTCAGTGCCGAGGTTCTCGATGTGGGCCGGCGCAATGGCGGTGATCAGCACGACGTTCGGACGGACCTGCCGGGCCAATGCCGCGATCTCGCCTGGATTGTTCATGCCCATTTCGAGCACCGCATATTCGGCGTCGCGCGGCATGCGCGCGAGGCTCAGCGGTACGCCGGTGTGGTTGTTGTAGCTCTTGACCGAGCGATGGACCTTGCCTGGCCGGTTGCGGTCGAGCGCCGCGTAGAGCGCTTCCTTGGTGCTGGTCTTGCCGACCGAACCGGTGACTCCGAAGACCGTCGCTTGGACGCGCTCGCGCGACGCGCGGCCGAGCGCCTGCAGCGCCGCGAACGTGTCGGGGACGAGGACGTGTGGCCCGCTCACCGGCTGCGAGACGATCGCCCCTGCCGCGCCCGCCGCGAATGCGCCATCGACGAACGTGTGGCCGTCATGGACCGTGCCCGGCATGGCGACGAACAGGTCGCCCGGCTGGACCTCGCGGCTATCGAAGGTGACGCCGGTCACTTGGAACGGCTCGCTTGCGATCCCGCCGGTGGCAGCGGCGATCTCGTCGGACGTCCACAGCACCGTCATGCGGCGCACTCCCGCGCGACCAGCGCATCGTCGAACGGTAGCACTTTGTCGCCGATGATCTGGCCGGTCTCGTGGCCTTTCCCCGCGAGGAGGATGATGTCGCCGGCGCGGGCAACACGGAGCGCTTCGGCGATCGCCTCGCGTCGGCCGGCGACTTCGGTCGCCCCCTTCGCCCCGACCATGATGTCTGCGCGGATGCGTGCCGGGTCCTCGCTCCTCGGATTGTCGTCGGTCACGATCACGAGATCGGAGAGCCGTGTAGCGACCGAACCCATTTCCGGCCGTTTGCCCTGGTCGCGGTCGCCGCCGGCACCGAACACCGTGATCAGCTTTCCCTCAACGTGGGGCCGCAGAGCCGCGATGGCGGCTTCAAGCGCGTCGGGGGTGTGGGCATAATCGACATAGACCGGCACGCCGGAACGGCTGATCACCGCGCGCTCGAGCCGCCCGCGCACCGGCGAGACGCGCTGCATGGCCGAGAAGGTCGCCTCCCAATCGCCGCCGGTTGCGAGCACGAGCCCCGCCGCGGTCAGAACATTGGCTGCCTGATAGGCGCCGATCAAAGGCAGCGCGAGCCGATAGGGCTTGCCGGCATGCTCCAGCTCAACGGTCTGGCCGAGCGCTGTAGGCGACTGGCTCACCAGGCGGATCGTCGTGCCGTGCCGGCCAACGGTGAGAACCTCAAGGCCGCGCTTGCGGGCGCGCTTAATCACCTCGTCCGATTTTGGATCGTCCGTCCAGATAACGGCCTGCCTGCCCGGCGGCAGAAGTTCCTCGAACAGCCGCATCTTGGCTTCGAAATAAGCCTCCATCGTCTGGTGGTAGTCGAGATGGTCGCGGCTGAAGTTGGTGAAGGCGGCCGCAGCGAGCGGGACGCCTTCGGCCCGGTGCTGGTCGAGGCCGTGGCTCGACGCTTCATACGCCACATGGCTGACGCCCATGCGCTCGAGCCCGGCCATGTTGTTGAGGAAGGTGACGATGTCGGGCGTGGTCAGGCCGGTCTTCACCTGCTCGTCCGAGGTCGTGACGCCCAGCGTCCCGATCGAAGCCGAGCGGTGCCCGGACATGCGCCAGATCTGCCGAGTCATCTCGACCGTCGACGTCTTGCCGTTGGTTCCCGTCACCGCGACGACAGTGTCCGGGTAAGGCGCGTAGAATTTTGCCGCCAGCTTGGCGAACAGCCGGCGTGGCTCCGGATCGGCGAGCAGCGGCACCCGCTCGACGTTCACCTCCGGCCCCGCGACCACGGCGACCGCGCCGCGATCCACCGCCGGGGCGATGAAGTCCTCGCCGTTGAACACCGCGCCCTTGAATGCGCCGAACACGCTGCCGCGCGCCACCTTGCGATGGTCAAGGGCGAAACCGGTGACCTCCGAATCCGAGTCCACCTCCGCGAGATCGCGCAGTCTCACGCCGGCTTAATCCTTGGCTTTGTCGTCATGGACGAAGGGCAGCACCTGACTCATGTCCGGCTCGCGGCTCTTGTCGGGATGAACTCCGAGCAATGGCGCGATGCGGCTGACGGCCACGCCGAACGCCGGGCCGATGTTCCACGCGGCCGTATGGAATCCGTAGGTCTCGGCAGTCGCTTTGGGATCGTCGAGCATCATGACCATCACATAGCGGGGCTCGTCCATCGGGAACACACCCGCGAAGCTCGTGACCACCGCGGACGATGTATAGTGGCCGTTGAGCAGCTTTTCGGCCGTGCCGGTCTTGCCGCCGACGCGATAGCCGGGCGCATCGGCCTTTCTGCCGGTGCCCTGGGTGACGACGAGGCGGATCAAGGCCCGCATCTTGTAGCTCGTATCCTCGGTGAAGACGCGGACCCCGCGCGGCACGGGATGGTCGCGGCCGACCTTGAGCAGGGTCGCGGGATGATAAACGCCGCCGTTGAACAAGGTCGCATAGCCGGTCGCGAGATGCAGCGGCGTAACGGCAATGCCGTGGCCGAAGCCGACGGTCATGGTTTCGAACGGGCCCCAGCGCGAACCAGGTGTTAGCGTGCGCCCGCGTTCCTTGAGCTCAATCTGCACGGGAGCGAGGAAGCCCATTTTCCCAAGGAACGCCTTCTGCCGGTTCGCGCCGACCTGGTCGGCGATCTGGGCGGTGCCGATGTTCGAGCTTTCCTTCATGATCTCGGCGACGCTGCAGACGCGCCCAAAAGGATGGGTGTCGTGCACCACGTGGCCGTAGACGTGCAGCTCCTGCGGGCAATTGTAGACCTTGCCGAAGCTCTTGATGATGCCGCTGTCCATCGCCATTGCGACGGTGAACGGCTTGAAGGTCGAGCCGAGCTCGTAGACGCCGAGCGTGGCGCGGTTGAATCGCGCCTCGTCCGACCCCTGCCCCGCCGCATTGGGGTTGAGCTGCGGAAGAGAGGTCATCGCCAGCACCTCGCCGGTATGCACGTCCATCACCACGCCGGCCGCGCCGATCGCCGAGAAGTGGGTCATCGCCTCGAGCAGCTCGTGCTCGAGCGCTTGTTGGACCCGGCTGTCGATCGACAGGGTGAGCGGCTGGCCGCGCGTGGCGGGGCTCGCGAGATATTGGTCGAACGCGCGCTCCATCCCGGCGACGCCGTGTCCGTCGATGTCGGTGTAGCCGATGACATGCGCCGCAAGGCTGGTCTGCGGGTAGAGCCGGTCGGGTTCGCGCTGTATCGCGAGGCCCGGCTCGCCCATCGCATTTACCGCCTCCACAAGCGCGGGCGATGCCCGGCGACGGAGGTAGAAGAAGGGCTTGCCGGACTTCAGAAGCGCGAAATATTGCTCCTCGCTATATTCGGGCATGAGCTCGGCGAGGTGCCGGGCCAACGCCAGCTTGTCGCCGATCACTTTGTTCGGGTGAACCGCGATGGTCCAGGCGTCGATCGTCCGGGCGAGCGGGTCGCCGTTGCGGTCGACGATATCGCCGCGCTCGGGGACGTAGGCTGTGAGCTCTTCCTTCCGCCCGGCATGATCGCCGAACGCCGCGAGATAGAGGATCCGAAGCGCGATGATGGCGACGATTCCGGCGTAGACGAGCATGCCGAACATCAGCCGCTGGTGCATGACCGCGAGCAGTTGGCGGCGCTGGCCGACGAGTCGGAGCCGCTCGGGCCGTGGCGCGACGAGAGCGGGCGACGGTGCGTTCATCTCTCGGCAGTCAGTTCCTTGGAAATGCCGGAATGCCTGGCCGGAAGCGGCGCCAGCGGATCTAGCTTCGCAAGCCGAACGGCCTTTGTCACCGGCCTGACCAACGCGACGGCTGCCTTATCCACCGATTTCTTGGTCGCCACCGAAATGGCCCTGGGCACGGGCTTTTTGACGGTGGGCTGGGCGGCCGCGAGGCCCGGCTTCTCCACGGATTCCTTCTTCGCCGGCTTTGCCGCTGCCGCCGGCCTATCCATGGAGTTGGCGATCGTCTGGGGCAATGCGACGACCAACCGCGCCGGGACCTCGCGCGTCTCGGTTTTCAGGCTCGCCTCATGAAGCAAGGCGTTAGGTGTAATGGCCGCAGGCGCGGCCGAATCGTCCGTCTCCGGCTCGCCGAGGGGCCCTTGCTTCGCCGGCGCAGGAGCCGACGCCAGCACCACTGGCGCCTGGAAGTCGACCTTGTGCTCAGGCTGGGCGAGCCGCGCCAGCTCGAAGCCGCCCTTGAGGAACTGGTCTGCCGACGGCGCAGCCAAGGCGAAGGCGCCCGCATTCCACCGCTCCAGCTGCGATAGCCGCCCGCGCGTGCCGATCTCCGTCTGCAGCACGCGAAGGTCGCGCTGCGCGAGCACGATCTTGGTTTCGACGCCCTCGAGTTGCGCGCGCTCGGAGGCGACGCGGAGCGAAACCAGATAGCAGCCAAGCGCCGCGGCGGCGCAGCTGGCGACCATGAACACGGAGTGGAAGCTGCGGCTACTCATTGGAGGCGCTCCTTGCGAGGTGATGCGGAAGTGCGGACCGCGCTCCGCAGTCGGGCGGAACGCGCGCGCGGGTTTGTCGAAAGCTCGCGCTCGGACGGCGAAACCGGCTTGGCGACGCGCTCGAAGGTCGGCTCGGCGGGGTCGACCAGCGCGGGCCTGTGGCGCGAGCCGGCGGGCGTTGCGCCGCTGCGTTCGCGGAAGAAGCGCTTGACGATCCGGTCCTCGAGGCTGTGGAAGGTGACCACGGCGAGGCGGCCGCCCGGCTTCAGCGCGCGTTCGGCGGCCTCGAGGCCCTGCTCGAGCTCGTCGAGCTCGGCGTTGAGGTGGATCCGGATCGCCTGGAAGGTGCGGGTCGCCGGGTCGGCCTTCTGGCCGGGGCGGAAGCCGGCGGCGCGGCGGACGATCGCCGCCAGCTCGGTCGTGCGCTCAACAGGACGCGCGGCGACAATGGCGCGGGCGATGGCCCGGGCGCGCGGCTCCTCCCCATAGTCGCGCAGGACCCGGGCGATCTCGGCCTCCTCGGCCGTATTCAGAAATTCGGCGGCGGTCAGGCCGGAGCGGCTCATGCGCATGTCGAGCGGGCCGTCCGCCTGGAACGAGAAGCCGCGCGCCGCAGTGTCGATCTGCATCGAGCTGACGCCGATATCGAGCGCGATTGCGTCGACCAGGCCAATGCCGCGCTCATTGAGCACGCGGTCCATCTGGCTGAAATTTTCCTGGATCAGTTCCAGGCGCGAGTCCGGGACGAGCGACCTTCCCGCTTCGATCGCGTCGGGGTCGCGATCGAATCCAATCACTCGTCCCGCGCCCGCCGAGAGCAGGGCGCGCGTGTAGCCGCCCGCTCCGAATGTGCCGTCGACGGCCGTCTCATTGCCGCGAAGAGCGAGCGCGGCGATCACCTCGCTGACCAGCACCGGCACATGTGGGGCCGTTTTTGCGCCGGTGCTGGTCATGAAGCGCCTCGCTCTTCGAGGCGGAAGCGGGCGATGTCCTTGAGGTCCTCCGGAATCCGCGGATCCTTGAGGAGCAGGTCGAGGTTCCAAATCTGGAACGTCTCGCCGGTGCCGAGAAACAGCGCGAGATCGCCGATCTGGCCCTTCTTGCGCATCATCGGGGGCATGAGGATGCGGCCGGAGCTGTCGTAGGGCACTTCCTCGGTGGCGGCGAAGGCCATCAGGTTGCGCTGCTGATAGTCGAGCTGCGCGTCGGGGCTGGTTTCTTCCTTCTCGAGCAGCCGCTCGAGCTTGGCGTGTTTCAGCGCCGCATAAGCGGGGTCGTAGGCGCTGAGGCAGGGAAAGGCCTCATGCTTGGCGAGGACGATGGTGCGGGCGTCGCCGCGACGTTCGATCACGCCGCGCAGGAATGCGGGAATGGATACGCGGCCCTTTGCATCGACCGAGTTCAGCGCACTGCCCTGAAACAGATGCTCTAGCGCCACGCCAAACCACTCCCCGTTCGGAGCGCGCGAGCAATCGACCGCGGATGCGCGCCACCGCGCGCGCCGCGTTCAAATTCGAATCAAAGGGTTAAAGCCCCCGCGCTCCAGCGATGTTGGTAACCCAACGACGTGCGGGATACAATGGGTTTTCATGGGCGAACACGGGATTTCATGGCAAACGGCGGATTACCGCGACTTTTTAGTGGGCGCAGACAGGTCCGTTCTCCTCTTGTTCTGGGCGCCCAAACCTGTGGATAAGTCTGTGACTCGCGAATCACGACTCGAGTCCCGCCAGCTCCTCCATGACTCCGTCGAGATTGTGGCCGGCGGCGCCGCCGAGCGCCTGGACATTCAGCAGATCGGCATCCGCGACGACCGTCGCTCGTCCCTTGCCGACCCGGCATTGGGCGACCAGTCGATCGCCGCTGATCTTGCAGGTGCCGATGAGGCTGCCAGGCGACATGGTCAGCTGGTCATAACCGCCGAGCGTGCGTTTCGCCGGCCCGCGCTGCTCGGGCGCGTCGAGCTTGAGGCCCCAATGGGCGAGCAGACCCGTATCCATGAACATCGGCGGCGGGCGCAGAAGGTCGCCGAGCGGGCGCTTGCTCGGCCATTCGAGCATCGGGTCGGCGAGCACCAGAACCCTGCCTCCGCCGCGCACCCAATCGTCCAGCGCGACCAGATTCTCCGGCGTCTGCGCGAGCGGCTGGGCCATCATCAGCAGCCTGCCGTGAGCGAGCTCCGAAGCGCTGGAGACGCTGATTGGCCTGACGCGGTATCGCGCCTGCAGGCGCTGCAGCGCCGTCGATCCGCCGCCTTTCAGGGAGAAATCCTCGCCAAACATCAGCGGCAAGCTGGTCAGCAGCAGCAATGTCGGGCGCTGGGCCTCCGGTCGGGCCGGTGGCGCCTGGCGACTCTTCGCGCCGAGCGCCAGCGCCGCGCCGACGAAAAGGACAACCGACAGCGTGATGACGACCGCGCGAGCGCGCGCGGCGATCATTTCTTCGCGCTGTTGCTGTTGTTTTCGCTGCTGGCGCCGGGCGCAACGCCAAGTTCCGCGAGCGGCTCGCTCTGTTCGTTGGCGGCCGCCTGCTGCGCCGCATTGCTGACGTCATCGCGGCTCGAACGGCTGATGATGGAACCGAGCAGGACCAGCAAAAAGGCAAAAGCGAGCCCGGTCAGGCCGATGCGAATGCGCTGTGCGCTACTACCCACTTGATACGGCATCGCGGTCGATGAAGCTATGTCCCAGTTCGACAAGATGCAAGGACATGGCCTTGACGCTAGCCCGCGGGCCCGCGATGGGCGCCTGTCATGACTCGCACCATGCTTCTCATCTCGCTTGCTGCCGCCGCAGCGTTAGCCGGCTGCAACAGCAAAGATCACACCATCGTATCCGGACCGCCGGATGACACCACTGACGCGAACAGCGCCGCAAATGCGCCCGTCGCGATGCCGGCGTCGATCGCGTCGAGCAAGTCATACCGCTGCGCGGACAACAAGCTCATCTATATCGACTGGATGTCGGACGGCACGGCGCGGGTGAAAAAAACCCGCGATGAAGTCGGCGCGGCGGTCACGCCTGGAACCAACCTCAAGGGCGATCCGACAGGCGCGACAATCAGCTACAACGGGCAAAGCTGCAAAGCCTAACCCCGACGACCAAAGCCCCCGCAGCGCCGCAACCCGCTGCGGGGGTTTTCACGTACGCGCCCCCGCCTTAGGGACCGCGGCATGGAGGTTCTCGAAGCTTCGCGCATTACGCCGGACATCGTCGCGGAGCATGGGTTCAGCCCGGAGGAGTATGAGCGTGTGCTTCACGCGCTCGGCCGCGAGCCGAACCTGCTCGAGCTCGGTATCTTCTCGGTCATGTGGTCCGAGCATTGCAGCTACAAAAGCTCGCGCGTCCACCTCAAGAAGCTGCCTACCGAGGCGCCGTGGGTGATCTGCGGCCCGGGCGAGAATGCCGGCGTGATCGACATCGGCGACGGCGACGCGGCGATCTTCAAGATGGAGAGCCACAACCACCCCTCGTACATCGAGCCCTATCAGGGCGCGGCGACGGGCGTGGGCGGCATCCTGCGGGACGTGTTCACAATGGGCGCGCGGCCCATCGCGAACCTCAACGCGCTGCGCTTCGGCCGGCCCGACCATCCCAAGACCCGGCACCTGGTCGCGGGCGTGGTCGCCGGGATCGGCGGGTACGGCAATTGCGTCGGGGTGCCGACGGTGGGCGGGGAGGTGAACTTCGACGCCGCCTATGACGGCAACATCCTCGTCAATGCGATGACTGTCGGCGTGGCGAAGCAGGACAAGATTTTCTATTCGGCAGCTGCGGGCATCGGAAACCCGGTGGTCTATGTCGGCTCAAAGACCGGCCGCGACGGGATCCACGGCGCGACCATGGCGTCGGCCGATTTCTCGGAGGATAGCGAAGAGAAGCGCCCGACGGTCCAGGTGGGCGACCCGTTCACCGAGAAATTGCTCATCGAAGCCTGCCTCGAGCTGATGGCGTCGGACGCGATCGTCGCCATCCAGGACATGGGCGCGGCCGGCCTGACCTCGTCGAGCGTGGAGATGGCGAGCAAAGGCGGCGTCGGCATTCGGCTCGACATGAACAAGGTCCCGTGCCGCGAGACGGGCATGACGCCGTACGAGATGATGCTCTCGGAGAGCCAGGAACGCATGCTGATGGTCCTGAAGCCCGGCCGCGAGGCCGAGGCCGAGGCGATCTTCCGTAAGTGGGAGCTGGATTTCGCGGTGATCGGCACCGTCACCGACACCGGCCGCATGGAGCTGGTGTGGAACGGGAAAACGGTCGCCGACATCCCGCTCGATCCACTCGCCGACGAGGCGCCGCTGTACGAACGCCCCTACGCCATCCCGAAGGCGCCCGAGCCGCTGAGCGACATCCCGGAGAGCACGGATATTGCGGCGGACCTGTTGAAGCTGATGGCCTCGCCGGCCCTAGCCAGCCGCCGGTGGGTGTGGGAGCAATATGATCAGTCGGTCGGCGGCAACACCGTCCAGCGCCCCGGCGGCGACGCCGCGGTGGTGCGCGTGCACGGCTCAAAGAAGGCGCTGGCGATCACTACCGACTGCACGCCGCGTTATTGTTATGCCGACCCTTACGAGGGCGGGAAGCAGGCGGTCGCGGAAGCCTATCGCAACCTCTGCGCGGTCGGCGCCAGGCCACTGGCAATCACCAACTGCCTCAACTTGGGCAACCCGCAGCGGCCCGAGATCATGGGCCAGCTGGTCGGCTGCATCGAGGGCATGGCCGAGGCCTGCCGCGCGCTCGACTTCCCTGTCGTGAGTGGGAATGTGTCGCTCTACAACGAGACTAAAGCCGACGACGGCTCAAGCCTCGCGATCCTCCCCACCCCCGCCATCGGCGGCGTCGGCCTGCTCGATGATTGGGAGAAGAGCGCTACGATTAGCTTCAAAGCGGAGGGTGAGGCGCTGTGGCTGATCGGGAGTGAATGCGCGCACCTCGGACAATCCATGTGGCTCAGCGAGTGCAAAGGCCGACTCGAAGGCACGCCGCCATCGGTCGACCTACAAGCCGAACGGGCGGCCGGTGAACTTGTCCGGCGACTGATCGATCAGCAACTTGTAACCGCCGTCCATGATGTCTCGGATGGGGGAGTACTTGTCGCGATCGCAGAAATGGCGCTGGCTGGGGACTTGGGCATAGATATCGAACCGGAGTGGATGACTGAGGCGGTGGGGGCCCAAACAGTCCGAGGTCTTCCAGAATCCACTTTGACACAGCTGATCCCGCACATGTTCGGGGAGGATCAGGGCCGATACCTAGTCACTGCTTCTCACTTAGAGGACTACCGCGCTCTTGGAGCCGCTCAGGCGGCTGGTGTGCGCTGTCGATACATGGGCCGCGTGGGGGGCGACACGATCTGCATCGGCGATTGTGGGGGCGGAGTGACTTTTGGCGAAGTCTCACTCGCCGACCTCCGCGCCGCGCACGACGGGTTCTTCCCCAAGCTGATGGGAAGCGAGCTAACTCCGGAATTCTGAGCCACGACAGGGGGAATATGTTCCGACCAATTGCTACCGCGACGGCGATCAGCGGCACGCTCGACATCCTGTTCGCGATGATCCTGACGCTGCTGTTCGGGCGGCAGATCGGGAACATGCTCCGTTTCGTCGGCTCGGGCCCCTTCCCCGCCGCGACCGGCATGGGAACCGCTGGCGCGATCCTCGGCCTCGTCGTCCACTTCGCGTTGATGGCGATCATGGCGACCGTGCTCGTGCTCATCGTTCGTGCGCGCCCGCAACTCGCCGACACGCCGTTGCGCACTGGTCTTGCCTACGGCGTGCTGACCTATTTCGTGATGAACTGGCTGGTGGTGCCGCTGCGCTTCGGGACTCCACTGCCGCCCAAGGCGCTGTCGGTCGCCACGCAACTGTTTGCGCATATCGTCCTGGTCGGCTTGCCGATGTCCTATATCGCGGCGCGTTACGTGAAGCCGCGCGAGCGATGACCGCCGGCTATTCGGGAACGCCGCTCGCGCGGAAGCTGTCGCTGAAAGACGGCATGCGGGTGTGGTGGGATGGAATGCTGGACGGCGTGCGCGAGGAGATCGCGAGCGAAGGGCTGCAGCTTCAACTGATCGGCGCGGCGGCAGCTCCGATCGACGCGGCGCACATCTTCGTCGCAGGACGAACGGACCTCGAATCAAAGCTTCACCATCTCATGCCGCTGCTCGCACCCTCCGGTTTCATCTGGGTCAGTTGGCCGAAGAAAGCGTCGAAAGTCCCGACGGACATCACCGAAGACGTAATCCGCGACGTATGTCTGCCGATGGGACTGGTTGATGTGAAGGTCTGTGCGGTGGACGCGACCTGGTCGGGACTCAAGCTCATGAAGCGAAAGTCCGCGCGCTAGGACGTCAAATGCGCCCGAAGCCCTGGTTGCTGACCTTGCGCCCGAAGCCCGTCGGCGCGGCGCGCTTAAGCAACGGGTTGGTCGCTTTTTCGAATGATTCGACCGTCCGGTTGAACAGCGCCCGCAATTCGACCACCTCGGGCACGAGCTCGTCGGGAAAGCGCCGGCTCTCGACGCAGAAGCGCGCGGTGGTCTCAATCAGCTCGGCGATCTTGGCGATCGGCTCGGCGCCGAGCTGGCGGGCTTCGCCTTTCAGCGTGTGCGACGGTAGGACCAGCGCGGCGGTATTCTCCTCGCGCATCGCCTGTTCGATCTGGGCGATCGACTTGACGCCATCCTCTTTGAAATAGCTGAGGATGCGGATGAAGGCGGGACCGAGTTCGGTCCGGCTCTTCTCGAAGTGCGCCCAATCGACGTCGTCTGGAGCCGCTTCGCTCAAACCCATGCTCCTTTTGCGCCGGATGCTCCGGCAGGTGGTTCACCGCATGGGATAGGTCGAAAAGGGTAAAATTCTCCTTAGCGCCGCCTAGCGATGGCCCCGGTCGAACGGATTGGACCGGCCGCGGAAGTCGAGCCGAACGGGCACCGGACCAAACTTCAGGTCGCGCCGCATCGCGTTCAGCAAATAGCGTCGGTAGCTCTCCGGAATCTCGTCGGTCCGGTTGCCGAACACGACGAAGGTCGGCGGGCGATTCTTGACCTGGGTGATGTAGCGAAGCTTGATCCGCTGTCCCTTGGGCGCGGGCGGAGGGTTGGCCTCGAGCGCCGCTTCGAACCAGCGGTTGAGTTCGCCGGTCGGGACGCGCCGGCTCCACGCCTCCCGCAGGTCGAACGCGACCTTGAGAATCATGTCGATACCCTTGCCCGTCTTGGCCGAGACGGTGAGCAGCGGCACGTCCCTCAGCTGCGCCAGGCCCTCGGCCAGCGCGGCCTTGACGCCGTTGAACAGTGACGAAGCATGCTCCGCCACGTCCCATTTATTGAGGGCAATCACGAGCGCGCGGCCTTCCTCGATCACTTGCGCGGCGATCTTGAGATCTTGCGACTCCAGGCCCCGGGTCGCGTCGAGGAGCAGGACCACGACTTCGGCATAGTCGATCGCGCGCCTGGCATCGGCGGCGGACAGACGCTCGAGCCTATCGTCAACCTTCGCGCGCTTGCGCAAGCCGGCGGTGTCGACGAGGCGGACGGCTCGTCCCTCCCATTCCCATTCGAGGCTGATCGAGTCCCGCGTGATGCCGGCTTCGGGGCCGGTGATCATCCGCTCCTCCCCGAGCATCCGGTTGACGAGGGTCGACTTGCCGGCGTTGGGCCGGCCGACGATGGCGAGCTTGAGGATCGGGTCGCCATCCTCCCCTGCCACATCCTCGTCGGTGACCGCTTCGCGCTCGACCAAGGGCTGAAGCGCCTGGAACAGGTCGGCGATGCCTTCGCCATGCTCGGCGCTGATGGCGACCGGGTCGCCGAGACCGAGGCGATAGGCGTCGAGCGTGCCGCTTTCCCCCGCCTGCGCCTCGGCCTTGTTGGCGACGACGATCACCGGCGTCGATTCGGCGCGCAGCCAGCGGCCGATCTCCTCGTCGAGTGGGGTTAGTCCTTCGCGCGCGTCGATCATGAACAGGGCCGCGTCGGCATCGCGCACCGCCGCTTCGGTCTGCTGGCGCATTCGTCCGGGCAGGCTCGCGGGGTCCTCGTCCTCGAAGCCCGCGGTGTCGATCACGCGGAATTCGAGACCCAGAAGCTTCGCCTCGCCCTCGCGCCGGTCGCGGGTTACGCCCGGACGGTCATCGACCAGCGCCAGGCGCTTGCCGACCAACCGGTTGAACAGGGTCGATTTGCCGACGTTCGGTCGGCCGACGATGGCGACGGTCGGGATCGGCATGGTGGCGGCGATAGCAGTCCCTCTCCCGCAGGGGGAGGGCTAGCGAAGAGCGTGCAGTCGGCCTCTGTCGTCGTAAATGTAGAGCGTCGAGTTGGCGACGACCGGCGGCAGGCTCACCCCCGCACCGATGCTGGTCTGGCTCTGGAACGCCCCGGTCGTGGGATCGACGTAGATCAGGGCGCCGTTCGAACCGGTGACGATCAGCCGTCCGCCAGCGAGCACCGGGCCCGAATAATCGATTTCGCCCTTCTTCGCCTTGGCCTTGTGGAACTGCGGAAGCTGGGTGATCCAGCGGATGTGCCCGTTCTGCCGTGCGACGCAGACCAGCTTGGCTTCGTCGGTCACGACGAAGATCCAGTCGCCCGCGAGCCACGGGGTCGCGATCCCGGCGAGATTAAGCTCCCACTGGCGCTGGCCGGTGATGATGTCGAGCGCGACCATGCGCCCGCCTTGCCCGACCGCGATCACCTGTCCGCTGTCGACAACCGGGTCGGCGTCGATGTCGTTGAGGGTCGAGACGCTGGTGCGGATGCTGGTCCGCTGCAGCGCGTCCTGCCACACTTCGCGCCCGTTCTCGTAACGATAGGCGTTGAGCTCGCCCGACGAGAAGCCGGCGACGACCGTCCCCTGGCCGACGGCGGGCGAGGCCGAGCCGAACACGCCGGCGATCTCAAGCGAAGCCGCCTGCGACCAATTGGTCGAGCCGTCGCTCTCCTTGAGCGAGTAAATCTGGTTGTCCTGGCTCATCACATAGACGGCGTCGTTGCTGACCGTCGGGGCGCCGCGAAGCGGTCCGCCGGGCCGCACTTTCCAGACGATGCCGCCATTGCGCTGGTCGAGCGCGACAACGTAGCCAAGCCCGTTGGTAGCGTAGATGCGCCCCTGGTCATAGGCGATGCCGCCGCCGTACAGCGACTTCTCGCCGCCCCTTTCAGTCGGCGTCTGGCTCGCCCAGACCTGCGCGCCGCTGCGCCCGTCGAAGGCGCGGACGGTGCCGAGCGTGTCGGTCACGTAGACGCGGCCTCCCGCCACGATCGGAGCAGCCGCAAGCCGCGCGGTCAGCGAACTGCCGCGGCCGGCCTGGACCATGAATGCGTTGGCAAGCGCATTGCCGAGCGCAAGCTGACCCATCGACTTGCTCGCATTGCCGCCGGACTGCGTCCACTCGGTGTTTGCGACCGCTTGCGGCAGGCTCATCGGTAGCGTCGCCGTCGCCGGATCGACCGTCACGTCATTCTCGCCCGTCAGCACCGCAATGCGCTGGCCGAGGACAGGCGTGTTGCTCTTCTTGCCCTTCTTCAGCACGGCGCAGCCGCTCGCCGCGAATGTTGCGGCAATCATCAAGGCGACGCGAAAACTCTTCGATCTTGTCATTCTGGTCCTATCGGGCCTGGCTCTGAAGTGCGGCGCCGATATCGACGCCGAAGGATCCGGCGAGCTGAACGGCGCGTTCGCGAATGGTGCCGGGAACGCCCTTGTCCCTGGCGATCGCCGCGAACAGCTGGCCCGCCTCCGCGGACTTGCCCTGCTTGGCAAGCGCCAACGCAGTCATCTCGCCGGCGCTGCCGAACCACGGTTCGCCGGGCTTGGCGAGCGGTTGAAGCCGCGCAATCAGCTCCTGCGGCTGGAGCTGGTCGAATTCCAGCGCCGTTTCGCGGATGAGCGCGGCATCGCGGTAAGGTTGCGGAAGGCCGCTGTCGCCGGCGATGGTCTTGTACGTCGCGATCGCCGTCTTCGTGTCATTCTGCTGCAGCGCCAGCGCCGCCCGCGCGAACAAAGCGGAGCCGCGCACGGCCTTGCTGCCGTCGTTCGACAATTGGTCGAGCTTTTGCGGCGCCTGTGCTGAGTTGCCGGCGCCGATGTCGTTATAGATAGCGGCGAGTTCCTCGACCTGCGCTTCGTGGCGCTGAACCTGATGCTGCCTCCACCAGATGAGGCCGCCGCTCGCGGCAAGGAACAGCACAACCCCGGCAATCAGCCAACTGCCGTAGGCCTTGACGAAGTCGCGCAGCTGGTCGCGACGCAGATTCTCATCCACCTCGCGAACAAAGGTCTCACCAACATCAGGGGGTTGCGCCAAAGTGCCTCAGTCCGCTCGATCGGGGATCCATTCGCCGGCAGTTCCCTTCCCCACCCGGGATTAATGGAAGCTGGCGTCGCATCGTCTAGCGGCTGCCGCGCCAAACGCAAAGGGGGACGCTACTTGGGACGATAGGTTTGATCGGCCGTCGGAAAGCGGCGCGCGCGAACTTCTTCGGCATATGTCGCAGCGGCTTCGCCGATCCTGGAAGCGAGGTCGTCATAGCGCTTCACGAAGCGCGGCGTTCGCTCGAACATGCCGAGCATGTCGTCGGTCACGAGCACCTGGCCGTCGCAGTCCGCCGATGCGCCGATGCCGATCACAGGCGCGCTCACTGCCGCGGTGATGTCGTTGGCGACGCCCTCGAGCACGCCCTCGACGACGATGCAGAAGGCGCCGGCCGCGTCGACCGCCTTGGCATCGCCGAGGATCTTTTCCGCCTCGCGCTTTTCTCGCCCTCGCGCGCCGTAGCCGCCAAGCGTGTTGACCGCCTGCGGAGTCAGGCCGACGTGGCCGATCACGGGGATTCCGCGGTGCGTGAGAAACTCGATGGTCGGCGCCATCACTTCGCCGCCCTCGAGCTTGACCGCTGCGCAACCTGTCTCCTTCATGATCCGGGCCGCGGATTCGAACGCCTGTTGCGGCGATTGCTCGTAGCTGCCGAACGGCATGTCCACCGCGACCAGCGCGTGCCAGCTGCCGCGCACCACAGCGGCACCGTGGGCGCACATCATCTCCATCGTCACCGGGATGGTCGACGGCAGGCCGTAAATGACCTGGCCGAGGCTGTCACCGACCAGAAGCATGTCGCAATGCGGGTCGAGCAGCTGCGCCATCCGCATCGTGTAAGCGGTCAGCATGACGATCGGCTGCTCGGTCGTTCCCTCAGCTTTCCTCGCGCGAATCGCCGGCGCGGTCATCCGCTTTCCCGGAACCGGCGATGGAGTCGCGCGGCTGGTCGAGGTGTCGATGGTGAAGGTCGACATGGCGCGGCTTTCTAACGGTCGAGCGTTACCACCGCCAGTGGGGCCATTACACGTCCGTAACAGCCGGAACCTTCATTGTTGTTCGGACGTCAGGCGGGCAAGTGCGTCGGTCAGCCGGCGTGGACAGAAGATTGGAGACCCAAATGGTCGATCGCCACTACTTTGGCGACCTCGCTTTCGCAGTGCTGCTCGTGCTGCCGCTTGCCGGCCTCGCAAGGGCCCAGCCGGTCAGTCACCACCGGGTCGCTACCCCGCACGCCGTCGACATTCCCTCAGGTGGCGGATCGCCGGAGGGCCGCATCAGCATCCTCGGTTGACGATCAGCTCAGCCGGCCCAAGCCTTTCCGTCTCAATTGCCGCCGTTCAGCCGCTCTTCCCAGCCCGCGCCCTCGGCCAGTGAGATCGAGTCGAGCACGGCCGTGCTCTGGTCGCGAAGGATCGCGAACGCGCGGCGGATGGCGCAAGTCGCCTCGTCCTGGCAATCGCCGCAGGGAGCGTAAAAGTTGACGCTCGCGCAGGACACGAGCGCAATCGGTCCTTCCATCGTGCGGACGACTTCACCGAACGAAATGAGCTCGGCGCTGCGGGCAAGCCTGTAACCGCCCTTGGGACCGCGCGCGCTTTTGACCAGGCCCGCCTTCTTCAAATCGAGCATGATCAGCTCGAGATATTTCGGGGGAACCCGCTGCGTCTCCGCGATGCGGCCGAGCTGGACCGGCGCACCGCTTTGCTCCTCGGCGAGGAACAGCAGGGAGCGCAGCGCGTAGCGGGTCTTCTGGGCGATCATGGCCGCGCCAGCGTAGCGGCGCCACGAGCATGCGCAAAGCTCGATGAACTGCATTTAACCTCGACGCCACGGGCGTGTGAGCCAAGAGCGTCTAGCGCGGCGGCGCTGGCCATCTTTGGAGAGGAGAGAACGCCATGAAAGCACTGATCGGGTCGCTTGCCGGGGTCGCGTTGCTTGCGACGTCGGCATTTGCGCAGACATCGAACACGACCTCATCGACCGGCAGCAAGACGTCCACGAAGACGATGAAGACACGTCCTGCGGCCAAAGAAGGCACTCCCGCCGAGGAGGCGAAGGAGTCGCCGTCGATGGAGGCCAAAGAGAAGGCAGCGGCCGGTCATCACCGGCACCACGCCAAGCATCATGCGAAGAAGAAAATGATGCACAAGTCGATGACCAAGAAGGCAGCCACGACCACGAAGAGCTGAACCGGGCGTACCGTACGGCGCCGCCTAGCTGACTCCCGTGCGGCGCCGTACGGTTACTGCCGGGGGTTCAATCCGGAGTTATGACGAGAGCATGGGCCGAAAGATCCTACTGATCGAGGACGACCGCGAGACCGCGTCCTATCTCGCCAAGGGCCTCGGCCAGGAAGGGCATAGCGTCGAGCAGGCCCCGAACGGCCAGGACGGCCTGTTCCGCGCCACCGACGGCAGCTTCGACCTCATCATCCTCGATCGCATGTTGCCGGGGCTGGACGGGCTTTCGGTGCTCAAGGCGCTTCGTGCCGCACGCATCGAAACGCCGGTCCTGATCCTGTCCGCGCTGGCTTCGGTCGGCGACCGCATCGAAGGCCTCGAGCATGGGTCGGACGATTATCTGGTGAAGCCCTTTTCGTTCGCCGAGCTGCTCGCGCGGGTGAATGCGCTGCTGCGGCGGCGCGAAGCGCGGATGGACCCGGCGGACCACCGGCTAACGGTCGGAGATCTCGAGATCGACCCACTGTCGCGCAGCGTGAGGCGCGCCGGGAAGAAGCTCGATCTCAAGCCGCGCGAGTATCTGCTGCTTGAATATTTCGCCCGAAACGAAGGCCGCGTCGTCACTCGGACGATGCTGCTCGAGCAGGTCTGGGACTATCATTTCGATCCCGGGACCAACGTCATCGACGTCCATGTCAGCCGCTTGCGGCGCAAGCTCGACGAGGGGTTCGAGAAGCCCCTGCTGCACACCGTGAGAGGCGCGGGCTACATGCTCGCCGCCTGAACCGCTAAGGTCGCTCTCGTGTCGACCACGTTCCGCATCGCCCTGCTGGCGGGGCTGCTCGCCCTGATGTCCAACCTCGCGGTCATCGGGTTCATCTATTACCGCACGCATGACGAAGCGGCCGCGACCCTCCACCAACAGGTGATCGAGCAGGGCAAGGTGCTTGCCGACGTTTACCAGTCGGGCGGCAGACCGGCGCTTAACGACGCCCTCCAGGACACGATGACCTATGCCGATCAGCAGACCGCGGTCGCGGTGCTCGGCCGCGACGGCCGCGAAATCACGGGCAACCTCGAGACGCTTCCGGCGAGCGTCCTGCCGTTGCACGAGGGCTATCATAACGCGCTGATTCGACTGCGTGGCCAGACGACGCCGCGCGAGGCTGCGCTCGTCATCCACCGGCTGCCGACCGGTCAATGGCTGGTCAGCGGCCGGATCGCCGGCGAAGGCCTCGCGATCCGCGACACGCTGGAAGGTTCACTGCTCATCGCGCTCATGGTCGCGGGCTTGCTGGGGCTGCTCTGCGGCCTGATCCTCGCCCATTATGTCGGACAGCGGATCGGCGAGATTGCCCGCGTCGCCGACCGGATCAGCGGACGCGACCTCTCGCAGCGCGTTCCCGTCTCCCGCGCCGACGATGCGTTCGACCGCCTCGGCCGGCAGATCAACGCGATGCTGGATCGGATCAGTACGTTGATGGAAGAGCTTCGGCTCCTCACCGACAGCCTCGCCCACGATCTGCGCTCGCCGGTCAGCAGGCTTCGCTCGGCTGCCCATGCGGCCGCCGAGGCGAGCGATCCGGTGGAACAGGAGGAACTCTTCGGGAGTGTCATCCGCCAGGCGGACTCGTTGATGCGTATCCTGACAACCGTCCTCGAAATCAGCCGCTCCGAAGCGCTGACGGGGCGCAAGCAGTTCGCCTGGTTCGACGTCGGCGAACTGGCGGCGGAGCTGGTGGAAATGTACGAGCCCCTCGCCGACGAACGCGGTGCAACCCTCATCTACGACCGTCCCGCCTGGCCTGTGCCGCTGTACGGCCACCGGCAGCTGCTCGCGCAGGCGATCAGCAACCTCCTCGAGAATGCGATTCGTTACGGCACCTCCGGCGGAGAGATCCGGGTCAGGGTCGAGCCCAACGAGCGCAACATCCGCGTCGAAGTGGCCGACCGCGGCCCCGGCATTCCCGCCGACCGCCGCGACGAGGCGCGCCGCCGTTTCGGCCGCCTCGACACCAGCCGCTCGGACGAAGGCGCGGGCCTCGGCCTGGCCCTCGCCGAATCGATCGCTCACCTCCACAACGGTCAGCTGACGCTGGCCGATAACACACCGGGCCTTCTAACCACCCTGACGCTTCCGGTTCACTCTAGCCGCACGCACGAGGCGACTGAGCCGGCGGTGCGACCAATGCCCGCGACAAGCGACAATTAACGCATCTCCCATCCCGCTCGTTCGTTCTATTGCCGGGCGGACGTGCCCCGACGAAATTCAATGCCAGGGAGACATGGCAATGGCACAACACGGCTATCTTCGTGAATATGACGAGGGCTCGGACCTCGGCGACGACCGCGACAATCGGCGCGACAGTGACGGTGACCGGAACTTCATGCTCGGCGACCGCGATGCCTTCCGCTCGCGCGATCAAGCGCCGAGCCATTACGGCCGCGAACACGGATATGGCGGTTTCCAGGGCGATTATAGCCGCAGCGGACGCGAGCAAGGCGGATTTGGCGGGTCGACCGACCGGGGCCGTTCGCCGCCCACCTTCCGAAGCCGCCAGGACGATCATTACCGGAGCTGGCGCGACCGCCAGATCGAGGCACTCGACCGCGATTATGCCGATTATTGCCGCGAGCGCGAGCAGCAGTTCCATCAGGATTTCGACACATGGCGGAGCCTGCGCCGCGGGAACAATCCCGGACCGCTGATCACCGGAATGACGCAGACCGGTCAGTCGCACGATCCAAGCGGAACCCTCGAACTGATAAACGAGGCGACGGATAATGCAGAACCGAACGTCGACCCGATGGATTCCGCGACGCTCGGAACGAACTGAGTTCGCGAGCGCCGCTAGCCCTCGATGACGACCTTGGTGCCGATCCTGGTCACGCCGTAGAGCTTCTGGGCGAACTTCATCGGCAGGCGCATGCAGCCGTGGCTCGCCGGATAGCCGGGGTTCACGCCGCCGTGGAAGGCGATGCCGTAATCGTCGATCCGCTGCATGAATGGCATCGGGGCGTTGTCGTATTTCTTGGAGCGATAGAAGGGCCGCTTCTCGAGGATCGTCCAATAGCCGAAGGGCGTGATGTGCCCGGTCTTGGCGCTCGACATGCTCGATGCGCCGAGGAGTTTTTCGCCGCGATAGACGTAGGCCATCTGAGTCAGCAGATCGACGACGATGCGCGGGTCGCCGTCCTTCGGAACTGCTGCTGCCCACAGATATTCGCCCGGCTTGAGGCCGACCCTGCCAAATTCCGCGACCATGTCCTTATGCGCCTGCGGCGCGTTGCCGACGGTCCAGTGGTAGGGAATTCCGGTCGACGCCGGCGCGGCCACGCTGCTCGCCGCGCGCATGGAGGCCGGTCCGGTCTGGCACCCGGCCAACGCCGCAGCCACGATCGCAGGAAACCATTTGTACTTGTTCACTTCGCCCTCGCTCGCCAGTCGCGTCCGAACAGCAAGAATAGTGGCGCGGAGTCAAGCCAGCGTTAACGGCAAGTTGCTGTTAAGCGGCGAAAATCGGCCGCTCATCAGCGCTGAGCCCAATTCCTAAGAGGCTATCGGGTCCGGCCAGCTATTGGCGTTGCCGGCGAATCCCTCGCGTTGCACGCGTACGACGCAAAAGCGCTGCCCGCTCGGGGCGCGCATCACGACCCAACGCTCCATCCGAGTGTCGACCGTCGCGCCGAGCCTTTCCAGGCGCGCGACCTCGGCAGGGATATCATCGGTCTCGATGTCGAGGTGAATTCGACTTTCGTGGTCAACGCGCTGAACCTGGACGCTGATCTGGTCCGGCCGGTCCGCGAGCATCACGTAATCGCCGCGCGTGCCGGGATGATCCGGGTTGACTGGGCGGCCGAGCGCCTCGGCCCAGAACCGCGCGGCGGCGCCGATGTCGTCGACCTTGCAGTCGATCAGGATGCCGTTGATGCGCGAGCGATGCGTCAGGGTGTCACTCCCACTCGATCGTGCCGGGCGGCTTCGACGTATAATCGTAGACCACGCGGTTGATGCCGTTGACCTCGTTGACGATGCGGGTCGCGACGCGGCTGAGGAAGGCGGCGTCGAACGGATAAACGTCGGCCGTCATGCCATCCACGCTGGTGACCGCGCGCAGGCCGCAGACAAAATCGTAGGTTCGGTAGTCGCCCATCACGCCAACGGTGCGCACCGGCAGCAGCACCGCGAACGCCTGCCAGATCGCATCGTAGAGGCCGGCGTTGCGGATCTCCTCGAGGTAGACGGTGTCGGCCTTGCGCAGGATGTCGCACTTCTCGCGGGTGACCTCGCCGGGGATGCGGATCGCGAGACCGGGACCCGGAAACGGGTGCCGCTGGACGAACGCCTCGGGCAAGCCCAGCTCGCGGCCGAGCTCGCGCACCTCGTCCTTGAACAGCTCCCGCAGCGGCTCGACCAGCTTCATGTTCATGCGCTCGGGCAATCCGCCGACGTTGTGGTGGCTCTTGATCGTCACCGATGGCCCGCCGGTGAAACTGACGCTCTCGATCACGTCTGGGTAGAGCGTCCCCTGGGCGAGGAAGTCGGCGCCGCCGATCTTCTTCGCCTCGGCTTCGAACACGTTGATGAACTCGGCGCCGATGAATTTGCGCTTGGCTTCGGGGTCGGTGACGCCTTCGAGACCGGCTAGGAAGTCGGCGCTCGCATCAACGTGGACCAGCGGGATGTTGTAGCTGTTGCGGAACAGCGAGACGACCTGCTCGGCTTCGCCCTGGCGCATCAGCCCATGGTCGACGAACACGCAGGTCAGCTGCTCGCCGATCGCCTCGTGGATCAGCACCGCCGCGACCGCGCTGTCGACCCCGCCCGACAGGCCGCAGATCACCTTCCCCTTGCCGACCTGCCCGCGGATCTCGGCAATCTTCCCGTCCTTGAAGCTCGCCATGGTCCAGTCGCCGGCGCAGCCGCACACGTGCCGCACGAAATTGGCGAGCAATTTGCCGCCATCGGGCGTGTGGACGACTTCCGGGTGGAACATCAGGCTGTAGCGCTTCGCCTGTTCGTTGGTGGCGATCGCGAAGGGCGCGCCTTCCGACCGCGCGACCACCTCGAACTCCGGCGCGAGGCTTTCCACGCGGTCGCCGTGGCTCATCCAAACCTGGTGCTTCTCGCCGACGTTCCACAGGCCGTCGAACAACGCCGACGGCGACACGATCTCGATGAACGCGCGGCCGAATTCGCGCTGGTCGGAAGCGACCACCTTGCCGCCGAGCTGCTGGTGAAGCGCCTGCTGGCCGTAGCAGATGCCGAGCAGCGGCACGCCGCTGTCGAACATGACCTGCGGTGCGCGCGGGCTTTCCGCTTCGGTCACCGAGGCCGGCCCGCCGGACAAGATCACGCCCTTGGGCTGGAGCCGGTCGAACGCCTCTTCCGCGGCATTGAACGGCGCGATCTCCGAATAGACGCCAGCCTCGCGGATGCGGCGCGCGATCAGCTGCGTCACCTGGCTCCCGAAGTCGATAATCAGGATGGATTCGGTGGGCTGGACCGTCATGTCGGGCCGATAGGGAGCATCGCGCCGCGAGTAAAGTTAAGCCTATGCTTAAGTGTCTTGACGTCGCCCTGACGAGCTAATACTTAAGCTTATGGTTAACGAATCATCGCAACTCGATCGGGCTTTCCAGGCGCTGTCTGACCCCGTCCGCCGCGGAATGCTCGCGCAGCTTTCGCGCGGCCCGGCCTCGGTGTCGCAACTGGCGAAGCCGTTCAGCATCAGCCTTCCCGCGATCCTCCAGCACCTCAAAGCCCTCGAGGAAAGTGGGTTGGCGAGGTCGGAAAAGAAGGGCCGCGTGCGGACCGTGCGCCTGGAGCCGCAAGCGCTTTCCGACGCCGAATCCTGGATCGTCAAGCGCCGCACCGAATGGGAAGCGCAGCTCGACCGCTTCGAGAATTACCTGCAAGCACTGAAACCGAACGGAGATGATAATGGCTGACGGAAATGACCTGCTGCTCGAACGCACTCTCGATGCGCCACGAGACCTGGTGTGGAAGGCATGGACCAGTCCCGAGCATATCAAGCGTTGGTGGGCGCCGCGGCCTTACGAAACGCCGGAATGCGAGATCGAGCTTCGGCCCGGCGGCAAATTTCATACCCGCATGACGGGGCCGGACGGCTTCGATTACAGCGGCACCGCTTGCGTGCTCGAAGTCGTGCCGGGTGAGCGGATCGTCTGGTCGAGCACCATGAAGGGCGGCTACCGGCCCAACGAGTTCACCGACGACGGCTGCAACGGCTTCCCGTTCACCGCGATCCACACCTTCGCCGACGCGGGCGGAGGCAAGACGCGCTACACAGCGACGGTTCTCCACGCGAACGCGAAGGACCGCGACGCGCATGCCGCCATGGGCTTCGACGAAGGCTGGGCGACCTGCGCCGAGCAAATGTCCGAAGTCGCGCGCGAGCTTGCCGCCAACGCCTAAACGAAATGCGCCGGAGTCTTTCGACCCCGGCGCATCCGTTCGATAGCTGATGACCAGCGCTTAGTAGCGGCGGTAGCCGTACTGCGAATAATCATAATTGTTATTGGGCGCGTAGCCGTAATTGGAGCCGTAGTTCATCTGCGCGCGGTCGATGTTCACATCGCTGACGAAGCCGCGGTAATCGACCTTGCACCGCCACGTGAGGTCGACTTGCCCCTGTCCGCCATAAGCCGATCCGTAACGGCCGCTGCTGGCGACGCCGCGAACGGTCAATCCGCCGTTGCCGCGCGGCTCGACCCGGCTGATGCCGAGCACCCGCGCGCCGCCGCCGTTTTGATACCCATTGTAGCCGTAGCCGTTATAGCCATAGCCGCCGCTCAGGCGCTGCTGCACGGCAGCCGCGCACTGGTTGACCGCAACCTGGCTGTTCGCGCCATAATTGCCGTAGCCATTGCCGTAGCCGCCGCCGAGCACCTGGTTCAGCACCTGCCCGATGGCATTGCCGCCGTACGGGTCGCCATAACCGTAACCGTAGCCGGGATTGCCGTACCCCGGATAATATTGCGCCGTTGCGGGCGCCGCAGTGGCGAGGGCCGCAATCGCGATGCCGCCCGCCAGAATTTTCGTGATTGCCCTCATGACCCTAACTCCCTGCACTTCCTCGTTCCCAAGCCGCCGGTGAAACGCACGGCGGCCCAGTTCGGATTTATGGTCACGGCGTTGCACCAGCCCTGAACCGCTTGTTTGCTGCGGTTCAGCCGTCAGTCGGCGAGCGGTTCGGGTCCGACGAATCGCCGGCGTCGTTCAGCGCGCCTGCTCGAGCCCGGTGAAATGGCCGAGGAACGCGTAGACGTCCGAATATTCATCGATGATCTTGGTGATCGGCTTGCCGCTGCCGTGACCGGCGCGGGTTTCGATCCGCACCAGGTGCGGCGCCGCGCCGGCGTCCGGCAAGCTCTGCAGCTTCGCCATATATTTGAACGTGTGGCCAGGCACGACGCGGTCGTCGGTATCGGCGGTCACCGCGATTAGCGGGGGATAGGCCCGGCCGCCCTTGATGTTGTGATAGGGCGAATAGGTCAGCAGTGTCTTGAAATCGGCCTGCCGGTCGGGATGGCCATAGTCGTCGACCCAGTAGCGCCCGGCGGTGAACTTATCGAAGCGCAACATGTCCATCACCCCAACGCCAGGGCTGACGGCGTCGAACAAATCTGGGCGCTGGTTGGTCACCGCGCCGACCAGCAGGCCGCCATTCGAACGTCCGATCGCCGAAAGCCCATGCGGCGCGGCGATGCCGCTGGCCTTCAGATATTCGCCCGCTGCAATGAAGTCGTCGAACACGTTCTGCTTGTGCGCGAGGCGCCCAGCATCGTGCCAGGCGTTGCCATACTCCGCACCACCGCGAAGGTTCGCTGCCGCATAGACGCCGCCGTGCTCGACCCAGGCGATATTCGCGGCGCTGAAGCTTGGCGTCAGCGAGATGTTGAACCCGCCATAGCCGTACAGCATCGTCGGTGCGGGGCCGCTCGTGCCCTTCTTGCGCACCACGAACATCGGGACGCGGGTGCCGTCCTTCGAAGTATAGAACCTTTGCTCGACCGTGATCGTGTCGGGATCGAAGGTCAGCTTGGGCGCGGCCCACTCCGTCGCGCGGCCGCTCGCCGCGTCATAGCGGTAAATGGTCGTCGGCCGATTGAAGCTGGTGAAGGCGAAGAAGGTCTCGGGATCGGAGTCCTTGCCGTTGAAACCGGAAACCGAGCCGATGCCCGGAAGCGCGATGGTCGAGAGCCGGTGGCCGTCGACGCCGTACACGCGCACTTCGTTCTTTGCATCGACGAGGTAGGCGGCAATCAGCTTGCCGCCGATCAGGTTGACGCCATCGAGCGCCTCCTTCGCTTCGGGAATGACGGGGGACGGCGTAGCGCCCGCCCGGCCAACGTCGAGCGCGACGACCTGCTTCAGCGGCGCGCCCTTGTCGGTCGAGAAGAAGAACCGGCTGCCTTCGTTGCCGGCGTAATTCCACTGGTTCTTAAGACCGGTGAACAGCGCCACCGGACGCGAGCCGGGCTTGCGAAGATCGATGACGTGGACGTCATTTTCGTCGCCGGCGAGACTCGTCGAGATCACCAGCCAATGACCGTCGTCGCTGACTTGCGCGTAGTGGCTGAGCTTGGGATTGGCCGGCGTCGCATAGACCAGCCGGTCGGCCGCCTGCTTGGTACCCAGACGATGGAAATAGACCTTGTGGTTGAGCGTCGCGTTCTGGAACGTCGCCTTGGCCGCTGGCGCCGGGTAGCGCGAATAATAGAAGCCGCGGCCGTCCTTCGCCCAGCTGACGTTGCCGCCATATTTGAGCCACTTGAGCTCGTCGGGAAGGATCTTGCCCGTCGCGACGTCCATCAGCTTGACGGTGCGCCAGTCGGTGCCGCCGTCCTGGATCGCATAAGCCAGCAGCTTGCCGTCTTCGCTCGGGGTCCATTCGGCGAGCGCCGTCGCGCCGTCCTTCGACCAACCGTTGGGGTCGATCAGCTCGCGCGGCTGACCGTTCAGGCCTTCGCGCACATACAGCACGGACTGGTTCTGAAGGCCCGTGTTGCGCGTGTAGAAGTAGCGGGCGCCCTTTTTGTCCGGGACGCCGAAGCGCTCGTAATTGTAGAGCGCGGTCATGCGCTGCTTGAACCAATCGCGCAGCGGGAGCGTCTTCAGGAAGCCCTCGGTCACCTGGTTCTCGGCATCGACCCAAGTCCTCACTTCCGGATCGTTGCGGACATCGTTCTCGAGCCAGCGATAAGGGTCAGCGACGGGCACGCCGAATTGTGCCTCGACGAGGTCGACGCGGCGGGCTTGGGGATAGCTAATCGCAGCGGCGGCTTGAGCCGCCTGAGCGCGCGCGCTCATTGGCAGGTTCATCAGCGACACACTCGACAGCAAGACGACGGCCAGAACATTGCGGCGCATGGACTCCCTCCCCAAAAACAAAAAGACGCGGCCACCTGCTAGCGGCCGCGCCCTGAATTTCACCTGACAGCCAATGGCTTAGGCTGCCTCGAACTGTTCCTCATTCATCACCGGGCCCGAGTCCTGCCCCTTGGCGGAAACGTCGCGGTCGACGAACTCGATCACGGCGATGGGCGAGGCGTCGGAGATTCGGATGCCGGCCTTGATGACGCGGATGTAGCCGCCATCGCGGTTCGCGTAGCGCGGCGCTATCACATCAAACAATTTGTTGAGCTGCGCGTCATCCATCAGCCGCGACTGCGCGAGCCTGCGGTTCGAGAGCCCGCCGTGCTTGGCGAGCGTCACCAGCTTCTCGACGTAAGGGCGAAGCTCCTTCGCCTTGGCGGTGGTGGTGGTGATCTGCTCGTGCTTGATCAGCGCGGCCGCCATGTTGCGGAACAGGGCCGCGCGGTGGCTGGAGGTGCGCTGAAGCTTACGGCCGCCGACGCGATGGCGCATGGGTCTTGTCCTTCCGTTCGTCAGGGGTCCGTATCAGGTAACCCCGGCCACGCAGCTCTTTAGGGCGGCTGCGCTTAGCCCAAATGACAACGGCGAGCTGCTCAGCCCGCCGGACGCCGAGCGCTCAAGCGGATTTGCGGCGGTTCGTCAAGGTTTGCGCAGCCAGGCGTGCGACCAATGCAGAAAGATGGCGGTGCGTCGAAACGTGGTAAACCGAACCGGTATCGAGGCCGCGGCAGAGGCGCCGATGCGCCTCGCCGAGGTTATGATACGGCACGCCCGGCAGCAAGTGGTGCAGCGCGTGGTAGCGCAAACCCACCGGCGCCCATAGCGCGGGCAGCGTGGCCGGCGGCGGTACGTTGACGCTGTCGAGGAACTGGGCGGTGACGCTCATCGGTTCGCCGCCATTCTCCCACAAATGCGCGACCAGCGTGCGGACCTGATTGAGGAACATCACTCCGGAAGCGACACCGAGGAAGATGAGGAAGTCGCGCAACGGGATGACTCCGGTCGCGACCATAACGATCAGCGCAATTGCCCAGACGCTGCACGCCGTCTCCTGCCACGCCCAGTCGCGCGCGAACTGGTCCTCGGGCTTCGGCCGGACGAACTTCGGATTGATTTGGAGTCCCGAGTACCGGCCGACGACGACGCGCCGAAGCTTCGGCGACAGCATCGACAGCGGCGCAAGAATGCCGAAGCGGATCAGCATGCCGATCGGCGCCAGCGCCGCGGCGATCAGGAACAGGGGAAGCGTCCACGGCTTCATCAACGCGAGCGGCAGATATTCGGGATCGTCGACCGTCCCGTAATAGCGTTTCGCATGATGCTGGTTGTGGACGCCTTCGTACATGAAGCTCGGCACCATCAGCGGCACGCCGATGATCAGGTTCCAGGTAAAGCGAAAACCCCTGACCGCGCCTTTCTTGATGTGGGTCAGCTCATGGATGAACGAGCCCGCGCGGTAGAGCGCGAGGACGGCGACTAGACCACACCCCGCTGCAAGCCAGGTTGGCTGGACCGCCACCGCCCCGAACAACGCGGCATAGCCGAGCAATGCCGACCCGAGCATGTCGGCCCAGTAAATCGCCGAGCTCGGGGCGTTGAGGTCGCGCGTCAGGTTTGCCGCGGCCTTGAGCATCGCCGCATCGTCCTTGCCGCGCGCCGTCGCCGGCTGAAGTTCAGCCGTGGGGATGCGCTTGCGCTCAAGGGTCGCTGTCTTCGTCATAGGTCGTTGGTGAGAGCCTCGTTTGGCAGGAGATAGTGGCGGGACTTGGGCGTCTCAAGCTTAACTGGCGCTTGGCGCGTCCAGCCGCTAGCTCGTCGCCGCATGAGCAGTACGCCCCTGACCGTCCGCCCCGTCCAGACGAAAAAGGACAGGAAGTCCTTCGTCGATCTCGCCTGGGAAGTCTACAAGGACGACCCCGCATGGGTGCCGCCGCTGAAGGACGAGGTCCACGGCCTGATCACGCCGGGCAAGAACCCGTGGTTCGAGCATGCCCGCGCCCAGCTCTGGCTGGCCGAGCGGGGCGGCAAGGTAGTCGGGCGCATCAGCGCGCAGGTCGACGAGCTGGTCCAGCAGCACATGGGCCAGGGCACCGGCCAATGGGGAATGTTCGAGGTACTCGATGGCGAAGCTGCCGCAGTGCTGATCGCGACTGCGGAGCAGTGGCTCCGCGCCCAGGGCATGACCCGCGCGCTCGGCCCCATCAGCCTGTCCATCTGGGATGAGCCGGGGTTGGAGATCGAGGGATTCGACGAACCGCCAACCGCCATGATGGGGCACCACAGGCCCGAATATCAGGCGTGGATCGAAGCGGCCGGCCATCACAAGGCCAAAGACCTCCTCACCTACGAGCTCGACATCACCCATTGGGAAGATCCCAAGATCGACCGCCTGATCGCGATGGGCGAGCGCAACCCCCACCTCCGGATCCGCATGGTCGACAAATCGCGGTTCGACGAAGAGGCGCGCGTGATCCTCAACCTGCTCAACGACGCCTGGTCAAGCAACTGGGGCTATGTCCCGCTGACCGAGGCGGAGATCAAATATGCGGGCAAGAAGCTCAAGCCGATCATCTTCAACGAGCTCGTCCGCGTCGCCGAAGTCGACGGCGAGCCGGTCGCCTTCATGCTGACCATCCCCGACATCAACGAACTGATCAGGGACCTCAACGGGGAACTGTTCCCGTTCAATTTCATCAAGCTGCTGTGGCGCCTGCGCAAGCCGCGCACGCGGCGGTTGCGCGTGCCGCTGATGGGCGTCGCCAAGAAGCTCCATCACAGCCGGCTGGCGAGCCAGCTCGCCTTCATGATGATCGAATATACGCGCCGAGACGCGACAAAGAAGTACGGCGCGACGCACGGCGAGTTCGGCTGGATCCTCGAGGACAATAAGGGAATGCTGTCGATCGCCCAGCTGCCCGGCGCGGCGGTCAACCACCGCTATCGGATTTACGAGAAGGCGCTGTAGCTCGACGCGCTAACTACCGGTGACCCAGCGCTCGGCTTTTTCCAGTGCCGCCTGGTCATCCACGTCGATCCACATGAGGTCGCCGCAGTCGACCGTCAGCGCAATTCCCTCGCCCGCGAGAACGCGCATCCCTTCCGTCAGCGACGGGGATTCCAGGCTGCCAAGCGCCGCGAACAGGGCAGGCCCGATGGCAAATATCCCAGTATCGAAACAGTCGTAGGGAACCAGGCCTTTGCCGATCGCGACAATTCGATCGCTTACGGTCTGCACCCGCGTAACGTCGTCGATGTCGACGCAGCCATTGTCAATGCGGCGGTCGACGCCGAGCCGCGAGCCGGTGGATGCTCCCGCCTCCGCGACGAGGCGATAGAGGGCCGGGTCCACCAGATGGTCGCACATCGCGAGCAGCGCTTCTTCCGCCCCAACCAGCGGCTCGGCGGCGAGGACCGATGTGCCGTTCGGGCTGCGATAATCCTTGGTTTGTACTGTTTCGACGGCGAGCGGCCAGGGTCGCGCCGCGATGTGCGCGGCGACTTGATCGGCGCCATAACCGACGACGACCACGGCCCGCTTCATGCCCGCCGCCGCCAAGCCCTGGAGCGCATGCGCAAGCAGCGAGCGTCCCGCCACCTCGCACAGCGGTTTGAGCGGGGCGGCAGATCGCAAGCGGCTGCCCTCCCCTGCGGCGAGCAGGATTGCGGTGGAAATCATCTCACTTGCTGAGGATGAATTCTTCGACTGCGTGTTGCGCGAGATCGTCGGTCATCTGCTCGGGCGGGTGCTTGCAGAAATAAGCGGCAGGGGCATTGATCGGCC
Source organism: Sphingomonas sp. (assembly GCF_045810705.1). Taxonomy (GTDB): domain Bacteria; phylum Pseudomonadota; class Alphaproteobacteria; order Sphingomonadales; family Sphingomonadaceae; genus Sphingomicrobium. The sequence continues at coordinate 125,056 of NZ_JBJMVI010000008.1, read as the reverse complement.
CGCTCTGGCCGCGATCGAGCGCAAGCTTCGCGCAGCGGATCATGTCAATCGCAACGCCGGCGCTATTCGGCGAATCCTCGACCGACAGCCGCATTTCCAGGTTCATCGGGACTCCGCCGAACATCGAGCCTTCCATACGCAGGAAGCATATCTTGTTATCGTTCTGCCACGCGACATAGTCGGACGGGCCGACGTGGATGTTCTCGTCTTCCAGACGTCGCTCGGCGACGGCCTGCACGGCTTCGGTCTTGCTCTCCTTCTTGGCGGCAAGGCGAGAGCGGTTGAGCATGTTGAGGAAGTCGGTGTTGCCTCCCGTATTGAGCTGATAAGTCCGCTCCAGCCGGACGCCGCGCTTGGCGAAGAGGTCAGTCAGCACGCGATGGACGATGGTGGCACCGAGCTGCGCCTTGATGTCATCGCCGATGATCGGAACCCCGCGCTCGCGGAACCGCTGCGCCCAGGCGGGATCGCTCGCGATGAACACCGGGATGCAGTTGACAAAAGCGACGCCGGCCTCAAGCGCGCACTCGGCGTAGAATTCGGTCGCCTTCTGGCTACCCACCGGAAGGTAGTTGATCAGCACGTCAGCGCGCGATTCCTTGAGCAGGCGCACGACATCGGGCTGATCGGGCTCGGCTTCGTCGGCGAGCTTGAAGGTGCGGTCTTCAGGATAGTCTTCCATGTGATCGGCGATGCCGTCCAGCGTCCGACCCATGCGAACGATTGCGCCGGTCGCGCGAACGTCGTCGCAAAACACTTCGGTGCAGTTCGGCTTAGCGAAGATCGCCTCGGCCACATCCTTGCCGACCTTGCGCCGGTCCACGTCCCAGGCGGCGACGACGTGGATGTCGCTGGGGCGGTAGCCGCCGACATCCCAGTGCATGAGTCCGACCGTGTCGTTCGCCCCGTGGCGATAATATGTAAGGCCCTGAACAAGGGAGCTGGCGCAGTTTCCGACGCCAACGATCGCGATATTGATGCTCGTCATTAAGTCGTCACGTCCTTCGTATATCAGTGCGGTGTCGCGGAATGTAGCCGTTCCCGAAAGCCGCATTGCGGATGAGGCGGCGTTCCACGACGCGGTGGTAGGAAAGCCCGAGGACCAGAACCGCAGTTAACGGCAGGACCTCGAACCACCAAAAAAGGATCGGATTCCGCGCCAGGCAGGCGACGAAGATCGCATAGACCCGGACATTGGCGCTGAGCAAGCTCATCAGGCGCAACGGCTTTGCTGCCTGATCGGCATAGGCCGCGCCGAGCTGCACCGGATCGGAGTCCCGAGCGAGCGCCTTGTCAAATGGGACCGCGATTCGTTCCACCACTTCTGAAACGCGGTCATACATCGCGACGAGTGCATTAGCGCTGGGCTGGGGCCTTGCGTTGGCAACGCCCGCCCGACGACGGTGGAAGCGGGTGCGCTCGCTTTCATAAAGATTGGACTGCAGCGCATGGAGCACCCCGGCGCAAACGGCGAGAATCCATGCTTCCACTGTTCCGATCGATGCCGCCAGGGCGATGTAGATCAGGATGAAGACGCCGTGGTCGCAAACCCCGTCGAGAAACCGTCCGACGGGGCTGGCGCTGCCGGTTGCGCGGGCGATCATGCCGTCCAACCCGTCGGCTATCAGCCAGGCGATGGATAGGAGCAAACCAATGAATGCGAACGGCCACAGACGCCAGTTCGCGTACGCAAGCGCCGCAAGAGCTCCGAGGCATAGCCCGCCTACCGACACTGCGTTCGCGGAGATGCCGCGCGAGACGAACCACGGCAGCAGGAGCCGCCCGGCGGGGTGTATGATCCAGCGGTTGCTCGGATCCTCGATCCGGCGATCCCGCGACCCGTCCGGACCATGAGCTGACATCAAAGCCGCCTACAGCGTTGAGAACGCATGTATCAAGTGATTCGCGGCGCGTCGGTCCCAAAAAAGCCTGCGTCACCAAGGAACCCGCCGCCACCGAATTTACGAAAAGACGCTCTAGCAGCCGGTCTGGTCGAACAACCGGGTTTCCTGGTCGAAACGCGCTGGCCGCGCGGGAAGTGCGCGGCAAGTTGTCTGCCTCGCAGCAGCAAAGGGGATCGACGATGCGCTTCACGTCAGCGACGACCGTCATGCTTTTCTTGGCGAGTTCCACCGCGTGGGCCAAGCCACCGTCGATCGAAGCGCAGCTGATCGACCGCGAGAAACAAAGTTGGGCAGCCTGGCAGGGCCAGGACGTGGCATTCTGGAAGCGGCATCTATCGACCGATCACGTCGAGATCGATGGACCGAACGGCCCACAGGATCGCGACTATGTGATCAATGGAGTGGCCAACCGCAAATGCTCCGTTGCGAGTTACAACCTCGGCAGTTTCACCTTCCGCCAGCTCGGTCCCGACGCCGGGATGCTGGTCTATCGCGCAACGCAGGAGTTCGCATGCGGCGACAAGCACATTCCGAACAGCGGGTGGGTGACCTCGCTCTATCAGCGACGCGGCGGTCGCTGGCTGAACGTCTTGTTCGAGCATTTGCTGATCCCACCGCCGAAACCCGCGGAACCAGCGAAAGGCTAAGCCAGGTCGATCCAGGTCGGGGCGTGGTCCGAGGCCTTCTCCTCACCCCGTGCCCATTTGTCGACACCGGCGCCGCGTAGCCGATCGGCCGCCTCGGGCGAGCACAGCAGGTGGTCGAGGCGGAAGCCGAGGTCGCGCTGCCAGCAGCCGGCGGTATAGTCCCAGAACGTGTAGAGCTTCTCCTCGTTCGGGTGCAGTGCGCGCAGGGCGTCGGTCCAGCCCTGGTGGAGGATCCGCCGCCACAGCTGGCGGGCCTCGGGCTGCATCACCGCGTCGTGCTGGGTCGCGCGGACCGAGAAGACGTCGCGGTCCTCCGGCACGACGTTCCAGTCGCCGCACAACACGGCAGGACGCTCCTGCGCCAGTAACTCGGCCGCCTGCTCGCGCAGCCGCTCCATCCATTTCAGTTTGTAGTCGAACTTCTCGGTGCCGACGGGGTTGCCGTTGGGCAAATAGAGCGAGCCGACGATCATCCCGCCGACCTCCGCTTCGATGTAGCGGCTATGGGTGTCGTCGGGGTCGCCCGGGAGGCCGACGCGGCGCAGCTCGGGTGCGTCGCCCTTCGCCAGCACCGCGACGCCGTTGAAGCCCTTCTGGCCGTGCCACACGGCGCCGTAGCCGGTCGCCTCGATGTCGGCGATCGGGAGTGATTCATCGGCGCATTTGAGCTCCTGCAGGCAGACGATGTCCGGCTGCTCGCGCTCGAGCCATTCTATGAGGCGCGGCAGGCGCGCCCGGATACCGTTGAGATTGTAGGTGGCGACCTTCATCCGGCTCGCCCTAGCGGCTCGGCGTCAGACCGAGAAGCTCGATCCGCAGCCGCAGCCGGATTGGGCGTTGGGGTTGGTCACGCGGAAGGCTGCGCCGCCGAGGTCCTCGACGAAATCGACCGCCGAGCCCTTGACCAGTTCGAGGCTCGCCGGGTCGACGACCAGCGTCACGCCGTCGGTTTGGCTGACCGAATCCTCGTCCTCAGCCGCGTCGGCGAGATCGAACTTGTAGGTGAAGCCGGCGCATCCGCCGCCGTCTACGGCAAGGCGCAGAATCGCAGGCTTGGACTGGCGAGCGGCAATCGACGCCACCCGCTTGGCCGCACTGGCCGTAAGAATGATGTCAGGCTCGCTCACGAGATCCGAGATAGGAAGCGTCGCGCTCAGCGGCAAGCAACGCCTTAGCGCTGGCCGGCGACCGGTCCGCCGATCGCGACTGCATCCATCGACGCTGCGCCCGAGCGGCGCTGCATGGCGAGCACGTAATCGGTCGACCTCATGAACGGGATCGGGTTCACCGCGCGGCCGTCGATGCGGACTTCGTAGTGGAGATGGTTGCCGGTCGAGCGCCCGGTCGACCCCATCCGGCCGACTTGCTGGCCGCGGATGATATGGTCGCCTTCGTGCACGACAATTGCGGACATATGGCCATAGCGCGTCGAGATTCCGCGGCCATGGTCGATTTCGACGAGGTTGCCGTAGCCGCCCGAATTCCAACCCGCGTGAATCACGGTGCCATCGGCAGTCGCATAGATCGGGGTGCCATAAGAGCCCGCAAGGTCGATGCCGGGATGGAACGCAGCACCGGCATGGAACGGGTCGGAGCGAACGCCAAAGCCGCTGGTGAACTCGACGTTGGTCTTGACCGGCTTGTCGGAAGGAACCGCGATGATCCCGTCCTGCAGCTGGTCGAGCTTCTTCCAGCTGTCGAACAGACTTTTGAAGGTTGAATTCGCGGCGCTTTCGAACGGTCCACCGACGCCGGCGGTGCTGCCGACGCGGGCCGGGGTAATGCCGAGCCGCTTCAGCTCCGCAGCGGTGACCTGGTAGCGAACGTCGAGGGCTCTTGCGACCAGCGCGGCCTGCTCGAACTGCTGCTGCTCAACCCGGGCCAGCGGACCATCGGCGGCGAGACGGCCGGCGGCCCCTGCAGCGGCGATCAACCGCGGGTCGATCTTCTGGCCGGCAAGCGCGGCCTCAATCAGGGCCTGCCGCTGCTCAATCATCCGTGCGCGGGCTTCGGTCAGGGCAGAAAGGCTGATTGCAGGAGCTGCGTGGGGGCGGGCGATCAAACGCGCAGTCGCATAGCTCGCCCAGGCTACCACGCCGAGCAGGACCAGAAAAAACACCGCCTGAAGCGATGCCGAAATACGGAAGCGGCGGAGCTTGGAACCGTCATGGACGAACAGGTCGCGATCGCGAAACAGGCCCGTCGTTGCGGCCAATACTTGCGTCATTTGATTTCCGCTCCACCAAACGGCCCGCGCGCCGAAGCGCGTCGCCGAGTCCCAAATTGTAAAGGAGCTCCCCAGCCCCTTGCCGCGCCCGCGTATTGCCCACCGCGCACCGGCGTCAGGAACACTGCTTTCGGAACGTTAATGAATTCAACCTTTCGTTCCACCCGGCGGGACGAATCGTCCGGTGGGCGCGGTGAACGGTTGATTCCAATCGGCGAACGGGACGGATTCGAGGGAATTCAAGCTGTTGTGCAGCGCAGCATCCGCCGATTCCGAGCGATTGGGCGCGATTCTTTCGCACTGCCTTGCGGGCGCCACATTGGGCCCTAGAAACGGCTCCGGGCCACGCCGTCCCAACGCGGCGCGCGCTCTCTGAGAGGAGAGTTAGATGAGTGAAGCTGCCGATGCCGGCGCCGCCGTGCGCCGCGCACGACCGACAACCAAACCCCGGCGCCCCTTTTTCTCGTCGGGCCCGTGCGCCAAGCCGCCGGGCTGGTCGCCGGAGTCGCTCGGCACGTCGGCGCTCGGGCGCTCGCACCGCGGAAGCGTCGGCAAGGCCAAGCTGAGCGAAGCGATCGAACGCACCCACGCGCTCCTGCGCCTGCCGACCGACTACAAGCTCGGACTCGTGCCCGCCTCGGACACCGGCGCGATGGAGATGGCCATCTGGTCGCTGCTCGGCGCTCGCCCGGTGACCATGCTCGCCTGGGAAAGCTTTGGGGCCGGCTGGGTGACGGACGTTGCCAAGCAGCTGAAGCTGGACGCCCAAATCCGCACTGCTGACTATGGCGAGATCTGCGACCTCACCGACGTGGATCCGGCGAGCGACATCGTCTTCACCTGGAACGGGACGACCAGCGGCGTCCGCGTGCCCGATGCCGACTGGATCGCGGACGAGCGCACCGGCCTTTCGATCTGCGACGCTACCTCAGCCGCCTTTGCTCAGGATATCGACTGGGCGAAAGTCGATGTCGGCACCTTCAGCTGGCAAAAGGCGCTCGGCGGCGAAGCGGCGCATGGGATGCTCGTGCTGTCCCCGCGCGCGGTCGAGCGGCTCGAGCGCGAGCCCGCGCCGCGTCCGCTGCCCAAGGTCTTCCGGCTGACCAAAGGCGGCAAGCTGATCGACGGCGTGTTCAGGGGCGAGACGATCAACACACCCTCGATGCTGTGCGTCGAGGACTGGCTGTTTGCGCTCGGCTGGGCCGAACGCATCGGCGGCCTCGACGCGCTGATCGCGCGTGCCGACGCCAACGCCGCAGCGCTCGATGGCTCGGTACAGCAGACCGACTGGATCGAACATTTGGCGGAGAAGCCGGCGATCCGCTCCAACACCTCGGTGTGCCTGCAGTTCGCCGACCGCTCGGATCCCGAAGGCAACAAGGCCCGGCAGAAGGCAGTGGTGAAGCTGCTCGAGCAGGAAGATGCCGCGTACGATGTGGGTGCTTACCGCGACGCTCCGCCTGGCCTTCGCGTCTGGTGCGGGGCGACCGTCGACACGGCGGACATCGAGGCGCTCGGGCCATGGCTCGATTGGGCGTGGGAGGCAACGGCGTGAGCGACCAGGTCAAAGTGCTCATCGCCGACAAGATGGACCCGCGCGCCGCCGCGATTTTTCGCGAGCGCGGCATCACGGTCGACGACAAGCCCGGCCTGTCCTCCGACGAGCTCGCCGCGATCATCGGCGGCTACGACGGCCTTGCCGTGCGCAGCTCGACCAAGGTCAATGCGGCCGCGATGGACGCCGCTTTGCCGCGTCTGAAGGTGATCGGCCGCGCCGGCATTGGCGTCGACACGATTGACGTGCCCGCCGCTTCGGCCCGCGGCATCGTCGTCATGAACACGCCGTTCGGCAATTCGATCACCACCGCCGAGCATGCGATCGCGATGCTGTTCGCGCTTGCCCGCGAAATCCCTCAGGCCGACCAATCGACCCAAAGCGGCAAGTGGGAAAAGAATCGCTTCATGGGCGTCGAGCTTGCAGGCAAGACGCTCGGGCTGATCGGCTGCGGCAATATCGGCTCGATCGTCGCCGACCGCGCGCACGGCCTCAAGATGAAGGTCGTCGCCTACGACCCGTTCCTGTCGCCCGAACGCGCGGTCGAACTTGGCGTCGACAAGGCCGAATTGGACGAGCTGCTTCATCGCGCCGACTTCATCACCTTGCACACGCCGCTAACCGACCAGACGCGCGGCATCCTCAGCCGCGAAGCGCTGGCCAAGACCAAGCCCGGCGTGCGCATCGTCAATTGCGCGCGCGGTGGGCTGATCGACGAGGCGGCCCTGAAAGACGCGCTTGAAAGCGGTCATGTCGCCGGTGCTGCGCTCGACGTCTTCGCCAAGGAGCCGGCCAACGAAAACGCGCTGTTCGGGACGCCCGGGCTGATCTGCACGCCGCACCTCGGCGCCTCGACCACCGAGGCGCAGGTCAATGTCGCGATCCAGATCGCCGAGCAGATGAGCGACTATCTGCTGCTCGGCGGGATCACGAACGCCGTCAACGTCCCCTCGCTATCGGCCGAGGAAGCACCGCGGCTCCGCCCATATATGGGTCTCGCCGAAAAGCTCGGCCGGCTGGTCGGCCAGATCGCGGGGCATGAAATCCGCTCGATCGACGTCGAGGTCGAAGGCGCCGCGGCCGAGCTCAACATCAAGCCGATCACCGGCGCGGTGCTTGCCGGCGTCATGCGCAGCTGGTCCGACACGGTGAACATGGTCAACGCGCCCTATCTCGCGAAAGAGCGCGGCATCGCGGTTCGTGAAATCCGCAACGAGGGCGAAAGCGATTATCACACGCTGGTCGCGGTGACCGTCGGGACGGAACATGGGCCAAAGCGCGTCGAGGGCACATTGTTCGGCAACCGCGCGCCGCGGCTCGTCAACATCTTCGGCGTGCCCATCGAGGCCGAACTTGCCGGCCAGATGATCTACATCGTCAACACCGACGCGCCGGGCTTCATCGGCGCGCTCGGCACAAGGCTCGGGGAGAACCGGATCAACATCGCGACCTTTGGCCTGGGGCGCCGCAAGCAGGCGGGCGAGGCCGTCGCTTTGGTATCGGTTGACGATCCAATCACGGCCGATGTCGCCAAGCAGTTGCACGAACTGCCCGGCGTCCGCGAAGTCGTACCATTAAGTTTCTGACATGATCGCGCGGCGCGAAGCCCTGATCCGCACCTTCGCAGCGTCGTCGGTCCGGCGTTCACTCGTCGTCGCACTGCTCATCGGCACCGCGCTCAACGCCATCAACCAGGGCCCGGAGATCATCTCGGGCCACTGGCCGGTCTGGTGGAAGCTCATCCTCACTTATTTCGTGCCCTTCGCAGTGGCGAGCTATGGCAGCTACGCGGCCTTTCGGGGCTCGGATTAGCCTACGAAAAAGGGCGCCCCGAACGGAGCGCCCTCGAACCGGGCCCATCTTCTGCGCGTAGCCCGAGCCAAACTGAGTTACTGCGTGTTGTTGGTCGTGCCCGCGCTGTTGCGGACCGCGTTGGCTTTCTCCTTGCCTTCGTTCTTGATCGCGGCGGCCGTGTTTTCGCCAGCTGCCTTGACCTCGGAGGAGGCGTTCCCAGCGTTGGACTCGATGGCCTCCGCTGCATTCGAAGTGGCTGCCTCCACATTCTCGGCGACATTGCTGTAGTTGGATTCGACGTTTTCGGCGGCTTGCTCGGTCGGGCTCTTATTGCACGCGGCCAGCGCGCCGACGCCCAGAGCGACTGCCAAGAGGGTCGTGGTTCTCATTTCAATTCCCCTGTGGTTGCTTTCCTCCAGTCGGCGCTTGGGGCGCGTTCCAGGATCGCAATACGCGCACGCGGCGGCTCTGTTCCGTTTGCTCAACGGGGCTTGTTCGGCCTAGACGGCCCGCCGCTTCGTGCCCTAGGAGCGGCGAGCCGCGCAAAACTAAGGAATTCCGGTGGGAAACGTCACCGTCATCGGCGCCCAGTGGGGCGACGAAGGCAAGGGCAAGATCGTCGACTGGCTGGCGAGCCGCGCCGACATGGTCGTCCGCTTCCAGGGCGGACACAACGCCGGCCACACGCTCGTTGTAGGCAATCAGACCTACAAGCTCTCGCTGCTCCCCAGCGGAATCGTGCGCGGCACACCGTCGGTGATCGGCAATGGCGTGGTGCTCGACCCGTGGGCGCTTAAGGCCGAGGTGAAACGGCTCGGAGAGCAAGGCGTCGAGGTCACGCCCGACGTGCTACGGATCGCCGAGACCTGCACGCTGATCCTGCCCATCCACCGCGATCTCGATGCCCTGCGCGAGGACGCCAGCGGCGCCGGCAAGATCGGCACCACGAGGCGCGGCATCGGCCCCGCCTACGAGGACAAGGTTGGGCGCCGCGCCATCCGGGTTTGCGATCTCGCGCATCTCGGCGAGCTCGGGCCGCAGCTCGACCGGCTATGCGCGCACCATGACGCGCTCCGCGCCGGCTTCGGCGAGCCGCCGGTCGACCGTGAGCGGCTGAAGAACGACCTGGCCGAGATCGCCGATTTCGTCCTGCAGTTTGCGAAGCCTGTCTGGCGCGATCTCGATGAGGCCCGGGAGCGCGGCCGGCGCATCCTTTTCGAAGGCGCGCAGGGCGTGCTGCTCGATGTCGACCACGGCACCTACCCGTTCGTCACCTCATCCAATACCGTTGCCGGCACGACCGGGCCGGGCAGCGGCATGGGCCCTGGCGCCGCTGGCTTCGTGCTCGGCATCGCCAAGGCGTACACGACGCGCGTCGGCTCGGGCCCTTTCCCGACCGAGCAGGACAATGACGTCGGTCAGAAGCTGGGTGAGCGCGGCCACGAGTTCGGCACCGTCACCGGGCGCAAGCGCCGCTGCGGCTGGTTCGACGCCGTGCTGGTACGCCAGGCGGTCGCGGTAAGCGGCGTGACGGGAATCGCGCTCACGAAGCTCGATGTCCTCGACGGCTTCGAAACGGTGAAGATCTGCACCGGCTATCGCATCGGCGGCGAGCGGTTCGACTATCTGCCGCCGCACGCCGCAGACCAGATGCGGGTTGAGCCTGTCTACGATGAGATCGAGGGCTGGCCCGGATCGACCCGCGGCGCGCGCAGCTGGGCCGACCTGCCGGCGCGCGCGATCAAATATGTCCGCCGGATCGAGGAGCTTATCCGCTGTCCCGTGGCGCTGGTCAGCACCTCGCCCGAGCGCGACGACACGATTCTGGTGCGCGATCCGTTCGCGGGCTAGCGGCGCAGCTGGAAGCGGCCGAGGCCTTCGGGCGCCGCGTCTTCGACGCTGACGTCTTCGACCTGAGCATTCGAGGGGCCGCGGCGCATCCGCTCGATCATTCGGTCGACGTCATCCGCTTCGCCTTCGAGATGGGCTTCGACCGCGTTTTCGGGGCAGTTGCGGATCCAGCCGCTGACGCCCAGCTCACGAGCCTCGCCCTGGGCCCAGGCGCGAAAGAACACCCCCTGCACGCGGCCAGTTACGCGAACGTGGCGCGCGACCTGGGCCATCAGACGGTGGAGATGTCCGGCGCGTCCTCGGCCTTCATGCCGACGACGTTGTAGCCGGCATCGACATGGTGGATCTCGCCGGTGACGCCTGATGCGAGGTCGCTGAGCAGGTACAATCCCGCTCCCCCAACATCCTCGATGGTGACGTTGCGGCGGAGCGGCGAATTATATTCGTTCCACTTCATGATGTAGCGGAAGTCGCCGATCCCGCTCGCCGCCAGCGTCTTGATCGGCCCGGCGGAAATGGCGTTGACGCGGATGCCCTCGGGCCCGAGGTCCGCGGCAAGATATTTGACGCTCGTCTCCAGCGCCGACTTGGCGACGCCCATCACATTGTAGTGCGGGATGACCTTCTCGGCCCCGTAATAAGTCAGGGTCAGCATCGACCCGCCGGCGCTCATTAGCGCCCGCGCGCGCTGCGCCACTGCGACGAAGCTGTAGACCGAGATGTTCATGGTCATGAGGAAATTGTCCATCGACGTATCGACGAACTTGCCCCGGAGCTCATTCTTGTCGGAATAGCCGATCGCGTGGACGACGAAGTCGAGCTTGCCCCACTGTTCCTTCAGCCCAGCAAACGTCTTGTCGAGCGCCTTCATGTCGGAGACGTCGCAGTCGACCAGCATCTCCGAGCCAAGCTCGGCGGCGAGCGGGCGGACGCGCTTCTCAAGCGCCTCGCCCTGGTAGGAGAAGGCCAGCTCCGCGCCCTGCTGGCCAAGCGCGCGGGCGATCCCCCACGCCAGCGAACGGTCGTTGGCGAGGCCCATGATCAGGCCGCGCTTGTCCTGCATCAGTCCTGTCAAAGTTGCGGCCCCTCTCTTTGCAGCACAGGTTCGACGTCCTCACCAGGTTCCGGTTCCTCGACCTCGAGCTGGTCGCTGTAAGGCCCGGTATAGACCTCGCCCTTTAGCGCGGTGGCGCCGCTTTCCGCCAGCGCCGCGTTGAGCTCGGCGCCGACGACGACGCCGAGGCCGACGACGAAGAAGAAAATCAGCGTAACCATCACGCCGCCAAGGCTGCCGTAGGTGCGGCTGTAGCCGCCGAACAGCGACAGGACGTTCGGCAGGATCTCGACCGTCACCAACCACCACGCAGTGATGAGCAACGCTCCCGGCCATTTCCTGCAGCCCAGCTTGCGGTAGCGCGAGGGCGTCAGGAGGAAGAAGATCACGTAGAAGGTGAAGAACAGGGTCACCGCCGGGACCAGCCGATAGAGGCCGAGTGTCGTCGCAATCCCCTGCGCGAGCGGGAACCATTCGATGATCAGATGATGCGCGAGGGTCAGCGCAGCGCTCGCCGTGAACGCAAGCATCAGCAGCACGACCGCGCCGAGGATCATCAGCAACGAGCCGAGGCGATACTCCCAGAACGGGGCGCAGAATTTCACGCCATAAGCGCGACGGAGGATGTCGCGGATGGTTTCGATGAAACTGGTCGCGGTCCACAGCCCGACGATCGCGCCGAGCCACAGCAAATTGCCGGTGCGTACCGTCAGGACTTCCTGGACCGGCTCGCGCAGCGTCGCGGCGACGTCGGGCGGCAGCCGGCGCAACACATTGGTGACGGTCAGCATCGCGTCCTGGCTCTGGCCGAACAAATGGGCGACAGCCGCGGCGACGATGAAGAAAGGGAACAAAGCGACAATCGACAAATAAGCGAGATTGCCGGCGTGGATGAAGCCGTCGTTATAGACGCCGATCGCGACCCGCTTGACCACTTCCCAAGCGGTGAGCCGGGGCTTGAGCTTCTCCTCGACGTCGGTTCCGAACGCCGCGCGCATGGTCGCAAGCCGCTTGCGCCGTTCCTCCGGTGAAAGCGGTGAATGGTCCCTCATTCGGCGCTACCGTTAGACGCCAAGGCTTGCTCGCGGGTTGCCCGGCGCGGTCCAGTCCTCGACGAACTTCTGAAGCTCGGGATTATCCGCCGGAACGTCGATCTCGACCGCAACCAGCTGGTCGCCGCGCTTGCCGTCCTTGGCGGCGAAGCCGCGGCCCTTGAGGCGCAGCACCTTGCCCGATGTCGTGCCTTTGGGGATGGTCAGCATCACGGGTCCGTCGGGCGTCGGCACCCTCACCTTGGCACCGAGCACGGCTTCCTTGAGAGTCACCGGAAGCTCGAGGCGGATATTGTTACCGTCGCGCGTGTAGAAACGGTGCGGCGCGATCTCGATCGTGACGATGGCGTCGCCGCGGCCGCCCGGCCCCTCCTCGCCCTTGCCGGCAAGACGGATCCGCGTGCCGTCCTCGAGGCCCGGCGGGAGCTTGAGGTCGATCGTCTTGCCGTCGCCGAGCGTGATCCGCTGGGGCTTCAGCGCGACGGCATCCTCGAACGGGATCTTGAGCCGGTAGGCGATGTCGGCGCCCTTCTGCGGCGCGCGGGCGCGCTGGCGGAAACCGCTGAACGGCCCGCCGCCGGCGGAGCGGCCGCCGGTCGCGCCGCCGAACAGCCCCTCGAACAGGTCGCTGAGGTCGGCCGAGTCCCCGCGCCCGAAATTGACATTCTCGAACCCGGCGCCCGGCTGCGGTCCGCCCGGACCCGCCGAATAGCCGCCGAAGCCGCCGCCGAACGGCATTTTGGGATTGCCCTCTTCGTCGATCTCGCCGCGGTCGTAGCGCGCGCGCTTGTCCTTGTCGGACAGCAAATCATAGGCCGCGGTGATCTGCGAGAAGCGCTCGGCTGCCTTGGGATTGTCCTTGTTGCGGTCGGGGTGGAGCTGCTTGGCGAGACTTCGGTACGCCTTCTTGATCTCCGCCTCGCTGGCGCCGCGCTTCAGGCCCAGGCGTTGGTAGAGGTCGAGTGCCATTTCGCTCCCATGCCGCAGTCGTTCAGCGCTGACCAGATGGGTTGCGGTGCGCGTCAGGCCAAGCCTAAGGCGCAGGCGAGATGGCGACCGACCCCTTTGAGCTGTTCGACCAATGGTTCGCCGAAGCCCGTGAAAGCGAGCCCAACGATCCCGAAGCGATGGCGCTTGCGACCGCGGATGCGGAGGGCCGACCGTCGCTTCGGATGGTACTTCTGAAAGGTCATGGGCCAGACGGCTTTGTCTTCTACACCAACCGACGCAGCCGCAAGGGCGAGGAACTCGCCGCCAACCCTTACGCAGCGCTGCTTTTCCACTGGAAATCGCGTCGCCGACAGGTGCGGATCGAGGGGCCGGCAACGCTCGTCTCGGTTGAGGAAGCCGACGCATATTTCGCCAGCCGCAGCCGAGATTCGCAGCTTGGGGCCTGGGCGTCGAACCAGTCATCGATGCTGTCGAGCCGAGCCGAGCTTGAGAAGAGATACGAGGAGACGAAGGCAAAGTACGAGGGTGGAGAAGTGCCGCGCCCGCCGCACTGGGTCGGCTATCGAGTGGCGCCCCTGAGCATCGAATTCTGGAGCGACCGACCTCATCGATTGCATGAAAGGAGGCTGTTCTCCGCCGGTCCCGACGGCTGGACCGCAAGCCTGCTCAACCCATGACGACGGCCAAGATCGCCGCCGAGCATTCGGTTCACTCGACCCGCGCGGCGCTCGCCAGCGTGACCGTGGCCGTGGTGCTGCTCGTCGCTAAAACCTGGGCTGCCTACCGGACCGGATCGACGGCAATGCTCGGCTCGCTCGCCGATACAGCACTGGATGTGATCGCCAGCCTGACCACGCTCGTCGGGGTGCGCATCGCCGCCATGCCGGCAGACCTCGATCACCGCTTCGGTCACGGCAAGGCCGAGGCGCTGGTCGCGCTGGCGCAAGTGGTCCTGATCACCGTGTCGGCGATCGGCATCGGGATCCGCGCCGCCGAGCGCCTGATCAACGGCGCCCAGACCCACGCGATGGGCGACGGAATCGCGGTTTCGGTGCTGGCAATCGCCCTCACTTTCGTCCTGCTCTGGTATCAGCGCCGGGTGATCGCGCGCACCGGATCGGTCGCGATCAAAACCGACAACGTCCACTACAAGTCGGATCTCATGCTCAATGGCTCGGTGATCGTCGCCCTGGTCCTCGAGCAGGCGTTGCATACCGCCGGCGCCGACGCATTATTTGGCATCGCGATCGCTCTGTGGCTGTTGTGGGGCGCGTTTCGCGCGTCAAGCGAAGCCGTGGCGCAGCTGATGGACCGCGAATGGCCCGAGGATGAGCGGCAGGCCTTCCTCGACGCGGCGAGCTCCTATCCCGAACTCGAGGGCTTGCACGACCTCAGGACCCGAAAGAGCGGCACGCTCCGCTTCGTCCAGTTCCACGTCTGGGTGCCAGCGGACTGGACGGTGCAGGAAGCCCATGACCGACTCGATGCGGTCGAGGAGAACTTGCAGGATCGCTTCCCTGGAACCGAGATCCTGATCCACGTCGATCCCGAGGGGCAGACCGACCGGGAGACCCTGCTGCCTCAGGAAATCACGGAGCAGTCGGGGTGACGAGCATCCCGTTCTTCCAGGTCGACGCCTTCGCCGGCCAGCCGCTGACCGGCAATCCGGCCGCGGTGATGCCGCTCGAGAAGTGGCTGGACGATGCCGTGATGCAGGCGATCGCCGCCGAGAATAACCTCAGCGAGACCGCGTTCACCGTGCCGGGCGAGAGCGACGACGCCGATTTCGAGCTCCGATGGTTCACGCCGACAGACGAAGTCGAGATGTGCGGCCACGCGACGATCGCTGCCGGCCACATCCTGATGACCGGCGTGTCGGTTCGGTTCTCGACCAAGTCGGGCCTCATGACGGTGAGCCGCCGCGACGAGCTGCTTGAGCTCAACATGCGGGCGGCGAACCTCAGCGAGGTCCACGAGCCGGAATTGTGCGCCGCGCTGAGGCTGCCTGACAGCCCCGTGTGGCTCGCCGACGGCTACAACGACGCGGCGATCATCCACCTTGCCGACGAGGAGGCGGTGCGGGCCGTTGCCCCCGACTTCCCGGCGCTCAAGCGCATCCATCGCATGGCGGTGGTCACCGCGCCCGGCGAGCGGCACGACGTCGTCAGCCGCGTGTTCGTGCCCTATCTCGGGATCGACGAGGACCCGGTGACGGGATCGGCGCACGCGGCGCTGGTGCCTTATTGGACCAAGCGTCTCGGCCGCAGCGAGTTCACCGCCCTCCAGGCAAGCGCCCGGACGGGTGTGCTCAATTGCCGGCTCGAAGGCGATCGCGCGGTGCTCGGCGGGCACTGCCACACGGTGATCGTCGGCCAGTTCCAACTGTGAAGCTGCTTGCCCTGGCGCTGGGTTTCGTCGCCGCGGCAGTGCAGGCGTCCCCGAAGTCCGACCGCGCGGCGATCCTGACCACCATTTCGCGCATGGAAGCGGCGTGGAACCGCGGCGACTTCCGCGGCTATATGGCCGGCTTCAAGGACCCCGACGTCGTGTTCGTATCGGGCGGCAAGTTCCAGGAGGGGTGGCAAGGCACGCTCGACCATTACGTTCGAGACTACGGCGGCTCACGCGAACGGCGCGGCCGTTTGCACTTCTACAATATGAAGGTCGACCTGCTGGCGCGCGACGCGGCAATGCTGGTTGGCCAATACCGGCTGGAGCGCGGAGCGCGGGTGACGGAAGGCGTCAACACGCGGCTGTTCCGCAAGGTCGGCGGCCGCTGGCTGATCACGGTGAACCATGTCTCGGCGTACGACGTGGCTCCGACCGCGCCAGAAGCGCGATAAGGTCCGCTTTCCAGAACTTCGCCCAGGTGTGTGTGCCGTGCCCGTGCGTGTCGGCGCTCTCGGGGATCAGCCGGAAGCGCGCGCTTGGCATGCGCTTCAGCGCCGCCGGCGGCACCGGCAGGTTGCGCGCGTTGATGAAATCGTCGGCCGAGTTGATCCAGGTGAGCGGCGCGGTGATCCGCTCGAGCTTCGGCCACGGATTATAGTTCCGCGACGAATCCAGTTGGTAGATGAGGTCGTTCGCGTCGAAGTGCTTGATGCCGTCGGAAACGCGCTGCTCCGCATAAGCGCTCGCCGCCTCGCGCGTTGGGTAGTGCGCCTGGTAGTAGAGCGGCGCAGCGCCCGCGACGAACAGCAGGTTCTCCGCGGCCCGCATCCCCGTCAGGGGTTCGGTCGTATAATTCCCGCCCTGCCAGGCCGGGTCGGCTTCGATCCCGTTGATCGCGAGCTGCCGCCACATTCGGTTGAGGCCTGCAATCTCGATCGGCTCGCAGGCGAGCGGCATCAGCGCGCTCGCAAAATCCGGATAGGTCTCGCCCCAAACGAAGCTGTGCATGCAGCCCATCGACGTGCCCATGATCAGCCGCAGGTGCGTGACCCCGAGCCGTTCCGTCAGCATCCGGTGCTGCGCAGCGACCATGTCGTCATAGTCATATTTCGGGAAATGCATCCGCATCCCGTCCGAGGGTTTGGACGAACCGCCGTGACCAATGTTGTCGGGGAGGATGATCCAGTAGCGGCGGATGTCGAGCGGCTGCCCGACGCCATACAGCTCGTCGGCGAACTGCGGCTGGAGGAACTGCTCGCCCGTGCCGCCGGTGCCGTGAAGGACCATCACCGCATTGTCGATCTGACCGGACGCATTGCGATGCGGTGCGCCCAGGGTCGTTACGTGCATCTTCAGTGCAGGAAGCGCCTCGCCGTCGTGGAAGCGGAAATCCCTGAGAACGACATCCTGCTCATGCGTCGGCCAAGAGCGTTTGGGCGCCGGAAGAGGCCCGCCGCTCCAACCCATCGGCGGCGCTGCAGCCTGAGCGGCAAGGAGTGCGAGCAATCCGAGCATTCTTCTATCCTTTCAGCTTCTCTTCGAGCGCGTCGAGTAGCGGCAGCTGGCTGGGAAGCATCATGACGCGCGCTTCGCTCAGCGTCATCCAGCGCGCCGCCTCGGCCTCGGGAAAGCGCTCGATCCGCCCGCTTTTCGGCGGCCATTCAAGGGCAAAGTCGATCGACTTGAGCGTCCCCACGTCGAAATCTCCTTCGACCGCGAACGCCTCAACGATCTTGCCGCCCGCTTGACGCACCTTAGCCAAAGGAAACGGCACCGAGGCCAGCTGGGTGCCGGTCTCTTCCGCGAACTCGCGAAGCGCGGCTTCAGCCGGCGCCTCGCCCGGCTCAACAAGTCCCTTGGGGATCATCCAGGCTCCCGCATCCTTATTCCGCCAGAACGGCCCGCCAGGCTTGATCAGCAGGACCTCGGTTGGACCGTCCCGCTGCCGAAATAGGAGGATGCCGGCGCTATGCGGCGGCGGCATCCGCGAGACTCTCGGCTTTGGCCTCCGTCTCGGCGATCCACCCGCCGCCGAGCAGCCGCGCGCCATCGTACAGCACCGCCGCCTGCCCCGGCGCCACGCCGTACTCTGGCCGGGCGAAACGGACCCAATCGTCTTCACGGATCGCGGGCACGGCGGGCGCGAGCGAGCGCACTTTAACGCTGACGTCGCGCTGGTCCTCGCCGAGCCAATTCCACTGGGCGACGCGCATCGCGTCGACCGCGAGCGCGCGCCTGGGACCGACGACGATCCGCGCCTCGTCGGGTTCAATGCGGATGACGTAGAGCGGCTCCTTCTGCCCGCCGACCTCGATGCCGCGGCGCTGCCCCACGGTGAAATGGACCACTCCGCGGTGGCGGCCCAGAACCCGTCCGTGAAGGTCGACGATATCGCCAGGCAGCTCGGTCTCGGGCCGCAAACGCTTCACCAGCGCGGCGTAATCGCCGTCGGGGACGAAGCAGATGTCCTGGCTGTCCGGCTTTGCGGCGACTTCGAGGTCCAGTTCCGCCGCGATCCGCCTGACCTCGTCCTTGGGCAGGCCGCCCAGCGGGAAGCGGAGGAAGTCGAGCTGGTCGCGCGTCGTTCCGTAGAGGAAATAGCTCTGGTCCCGGCGCGGGTCGGCACCCTTGTGAAGCTCGATGCGGTCACCGTTGACGATGCGGCGGACATAATGGCCGGTGGCGAGGCAGTCGGCGCCGAGCTCGCGCGCGAACGCGACGAGATCGACGAACTTCACCCCCTGGTTGCAGGTCGCGCAAGGCACGGGCGTTCGCCCACGCGCATATTCGTCGACGAAGCGATCGATTACGCCGCCCCTGAAGCGGCCTTCGTAATCGAGCACGTAGTGAGCAACGCCGAGGCGGTCGGCGACGGCCCGGGCGTCGTAAATGTCCTGACCCGCGCAGCAGGCGCCCGAGCGGCGCGCCGCCTCGCCATGATCGTAGAGTTGGAGCGTAACTCCGATGACCTCGGCGCCGGTCCGCGCGGCGAGCGCGGCCGTGACCGAGCTGTCGACCCCGCCCGACATGGCAACGACGATCCGGGCATCGCCCAAGGGACGGCCAAGTTGGAAATCTACCTGCATTTGAAACGTGCTTTCCAGTCTCTTTACCCGAATTTCACTCCTCATCGCTAGACGAAGGAGAGAACAGGCGGACGAGGAGGGCAGGCTTGGCGCGTCACGAGGGCGACTTTCGCGCAAAGGCGCAGGAGCCGCTCGGCCTCGACGAGCTCATTGCCTTGCTCGCCGATGCCGCGCAGCGCGAGGGTCAGTCAAGAGAGGATGCGATTGCTTGCTACCTCTCCGGCGACGAAGGGTGGCGCGAAGCGGTCAAACTGCTCGGGGGGACCTTCGCGGAAAGGGAGGCAGGGTTAAAGGAGCGTAAGGCCGACTGACCGGCAAATTAACCAGCGCGCTTCAGAATATTTTCAACGGCCGCAGATTAAAGACGGGCCAGTATCAATGATTAAGCAGGTGTGACTGAACAATGCTCGAGAACCAGAAGATTCGTCCGGCGCAGGTCATCGGCCCCCTGGGAGAGCCGCTGACGCTCGAGTCGTTGCCGCCTGCGGCCACGACGCGCTGGGTCGTGCGCCGCAAGGCCGAGGTCGTTGCCGCGGTCGCCGGAGGACTGCTCGGCGTCGACGATGCGTGTAAGCGTTACTCGCTGAGCCTCGAGGAATTCACCAGCTGGCAACGCGCGGTCGACCGCAGCGGAATGCCGGGCCTGCGAGTTACGCGACTCAAGCAGTATCGCGACCAGTACGAGCGCCAACAGCGCTATTGAGCAGGCCCAACAGTGCCTTGCAGGTCGTTACGGCCGCTTAAAGATCAAGTATTTAGGCGAACCCGCACCTCAAATTCTGGACAGATCCTTCCGAATCCGGAACAACCGGCCGGCACCACGCGTCTGTGGTGCCGGAACGCCCGCCCATGCCTGAGGGCGGCCGAGAACAGGAGGGAAGGCTGATGGGTATTATCATCTGGCTGGTCGTCGGCGGTATTTGCGGCTGGCTTGCGAGCCTCATCATGAGGACCGACGCCCAGCAGGGCATCATTCTCAACGTCGTGGTCGGAATCGTTGGCGCCGTGATCGCCGGTCTGTTGTTCGGCGGCGGGGCAAACATGAACAATGGCATCACAATCGAAACGTTTCTCTATTCGCTCATTGGTGCGGTGATCTTGCTTGCGATCGTCAATCTCGTCCGTCGAGGGACAGTTCGCTAAGGCGTATCGAACCGCATTGTTTCAATGAAGGCCGCGCAGCTCCTGCGCGGCCTTCTTCGTGCCTGGCGACGCTATTGCAGCTCGAACGTCATCGACACGCTGATCTGGAGCTTCTGCTCGCCCGGATCGATCTTGCTGCTGGCGGCCTGCGACCGTTCCGCCATCATCACCATTGGCGGCATAGGGGGCGGCGGGGCATAGCCTCCGCTCTCGCTTATCGACACGATCCGCGCGACACGCATGCCGACCGCCCGCGCAAAGAGATCAGCGCGCGCGCGGCCGACAGCGACGGCCTTGGCTCGCGCCTCATCGAGCGCCGCTTCGGGGTGCTCGATCGAGAGGTTCGGGCCGCTAATCTGGTTAGCGCCCTGTTCCACCAGCGCATCGAGGATCTTGCCGGTGCTGGCGATGTCGTGGAACCGCACCGTCAGCTGGTTGGATGCAGAATATCCGCTGAGCTTGGGCGGCTGGTTGCTGGCGTAAACATAATCGGGATTGAGGCTGATGTTGCTGGTCTGGATATCGCGGTCGGCGATTCCGGCCCGCCGCAGCGCTTCGCGGACCCGCCCCATGCGGGCCGCGGTCTGCTGGATTGCCGAAGTCGCGGTCGCGGCCCGCGACACCACTCCGGCGGATATCGTCGCAAGGTCCGGCACCCGCGCGACATCGCCGGTAGCGCTGATGTCGAGGCGCGTTCCGGTGATCGTCTGGTTGATCGTCGATTGCTGCGCGCCGGCTGCCGACGGCATCGCCGCGGCGCCGAGCATCAACGCAGCAAAAAGGGCATTCTTCATGGCTGTTCCCCAAGTGTTGGTCCACGGCGCCAACGCTTGCCCTGGGGCCATGGCTGTTTGCTGAATGGCCTAGAGGCGGCGGCGCCCGGCGATGAGCCGGTAGATTAGCAAAAGCAGGAACGCGCCGACGATCGCGGCGACGAAGCCCGCGCCCTCGTTTTCCTTGTACCAGCCGACCTGATGACCGATCCAGCCGGCGAGAAGCGCGCCGGCGATTCCGAGCAGCACGGTGATGATGCATCCCCCCGGGTCGCGGCCCGGCATCAGCAACTTGGCGATCGCCCCGGCCAACCCACCGATGACGATCCAGCCGATGATCCCGTAATGCTCCATTGGCTTGCCCTTTTCCGTTTGCGACGCCAGCGCGTCCTTCGTTACGCTGGTTCAACCAGCCTTCATTTCAGCCGTGCAACGCGCACTTTGCGAATTGGCTGCGACCGTTGGTCGAAACCGGGTGGCGGCAACAATGCGAACAGCCTCTGTTGCGCCAGGTGCCTTATTCTTATAATACAGCTGCCGACTGGGGCATCCGAGATTCGAAACGGGCATGGACATCATGAATAGGGAAACGTCGATCCACTCTTCCGACACGCTCGTGATCGTCGACCCGTCGCGGCGGCGGCGCCAGCTGATCATCGCCGGTGCGATCGCGGCGGCGCTGCTGATTCTCGTGCTGGTCGCCGTGCTTGGGCGCAGCGCTAGCGACAACCAGGCGAAGGAGGCGGCCGCGAGCGGCGCCGGGCAAGTGCCCACGGTCAGCGTCGTCGTCCCCGGACGAAGCGACGTCGGGCGCGTGGTCACGGCCAGCGGGCCGCTCGCCGCGCGGCGCGACCAGCCGATCGGCATCGCCGGAGCGGGCGGCAGGGTCGTCCGAGTCGTGGTGGATGCCGGAAGCTGGGTTGGGGCGGGCCAGGTGCTCGCCGTCGTCGACCGTTCGGTCCAGGCTCAGCAGGCGGCGCAGCTCGCCGCGCAGGTCGAGGCCGCCCGCGCAAATGCCGCGCTGGCGCAGTCGAATTACGATCGCGCCGTGGCGCTTCAGGGCCGCGGCTTCGTCTCCAAGGCGGAAATCGACTCGAAACGCGCTGAGCGCGATGCGGCAAACGCGCAGGTTCGGGTCGCGCAGGCGCAGCTCGGCGCAACCCGCGCCCAAATCGGCCAACTCAACGTCATCGCCCCGACCAGCGGGCTCGTCCTGTCGCGCAACGTCGAGCTCGGACAGATCGTCGGCCCCGGGTCCGGCGCCTTGTTCCATCTCGCGGAAGGCGGGCAGATGGAAATGCGCGCGCAGCTGTCGCAGCAGGACCTCGCCTTCGTCCACACCGGCATGCCGGCCGACGTGACACCGATCGGATCTGGCACGAACGTGCGCGGATCCGTGTGGCAGGTCGCACCGATGATCGATCCGCAAACCCGGCTTGGGCAGGTGCGAATCGCGATTCCGTACAGCACTGCGATGCGCCCGGGCGGTTTCGCCGAGGCGCGGATCACGGCGGGCGCGACCACTGCGCCGCTGCTCCCGCAGAGCGCGGTGCTGAGCGACGACCGCGGCAATTACGTCTACATCGTCAACGCCAAGAATGAGATCGAGCGGCGTGACGTCAAGATCGGCAGCGTCAACGACAACGGCGTGACCATTACGGGCGGCCTGTCGGGCAATGAGGCCGTCGTGCTGGCCGCCGGACCGTTCCTCAGCCCCGGCCAGAAGGTCAACGCGCGTCGCGAGACCACACACTGACCGGTGGACGAGCATTGAAAGCAGCTAGACCATGAACTTCCGCAACATCTCGTCGTGGTGCATCCGCAATCCGGTGTTCCCGATCGTCCTGTTCGTCGGGCTCACGCTCGCCGGGCTGATCGCGTTCGCGCGGATGCAGGTGAACAACGCTCCCGACATCGATTTCCCGGCGGCGATCGTGTCAGTGTCGCAGCCCGGCGCCGCGCCCAACGAGCTCGAGACACAGGTTACCCAAAGGGTCGAATCCGCGATCCGCGGAGTCAACGGCGTCGACGAGATGAGCAGTTCGGTGAGCGAGGGCAACAGCACGACCTTTGTGCAGTTCCAGCTCGGCACGCCGACCGACCGCGCGGTCAACGACGTCCGCAACGCGGTCGCGCAGATTCGCAGCAACCTTCCCGATGGCATCCTCGAGCCGCAGGTCACGCGCGTCGATGCGGAGGGCGAGCCGATCGCGGTGGTCGGCGCGCAGACCACCGACATGACACTCGAGCAGCTGAGCTGGTACGTCGACAATAACGTCGCCAAGCGGTTGCTCGGGCTGCCAGGGGTCGCGGCCGTTTCGCGCAATGGCGGAGTCGATCGCACGATCCGCGTGATCCTCGATCCCGCGGCGCTCCAGGCTCAGGGAATCACTGCCGCCCAGGTCAACCAGCAGCTTCGGCAAAGCAACCTCAATGCGCCAGGCGGCCGGGCCGAGATCGCGGGGTCGGAGCAGTCGGTGCGCGTGCTCGGCAACGCGCAGGACGCCTATGAGCTGTCGCAAACGCAGATCGCGCTGCCCGGAGGGCGCTTCGTCCGGCTGGCCGACCTTGGCCAGGTCAAGGATTCCTCGTCCGAGCAGCGCTCGATCGCCAAGATGAACGGCCAGCAGGTCGTCACCTTCCAGATCCAGCGCGCCAAGGGCTCTTCGGAAGTCACTGCCTATGACGGCGTGTGGAAGGAGATGAAGAAGCTCGAGAAGGAAAATCCGAAGGTCCACTTCTCCGAGATTTTCAACACCGTCGATTATACGAAGGGGCAATATCGCTCGGCGATGGAGGGCCTGATCGAAGGCGCCGTCCTTGCCGTCTTCGTCGTCCTGCTATTCCTTCGCGATATCCGTGCAACCGCCATCTCCGCGCTGGCGATCCCGATGTCGGCGATCCCTGCCTTCTGGTTCATGAGCATGCTCGGAATTACGCTCAATTTCATGTCGACGATGGCGATGGGCCTGGTCGCGGGCGTGCTCGTCGATGACGCGATCGTCGAGATCGAAAACATCGTCCGGCACATGCGAATGGGCAAGTCGGCCTATCAAGCCGCGCTCGACGCAGCCGACGAAATCGGGCTTGCGGTTCTTGCAACCACCATGGCGATCGTCGCCGTGTTTCTGCCCGTCGCGCTGATGCCAGGCATCGCCGGCCAATATTTCAAGGCGTTCGGCTTCACCGTCGTGGTGTCGGTTCTGATGAGCTTGCTCGTCGCCCGGATGATCACCCCGCTGATCGCCGCTTACTTCCTCCGCTCGCGCGGCGTGCAGCCGCACGCCGCCTGGCGGTGGATGGACATCTACCTCAAGATTCTCAACTGGAGCCTCGATACGACCAAGGCCCATGCGCTGCTTGGACGCTTGCCACGGCCCGCCCGCGACCTTCGTTATTACGCGATTGGGACGCTCCTGTTGCTGGCCGTCGTGGCGGCCTTTGGGGCCGGGACCGGCGCGTCGATGATGATGCTCGGAAAGCTCGGCTGGAACGGTGCGATCACCTTCATCCTTGCACTCGCCGGGGGCGGGGCTGTGGCATATGCCGCCGCGAAGCTGATCGGCATGATCGTCAGCATGCTCGGCGGAGGCTTCGCCGAGTGGCACGAGATCGTCGCCGCCCGCTGGAATGCGCGCTTGCAGGACCATCGGCTAGCGATGGTCTGGGCTGGCGTCGCTACCCTGCTGCTGAGCATCGTGCTGTTCGGCACCTTGTCGATGTCCTTCTTCCCGCCGCCGAACAGCGATTATTCCCGCGCCAACATCCTCTTGGCGCCGGGCAGCACGCTCAAGGAAACCGAGGCTGCCACCGATCGCGTCGCCGCGCTCCTCATCCGCGACCCCAACGTCGAGCGAGTGTTCGAGAATATCCACGTCGGCAACGGCCACGTGAACATCGTTCTGAAGAAGTCCCGCAAGATGAAGAGCTCTGAGTGGGAGCGCGCGCTCGCGCCGACCCTGTCGGCGTTCCCCGACGCGCGGGTCAGCTTCCAGACGCGCAACGGCGGCGGACCGGATGCGGATTCGCGCGACGTCATGCTCTATCTCGGGGGCGACGATCCGGTGAAGCTGACCGCGGTCGCCAACCAGATCGCCAAGGAGATGGCGACCGTACCCGGCCTGCGCGCGCCGCGCGTCGGGAGCCAGCTCGCGCAGCCCGAGATCACGATCAAGCCCCGCTTCGACCTCGCCGCCGACCTCGGCGTCACGACCGCCGCGCTCAGTCAGACGATCCGCATCGCGACCTTGGGCGACATCGAGCAGAACAGCGCCAAATTCTCTCTGTCCGACCGCCAAGTGCCGATCCAGGTTTCGCTGTCGGAGAATGCGCGACGGGATATCTCGACGCTCGAGAACCTGCCGGTGCCGACGTCGGGCGGCGGCTCGGTGCCGCTGAAATCCGTGGCCGAAATCGGCTTCGGCTCGGGACCGACCACGATCCAACGCTCCAATCAGCTCCGGCGGCTATCGATTGGCGCCGACCTAGCGCCGGGCGTTGCCCAGGGCGACGTCTTGGCCAAAGTCAACAATCTGCCGTCCGTGAAGAACCTGCCGCAGGGGGTTCAGAAGATGAACCTCGGCGACCAGAAGTGGCAGTCGGAGCTGCTGTTCAACTTCGCGATCGCGCTGCTTTCGGGCGTGCTGCTGGTGTTTGCGGTGCTCGTGCTGCTCTACCGGCGTTTCCTCGCACCGTTCGTCAACATGGGTTCGCTGTTACTCGCTCCGCTCGGTGCGGCCATCGCGCTGCATATCGCCAATCAGCCGATCTCGCTGTTCGTGCTGATCGGCATCCTGATGCTGTTCGGGATCGTCGCGAAGAATTCGATCCTTTTGGTCGATTTCGCGGTCGAGATGATGAATCACGGGATGGCGAAGAACGAGGCGATCTGGGAAGCGGGCCACAAGCGCGCGCAGCCGATCGTGATGACCACGGTGGCGATGGTCGCCGGCATGTTGCCGACCGCGCTGTCGCTGAGCGGCGACGGCAGCTGGCGTGCGCCGATGGGTATCACGGTGATCGGCGGCCTGATCTTCTCGACCGTCCTGACGCTCCTCCTTGTCCCGTCCTATTTCTCGATGGCCATTTCGCTCGAAACGCGCATCGGCAAGCTGTTCCACAAGCTCATCGGCAGCGAAGCGCACGCGACCGGCCACGCCATCCCGGCGGAGTGAACCGAGCGCCGATGTCGGCTATTGAGCCGGCATGAGGGCGATGACCAACGGCGCTCTGTCCCGCTTCAACCCAGCGCAGCCCGGTGCGCAAGGGATGAAGGTCGTCGCCACCGGCCTGTTGGTGGTGATGGCGGCGGTGTTCGCGGCGGCGCGCGCGTTCGAGCCCTCGTATCCCTGGCTCGGCTACGTCAAGGCCTTCGCCGAAGCGGCGATGGTCGGCGGACTTGCCGACTGGTTCGCCGTCACCGCTCTGTTCCGCCACCCGCTCGGCCTGCCGATCCCGCACACCGCGATCATTCCGCGCAACAAGGACCGGATCGGCGAGGCGCTGGCGAGCTTCATCAGGGAGAATTTCCTGATCCCCTCGGTCGTCGCCCGCCGGATGCAGCGGCTCGACATCGCGGGAGCCGCCGGCCGCTTCCTCCAGACCCCGGCGGGCGAAGGAACGCGGATCCGCGCCGGCGCTTCTCGCCTGATCGCCGACATTTTCGAAAGCCTCGACGACGAGCGGCTGGGCGGCATCGTCAAGGGTGCGATCTCGACGCGGCTGCGCTCGATGGAAGTTTCGCCGCTGCTTGGCCACGCACTCGCCTCGGCGATCAACGAGGACCGGCACGTACCGATGCTCGAGGCGGCGATCCGCTGGACCGCGCGCGCGCTCGACGCGAACGAGCAGCTTATCCGCGACATGGTCCGCAAGAAGGCCAATTGGGTGCTGAAGCTCGCCGGCCTCGACGCCAAGCTTGCCGACGCGATCATCGACGGTCTGCGGAAGCTCACGGCCGAAATGTCGACCGACTCGGCACACCCAGTGCGGCTCAAGATCGAGGAGGCGCTCGCGCAGCTCGCCAACGACCTTCAGACCAGGCCCGAAACGCGCGAGCGGGTCGAGGCGATCAAGGAGCAACTGCTCGACAACAAGTCGGTCGGCCTTTGGCTCGACACCTTGTGGCAAAAGGGCCGCGAGGCGATCATTCGAGCCGCGCGCAACCCCGACGCGGTCATGGCCGGCAAACTCGGCGAAGTCTTGAAGTCGATGGGCGGGACGCTGGAGAAAGACGCGCGGATTCGCGCGGCGATCAACCAGTTTGCCCGCCGCGCGGTGGTCGGCATGGCCGCGAGCTACGGCGGATCGATCGTCAAATTGGTGTCCGAAACGGTCCGCGGATGGGACGCGCAGACCGTGACCAACCGGCTCGAGGCCGCGGTCGGGCGCGACCTCCAATATATCCGGATCAACGGAACGCTCGTCGGCGGCATGGTCGGCCTCGTCCTTCACCTGCTCGACACGCTATGAGCGACCCGTGGCTGGACGAGTTGGCAGAAAGTGCCCGCAATCGTGGGCTCAAGCTTGTGCGATCGCGAATTCGCACGCCCGGCAAGCGCCGCTTCGGCAAGGTCGGGCTGACCGATGTCTCGGGCAAGCCGGTGTTCGGCATGGACGCCAAGGGGCCAATCGGAGAGCCTGCGCAAGTCGAGGACTATCTCCGCAACCTTGGCGCCAAGGATTGGGGCGCATCGCTAGGCGTCGCGGTGCTGCCGAGGAAGAAGAAACCGAAGCGGGCAGCCGCCAATGACGCCGAGCCGGCGGCCAAACCGCCGCGCGCCGCGGCCGTGCCACCAAAACCGAAGGAAAAGCCCAAACCCAAGCTCCGCGAAGCCAAGCCGTCCGACGCGCGCCGTCTTGCTGCGTTGATCCATCAGCTGGGTCACGAGATCAGCGAAAAGCAGGTTCGGAAGAACCTCGGAACGCTCAAGAGGCTCGGCGAAACCCCGCTCCTCGCCACCCTCGACAAAGCGGTGATCGGCCTGTGCGGCGTCCATCGCACCATCACCCTGCACCGGGATGCGCCGCTCGGCCGGATCACGATTCTCGTCGTTGCCGAGGAAGCCAAGGGCCACGGTGTCGGCCGCTTGCTAGTCGAAGCCGCCGAGCAATGGTGCCGCAAGAAGGGCTGCCGGCTGATCGAGGTCACCAGCAACGACCGCCGCGCAGAGGCCCACGCCTTCTACCGCCACATGGGCTACGAGCGGACCAGCATCCGCTTCTTCAAGAAGCTCTAACCCGAACTGCGCCGCTCGATCGTCGCGCCTACGGCGGAGAGTTTCTCTTCCAGCCGCTCGTAGCCGCGATCGAGGTGATAGACGCGCAGGATCTCGGTCTCGCCCTCGGCGACGAGGCCAGCAAGCACCAGGCTCATCGACGCGCGGAGATCGGTCGCCATCACGGCGGCCCCGGTCAGTGTCTCGACGCCGTGAACGATCGCCGAGCGGCCGTGGATGTCGATCTCCGCGCCCATCCGGCGAAGCTCGGGCACATGCATGTAGCGGTTCTCGAAGATCGTCTCCTCGAGGAAGCTGTCGCCTCGCGCGAGCGCGAGCATCGCCATGAACTGCGCCTGCATGTCGGTGGCGAACCCGGGAAACGGCGAGGTCGAGAGCGCAAGCGGCTTCAGCCCTCCGTCCGCGCTGACCTTGATGCCGCGATTGTGGAACTCGATCATCAGGCCCGCTTGGGCGAGCGCGCCTAGAGTCGCCTGCATGTCGTCGGGCCGCGCGCCGATGAGGTCGAGCGAACCGCCGGTCATTGCCGCCGCGCAGGCATAGCTGCCGGCCTCGATGCGGTCGGGCATAACCTCATATTCGCAGCCGTGCAGCCCCTCGACGCCGTCGATGATCAGGTGCGACGATCCAATGCCGCGAATCTTGGCGCCCATCGCAACCAGCAAACTGCAGAGATCGACGATCTCGGGCTCGCGCGCCGCGTTGAACAATTGCGTTCGGCCCTTCGCCAGCACCGCGGCCATCACCGCATTCTCGGTCGCGCCGACCGACACCACGGGAAAGCTGTAATCGCCGCCGGCGAGCCGCCCCTTGGGCGCGCTGGCCCTCACATAGCCGGCCGCCAGTTCGATCTCGGCCCCCATGCATTCGAGCGCCTTGAGGTGCAGATCGATCGGGCGGTCGCCGATTGCGCAGCCGCCCGGAAGCGACACCGTCGCTTCGCCCGCACGGGCAAGCATCGGGCCGAGCACCAGGACCGAGGCGCGCATCTTTCGCACCATGTCATAGGGCGCGACCGTCGAGACGATGTCGTCGGCCTGGAGGGTCATACGGCGACCCACCTGCCCCTTCTTCACCCCGGCAACAGACGTCGAGACCCCGAGCTGGTTGAGCAGATGGCTGAATGTGTCGACGTCGGCGAGGCGCGGCAGGTTCGCGAGCGTCAGCTTCTCATCCGTGAGAAGCGCGCAAGGCATCAGGGTCAGCGCGGCGTTCTTGGCGCCGCTGATCGGGATCTCACCCTGGAGCTTGGCCCCGCCCTTGATCCAGATGCTGTCCACGGCCGCGCTTTAGCCGCTTCTCCCCTCCCTGCAAGGCAGGGGAAATCACGCCTTCTCGAGCGTGCACTGGAGCGGGTGCTGGTTCTCTCGCGCGAAGTCGATCACCTGCGTGACCTTCGTTTCCGCGACCTCGTAGGTGAAGACGCCACACACGGCGACGCCCTGCTGGTGGACCTGGAGCATCACCCGAGTCGCATCCTCGATGCCCATCGAGAAGAAGCGCTGCAGCACCAGGACGACGAACTCCATCGGCGTGTAGTCGTCGTTCAGCATCAACACCTTGTAGTTGGACGGCTTCTTCGTCTTCGGCCGAGTGCGTGTCGCGACACCGGTCTCGATCTCGTCGAGGCCGTCATCGCCCGGCTCATTGGCCATCGTGATCACGCGTGGAATCATCACACCCAAAATATGGCAGCCCGCGGAAACGCGGCAAGGCGTCAATAAGCAGCAGAGTGGTAAAAAAAAGGCGGCCGCCCCGTTACTGGAGCGGCCGCCAACAGTCGTTGCCTAACTTAGGAGGGGAGAGGGTCAGGCAACGAGGGTATTGAAACGCTCGGCATTGGCCGACGCGCGGTTCGAAAGCGGCTGGAACGCCTCACCGGCGAGCTTCACCAGCGACTCGGTCAGGCGCGAGCTCTCGGCGACCGCACGGTCGAACGAAGCGCGGGCGAAATCGCCCTGCAGCTGCAGATATTCGGTCGGCGACTTGGCTTCGGCGAGCGAACGGATCGCGTCCGCGGCCTGCTCGAAGCCGTCACGCTGCTTGGCGACAACGTCCTGGCCGATCGAGCGCGCACCCTCGGTGGCGACGCGGCCGGCCTCGACGACCGCCTCGACGTTGGCGCGGGCGAGGTCGGCGAGCTCCCCGGCGACCTTCTGGCTGCGCTTCACCAGGTCCTGGCTACGCT
Source organism: Sphingomonas sp. (assembly GCF_045810705.1). Taxonomy (GTDB): domain Bacteria; phylum Pseudomonadota; class Alphaproteobacteria; order Sphingomonadales; family Sphingomonadaceae; genus Sphingomicrobium. Next base: position 95,202 of record NZ_JBJMVI010000008.1, on the reverse strand, counting down.
CATTGGCCTCGGTCAGGATCGTCTGGAACGGCGCGAACGCCGGAATGGCATCGATGCCGTTGAAGATATTCTTGGTCATGGTCTGGGTCCTTTGCTTGGGTGCAGCGGCGCTCTTGCGCGCGGCCGTACGGGTTTTGCGAACAGTGCGACGGGTCGCAGCCTTGGCGACCGTCTTGCGAGCCACACGCTCACGCTTCACGCGGCGAGTGGCGGCGACATGAGTGCGGTTGGCAGTCTTCGCGCTCTCCTTGACCACCGTCTCGACGGTAGCGGCGACCGCTTCTGCGACCTTGGCGGGAGCTTCGGCGGCCGCTTTCCGGGCGACCTCAGCTTCTACCTTGGTTTCTTCTGCCATTACTCATTCCTTCAAATATGCTGCACTGCACAATATAGGGTGCGTTGCGGCATTTCAAGAGCTTTTTTGTGCACTGCACCATTGGGTCGCTTGACGTGCACGGCTCGACCGAAGCAAGGTCGGCCATGGACCAACCGACCCGTCAGCGCCGCGGCCTTCTCATCGTGCTTTCGTCCCCCTCGGGCGCCGGCAAGTCCACTATCGCCCGGATGTTGCTGGAATCGGACAAGGACGTGACGATGTCCGTGTCGGCGACGACGCGGCCCAAACGCCCGGGAGAGGTCGACGACCTCGACTATCATTTCGTCGACGATGCCGGCTTCGACGCGATGATCGACGAGGGCGATTTCGTCGAATGGGCCCCGGTGTTCGGCTATCGCTACGGAACGCCCAAGGCTCCGGTGAAGGACGCGCTGCGCGAGGGCCGCGACATCCTGTTCGACATCGATTGGCAAGGGACGCAGCAGCTCGAAGCCGCAATGGGCGAGGATCTCGTCTCGATCTTCATCCTGCCGCCTTCGATGAACGAGCTCGAGCACCGATTGCGTAGCCGCGGCACCGACAGCGACGAAGTGATCGCCGACCGAATGTCGCGGGCGGCCTCGGAGATCAGCCACTGGCCCGAATATGAGTATGTCCTGGTCAACCGCGACATGGACCAGTGCGTTGCGCAGGTGCGCGCGATCGTCGCCGCCGAACGGCTGAAGCGCACGCGGCGGATCGGCCTGGTGACCTTCGTTCGCGACCTCATCGGCCCCGCGCACTAGTCGAGAAGGTCGAGGAACCTCGCAGCGGCGAGGAAGTCGCCTCGACGGTTCTCCATGGCCGCCTCGGCCTCCTGGTCGGAGCCCCATTGTTCAAGTTGCCACCGTTCGTCGACGCTCACAGCCTCCCACGCCTCTTCCGCGGTAATGGCCTTCTCCAACACCGCCAAAGCGGCAACGAGCGAGCCTCCGATCGTCACCAGCGGGGACAGGCCGGCGAGGCGAAATGGATCGAGCGCGGCAAGCGCGTGCGACAGGCGCTCGACCGTCGCCGGCGGCTGAGCGACGTGAATAAGTCCCGAGGTGATGACGAAGTCCACGTCGTAGCGTCGTCGCGCCCACGCCAGCAGCTTGTCCCACCGCTCTTCCTGCCGACCGACCAGCGCGCTTGGACCCTCGACGCGGTAGCACGCGAGATCAGCCTCGGCGTAGCGCCCGAGTCCTTCCGCGAATCTTCGGGGATCCGGCGCCACATGGTCGATTGCCGCATTGGCAAGGCCGGTGATCGGCATGGCGCGCGGATCGACGGTTACACTAACCACCCGCCACTCCTCCGCCATCGCGTGCGCCAGGCGCTCGACCGGCACCACCATCGGAGCCCGGCCAGGAGTCTTCATCGCTTTGCCGTCTAGCTTGATCGCCCAGCCGTCGCCGTCCGGTTCGACTGCGACGTCCTTCCAGAAGCGCTTCACCGGTCGAGCCGGTCCCGCTCGTCCCACGCTTTCTTCAATAGCCTCGGGACGAACATGGCGTCGATCACCCCGATGATCGCGACGATTGCCCCGACCTGCGGCCAGCCGCCGGGACGAACCAGGTCGGTGTAGAAGATCGCGATCCCGAGGATGAAGATCGCGAGCCCGCCAAAGCGCGCGAGCGAGTAGAGCAACAAGCGTCGCCGCGCGGCCTCGTCATCCATCGGCATGCTCCCGGATCAAGCTCAGGACGTCCACCGGCTGATTGGCGACCGCGACAGCCCCCGCCTCGAGCAATTCGTCGGCTTCATGATAGCCCCAGCCGGCGCCGATGCCCGTCGCGCCGGCATTGACCGCCATCGCCATGTCGAAGCTGGTATCGCCGACGACGATCGTCGTTGCCGGCGACGCTCCGGCCTCGGCAATGGCCTGGTCGACCATCGATGGATGCGGCTTGGATGGGTGCCGGTCGGCGGTCTGGAGCGAGACGAAGCGCGCATGGATCGCATGCTGCTCCAGGCAATGCCTGAGCCCGCGGTCCGATTTGCCCGTGGCGACTGCGAGCAGCCAGCCGTCCTTCTCCAGCGCATCGAGCAGTTCGAGCACCCCGTCGAACAGCGGCTCGTCGACTAGACCGGCGGTGCGCAACTCCATGAAGGCGCGCTTGTAATCCTCGGCCAGCTTGAAGTGCTGCTCGGGCGTGGCGTCGGGAAGCAGGGCGGCCATCGCTTCGATGAGGCTGAGGCCGATGACGCGGCGGCTGACGCTCGGCGGCGGCACATCGAGCCCGTTCTGCTCCATGCTCGCCTTCAGCGCCGCGTAGATCGTCGCGCCGCTGTCAACCAGCGTGCCGTCGCAATCGAAGATCGCCAGCCTATTTGTCACGCGGCGCCAATTCCTCGATTGCCGCGACGATATCGTCGCGGCCGGCGCCGCGCTGACCGGCAATCGTCGCTGCACGATCCTCTTCGTTCTTGTGCTGGTTGAACTTGCGAGTCCCGCGAACTTCAACCGGTTCGAGTTCAAAGCCGACGATGGCTTTGGTCATGGCTTCGAACTTGCCGGGCGCCATCTTCGCTCGCGTCCATGGCTTGTCGGGCGAATGACGGCCTTCCATCACGTCTGACAATTGATCGACGAGCGAGATTAGTTCTTCGCCCGACAGCTGCCGAACCGTACCCTCGATCTCGACCGCCTCATAATGCCAGGTCGGAACCTGATCCTCCGAAGCATACCAATTCGCGCTTTGATAGCCTTCGCGTCCAGAAACGCTGACCAACGCGCGGCGACCGTCGAGCTGGTTGGCGATACGATTGCGCCTCGCGACATGGAACCAGATCCGGCCATTGCGCACGATCACCGGCGCATGGACCGCGAACAGTGCCACGGCTGACGCCGTAAAGATGTGCGCGAACGAACGAACGCTCACAAAATCGAGCATCTCGGTTCGATCCGTCCAGTGAAACGCGGCATTCGGATGCATCAGCGCTTGCCTCGGGACTTGCTCTCGGAACCACGCGCTCGCCGCTCGCCGCGCCGCTCGCGCCGCCGTGTTTTGGCCGCCGCGGCGATCTTTCGCTGCTTCGCCGCCGGCGATGCCTTGGGCTGATCGAGCGCCAGCGAATCGCCGGCCAGCGGGCTGAAGCCGAGCATTGCCAGGCTTTCGGCAAAATGCGCCGGAAGCTCGGCCGTCACGTCGATCTTGCCGCCATCGGGCGCGTCGATCTGGATGCGCCGCGCATGGAGATGAAGCTTGCGGCTGATGCCGCCGGTCAGGAAGGCATCGCTCCCGCCATATTTGGCATCGCCTACGATCGAATGGCCGATCGCCGCCATGTGCGCACGCAGCTGGTGCGTCCGGCCGGTCAGCGGCTGGAGCTCGACCCAGGCGGCGCGGTTGCCGGCGCGGTCGATGACCCGCCACCGCGTCTTCGCCGGCAGCCCATGCTCTTCGCTGATATGCATCTTCTCACCGCCGGTCCCGGGCTGCTTGGCAAGCGGCGCATCGATCATACCCTCGTCGGCATCGGGCACGCCGACGACGAGCGCCCAATAGACCTTGCGCGCGGTGCGGCCCGAGAATGCCTTGGCGAAATGACCCGCCGAGCGGGCGCTGCGCGCGACCAGCAGGGCGCCGGACGTGTCCTTGTCCAGCCGGTGGACGAGCTTGGGCCGTCCGCCTTCATCGCTGAGGCCGTCAAGCAGCCGGTCGAGATGCTCGTGGGTCTTCGTGCCGCCTTGCGTCGCCAGCCCGGGCGGCTTGTTGAACACGAATGCGTTCGGATCTTCGTAGATCACCAGGTCGCGGACGAATTGCGCCTCGTCCTCGGTCAGCGGATTGCGCTTGGTCTGCGGACGCGCCCGGGCCGGCGCGCTTTCCAGCGGCGGCACGCGGATTTCCTGCCCGGCCTCCACGCGATCGCCCGGCACCGCGCGCTTGCCGCCGAGCCGCAGCTGCCCCGTCCTCGCCCAGCGCGAGACGAGGTTGAAACTGACGTCGGGCAAGTGCCGCTTGAACCAGCGGTCCAGCCGGATACCGTCGTCGTCGTCGTCGACAATAAAGGTGCGCACATCAATCACGGTCGGGCGATTAGCGAATGCTAGGCGTCGCGTCCCGCCCAATAATCGAACGCTTGTCCCTGGATCTTGCGGATCAGCTTCGCCGCCTTCGGTCCGTTCCACAGGCCGGTAAAGCCGTGCTTCTTCGCCCCGCCGACCCACCAGCCCTGGCCCGGCAGCCCGTCAGACTGACGCACCACGAGCACCGCAAGCTCGGGCTCTCCGCGCGCCTCTGCCTCATCGTCGACGAAGCTCAGGACCTTGCACAGAGCGCGCATCTTGGGGCGGGTGAAGTGATGGCCGAGCAACTCCAGCACCTCGGAATAGCTGATCGCCTGGCCGGCCTGCGCCGAGGCGACCAGGATCGCGCGCACCTCGCCGGGATCGGCGAGCAGCCCCGCTTCGCTCATTGCGGCTGCTGGGTGAAGTCCACCGGCGTCAGCTCGAACACGTCGAGCTTCGAAGTGCCTTGTGGCCAGGGGATCACCAGCCGCCACCGGAACGGTCCGATGCGCTCCAGAACGCCGGCCATGTTGCGCTTGGGATCGTCGCCATAGGCCAGCGGTTGATCCTCACTGGCCAATGCGAGGCTGCCGAGGAACACCAGCCGCGTCGGATCGTCATCCTCCCACAAGCGGCCGGCGGGCCGCTGGCTGCCGGTCTGCTTGACGATGGTCAGCAGGTCGCCCTCGACCTCGACATAGCAGAAGAACGGCTTGAAGGTTTCGTAGGGCTTGCCGCTGGTTGTCGCCTTGCCGAGCTTGATCAGCCGGCAATTGTAGCTGCCCGGCGTCGGCTGCGGTCGCGGCAAGGCCGACCGGGGCAGCAGAAGCTTGCCGTCGCGACGGATGTCCGCGGCATTGGATTTGGCCGCATCCGCGAGCGCCTCCTGCCAGGCGAGGCCGAGCCGCGCGATACGGTCCTTGTCCTCCGCAGTGGCGAGCGCTTTCCATGCCTCCGACTTGAGCGGCGGGCCGACCTCGACACTCGGGCGCACCGCGGGCGGCAGTCGAGACCTGGCCGTCTCGCAGCCGGTCAGTACCGCGGCAATTGCCGCGGTCGCGAGAATCAAGGTGCCAAGTCGCGCCACGGGGAAAGCAGCCCTCCTCTGCAGCCGCCGCTCCTAACTGACATCCGCACGGACCGGTTTCAACCAACGCGCCGCTTACCAGCTTCTTTCGTGCAGGCTTCACCGCCGCTAGGCCCACCCACGATGAACGCGAACCGGACTTCGACCCAACATACGCGGACCGGCTTTGCGCTGGGACTTCTCGCTTATGCGCTGTGGGGCGTTCTGCCGCTCTACTTCAAGGCAGTCCGCGCTGTCGCGCCGGTCGACATCGTCGCGCATCGCGTGCTCTGGTCGCTGCCGTTCCTCGCCTTGCTGATTGCCCTCTCGCGGGGCTGGCCGAAGGTCCGCGAGGCGATCAGCGACCGGACGACGCTCGGGACCCTCGCCGTCACCGCCTTGCTGATCGGCGGCAATTGGCTCCTCTACGTTTACGCGGTGAACAGCGGGCACCTGCTCGCCGCAAGCTTCGGCTATTATCTCAATCCGATCGCCAACGTGCTCCTCGGCCGCTTCGTGCTCCACGAGAAGTTGAACCGACTTCAGTGGACCGCCGTCGCGATCGCGGCTGCCGGGATTTCCGTCCTCGCCGCGGGAGCGCTCGGGCAATTGTGGATCAGCCTGACGCTGTGCGGGACGTTCGCGCTGTACGGCCTGTTGCGCAAAGTCGTTGCGGCCAATGCGATCACGGGCCTGGGCATCGAGACACTGATCCTGTGCCCGCTTGCGCTGGTGTGGCTCGCCTGGCGTCATTCGACCGGCGCTTCGATCATGGGCTCGACCAACGCGCTGACCGGCTTGCTACTTCTCGCGGGGATCGTCTCGACCACGCCCCTGCTCCTGTTCACCGCCGCATCCAAGCGCCTTCCTTATTCGACCCTCGGGATGCTCCAGTTCATCGCGCCGACGCTCCAGTTCCTGATTGCCGTTTTGTACGGCGAGCCGCTCAAGGCGGTCCACGTAATCGCTTTCCCGGCGATCTGGATCGCACTCGGGCTTTACGTCACCGCCATGCTCCGCGCGCCGCGGCTGCCGCAGGCCCCCGAATGATGATAGGCTGAAACCATGTTCAATGTCGCCTCGCTGACCATCGGCTTCGTCGCGCTGATCTGCGCGCTCGTCGCCTTTCTGCCGCTGCTCGGCTGGCTCAACTGGCTGATCATCCCGCTGGCAATCATCGGCGCGGCGGTCGGACTGATTTCGCGCGGCACCGCCGGCCGAAACCTCAACCTGCTGGTGATTGCCGTCGGCGTCATCCGCCTGGTGATTGGAGGCGGCATATTCTGAGCCGCGAACCGCGCATCGACGCCTATATCGCCAAGGCACAGCCCTTCGCCCGGCCCATACTCGAGAAGGTCCGGAACCGCGTTCATGCCGTCCTTCCGGATGCCGAAGAGACCATCAAATGGAGCATGCCCGCTTACACCATGAGCGGGAAAATCGTGCTGATCACCGCGGCCTTCAAAGCGCATGCGGCGGTGAATTTCTGGCGGGGCCAGGAACTCGAATCCAGCCATTCGTCCGTTGGCGCGATGGGTCAATTCGGTAGAATCCAGTCGGTCGACGAGCTACCGAACGACGATGAGCTCGACCGGCTGATCCGTGAAGCGGCGGAACTGGCGGCGAAGACCCCTGCGCAGCGAAAGGCCAAGCATGCGCCCAAACCGCCGCCGGAACTCCATCCGGACTTCGCTGCCGCCCTCGACAAGGCACCGCCGGCGAAGGCGAACCTCGAGGCGTTCCCGCCAAGCGCGCGGCGCGAATATTTGGAGTGGATTGCCGAAGCCAGGCAGGACGCGACGCGCCACAAGCGCATCGCAAGCGCGATCGAGTGGCTAAGCGAAGGCAAGCGGCGCAACTGGAAATATGAAAACTGCTAGGCGTCAGCGCGATTTCACATAGGCTCCCGGCGCGTCCTCGATCGGCTTGAGCTTGCCCTTGCCGGGCATACGCGCGCCCGCGGCCTCCACCGTCTCACCGTCCTGTTTCTTGAGCCACTCGAGCCAGTCCGGCCACCAGCTGCCTTTGTGCTCGGTCGCGCCGTCGATGAACGACTGGAGCGTGCCGCACGGCTGTTCGTTGACCCAGTATTGATATTTCTGCGCGGCCGGCGGGTTCACCACGCCCGCAATATGCCCCGAGCCGGCGAGCACGAACCGTTTCGGCCCGGCGAAATGGTCCATGATCTTCCACACGCTCTGCGGCGGCGCGATATGGTCCTCGCGGCCGGCCTGGATGTAGGACGGCGTCTTCACCCGCTCGATATCGATCGGCGTCCCGGCGACTTTGATCGCGCCGGATTCGGCGAGCCTGTTCCCCTTGTAGAGCGTCTCGAGATAGTCGCGGTGCCAGCCCGCGGGAAGGTTGGTTGTATCGCTGTTCCAGTGAAGCAGGTCGAACGGCGGCGGCTCCTCGCCGAGCAGGTAATTGTTGACGACGTAATTCCAGATGAGGTCGCGACCGCGCAGCAGGTTGAACGTCGCGGCCATGTAGCGGCCGTCAAGATAGCCTTTCTCCGCGGTCAGTTTGTCGAGCAGCCCCATCGTCTCGGGCCCGGTGAACAGCTTGAGGTCGCCGGCCTCGGCGAAATCGACCTGCGCGGTGAGGAAGGTCGCTGAGCGGACCTTCTCCGCCTCGCCCTTGGCGTCGAGATAGGCGAGCGTGGCCGCCAGCGTCGTGCCGGCGACGCAATAGCCGACGGCATGGACGCCCGGCACGCCAAGGAGCTCGCGTACCGCGTCGATCGCGTCGACCTGGCCTTTCAACACATAATCGTCGAGCGTCGCGTCGGCGATGCTCTCGTCGGCCGACTTCCAGCTCACCATGAACAAGCTGATTCCCGCGTCGACGCACCATTTGACGAGACTTTTCTCCGGGCTGAGGTCGAGGATGTAGAAGCGGTTGATCCATGGCGGGAAGATGACGACCGGCGTTGTCAGCACTTCATCCGTAGTCGGCGTGTACTGGATCAGCTGGTAGAGCGGCGTCTGCTTGATCACCTTCCCCGGCGTCGTCGCTAAATTGCGCCCAACCTCGAACACGCCGGGCTTGGTTTGGGTGAGCTGTCCCGCCGCGATGTCGTTCAGCATGTTGGCGAGGCCCTTGAGAAGGTTCTCGCCGCGGGTCTCGAGCGTGCGCTTCAGCACCTGCGGGTTGGTCAGCGCGAAGTTGGACGGGCTCATCGCGTCGACGAAGCTGCGGGTCGCGAAGCGCAGCTTCTCGCGCGCGTCGGGATCGAGGCCGTCGACTTCGTCGACCGTCCCGAGCAGCTGGTCCGACACGCGCAAATAGGTCTGCCGGATCGTTTCGAAGATCGGGTTCTCGCGCCACTCGGGCGCGGCGAAGCGGCGATCCTTGCGCTCTTTCTCCTCAGGCGCCGGCGTCGCAGTAACCCCGCCGAGCATCTTGCCCCAGGTCTCGAGGCCCTTGGCCCAGGCCTGTGCGCCGGCGCTCATCAGCGCCATCGGGTCGCTCGCGCCCTGCGCCTCGCCGAATCCGAAGGCTGGCGGCGACCATGCGGGAAAAGGCTGGTCCTTGTTCAGGCTCTCCGCCCAGAACTCCATCAGCATCTGCTGTGCGCGGCCCATCACCAGCGTCCAGTGCTGCCAATCCTCGAGCGTCGGGATCGCGCTCCCCGATTTCGTATCGTCCGCCATGCCGACGCCTTACGCTTCCTTGTGGAGGAAACGAAGCGCGGGCGCCGGCGCTCCCGGCCCTACTTGGCTTTGATCTCGGTGTGGTAGACCCCGAGCCACTTGTTGCCGGTGCGATGCCACAGCGTTGCGGCCTGGTACTTGCCCGACATGTCGTCCTTGCCCGCCATGCCCTTCACGTCGACGGAATAGGTCATCAACATGTCGTCGGGATCGATCATCCGGCTAGCGAAATTGGTAATCTTGAAGCTTTCAAGCTTGTCATTCTTGAGGTGGTCCAGTTCCTTGGCTTTGGTCGCGGCGCCGTCCTCATAGAGACCGACATAAGTGGGCGCGAACATCGCGCCGAATGCATCCGCCTTCTTGTCCTTGAACGCCTGCCAGACAGCGGTTTCTTTCTGGAGCGGGGTTGCGGCGTTGGCGGCGACGCCGGTGAACGCAAATGCTGCAACTGCTGCGAAAGTGACGATCCTCATGGCTAACCCCCTTGGTTGAGGAAGCGGGCCTAATACTCCTCTTGTTGTGGCCGAGGAAGCGAACTGCGCTTAGTCTTGACCTGTGCGCCTGCTGAGCTTGCTCTCGATACTTTCTCTCGCGGGCTGCGCGACGGTTTCGACCGCTGTGCCGGCGGCGCATGCCGAGGTCGGGGTCGCTTTCGATCGTAACGGCGACATTGTGAGCTTCGCCGATGGAATTGCCGATCCACAGAGCGGACGGAGAGTGACGATCGACGACCCGGTCCGCGTCGCCTCGGTAAGCAAGATGGTCACGGCAATCGGCGTCATGAAGCTGGTCGACGACGGCAGGCTCGACCTCTCAAGCGACGTCTCGCGCTGGCTCGGCTGGAGCTTGCGCAACCCCAACTTCCCCGGCCGCCCGATTACGCTGTCGATGCTCCTGGCGCACACCAGCTCCGTGCGCGAGCATGACGACGATTATGTGATCCCTCTCGGCGAGACGCTGCGGCAGGCGCTCAGCGACCCCAGAAACTGGGACAGCCAGCACGGCCCGGGCGACAATGTATTCGCTTACGTCAATTTCAACTACCCGATCATCGGCTCGATCATCGAGAAGGTCACCGGCGAGCGCTTCGACATCTGGATGCGACGCGCCATTCTCGATCCGATGAAGCTCGACGCGTGCTTCAACTGGCCGACCTGCAGCGACGCGGCGGTGGCTCGCGCCGTCGAGCTCGACGAGCCAGGCGGCAAGCCGGTCAAGGACGATCTCCATGGCCGCCGCCCCGACTGCCCGGTGTTCGTCAAGGAGGGCGCGTCCTGCGACCTCAAGCTTTGGCGCCTGGGCGAGAACGGTGCATTGTTCGCACCGCAGGGCGGCCTGCGCATCTCCGCCCGTGGCCTCGCGCGCATTGGCCGGATGCTGCTGAACGGCGGCGCGCTCGGCGGGGTCCGCCTTCTTTCACCGCGGGCCGTCGAGCTGCTCCTGGCCCAGACGTGGCGCTTCGATGGAACCAATGGCGCAACCGAAGGCGGCTTTTACTGCAGCGCCGGCAACGGCACCCACCGGATCCCGAACAAGGTTCCCGGCTGCGGCGACGACATGGGCACGCGCGGCGCGGTCCTCGTCGGCCATGCCGGTGATGCCTACGGCATGAAGGGCGGTCTTTGGCTCGACCGCTCACGCGGCCGTGGAGTCGCTTACTTCGTCACCGGTGTCGCCGACCCGGCCCCAAAGGCCGCCGACAGCGCCTATAGCGCCGCCGAGGAGCAAGCCTTTCGCCGCACTTACGCGCTGCTTCCGGCGCCTACGACCACGGCCAAGCGGTAATCACGCCCGTATTATTCGGGTCGAGCCGCGCCCAGGCGGCACCGCTGAAGAATTCATTCTGCGTGATCACACCATCGCCGTTGAGGTCGAGCGCGGCGAACGCCGGCTCCCAATTGGCGCGGTTGTAGCCCGAATAGAAGCCGCCGCCATACCAGCAGCTCGAGAACTCACCCTTGCCGATGCGGCCATTGTGGTTGAGGTCCCAGCTGGCGAACTCGGCCGGTCCGTAGGCCAGCCATTCGGCGCGGCTGATCCGGCCGTCGCCGTTGCGGTCGAGCACGCCGTAGCTGCCGCACACTGCGTAATGGACGTTCGGGTCAAAAGCATTGGCTACGGATTCGATATCGGCGCCCACGCCCCGGACCGTGTTGCAGCCGCCCAGCACCGCGATCGACGCCAGCAGCGTCATCATTGTCCTGCGCATATGATCCTCCATCAAGGTTGGAAAACGCCTTGCAGGAGGCAAACGTTCGCGAACCGACACGGTTGCGATTTGTAATTTGTGTTCTTCCGGCGAACCTGTGAGGCGCCGCGCCCGCTCAGCAAGTCAGGACGTCGCCACTGTACCAGCGCCGGGCGCAATCATTGTTGTGGCTCATCCAGCGGGGAAAGGCGCGCTCGGGCCGATCGTGCCACCAATCGTTCCATTTGTCGGGATCGAAGCCGCGGTTGCCGTCGAAGTCGCCATAGTCGTTGTAACCGCCGTAGCCGTAGCCGTAGGCCAACGCCGCCGGCGGCACGCCCCTGTGGACGTGCCCCTCGAAGCGGCCATCGCGGTGATGCCCACGTTCCGGCATCGTCGTAACCCGAGGCGCGGCGGATGAGGAACCAAAGCTCGATATGCTGAAGTGTTGAGCATAAGCGGATGAAGCTAATGCGGCGGCGCCAAGCGCCGCGAGACCAAGCAACGCACGCATGTGGCTGCTCCTCCTATTTGAGTCCGTTACGGACCGCAGTGCCAACGCGCTCTTTTGAGCCGCGTTGCAATAGGTAAGTTTACCCACGGTCGCGCCGTTCATTGCCGCGCAAGCCTAGGCGGGAGAATAGAGCCAATGCCAATCGGCCTGCCCGTCGCGCTCGTGCTTCTCGCCCAGGCCGCGGCCACTCCCCAGGTTGATGGCCCCTCGGCCTCGCCGCCGAAGGTCGAAGCGGCCGCTGCGGCAAAGAAGGAATGCACGACCCCGGCTGCCCCCGACCCCAATTCCCGCGAAATTATTGTCTGCGCGTTACGCCCGCAGGGCTATCGGCTCGACCCCGATGTGCTCGCCGCGCGGCGCCTGAAGAAGCAGGGCGAGGCGGGCCGGCCGCACAATCCGCACGAGACCTATGTCGACCATAGCTGCGCGACCGTCGGGCCGATGGGCTGCCGGGGTCAGCCGACAATCGACATATTCACCGCCGCGACGGCGCTTGCGACCATGGCCGACCGGCTGTCCAAGGGCCAGGAGGTCGGGAGCATGTTCGTCACTCAGCCCACATCGAGCGAGTATCAGCTCTACCTCCAGGCCAAGAAGCAGCGCGAGGAAGCGGAAGCCGACAAGGCGGCAAAGGCCAAAGCGGCGGCAGCGCAGGCGGCCGCGGCTCAGGCTGCGGCGGCCGCCACGAGCCAACGCTGAACCCGGCCGAGGAGCGACACTGCCGTCGGCGCGTTGAACCGTCATGCCCTCGTCGGTCATTCGCCGCTTCGTCTACGATGAGATGAAGGGCGACCTGTGGGTCGAGTTCACCACCGGCCGCCGCTACGTCTATTCGGGGGTTCCGCAGGAAGTTGCCGACGCCTTCCGCGGCGCGTTCGCAAAAGGCGTCTATTTCAACACCCGCATCCGCGACCGCTTCCCCCACCGCGAGGTCACGCACGCGGACGAGGAAACTCAATCTTAGCATCCTCGTGCCATGTTCGGGCCCGTGATCCCGATGCGCACCAGTACGATCTTCAAGAACCGGTGGTGGGCCCTGCTGTGGGCCGCCGGAATCATCTGGTTCGCCTATGATTTCGCCGGTGCGGCGCCGGAGGACGATAATTCGGCGGCCGACGCCAACCAGGCCGCCGACGCGCTGAACGCCTTTTAGGTCGCGTCTTTCCAGTCGATCCGCTCGATGTGCCAGCGGCGCTGCGCTTCGGTCGAACCCGACACGTCGTTGACCCGGCGCAGAAGGACGTCCGCGGACCGGCGGAAAGAATGGTTTTCGAAATCCGTTTCGTAAAAGGTCACGGGCACAGTGACATAGATCGAACCAGCTGCGCCTTCCGGTTCAGCGGATTTGCCGGATTCCAGATACAGGTTCCGAAATCGCTTGAGCCTTGAGGTCAGATCGGCGGCAGCATCGGCGTTGCCCCAGAGCTTTTGCGCTTCACTCCAATCGCCGTCTTCGATCAGCGTGCCAAAGCGCCGGACCAATTCTCGCGCGGCTTCAGGACTCCTCGGGTCAACCGTTGGTTTGGCTGGCGTAAATGGTGTCCTCGCATCGGGGCCCGTGCCCGGCGCGACCACGGTCGGGCGCGCCCCGTTGGCGTCGGCGGCCTCCTGCACCTGGTGGGACGACCCCGCGCGTTGGTCAGCGCGGCTACAGCCGGCGAGTGCCAAAATCGCAAGTGCGATGATCAGGCGCTTCATCTGCTCTCCGCCGTTCGGAACCGCCAAGACCGCAGTTCGTTCGTTTCGCCGGTTTAACAGGTAAAACAGGAGAGTTTCCAATGGCCGATGATCGCGACGATGTGGAACGCGAACACACGACCGTTGTCGAAACCGGAGGCGGTGGCGGCGGCGGCCTACTTGCGGTCGTTCTGCTGATCATCGTCGTCCTGGTTCTGCTCTACGTTTTCCGCGCGGATCTCGGCCTCGGCGGCAGCAAGTCGGTGATTCCGAGCACGGTCAACGTCAACGTCAACCACAGCTGAGTAGCTGCGGATGAGGTGAGCGCGGACGGGTTGCGAGTCCCCGTCCGCCGCGCGGGCGCGGCTCTCCGTGAGCCGCGCCCGTTTGATTGTCCGCGTCCGAGTGGGTAACCGGCGCGGCATGACCGACGCGCTCGATTATCTGACCGGTTTCGGCGGCCATTTCGAAAGCGAGGCCGTGGCTGGCGCGCTGCCCGAGGGCCGCAACTCGCCCCAGCGTCCCGCTTTCGGCCTCTATGCCGAGCAGCTGTCGGGAAGCAGCTTCACGTCGCCGCGGCACGAGAACCGCCGCTCGTGGCTGTACCGGATGCGGCCCACGGCGGATCACCGGCCGTTCGTCCGCTACGAAAATGCGCCCTTGTTCGGGTGCGCGGCACCGCTTGCGCCGCTCGCGCCCAACCGCCTTCGCTGGGATCCGCCGAAAGACATGCCCGAGGGCAAGGACTTCGTCGACGGCATGGTCACCGTCCTTCTAAATCGCCCGCCGGAAGAGCTGGAAGGCGTCGCCGTCCATTTCTATCGCGCCGGCCGAAGCATGGACCGGCGCGTGTTCGTCGACGCTGACGGAGAGCTGCTGGTCATCCCCCAATCGGGGACGGTGCGCATCGCGACCGAGCTCGGTCGCCTCGACGTCGCGCCCGGCTCGATCGGCGTAGTGCCGCGCGGCGTGAAGTTCCGCGTCGAGGTGGATGGCGACAGCCGCGGCTACGTCGCCGAGAATTACGGCCTGCCGCTGCGGCTGCCCGAGCTCGGGCCGATTGGCGCCAACGGCCTCGCCAACCCCCGCGATTTCGAGACGGCGGTCGCCTGGTTCGAGGACAAAGATGACACCAGCGAGGTGGTCCAGAAGTCCCTCGGCCATCTGTGGACGACCACGCTCGACCACTCGCCGCTCGACGTCGTCGCGTGGCACGGCAATTATGCGCCCTATCGCTACGATCTTTCCCGCTTCAACACGATCGGAACGGTGAGCTTCGACCACCCGGATCCGTCTATTTTCACCGTCCTGACATCGCCGAGCAATGTCGCCGGCCGCGCCAATGCCGATTTCGTGATCTTCCCGCCGCGCTGGATGGTCGGCGAGGATACGTTCCGGCCGCCCTGGTTCCACCGCAACGTGATGAGCGAGGCGATGGGCCTGATCCACGGCTCCTATGACGCCAAGTCCGACGGGTTCGCGCCCGGCGGCCTGTCGCTGCACAACGCCATGAGTGGTCACGGACCGGACGTGGACAGCTGGCGCAACGCGAGCGAGGCCGAGCTCAAACCCGTCAAGATCGAGGGAACGATGGCCTTCATGGTCGAAACCTGCTGGCCGTACCGCCCGACCCAATGGGCGCTCGATCGCGCGCAGACGGACTACGACCAGGCGTGGACCGGCTTTCCCAAGGCCAAGCTGCCGTGATTGGCGGGAGCAACGATGCAGCGCTCACCAGTTGGTGCGAAAGCGCGCAAGGCAGCGATTTCCCGATCCAGAACCTCCCGCTCGGAATCTTCTCGGTGGGCGAGCGGCGCCGCCGGGCGGGCATCGCGATCGGCAATTATGTCCTCGACCTCACCGGTATCGCCGACTTGCTCGACGAGGACTGGCGCGAAGACCTGTCGCAGCCGGTGCTCAACGGCTGGCTGTCGCGCGGGCCCCACGCTCAGAGCGCGCTTCGTCGGCGCCTGCAGGAGCTGCTCTCGGACGGGAACTATCGTGACGAGGTCGAGGCCCAGCTTGTCGGGCAGAGCGAGGTCCGCCTCCACGTGCCATGCCTGATCGGCGACTACACCGATTTCTACGTCGGGATTCACCACGCGACCAATGTCGGCAAGCAGTTCCGGCCCGACAACCCGCTGCTGCCGAACTACAAATATGTGCCAATCGGCTACCACGGGCGAGCAAGCTCGGTGCGCGCTAGCGGAGAGCCGGTGATCCGCCCGAGGGGCCAGCGCAAGGCGCCCGACGCGGATGCGCCCGAATATGGGCCCACCCGCCGGCTCGATTACGAGCTCGAGCTGGGCATGTGGATCGGGCAGGGCAATGAGCTGGGATCACCGATCCCGATCGCCGAAGCCGCGGACCACATCGGCGGCTACTGCCTGCTCAATGACTGGTCGGCGCGCGACATCCAGGCGTGGGAATATCAGCCGCTCGGGCCGTTCCTCGCCAAGAATTTCCTGACCAGTGTCAGCTCGTGGATAGTGAGTGCAGAAGCGCTCGCGCCGTTTCGCAAGCCGATGCCGCCGCGGCCTCATGGGGATCCTGAGCCATTAATGTACCTAAACGACGCGAAGGATCGCGAATCCGGCGCATTGGGCATCCAGCTCGAGGTCACGCTGACGACCGAGAAGATGCGTTCCGACGGACGAGCCCCACACGTGCTTACGCGCGGATCGGCCGATGCCGCGATGTATTGGAGCGCGGCGCAGATCGTCGCCCATCACAGCTCGAACGGCTGCAACCTGCAGCCCGGCGACCTGATCGGTACCGGAACCTTGTCGACCGAAAGCGCGACCGGGCTTGGATCGCTCCTCGAGATCAGCCTGGGTGGCAAGCAACCGGTCGGGCTTCCGGGCGGCGAGACGCGAAGCTTCCTCGAGGACGGCGACGAGGTCACGCTGAAAGCCTGGTGCGAAACCGAAGGCGCCGCCCGCATCGGGTTCGGCGAATGCGTCGGGCGAGTCGTCGCCTCAGCCTAGACCCAAGGTCTCCGCCATCAGCTTGGTCACGCCGTAAAGTCGGTCGAGCGCCGGCGTTGCAATGCCGCGGGCGCGAGCGATCTCGCGCGGCGCGCCGACCAGCGCCTCGAGTTCGATCGGCCGACCCGCTTCGACGTCCTGGAGCATCGACGTCTTGAATGCGCCCAGCCGCGCTGTCACCGCCATCCGGTCCTCGCCGCTTTCGCTGATGGGGCAGCCGACCAATGCGCCGATCGCCGCTAGCTCCGCCATGCCCTCGAGCATCCACGCGCGGCATTCGGCGTCGGCGAGGATGTGGTCGCACGTCGCGCGCGTCAGCGCCGACAGCGGGTTGATCGTCGCATTGCCCCATAATTTGTACCAGATCGCGCGCCGGACGTTGCCAGTGACGTCCGGCTTCAGCCCAGCTTCGTCGAGCAGCGCGAACAGACGCCCCAGGCGCTTGCTGGTCTCGGCCCCGCCCGGCTCGCCGATGATCAGCTTTTCGGCATGCTTCACGTGAATACGGTTCGGCGCGGAGCGGTGACAGGATGCATGGACCACGCAGCCGATGACCTGCTCAAACGGCAGCGCCGCTGCGATGCTTCCTTGCGGATCGACCGATTTTAGCTGCATTCCCTCGACGAACCACCAGGGCACCCCGTTGAGCATTGGCACGATAGTCGTCTGAGAACCGATCAGCGGCCGAATCTCGGATGCGAGCGGCGGCAGCGCAGGGGCTTTGACCGCAACGAACAGGACGTCCTGTGGGCCGAGTGCGGCGCAGTCGTTGGAACTCTCGACGCTGGCGACGAACTCTTCGCCATTTTCCTCGAGACGTAGGCCTTCGGCATGTACCAGGCGAAGCGTGTCGCCGCGCGCGAGCACGCTGACCTCCTTGCCGGCAAGCGCGAGCTTGGCCGCCACCCAGCCGCCGATCGCGCCGGCACCGACAACGCAAATGTTCATTGACCCACCGATGGGCTAGGATGTCGCTGGCGGGCAAGAGGCACTCAATGATCTTCCGACAATTGTTCGAGCCGGTGTCGTCGACCTACACCTATTTGGTCGCTTGTGAGGAGACGCGCGAGGCAGCGCTGATCGACCCCGTCCTCGAAACCGTGAACCGTGATCTGGCATTGCTCAATGAACTCGGCCTCACGCTCAAATATACGATCGAAACGCATATCCACGCAGACCACGTCACCGGCGCCGACCGGTTGCGCGACCTCACCCGATCGCAAACGGCGGTGCCCGAAAAGAGCGCGGCGAGGCAGGTCGATGTAGCAATCCGCGAAGGCGAGCCGATCTGCGTCGGCACTCTGCGCCTCGAGCCGTTGCACACGCCCGGCCACACCGATGACCATCACGCTTATTTGCTGCGCAGCACGGGCGCCTGGCGCGTCTTCACCGGCGACGCGCTGATGATCGACGGTTGCGGCCGGACCGACTTCCAGAACGGCGATGCGGCGACGCTCTACCGGTCTGTGCACGACAAGCTCTTTTCGCTGCCGGACGAGACGCTGGTCTATCCGGCCCACGATTACCAGCAGCGCCAGGTGAGCAGCATCGGGCAGGAGCGCGCGCGCAACCCGCGGCTCGGCGGCGGCAAGAACGTCGAAGAATTCGTCGCCATCATGACGGCGCTCAACCTGCCGCGGCCGAAGATGATGGATGTCGCCGTGCCCGCCAACCTCGAGTGCGGCGAAGTCCGGAACGCCTAGGCGTCGACCCAGTGGCTAAGGTCGCGGCCGAGCAATCGTGAAAGCAGCGCATTGTCCTCGCGGTACATCGACCGCATTTCGCCGCGCACGCGCTCGCTAACCTGCGGCCTGGATGCCGGGATGCGGTTCCAGTGGATGATCCTGGTGCGGATCTCCATCACCTTTTCGAGCAGCGGGCCGGGCTCGCCGGTTCCCGCTTCGATCACTTCGAGGTCCTCTCGGTCGAACAGCCATAAAGCGGCGCGGGGCGGCCGCTTCATCAGCCGGTGGATCCATGCGACGCGCGAATCCTTGCTTTCCGCGTGACGTTCGAAATCGGTCCTCCCGTCGTCGGGAAGGTCGAGGAAATCGAGCACACGCCGGTACTCGCGGCCAGGGTCCGCCTTGAAGTCGTCGAACACCGTGACCAGGCACCGCTCGCGGTCGACCCGGCTGAAGAAATGCTCAAGATGCTTGCCGAGCTGGCCGGCCTCCCAATAGTCGAGGAAGCGCGGTTCGAGGCAGCTGCGCGGGATCGACCGTCCTGCCCGACGCTCCGGTACGAGATTCCAGGCGCGGTCGAACTGCCGATGTGTCTCGTCGCCATTGTAGAACAAGCGCTGGTGCAGCGATGGCACCATCTCCAGCGGATTCCGGACAGCGATGAGGAACTTGGCCCGCGGCCATAGCTTGAGGATCGGCTCGAGCTGCTCGGGCGCGTAGAGATAGCTGACGGAGCCTTCGGCAAATAGCTGCGAGCCGTGCCGCTCGGGAAAGAAGCGCTCGAGATATTTGTTGCGCACGATCTCGCGCAATTGGCCTGCCTCTTGCCCGCGCAGGTCATTGGCGAGGAAATAATGCGGTTCCTTGGGCGTCGAGAAGCACACATCCGGGTGTTCCCGTAGATATTCCGACATCGCCGTCGTCCCGCAGCGCGGCGCGCCAACGATGAACGCCCAGCGCGATGTTTCGGCAAGCCCCGGTGTCAATGCCCACTGTTCCAAGTCCGTCCACCTCAATGCTGCCGTCGCCCGCCCTCCCGGAACGTCGGCATTTGTCATTTTGTCAGGCGATGATTCGCCTGCACGCTTCCCTGATGCGGCTAGCACCGTGCCGCGCGATTGGCACCCCTGCTAGTATCTTTAGTTAGGACATACGGCATCGCACGGGCAGGCTGCTCGCGAACAAATCACCGGAAAATGAAAACGCATGAGATTGGCTTCACAATGCAGACCCAAAAACTCGTTCAACGAAGTGTTCACCAAACCCGTTGTATGGCGAGGCATGGACGAAAGCTCAGTCACACAGAATCGCCATTCGCAGCGTTCGCCTGTGCTGCTGAGCGCTCAGATCGAGGTTGACGGCATTGCGACGCCCGTCACACTCCGCAATCTATCGTCGCAGGGCGCGCTTGTTCAGAGCACAGTGATGCCAGTTGAGGGATCGCCGATCATCTTCCAACGCAACGACCTGCGGCTTGAGGGTCGTGTCGTCTGGGTCGAGGGACAACTCGCCGGCATTGCCTTCGAGCGCAAGCTTGGACGCGATGAGCTGCTGCGCCAGGTTCCAAAGCCGAGGCAGAGGTTCGAGCCTCAATTTCGTCGTCCGGGATTGAGTTGCGGTCCTTTGAGTGCTGCGGAAAGAAAAGCGCTTCAGTTATGGGCAACTCCGATCGCCCTACGCAGAGACTGAGGCGATTGGTCTGGGCTTACCAGCCCCCCGGGCATTAACGGCTCGCCACATTGGTGCGGATCGACTGAGCAAGGGCCGTCATCCGTGATAGGATGGCGATGACCCTCCCAAGGGAAGGGAATGGTGCGCTAAGCAGGCGCGCGATAACCGCTATCTAGCCTGATAATCCCTGTTTCGTCGCAATCTACAGCGAATTTCGTACTTTTTGATCACCCAGCGCAGCGGCGCGCTCTCGGAACGCGAGTTCTGCGCCATTCTCTGGACACATTCCCTGAGCGCACGAACAGGGAAATCCCGCCGCGGAATCAGGGAACCCTTTCGATTGAAACAGTCCCTTGTCCGCAGGAACAGCGATTTGTGCTCCTGCTTGTCCGACGCGATGAATCGCCCGATTCCGACGCTCAGATGTTCATGGCTCGTTCTTGAAAATGTCTCACCGAATTCTCACGTGTCTGAGGCGCGCTAGGGGGTTTCGCGCGCGTTAAATGGGAGGGCTCATGATGATGAAGCTCAACGAGCGTCGTCCGGACGAACTCAGGCCGTACGGCCTGAATGCGCGATCTCATTCCAAAAAGCAGATTAAGCAGATCGCAGCATCGATCCAAAGGTTCGGCTTTACCAACCCAATCCTGATCACGGACAGCGGCGAGATCGTTGCCGGCCACGGTCGCGTCGAGGCAGCGAAGTTGCTCGGCCTTCAGTCAGTTCCCACCATTGCTCTCTCACACCTGACAGACGCCGAACGAAGGGCATACGTTCTCGCCGACAACAAGTTGGCGCTGAATGCCGGCTGGGACCGTGAGATCCTGGCCATCGAACTCCAGGGGCTCATCGACCTGGAATTCGATATCGAACTGACGGGTTTCAGCCTCGCTGAAACGGATTTCATCCTTGATGATATGTGCGAGGGCGATCCGGAGGGCCCGGACTCTGCCGAGGATCAGATTCCGCAACTTGCCGACGCGGCGGTGACCGCTTGCGGCGATGTTTGGCTGCTCGGTCGCCACAAGGTCATCTGTGGGGACGCTCGAAGAGCGGAGGACTATGCTGCCCTTCTTGGCCCCGAACGGGCCGATATCGTGTTCACCGACCCTCCCTACAATGTTCCGATTGGCGGCCATGTTTCGGGCCTGGGCAGCGTGAAGCATCGTGAGTTCGCATTCGCGAGCGGCGAAATGAACAAGGCACAATTCACCGCCTTCCTGACTGAGACCCTGTCGGCAACCTCCGCCTCCATGCGCGATGGAGCGATCGCATTCGTTTGCATGGACTGGCGCCACATGGGCGAGCTGCTCGCAGCGGGCGAGGCGGCGTTCACGGAACTGAAGAACCTGGTCGTGTGGAACAAGACCAATGGCGGCATGGGTGCATTCTACCGCTCCAAGCATGAGCTAGTCTTTGTATTCAAAGCGGGGAAAGGCGAGCACACCAACAGCTTCGGCCTTGGCGAAACCGGCCGCTACCGAACCAACGTTTGGGACTACGCGGGCATCAGTTCAATGACGACAAATCGCGCCGAGGAACTCGCGATGCACCCCACCGTCAAGCCGGTGGCTATGATAGCCGATGCTCTGCGCGACTGTTCCAGACGAGGAGAGATTGTCCTCGATGCCTTTGGTGGTTCAGGCAGCACCCTCATAGCTGCGGAGAGGACGGGCCGCATTGCGCGCCTAATCGAATACGATCCGACCTATTGCGACACGATCGTCAGGCGTTGGGAACTGTTCACCGGTAAGCGGGCAACCTTGGCGACGTCGGGCGAGACGTTTGAAGAGGTCGCTGAGCGCGTCCTCATGTCGGCGCAGGCCGCTTGATGAGCGGCGGCGACAACAGCAATCGGAGCAACCTGCCGGCCCTGCAAAAGGTGGGTTACGCAAGCCCTCCGGTCGAGCATCGCTTCAAGAAAGGGCAGTCCGGAAACCCAGGCGGGAGACCTCGAGGGAGTAAAGGTAAGGCGCAGCCTCAATTCGACCCAGCCCAGCGACCAACCAACGAACTGATACTCCAGGAAGCCTATCGACCGGTAACGATCCGCGAAGGAGACGAAATATTCGAGATCCCCGCGATCCAGGCGGTCATGCGCGCGATGGGCGTATCTGCCATGAAGGGAAACAGATTCGCTCAGAAAACGCTCGCGGAAATGGTGCAGCGGGTCGAGGACGCGGAGCTCCAGTCACGTCTGGAGTCCCTTGAGAGCTTCCTCACCTACAAGACGAAATGGACCGAGGAGATCGAGCGTTGTGAGCGCGACGGCCGGCCGATGCCCACACCACTTCCGCATCCGGATGATGTGATTCTGGACTTTCGAAAGGGGACGGTGAACATCCGCGGCCCACTCACCAAAGAAGAGAAGGTTGAGTGGGACACGCGTTTTGAGCGTCGGGCCGAAGCGCAGGCAGAAGTGACCTATTTCGCGGCAAAGCATCGAAGAGCGCGTGACCCCAAAACAAGAGAGCGCTGGCTAATCGAGTGGCATTTTGAGCAACGCATTTTCGATCTCATTAATGATGCAGCGCCCGATCGATACAAGGAAAAATTGGTGGACCGCTCGTATCACCAGGATGCGTCGCGCGAAGGAAAGACGCTCGCAGAGTTCGCTGCCGATCGGAAGAAGCCCAGATCCAAGCGCCAATGGAGTTGATGGCATGAGACTCGCGGCTGAGCTGTGGCGGCTCACCTAATGCATGCTTTGACCCATTCACGACATTAGCGAAGCGTCCGCCATCGACTCGGTCGCAGTGGCAGCTTGGCCCGACAATGCGCGGCAACGCGGTTGGCGGGTTCATGAAGAGGCTCCCTTGCTAGGAGCGAACCTCAACCGATGGCGCAAAGCCTAGTGGCAACTCTGGGTGGAAGGCGGAAGCTTTCGCCGCTGGAGCCGCTGTCGACATTGTCGCAAATGTAACGTGCGTTTCGGCATCCCGAGCGTAGGCTACGCTCCCCACCTGAGGGAGAATGACATGCGAAAGATCATAATCGCCTTGTCTGCGTTGGGTCTGGTTGCCGGTTCAGCTCCTGCGTTTGGTGCGCCATGCCGTGACGCCAAAGGCAAGTTCGTGAAATGCACTAAGGCTCCGGTGAAGCTGACACGATGCCGTGACGCGAAGGGTCATTATGCCAAGTGCGGCAGCAAGGGAGCAAAGCCCGCGTAGGCAAGCAGACGCTTGCAATGTAGGATTTGCGAGGGCAGCAACTTGGTGTTCAGCGTGCTGGATCAAAAAAGGGGCTGGTGCGAACGGACGCGCCAGCTCCCTTTTTGTGTCCTTTGGGCGTTCATCAGCCGTCGACCACAGATGGGCCACAGGGGGCTGAACAGGAAGTCCGATGGCAATGATTATTCGCCGGTCTGTCTGTTTGTTTGACAGCCCTTCGCATTGAGGCCGCCTAGGTGCGCCTCGGCGGGCTCAGGCGGCACTGGGCCTAGCGATGTCGCAAACAACGCAACTGTGGTCGGCAGCCGCGTGGCAGCGCTTATGTGGCGTTCTGCTCTGAATCGGGCTCGCCGATCGATGTTCGCAGTTGCTGTTGCGCCAAGGCCAAGTAGGCCGCGGCTTTAGGATCGCTCCCGTGTGCGTCCAAGAGGTCCATCGCCTCTGTTGAAAGTTTCAGCGCTCGCTTGAGCACTTGCTCACGCGAAACGGAATTACGCGCACCGGCCATCCGAGCCCCCGGCTTACATCCGTGTAAGCCTCGCCTTTTTAGGCCTCAATTGCAACTATAGTCAGCCACGCACATCAATCAAACCGCCCTGGCAATAGAAGAGCCTGACCAGGTATCGATCCATCAGCAGGCGTCCAAGTTGAGAAAGGCCGACCAGCTGTATCCGCGCATCGCGAACATGAGGCCCACGCTTGATGAGCCCTTCATCTATTAGTTTGTCCTGCCACCTGAGACCGGTCGTTCCGGGAACTTCGGCAGCAAGGCTTAGGGAGGAGACGCCGAGCACTTCACCTCGCGGAGGAAGGCTATAGAGCGCCAATAACATATCCCAAGCTGGCTCGCCGAAGAGTTGCGGATCGAAAAGTCGGCTGCGCGATCGCCGCGCACGGTAGAGATTGTAAGCCAAACGATGCAACTGGGATTGGGTAGGCCGCCTGCGGGGAGCACGGCGCAATCTCTCTTCTTCTGCTGCAGCCACCTCGTCGAGCCCGAGTCGTAGGCCTAACTGCAGCTGATCGTCGTCTAACGGGAGCTCCCGCGGTACGTTGCCGATCTCAGGAATGTAGAGGTTGTCTTGGCAGGACACTATGCGCGTTCCTTCTCGGTCCCCGCAGGCGACCTGTTTGAACCGAGCGCCGGTTAAGTATTCGCGAAAAACAAAGATGGCAAGACACATCCGATTCAGAATGAAACGATTCCGAATTGGGTCTAAACACGAAGCAACTGCTCGCGCGCTCTTAACTCGACCGTGAGTATCATTACCTGTTCAGAACAATTGCCAGCGAAAGCGCGAAGGCTCTGAGCACAACCGTCAACGCGGTCACGAAAGCCGCGCTCTGAACTCGTTTAGCGGTTGGTTTCGCCCAGACTCGTATCCAGCAGAGGCCTGTTAGAAGGAGCGCCAACGCCTGGGCCGATATGAGGTACCGCATCGGCGCGCTGTGACCCGAGCTTGTTTGATTCTCCAGCCCGGCGCTGCCCATTTGCGGACAAGTAGGGTTCGATCTGCGGTGCGATCAGGGACATCGGTATTGCCTGGTTTTCGAGGCCGGCCGTTAGCGGGACGGGCACCCCCGGGGTGAAACCGTAAGCCTGCATCGCATAA
This sequence comes from Sphingomonas sp., assembly GCF_045810705.1. Taxonomy (GTDB): domain Bacteria; phylum Pseudomonadota; class Alphaproteobacteria; order Sphingomonadales; family Sphingomonadaceae; genus Sphingomicrobium. Next base: position 70,602 of record NZ_JBJMVI010000008.1, on the reverse strand, counting down.
ACTTCTATTTGGGACTTGGTGCCGGAACCTGAAATTCGAAAGATGGGATCGCCGGCATCGCCCTTGAGAGTCGCGCAATCGTCATTCCAGATGGTGCCCATGCCACTAATAATGCGACACGAGGGATCGATCGTAATGCCGTTTTTTCTGCTCCGGCGAGCCGGATAGCCGGCGCTTTTCAAGTCACGGAACTCATACGGACTGAATGGGCCAGTTTTCAGCGCGACATGTCCCAACCTCGCTCCGAGGCACTGGTCCAGGCGAAGCAGGACCCAACGTCCTCCGCCCCGTTCGTATCGCTCCTTCATCGTCCGATCTCGTCCATACGGACCGGCAGCGACGACCGTACCCTTTGTAGATGCAAATTGCGGCGTTCCGAATCCCGCTTGAAACTTCGCCCGCTTGCCAAGCAGAGCCTGCCCGTAACCGAAGGCCGCCGGTGAAGTGAGCACATGGCAATCGTCAACCAGGAAGCCGGTCGTGAAAGTATATAAAAGAACTCCGTGCGTGACCACACCAACTGGAGAATATGGCGAACCCTCCACCAGGCTCACATATTCGCGATCATCCTGATCGAAGATCGACGAATGGGCGGGCGTGGCGCTGGCGGCGAACATGGCTGCGCTGGCAATTAGCCGGAAGGAATGAGTGCGTGTCATGACGCACAACAAAACCGACCCAACGATCTTCGGATACAGCTTCCTGATCCGATGTGGAGACGCTGAAAGCAGGGTTCCAACGCACAACGCAGTTCATTCAGGGACGCGGACGAACCTCGCGCCGGTGCTGGCGAGTATGAAAGTGTCATTGTCGAGCAATTGGACACGCTCGCCTGAGTTCAATTCGTAGGCGACATGTTTTCGTTCGACCGGAGAGCCGGGTACCGATTGCCGAAACTCGCGCACGAATACCTTGGCCCGATCCCCGTGGGGATCGACGACCGGGATCTCGGACATCTTTAGCGGTCTGGGACCTGGCTGCCCGCCACGCAGCCTCTTCCGTTTTGACTGCGGCACTCAAACACTCCGCCTCGGGGGCGATTCGGCACCCCCCAAGTCGTCCCCAAATCGGACGAAAGCAAGTGCGATTTGGATTTACCTAACAAATCAGACGAATCCGGGGACCCGAATTTCGGAAAGTCCTTCCAGGCGTTTTAGCTACCCATTCAACGCGCCCAGTTCGGAGCAGATAGGGCAAGAAATCGGGCGGCAAAGATGCATGCTCGTCCCACCAAATTGTGGGGGATTCAATGTCTTATCGTTCAGTCGTCAGAATTATCGCCGTTGCTTTGTCGATTGCGGTTCCCACTGAAGCTCCCGCGCAATCTGCGCTCGATCGGGCTATGCGGCTAGCGCAGGAACAGAACACGAAATTGGGTGGTTACAAACTGCAACCTGCCTCGCTTGATCTTCAGCCAAATGCCACCACCGTGCGGTCCGTGTCTGGCCAAGCCGTGCTGCTCAATCCGGACCAAGCCACAAAATCGGCAGCCTATAAATGGGAGGCTGCCTTTTTAGCGCTCAGCGCCATTGACGCCGCGGAGACAATTAGCTGTCTCAACCGCAATCGTTGCACGGAAGGAAACTTTATCTGGGGACATCATCCCTCGACCGGAACGATCGTCGCGGCAAAGCTCGGCCTGGGATTGGTTCACTTCGCCGTATTCAAAGTCATTGTGGATCGCGATCCACACACTGCACTTCGAGCCGCACAAATCAGCGCGGTCGTCCAAGGGGGCGTCGTTTTGCTCAATATGCACAAGGCGTTCTAGGCGCTATCGGCCCCTGGCCAGGGGGCGAGGTCCCTCAAGGTTTACCAGCCTGGCGCCGCGCGTAAAAAATCGGGCTGATCCGCAAAGCCAAGAAGTCGTCTTTGCAAACTCCAATCCATCGGCAGATCCACAGACATGAGCGTCTTGCAATTCAGGTCGGGTGGCTGCGTGCCATCACGAATGGCTGCTACGATGTCGGGGGCCAAATAGTTGAGGCGGGCAACTCGAGTGAAGCGCTTCGGATGGCAGTGCACCTTCGCGGCAAGTTCGGTCACATTCCGAACCGTTCGTTCATCTAGCGCCGCTTGAGCTTGCCGCGCTTTCGACAGCAAACCAATCAGCCTGCGATTGGGCGTGCTTTGCTGCTCTTGCCCGCGCTTCTTTAGTAACAGAGTCAACTCACGCTTCATGCAGATAGTAGTTGCGGGTACTTCGATCACTTCCGTGTCTTCTGATCGAGTACGGGTCTGCAAATCCGCGCGAAATAACCCCACTCTATCCCACTGCAGGATTCTGGGGATCTCAGCCACGCGCACCATTATCTTAATTAGGGTTCCGCTTAGCTCAATTCGTGCGATTAGAGTTTGCAGGACACAAATCTTTTGCCGGTTGGACGCTGTCGCGAACCATCGCGATGCCCCCTGTCCGACGGTCGATAACTTGTTCAGGCGTTCGTCTCGGATGCCGGCCCTGATGAGCATCGACCGAATGCGCTCACGATCTGCAAAGTGCGATGCGATGGCGGCGACCACGAGTTGCTCCAACTCATCTGCTTTCGTGCGATAGCGCCTAACCCCGTTTCGGCGGCCCCATTCTGACTGATTTGAGATGTAATAGCGGCGAACCTGGGCATAGCGATGATCTCGGTAGACCCCCATCTTTCTGCCGTAGCAATCATACATTAGGTCTCGCAGGAGGTCGGTTTTGTAAATTTCCACCACCTTTGCGCGCGTGCGCTTCGCGCGGAGGGCTTGCACCTCGTCCCAAACCGCCCCGTCTACGATCGGTTCGTGCAGGCCTGGATACACCTTTCCGTTGTTGAAAACCTCACCAACGTAGATCGGGTTGGCGAGCATATAGAAGATGGCCGAAGTGGAGATGGGCCGACCTTGCACAAGCCTGCCTCTTTTGGAGATCCGGCTTCTCCGCACGACGCCCTTTGCGCGCAGCTCCTTCGCGATCCGAGCCATGCCTTTTGTCTCTAGATACCGATTGAACATCCATCGGACGACCGCGGCTTCAGCTGGATTTATGACCAGCTTTTTATCCAGGAGATTGAACCCGAAGGGCACGTTTCCACCGACAAACATTCCGCGCTGTCGCATGGCGGTAAACTTGTCCTTGAGACGGTCGGAAGCGATCTCGCGCTCAAACTGCGCGAAGGTGAGCAAGACGTTGAGGATCAGTCTTCCGGTCGAATCTCCTGTGTCGAAGTTCTGCGTAACGGCGACAAACCCGACATCATAGGATTGCAACAGGTCCATCAGCCGAATGAAATCGATCAGGCTGCGGCTGATGCGATCCAATTTGTAAATCACGATATTATCGACGACACCAGCTTCTACATCGGCAAGCAGCTCCTGGAGCGCGGGTCGCATTAAAGTCCCGCCGGAATACCCACCATCATCGTAGTGCTTCGGCAGCTCACTCCAGCCGTTTGGACTCTGACTGGCGATGTATGCGGAACAGATCTCCCGTTGTGCCTCCAGGGAGCTGAAATTGTGCTCCAATCCCTGCTCCGAACTCTTGCGCGTGTAGATTGCGCAACGTTTGGCGTTTGGAGGTGACTGGCTAGCTAATGCGTACCGCATCTGGGTGCCTTTCGAGACCCCCCCGGTGGCGCACGCCCACACTCGCTCTTCGGTCCATTAGTACATTGCAGCTAGGTCGAGCTGCGAATGGGATGCATCTTGCTGTTGCGCGCAGAAAAGGTCGACATGCCGAAGTGCCGCGCTAAACGCAGTGGAACACTTCCTTCGCCGTGCCTGCGTGTCCGCATTGGGTCGAAAGCGGTCATTAGGCTGGCTGGGCGGCACAAAAAGGCCATTTCTCGGACTCGCGCCGTCAATGAGGTCATGAGGACGGCAGAACGCTGTGAATTTGCCTCACCGCGAAATCGACCTTCATGTCGATTGCGACCTTGCCAAGCTCTTCCGTCGAACGGCGCGCATCGCCGAGGATCCCGTTTTGCGGACTGTGCGGACCGAACTGCGCCTTGCCATCCGCTGAGGTCTGACCGACGACGGGATCACCGATGGCGGAGGGAACCAGATCCCTGCGCACCCAAGTATTACCCTTGTCGAGATACATCAGTTCTGAAGTGTCGAAGAGGTAGCCGTGAAGCCCGATCGGCAAGCCGTGCTGCGTCAGGTAATGATCGAACGCATCATTCGCGGGCCTGTAGACCTGGTCACAGTAAAACACGCGAGCGCCCCCGCTCAGTTGCCCATCGAGTTTCTTGGCGACATTCTGGTAGACCTGCGGCTGGCCGCCACCGTGATCGCCCATGATGATAATGTTGCGGAAGCCGTTGAGCGCGGCTTGTTGCGCGATGCGTTCGAGCATTGCGCCGAGGAGCTCATCCGTGATCCCGATGGTGCCCGGGATCGATTCCGCATCATTGGGCGTGTAGGGCAGGACGGGCAGGAAGATCGCATTGCCCAGTTTCCTCGCAATCGCTTCGACCGTCTCATGGGCAATGAAGTTATGGCCTCCGTTCGCGCTCTGCGGTCCCCGTTGCTCGACGCCGCCGGTATAGATGAGCGCCGTCGTCTTTCCCGCTGCAATCGCGCATTTCAGTTCCACCCAAGTCATCTTCTCGAACTCGACCTGGTCGTTCTTTGGGCACCGCTCGGCACGAGCGGATTGAGCGGCGTGCGCCGATCCAGCGGGCAATATCAGGGCCGCCGTTCCGCACGCGATAGACGTCAGCAAGAACCGCGGAGCCGAGGCAATGCGCATGTCAGTTTCCCATTGGCCAAGTGAGCCGAGCCCCAGGGGCACTTATCTTTTCGATATCCGATCGAGCCGCTTTTCGAACCAGTGATGGGCGTATCGCTCGTCGTTGAATGGCGCGACTTCCCTATAGCCCGAGGAGCGATAAAGCTGTTGCGCTTCGATGAGCGACTTGTTCGTCTCCAGTCGCACGATGGAATAGCCCATCACTCGCGCGTCATCTTCAAGCGCCGAAAGCAGCCGGCGAGCAAGACCGCGGCCGCGTGCGCCTGAAGCGATCCACATCCGCTTGAGGTAAGCCGCTTCCTTCGAAATCGGCTTCAGCCCGCCGCAGCCCACAGGCTGGCCGTTCAACCTGACGAGGAGGAACATACCGCGCGGCGGTGCGAATTCGTCGAGCGAGGGAAGGAGGCTGAGACCCGGGTCGAAGCCGCCGTCGAACCGCTCCTGCAGCTCGCGATAATATTCGCTGAGACAATATTGAGCATCGGCGCCGATGGCGGCCTCCGATGCAATCGTGATCGATTCAGGCATCGGCTGATGTTTAGCAAAGCCTCGCTTGCCGCGACCGCCATCTTTGGCAGCGTCGCGGGGCCGCAGCCGGCGGGCGAGCCGGGCGAGCCCGGCCACCAAGTCCGCGCCGAACTTCTCGTGGGCGTCGGCCCAGGCCGGTGTGTAGAAATCGTCGATCATCGCCTCAAAATCAGGCGCGCCGTCGAGCCGAGTACGCCGCGGCGACCTCCGCGCTCGCAGGTTGAGACTTCAAGTAAACCGATCATTCCTCCCTTTCCGACGAGAAGAAACTTTCCACAACTTCATTATTATCACTATTATCATACCATGTGCGCACGTTGATCTGTCGGCCGCGTTCAAAAGATGCTTGAGGAGGTTTCATGTTCGATGATCTGCCCGCCCTCGTGGAGTTTGCGCGAGCGGGATCCATCGCCGCCGCCGCCGACCGGCTGTGCCGGACGCCGTCGGCGGTCACCCGCCAGCTGCAGAGGCTGGAAGATGCGCTGGGCGCCGAACTGCTTGACCGCTCGGTCAAGCCGCCGCGCCTGAACGCGCTCGGCGCTCGGGTCCTCGAACAAGCGCTAGGTCTGCTCCAAGGGGCCGAGGCGTTGAAATCCCTGACCTCGAGCGAGACCGAACCTCACGGCGTCCTGCGCGTCGGGCTCGCGCACCCGCTGGCGGTGGGACCGCTTACCGGACCCACTCGGGCGCTGACGGAAACATTCCCGCGGCTCAGACTGCGGCTGTTGAGCGAGGGCGCAAGTGCATTGTTCAGCCGATTGCTCGCCGGCGAACTGGACGTGGCGGTCGTTGCGCTGCCCGTCGGACGGACCGCGCCTGCGCCGCTCCTGACGAATATCGTTGCGACGGATCGCGTGGAGATCGTCAAAAGCGCGGCAGAGAAGGTCGACGGCAATTGGAAGAGCCTGGGCGGTGCACCTTGGGTTCTCAACCCTCTTGGCTGTTTTCTCCGGGCAAGCCTCGTCGATCATCTTGAGCGGGCGGGCTACACCCCGACGATCGCCGCCGAGATCCACAACATCCATCTACAACTCGAGTTCGTGCAATCAGGATATGGACTGGGATTGCTGCCGGCGAGCGTCATTGCGAGAAACAACGCTCGTGGTGCGTTCGAAGTGTTGCGGGTACCATCGTTTGACCTGCGGATGGCGGTCGCGGTCGTGCGGGCTGGGCAACTCGGAGCACTGGAGAAAGCGGTCAAACTGCTTGAAGACGGCATTGGCGATCTGTTTGACGCCCCAGGAAACTAGCCAGTTTGCAGGATCGAAGGGCGACTTACACCTTCAGTACTAGGGTTCTCCCACCCCGGAAAACCTTGCCAGACGAGCCGTACATCAGGCGCCATCGCCACGAATAAGATCGTGCTTCAGACGCATCTTTATCGTGCCAATAATGAAGTAGCGGGTTTTTCCGAGCGGCAGCAAAGGGGGCTATCCGAAGGTCCTCGGTCTCAGGGAATATCCATGCCTCGCAATCTCTTCACCTTCCTCGCTGCCGCGAGCGTCTTCGCTTCAACCGCCTCGGCTCATGACGAGCAACGCCCTCCGGCGGCCAAGGCTTTGGCGAGGAGAGATAGGGACTCGCAGTCGAGTGTGATGGCGGCCGCGCCGGTTGCCGACTGCGCGCTGCCGTCGGAGCCTTGGGGTATTCCTGCCGCGCTCGATGCCGCGATCTCCGGGCCCGCGGACAAGGACAGGGCCTGCATGAAGGCTCTTTTCATTCCCGAAGCGCGCTTGATGTTCGCTCCGGCCGGCGCGGATGAGAGGTCAAACTACAGGCTTCAGAGCCTCGACGATTGGATCGCACGCACCAGATCCCGCGGTCACATCAGCTTGGAAGAAAAGCAGCTGAATTTTCGCATTGATCGCTACGGCGCGGTGTCGAATTTGTGGAGCCTCTACATGCTTCGCGTCGAAGGGAAAGCCGTGGGGCGCGGCATCAACAGCATCCAGGCGATCAAGGAGGCCGGCGGTTGGCGAATCGCGGGCATTACCGTGCAGGCTGAATCGCCCTCGGCGCCCCTGCCCGAGGAATATTTGCCCTAGGATTGGCGAGCCCGATCTGAGCGAACGGGGGGCCAGGTCCGGCTTCCGACCATCTGCGAGATCATGCTAATCCGGAAGTATATCCGTGATGATAATGAACTGTGTAAGGTTCTTGGCAGCGCGTATTCGGGCAGCGTTGGAGAACAATCGGGCGGCCGAGTGCTGCGCGCAATGATTAGGTTCGGGGAGTAACCAAATATGAAAATCGCTGTAGCCCTGTCTGCCTTTCTGGCAGCATCGCCGATCCCCGGCAGTGCCATCGCTCAGGACGCCCGCCAATTTAGCTACGGCCCGGTCACTGAGGTGGACTACATCCAGGTCCAGTACGGGCACTTTGATAACTACATGAAATGGGTGACCTCGACCTGGGTGCCGACCATGGAAGCCGCCAAGAAAGCCGGGCTCATCATCGGTTACAAGGTCTTTCGGTCCTCTCCGAAATCCGTGGATGATCCCAACGTGTATCTCGAAATCACCTTCAAGGACTACGCGTCCTATGCGGGGGACATCGGCGATAAGGCCGACGCGTTTGAAGCCGTGACGGAAAAAGTCATTTGCAGCGCCGAGTGTCAAAACCAGGCTCGGGTCCGTCGTAATGAGGACAGGAAAGTCCTTGGCACAGAGCTCGTGCGCGAGATTGTTTTCAAGTGACGTTGTGGTTCGCGCACAGGCCCCAGCCCGAAGAGGTTTTTCGATGAGCAAGACTGCAGTGACATCGCCGGAACTCGCCGCGCCGGTCGGTCCCTATTCCCAGGCGATCGAGGTTGACGGCTTCCTATATATGAGCGGTCAGGTCGGCCAGGATTCAGCAACTGGCAAGCTGACGGCGGGCGGCGTCATTGCGGAAACCGAGCAGCTGTTCCTCAACGTCGCCGCGTTGCTCCGGACGGCCTCCATGAGCTTCGACAGTGTGATCTCGGTGCGCATCTTCGTCACTCGAATGGAGGACTATCCGGCTATTAACGCCATCTACGCCCGCCAATTCTCCGCGCCCTTTCCGGCCCGCACGACCGTGTGCGTCGTCGCTCTGCCGCTCGGCGCAAGCGTCGAGATGGATCTGATCGCCAGGGCCTGAGGCAGTTCGTTTCCAGACGGCTCTCCCGCTAGCCGGCGCTCGCGACTTCAACGACAAGGTCGATTTCGATCGCGGCGCCAAATGGCAGATCCGAGGCAACCAGGGCGCTACGCGCGTGAAGGCCGCGCTCGCCGAAGACCTCGACCAACAGCTCCGAGGCACCATCAGCGACCCGGTGCGGCTCATTGAAGCCTGGGGCGCCGTTGACCATGACGAGCATGCGGGCCACCTGGCAAACGTGATCGAGGTCGCCGACCGCGGTCTTGAGGACGCCAAGCAGTTCGATGGCGACGTCCCGGGCGGCCGATTTCGCGATGCCTAGGGTAATATCCCCACCGACCTTCCCCACCAGCAGCTGATCGCCAGTCTTGGCCAGGCGTCCCGAGAGGGAAATGTGATCGCCGCTGCGAGCCCACGGCGCGAACTTTGGGACGTACCCGTCGGCGATCGGCGGTGGGATGTTGGGAAGATCGATTCCGAGCTCTCGAAGGCGCGCCTCGGTGCTCATATTGAGGTTTCCTGCCTCGCTCCGGCCAAGTCGTTCGCCACGGCCAGCAAGCGGTCGATGTCGGCAGCGTCGTTCAAGAGGTGAGGCGCCACGCGGATGGCGCTGCCTCGGCGGCTGACGATGATCCGCTCGCGCTGAAGCGCCGCATAGAGGTCGTCGGTCCCGGCGTCGTCTGCGGCCGCGAAGCACCCGAAAGGACCGCGCTCACCGGCACGACGTGGACTGGTTGGTCGGCAAACGGCGGGCAACCCTGAGAACAGGCGCTCGATCAGCTGATGGACGTGCGCAAAAACCTGTTCCGGCCCCCACGCCACGACCTGATCCAGTGACGCAGCGAAGGCCGCGAGATTGATGTTGTAGGGCCCCGTCATCTGCGCGGCGTCCCACCGCTTGGCCTCAACTGAGGCCGCCGGGTTGGCGAAGTTCAATTCTGAGAACACGCGGACTTCTTGGGACAGCCAGTTCCACGGCGCCGGCCGCATCGCGGCCCAACGCTCCGCCGAGGTCCAAAGGAAGCCGAGACCCCAAGGACCCAAGAGATACTTGTAACCAACGCCGACAACGAAATCGGCGCCCAGAGCCTGGACTCTCAGCGGGACGGCCCCACACGACTGGCTCGCATCCAGCAGCACAAGAACGCCCCGGCGCCGGCACTCCGCGCAGAGGCGCCCGGCGTCAAGAAGCGCTCCATCGTCGAACCCGACATGGCTGATCGAAACGAGCCGGGTCTTGGGTCCAAGCGCCTGGAGAACGTCATCCACAACGTCGCCTTCTCGTCGGACAGCTTTGACCTTCAGCCCCTCCCGCGCCTCCATTGGGGCCCAGGTGGCCCAATGGACCGGGAAGTCACCCTCCAAGACCAGAACCTCGTCGCCGGGTCCCCAGGACAGGCCGAGGGCGACGATGGCCGCGCTAGGCCCGGCGCCCGTCGTCAATGCGATTTCGCCGGCCCTGGCGTCCAGCAGCTGCGCCAGCGACGAGCGCACACGCTCGGATGTATCGAAAAAGCTTGCCGTATCCCCGCCGACCGGTCGACCCTTCAAGGCCGCTGACGCGCAGGCCGCCGCGACCGCCGCGCGCGGCATGGCGGCGTGCCCTGCGAAATTCAGGAAGGTCGCGCCTCCAAGATCGGCCCAGACCGCGGCAGCGCGATCCATAGCAAAGGGGTGGTCCATGCGATCCATCTCAGGAGATTAGGCCACTTCCACAAGTTCATTATTCGCAACAGGATCATGCCGCGCGCGCACGACCAGGGTTTCGGCACAAGACTGCTCATCTCCCCTGCGGCACAGGTGAGATCGTGCTCTGTTGGCACTATATTCGTGAAAATAATGAAGTAGCAGCCGGGGCCGGCCATCGATCGAAAGGGCACACGTTCGTGAATAGAACATTTGCGGCAACCGCAATCGTCTTGGGATTTGTCGCGGCGGTCTCCCCCCACATTGCCTACGCGCAGCAGGTATCGGAGGCTCGCGCGATCGCCACGAGTTCGCAATCGCCGGAGGCGGCTGCGAGCTGCGCCCTCCCATCCGAGCCCAACGCCATTGCGGCAGCGCTCGACGCGGCGATCACCGGCCCCGCGGACAAGGACCGGACCTGCATGACCTGGCGCGTCACGAGCATCATAGTGCAGGCCGAATCGGACGTTGCACCATTGCCCGAGAAATACATCCCGTAAGTTGCGGCAGGCTCGCGGCTGCGCACGCTGCCGGAGCCTTGCCGTCGAGCAGCGGCGGATTGATGAGCTTCGACATGCGCCTGGCCTTATTGGCCCGCAGCCGCTCTTGGAACCAGTTGGCGCTGACGAACGCTCTAAGTGCCTGTTCTGCCTTTACTTCCGTTGATCCCCTCTAGGGGGTGATCACTAAAGGTCGGTCGTGAGATAGGCGAAAATCCTGCGTGGACCGGGCCATTGGAAGACTCCCGGGGTGCTCAGTTGCTGCCAGACATTGGTAGCCAGGACGTTCTGGATCTGGACACGAAGGGTGTTGTTCCTGCCGAAGGCGGTGAATTTGTACCGTCCTCCGATATTCAGGATGCTCGCGGGCGACGTGGACACGCGATTGTCCAACGTTTCCGGGGCGGTCCCAATGTACAAGAACCGCACGTCGATCGACGCCGTATGCCAGCGCGGCAGGGCGTAGTTGGCCGCGGCCACGAAGGTCAGATGCGGTTGTCCGATGGCGATCGAGCCCACACCCTGTGCGGCGAGATTCGGGCCGGTGATGCCCACGGTGGCGGCGAGAGCCCCGATGTTGACGTTGAGGTTCTGGGTCACCTCACCTGCAACCGAGAGCTCGACGCCCTTCGCCTGCTGCACGCCCAGCTGCCGGTCGAAGTTGCTCGTATCCAGGTTGAAATAGGGCTTTTCAACTTCGAACACGCCGCCAATCAGCTTCAATTTGGGTGTCACGGCATAGCGCGCGCCCAGATCGAACTGCCATGTCAGGGAGGCGGGCAGCACCGCTCCGCTATTCTGCGCAAAATTTGGCGCAACACCGGAATTCTCGAGGCCTTGGGTATAACCACCGTAAAGCGTCAATTTTGGTGTGACTGCGAAGGCCGCATTAGCGTACGCCCGGAAAGGATGCGCCGAGATCTCCGATTGGGGGATCCCTGGACTATTAGCGGTCTCGCGATAAACTTCCTTCTGGATCCCCAACTCGAGCACGCCCTTACTGCTCCAGTCGACACGGTAGGCAGCCCCCAGGCTCCCCAGTCTGGCCCGGTCGGCGGAGCGCGCCGAAAAGGTAAAGTTGGGCTCCGGCGCTTGGACGATCTTGCTGATGTCGGCTGGACCAAGATCCACAACATCCTTGCCGCCGAAATGTGCTGTGGTGTCGCGTCCGCGAGCCGCGAGGATCACCTGCTGGCGCCAATGGCTCGTTAAGAAGGTGCCAATGAGGCGCACTTCCCCGGACGTGGAAGAAGCGTTCTGATCCCGAAAGCCGACAACCAAATGATCGGATTGGCCGTCCGGTTGGATGCCCGTATAGAGATCCGCGAACCCTGCCGGGTTGTTATTCGTCGACCGGAAAACCCCGGCTCGCAACAGCCAGTTTTTGGCCAGCTGTGCGGTGACCAGACCTCCCAAGTTCAATGTCTTGTTGCGCCCCTTGGCCCAATTCTGAGCGATGTAGCCCTTTGTGATCAGTGGGGGCAGGACATCGCCGGCGGCGAAGAACTCCGGAAGGGTTTTCGCCCCGCTGGTTTTCTGCCAATCGATCAGCGCGCGCACTGTCACGTGCGAATTCGGCGTCCACTGGGGCGTTGCGCCGATCCTCGTGACCCGAGACGTCATTCCCGGATAGTAGGCTCCATCCTTGGAAGATTGCGTGCTGACTTGCGTGCTTATCCCGATCGGCAACACGAGTTCCTTGCCGATCAGGGGAATGCTGCCATCGATGCTGATGCCCCGTGCGTCGTAGGGCCCGGCGCTTGCGATGACCGTTGCGGAGGGTTTATCGCCGCCCACATTGCGCAGGTTGTAATCCGCGATGCCGGTGGGCGCTGGAAAGGGATAGCCGATCTCGCTGACACCGACGTGAATCGTCGAGCCCTCGACGACGCGATCGGAGGGCGGCCCCTGCAGGTCGAAATACATGCCATCGATCCGCACGTTGCCAGCCGATATCGGGCTGAATCCGCGGACTGACCCTGGACTGTAGAGTCCGACCGACTCCAACCCGAGTCTAAGTCCGAAAGCGTCGTCAGCCGATTTTACGGGATTGTCGGATGTGTGCTGAGCCTGCGCTGCGCTCGTCTGGAACGCCGCGAATACGGCCGCAACGGCCAGAGGCAATCTGCGGTGCCAAGCAGACGACATGTGCGCTCCCACCCAATCCGCTGGAGACCGAAGCCATGTCGGCGCTCATGGCTGCAACTCACCTTCAGCGAGGGTGACACAAGCAAAACATTCATCAAGTTCATTATAATCACGATGATATTGCGGAATTGGTATCATTGGGGCGAGGGGATGTCGCGAGGCGCTGTCGGCGTCGCGGGCGTCGCAGGCGAAGGGTAAGGCAGCGCAACATCCGGGAGCGGTGCGTCCTTGCCTCGAAGACGGGCGTCTGGAGCTGGTACCCGACAGCCCTGAGTTCTCCTATTCAGCCTACATGGTTCCAGTCGACGCGAGCAGACGAGACGATCATCGATCAGGTCCGCTCCGGCGCGCAGTCGCCGCCGCTTTGCGGCAAACACCAGTGACCACCTCGGATCCAGAGTGCACCTGTACTCCTCGCGGGGATGACAACGAAATTTTATGTCTAAGCCCCCGCGAGCGTGGCGCGTTCTATTCTCGAAAGGTGCCATTATGATAGAAATCAAGATTAAGGCGCGTCTGCAGTATTCGGCGATGTCGATGCTGCAGTATTTCTTCCGCCAGGATGCGCGGCGGCACTGAAAAACTGATCCGCACGCTCCGACAGCCATCCAGCAACTCGGTCCGAAAACATTCCGGCGAGGATCCCGATCCCGCAGAACGCCATGTAGTTGCTGCCGGCGCCACTTCCGGAGGTGCCAGATCCGACAACAGCGATACCGCTCAACAGCACGATGTAGACGCAAACCGCAATCAGGCCGCCTAGAAATGTCCTAGTCACCGGCTTTGCTTGAGACGCTTTGGCAATCCTCGTCCTCGGATAAACGATCAGAATGAGCGTCACCAGCAGCGCTCCAAAGAGACCTGACACGAAGGTGAGCAGGATCTGCAGCAGCGCAGGCGGGAACTGAATGAGGTTCTGACCGAAGAGCACCCAGGGCTTCAGAAGCACATTCATATCTCCGAAGCTTCGGTGCGCCTTTTGCTGGTCGTCCGTAAACGTCTGGTCAGCGACTAACTGAGCATGTGTATTGGCGAGCTGCTGCGTGAGTGACGACATACGGATATAAGCCGCAACGTATTTCTGCGAGATTGGCGTAAATTGGGTCGCTTGGCCTTTGGCGGTTTGCACGATCCGGACATTCGACGCGCCCGTGCTCGGGTCTGAGTCGCACTGCTGTAGTTCTGATGCGACTGCTCGACGCAGGTTTGCACTGTCGGGCTCCGTAGGCGACAGATTGCATAGACCTAATCGAGAGATTCGGTCGGCAGTTGCTTTCAGTTCGACCCACGCCGTTTCGAAATCTCGCTGCGCTTCATCGAGCGCCAGTTGGGCATCCGTCAGTTTGGCGTTTACCGACGCTTCCTGGTTCTTTTGTTTGATCTCGTCGTCTCGCTGAGCCTTGACCTGGTTTTCGAGCGCGAGTGCCGAGCTGTAACCGAGTGTCATGCCCTCAGCCTTCATTCGGGCCACCACATCTTGCTGTGCAGTGGCGATCATAACGAAGACCAGAAAGAAGAACCCGATTGTCGATGCACCAGCGCCGTGCAGCGTTCGCACAAGCAAGAGCATAGGCTCTTCAACAACTGCCCTAGTCATGTCCCCCTCCGCTGGCTTCTAATGGTAGATTGAACTCCTTCTCACTGCGTCTTTTGGGAGGCGCTTCGCATAATCATTTGCGCGCTCCCACGCGCTATCATCTATCACTGGCGCGCTTGAGAAGTGCCGTCGTCGGAACAGGTTGGCTCGAAATTGGGTCCTGCCGGTCACATGGTCCCAGTGCTTCTTCGGGGTGAACTCGGCGAGCCACCAGATGGGCCACATTGCATCATGCATCGGTGCATTTGGATCAGGCTTTGCGTAGTCGCCCGACGTTTGCCCAAGGATTGTACCGATGCGTGCATCGTCAAAAGCCATCCCGGCCTTTTTCGCTTCTGAGATCATCCAATTGAGTGGAATCTTTGAGAGTCCACTCACTAGCTCGGGATGGCCCCCTCCTATGTCGCAATGGTCGCCAACAAACCAAACTTCTTGGATGTCGCGAGCACTGTCCGCCTTCACGAGATTGGTACGGAAGAATGCCCGGCGCTCGTCGATCGATACTGCATGCCGTATCGAGTCGACCCCCGGCAGCACGCTCGTGTTTGGCAGGGATAGAGGATTGGCAATCCACCCTACCGAACTGACCGTGTCCCAGACGCCCAGGAACCGGACCTTGCACTTGCCGGTTGAAAGCGAGTTTTTGAACTCTCCCGCCAGTTTGAACGCCGCTGCCTTCTTAGCGGCCGACGCGCCGTGAAAGCTCCACAGAAGTCTAATGGCGTAGGGCACAAGCGCGTCGCTGCCGGGAGCCAGAAGCCCGTATTCGGCGATGAGGGCGACTAACGCGCGTGCCGTGTAGGCACCGCGACTGAACCCGAAAATATAAACTTCATCATCCGGTCGATAGTGATTGATCAGAAACGTGTATGCATCCCTGATGTCGGCCTTGAGACCATAGCCAAAGGCCAGACCGACAGTCTGAATGACCTTTTGGCCGATCCCGGTGAAGACCCCGGGAGGCGCCATCGTCCCCACGCCAGGATGATAATAAAGCAGCTGGCGCGCCGGGTCGTTGAGGGCCGCAAAGGCAAGCTTGAGAACGTTGGTCCGATCGCGTGCGAACTGGTTTGAAGTCCCGTCGCAGCAAATGACGAGCTTGCGGCTAGCTTTGGAATTTGGGGCTTTCTCCATCAGTCGTGGATTCGCTCGTAATTGACGAGCGGCGGTCCGCTGGCGGGAACCCGAACGAGAATGTTATCGCAGCCTCCAACATTATTGTCGGCGTCGGTACCGATCTTGGCGGCGTCGGTCCGACAATCTGGATCGTCAAAATCGGTCCGCCAAAGGGTGCCGCGGCTCTCCACCTCGTGCACGACCTCAGGGTCTGGAAGCGTGACGGGATGCCCGGCTCGCCCGTAATCCTTCGGTCCCGACGAGATCACAAAGATTTTTGCCCCGACCGCATTCAGAAACGTCGCGCGCGATGAACTCATGCTGCCGTGATGCCCGACAACCATGAAATCCGCCTGGATATCTGCGGCGCAGCAGGTCAGCAGCTGACCCTCGGCAAAGTTCGGGCGTGGAGGAATTGATGGCGGCTCTCGATCCGGCGAGGCTTCAGCATCGCCCATGAACAGGAACCGGTCGGCGCCGAGATCGAGCCTGACGACGACGCTGTTCTCGTTCGGATCGGGATAGCTTCCGGCATCGGCGGTCAGAAAAGTCATTGAAGCGCCGGCGCCGAGAGGCACCTTCAGACCCCGCGTAATCGGCGTGCCATCCGCAATGTGCACGCTGAGCGGCGCAGTGTGACCATAGCAGGCTTTCGCCGGCAGACTCACGGCGTGGACTCCCGCCTCGCTTGCAGCGTCGTGATAGACGACGCCGGGCTCGGTGCTGATCTTCTGCAGAAAGGAGCGGTAACCGCAGATGTCGTAGATGCGCCCCGAATCCCACACGTTGCGGACCTGATAGCCGTCGAACAGGTCGGGCAGCAGCTCGACATGATCGCGGTGCGGGTGACTGAGAATAATGTGATCAATGACCTGGAGATCCGGCCGTACCCGGTGAAGATAGGCGAGGAGCCGGTTGCGCGACCCGAGCGCATAATCGTCATTGCTGCCGCCATCGTAGATGAGTGCGAAGTCGGGCCCTTCGACAAAGGTCGCCAGTCCCGTGCCGACGTCCACAAAGTGGATTTTCCAGACCGGTGGTGCCGGGGTGACGGCTTCTGGAACGATATCGGCCCATGCCTTGCTGACGTAGCCGGTCCGTCCGTCGGGCAGCAGGACCTGAAACCAGCCGGAGATTTCCTGCTGAAGCGGCAGAAACTCGCCCGGCCGCATCCGTGCGAGGGCTTCGGAACTCGCGGTCGGCTGAGCACGGACAACCACCGCGGCGGTGACGCGCGGAGAAGGTACGACGCTGGGCGCGCTCAGCGCCGGTGCGGCGAAGAGGATCGCGAACACAACCACGATGACGAACGGGAATTGGCGTGCGAACCCGGCCATGGAACACCCCCCTGACGACACGAGGGCCGTCACAACTCACCGAGCAGTCCGGAAACTAGCAGAAACTGCAGTTGTCGGCCACCCCGGGCTAAGAGGCCGCGGCAACGGATGTTATGTAAAACGAGCGAGTTCGTCGCGGGCCACAGCCGTTGACTCCGCGGCTGATGCAGAGTCACTTAGAGCTGCTCGGTTTAGTTGGGGGGAGTGGCGTATGCGGCTGCCGAGCGGCTGCGATCGTTCTGTCGTGCGGGCGCGTAGCCGAGTTCGCGATGGCTCAGGTGCCTTCGAGAGCATTCGCCGAATACGAGCCAATCGAAAAAAAAGATTCTTCCGGTTTCGGGAAGGCGGGGGTTGAGCATCCCGTGACAGACAAACAGGGACCTTCGTGCGGTACGAAGCGGACCGTGCGCCCGCTTACCTGTTCGACCGTAACAGGGGAGCCATACACGCGCCGGACCGATGTCGAGGCAGAGATCGGCGCCATGCTGGCGCTGCCGCCCGAAGAGTGGGCAGTCCACGCCCCGAGGCATGGTGGTATCAAGGATGAGACCCGCGTTTACCTTTTGAAATTCTTGCGCGTCATCGATCGCAACCTGTTCGGCCGAGTGCTCTTCACTCTGATGGAGCGGGCCGCGAAGATCGTCGAAGACACCGCGCAGGGATTCAGCGAGACTGACCTCGGGATCATCTGCGACGAGGTTAAGGATGAGATCGACAGACGGATCACCTCAAGCGAGGTAACGCGGCAGACTGAGATTCTCGAGATCAGCTTCAAGAGCATCGTCGAGCGCGAAACATTAAGGGCAGTTCGCCGACGCAAGGGTCAAAACAAGTTCCACGCTCCACTCCGGACCATCATCAACGACGATGGCGATGCCATCGATGCTGCCTCGCTTGTCCCTGACGATCGCCCCGACCCTCTCGCGGAGCTGATTGAGGCCGGCGAGAAGCACCCTAAACGTCGTGAAATTCTGGCAGCCGTGAAGGACCGGCGTCACCGCGTCGCGTTCATCCTTCACGAATTATGGGGTTGGCCGTATCTTCCCGGACCGAAGGGACAGCCGTGTTTGTGTGACTTTTTCAATGTCTCAGACCGTCAAATCCGGACCTGGATCGGCACTGCCCGCAAGCAGATGCAAGAAGCCCTTGGAGACAGGTCATGACCGTTAAACCCCGCCACATCCACCTGGACGAGCTTTTCGATCATATCGCGATCGAAGAGGACGAGCCGAGCTATGCCGCGCTCTCGCGCTGGTGCGAGCTTTTTCCGGAGCATGCGAGCGAGCTTGCCGAGTATTTTGCAACGTGGGCCGAGCAGATCGAGCTTCCGATCACTCAGTCCGTCGACGCCGAGCGCTTTGCTGCGGAGGCCGTAAGTCATGCGCTCAATCTCCTGCATCAGGAAGATTCGAAGCAAGGGACGCTGACGCAGATTGCTCGATCCGCCGGCCTCAACGACGCCGACGTAGCCGTTCGAATTGGCCTCGATGAGCCCTTCGTGATGAAGCTGTTCCGGAGGAAAATCGATTTTGAGAGCATTCCGCAATTGTGCCTCGATCGATTGCGTGATGTCCTTGGCATCACGCTCGCAGTAGTGCGTCATCATCTACGCGGACCGCCATTGGCGACCGTTGCCAACGCACGGATGAAATCGGGCAAGAAGGCCGTTCGCCAAACGGAGACCTTCGAGGAGGCCCTCGCTTCGGCCGCCATCGATGAAACGCAGAAGGCCGAGTGGCGGGAGGCTCTCTGGGCCAAGGGCTCGCATGCCGAGCAATGAGCATGTGGAGCGAGATTAGGGGCCTAGCGCGCGCCTGGCACGAGGAACTGTTTGCCGAGACTGGCGAGCTTCCTGCCGCTGACGACCTGGTCGAGCGCGCGCGGGAGGCGACCGGCACTCGGCTGATGCCGCTTCCGGCCGACGATATCCTGCTGGAGGGAGCTGACGGCCTCTACGATCGCGACGATAACCGAATCCTTTATTCAATGGGCCTGGCGCTCGAAACGCGGCGCTTCACGATCGCTCACGAATTCGGCCATCATCGGCTCCATGACACGCATGGAGGCTGCAGCTCGGTCGATGTTGATTTTGCGACACCGGCCGAACCCGAACTGTCGGTGGTCGGCGAAATCGACGCCTACAGCCCGAAGGAACGGGCTGAAGCGCAGGCCAATCTGTTCGCGCGCGAGTTCTTACTGCCAAGGCCGAAGCTAAAGGCCTGGTGGGCGGCAGCGACGGAATCTCCGTCCGAGCTCGCAGCGAGGCTCGGGCTTCCGCTCGACCTGATCCTGCAGCAACTGGCCGATGCTGTGCTCCTGCCGGACGAGGACCATGCGAAACCTCAATCCACATCACCGCCGCCGCCCGACAAGACGCAGCTCCAGGCCGCTGAAGCAGGCTTCGGGCCGCACCAGGTGACAGCCGGCCCCGGCACGGGCAAGACCAGGACCCTCGTCGCGCGGATCAAATGGCTTGTCGATAATGACGAGAATCCGGCGTCGATCGTGGCCCTTACCTACTCGAATGAATCGTCGGTCGATCTCAGCCGCCGGTTGCGGAGCGAGATTGGGGACCTGGCGCCGACCATCTGGAGCGGCACGTTCCACGCCTTCGGCCTGGAGCTGCTTCGTAAATACGGCGAGGTCATTGGCATCAAGCCGAACCTTCAGCCGCTCGACCGGTCGGATTCCTTGTTCCTGCTTGAAGAGCTGCTCCCGTCCCTCAGCCTTGAATATTATCTCGACCTTCGCGAACCGCTGCAGCCGTTGAAGGCCGTGTTGAATGCAATCTCGCGCGCCAAGGATCAGCTCGCAACGCCGGACGATTATGCTCGCTTCGCTGCGGCAATGACGAAACATCCCAGCCGCGACGTAGAAGCGGCCAAGGCAGCCGAGGTCGCCCGTATCTATGCGGTCTACCAGGCCGCACTGAGGGAACGCGGCGACGCCGATTTCGGCGACCTCATCATGCGGGCGCATGAGCTGCTGGCTGAGCATGCCGGGGTCGCCGCGGCGGTTCGCGCAAAGACGAAGCATGTCCTCGTCGATGAATACCAGGACATGAACCGCGCCAGCGCCTTGTTCCTGAAGGAGCTGGTTACGCCAGGGCAGGGCCCGTGGGTGGTGGGCGATGCCCGCCAATCGATCTACCGGTTCCGCGGTGCATCGCCGCTGAACATGACCGAGTTCGGACAGGACTTCACGGGCGCGACCTTCACCGACCTTGGCGTCAACTACCGGTCAGGCGGGCGCATCGTCCGGACCTTCTCGAGCTTCGGCGCTGAAATGGGGAAGGGCGTCCTCCCGGCCATGGCCCATCTCGAAGCCCATCGAGGCGAAGAGCGGGGGTCGGTCCATTATTCCGTAGCTGCGACGTTCGAAGCGGAAGCCGAAGGCATTGCCGAAACCATCCGCGCCCACGTCAAGGTCGGTGACAAGTTCAGCAATCACGTGGTGCTGGCGCGCTCGCATACGATCCTTGCCAAGCTTGGCGCGCATCTCGAACGCTCGGGCATCCCCAGCCTCTATTTCGGCGACTTCTTCGAGCGCGCCGAAGTGCGAGACTATCTCTCCTTGCTCTCCGTCGCGAGCGAGTGGGAAGGCCTGGGCATCCTTCGGATCGCGCAGGAAGAGCCTTATTACGTCTCCCTCGCCGATATTGCAGCGCTCTGCACTTGGCGGCGCAACGAGAAGGTCTCGATGATCAAGGCGCTTCGGCGGCTCGATGACGTGCCGGACCTGTCCGATGCGGGCCGTGCGGGCCTTGGCAGGCTTGCGAACGACCTCGCCGGATCGGCCTTCATGACTTCGCCCCATGGTCTCATCCTCGAGAGCCTGTTCATCAGGGGACGGGCGCGGCTTGGCCTGCTCTTTGAGGACAGCGTCTCGGCCCAGCAGGCACGTCTCGCCATCTACCAATTGTTGCAGGTCGCGTTCGATTTTCGGGCGCCGCCCAAAAAGGACCCCAAGAGTGCGTTCCTCGCCCATGTCCGGCGCCTTGAGCTTCTCGACGAGGAAAAGGAGTTCAGACGCATGCCTGCCGCTGCCGCGGGGATCGATGCCGTCCGGCTGATGACGGTCCACGCGAGCAAGGGCCTCGAATTTCCGTCGGTCCATCTCTCGACCCTGACGACTCGCCACTTTCCCGCGCAGAACCGCCACAACCCGTGTCCGCCGCCGGACGGGCTCGTGCCCAATGATCCCTTGATGGGGCGCGAGGCTGAGGAGGAGGGCCTGTTCTTCGTCGCTCTGTCGCGAGCCAAGGACAGTCTCTATCTGTCGCGGCCGCTTCGCTACGGTGGCTGGTCGACGGCCAACCCGTCGCGCCTGCTCGAGCCAATTGCCGGGCACCTCGATCGACCCCTCAATGCCGCCGCGAATTGGGTCGAGGAAGGGCCGAGACCCCCCGAATATCTTCCGCTGGCGCCGCTCCATCCCTTGCCGGCGGAGATCTCGATCAGGGCCGTCGAATCCTACCAGCATTGTCCGCGGCAATATTATTATGAGTTCGCCCTTGGGATCGGCGGGTTCGGGCCCAAGTCGCCCTATCTGGGGCTTCAATCCACCCTTCGAAAAACACTGTCCTGGGCGCGAACCATCCCCGACGCCGAAGCTCGCCAGGCGGGCTGGCGAAAGGAGTTCGACGGACATTGGGAGAGCCTCGGCCTTACCGACGGTCCGCTGGCGACGGTTTATCGAGCGTCGGCCGAGCAGATGGTGGAGCGGGCGATAGAGCTGACGTCCGGCAAGGTTTATCCTGTCGACCGAAAGATGGAGGTCGGCGGTACCACGATCACGGCCAGAGCCGATCATATCGCTGAACGGGACGGCGGCCTCGTCATCCAGCGCTTGAAGACGGCGCGCCTTACGAAGGACAAGGAAAGTGCGAAGGCGCGCTATGGAGCCCTCCTGGCCATGGTCGGGCTGGATCATCCTGGATTGTCGATCAGCTTCGAGCACGTGTCCCTGGTCGACGGGCAAGCGAAGCCGGACCTCATAAAGGCTGACGTCCCCGCCAAGGCGCGGGCCGCGATCGAGGCGGAGCTCGCGAGCATCGGTGCGGGCCTCTTCCCGCCCAAGCCCAGCGATCGCAACTGCCCGAATTGCGCTTTCTATTTCGCCTGTCCCGCCCACGGGATCGCGCTCGGCGGCTAAGGCTGCCTTTTTTGCGCAAGCCATTTCCGGTTTTGGGATTCGCCGGGTTGGCCTTGTCAGACGGTCATTTTTCGGCCGCCCGGTTTCAAGGAAACAATCCCATGACGAAAGTTACCCTCTTCCTCCAGTTTGAAGGTGACCCGCGCGTCGAGCTTGCCGAGTTCGACGAGAAGGCCGGCACCAAGGATGTCCGTGCCAAGGCCGTCGAGCTCGGCTTTGCCAACTTGTCCGATACCTCGGTCTTTGCCGAGGGCCGCGAGGATCCGCTCGACGACAAGCATCCACTTCAAAGCCAGGGCGTCGGCAACAAGCAGCGCCTGTGCCTGCATCGCTGCAAGAAGATCCATGTCACTGTCGATTTTGCCGGCGACGGCAAGCAGCATCCGTTTTCGCCGGTGGCGACCATTGCTGAGGTGAAAGCCTGGTTCGTCGATAAAATTGCGATGAGCGCCGCCGACGCGACCGAGCACGTGCTCCAGATTTCGGGGACGAAGGAGCGCCCCAGCCCGGATACGATGATCGGCAGCCTGAAGTCGGTCGACTGCAGGATCGAGCTCAGCCTCGTGCCCCTGAAGCGGGTCGAGGGCTGATCATGGCCGAAGTTGAGGATTTGGAGCGCCCGGATCGGCGGGCGCTCCGCGAGGACCTCGAAGGCCCCGAGTTCGTGCTCGGCGAGCATCGCGGCCGCTGGAAGCTATTGTCGGTCAATTGGCCGCATGTATTGATCGAAGTGTCCGCCGCCGAGCGCGGCGATAGCCCGAGGGCCTATGCGTTGCGGTTCGAATGCTCGGGCTATCCGAGCCAGGCTGTGACCGCCTGCCTCTGGGATACGGCGGCCAACGCGCCCCTTGCCCACAATCTTTGGCCCCATGGGAGCGACCGCTTCATGGCCGTCTTCCGGATCGAATGGAAAAGCGGGCTGTGCCTGTACCTTCCGTGCGATCGTCAGAGCTTCGAAGGCCACCCGCAATGGCTGACCGATCATCCTGCGCAGGTCTGGGACCCGGCGAAAGGCATCGTCCTTTACCTTGAAGCCGTCCACGAACTGCTCAACTCGAGTTCTTATCACGGGAAGCGGTCGTGAGCGCGCCCCGGCTGCACATCGGACGCGCCCGCTGGTTCGATCTTCTGGACGAGCTTCACGAGCGGAGCGAAGGCCGGCACGAGAGCGGCGCGTTCCTCCTTGGTGCGATCGACGGCACCGATCGCGAGGTCAGCAGCATCATCTTCTACGATGACCTCGACGCAAACGCCTATTCATCGGGCATCTGCATCCTCGAAGCGGATTCATTCGAGACGCTTTGGGCGCATTGCCGAACCACCGGCCTCAAGGTCGTGGCCGATGCCCATCTTCACGGCAATAACGGCCGCGCTCGGCAAAGCTCTTCCGATCGCACCAATCCGATGATCGCAAAGCCCGGACACTTGGCGCTGATCGTGCCGCGGCTCGCGGAGCGACCGATCTGGCGCCACCATCTTGGCGTCTATCAATATCTTGGCTCCCATCGATGGGTGGACCTTAGCGGCTGGCAGGCTCGCTCGATTGTGAGGACGGGAACGTGGCGATGAATCGGCCTTCAGTGATTTCTGCGGATACGTTGCACCGCGTTGTCAAAATGGCGCTCGACACAGGTGAAGTGCACTCACTTGATGAAGCTTATGCGCTGTTCGGCAGGTACCGGCTTTCGGTCAGTGTGGATGAAGTTGAGGCCGCGTCCCCTGCCGGCCAGGCGGCTCTGCTGACGATCGTTAACTGCGCCCGGCGCGCGTTGCTCGGCGGTGTCAGCGTCGTCGGCAATCTCGGTGTCCCGTTGCTCTTGTCGCTGCCGGGCCTCGGAGCGACCGTGGGCAGCGCGGTGTTGACGCTCGGCGGATCCATCTCAGAGGCCTTGTCGGGCGAAGTGCCCGCGCTGATTCTGGGGGAGGCTCCGGAGGGCCTATCAGAGCTCGCACTGAAGGTGGCATACGGCGGCTGGCGCGCTGGCGTTTTTCCGGCCGACGAGGACAAAACATTTGATGACGAACCCCGCGATGTCCTTGCGGCGATGGTGGCCGGAGCCCTCGGCGTCAGCGAAATCTTCCAGAACTTTCGCGGCAATCCCATGGCTGCGCGCCGCCGCGTCGGCATGAACCTGTGGCGCCCAGAAGTACGGGACTGGGACGTTTCGGCTCCGGGGCCCAGGGGCTTTGTCGCGCCGTCTCACCTCTGGCTGATTGGCCTTGGTCATCTCGGGCAGGCCTATCTCTGGGCCCTAGGTTTACTTCCCTACGCGCGACCCGAGGAAGTCGAATTGACGCTCCAGGATTTCGACAGCCTCGCGGCCTCGAACGACAGTACGTCGCCGCTGACCAATGACGCGCTCATCGGCCAACGCAAAACCCGCGCAATGGCTGCTTGGGCGGAGCTCAGGGGCTTCAGGACGCGGATGATTGAACGCCGCTTCGCTGGCGACATTGTTCTTCAGCCCGACGATCCGCGGGTTGCGCTGTGCGGCGTCGATAATGCCGCGGCGAGGGCGGCGCTCGAAGGCGCGGGCTTCGATCTCGTCGTCGAGGCCGGTCTCGGCGCTGGCCCGACCGAATATCTGGCCATGCGCCTGCATTCCTTCCCAGGATCCCGTCCGGCGCGGGATATTTGGCGCGACGAAGGGGAGGCTGCGGCTACCTCAACCCGACACGCTCCGGCCTACGAACGGCTCGGCGAAGCTGGTTTCGATGAATGCGGCCTTGTCACGTTGGCGTCCCGAACTGTGGGCGCGCCTTTCGTCGGGACTGTCGCGGCGGGCCTTGCCATCGCGGAAGTCCTGCGCCGCCTCAATGGTGTCGCGGGGCTCGACGTCCTCGACCTGACGTTGCGAGATATGAATTCGCGCGAAGTGGTGATGGCAAGTACGGAGCTGCGGGGCTTCAATCCGGGCTTTACTGATCTGTCGTCCTAAGCCCGGTCGGGAAAAGGCCTGAGCGCCGAAAGTCGTCTTCGCTGGCTTTTGCTTCTTGGCGCTTGACTGTCCTTCCCAACGGAGCGTTGGTCACATGTGCCGCTGACTAGCGGTAACGCCGCGATACGCCGCCGAGGTCCGCGGCTTGGGTCAGTGCCAGCCATCATGCTGGCGCAAGGAGACCCACAATGGCCAAGCAGACAAAGAAACTCTCCAAGAGCGCGACCGTCAAGAAGATGCTCTCCCGTGGCAATGGCGCGACCCTCGTCGAGATCATGAAGTCTACCGGCTGGAAGGAGCACAGCTGCCGCGCCTTCCTGACGGGCGTGCGGAAGACTAGCAACCTGCTCAAAGAGGAGCGGCCGGATGGCAAAACAGCCTATCGGATCGAGGCGGCGCCAGCTGCGGCCAGGGCCGAATGAGTGCTCTCGAACAGCAACTGGCGGAGCTGCCCGGAATGTCTCCGGCGCAGCTCCGCGCCAAATGGCGCGAGTGCTGGCGCAAGCCGGCCCCCGATATCGGGCCGGACCTGCTCCGACGAGGCATTGCCTGGAAGCTTCAGTCGCGTGTGCATGGCGATGTGCCGAGCCACATCAAACGCGAGCTGGAGCGGGCCGCCGATCGGCTCCGGCGAGGCGAAGAGCTGATCAACTCGAAGCGACCATCGCTTAAGTCCGGAACGAGGCTCGTCCGGCAATGGCAGGGCAGGGTGCACCATGTGCTCGTGCTCGATGATGGCTACGAGTATGACGCGAGGCGCTTCAGCTCATTGACGCAGGTCGCGACGGCCATCACTGGCACCCATTGGTCAGGACCGACCTTCTTCGGCCTAAAGAAGCGCAAATCGGTCAGCCGAGTGGCCGAGCAATGAAGCGGCGCTGCGCCATCTACACCCGGAAGTCGACGGAAGAGGGATTGGAGCAGGCATTCAACAGTCTCGATGCCCAGCGTGAAGCTTGTGCTGCCTACATCCTCAGCCAGGCTCATGAAGGCTGGGAGCGGGTCAACGAGCATTATGACGATGGGGGCTGGTCTGGCGGGAACATGGCCAGGCCGGCGCTCCAGCAATTGCTTGCCGACGTAGCCGCCGGAAGGGTGGACGTCATCGTCGTCTACAAGATCGACCGCTTGACCCGAAGTCTCGCCGACTTCGCTCGTATAGTTGAAGTGCTAGACAAAGCCGGCGCCTCGTTTGTCAGCGTTACACAGTCGTTCAACACCACAACCAGCATGGGTCGGCTGACGCTGAATGTGCTGTTGTCGTTCGCGCAGTTCGAGCGCGAGGTCACCAGCGAGCGGATCCGCGACAAGGTTGCGGCGTCGAAGCGCAAAGGCATGTGGATGGGTGGTCCGATTCCTATTGGCTATCGGCTGGAGAGCCGGAAGCTCCTGATCGAGGAGCCGGAGGCAGAGACGGTTCGGCTGATCTTTCGCAGGTACCTCGAACTCGGTTCGGTCGGTGCTCTCGCCGATGAGCTTGCCACTGTCGGCATTCGAACGAAGGTTCGGTCATTTGCGAATGGGCGATCCGTCGGGGGTGTCTTCTTTACCCGAGGGTCTCTCGCCCAACTGCTCCAGAACCCGCTCTTCGTCGGCAAAGTGAGCCATCGCGACGAACTGTTCGATGGCGAGCATGATGCCATCATCGACGACGGCGTTTGGGACCAGGTCCAACTGCTGTTGGCGACCAATCGGCGCGAACGCCTGCATGGGAAACGAACCCGCACGCCGAGCCTACTCACAGGCCTGATCACGAACGAAGATGGTCGGCCGATGACGCCGGTCTTCACGACGAAGGGAACTCGTCAGCATCGCTACTATGTCACTCGACTGAAGCCAGCTGAGGATCGGAAGCCCGCTTGGCGGATACCGGCAGGTGATATCGACCGCGCTGTTTTGCGCTGCGTCGAGACAGCCTTGACCCGCCGCGCTGCCGAGCTGGGCTCCCCCTTCGAAGAGCCCATAGGTTTGGACCAGTGCAGCGTTCCGGAGCAGCGCAGGATGTTGCTTGAGAACAATGTCAGGGTTCAGCTCAAATCGTCAAAGATCGTCGTGAACATCGGTGACGACGTCGAAAACCAGATCCTCATTCCAGCCGATCTCGCTCGGCGAGGCAACGAGCTTAAGCTGGTTCTGCGTCCCAGCGACGCGGCGCCCGAGGACGCCGACCCGGTGCTCGTTAAGCTGATCACGCTTGCCGTGCTGGCGCAGCAAAGTGCACTCACGAGTGATCCCGATCCTATCGTTTCGCGCTACAGTAAGCGGCACCTCTGGCAGCTTCTGCGAGTGAGCTGGCTAGCCCCGGATATCATTGTTGCGATCATCGAAGGTCGCCAGCCGGCAACGATCACGGGCCGGCGCCTCCTCAGGGCGGCCGACATCCCGCTCCCATGGGATGAACAACGGCGATACTTTGGCTTCAACCAGGCTTCGCGTTAACTCGCATCTGCATCTGGTGGCAGCGAATTCGGGCTCCAGAGAATCGCGGGCTTAGATCGCCCATTCGGCGCGGCCAATTTGCTCTCTTGGCGCGAGAACATGATGCGCGCTTGAGCACAAGTGCCGGAACTTGCCCGATAATTCACGCGCCGGTCGTGGCGTCCGGGTCCAAGTCTCTGAATAGATTATGGGAGTGGTGCCGCTTAGGTGACTCGAACACCTGACCCCATCATTACGAATGATGTGCTCTACCAGCTGAGCTAAAGCGGCTTGCTCTTTTTCAGGAAGCGCGGCCCCTATCAGCGCCCGCCGAGCCCCGCAAGCGCCACCCGGCTGCTAACCAGTTATGCTTAACGCTTTCGTAACGCGGCTCGGCGAAACTGTCGGCTGAGTGGAGAAAGCGGGGCCGGCGCACGTCAATGGATAGTTTTCGCGAATATCCGACCGACTTCGACCTGCCGCAGGCGGGCGAAGTTGCGCAACCTTATGACGTCGCCGCGGCGATCGGCACCGATGAGCGGCGGATGCATGTCCGCGCCTATAACCATTGGGTCTCGCTTCTGCGCGGACGCGATTTTCCCACGATCGAGGACCTCGAGCCGGGCGAGGTCGAGGACTTCGCCAGCCACAGCGTCCTGCTCGATTTCACCTGCGGCCGCGACGACCCCGCGATCCCTTATGTCGGCACGGCGATTCGCGACGAATGCGGCCTCGACGACGATGTGCGCACCATCGCCGACGTGCCGAGCCGGTCGCTGCTCTCGCGGCTGACCGATCACTATATGCAGATCATCGCCAACCGCGCGCCGGTCGGCTTCGAGGCCGAGTTCGAGAACCCCGCCGGCGCGACGATCTGCTACCGCGGCATCCTCATGCCCTTCTCGTCGAACGGAGAGGAAATCGACTTTATTTACGGCGTGATCAACTGGAAGCGTGTCGATGCCCACGCGTCGGCGATCGACGTCCCCGTCGAGTTGCCGAGAGTCGAGTTCACTGAACCCGAGGTCGGCCGCGACGAGGAACAGCCGCTCGAACCGGCTCACCGCGCCGAAATCATCGACGAACCAACTGACCTCTCGGCGCCGGCGGAATCGCCGGAAGAAGGACCGGCCGCAGAGCCCCACGTCCCCTTCGCATGGGAGGACGGCCCGTCGGGCGATGAAGATGCACTGGCCGCGCCCGAACGCTTGCTCAACGCCGATGCCGGACTTGCCGACCGCCTGTGGGCGGCGCGCGAAACGGCCGAATCCGTCAAGGCGGGTGAGGGCCGATCGAGGGCGGCGCTCTACAAGGCGCTTTCGCTGGCCTACGACTTCGCGCTGGCCGCGCAGGCCAACCCCGAGGAATATGCCGAACTGCTCGAGGAATCGGGTGTAAAGGCGCAGGCGCGTGCGCCGATGACCCCGATCGTCAAGCTGGTGTTCGGGATCGATTACGACAAGGCGCGCCTGACGGAATTTGCTGCGACTCTTTCCTTCGCGCATCGCCAGGAACTACCGGCCGGCGAGCTTCAAAGCTTCATCGACAAGCAGCCAGGCGGCCTAAAGGCTCTGGTCGCAGCGGAGCGCCACGCGCGGCGTCCCGATGCGAAGCCCGACACCAAAAGCGAATCCGCTCGGGCGAAGCTCCGGGCAGCACCGACCATCTCGCTCGACGACGTTCCGGCCGAAGAGGAGTTCGCGGTCGTGATCACGCGCCGAGGTCCCGACGGCCGGCACGAGCCGGTCGCATTGGTTGCTGACGCGGCCCTGGTCGAACGGGCGATCCGCCGCATCGCCTGACCGCCGAGGGTTGTCCGCTCATTGACCGCAGGTCTATAGCCCCGCCGGCACCCTACGATCGTTTCGGAGCAAGTTCCCTACATGACGGCCCACCAGCGCCTGGACCCGCCCTTGGTCGAGTCAATCAGAAAGGCGCTGACCGGAAACGCGATTCCCGGCGAAACTCAGGGACTGACCCGCGAAGGCGAACGCGCGGCCGCCGAATTCCTCGCCGAGCTCGCTGCGACCCGCGAGGCGGGCGACCTCGCCCTGTCGATCGAATCGATTGGCGGCGAGGCGGGTAACCGCCGAATGCGCATCGGCATCGTCAACGACGACATGCCCTTCCTGGTCGATTCAGTCGCCAATGCGATCGCGTCCCGGCAGCTTACCATTCATCGCCTGCTCCACCCGGTCGTGTGCGTCACCCGCGACGCGGCAGGCGAGCTGCGATCGGTTGAATCGTTGTGCGGCGACAAGAAGCGGCGCGAGTCGATGATGTATCTCGAGCTCGACCGCGCCGACGCGCGCGGGCGTCAGGAGCTCGCTGCCGACCTGCGTCGGGTGCTGGGCGACGTTCGGCTTGCGGTGCGCGACTGGGAATCGCTGCAGAGCCTGATGCGCAAGGACGCTGCCGCGATTCCAGATGCCGAAGGGGCGGCGCTGCTCAATTGGTTCGCGGACGGCGCAATGACCCTGCTCGGCTACCACGTCGAAAAGCCCCACGAAGTCCCGTCGGACGCGCTCGGCATCTTCAGCATCCCCGGTGCCCCGACCGATGAAGGCGGTGCCTATGGCGCGATGCGCTATTTCGAAAAAGGCGGCGTCGCACCGCTGATGGCCAAGGCCGAACGCAAATCAACCGTCCATCGTCGCGTGCCGCTCGACCTCGTCGTCATCCCGGTCGTGGACGAGGGTAGGATCACCGGCATCGGGGTTCACGCTGGCTTGTGGACCAGCGAGGCGTTGCGAGTCCCGCCCGAAAAGGTGCCCGTGCTGCGTGAGCGCCTCAAGCAGTTGGCGGACGACTTCGGCTTCGATCCCAAGGGCCATTCCGGCAAGGCGCTTCGCCACGCCGTCGCGTCGTTGCCGCGCGACCTAGTCATTGCGGTCGATTATCAGTCGCTGCGCGCACTGGTGATGATGGCGATGTCGCTTGCCGACCGCCCGCGCCCGGCGCTGCTGCAGGTCCGCTCGATCCTCAAAGGCCAGCTGTTCACCTTCGTCTGGCTCCCCCGAGAGGAACTGACCACCGCCCGCCGCACCGCGATCGCGATGCTGCTCGAGCATGAGGTCGGCCGCGAGATCACCAGCTGGTCGGTCGAGCTCGGCGACGGCGACCTCGCGCTTATCCGCTACACGCAATATATCGATGAGGAGGCTCCATCGCCCGATGCGGCGGGTCTCGATGCCGCCGTCGTCGAGATGGTGCGGGGCTGGTCGCCCGCGGTCGAGGGCGAGCTGATCGCTGCTGCCGGAGTTCCTCGCGCGACCAGGCTGGCGCTGACCTATATCAACAGCTTTCCCGACGGATACCGCGCCCGCACCGCGCCCGAGGAAGGCGCGGCCGACATCCTGCGGTTGTGCGACCTCGCGGACGAAGACGACCGCGCCGTGCGCCTGTCGCGGCTGGACATCGATCCGCCCGGTTATTTCCGGCTCAAGACGTACCGCAGGGGCGCGCTCATCCCGCTGTCCGACGTGGTCCCGGTCCTCGAGAATTTCGGCTTCCGAGTGCTCGAGGAATTCCCGACTGCGCTTAGCGGCGGCAACGGTTACATCCACGACTTCCGGGTTGAGGTCAGCGCCGGCACCGACGAGCAGGCGATCCTTCGCCGCGCATCCGAGATCGAAGACGCGATCGCGAGGGTCCTTCGCTGCAGCGCCGAGGACGACGAGTTCAACCAGCTCGTGCTCTACGCAGATCTCGACATGCAGGCGGTTGTCTGGCTGCGCGCCTGGTTCCGTTACCTGCGCCAGACCGGCAGCAGCTTCGGACTGGTCACTGTCGTCGACGCCCTACGCCGGGCGCCCAACGCGACCCGCGCGTTGATCGGGCTGTTCGTGACGGCCCACGATCCGGCGACCAGAGAGCGCAACGAGCAGGTCGCCGGCTACCATGAGCAGCTAGAGCGCAGCCTCACGAAGGTGCGCTCGATCGACGACGACCGGATCCTGCGGCGCTTGCGCGCACTGGTCGAGGCGATCGTGCGCACCAATGCGTTCGCGCCTGCGGCCGAGGAAGCGCTCGCGTTCAAGATCGACAGCAGCATGGTGCCTGGCCTGCCCGCACCGGTGCCGTGGCGCGAGATCTGGGTCTATTCGCCGCGTGTCGAGGGAATCCACTTGCGCGGCGGCCCGGTCGCGCGCGGTGGCTTGCGCTGGTCGGATCGGCGCGACGATTTCCGTACCGAGATCCTCGGACTGATGAAGGCGCAGGTGGTCAAGAATGCGGTGATCGTCCCGACGGGCGCGAAGGGCGGATTCTACCCCAAGCAGCTGCCCCCGATGTCCAGTCGCGACGCGTGGCTCGCCGAAGGCACCGAAAGCTACCGCATCTTCATCCGTTCCCTCCTCTCGGTGACCGACAATCTCGTCAACGACAAGGTCGTTCACCCCGACTCTGTGGTCATCCACGACGGCGACGACCCTTATTTCGTCGTTGCGGCGGACAAGGGTACCGCGACCTTCTCCGACATCGCCAACGAGATCGCGCTGTCGCGCAATTTCTGGCTCGGTGACGCGTTCGCCAGCGGCGGCTCCCACGGTTACGACCACAAGGCGATGGGCATCACGGCGAAGGGCGCCTGGATCTCCGTCCAGCGCCACTTCCTCGAAATGGGTGTCGACGTTCAGAGCGACGAAGTGACCGTCGCGGGCTGCGGCGACATGTCCGGCGACGTCTTCGGCAACGGCATGCTCCTGTCGAAGTCGCTCAAGCTGATCGCCGCGTTCGACCACCGCCACATCTTCATCGATCCTGATCCCGATCCGGCAAAGAGCTGGGCCGAGCGCAAGCGGATGTTCGAGCTGCCGCGCTCGAGCTGGGACGATTACAACAAGCACCTGATCAGTAGGGGCGGCGGGGTCTGGCCGCGCACCGAGAAGTCGATTCCGCTCAGCGCCGAAGCCCGCGCGGCGCTCGGCATCGACGCCAAGGCGGTCGATCCGACCACCCTCATCAATGCGATCCTCAAGGCTCCCGTCGACCTGCTCTGGTTCGGGGGCATCGGAACATACATCAAATCGTCGGGCCAGTCCCAGGCGGACGTCGGCGACCCGTCCAACGACGCGCTCCGCGCCAGCGCCGCAGAGCTTCGCGCGAAGGTCATCGGCGAGGGCGCGAACCTGGCGATCACCCAGGCGGGGCGCATCGAGTTCGCCGAGCACGGCGGCCGCATCAACACCGACTTCATCGACAATAGCGCCGGGGTCGATTGCTCCGACAATGAAGTGAACATCAAGATCCCGCTCAACCGCGAGATGCGCGAGGGAAGCCTTTCGTTCGACAGGCGCAACAGCCTGCTCGCGAGGATGACCGACGACGTTGCCGAGATCGTGCTCGAGGACAATCGCCTGCAGACGCTTGCCCTGTCGATCGCCGAAGCGGGCGGCGGGCAGGCCCTGCCGGGCCATGTCCGCACCATCGAACTGTTGGAAGCATCGGGCCGGCTCGACCGCAAGGTCGAGGGGCTCGCCTCAAGCGAGGACCTGATCCGCCGCGCGCAGGACAATCGCGGCCTCACGCGGCCCGAACTTGCCGTCGTCCTTTCGATCTCCAAGCTCGTGCTTCAGGACGCTGCCGAGGAGCTGCAGCTGGCTGACGATCCGATGGTCGGATCGCAACTGTTCGACGCCTTCCCGCGCCCGATGCGCAAAGCCCATGCCAATTCGATCCGCGCCCACCGCCTGCGCAACGAGATTGTCGCAACCAAGGTCGCCAACCGCCTCGTCAATCGGCTCGGCCCCGGCGTCGCGTTCGACCTCACCGAAGAAGAAGGCGCGTCGCTTCAGCAGGTCGTCGCCGCGTTCCTCGTCGCCGAGCGGCTGCTCGACCTCGACAAGCTGTGGACGGAGATCGAGCAGGACGACCTCCCCGAAACGGTGCGCATCGAGCTTTTTTCGATCGCCGCGGCGAGCATCAGCTCGCACCTCGCCGATGTGCTTCGCGCGGGCGGTGGCGAGACCAGCGTCAAGAAGCTCTGCGCCTTGCTCGAGCCGGGCGTCCGCAAGATTTCGGCGGCGGCGACCAAGCTCATCCGCGCCGAGGTCAAAAGCGAGGCGGCCGCCCGGCGCGATCGGCTGGTGGCGCTTGGCGCGAGCGACGACATCGTCCGCCTGCTCGTCCGCCTGTACGAGCTCGACGGCGTGTTCGGCGTCGCCGCGCTGTCGGCGCGCAAGAAACTCGACGAGCTCGAGGCGACCCGCGCCTACACGCGCCTGGGCGAGGCGCTCGGCCTCGACTGGGCGCAGCAGCAGGTCGCCCGGTTCGTCGCTTCCGACCCGTGGGAACGGCTGCTTACCGCCGGCCTCGCGCGCGACTTCGAGCAGCTGCGCATTGAGTTCCTCGGGCGTTGCCGCGGCGCGGACGTGGATGACGGCGTCGAGCAGTGGATCGCCGACCATGGCGAGCGCATCGCCCAGTTCCGTAAGCTCGTCGGACGGGCACGCAGCGAAGGACATGTCAGCGCGTCGATGCTCGCCCAGATCGCGGGTCAGGCGCGAATCCTGCTCGGGCGCTGATGCGCTGTGCCATTCTGGTCCCGGACAGGGACTATCCTGAGCCGTGGCGGTGGAGCTACGACCCCGAGGCCGAAGCGCTGGCCGGTGCGGGCGCAGAGGTCGAGCCGATCATCTGGACCGAGGCGGGCGACCTCTCCGGCTTCGACCTCGTGTTGCCGCTCCTCGTGTGGGGCTATCACCTCGATTATGCAGGCTGGCTCGATTTCGTCGACCGTGCGGAAAGCGAGCAGTGGCGGATGGTCAATCCTCCGGAACTGCTGCGCTGGAACGGCGACAAGGCCTATCTCGCCGAGCTGGCCGACCTTGGCGTTTCGACCGTGCCAACACTCGCGGTTGAAAGCTGCTGCGACGCCGATCTCGAGGAGGCGCGGCGGCAGTTCGGCAGCGATTGGCTGGTGGTAAAGCCGCCGGTTTCCGCAAGCGCGATGGGCGCCCACAGGCTTGGCCCAAACGATGACCTTCCAGCCGACAGCCGCGGGCTGCCGATGATCGTCCAGCCGCTGATCGAGGAGATAGCGCGAACCGGTGAATTCTCACTGATGCTGTTCGACGGCGAATATAGCCACGCCGTCGTCAAACGCCCGAAGGCAGGCGATTTCCGCGTCCAGGAACATCACGGCGGGGTGACGCTGCCGTGCGCCTCGCCGCCGGACGGTGCCGTGCAGCTTGCCCAAGTGGCGCTCGAAGCGGCGCCCGCCGTAGCGGCCTATGCTCGCGTCGACATCGTCCCGGACGACGAGGGCACGCTCAGGATCATGGAGCTGGAGCTGATCGAGCCGTCGCTTTTCCTGGACCATGCGCCGGACGGTGGCGCCGCCTTCACCCGCTCGATCCTGTCGCGCGCGCGAACAGCCACTGCCTGATCCCGGAGGTGAGGTTGGGCGGCCGCTCGGCGTCGAGCCGGGAAACGTCGATCTCCGCCACCAGCGCGTTCACGGGACAGCCTCGCTCACGCGCAGCCGCTTCCAGCGCAGTCCAGAACATCGGCTCGAGGCTGATCGACGTCGGATGACCGGCAATCAGGACGGATCGTTTCCTCGGCGGCGCGTACTCCGTCATCAATACATGTGCTGCCCGCCGTTGATCGACAGCGTCGAACCCGTGACGAAGCCCGCATTCTCATCGACCAGGAAAGCCACTCCGCGGGCGATCTCTTCCGCCTTGCCGAGCCGCCCGACCGGAATGCGCGCGACGATCTTGCCGAGCACGTCCTCGGGCACCGCGGCGACCATGTCGGTATCGATATAGCCGGGCGCGATCGCGTTGACCGTGACGCCGGCGCGGGCGCCTTCCTGCGCCAGCGCCTTGGTGAAGCCGTGGATTCCGGACTTGGCGGCGGCGTAATTGACCTGCCCGTACTGGCCCGCCTGGCCGTTAATCGAGCCGATGTTGACGATCCGGCCGTATTTGCGCGCGCTCATTCCGTCGAACACCGCCTTGGCCATGTTGAAGCAGCCGCCGAGGTTGACGTCGATCACCTCGTCCCACTGCTTGCGGTCCATCTTGCGCATCGTACCGTCGCGCGTGATCCCGGCGTTGTTGACCAGCACATCGGCCGGTCCGAGGTCGGCTTCGACCTGGCGGACGCCTTCCTGGCACGCGTCGAAATCGCCGACGTCCCACTTGTATGACGCAATGCCGGTGCGCGCGCTGAATTCACGCGCGCGTTCCTCATTGCCGGCGTAATTGGCAGCGACCTTCAGTCCCATGTCGCGGAGCGCGATGCTGATCGCCTCGCCGATGCCGCGCGTGCCGCCAGTGACGATCGCCACTCGAGCCATGAACCTCTCCTCTCTCCGGAGTCGGCGCTTATGATTCTGCCAGCCAGCCTGCAAGTTCGCGCGTAATCAGCGCTTGCAGCATCGCGATGCTCTCGGGCGCGTCGTTGAGGCTGTCGAGCAGCGCGAAGCGCTCGCCGCCGGCCTTGCCGAACGTCTCGCGGCCGCGGATGCCAAGCTCTTCGAGAGTCTCGATGCAATCGGCGGAGAAGCCCGGCGCCGCGACCGCCACGCTTTTGACGCCGCCTCGCGGATAAGCGGCCAGCGTCGCGTCGGTTGCCGGCTCGAGCCATTTCGCGCGCCCGAACCTTGACTGAAACGCGACGTCCACCTCGCGGCCCAGCGCCTCGGCCAGCAACCGCGCCGTCTTACGGCAGTGGCAGTGATAGGGATCGCCGAGCTCGAGCGTCCGCACCGGCATTCCGTGGAAGCTCAGCAACAGCCGCTCGGGTGTGAAATCAAGCGCGCGCAACTGCCGCTCGATGTGCGCCTTCAGCGCCGCGATGTAGAGCGGGTCGTCATAATAAGGCGGCAGCGTCCGTAGTGCCGGCTGCCACCGCATCCGCGCCAGCGTTCCGAACACCGCATCGTTGGCCGTCGCTGTCGTTGCCGCGCAATATTGCGGGTACAGCGGCGCCGCGAGAATGCGCGTGCATCCCTCGGTCGCCATATTCTCGATGGCCTGGGCGATTCCCGGATGGCCGTAGCGCATCGCAACATGCACGCTGATGCCCGGCAGTCGCCGGCGCAACGCCTCGGCCTGACGGTGCGCGATGGCGCGCAGCGGCGAGCCTTCGTTAGTCCACACTTGATTATACGCCTCGGCCGATTTCTTCGGCCGCGTGCGCAGGACCAAGCCGTGGAGGATCGGCTTCCACAGCGCGGGATGAATCTCGATCACGCGGCGGTCGCTGAGGAACTCGGCGAGGTAGCGGCGCACGGCGCGCTCCTCGGGCGCATCGGGCGTGCCGAGGTTGATCAGCAGTACGCCGACCTTCGGCTTGGGCAATTGCGCATGGTCGGACGGCCGCGTCATCCCGCTGCCATCGGATCGAACGGCAGCGAGCGCATGCGCTTGCCCGATCCGGCGTGGATCGCATTGGCGACCGCCGGCGCGAGCGGGATGCAGCCGAGACCGCTCACTCCGCCCGGCGCTTCGCTGCTGGGGATGATTTCGACCACGACCTCAGGTGCGTCGACAAGGCGCGGCAATGCAATGCCGCCGATCGGCCGCGCGCGCGGCATGCCCGCGACCCATTCGAGTGCCGGAACAGTCGCCTGCCCCAGCGCCCAGATCAGGCCGGCTGCGATCTGCTGCTCGACGAGCCCTCGGCTGACTGCGCGGCCGCAATCGACCGCGGCAAACAGCCGATGCACCTTGACGCGCTGATCGTCGCCGATGCTCGCCATCGCAACCAGTCCGATGTGCGAGCCGAAGGCCGAGGCGCCGGCGATCCCCATCGTGCTCCCCGACCCGCCGCCGTCCCAATTGGCAAGGCGCGCCGCCGCCTGCAGACACCGGGCGAGCCGCCCGTTTCCGCCGAGCATCGCCATGCGGAAGCCGAGCGGCTCCATTCCCGCGGCATGGGCGAGCTCGTCGACGAAGCTTTCGGTGAAGAAGGCGAACTCTCGGCTCGGGGAGCCGCGCATGTATCCCGCCACGTATGGAAGCGCCAAGTGCACCGCGTCGATGCGGACGTCGGGGATCGAGTAAGGCGGGACCGCACCGTCGAACGCCGACTTGCCGAACTCGCTAGGGGCGCCTTTGCCGGACAGCCTCGCCAGTGCACCGCCAAGCCCATCGACGGTCGCGACCTTCATTGCCCAAGCGGCGGTGATCCCGCCCGCGCCCGGTAGCGCGGTCATCCGCGCGAGCGCTCCCGGCGCGACGCGGGCGTGGTTCTGGGTCGATGATTGCGAAAGCATCACTTGCACCGGCCGGCCAGTGGCGCGTGCAAGCTCGAGCGCGATCGGTCCGGCGATCGACTCCATCGCCTGGCCCGCCGGTTCTCCCGGGCTCATCGGATAAAGAGTCGCGGTATTCGCCGCGCCGAACCCGGGTGCGAGCGTTGCCGCCCAGATTTCCGCGCCGTTCGCACCAATCCGCGCGGTGGCGGTCAACGGCTCAAGGCTCAGATGCTGGGATGGCGCTGCATAATAGGTCGCCGCCAGGGGCCGCGACCCGCGAACCGCGGAGACATAATCGCCGCGGCTGAACCATCGTTCCGCGTCCCCGTTCGCCAGCGCCCGCTCGAATGTTGTGCGCGCTGTGCCGGGCGGCACTTTGACGCCGGAAAAGATAGGATCGGCCGCATGAAGCGCGCGCTGTGCCGCCCACCAGCTATCGGCGACGACTGCGATCCAGCCCTCGCGCGCAGCGACGTGGCGAATGCCCGGGACGCTGGACATGGCCTCGCGCGAATAGCGTTTCAGGCGCCCGCCCGGCGGCGCCATCCGCGCCGAAGCGAACAGCATTCCGGGAAGCCGCACGTCGCCGGCGAAGCGCCAGCTGCCGTCGGCCTTGGCGGGGCCGTCGAGCCGCTGGAGCGGCTGGCCGGTCAGCCGCGACTTCTCGGCCGTGCGCAGCGGCGGATGCGCCGTCGGGCGGCGCTCCGCGGCTTCTTTGGCGAGCTCGCCGAAAGTCGCTGTCCTGACGCCGCTGATGACGAACCCGTCCGCCGTGTCACATCTCGCGGCATCGATATTCCACCGATCAGCCGCCGCGCCAATCAGCATTTCCCTGGCCGTCGCCGCCGCCTCCCGCAGCGGCCGCTCAAAGCCCCGAATCGAGGTCGAATTCGCGGTGATCCGCATATTCCCGGGCCACCCCTCCTCCCCGGCCAGCGGGTTGGCATAGCCCTTCGCCAACGGCGCCGGGTCGACGGCAATCGTTTCCCACGCCGCCCCAAGCTCGTCGGCGACGATCTGCGGCAGTGCCGTCCAGATGCCCTGCCCGGTTTCCACCTGCGGCACTGCAACCGTGATCTTTCCGTCGCGTGCAATCTTGATGAACGAGCCGAACGCTTCCTCGCCGCTCCCGACGGATAGCTCGCTCGTCCAGCGGCGCGGCCACAGCGCGACCGCCACGATCAGCCCGACGCCCGCTCCCCCGCCGATCAAAAGGCTGCGGCGGTCGAGCTTCAATGCGCGAATTGGGCTTTGAGCGCCCGGCGGTCGATCTTGCCCGTGCCGAGGCGCGGCAGCGGCTCGTCCGAGAAGATGATCCGCTCGGGGATTTTGAACTTGGCGATACGCCCGTCAAGGAAGGTCCGCAGGTCAGCCTCGCCCAGCGCTTCGCCGTTCTTCACGTGGATGACCGCCATCGGCACTTCGCCCAGCCGCTCGTCGGGCGCGCCAAACACCGCGGCTTCGGCGACCGCCGGGCAGGCGTAGCATTCCGCTTCCACTTCGGCCGCCGAGATGTTCTCGCCGCCGCGGATGATGATTTCCTTCTTGCGGTCGACGATGAACAAATACCCGTCCTCATCGAGATAGCCGATGTCGCCGGTGCGGAAATGTCCGTCGCTGGTGAACGCCGCCTGGGTGGCGGCGGGATTGCGCCAATAGGCCTTGATGTTCGCCGCGCTGCGGATCGCGATTTCGCCGACCTCGCCGGGTGGAAGGTGGCGGTCTGCGGCACCGAGGATCGAAAGCTCGATGATCGGCTTCTGTGCCCTGCCGGTCGACGCTGGCTTGGCGACATAATTGCCCCAATAGTTCGCGCAGCCCGCGGCGTTCGTCTCGGTCAGCCCATAACCGAGCGCCGGCTGGGCGTTCGGGAATTCCGTCCTCAGCCGTTCGACGTGGCTCACCGGGCGCGGCGCGCCGCCCGCCGTGATGTCGGTCAGCGAGCTCAAATCATGGTTATGCCGCTCGGGATGGTTCAGCAGCTCGAGGCTCATCGTCGGCACGCCGACGAAATAGGTGATTTTCTCCTTCTCGATGAGCCGCAGCGCTTCGCTCGCATCCCATTTCGGCATCATCACGAGGCAGCGGCCGATGACCAGGCTGTTGAGCATCACGGGCACCTCGCCGGTGACATGGAACAGGGGAACGGTGAGCAATGTCCGCGCCTGCGCGGTCGGCGCTTTGCCGTCCTGCGTCAGCAGCTCGCGGAGCACGACCAGCCCGCTCGTATAGGCATAGGTCCCGGTGGTCACCGCGCGGTGCGTCGACAGCGCGCCTTTCGACTCGCCAGTCGAGCCGGAGGTGAACAGGATCGTCGCATCGTCCTCGGGACCGACCTCGGGCAAGGCCGTGCCATCGGCATCCGCCAGCAGCTCGGCGATGGCCTGCTCGACCGGCAGTTCGATCGGCAGGCTGACGAGGCTGCGGTCCGGACAGCGCTCGGCAATCCTTTTGGCGCGCGGCCCGTCGGCGATGATCAGCTTTGGGTCAGTGAGCGTGATCGCATGCTCGGCCTCATGCGCTTCCCACCAGCCGTTGAGCAGGGTGGCGACCCCGCCCGCCTTGAGGACCGCCATGTAGCTGACCACCCACGCCGGGCAGTTGCGCATCATGATCCCGACCCGGTCGCCCTTGCCGATGCCGCGCGCGGCAAGGCCGTAGGCAAGCCGTTCGGAGATGCGGTCGAGGTCGGCGAAGGTCAGCCGCTCGTCGCCCGCGACCACGGCTTCGGCGGCGCCGTTGAGGGCGCAGAAGGCGCGAAAGAGCGAAGGCAGTGTGGGCGGCAGCTTGGCGACAATCACGCGTCCCTGCTCGTCCCGCTCGACCTCGAGCGTGCCGCCCGGTCCAGTGACCGCGGCCAGCACTTCGTCAAAACGTCTGTCGAGATCGCTTTGCATGGAGGGTTGAGCTTCCTTTGCCTTTCGCCTTGCCCGCCTTATGAGGCGCTCAACATTGATGGGGAAGCCCTTGCAAGCCGTCGACTATTCCCGGTTCACCGCGTTTCCCGACCTCGGGCTGTCGCCGGTCGCGCTCCACATCGGCCCGTTCGACCTTCGCTGGTACAGCCTCGCCTACCTCGCCGGCATTTTCATCGGCTATTGGTATTTGCTCAAATTGCTCAAGCAGCCGGGCGCGCCGATGGCTCGCCGCCATGCCGACGACCTCGTCTTCTACGCTGCGCTGGGAGTCATTTTCGGCGGCCGGTTC
Organism: Sphingomonas sp.; assembly: GCF_045810705.1. Taxonomy (GTDB): domain Bacteria; phylum Pseudomonadota; class Alphaproteobacteria; order Sphingomonadales; family Sphingomonadaceae; genus Sphingomicrobium. The sequence continues at coordinate 29,910 of NZ_JBJMVI010000008.1, read as the reverse complement.
GGCTATGTGCTGTTCTACAATCTCGGGGAATATCTGCGGCACCCGATCGAAATCCTGAAGCTGTGGGACGGCGGCATGTCGTTCCACGGCGGCGTGATCGGCACGTCGCTTGGCATCTTCTACTTCGCGCACAAGCAGAAGCTCAATTGGCTGCGCATTCACGACTATGTCGCCTGCTGCGTGCCGTTCGGCCTGTTCTTCGGCCGGCTCGCCAACTTCATCAACCAGGAGCTGTGGGGCGCGCCGACGACTGTCCCCTGGGCCATCCGCTTCCAGGAATATAACCAGTTCGGCCAGCGCGTGCTCGGGCCGCCGCGCCACCCAAGCCAGCTGTACGAAGCGATCCTCGAAGGCCTCGTGCTTGGCGCGATCCTCGGCTGGATGTTCTGGAAGACCAAGGCGCGCTATGACCCGGGCAAGCTCGTCGGGGCCTTCATCTTCTTCTACGGCTGCTTCCGCTTCGGCATCGAGTTCATCCGCGAGCCTGACAGCCAGCTCGTCGGATTCGCCCAGGCAACCCATCTCCACATGGGCCAGTGGCTGTCGCTGCCGATGATCCTCGGCGGGCTCTATCTGATGCTCACTGCCGCGAAGCGGCGCGTGCGTGTGGAATCGACGGCGGGAACCGCTTCGGTAGCGTGACGCCGCTCGAACGCGCGCTCCGCGACCGCATCAAAGCCGAGGGCCCGATCAGCGTCGAAGCCTTCATGAACGCCTGCAACGAATATTATTACGCGACGCGCGACCCGCTCGGCGCGCAAGGCGACTTCACGACCGCGCCCGAAATCAGCCAGATGTTCGGGGAAATGATCGGCGGCGCGCTCGGCGATCGCTGGAAGCGCGCCGGTGCTCCGGCTGACGCGATCTACGCCGAGCTCGGACCAGGTCGCGGCACGCTCGCCGCCGATGCGCTGAGAATCATGCGCGCGGCGGGCTTTCGCGGCGAAGTGCACCTGGTCGAAACCAGTCCAGTGCTTCGGAAGATGCAACGGAAAACCGTGCCCGACGGGCAGTGGCATGACAGCATCGACGATTTACCCGCCAGGCCGCTCCTGCTTGTCGCCAACGAGTTTCTGGACGCGCTGCCGATCCGCCAGCATGTCGGAGGCGTCGAACGTCGCGTGGTCGTTTCGGGTGGCGGCCTCACCTTCGACCGCGACGGCGAAGTCCTCGAGACCTCGCCTGCGCGCGACGAAGCTATCCGTTCCGTCGCGACCTGCTTGGCCGCCAAAGGCGGCGCGGCGATCGTCATCGATTACGGCCATGAGCGCAGCGCCCCCGGTGACACGCTCCAGGCGGTGCGTGGTCACCGCTTCGTGCCGGTCCTCGCAGACCCTGGCGAGCAAGATTTGACTGCCCACGTCGACTTCCAGGCCGTCGCCGAAGCCGCCACCGACGCGGGCGCCGCGGTCACGCCGGTCGTTGCTCAGGGTGAATGGCTGATCCGCCTTGGCATTGAAGCCCGTGCTCAGGCGCTTGCGCGCGCCAATCCGGAACGCGCTAACGACTTGCAAATCACCTTCGAACGCCTGACCTCGCGCGACCAGATGGGTCAATTGTTCAAGGTCATCGCCATCCATTCTCCCGATTGGCCGGCGCCGGCGGGCTTCGCATGACGGTCGCTTATCGCGACGCGACGCGGGCGGACGCCGCCGCCCTCGACCGCATCTTCAACACGAGCTTCTGCGACACCTTTGCGCATCTCTACTCGCCCGAGGACCTGGGCGCCTTCCTATCGAGCTTCGGGATCGCCGATTGGGAAGCACAGCTCCATGACCCGGCGTTTGCGTGCCGAATCGCGGAGGTCGACGGAGAGGCGGTCGGCTACGTCAAGATCGGCCCCATGAAACTTCCGGTCGAGGAGGACAGCCCTGCGCTTCTCCTCGACCAGCTCTATATCCTCAAGGAACATCACGGCACCGGCATCGCGCACGGCCTGATGGACTGGACGATCGACGAAGCGAGGAGGCGCGGCGCCGACCGGCTCTATCTCACCGTGTTCGTCGACAACCATCGCGCTCGGCGCGTCTACGACCGCTATGGATTCGAGGCGGTCGGACGCTACGACTTCATGGTCGGCAATCACGCCGACGAGGACATCATCATGAGGAAGAGCCTCTGAGCGTCGAAGTCATTCGCGCGATCAGTCTCGGCCAATTCCCGCACGGCTTCCTCGGCCGGCGCGGCGGGATGTCGGTCGGCGAAATGGCCGGCCTCAATGTCGGTTATGGCAGCAGCGATGACCGCGAGGCGATCGCCGGCAACCGCCGGCTCGCGATTGCGGCGCTTCATCCCGAGGCGGAGCTTGCCACCGTCCACCAAATTCACTCGGCTGAGGTTGTCGCCGCGGGCCATGCGTGGCCGCAGGACGAACGCCCACGCGCCGACGGGCTCGTCACCGACACGCCCAATTTGCTGCTCGGGATCCTCACCGCCGACTGCGCACCGGTGCTGTTCGCCGACCATCATGCGGTGGTCGTCGGCGCCGCCCACGCGGGCTGGCGCGGAGCGCTCGCGGGAGTAACCGACGCGACGATCGAGGCGATGGAGCGTCTCGGCGCGCGGCGCGAGAATATCCACGCCGCGATCGGACCGTGCATCGCGCAACCGTCCTACGAAGTCGACGAGGCGTTCCGCGCGCGCTTCCTGACGGCCAACCCCGACAACGCGCGCTTCTTCGCCGACGGTCGTTGGGACAAGGCGCAATTCGACCTTGAATCCTATGTCGTGCACCGGCTGCTCGCCGCCGGCATCGGCGAGGTCGAGGCACTCAACCTCGACACCTATGCCGACCCCGACCGCTTCTTCAGCTTCCGCCGCGCGACGCACCGCGGGGAAGCGGACTACGGCCGGCAGCTGAGCGCGATCGCCATTCCCGGCTGACGCCGACAAGCTGACCTTATCGGCAGCCCGCAAGCTGTTGATTGGCGCAGCCACGGTGTTGGGGCTAATGCGCGGGTCAAACTAGGAGACCTCATTTGCCCACCGAAGACGAAACCAGCGGCACCTCGCAGCACCGGCCGCCGCGCCCGTCCCCGACGCAGATCGGTAACCGCAAATTGAGCGCGCAGACCTTGATGCTCGGCTACGGCTTCGACCCGGAGCTCAGCGAGGGCTCGTTGAAGCCGCCGATCTTCCTCACCTCGACCTTCGTGTTCGAGAGTGCGGCCGCGGGCAAGCGCTTCTTCGAAGGCGTCACCGGCAAGCGCCCTGGCGGCGCCGAAGGGCTCATCTACTCGCGCTTCAACGGCCCCAACCAGGAGATCCTCGAGGATCGGCTTGCGGTTTGGGAAGACGCCGAGGACGCGCTCGCTTTCTCGAGCGGCATGGCGGCGATCGCGACGCTTCTGCTGACGTTCGTCCGCCCCGGCGACTGCGTCGTCCATTCAGGCCCACTCTACGCGGCGACCGAAACCCTGATCGCGAAGATCCTCGGCCAGTTCGGCATCTCCTGGGTCGATTTTCCGGCCGGCGCGACCCGTGAGGAGATCGATGCCGCCCTCGCCAAGGGCAGGGAGAAGGGCCGGGTCAGCCTGATCTATCTGGAAAGCCCGGCCAACCCGACCAACATGCTGGTCGACGTCGAGGCGGTTGCCGCCGCGCGTGACGGCGCGTTCGGCGCCGGCGATCAGCCCCCCATCGCCATCGACAACACCTTCCTCGGCCCGCTGTGGGCCAAGCCGCTGGTGCAGGGCGCCGACCTCTCGGTCTACAGTCTCACCAAATATATCGGCGGGCACAGCGACCTCGTCGCCGGAGGCATCGTCGGCGAGAAGGGCTTGATCAACCAGATGCGCATGATGCGCAACACGATCGGGACCATCTGCGACCCCAACACCGCGTGGATGCTGCTGCGCAGTTTGGAGACGCTGGAGCTGCGCATGGACCGCGCCGGCGAGAACGCCGCCAAGGTCTGCGACTTCCTCAAGAGCCACCCGAAGGTCGAGAAGATCGGCTATCTCGGGTTCCTCGAAGAGGGATCGCGCCAGGCCGACATCTACAAGCGCCACTGCACCGGCGCCGGATCGACCTTCTCGCTTTATTTGAAGGGCGGCGAGAAAGAAGCCTTCGCCTTCCTCGACGCGCTGCAGATCGCCAATCTCGCGGTCAGCCTCGGCGGCACCGAGACCCTCGCCAGCGCCCCCGCCGCGATGACCCATTTGTCGGTGCCCGATGAACGCAAGAAACAGCTCGACATCACGCCCAACCTCGTGCGCATCTCGATCGGCTGCGAGAATGCCGACGATTTGATCGCTGACTTCGCGAATGCGTTGAACGCCGTTTAGCCGCCGACCTTCACACGTCGAATGACGTAAGGATGGGGCACGGGCCCGGCGAGCCGCTGCCGCACTCCCGCGCCAGCCGCTTGAGCGCGTCCCGAGCCTGTTGAAGCTCGACGATTTTCGCGTCCAACGCTTTGACGCGGTCGTTGGCCAGCGCGCGGGCGCGGGTGCGATCGTCGCTCGCGTCGAGGTCGAGCAGCTCGCGTATCTGTTCGAGGGTGAACCCCGCGGCCTGGGCCTGCCGGATGAAACGCAAGCGGCGCACGTCCTCGGTACCGTAGCGCCGAACCGCGCCGTGGCGTGTTGGCGTGCCGAGCAGCCCTCGGCGCTGATAAAAGCGGACCGTCTCGACGCCCACTCCGCCGGCGGCGGCGAGCTTTCCGATGGTCAGCGATTGCACAACTTGACTCTGTACCATGGTACGGAGGCTATATGGCGATTCGCTCGCTTGTGAGCAACGAAAAAGGAGACTGAAAATGAGCTATCCGAAAAACAAGGAAATCGAGCGCACCGGCAATTGCGGCTGCGCGACCGGCGCGGGCTGCCGTTGCAATCCGTGCACCTGCAAGAATTGCAGCTGCTGATAATGGCGGTCATGGCGCCCCCGGCGGTAGTCGGGGGTGCAACCGCGCCGCAGCTCGCATGAAGTCCTTTCCAATCCTGCTTGGCACTGGGTTCGTGTTGGCCGCCGAAGCGGCCGGGGCGCAGCCGATGCCCATGAGCATGCCCGGCATGACTATGCCGATGCCTGCAAAACCTACGGCAAAGAAGTCGGCCGGGGAGAAGGCTCGCACGAAGCCGGCTGCCAAGGCGCCGCGTAAGTCATCGTCCCCCACGCGCCACGGCGGCGCAACCGCGATGCCGATGCCGATGCCGGGGCAAACGGCGCCCGCTGGAAGCACGCCCATGCCGATGGAACACCTACCGGCGGGCCAGCCGCAAATGGGCGGGATGGCGCATGGTGACCACGGCATGGCGATGACGGGCGCGCTCGGGCGGTACCCGATGCAACGCGAGTCCTCGGGGACGGCGTGGCAGCCGGATACGTCGGAGCCCACCGGCCTTATGACGACGAGCGGCGACTGGACGCTGATGGCCCACGGCGTGCTCAACCTGGTCTACGACCATCAGTCGGGCCCGCGCGGCGACGACAAGGCGTTTGCGTCCGGCATGCTGATGGGCATGGCCAATCGTCCTTTCGGCAACGGAACGCTGCAGTTCAAGGCCATGGTCAGTCCCGAGCCGCTAATGGGTCCCAGCGGTTATCCGCTTCTCCTCGCCAGCGGCGAAACCGCCAACGGGCGCGACCGCCTGATCGACCGGCAGCACCCGCACGACTTTTTCATGGAGCTGTCGGGCTCGGTGTCCCAGAATATCGGCGCGAAGAGCAGCCTGTTCCTTTACGCCGCCCTGCCGGGGGAACCGGCGTTCGGGCCGCCCGCCTTCATGCACCGCGAGGCGATCCTGGACTCGCCGGAAGCGCCGATCAGCCATCATTGGCTCGACTCGACCCACATCAGCTTTGGCGTGGTCACGGCGGGGTTGGTCCTGGACCGCGTGAAGCTGGAAATCAGCCGCTTCAACGGGCGCGAGCCCGACCAGTATCGCTGGAACATCGAGACAGGTCCGCCCGACTCCACGTCTATTCGCGTCTCCTGGAACCCCACCTCCACGCTGGCGCTGCAAGCCAGCTGGGGCCACTTGGTGGACCCGGAGCAACTGGAACCGGGCGTCGACCAGAAGCGACTGTCCGCCAGCGCACTCTACGCACGGGAGATTGCACCCGGCTGGAAGTTCGCAGGGACGCTCGCATGGGGTCGCAAGAGCGCGCAGGGCCACAACGACGATGCCTACGTCGCCGAGACATCGCTCAAGCACGCCGGCTGGACGGTGTTCGGGCGGGGCGAGATCACCGAGAATCGCGAGCTTGTCGCCGCGGTTGAGAACGGACCCGCCTACCGCGTCGGCAAGGTGTCGCTCGGCGCCGTCCGCGACTTCCGGATCGCCGACCATCTCTCCATTGGGGCGGGCGGACTGTTCGCGCTCAACTTCGTGCCCGGTTCGCTGGCGCCGCTCTACGGCGGGAGCAATCCGACAGGAACGATGGCATTCATTCGCCTCAGGCTTCAGTAGAGCGTCCCCAATCCTCCGCGGCTTGACGGGCTCCGACTGGTCTGCCTCAATCCCAGCATGTCGGTCGACGGTATCCAGCAGCACCTGGCCGAAGCGCAGCGCGCGAGCCGGGCGGGGCTTCGCGACAAGGCGCGAAGCCATTTCGAGGCGGTGCTGGCGATCGACGAGGAGGAGCCGACAGCCCGCAATTGGCTCGGGGCCGACGCCCTGGCGCGGACGGACGCGGGCTCGGCCGCCGCGCATTTCGAAATCGCGTGTAAGCGCCAGCCCCGCGAACGGTCGCACTGGATCAATCTGGCGACGGCTCATCGCGCCCTCGGCGACGCAGAGCTCGAGCGTGCCGCGCTCGAGCAAGCGCTTGCCATCGATCAAGCCGACCTTCTGGCCCTAACCCGCATGGCAGAGCTTCACGAACGCCTGGGGGAAGAGACACCGGCGGCCGAACGGTGGAATGCCGTGCTCGCGCTCTCGTCGGCCATCAATAACCCGTCGCCCGAATTCACCCAGATTCTGCATCATGCGAAACAATATGTTGGAGAGCGGCAACAGAAGCTCGTCGATGCCATCGAGCAGGCGCTGGTCGACGAATTGACCGCGGCCAGCTCCCGGGACCGGCGACGAATGCAGCGGGCCGCCGATGCCTGGCTTGGACGGCGGCCAATCTACGCCAACGATTGCGAAGGCTTGCAGTACCCGTTCCTGCCGGCCGACGAATTTTTCGAGCCCGAGCACTTTCCATGGCTTGGCGACCTGGAAGCCGCGACCGGGACAATCGTTGCCGAGCTTGAAGCAATCCTCGCCGACCCGGCGGCGGAACTGACGCCCTATATTTCCCTGCCGCCCGGAGTGCCGGCAAGCAAATGGACGGGCCTCAACAAATCGCTCGACTGGGGCGCTTTCCACCTGTGGAAGGAGGGCGAGCGCTTCGATGAGGCCTGCGCGCGCGCGCCGGGCACCGCCGCCTTGGTCGAATCGCTTCCGATCTGCCAAATCAAGGGCCGCGCGCCCAACGTCTTTTTCTCGATCCTGAAGGCCGGCAGCCATATCCCGGCGCACACCGGGGTGACCAACGTGCGCAGCGTGATCCACTTGCCGTTGATCGTCCCGGAAGGATGCGAGTTCCGTGTCGGCGGCGAGACGCGCAGCTGGGTCGAGGGCCGCGCATTCGCCTTCGACGATACGATCGAGCATGAGGCATGGAACCGCAGCGAACGTGACCGCGCCGTCCTGATCATCGACGTGTGGAACCCGTATCTCAGCGACCATGAGCGGGCCATGATTTGTCGCCTCTACGGTGCGGCTGACGCGCAGCGCGGGTAGGCCGCGGCGCTCAAAAGCAGCCTCAGCCCCAATCCTCGACCGCCCAACCCCGCGTCTCGGCCAGCCGCTTGAGCTTTCCGTGCGGGTTTACCGCGACGGGCTCGTCGGCCCATTCGAACGCGGGCCGGTCGGACACATGGTCCGAATAAAAGCGGACGTGGCCGTGCACACCCGTGAGCCCCGACTTCTCGACCCACTCGGCGATCATCCGCATCTTCGCTTCGCCATAGGCATTCTCGCCGGCGATCTTGGCATGCACGCGTTCGTCGAGCCCGATGATCGATCCGGTGCCGATGACGTCGTCGAAGCCCAGCCGCTCGGCGATCGCGTCGGCGTAGAGCCGGTACGACGCCGTCGCCAGCACCAGCCGTCTTCCCTGCGCTTTGTCGCGCGCGATCGCCGCCCGCGCTCCCGGCCGGATATTGGTCGCGACCTGCTTATCGGCGAAGCTGTCGACCAAAGGCTTGAGTTCGCTCGAATGCACCCGGTGCCCGAGCAGCAAATGATGATTGATCTCCTTGAGCCTGGCGCGGTCGATCAGCCGCACCGAATAGGCAAGCACCGACGCGGCCACGATCGGCAGCAACAGCAGCCGCCACGGCGCTCGGCGGAGCGCGCAATGGAGCAGGAACGGCACATAGGTCGGCCGCCGCGTGACCGTCCGGTCCATGTCGTAGACGGCGAGCTCGCTCATCGTTCGAGCCAGGAGGCGATCTTGTGCCGCTGCGCCTGGCGCTCGGTCAGTTGCGCGAGCCGCACGGCGTGGAAGATCAGGCTGATCAGGGTCCACCAGGCGACCAGCACCAGTCCGCTATCGGGACGGCGGAACAGCAAGCCGCAGGCGAGGATCACGAGGTTCACGTTGCGCGCGGCGCTGACCAGCCGGAAGCGGCTGTCGAGCGGCCGCCACGCGTGGATCTCCATGCCGTTGAACCGGTGCAGCGCGAGCGCCTCGATGACCCGAAGGGCGACGGTGCCGCCGACGACGACCCAGAGCACCATCGTCGCATAGACGGGCTCGAGCGGGCGCCCGTAAGCGGCGAGGCCGCGCTCCCACGCCCACCACCAGAAAAGGGGGTGAACGATCTCCACGGCGATGCGCAGGCGATTCGCGGAGGCGGGAGCATGGCTCAGCCGGGCGAGCATCGTCGCGGCAACGCTAACGGCCATGACCGCGACGGCACCAAGCAGCCCGAGCCAATAATCGCCGTGCCAGAAGAGCCAGAAGACGAGCGCCGCCAGCACGGCTTCGAGCAACGTCAGGACGGGCAACGGGACCCCGGCTGCTGCAGCCCACCACGTCAGGTGAAAAGTGGGCCGCCGCCACAGGTAGAGCGTCAGAGCATCGCTGATGCGAGGAAATGCCTCGTCATAGGCCGCGCGCCCGATCGGGCTGGAGCTTGCGCCACTCGTCATCGCCCTCGGCATAGTGACGTGCCGGCGGCCGCGAAAGGCCGCAGCCGCGCACGACTTGCCCGGAGCGGCCATTTCGCGCACTAATCCGTCGCGCATGGCCGAGGTCACAGACCAGCAAGTGGAGGAGCCGCGCGGCTCCGTCTATCGGGTAGCCGGGGCGCTCACGATCACGCGCGCCGCGACTACCCAACGCGAGATCGATGCAATGCCCGACCCGCTCACCATCGACCTCAGCGAGATCGAGCGGATGGACACGGTCGGAGCGTGGCTCGTCTATCGCACGGTTCGCGATCGCGGCGCCAAGGTCATCGGCGCCAGCCGCGATGAGGTCAGCTTGCTCAAGCAGGTCGGCGAGTTCGACGTGCCGACACAGGTCGTCCCCGACGAACCGCACGATTTCACGGCGGTGCTGCGCGAGCTCGGCGAATGGATCGCCGAAACCGGCGCGACGCTCGTCGGGCTGCTCGGCTTCCTCGGCGCGACGCTGATCGGGTTCGGCAATGTGATCCGCCGGCCCAAGCGCTTCCGTGTCAATGCGGTCGTCCAGCGGTTCGACGTCGTCGGCGTGCGCGCGCTCGGGATCATCGGCCTGATGAGCTTCCTCATCGGCATCGTCATTGCCCAGCAGGGGGCGGTCCAGCTCGCCCAGTTCGGCGCCGAGGTCTATACCATCAACCTCATCGGCCGCATCACGGTGCGCGAGCTCGGCGTGCTGATGACGGCGATCATGGTCGCTGGCCGGTCCGGCTCGGCCTTCGCCGCGCAAATCGGCACCATGAAGATCACTGAAGAGATCGACGCGATGCGCACGATCGGCGTGTCACCGATCGAGGCCCTGGTCCTGCCGCGGATGATGGCGGCAGTGCTGATGATGCCGCTCCTCGCGTTCTGGGCGATGCTGACCGCGCTGCTCGGCGGCGGGATCTTCGTCTGGCTCGACCTCACCATCCCGCCGCTGACCTATATCCAGCGGCTTCAGGAGGTCATCCCGATGACCGACCTGTGGATCGCCCTGATCAAGGCTCCGGTGTTCGGCTTCATCATCGCGCTTTCGGGCTGCTTCCAGGGCATGCTGGTCCAGGGCAACAGCGAGGAGGTCGGCTCGCGCACGACCACCGCCGTGGTCCAGTCGATCTTTCTCGTGATCGTGCTCGACGCAGTGTTCGCGGTGTTCTTCAGCTCGATCGGCTGGGTATGATTCCGCCAGGCGAGGTCCCTCCCGGCTGCCAGCCGGTCATCACCGTTCACGGCCTTCGCAACAGCTTTGGCGAGCAGGTGGTGCACGAGGACCTCGACCTGGCCGTCTGCCGCGGCGAGATCCTCGGCGTGGTCGGCGGCTCGGGCACCGGCAAGTCGGTGCTGCTGCGCTCGATCATCGGGCTGCAGACGCCGGACGAGGGCGAGATCGAGGTGCTCGGCGAGAACATGGTCGGGCGAACCGAGGACGAGGCCAAGAACATCCGCCGCCGCTGGGGCATATTGTTCCAGAACGGCGCTTTGTTCTCAACGTTGACCGTCGCCGAGAATGTCGAGGTGCCGATCCGCGAATATTTCCCGTACTTGAAGCCGCCGCTGCTCGACGAAATCGCATCCTACAAAATCGCCATGGGCGGCCTCCCGGCAGACGCGGGCCCCAAATATCCCTCAGAGCTATCGGGCGGCATGATCAAGCGCGCCGGGCTCGCCCGCGCGCTCGCCCTCGACCCCGAGCTCCTGTTCCTCGACGAGCCGACCTCGGGCCTCGACCCGATCGCGGCGGCGGCGTTCGACCAGCTGGTCCGCTCGCTCCAGCAGCGGCTTGGGCTGACGGTTTTCCTCATTACCCACGACCTCGACACGCTTCACGCGGTCTGCGACCGCATCGCCGTGCTCGCCGACAAGAAGGTCATCGGTGTCGGAACGATCCCGGAACTATTGGCTTTAGACCATCCTTGGATACAAGAGTATTTTAACGGACCACGGGGGCGTGCTGCCGCCGAGAGCTATGAGGAAGGGGCGCACGCCTAGTGGAGACCCGCTCGAACTATGTGATGGTTGGCCTTGTAACGGTCCTGCTGCTGGCCGGAACTTTGGCCTTCATCGTCTGGCTCGCCGGTCTCTCGAACAAGGCGACCAAATGCTACGACATCTATTTCGCGCAGGGCGTCGGCGGCCTCAACAAGGGGTCCAACGTCAGCTTCTCCGGCGTGCCCGTCGGGCAGGTCCAGAAAATTTCCTTGCTTCCGAATCGCCCGGAGTTCGTCTGGGTACGAGTCGAGGTTGATGACCAGACCCCAGTGCTCCAAGGGACCAGCGCGCAGATTCACGGCGTCGGATTCACCGGCGTCAGCGAGATCCAGCTGACCGGCGCCGAGCGCGGCCACCCCCCAATCGAGCAGGTCGGGCCGCAGGGGTGCCCGGTCATCCCGGCAACTTCCGGCGGAATCAGTGCCTTGCTCAACAGCGCGCCAGAGCTGATCGACCGCATCCAGCGCCTCACCGAGCGCCTGACCGAGCTCCTCTCCGACAAGAACCAGAACTCGATCTCCGACATCCTCGAGAATATCGACGTGACGACCGCGCAGCTGAAAGCCCACGCGCCCGAGCTCGGCGACACCATCGCCGAGATCAAGATCGCCTCGCACAACGCCGGCCTCGCGGCGAACAATGTCGCGGCGCTGACCGACAACACCAACCGGCTGGTCAACGAGCAGGGCCGGCCGGCGGTCGAGAACCTCAACAAGACGATCGTCTCGGCCCGTCAGGCCGCGGACAATCTCAACGCGATGATTACCGACGCTCGGCCGGGTGTGCAGAATTTCACCAAGTCGACGCTGCCCGAGGCCAACAAGCTGGTCCACGACCTGCGGACATTGTCCAACTCGCTCGAGCAGGTCTCCAACCGCGTCAATCAGCAGGGCATCGGCGGCGCCCTCGGGCCCGAGAAGCTCCCCGACTACAAACCAGGGAAACGCAAATGAAGCTGCTCATCAGGACCGGGAGCGCCATCGCCCTGGCCGCGTCGTTGAGCGCCTGTTCGCTCGGCGGCATGCTCGGCGGCGGGTCGAAGCCGCCGGTGACTCTGGTCACGCTGACGCCCGAAGCCGCTGAGCCCGCAAGCATCGCGCGGACAGCGGCGGCGGGGCAGGCGGTGACGATCATGACGCCGGCGGTTGAGCGCGAGCTCGGCGCAGTGCGCGTCCCCGTCCAGCTGACTCCGACCGATGTGCAATATGTCACCAATCTTCAGCTGGTCGATTCACCGGCGAAGCTGTTCCAGGGCCTGCTAGAGGAGACCGTGCGGCGCACCACCAGCCGCGTCGTTCTCGATCCCAGCCAGACCTCGCTAGATCCGGGTCTCACGGTCAGCGGCGAGCTGCAGCGCTTCGGCTATGACGCCTCAACCGGCCAGGTCGTCGTGACCTTTGACGGCTCGCTGGCTGCGGCGGGCGGCAACCGCGTCGAAACCCGCCGCTTCACCGCGACTGCGCCGTCGGACGGCACCGCCGCCAGCGTCGGCCCCGCCCTCAATCGCGCCGCCAACCAGGTCGCGCTCGATGTGGCGAAGTGGATCGGCGGTTAAGGTCCGTGCTCGACCCATTGCCGATATGACTGAACCCCGAGACGAGCGAATGACGTAATGCATTTCGGGTTACTTCGCGTCGCCATGCGCTCCATTGCACGGCATGCGGGTTGGCCCGCCTGCCTCGCCATTCTTGCCTGCACGGGCGGCTGCTCCAACCAAGTACACGAGATCCCCACTCGGGACGTTCAGCAAGGCGGAACCTATCTTGTGGCGGCCTTGCACAATGAGCAGCCGGGGCAAATGCACGATGAGCGGCCGCGGCAGATGGAAAACGTGCGCCGGGTAGTCTCGTCTAATGTAATCGCGGTGGAACCGCCCGCACCGCCCGGCGTGAACCGCGAGATGATTAGGACCGGCTTCGAGTTCGTTCGCAATGATGACAATGTCTGCATTGGCGCCGACACAATCGACCTGGACTTTCCGGTGCCTGGCACGCCTACCCGCTATGTCGCGTTTGCGCTTCCTGCCGGCGCCTATACGGCCCGGAACGCGCTGCGAGCTGCGGACACCGGGGCGCCAACCTTCACTATTCGAGCAGGCCAAGCTTCGTATCTCGGGGACCTGACGCTCGAGGCCAATGGCGACATTTCGGTCCGACCTAACCTCGCAGAAGCTCAGCGACACGTGCCGGTAGAATTGCGACCGATGACTGTTGGATATTCAGCGCCAGCTCCGTGGAGAATCTGTACGCCGTAATATGCACTTTCCACACACAGCAGAACATTCGGCGCATAGAGATCGCTAACGCCCGCAAACGAAAATTTCCGTGCTACGCTAAGCTCTTGCTCGCCTGCTCGAACACGTCCTTCGACAGGCCCGGCGCCGCGACGATCCGCTCCAGCGCTTCCCGCATCATTGCCGAACGCTTGGGCTCGAATCGGCGCCAGCGGCCGAACGCCGGGACCAGCCGCGCGGCGACCTGTGGGTTGAGCTTGTCGGCGGCGATGGTCATGTCGGCGAGGAAGGCATAGCCGCGGCCGGCGGCGCTGTGGAACGCCCAATGATTGCCGCCGAACATGCCGGCCAGCGAGCGCAGCCGGTTGGGATTGTTCAGCGTGAAATCCGGATGCTGGGCGAGCTTGAGCACCTGGTCGACCGTGTCAGGCCGCTGCGCAGCGGCCTGAAGCGCGAACCATTTGTCGAGCACCAAAGGATCGTCGTGGAAGCGCTGATAAAACGCATCGAGCGCCGCCTGCCGCTCGGGCGTTTCGGTCGATACGAGCACGCCGAGCGCGCCTTGGCGGTCGGTCATATTGTCGGCCGCATCGAACTGCGCCTTGGCGAGCTGCGCGGCTTTCGGTTCATCGGCTCCGGCGATGAGGCCGAGCGCGACAGTCCGCAGCCGGCGGATACCCTTCGCCCGCGGGCTGAGGTCGTGGCCTTCAACCCCGTCGCTGCGATGCGCGGCCAGCAGCTCGCCCGCGAGCGCCGACCCGATCGCCTTGCGCAGCGCTTCGCGAGAGGCGTGGATCGCGTCGGGATCGACCAAGTCCGTCCGCTCGGCGATCAGCGTGTCGCTCGGCACCAGGATCGCTTCGGCCTTGAACGCGGGGTCGAGCGCGTTGGACTTGAGCGTCGCCCCGATCGCCCGGATCACCGGCTCGGCGTCGACCGCTTCGCCCCGCGCGCCGGCGGTCAGCGCGGTCATCATCAGCTCCTGCATCGCCTCGTAGCGCGCGAACGGATCGGTGTCGGCCTGGGCAAGCCGCTCCAGCTCACCCGGCCGCCGCTTGGCGGTGACGATCACCGGTGCCGAGAAGTCGCGGTTGATCGACAGCAGCGGCGGCTCGACGACATTGTCGAACGTGATGCTCTGGCAGGGCTTGTCGAGGACGATCAGCCGCTCGTGCGCGATCTCCGCCCCGCTTTCCTCGCCGATGAGCGCAGTGTTCAGCGGGATCGGCATCGGCTGCTTCACTGGCTGCCCGGGCGTCGGATCCTCGTGCTGCTCGAGGTGCAGGGTCGCGGTCTTCGCCGCCGGGTCATGCTCGAGCCGGGCGCGGACCTTCGGCGTGCCCGCCTGGCTGTACCAGATCTTGAACGCGCCGAGGTCGACGCCGCTGCCGTCCTCCAGCGCCTTGACGAAATCGTCGCAGGTCGCCGCCTCGCCGTCGTGGCGCTCGAAGTAAAGATCGGTGCCCTTGCGGAACTTCTCCGGCCCCAGCACCGTGTGGAACATGCGGATGACCTCGGCGCCCTTGTTGTAGATCGTCGTCGTGTAGAAATTGCCGATCTCGATATAACTGTCCGGGCGAACGGCGTGCGCGAGCGGCCCCTGGTCCTCGGGGAATTGCGCCGCGCGCAGCACGCGCACGTCCTCGATGCGCTTGACCGGCGCGCTCCCGACATCGGCCGAGAAGCTCTGGTCGCGAAACACCGTGAAGCCTTCTTTCAAGGACAGCTGGAACCAGTCGCGGCAGGTCACCCGGTCGCCCGACCAATTGTGGAAATATTCGTGCGCGACGACGCGGGCGATATTGTCGAAGTCGGCGTCGGTCGCGGTGTCCTGGTCGGCCAGCACATAGGCCGAGTTGAAGATGTTGAGGCTCTTGTTCTCCATCGCCCCCATGTTGAAGTCGCTGACGGCGACGATGTTGAACTGGTCGAGGTCGTATTCGCGGCCGTAGACCTTCTCATCCCACGCCATCGCGAGCTTCAAGCTGTCCATCGCGTGCTGCGTCTTGGGCAGGTCGGCCTCGCGCACCCAGATGAACAGGTCGACCTTGCGCCCGCTCATTGTCGTGAAGCTGTCGCGATTGGCCTGGAGGTCCCCGGCGACCAGCGCGAACAAATAGCAGGGCTTGGGGAAAGGGTCCTCCCATTCCGCCCAGTGGCGGCCGCCGGACCCCTCCCCCGCCGCGACGCCGTTGCCGTTCGACAGCAGCACCGGGAAAAGGGCGGCGTCGCCTTCCATCCGCACATGATATTTGGACAGGACATCGGGCCGGTCGGGGAAGAAGGTGATGCGGCGGAAGCCTTCGGCCTCGCACTGCGTGCACAGCATCCCGTTCGAGGCGTAGAGGCCCATCAGCTTGGTGTTCGCGGCAGGATGGATCACCACCTCGATCTCGATCGTCGCACGCTCGCCGGCGAGGTCGACCACCAATGCCGGGCCGTCCATCCGATACTCGGCGGGCAGACCGTCGACTCGGGCCGAGGCCAGCTCAAGCTCATCGCCGTCGAGCCTCAGCGGGCGGTCATGGTTGCCGTTGCGTTCGACGCTCAGCGTCGCACGGACGCGCGTCCTCTCAAGCCCAAGGTCGAAGTCGAGGCGGATATCCGGGACCAGCCAGTCCGGCGGGCGATAATCCTCGCGGCGGATCGCGACATGGGTCGGCGAGAGTGGCGCCTCGGGCGTCGTGGGCGCGCCTGGGATGGTGGTGGTGCGGACATCAAGCATGGCGCCCGACTAGGGCCGATCGCCTAGCCCAGCAACCCGGCGGCATGACAGGCGCGGCGAACCGGCGTAGGGCTCCCGACGCAGCGCGCATCCCCGTGGCGTTTTGGAGCGTTCAAGCAAGCGAGCAGCAGGAGAAGGTCATGAGCGGCTTCGAGGATATTCGCGAGCATATGGAAGTGATCGGCGCCGACGGCGTCCACCTCGGCACCGTCGACAAGGTCGAGGACAACCGCATCAAGCTGATCCGCGCGGACAGCGGCGTCGCTCACGAGGGTCACCATCATTACATCCCGCGCGGCCTGGTCGCCGAGGTCGAAGGCGATAAGGTCCGCCTGACGGCGCGCGGCGACGTCGTCGCCGATTTGTTCGAGCAGGAAGAAAGCGGCAATCCGATCGGCTGATAAGCCGCTAGGTCGCCATGCCGGACTTGATCCGGCATCGGCGTTCCTCAAGAAAGGCAGGCCCCGGCCCAAGGCCCGGGTGACGGGAGGGGTTCATGCGCAAGTCTTTTGCCTTGCTCGGCGGTGCGGCGCTGCTCGCGGCGTGCGGTCGCTCGGGCGACACATCTGCCAACCAGGCGGCGGCGCAGCACGCCCAACCCAAGAAGAAGCCTGCGCACTGCTTCTTCAAGCCCAGCGAGATGAAGGGTTGGGCGACCTCGCGCGACAAGGACGGCAACGTCGTCGTCAAGGGCAAGGCCTATCGCTCAGATGCACGCTACAAGGCGCTGCTCGGCCCGCCGGAGGTGAGCGGAACCGTGGCCCGGATCGCGCCGACCATCACCGTCAACGACGGCTACGCCGCGCCCGAAGACTGGTGGGACGTCAGCGCGACCATCCCCAACAGCGGCGCAATCGATACGGTGACCGTCACTTGCGGCGCCACAACCGTGGCCGAGCTGAAGCCGCCGCCAAGGGTGTGATTCAATCGGGCGCTCCGGACGTCTCGCGCCGGCGTCGGCTCGGCGAACCACCACACTCGCTCGCGGCGCGGCGGTTGCAAAGCGCTGCCGTGAGGCGCACCTAAACCCTCGTGAGTCACAAGGGGAAACTCGCTAAACCGGCGCCCGCACATGAGTGGACGCGGGTCGACGACTATGTCAGCGCGCTGGCGCGCAAGCGCACCTTCCGCCGCGCCCGCCGTCCGCGCGAGCGCAGCCAACCCGAAGCGCCGCGCTTCATGCTGTCGACGCTTCCTTTTGTCGCGCTACTCGTCCTGCTCGCCGTGCTCAGCGTCGCCATCATGGTGCTCGCTTTCCCCGGCAACCAGCCGCCGCTGCGGCCGCGCCCGGTCACCGCCCACGAGCAGGGAGTCGCCCAGCGCGGCTGGTTCCAGGAAGCACAAAAGGAAATGCACCGCTAGCTTGCCGCACTGCAGCATCGGCTGCATGAGGCCGCGATGGACTCCGATTTCTACCGTATCCGCCGGCTTCCGCCCTACGTCTTCGCCGAGGTGAATGCGATGAAGGCCGCGGCCCGGGCGCGCGGCGAGGACGTGGTCGATCTCGGCATGGGCAACCCTGACGGCGCGCCTCCGGCGCACGTCATCGAAAAGCTGTGCGAGGTGGCGCACAATGCCCATGCCCACCGCTACTCCGCCAGCCGCGGCATTCCCGGCCTGAGGAAAGCGCAGGCCGCTTATTACCAGCGCCGCTTTGGTGTGACGCTCGATCCGGACAAGGAAGTCATCGTGACTCTGGGCTCGAAGGAAGGGCTCGCCAACCTCGCCCAGGCGATCACCGCGCCGGGGGACGTCGTGCTCGCGCCCAACCCCTCCTATCCGATCCACACCTTCGGCTTCATCATCGCCGGCGCCGCCATCCGCTCGATCCCGGCCGCGCCCGGCGACGACTTCTTCGAGCGGCTCGACCGGGCGGTGCGCTACAGCGTTCCCCGCCCCAAGGTGCTGGTCGTCGGCTATCCGTCGAACCCCACCGCTTATGTCGCCGACCTCCCCTTTTACGAGCGGCTGGTCGCTTACGCGCGCGAGCACGAGCTGATCGTCATCTCCGATCTCGCTTACGCCGAAATCTACTTTGGCGACGTGCCGACGCCCTCGATCCTCCAGGTCGAAGGCGCGAAGGATGTCGCGGTCGAGTTCACCTCGATGTCCAAGACCTATTCGATGGCCGGCTGGCGGATCGGCTTCGCGGTCGGCAATGCGCGGCTGATCGAGGCGCTCGCGCGAGTGAAATCCTACCTCGACTATGGCGCGTTCACGCCAGTCCAGGCCGCGGCCGTCGCGGCGCTCAACGGGCCGCAGGATATCGTCGCTGCCAATCGCGCGCTCTACAAGCGCCGCCGCGACGTGTTGGTCGAAAGCTTTGCGCGCGCCGGCTGGCCGATTCCGCTGCCGCAGGCCTCGATGTTCGCCTGGGCTCCGATTCCCGAGCGCTTCCACAACCTCGGCTCGATGGAATTCGCCAAGCGCTTGCTGACCGAATCCCATGTCGCGGTCGCGCCCGGAGTCGGCTTCGGCGAAGAAGGCGAAGGCTTCGTCCGCATCGCGCTGGTCGAGAACGAGCAGCGGCTTCGCCAGGCGGCAAGGGGCGTGAAGAAGATGCTGGCGAGCTAGAACCGCACGGAAACGCCGGTGTAGAGTTCCACATCCGGGGTCTGGCTGTTCAATCCGAAATTCGCACCTGCGTCCAACTGCAGCTGCTTGGTCGGCAGATAGGCCGCCGACACGTCCCACGAGACCTGCTTGCCTGTGCCTGCTGGGTCCCAGTCCCACATCGCCCAGATCTCGGTCGAAAGATTGATCTTGTCGGTCGCTGCGATCCCGAGGTTGACCACCTGCTGCGTCGCGAGATGCCGCCCGTGCCCGCCCTCATCGGCAAGCCAGTCGAGCTCTGGATCCAGCGCCAGCGTCAAAGGCGTTTTGCCGATGGCGATCTGCACCGGGACGAGCAGCCCCGCCTCGAGCTTGCGGTTGCCGATCTGGTGGTTCGCCGTCGGCAGCTTGACGAACGGGTCGAGCGCAACCTGCACCGGCGCTTTGTCGCCGGTCAGTGCGTATTTCACCCGCACTAGCATATCGCCGAAACTCGCATGATGCTCGTGCACGCCGCCGCCGTGAACGCTCAGCGTCTCGAGCGGCGTGACCCATAGTTCGACGTCGGCGTTGTCGGCGACGCCATATTTAAGCGCCGTATTGCCCCACATGACCGCGTCCGTGGTGACACCGTCCGACGTGTCGCGGCTCCAGTCGATGAGGCCCGTCTCGATCTGGATCTTGCCGGCG
The DNA here is from genome assembly GCF_045810705.1 of Sphingomonas sp. Classification (GTDB taxonomy): domain Bacteria; phylum Pseudomonadota; class Alphaproteobacteria; order Sphingomonadales; family Sphingomonadaceae; genus Sphingomicrobium. Next base: position 10,550 of record NZ_JBJMVI010000008.1, on the reverse strand, counting down.
GGAACGGTGCACGGACCCGTCGACTTGCTCGGACGGTCGGCGCAGATCGGCGGTTCGTCGGCCGCCGGGGCCGCGGCGCTCGTGGCAAGCAGCAATGCGCCAATGGTCGAAGTCCACCCCCGCATCACCGCCATTTGCGCCCTGGCAGTCGCTTCGTCGAGTGAACAGCGGAGGAGGATTTAGCACCACGCCGATCACACGAATCCTTTAGGCACCCTCCTCAGGGGAGGCGCGTCAGCAGCGTATCGAACACCGCGGGATGCATCGGCTTGCTGAAGGATAGGCCGGCGGTCGTGTGCTTGGTCCAGCAAACCTTGGCGACGAGCGGCTCTAGCTCGGGCAAGCGTGCGATCAGCGATTCCCCGACGTCGACGGGTTCGACCATCTCGACGCGGCACCCCGCGGCCGACGCATCGTCCAGCCTGACTTCACAATTGAATCCTCCGATCGGCCGGATCACGACCCGCGAGACCAAACCAAGCCGGCGATGGGCCCGCCGGTCGAGCGCGAGCTCGCCGCCTGGGTCGACCTCCGTTTCGCGCCAATCCAGATAGCGGCTCGGGGCCAAAGGGCCGTGTGAGTAGTTGACGGGAGGATTGGTCGCCGCAGCCGCCTCGCGCGCACGGCCGGCAATCCCGGCCAGCCGCCGTTCTTCGTGGCTCAGGTGCATTGGCTCACCGCCTCGCGCTGGCCTCCGCTGGGAGACACCGGATTTAGCTCGACCTCGCGGCGCGTGCCGCGGTCGTTGATGACCAGGAAATAAGTCGCGGCCCCGCTCTTGTTGCCAAGATTCGAGAAGCGGCCGCCGTGGTCGCGGGGCACAAATGCCCAGGCCTTGCCGCGACGATCCTGGGTGCGCGCAAAGCAGCTCGCGAAGGCCTCCGTCGACTTGGGCGTGACGGTGATCGCCGCGCGATAGTCCCGCGGGCTCGGAGCCGCGGCGGTCACCGCGACGCTCAGCAATGTGACAAGTCCAATCTCTCGCATCGCTACCCCCCGGCTGATCAATTGGTTTACCGGTCGTTGACTCCGTTCCCCATGGCAATCGGCTTGCACCGCCTGCCCCAGAATGACGCACCCACCGGCGCCGCCTTGAAGCCTACTGCGCTTTGGGGACTGGTATCCCTGCGGTGAGACCATTGTTCACGCCGCTGGAGTTGAAGCTTGAGCCAGGGCAGCAGCCACGGGGTATCCACCAGGTCCGTCTCGAGGGCTGTCCGTCGGTCGCGTGCAGTTCGCGGAGCCTTTCAGCGGCGGCGCAGGCGGGCGGCGATATTGACGGCCTGCGCTGTCGCCGCGCTCGGCATCCCATTGGCATGGTCGATCGCGGCGGATCCCGCCACCGACATGGTCGCCGCGGCCGTCAGCCAGGCGCAAGACCTCGCTGAGCTGTTGAGCCAGCGCTCGCCCGGTGCTCGGACGGCCAGTGAGCTCACCAAGACGAAACACGCGCGCACGGCTGCCAGGTTGCGGACGCAGCCGAAAGTCACTGCAACCCCGCGCCACGCCGCCCCGCCGGCCGAGAGCGCGCCAATCGAGCTTGCTGCTCTGCTGAAGTCGCCCGTGGCGCCGGTCGGCCTCATGGAGCCTGGCGGTTCATCGCCGATCACTCCTCCACCGTCGCTTGGATCGATCCTTGGTTCGGCGCCTGGCACCGGCGATTTCACCCCGCCGGGGGGAGGCGGCGGCACAGCGACCTTTCCCACCGAGCAGCCGCGCGAGCTGGTGCCGGTGGCGACCGCCGTTCCCGAGCCGGGAACATGGGCGATGATGTTGATGGGCTTCGGACTGATCGGATGGCGGCTCAGGCGGCGCCGGCGCACGGCCCCGATGCTTCAGGCCTGATTCGTCAACGCTGCTAGGCGCGGGCCGCTTTGGCTGGGCCGCCGCCGACAATCAAAACGTCATCCCCGACCGAGACCGCTGCGAACAGCTTGGACGCAAATGCCGTCGGAACGCCGACGCAGCCGTGCGTCGCATAGCCCCAGCGGACATTGCTGCCGTGGATTGAGACGCCGTCGGCGGTCAGCCGCAGCGTGTAGGGCATCGGCGCGTCGTAGGTCTGCGACCGATGGTCCTTGAGCTTCGCGAGCACCGGAAACTTGCCCGTCGGGGTTGCAAGACCGTCGGCGCCGTAGAGGATCACCGCCGTTCCGATCTCGTGGCCGCCGCGAAACACTGACAGAATCTGCGACTTGAGGTCGATCCGGACCCAGATGGGGCCGGCCGGCACGCCTCTGTCGTCCCAGCGGAACTCGCCATAGGTCATCCGTTGCGGGACTTTCAGCACTGTGCTGACCGAGCGCAGGATCTGTTCCTCCGCGAGCGCTTGGCGCACGCTCGCCGCGGCGAGCGTCATACGGCCCGGCGACAGCGCGGTTTGCTGGACCGGCCGCGCGACCGCGACCGGCGCCTGCGCATGATTGCCGACCGACAATGTGGCCGCCGTCGTTCCACCGAGAATGAACGACCCCAGTCCAAGAAGCAGACGCGGCATGGCCTGGCGCTCGCCTATGCCATGAACCGGGCGCCCGTGCGCCCATCGGCAGACCAGCGAATTTCGGCTTCGATCGCGCCGCGCTTCAAGATTCTCAGTTCGACGATCTCGCCCGCATCGAACGGATCGCCGCAGCTGAACTGGCACCCGGCGTAGGAGATATCCGAGACACGGATGTCGCAATCGCGCGTTTCGCTGAGCGCGAAGCCGCGCAGGCTGACCGGATGTCTCTCGGCGCGCTCCGCACGCTCGACGTTGATACTCATGCCCCCTGCTCCTGATCCGCGTCTCGTATTGATGCTTAGCGGCCCGCTTACCATCGCAGGGGACTGTCCGCCGCCTGACTGTTGGACCTGTCTCAAAAACAGACGCCGCCTGAGCGCGGCAAAGCTTTGCAAATTTTAAACCGTTTCGGAGTTAGCGTAACGCCATGCGTCCCGTTGAGAGGCGCTGGTCATGCGTCGCGTTGTCTAGCTGCACTGAAGCGCGGGAGTCGCGAATGTCTGTTCACTCGAAGCTGGAACCTGCCCGACGGACGGACCGCAAGCGCGTGCTAATGATGGGCACTGTGATCAGCTGCGGCGGCTCTCATCGCGTCCGCATCCGCGACTTCTCGAACAAGGGCGCGCAAATCGTCGCCGAGAGCGCGCTTGAGGCCAAGTGTGATGTGCTGCTGAAGCGCGGCGACCTCTGTGCCGCTGCCTACGTCGCGTGGGTCAAGGGCGATGAAGTCGGCCTGACCTTCTACCGTCAGATCCCGCCGGAAGATCTCGCCGGAATCTAGACCGGTGCCGGTCCCGCGCCCACTGGCACGGTGCCGCCTGTCTCGATAGAGCGGACGCGATGACGCGCCGGCTGCATCTGCCCATCCTGACCCTGCTCGCCGCGGCGCTCTTCCTACGTGCGATTGTGCCCGTCGGCTGGATGCCGGCACCGCAGCGCGGCGTCTTCGCGATCGAGCCCTGTCCATCCGCCGAGACCGCGCCGATCATGCTCATGGCCCATGGCTCATCGGGCCATCACCATGATCATGGCAGTATTGGCAGCGACTGCTTTGCATCGATGCTGGCGGGCGCCGGGCTGCCCGATGATGCGATTCAAATCGCTGCGCCAGCCCCAGCGCGGGTCGTGCTATCCGCAGCGTTCACGCCTGCCAGGCTGATCCGCGGGCCGCCTGGAGTCCCACCACCTTCGACAGGACCGCCCACCATCGCCTGATCTCGTTCCTTCTCCGAACTCGAACAGGTGATTTTTCATGCCAGCATTGGATGCGCTTCCGCAGGCGCCCGCGATTGTCGTCGTGGGCACGCGCGAAGCTGCCCAACATACGCCCAACACGAAGGAGAGCGCGGACGCGGCGCAGCTCCGGACGACCACCAATGTCCGCAACACCGAGGACGCGCTGCGCTATTTCCCCAGCCTGTTCGTGCGCAAGCGCCACATCGGCGACACCCAGGCGCCGCTTGCCACCCGAACCTCGGGCGTCGGCGCAAGCGCGCGCAGCCTGGTCTATGCCGACGGCGTGCTGCTCTCGGCGCTGATCGGGAACAACAACAATTTCGCCTCGCCCCGCTGGGGAATGGTTTCGCCCGAGGAAATCGACCGCGTCGACGTGCTCTACGGACCATTCTCCGCCGCTTACCCCGGCAATTCGATCGGCGCGGTGGTCAACATCATCACGCGAATGCCCGAAACGCTCGAAGCGTCGGCGACGGGCGCGTGGAACCTGCAGAAATTCGACCAATATGCGACGCCCGGCAGCTACCCCGCCTATCAGCTCGCCGGGACCATCGGCGACCGCATGGGTCCGCTGGCCTGGTTCATCTCGGCAAACCATGTCGACAGTAAAAGCCAGCCGCTCGCTTATGTGACCGTGGCGCGGCCCGGGCTTTCCGCCGGTGGCACCAGCGTCACCGGCGCTTTCCCGGACCTCAACCGAACAGGGGCGCCGATCTTCGTCCTCGGCGCCGGCGGTTTCGAGCATCAGAAACAGGACAATCTCAAGGCCAAGCTGCGCCTCGACCTGCCCGATTCACTCCGGCTGACCTGGCAGTCGGGTCTGTTCCTCAACCGCACCGACAGTAATGCCGAGACTTATCTCACCGACGCCGCTGGCAACCCGGTCTATTCGGGCACCCTCAATATCGCCGGTCAGCGGGTCACGGTCCCGGCCAGTGCCTTCTCCAGCCAGGTCTACAAACTCGACGAGCGCCACTGGATGCACTCGGCAACGCTCGAGCAGAGCGGCCGGACTTTCTCCTGGTGGCTGATCGGCTCGCTCTACGATTATGCCAACGACGATCAGCGCATCCCGTCGGCCGCCCTCCCGGCGGGCTCGAGCGGCGGCGCCGGCTCCATCGTGCGCATGAAGGGCACGGGATGGCGTACGCTCGATTTCCACGGCTTCGCGCGCTTGAGCCCGGCCCACCAGCTCCATGGCGGCGCACATTACGACGGCTTCACTTTGAGGAGCCGCCGCTTCGCCGCGAGCGACTGGTCGAACGCCCCTGCGGGCGCGCTGACGCAGGAATCGCTCGGCCGCACGCGAACCTTCGCGCTGTGGGGCGAGGAGGAGTGGACCGCGTCGCGGACGCTGATGCTGACGCTCGGCGCGCGCTACGAATGGTGGAAGGCCTTCGGCGGCCGCATCTTCCCGCTTTCCGCGCCGGCCAGCTCCGACCAACCGAGCCGCACCGAGTCCGGCCTCTCGCCGAAGGCCTCACTCCGCTGGGAGGCCGTAAACGCATGGACAGCAACGCTGTCCGGCGGCCGCGCGCTGCGTTTTCCCACCGTAAGCGAGCTCTATCAGTCGGTTTCGGTCGGCGCGCAGCAGCGCTCGCCCGATCCCAACCTCAAGCCCGAAAAGGCGTGGTCGGCGGAGCTTGCGGTCGAACATCCGCTCGGCAACGACGGCCGCGTCCGCTTGTCGCTGTTCCACGAGCGCATCCGCGACGCGCTCCTCTCCCAGACGGCTCTTTTCCCCGGCACCCAGACTTCCGTCAGCTTCGTCCAGAATATCCCCCGGACTCGCACCAGCGGTGCCGAGTTGGTGGTGGAGAAACGCAACCTCGTGCCGCGCTTGGATGTCTCGGGCAGCCTGACGCTTGCCGACCCCAAGGTCGTTTCGGACCCCGCCGTCCCAAGCGCCGAAGGCAAGCTCATTCCCCAGGTGCCGCGGCGCAAGGCTACCCTGGTCGCGACCTGGCGCCCGACCGAGCAACTCTCGCTGACGGCCGCGGCGCGTTATTCGAGCCGGCTGTTCGGCACGATCAACAATGCCGACATCGTCGGCCACACCTACCAGGGCTTCGAGGGCTATTTTGTCGCCGACGCGCGCATGCTCTACCACCTGACCCCCAAGGTCGACGTTGCGGCGGGGGTCGAGAACCTCACTGACAAGCGCTATTTCCTGTTCCACCCCTTCCCCGACCGGACCTTCACGGCCGAACTGCACTGGCATTTGTGAAAGGACCGACGATGCGCCTGATGATCTGCCTCGCCGTGGCCGCGCTTGCGACCAACGCCTCGGCGCACGTCACCGTCTGGCCGCAGCAAAGCGCGCCCGGCGCTCGTGAAAAATATGAGCTGCGCGTGCCCAACGAGCGGCGCTCGGCCACGATCACCGTCGACTTCCGCTTCCCGCCGGGCCTCGGCGTCACCGCGGTCGAGCAAAAGCCCGGGTGGCAGGCGGAAGCGTTCCGCGACGCGTCGGGCCGCCTCACCGGCGTCCGCTGGATCGGCAATCTCCCGCCCGAGCAGTTCACCGAGTTCGGCCTCCTCGCGGTCAACCCGCCGGCAAGCGGCGACCTCGCCTTCACCGCCATCCAGGCCTTCGCCGACGGCACCAAGCTGGAATGGTCGGGCGCGGCGGGCTCGAAGACTCCGGCGCCGCGCGTAAAGCTGGCGCCGGGCGCACGCTGACGGTTCCCTTTCGGCGCGAACGAGCATGGGCTAAAGGTTTCAGCGTCCAAAAGATCGGGGGGTGCGAAATGCGCAAAATGGTGCTCGCGTTCGCGTTGATCGGCAGTTCGGGCCTGTTGTCTCAAGCCGGCGCGGCACAAGCCGCCGACGACCATGCGATGCCTGGCCCGCCGCAAACGCTCGCCGCCTGGGCGAAGGGCGCCAGGCTCTACCCGGGGCTTGGCAATTTCCATCGGGCGATCACGACCCGCTCCGCGCTCGCCCAACGCTATTTCGACCAGGGAATGCGCTTCGTCTGGGCGTTCAACCATGATGAAGCGACCCGATCCTTCGCCAAGGCGGCAGTCATCGATCCGAAATGTGCGAGCTGCTTCTGGGGCGTCGCTCTGACTCTCGGTCCAAATTACAACATGCCCATGATGAGCTCGGCTCGCGGCCGCGTCGGCTGGGCCGCGGTCCTCAAAGCGAAGGCCAACGCACGCCATGCAACAGCGATCGAGCGCGCGCTCGTCGCCGCCGTGGCCAAGCGCTATTCGGGTGCCCGCGAGATCGATCCCTCGAACAGCACGCCGGTCATTGGCGCGTATGCCGAGGCCATGCGCGGCATCGCGGCGAAATACCCCAACGATCTCGACGTTCAGACGATGTACGCCGAGGCGCTGATGAACAAGGCGCCGTGGAAATTGTGGAATGCCGACGGAACGCCCGCGGAAGGAACGCCGCTCATCGTCAGCACCCTACGCGGCGTTCTCGACCGCGACCCGCGCCATCCCGGCGCCAATCATTATTATATTCACGCGATCGAAGCGTCGACGCATCCGGAACAAGCGCTGGCGTCGGCCGAGGCGTTGAAGGGGACGATGCCGGCTGCCGGGCATCTCGATCACATGCCGGCGCACATCCTCCAGCGTGTCGGGCGCTACGAAGAGGCAGCGGAGGCAAACCGCAAGGGCGCGGCCGCCGACCTCGTCTATCTGAAGGCAACCGCGCCGCCCGATTATTACCCGATGTACCTGATCCACAACTTCCAGTTCCTCGGCGCCTCCGCCGGAATGGAGGGCCGGCGCGCCGAGACGATCCGGGCCCTGCGCCAGGCGCGCGAGGAGATGCCCGATGCAATGCTGCTGGCGACGCCCGGCTTGGATTGGAGCGCGGGCTTCCTCTACGATGCCATGGTCAAGTTCGGGATGTGGGACGCGATGCTCGCCGAGCCCGCGCCGAACGAGCGACTGACCGGTGCGACGATTCATTATCTCCAGGCGCGCGCGACGGCGCTTGCCGCCAGGGGAAAATATGACGAGGCCGCGGCCGCGCTCGGCAGCGCCGAGCGCCTCGCCGCCGCCGTGCCGGCCGATGCAGCGCAGGGGAACAATCCAGCAAAGCCTCTTTATGACATCGGTCAGCTACAGGCGCGGGCCCGGCTGGCCAGCGCTCAGGGACACCGCGACGAGGCCATTTCGCTGCTGACCCAGGCCGTCACGCTCGACGATAAGCTGTCGTACAACGAGCCGAGCGACATCATCTTCCCGGTGCGCCCTCTTCTCGGTAGCGAACTGCTCTCGGCAAAGCGCCCGGCCGACGCGGAAGCCGTTTTCCGTGAGGACCTCAAGCGCCACCCAAACAACGGCTGGGCATTGCGGGGACTGAGCAGCGCATTGGCCGATCAGCATCGCAATGCGGAGGCAGCTGAGGCCGCCAGTCGATTCCGCAAGGCGTGGAGCAAGGCCGACGTCGAGTTGGCCGCCGCCACCTTCTAGCCGGTCGTCAGCGGATCGCAGCCATTGACGGCGCTGTCGCCGGCTCTCCGCGTCCGTCGTCTTCGTCGGCAAAGCGCGTCCGGCGCTTGAGGCTGGGATGGAGGAACAGTACCGGCAGCTTTAGGAACAGCAGCTCGGAGTGAACGTAAGCGTCGACCATGCGCTCCCACCAGCGTTCGTGCCGGCCGCCATGCGCATCCAGCCATCCGTCATAGGGCGCCCAGTGGCTCGGCTCGTCCTGCTCGATGATCCGGAAGATCTTGCTCAGCGTCTTGTCGCTCAGCACGTGCGAATTGCGCAGCAGGATCTCGACCTGCTTGTAGCCCCGTTTCTCGGTCAGCGAGACGACCCGGCACAGCCGCCCGAACAGATCGTCGCTGTTGACCACCCGCATTTTGTCCAGCTCGTCGATCCCCTTGCCGAACATGATGCCGACGAAGCGGTCGATGTGTCCGCAGCTGCCATCGATCGCAAAAGGCATGGTTCCGCGCCGCTCGAACCAGCGGCGGAACATCACATAATGCTTGCACTCGTCGGCCTGATGTTTTTCGATCTTGGCGATCAGATCGTGATCGTCCGGCCAGCGCGCGCGCACGGCGGCGAGCAAATCGTCGACCGCGGTGTAGCCGCGATGCTCGTTGTAAATGTAGATTGACCCCAAGAGGTCGAGGTAGCGCTGACGAAACCACGCACGCATGCGCATTAGGCTAGGCGCAATGCCCTCTAGGTCAAGAGGTTGCGGATTACGGCGCCGCTGTTGCGCGGCTGCAAATCCACAGGAAATTTGTGTTGACCATTCATTTACCGGCTTGCGTCTCATCGCGGTTGAGGCACAATAGATAGTAGCGAACGAGGGGGGACACTCAACAACTGGTGTTCGGGCGCCGGAATGCTTATATTCCGGTGAGGGAAAACTCGTCCCCGCTTTCCACAGGGAGGCGGGGCGAAAATGCCCCGAAGAGCGCGAAAAACGGCTAGGGTCGCTTGATGGCTCCGAGTCGAACAAGTCAGGAACAAACGGTCCTCGACAGGGCCGCAGAGAGACGGGGAAGCGCAATGGATTTTTCGACCGGCTCACAAGTATCGAGCGACGACGTTTCGACGGTCACTTCCAGCTCGAAGGGCGTCCACGCGCCGAGGTTCGACGTCAAGACCGACGCCAAGCGCGACGATCTCCTGACCGAGTTCGGCAAGGACACGCTCAACGACCGTTATCTGCTTCCGGGCGAATCCTACCAGGACCTGTTCGCGCGCGTCGCCGCCGCTTATTCCGACGATTCCGAGCACGCCCAGCGCGTCTACGAATATATCTCGAAGCTGTGGTTCATGCCGGCAACGCCGGTGCTGTCGAACGGCGGCACCGGCCGGGGCCTGCCGATCAGCTGCTATTTGAACAGCGTCGACGACAGCCTCCAGGCGATCACCGAAATCTGGAACGAGAATGTCTGGCTGGCGTCCAAGGGCGGCGGTATCGGCACCTATTGGGGCCGCGTGCGCGGCATTGGCGAGCCGGTCGGGCTCAACGGCAAGACCAGCGGCATCATCCCGTTCGTGCGGGTGATGGACAGCCTGACGCTGGCGATCAGCCAGGGCTCGCTGCGCCGCGGTTCGGCCGCCTGCTACCTCGACATCGCGCACCCGGAGATCGAGGAGTTCCTCGAGATCAGGAAACCCAGCGGCGACTTCAACCGCAAGGCCCTGAACCTGCACCACGGCGTGCTCGTCACCGACGAGTTCATGGAAGCTGTCCGGGAGGGCGCCGAGTTCATCCTGCGCAGCCCGAAAGACGGCTCCGAGCGCGGCAAGGTCGATGCGCGCAGCCTGTTCCAGAAGCTGGTCGAAACCCGGCTTGCGACCGGCGAGCCCTACATCATCTTCATCGACGCGGTGAACAGGGCGATGCCCAAGCATCACCGCGACCTCGGCCTCAAGGTTTCGACCTCCAACCTGTGCAGCGAGATCACGCTGCCGACCGGCAAGGATCATCTCGGCGCCGACCGCACCGCGGTGTGCTGCCTGTCCTCGCTCAACCTCGAAACCTGGGACGAGTGGAACAAGGACAAGCAGTTCATCGAGGATGTGATGCGCTTCCTCGACAACGTGCTCAGCGATTATATCGCTCGCGCCCCGGACGAGATGGCGCGCGCCAAATATAGCGCCGAGCGCGAGCGCAGCGTCGGCCTCGGCGTGATGGGCTTCCACTCCTTCCTCCAGGCCCGCAACATCCCGTTCGAGGGAGCCATGGCGAAGTCGTGGAACTTCAAGATCTTCAAGCACATCCGCGCGCAGGTCGACCAGGCATCGATGATGCTCGCCAAGGAGCGCGGCCCCTGCCCCGACGCCGCCGACATGGGTGTGATGGAGCGCTTCAGCTG
>NZ_JBJMVI010000007.1:0-50492 GCF_045810705.1 Sphingomonas sp. | reverse complement strand
GCGGCTGGCGCAAAAAGCGCGCGCGGCGGGAATCCACCTGATCATGGCGACGCAGCGCCCCTCGGTCGATGTGATCACCGGCGTCATCAAGGCGAACCTGCCGACGCGCATCAGCTTCCAGGTGACGAGCAAGATCGACAGCCGCACCATCCTCGGCGAGCAGGGCGCCGAGCAGCTGCTGGGCAAGGGCGACATGCTCTACATGCCCGGCGGCAAGCAGATCATCCGTGTCCACGGGCCGTTCGTTAGCGACGAGGAGGTGCGCGCCGTCGCCGAGCATTGGCGCAAACAGGGGTCGCCGGAATATAACCATGCGGTCACCGAGGAGCCGGAGGACGGCGGCTATCTGTTCGACGGACAGCCGACCGGCGAGGACGACGCCGAGACCCAGCTCTACCGGAAAGCAATCCAGATCGTCGCCGAGAGCCAGAAGGCCTCGACCTCCTACCTCCAGCGCCAGCTTCGCGTCGGCTACAACAGCGCCGCCCGGCTGATCGAGCGGATGGAGAAGGACGGACTTGTCGGGCAGCCGGATCATGTCGGCAGACGCGAGGTCCTGATCGACCCCGACGGTCACCCCCTCTGAGCCTGAACGGACCGGAACCGGAAGGTTCAGAGCGCATTCAACGGGCAAGCGCCAGTTGCGTGCGGTGAACCTCAGGAGTTTTCGAATGACCCCGATGACGACCTTTGCGCGCGCCATCTTGCCCGCCGCGATCTTGGCCTCGGCACCGGCGGCGGCGGCGGACTCGTCAGATCTCGCGCGCCTTAAGGGCCATCTCGCCGCGGTCCAGACGATGACCGCGAACTTCGCGCAGACTGATGCCAAAGGGCGCACGGACAGCGGCACGCTCCAGCTCAAGCGGCCGGGGCGCGTCCGCTTCGAATATTCGGGCGGCGATCTGCTCCTCGTCGCCGACGGCAAGAGGCTCAGCTTCCTCGACTATCAGGTCGGGCAGAAATCGAGCTGGCCGCTCGGCAAGACGCCGCTCGGGCCGCTGCTGTCGGGTTCGCCCGACTTCAACGGCAAGGCCGAGATCCTTCCGAGCACGGACAGCCGCGTGGTCGTCGCCCGCGCCAGGAATGCCGGCCAATATGGCCAGCTGACGCTCGCCTTCCTGCGCAACGCTTCCGCGCCCGGCGGCTTGCAGCTTTATGGGTGGACGGCGATCGACCCGCAGAACCACCGCACCACGGTCAAGCTGTCGGATGTCCGCTACAATGTCGCCGTGCCGGACGGCGCTTTCACTTATGCCGAACCGAAGAAAAAACATTAGGTGACAAAAGTTTCACTTCGATACCCGTTCATCGCAATGTCAGGCGCGCGCTCCTAAATAGACCACCGGTGTCGCATGCCCGGGGTTTCCCCCTGTTACCCAGGTCCGCGGCACCCCTTGCGTGACAACGCTCGGCGGCCCTCGCTCCATGCCCCCGGAGCGGGGGCCTTTTGCTTGACGGGGTGACGGGGCTAAGCGCCAGGCGTGACTCAGCGGCTCAAGATCGCTTCATGGAACATCAACTCGGTGCGCGCGCGCATCGGGCTGGTCGAGCGGCTGATCGCCGAGCAGCAGCCGGACATCCTGTGCCTGCAGGAGACCAAGGTGCTCGACAGCATCTTTCCCGCCGATTTGTTCCACCGCCACGGCTACGTCCACGCCGAACTGAACGGCCAGCAGATGCATCATGGAGTCGCGATCCTCAGCCGCGTACCGCTCAAGGACCCGGGCAAGCACGACTGGCAGGACAATGGCGAAGCGCGGCATGTCGGCGTTCGGCTGCCGTGCGGCATCCGGCTCGAGAACGTCTATGTTCCCGCCGGCGGCGATACCCCGGACCGGACCGTCAATCCCAAGTTCGGCCAGAAGCTCGACTTCATCGGACGCATGACCCGCTGGTCGGAGGGCCTTAACGAACCGACCGTCATCGTCGGCGACTTCAACGTCGCGCCGCTCGAATGCGACGTCTGGAGCCACAAGGCGCTGCTGAACGTCGTCAGTCACACCCCCGTGGAAGTCGAGGCGCTGACCCGCCTCCAGCAGGCGCACGGCTGGATCGACATCGGCCGCCGCTTCGTGCCCGCGCCCGGACGCTGCTTCACCTGGTGGAGCTATCGCTCGCCGGACTGGACGAAGAACGACCGCGGGCGCAGGCTCGATCACATGTGGGCATCCCCCGAGCTCGCCGGACACATCAAGGCGCATGCCGTGCTCGAGCCGTGCCGCAACTGGGAGCGTCCGTCGGACCATGTTCCGCTAATCTGCGAGATCGAGGTTTGAGCGGCAGCGGCGTCCGCACCGCAATCGCGCTGCTGCGCGGCGGAAGGCCGATCCGAATCGCCGGTCCGGTGACGATCGCAGTGTGCGCGGTCGAAACCGCCACTCAGGACCTGCTCGACCTGCTCGACCCGGCGCACCAGGCCCGGCTTCTGATCAGCGGGCAGCGCGCCGCCGCGCTGCACCTCTCGAATGAGCGCGATGCGGCCGATCCGGCGGCGCCGGTCCTCATCGGCCATGCGCCGTGGCTCGATGTGGCAACTGCGCGGGCGATTGCCGATCCGGGCCAGGACCTCGACCGGGCCCCCATCGGCCCGCTCCACCCGCTCAGTCCCGATTGCGTGGAAGCGAGCCGCGCTGCGCTCGACCTTGCGCGCTCCGCCGGCCTGCTTCCGGCTTTGTGGGTGCTGGAGCCGAGCGCCGCCGAGTTTTCCGTGTCGGTCGGCGATGTCGCACGCGAGCGCCAGCAGCCGTCGGTCGAGATCGTCGCCCGTGCGCGCCTGCCGCTCGAGGACATGCCACCGACCCAGATCGTCGCCTTCCGCGCGTCCGATGACGGACAGGAGCATGTGGCGCTGCTGATCGGCGCCTTCGGCGGCAAGCCACCGCTGGTGCGCCTGCACAGCGAGTGCCTGACCGGCGACGTGTTCGGCTCGCTGAAATGCGATTGCGGGCCGCAGCTCAACGAGGCGCTGCACATCATCGGCGCGGCGGGCGGCGGCGTGCTGCTCTATTTACGCCAGGAGGGGCGCGGCATCGGCCTCGTCAACAAGGTCCGCGCTTATTCGCTGCAGGATCGCGGGCTCGACACGGTCGACGCCAACCGCCGGCTGGGCTTCGCCGACGACGAGCGCGACTACGGCCATGCCGCGGCGATGCTGCGCGCGCTCGGCATCGATCGTGTGCGGCTGCTGACCAACAATCCCAACAAGGTCGGGGGGCTCGAAGCCGCCGGGATCAAGGTGATCGAGCGGGTCGCCCACCAGATGCCCGCCAATCCCCACAACGCCGATTATCTCGCGACCAAGCGCAAGCGCAGCGGTCACCTGCTCGGCTGAACCGCCTGGGGCTCGGCGGCCGGCGCATATTGCATGTCGTGCTGCGCGATGACCGCCCGGACGACGTCGTTCATCATCGCCATGCGCACGGGCAGCGGCACCGACGTCAGCTTGATCATCACCGCGACGGCATAACTTCTACCGTCAGGCCCGGTCAGGATCCCGATGTCGTTGTAGCCCGCCTGCTGAGGACCGAGGACCTGGCCCGTCCCGGTCTTGTGATTGAGCACCCAGCCGGGCTGGAGTCCGCCTTTCAGTCGGTTGGCCCCGGTCTTGGTGTGGCTCATGATGTCGAGCAGTAGCTGCGTCGACGTGGGCGAGAGGAGCTCGCCGCGCTTGAGGCGCGCGAGCGCATTGACGACTGCGCTCGGCGCCGCCCCATCGTAGGGATCGGCGACGTAGTGGTTGAACGCGGCCTCGCGCCGCGCCGGCGGAAGCGAATCGCGGGCGTCGAAGAAGGCATTGCCGATCGAATAGCTCGGGTTCCAGCTGAGCCCGGCGATCCGGCTCTGGAGCGCGCGCTCGCCACTGTAGAAACGGATCGCGCCGAGGTGCTTCGCCTTGATCATCGCGCGAACGGCGTCGGGGCCGCCAACCGAGCGCATCAGCTTGTCGTTGGCGGTGTTGTCGCTCTGCGTGATCTCGCGCACCATCAGATCGCCGAGGGTTGTTGTGTAACTGCCCGTCTTCAGCACCTCATCTGCGATCGGCTGGTGGAAGAGAGTCAGGTCGTCCGTGGTGAGCGTCACCGGGTCGTCGAGCGTAACCTTGCCTTTGTCGACAGCATCGAGCGCGGTGATCGAGACCCACAATTTGCTGACGCTTTGCTGAGGATAGAGCTGATCGGCGTTCCAGCCGGTCAACCAACCCTCGCCGATCGATTTGACGGCAATGCCGACGCGGCCGTCGAAGCTGCGGCCGAGGTCGTTGATGCGGTCGCGGAGATATTGGGGCGCTGGCGACACAGGGCGCACCGCCGGTGACGCCTTTTGTGGCGGTGATGGAGCGGTCTGCTGGTTGGTCGCGGACGCGCTGACCGAAGCTGCGGCGGCCATTGCGAAGCCCGTCCCGATCCGCTTCCCCAGTGACGTCATGGCCTCGCCGCTTCCCACGATCTTTTCTATCTTCGCAACGGCTTAGCCCGGGGCGCCTGAACCTGTGATGTGCGCTCAGCGGCCGCCGTTCGGCCCGGCCAGGAGCGCCGCCGATTCGATTTCGTCCAGCGCGCGATGGGCAGCAACGTATCGGCGGGCCTTGGCAACCCAGTCGCTCGCTCGGGCAGCGCCGGGCATTCGCATCGTCTCGGCCAGCGCCTGGTCAACGTCGCCCGACGACAGGCGGCGGAGCGCGCGGTTGTAGCGGGCTTCGGCATTGACCGCCGGGCGTTCGGCGCGGTGCACCTCGACCAGCGAGCCGAGCTCGCGCTGGAGGTTCGTCCACCAATTGTCCTGCGGGCCGCCGCGGCGAAGCTCGGGCCCGAGCGCCTCATATTCGCTGGTCAAATCCTCGAGCCGGACCGGCTGGTGCGAGGCGGTGATGACCGTCGCCACCGCGGCCTGGTGCTGCGCGCCAAAACGGTCAGTCAGGAGATTTTCGAGATAGCCGAGCGCCACTCCGCGATCGATCGCGCGGCGGGCGGCGAACGCCACGACCAGCGCGTCGGCCCGGCCGGCGAAGCCTTCGGCACGCTCGGTCGCGTTCTGCACTTGTGAGAGGCGCTGCTCGAGCGCAGCAATCCGCGCATTCTCCGTGTTGGCGGTTGGCGTTGGCGCCGGTTCGGGAGGCAGCGGTTCAGAAACTCTCGCGAGGTTCGGCGTTGCCAATGGCGGTTGCGCGGCAACGCCCAGAACGCGCGCTGCCCGGGGGTAATGTCCAAGGCTCCACACGGCCGCGCCCGCGCCGGCAATGATGAACACCAGCGCGACGAGCAGCCGCGCGCCCCAGCCCATGCCATTGCGGGTCCCGTTCATTCCGGGTCCGGCTTGTTGCACAGCCTCGCGGCAAGGGCCAGCAGCGCCGCGTCGGTCGGCTGGTCCGCCGTTTCGACGACGCGCCAGCCGCTACCCACGGCATCAGCCGCCGCGACGCTGATCGCCGCGACCGCGATCGCGCCGCGATCGCGCACCAGCTCCGCGAAACGTGCGCCTGCGCGCGGCGAGTGGACCAGCACGACGCAGCCGTCAGCGCTCGTCAGGTCGGGCGCTGGCAGCGGTATCGACCGGTACACGGTCACGGGCGTGATCGCGTGCCGCGCGTCGCTCGGCGCTGCGCGATCGGCCCCGCACAGATGGAGCAGCCTGAGCTCGGGCCCGATCGAGCCGAGCAGGCGATCCACGCCCGCATCGCCGGTCGCAGCGACGTCGAACCCGGCCTCGCGCGCCGCCTCACCGGTCGTCTCGCCCACGGCATAGACCTTGAGCGCGCGCAGTCGCTGCAGTCCATCGCCGCCGGCGCGCAAGGCATTGGCGCTGGTCAGCAGCAGGCCGTCGAATTCGTCCGCCTCGGGCGCCTGCCACTCGACCGGCTCGACTTCGAACAAGGGCACGGCGGCGGCCTCCAGCCCCATGGCGCGGGCCTTGCCGACCGTCGCGTCGGCGCCCGCCTGGGGGCGCAGGACCAGCACGCGCTTCATTCAGGCGCCGAACAGCCTCCGGATCGATTGCGGCGCGTCGGCGAGCAGCGAGCGGGCGAGCGCTTCCGCCGGGCCATTGTCGCCGCAATCGAGTAGCGCGCGGCCCTCGACCATGTCGGCGCCGTCCTCGCTGAACATTTGCGCGCGGAGGCGCAGGTCGCCGTCTTCGAACGCGCAGAAGGCGGCGACCGGCGAGTGACAGGTCCCGCCCAATGCCCGGGTGAAGGCGCGTTCGGCGGCGACGCAAGAGAAAGTGATGCCGTTGTTCACGGTGCTCAGCACGCTTTGCGTGCGCGTGTCGTTGGTGCGGCATTCCATCCCGATCACCGCCTGACCCGCCGCGGGGAGCATCACTTCGGTCGGGATCGCGGTTCCGGCGTCGATCTCGAGGCGCTTCAAGCCCGCCGAGGCGAGCAGGATCGCATCGACCTCGCCGCTTTCCACTTTCTGGAGCCGCGTTTCGACATTGCCGCGGATCGGCACGATCTGAAGATCCGGGCGCAGGCGGCGAAGCTGCGCGGTGCGCCGCGGCGAGGAGGTGCCGACGCGCGCGCCTTGCTTGAGCAGCTCGATCGACTCGGCGCCGACGATGCGGTCGCGCACGTCCCCGCGGGGACGGACGGCAGCAAGGTGGATTTCGGGCGGCCGCTCGCTCTCCACGTCCTTCACCGAGTGGACGCAAAAATCGACCTCGCCATCGAGCAGGGCGCGATCGAGCTCCTTGGTCCACAACCCCTTCCCGCCGATCTCGGCCAGCGGGCGGTCCTGGACCTTGTCGCCGGTGGTCTTGATCTCGACGATCTGGACCCAGCCGTCGGGCCAGCGCTGCGCGGTTTCGATCGCCGCGGCGACCTTGCGCGCCTGCGCCAGCGCCAGCGGCGATCCGCGAGTCCCGAGGCGTAGTCCCTGCATGTCCCTCCCCCTAGTGCATTGCCGCGCCTTCAGGCAAAGGGCCGGACGCGAAATGACCGTGATCCTTGGCCTTGAAAGCAGTTGCGATGATAGCGCGGTGGCGCTGGTCACCAGCGACCGGCGAGTCCTGGCGCAGGCGGTGGTCGGCCAGAACAGCGCGCACCAGCCCTATGGCGGCGTGGTGCCGGAGATCGCCGCGCGGGCCCATGTCGAAATCCTGCCCGGCCTCATTGCGAAAGTGCTGGATGACGCCAAAATGTCGATCCGTGAGGTCGATGCGGTGGCGGCCACGGCCGGGCCCGGCCTGATCGGCGGGGTGATGGTGGCGCTGCTTGCCGGCAAGGGACTGGCGCTGGCCGCCGGCAAGCCGTTGATTGCGGTCAATCATCTCGAAGGGCATGCGCTGTCGCCGCGTCTTGTCGATCCCGACCTCCATTTCCCTTACTTGCTGCTGCTCGTCTCGGGCGGGCATTGCCAGTTGCTCGAAGTGCGCGGGGTCGGCGACTACCGGCGGCTCGCGACGACCATCGACGATGCCGCCGGCGAAGCGTTCGACAAGGCCGCCAAGCTGCTCGGCCTCCCCTATCCGGGCGGGCCGGCGATCGAACAGCTCGCCCGGCACGGTGACGGCACGGCGGTCCCGCTGCCGCGCCCGCTGGTCGGCTCGGCCGAGCCGCACTTCTCCTTCGCCGGCCTCAAGAGCTCGGTGCAGCGCGCGGTCGCCTCGGGCAGTTACCGCGCGGAGGACATCGCCGCGAGTTTGCAGCAGGCGATCGTCGACTGCCTCGTCGACCGTACTCGTCTGGCGCTGGACAAGACGGACGCACCGACGCTGGTCGTCGCCGGCGGAGTCGCGGCCAACCAGGCGATCCGCGGCGCGCTTGCCGAACTGGCATCAGCCAACGGCCGCGCCTTCAGCGTCCCGCCGGCCTGGCTGTGCACCGACAATGGGGCGATGATCGCCTGGGCCGGCATGGAACGATTTACGGCCGGGACGAGCGACGCGCTCGATGTCCCGGCGCGCGCGCGCTGGCCGCTCGACGAGAGCGCCGAAAAGGTGCGCGGGGCAGGCGTCAAGGCATGAAGCTCGGGGTGATCGGGGGCGGTGCATGGGGCACAGCCCTGGCACAAGTCGCCTCGGCGGGGGAGCACGAGACCCTGCTCTGGGCGATCGAGCCGGACGTCGTCGAATCAATCAATGAGCGGCATGAGAACCCGCTGTTCCTCGCCGGCGTCCCCCTCAATCCCGCAATCCGCGCGACCTCCGATCTCGCCGATCTCGCGGGGTGCGACGCCTGGCTGGTCGTCACTCCGGCCCAGCACATGCGCGCGGTACTCGGTCAGGTGGCTGATTGCGACAAGCCGTTGATCCTCTGCTCCAAGGGGATCGAGGAGAAGAGCGGCGAGCTGCTCCACAAGGTTGCCAGGCAGACCTGTCCGCGCGCCGGGATCGCGGTGCTGTCGGGGCCGACTTTCGCCCACGAGGTCGCGAAGGGGTTTCCGACCGCCGTCACCCTCGCCGCCGAGGATGAAGCGCTCGCCGAGCGGCTGCGCGACCGGATCAAGCAGCCGACGTTCCGAATCTATATCTCGGATGACGTCGCCGGGGCGGAGATCGGCGGCGCGGTCAAGAACGTGCTCGCGGTCGCATGCGGGGTGGTCGAGGGCAAAGGGCTGGGCCAGAACGCGCGCGCGGCGCTGATCGGGCGAGGCTTTGCCGAGATGACCCGCTTCGGCCTCGCCTTCGGAGCGCGGCGCGAGACCCTCGCCGGCCTGTCGGGGCTCGGCGACCTCGTGCTGACCTGTTCGTCGGTCAGCTCGCGCAATTATTCGCTCGGCAAGGGCATCGGCGAAGGCCGCGCGGCCGCCGAGCTGTTGGCGGATCGGAAAACGGTGGCCGAGGGCGCATTCACCGCGCCCGTGCTCGCCCGGCTGGCGCGGGAAAAGGGCATCGACATGCCGATCGTCGATGCGGTCGATGCGTTGATCGCGGGCCGGGCCAATGTCGACGAGGTGCTCGACGCGTTGCTCACCCGTCCGTCGCGCGCCGAAGGCGTCTAAAAATCGATCGCGATGCCCTTCTTCTCCCAGTCGCCGTAGCGCGTGGGATCGAGCCGCTGCTCCTCACCGGCCGGCGGCTCGGGCCGCGCCGGCGGTTCGGGCTCGGGAATTGGCGGCGAAGGGCTCAAGTGGGCCGGCGCATCAAGGTGTTTCGGGCGTTTCACAAGCCCAAGATGATCGTTCGAGCCTCGCATGCCAAGCGTTGAAGGAGTCGAGGCGCGCCGGGCAGCGCTGCAGATGCTCGACGCAGTGCTGCGCCGCGGGCAGACGATCGAGGCTGTCGGAGCGTCGGCTCGAAACCTCTCCCCGTCCGATCACGCGCTGGCGGTCGCGATCGTCGGCGAAGCGGTGCGGCGGCTACCCGACCTCGACGAACTGATCGACAGCGCGACCCGCCAGCGTCTGCCGGATGACAGCAAGGCGCGGATGGTGTTGCGCCTCGCGCTCGCCCAGAAGGTCGGTCTCGGCACGCCCGATCATGCTTTGGTCGCCACCGCTCTGCCGCTGGTTGACGGCGGGCCCCGGCGGCTCGTCCACGGCGTCCTCGGCACGCTGTTGAGGCGTGGGGTCGCGGTGCCAGATGCGCCGCGGCTGCCGGCGGAGGTCGAGGGCCGTTGGGGCAAGGCTTGGGGCGATGAGGCCGTGCAGGCGGCGCGGCGCCAGATCGCGAAGCGGCCCGCGCTCGATCTTAGCTTTATCGATGATGTGGAGGCACAAGCCTATGCGGCTGCACATGGCGGGACCTCCCTGGCGCCGAACCACGTGCGGGTCGAAAGTTCGTCGGTTACCCAATTGCCCGGTTTCGGTGAAGGCCGCTGGTGGGTCCAGGACCTCGCCGCCTCTTTGCCGGCACGGCTGATCCCGCACGATGCTTCGGCGGTGCTCGACCTGTGCGCCGCGCCGGGCGGCAAGACGATGCAGCTCGCCGCCGCGGGTCACGTGGTGACGTCGGTCGATTCTTCGCAAAACCGTCTCGCCCGGCTGCGCGAGAACCTGGTGCGCACGCATTTGAAGGCCCAACTCGTGCCGGCCGACGCGACGACCTGGGTGCCGGGGCGCGACTTCGACGCGATCCTTCTCGATGCGCCCTGCTCCGCGACCGGCACCTTCCGCCGTCATCCGGAGGTGCTCTATCGGGCTCGCCCGCGGCTCATCGCCGAGAGCGCGGAGGCTCAGGCGAGGCTGCTCGACCGCGCCGCCCAATGGCTCAAGCCGGGCGGCACGCTTGTCTATTCGGTCTGCTCGCTCGAGCCGGAGGAGGGCGAGGAGGTGATCGGCGCGGTCGTCGAGCGCCATCCGAAGTTCGAGATCGGGCCGCTGAGCGCTCTCCCCGGCTTTGTTCCGGCAACCGGGGGAGGCTGGGCCCGAATCCTGCCCGGCCTGCTCGAAGCCGAAGGCGGGCTCGACGGCTTCTTCATGGCGCGCCTTGTCCGCGCCGCCTAAACCCGCTTTATCGAACCCATGCCGATCATCGCTCCATCCATTCTCTCCGCCGACTTCGCCAGGCTCGGGGAAGAAGTGCGCGCGATCGACGAAGCGGGCGCCGACTGGATCCACATCGACGTCATGGACGGCCATTTCGTGCCCAACCTCACCATCGGCCCGGTCGTGGTGAAGGCGCTTCGGCCGCACACGGCAAAGCCGTTCGACGTGCATCTGATGATCGCGCCGGTCGATCCCTTCCTCGACGGCTTCGCGGAGGCCGGCGCCGACATCATCACCGTGCACCCGGAGGCCGGGCCGCACCTCCATCGCACCGTCCAGCGCATCAAGGCGCTGGGCAAGAAGGCGGGCGTGTCGCTCAACCCGGCGACGCCGGCCAAGATGCTCGATTATGTGCTCGACGAACTCGACCTCGTGCTGGTGATGAGCGTCAATCCCGGCTTTGGCGGGCAGAAGTTCCTCACCGGCCAGCTCAAGAAGATCGAGGCGGTTGCAAACCGCGTCGCCAAGCAGAACCTCGACATCCAGATCGAGGTCGACGGCGGAATCGATGCCGACAGCGCTCGCCAGGCGACGGCTGCCGGCGCCACGGCGCTGGTCGCGGGCACCGCGGTGTTCCGCGGCGGCCCCGCTGCATACGCCGACAACATCAAGGCGCTCAGGGGATCGGCGTGACCGACGACGCCGCGGAGCGCGCGGTCGTCGGCAAGCTTGCTCGCGGTTCCTTCCTGTCGCGTCTGACCCGTTCCCGGCAACCGCTAAAGCTCGCCGCGGTCCCGCGCGATCATGTCCATGGCGAACGGACGCGGGGCGACGCCCTGCTCGCCGGACGCTTCACGGTGGGAGCCGAGACGCTTTCGCTCAAGGACCTCGACTTCGCGCGGCTCGGCGCGGCCGGCCAGCTGGCCAGGCACCTGCAGGGCTTTTCCTGGCTCCGCGACCTCGCGGCCGCGGCCTCGCGGGAGAAAGGCGCACGGCTCGCCGAAGCGCTCGTCGGCCGCTGGCTGCTCGCGCATGGGACCCGGATCGACGAGGCTTGGGCGCCGCATCTATGGGGCGAGCGGGTCCTCTTCTGGGCGGCTTACGCGCCTTACATCCTGTCCAGCACCGACAGCGGTTACCGCTCGGCGCTGCTCAACACCCTCGCCCGGGGCGCGCGCAATCTCGATTCGAACGCCGACAAGGCAACTGCGGGCCTCGACCGGATCACCGCCTGGTGCGGCGTGGTCGCGGCGGGCTTGCTGGTGCAGGGCGGAGTGCCCCGGGTTGCGCGCGGCGAAGCCGGACTCGCGCGGGCGCTGGCCTCGGCCCAGTTCGACGACGGCGGGTTGCTCAGCCGCTCACCCTTCGAGCAGATGCTGCTGGTCGACCGCTTCGGACTTCTTCGCGCCTGCTACATGGCGGCCAAGGAGACGATGCCCGAGGGGATCGAGGCGGCCGCGCAGGCGTCGCTCGCCGCATTGCACGGGATCATGATGGGCGATGGCGCGCTGTCGAGCTGGCAGGGATGCGGCCCCGGCGAGCCGGCCCGGCTTGCGGCACTGATCGACGGCTGCGGATTGCGCGCCCGTCCCCTGCGCCAGGCCCGCGGTTGGGGCTATCAGCGGATGTCGGCGCTCGGCACGATCCTTGTGATCGATGCCGCCCCGCCGCCGGCGCAGAGGATCGCCGCGCAGGGATCGGCCTCGACGCTGGCGTTCGAGCTGTCGGATGGCGGGCAACGGCTGGTCGTCAATTGCGGCGGGCCCGGACCGCTGCCGACCGATCTGTCGCAGGAGCTGGTCGAGGGCCTCCGCACGACCGCGGCCCACAGCACCCTCGTCCTCGCTGACACCAACTCCACCAACATCCTTGCCGATGGCTCGCTCGGCAAGGGCGTCGAGGACGTCGCCATCGACCGCAGCGAGGACAATGACGCCAGCCGCCTCGAGGCGAGCCACGACGGCTATGTCCGCGCCTTCGGCCTGGTGCACAAGCGGAGCCTGATGCTCGGCAACGACGGCAAGGAGCTGCGCGGCGCCGACCAATTGCTTGCCAAGGGCCGCAAGAAAATCCGCGAGGCCGCCCCTTATGCGGTGCGCTTCCATCTCGCGCCCGGAGTCGAAGCGACGATCACCGTCGATGGAATGGGCGCGATCCTGCGCTCCAAGGGCGCGCCGCCGTGGAACTTCCGCTGCCGCGGTGGCAACCTGGCGACTGAAGACAGCCTGTGGATCGACGGCCGCGGGCAGGCGCAGCGCACGAGCCAGCTTGTCATCGTCGGCGAAGTCTCGGCATTGGGCGGCGAAATCGGCTGGACTTTCCGCCGCGCCAGCTGACCGAAGGGTAGATATGACCGACCTCGTTCCCGTCCGCCGGGCATTGATCTCGATGTCCGATAAGAGTGGCCTCGACCAGCTCGCGGCAGGTCTTGCAGCGCATGATGTGGAGATCGTCTCGACCGGGGGCACGGCGGCGAAGCTGCGCGCGCTGGGCGCCACGGTGCGCGATGTTTCCGACCTCACCGGTTTCCCCGAGATGATGGACGGGCGCGTCAAGACGCTGCATCCGAAGGTCCACGGCGGCCTGCTGGCCAGGCGCGACGATCCCGAGCATGCCGCGGCGATGGCCGAGCACGGGATCGCCCCGATCGACCTTGTGGTCGTCAACCTCTACCCGTTTCTCAACACCGTGATGAGCGGCGCCGATCGTGACACGGTGATCGAGAATATCGACATCGGCGGCCCGTCGATGGTCCGCTCGGCGGCCAAGAACCACGCCCATGTCGCAATTGTCACCGATCCGGCCGACTATGCGAGCCTGCTGGCCGAGCTCGACGCCAATAACGGCTCGACGACGTTCGACCTTCGCCGCAAGCTCGCCGCCAAGGCTTTTGCGCTGACCGCGGAATATGATTCGACCATCGCCCAGTGGTTCGCCTTCGCCGATCAGGGCGAACGCTGGCCGGCGAACTGGACCTTCTCGTCCAGGCTCAAGATGCCGCTGCGCTACGGCGAGAACCCGCACCAGACCGCTGCGCTCTATCTCCCCGTCGGTCCCGCCGCCCATGGCGTCGCCCAGGCTGACCAGGTCCAGGGCAAGGAGCTCAGCTACAACAACCTCAACGACGCCAACGCCGCGCTCGAACTCGCCGCCGAGTTCCGTGACGCCGACCCGACAATAGTCATCGTCAAGCACGCGAACCCGTGCGGAGTCGCGACCCGCGAAAGTCTCATCGACGCCTGGCGCGAAGCGCTCGCGTGCGACAGCGTCTCGGCATTCGGCGGGATAGTGGCCAGCAACCGGTCGCTCGACGCAACAACCGCCGAGGCCATCACCAACATCTTCACCGAAGTCGTCGTCGCGCCCGATGCCGATGACGGCGCGAAGGCGATCTTCGCCCGCAAGAAGAACCTGCGCCTGCTGCTGACCGGCTCCCTGCCCGACCCGGCCCGCGGCGGCACGAGCATGGCGCTGATCGCCGGCGGAGTGCTCGTCCAGGACCGCGACAACGGTATCGTCACTCGCGAGCAGCTCACGTGCGTGACCAGACGCCAGCCGACCGAGCAGGAGGTGCGCGACTGCCTGTTCGCCTGGACTGTGGCCAAGCACGTCAAGTCGAACGCGATCGTCTATGCGAAGGACGGCGTCACCGCGGGCATCGGGGCAGGCCAGATGAACCGGCGCGACAGCGCGCGGATCGCGGCGGCCAAGGCTCGCGAGGCGGCAGAAACGCACGGCTGGGCGGAGCCGCGCACGGTCGGCTCAGCGGTGGCTTCGGACGCCTTCTTCCCCTTCGCCGACGGTCTGCTGGCCGCGGTTGAAGCCGGCGCAACCGCCGTCATCCAGCCCGGCGGCTCGATCCGCGACGATGAGGTCATCGCCGCGGCGGATGAGGCTGGCTTGGCGATGCTGTTCACCGGCATGCGCCACTTCCGCCACTAGATCACGTCGTCGCTCACCTGGTCGCGCGCGGTGGCCGCATCCTCAGCCTCGCGCAGCTCGCGCACTTCATCCTTGCGCATGGTGAAGAGCTCGCGGTCGTCGGCGGTGAATCCCTTGGTCCACAAGGTCGCGCCGAACGCTCCCATGATCGCCGGCACGCCGATCACCAGCTGGAGTGTTTCGGGCAGCAGCAAGCGGACGGCGGCGCCGACCACGACCCCGGCCGCCGTCGCCCAGGCGAGGTCCCAACGCCAGCCCGACACCGGCTGGCCCAGGGTCTTGGACAGCAGCCGCGACTTGGTGATCGAAGCAAAAGCCAGCGCGAGGCACAGCGCGATCGCCGGCCCCGTCGCCTGATAGGTCAGCGGCAGGCCTTCGTCGCGCATGATCAGGATCAGTGCGACCGCAAGCCCGCCCTCGAGCGCGAGCATGACCAGGCTGATGATCATGTTACGGGTGCGCGCGACGTAAATCAGCGCCGATTCGCTGACGACCGCGGTCGCGGCGATCACTTCCGCGGCAAGCAGGAAGCTGAGCATCGCGGCACCGCCGGTGAACGCCGAACCGACCAGTCCCATGACCGCGCGGCCCGGGATTCCGAGCGCGAGCGCAATGCCGAGCTGGGCGGCGATGATCCAATAGGTCACCTGCCGCAATTGGCTGGCGATCGAAGACCGGTCGCCGGCCGCAACCTTGCGCGCGATGGCGGGCCCGAGCACCGGCTCGAAGCTTGTCTTGAGCTTGGCGGGTAGGGTCGCGACCTGCTGCGCGGCATAATAAATGCCGACGAAGCTTGCCGGAAGGAAGGCGCCGAGCACCGCGAGGTCGATCCTGCGCGATGCCCATTCGACCGTGTCGGCCGCGGCGAGCGGGGCGTTGCGCCAGGCGGTCCACCAGGCGACCGGCAAATCGGGCTTCCACCCGTGCGGCAAGCCGTAGCAGCGCGCGAGCGGGATCAGCGCCGCGACTAGGGCCGCGACCATTGACAGCACGTAGGCAATGATCAGCCCGTCGCCGCGGCTGACCATGATCGGTACGAACGACAAGGCGAACGCGGCAATGCTTTTGGTCCACGGCTCGACGATCGACCGCGCGCGGACCGTGGCCCCGACGTCGTGGTGATAGGCCAGTGCCGCGAGCGAGATATCGGTCCAGGAGATTGCGAGGACGGTGATGGCAAGCAGGCGGTCAAGGCCGCCGACCGGCGTGGTCGGGTACATCGCCTTGGGAAAGGCGAAGAGGATCGCCATGCCGATCGCCGAACCGATTGCCGCGACGAGCAAGGCATCGGCGACGATGCAGGCTTGCGGCTTCTTCGCGTTGGCGAGCAATTGGGCGAGACCACGCCGCAGTCCGAGCGCGCCGATTTGGGCGGCGAACTCCACGACCAGCACGGCGTAGGCGAAGCGTCCGAGCTGCGCGGCGCCATAGATCCGCCCCGCGATCAACAGGAAAGGTATCTGCCCCGCGAGCCTGAGCCCGAAGCCGAAGATGTTCAGCCGGCCGCCGCGCGCGAGCGTCGCCATGTCAGCATCCGGCGCGGCGGCATCGAGCGCCTCGGCGTTTGACGCGGCAGGTTGTTCGCGGTCGCTCAATGCGCCGCGCCCCAATGCTCGCCCCAGCCGACCTCGACGTCGAGCGGGACGTCGAGCGTCATCGCCGGCTCGGCGGCATGTCCCATGACCTGTTTGATCACCGCCGCCGCCTCTTCCTCGCGCCCGCCGGGGACTTCGAACACCAGCTCGTCATGCACCTGCAGCAGCATCCTGACGCCATCGAGTCCGGCATCGGCAAGCGCCTGGTCCATCCGCGCCATCGCGCGTTTGATGAGGTCAGCGCTGGTCCCCTGGATCGGCGCGTTGATCGCCGCCCGCTCGGCGCCGCCGCGGATCGACGGATTGGGCGAACGGATGTTGGGCTCGAAATGAGTCTTGCGCCCGAACAGGGTCGTGGTGAACCCATGTTCGCGGGCGAACGCCAGCGTGCTGTGCGTGAACGCGCGGATGCCCGGGAAGCGCTCGTAATAGCGGTCGATGATCGCCTTGCCCTCGTCCTTGGGCACTCCGAGCCGCCCGGCAATGCCCCAGGCGGAGCTGCCGTATAAAATGGCAAAGTTGATCGTCTTGGCCTGGTTGCGCGTGTCGCGGTCGACGCGGCCGAACAGCTCCTCGGCGGTCAGGCTGTGGATGTCGACGCCCTGCCGGAACGCCTCCTTCAGCTGTGGCACGTCGGCCATGTGCGCGGCGAGCCTCAGCTCGATCTGGCTATAATCGGCGGAAAGCAATTTGTAGCCCGGCTCGGCGACGAACGCGTCCCGGATCTTGCGCCCGATCTCGGTGCGGATCGGGATGTTCTGCAAGTTCGGGTCGTTGGACGACAGCCGCCCGGTCTGCGCGCCGGTCAGCGAGAAGCTGGTATGGACCCGGCCCGTCTCGGGGTTGATCTGCGCCTGCAGCGCGTCTGTGTAGGTCGACTTGAGCTTGGTCAGTTGGCGCCATTCGAGCACCAAGGTCGCGCATTCCACGCCCTCGGCCGCGAGCCGCTCGAGCTCATTGACGTCGGTCGAATATTGCCCGCTCTTGCCCTTGCGCCCGCCTTGGAGGCCGAGCCGGCCGTAGAGCACTTCGCCCAGCTGCTGGGGGGAGCCGATCGTGAACGGCCCGCACGCCGCCTCGTAGATCCGCTCCTCGAGCCGCGCGGTCTCCTCGGCGAACTCGCGGCTCAACCGCGCAAGATAGTCGCGGTCGACCTTGATCCCGCGCCGCTCCATCCGCGCGAGAACCGGCACGAGCGGCCTGTCGATCCGGTCATAGACCCGGGTCACGTTCTCCTGCGCCAGCCGGGGTTTCAGCCGCAGCCACAGCCTGAGCGCGATGTCGGAATCTTCGCCGGCATATTCGGTCGCCGGGCCCAGCGGCACCTTGTCGAAGGTGATCTGCCTGGAGCCCGAGCCGCACAGCTGCTTGTAGGGGATGCACTCGTGGTCGAAGTGCAATTTGGCGAGCTCGTCGAGGCCGTGGCCGAAGCTCCGCCCGGCGTCGAGGTCGAAGCTCATGACCATCGTATCGTCGACCGGCGCGACGTTGATCCCCGCCTTATCGAACATCACCCAGTCATATTTGAAATTGTGCCCGATCTTGAGCACCGCCGGGTCTTCGAGCAGCGGCTTGAGCTTGGCCAACACCAGCGCCGTCGGCAGCTGATTAGGCGCATCCGAATAAAGGTCGGCGCCACTGTGCCCGACGGGGATGTAGCAGGCGCGGTTGGGCGCGGTCGCGAGGCTCACACCTGCGAGCCTGGCGATGATGCAGTCGATGCAGTCGGTCTCCGTGTCGATCGCGACCACGCCCAGCGCCGTCGCCTCGGCGATCCAACGGTCGAGCGCCGCCTCGTCTGTGACGGTTTCATATTTTGACCGGTCGACCTCGATCTGCTCGGCCGGTGGAGGACCCGCCGGCTTCTTGTCGAGCGACGCCATGACGCCATTGATGCCGCCGCCGCTGCTGCTCCGCCCCTGCGACGGCCCGCCGGCCTCGAGGCGGGCGAGCAAGGTCTTGAACCCCTGGTCTGCCAGAAACTCCGCCAGCGGCTCCTTGGGGATGCCTTTCAGGGCCAGGTCCTCGAGCGGCTCGGGCAGCGGCGCTTCGCACACCAGCCGCACCAGCTCGCGGCTCAGCCGCGCGTCGTCGGCAAAATCGATCAGCGACTGCTTCAACTTGGGCTTGGTGATCTGGTCGGTGCTGGCGAGCACGGTCTCGAGGTCGCCGAATGCCTGGATCAGCTGGGTCGCGGTCTTGGGTCCAATCCCCGGCACGCCCGGCACATTGTCGACACTGTCGCCCATCAGCGCGAGCACGTCGCCGACTTTCTCGGGGCCGACGCCGAACTTCTCGATCACCGCCGCCTCGTCGATCCGGCGGTCGTTCATCGTGTCGAGCATGTCGATCTGGCCATCCTCGATCAGCTGCATCAGATCCTTGTCGGAACTGACAATGGTCACCCGCCAGCCCGCCTTCTTCGCCGCCGTCACGTAGCAGGCGATGATATCGTCGGCCTCGAGCCCCGCTTCCTCGATGCACGGGATCGAAAAGGCGCGGGTGGCGACGCGGATCAGCGGGAATTGCGGGACCAGGTCCTCGGGCGGCGGTGGCCGGTGCGCCTTGTACTGGGCGTACATCTCGTTGCGGTGGGTGTGCTCCGACGCGTCGAGGATCACCGCCATGTGGGTCGGACCGTCGGCCTTCGTCAGGCCGTCCGCCAGCTTCCACAGCATGGTCGTATAGCCATAGACCGCGCCCGCCGGAGTCCCATGGCGGTTGGTCAGCGGCGGCAGCCGGTGATAGGCGCGGAAGATGTAGCTCGACCCGTCGACGAGGTAGAGGTGGGGCTGGGCTGGAGGCGTGGCGGCATCGGGCATGAACGATCTGGTTTAGCAGGGTGGCGCCGCGAAGGAAGCTGTCGCATTGGTCGATTAAGGCGTCCCGCTCGGTCGGGGATTGGGGCACCCGCCTGCCCCGCTTTGACCGGTGTCGACCTTGCCGGAACGGCTGTTTCCGCCGTAAAAACGGGCGATGGCGCTGCCTCAATATCTCGAACGGGAATTCGAACGGCGGAGGGCGCGAAATCCGTGCTACTCCCTTCGAGCCTTCGCGCGCGACCTTGGCTGTGACCATTCGACACTGTCGCAATGGATTCGCTCGAAGCGTCCGTTGACGAAGGAGGCGTCGGAACAGGTTTGCGCGGCGCTCGGCGCGCGCGGTCCGGATCGAGAAATCATCTGCGAGATCGATACCATCGACCTCTCCGTCGTCGCCGCCATCCGTGAAGCAGAGACGAATAGTTCAGAGTCGGTCGCGCGCCGGGCGAACGCGACGATCGACGAGGTCAATCAGTCGCTATTCAAATTGATGAGGCTCGGCGTCCTTCGGATGCAGGGAACCGACTGGCATTTGATGAAGAAGGAAATCCGATGACCAACAGCGTTCGCCATTGGCAATTTCTGACCTCGGACCCGGACCGGACAGCCGCGTTTTACGGCGATCTGTTCGACTGGCCGGTCTCCAATGCCAACGGCATGGGGTATCGGACCGTATCGTCGAGTGGTGGAGTTGGCATTGACGGAGGGATTTGGCCTACTCCGCCCGGCGGTCCGGAAGGGGTCCAGATTTACGTCGAAGTCGCCGACATCGACGCAACCCTGGCCCGGGTTCGCGAGCTCGGGGGAACGGTGGTGCTGGAAAAGCAGGTTCTGCCCGACGGCGACGCCATGGCCCTCGCGATGGATTCGCTTGGCCGCTCGTTCGGGCTGATGACCCCGGCAAGTGCCGAGAATCATTTCGTCGGGAGCGACGGCAAGTCCCATGACTAATCCAGCCCAGGCGCCCGGTCCGCGCAACGGAGACCACTGCTCGGTGATTGCCGGAACCCACGCCGGTAAGTCGGGCGTCGTCGAAGACCGCAAGACCAGCAAGACGGGTCACGTCACCATCACCGTGCGGCAAGGCAACGGCATCCGGTTCAAGACTCTCGCGAAGAATGTCGCCGTCGCAGAACAGGGCTGACGATCTGCCCACTCCGGGCATGAACGATCGAATTTAGGAGGGCGGCGGCGGGATTAAAGCCAATCGCTTGCCTCGGCGTGTTGGCGAAAACTCGGGCGCCCGACCGTCAAACTGTGATAGAGCCGACTCTCGTGGCCACAGTTGCGATACCTGTGAGGTTACGGGTCCGATGCCGCAGAGCGATGCGCTAGAGTCGATTGCCGCCGAGCCGCCGTATGACGCGGTCCTTGGGGCGATCCGCCACGGAACGCACCTTTGCGCCTTTTACGAAACCGAAGAAGACCTGCTCGACCTTGTCGGCCAATTCTGCGCGGCCGGTGCGCGGCGCGGGGACCTGTGCCTGTGGATGATGCCCCAGGGCGTCGATTCCGGCCCGCTCGCAAGCACCGGGGTCGAACTCCACTCGGCGTCCGACGTGTATCAGCAGGGGGCGTCGTTCGAATCCGGACCCATCGTCGCTTTTTGGCACGAGAAGCTCGGTCAAGCCCTGGCTCACGATCACGAAGGCCTAAGCGCCAGCGGCGACACGCGCTGGCTGCAACAGAGGGATTGGCAAGCCTTCATGGAGTACGAGAATTTCCTGAACCAGGTGATCGCCGGGAAGCCGATTTCATTGCTTTGCACTTACCCGCTTTCGGCATGCGAAGCGGGCGACATTCTTGATGTCGTTCGCGCCCACGAGGTTGCGCTTGCGAAGCAACAGAAGCGCTGGGCCGTGATCGAGAGTCATCTGACGGACGACAGTCCCGACGCGCTGGAAGCGGCTAGCCGGGTGGCATCCCTATCTCCGCGCGAACGGCAGGTCCTCTTGCTCGTCGCCGACGGGATCATGACCAAAGGCATTGCGTTCGAGCTTGGCCTTAGCGTCCGCACCATCGAGGTTCATCGGGAGCGCGCCGTCAGGCGCCTCGGCGTGCGCACAATGGCGGAAGCGATCAGGCTCCTGACGGTTGCTTCGCCCGCGGTGCCGTTGATGGACGTTCGGCGTACGGTGCCGGCCTGACAAAAGTGACGATTTAGCCGGAATATATCGACCAAACTGTCCATGCATGTTCGGGTCGACACCTCAGGTCACTCCGCCGCGGTTGTGGATTCCACTATAGGGCAAATCCCAAATTGCCTGGGTAGCGGGCAAAGTTGCAAAATCTCCCCGCGGCAGGAGATTCGACATGATCGATCGCCCTATCTTGGCGACAGTTCTCGCGCGCGGCGCCGACCAACCGGCCGGCTACGCGATGGCCGAGGATCGCCCGGGCCACATCGCACCTCAAGGCCGCGCCCGGGCTGCGGGCGGATCAGGCGGCCACGAGTCGGCGAATACCCAGTGCACAATGTGCGACAGACCTATCTCGGGCGCCCGCTTCCGCGGCGAGTGCTGGCGTTGCTCGATCGCGGCCATTTTCCCGCGCATCTACATATCGCTCATCGCCGTATTGGCGGTTGCGGCGGTAATGGCGCTGTGAGGCATTGGAGGTCGCTGCGCGGCATGCTTTCTGTCAACCGCAATAGGGCCAGGACGGCAAACGCGCCCATCGCGAAGATGGCGGCCAGCGCGCAGGTTCCGTAGAGCGCCGCAACGTTCCAGGTCACGCCGGCGGGATCGGTGACCTCGACGGTCCCGCCGGATGAAAGAGCGCGATCAAAACCGGTCGAAAGATTGACACGGCAAACATCGTCCATGCCGGCCGCCAGAAGCTTGCCTGGCCCTGTTTGGGCCGCGGCGCCTTTGCGACCTTCTTATCCGACCAGCAGCGGCCAGATCACTATCACCAGCCCGGCCATGCCGATTGCCCACACGATCGTCCGGACCACCGGCACGCCGGCGGCATAAAGCGGCAAATAGACCACTCGCGCGCCGAGCCAGATCCAGCCGCCGAGCGCGGTCGTCGCACTGGTCTTGTTCGCCAGCACCACCCCGAGCAGCGCGACGATCGCGATCGGGAACGTCTCCTGGAAATTGGCCTGCGCGCGCATCGTCCGGCCGGCCATGGGGTTGGGCGCGGGGAGCGCCTCGTCGCGGGCGCCCACGTTCCACGTGCGGCCATATTGCGCGGTCTTGAACCGCGTCGCGGTGAAAATGTGGACCAACAGCAGCAGCGCTCCGAGCGCGGCGATTTTGAGTTCAGTCGGCATCGATCGTCCCCCCTGCCAGCCATACTACAACACCCCAGTCCAATCCGCACGCGAGCGAGGGGCTTGCCGAAAAACGATAAGTAGATTATCGTTTATCGATATACACACCACTGGAGAGCAAACCTGATGACCCGACCTGCTTCCGTCGCGCTGCCGATCGCGTTCGTCGTGCTGCGCATCCTGATCGTCCTCAACTGGCTGTTCGGCGCCTGTATCCTGGCGTTGCTCGTCTATACATTCATCAATGAGCCGTGGACGATGCTGGCGCTCGGGGTGTCGCGCCTGCCCGACGCTCAGACGGTGATGATGGGCATGCGCGCCATAGCCGCGCTCGGCGTCATCGCCATCGGGCTAAGCTATGCCGTTTTGAAGCGATTGCTGGCCATGGTCGGGACCGTCCGCGCCGGCGACCCCTTCGTCGCCGCCAACGCCTATCGGCTCCAGATCGTCGCCTGGATCCTGCTCGCCTTGCAGCTCCTCAGCCTGGCGATCGCCGCCATTGGCAAGGCCATCTCGACGTCCCAGCATCCATTCCATCTCGACGCCGGCTTCTCGGTCAACGGCTGGCTCGCGGTTGTCCTGACCTTCGTCCTCGCCCGCGTCTTCGCCGAAGGCACACTGATGCGCGAAGACCTCGAAGGGACGGTCTGACATGGCGATCGCCGTCAAGCTCGACGACCTTCTCCACGATCGCCGGATGACGCTGACCGAGCTTGCCGAGCGCATCAACATCACGCTCGCCAATCTGTCGATCCTCAAGACCGGCAAGGCGCGCGCGATCCGCTTCTCGACGCTCGAGGCAATCTGCACCGCGCTCGCCTGCCAGCCGGGCGACCTGCTCGAGTTCAAACCCAATTCCGGCGCGACCGAGCGTTCGCGCGCGGCTTAAGGAGAATGGAAAATGGCTTCGACCGCTGCATCGGATTCACCGCCCGGCGACGGCGCCGCAGAAGGCGAGGTCTCGCTTTTTCGGCTTTACGTCCTTCGCGCCATGTATTTGCTGTTGGTGGTCGGTCTCGGCGCCATGAACGTGCCCGAGATACTTAGCCACCCGCTGATCAGCCGCGGAGTCATCGCGAGTCTGCTGGGCGCGGTGTGGGTGCTCGCCTTCCTCGGCCTGCGCTATCCGCTGGAGATGCTTCCGCTATTGATGTTCGAGCTCGCGTGGAAGCTGATCTGGATGATCGCCTACGGGTTGCCGCAATGGTCGACGGGCCGGCAGCCACCGACCTTTGCCGAGGATTTCTTCAACATCCCCTTTGGCGCAATCCTGCTGTTCGTCATCCCTTGGGGCTATGTTTGGCGGCACTATGGGAAACGGCCGAGCACCCGTTGGCGCTGACGGGAAAGATGGACATGGTCTCGACTACGGACCTGGCGTCGGCGGACTCGAACCGGCGCGACTGTGAGGTCTCGCTGGTGCGGCTGTACGTCCTGCGCGCGAATTACCTGGTCTGGGTCGCGGCCGGTAGCTTCATGGCCCTGCCGCCGCTGATCGACCATGGACCGACGGAACGCGGAATGATCGACAGCATGTTCGGCGGCTTGTGGGTGATGGGACTATTCGGGCTTCGCTACCCGCTGCAAATCCTTCCGATCTTTCTCTTCGAATTCGTGTGGAAATCGATCTGGCTGCTCGCCTTCGGGTTGCCGCAGTGGCTGGCCGGGACGGGGTCGCCGCGATTGACCGACGATCTCGTGGCGATTGGCAACGGCCCGATCCTATTCGGGCTCGTTATTCCTTGGGGCTATGTTTGGCGCCACTATATCAAGAAGCCCGGCGAGCGCTGGTGTTAGGGCACCAATACCGTATCTTTGGCCTCCGGGAGCAGGTCGGGATAATCGAGCGTGTAGTGAAGCCCGCGGCTTTCGTGCCGCGATAGGGCCGAGCGGATGATGAGGTCGGCGACCTCGACCAGGTTGCGAAGCTCGATCAGGTCCGGCGTTACCCGGAAGTGGGCGTAATATTCCTTCACCTCCTGCCGAAGCATGTCGATCCGGTGCTTGGCCCGCTCGAGCCTTTTGGTGGTTCGGACGATTCCCACATAATTCCACATGAAGCGACGGATCTCGCCCCAGGTCTGGGCGATGACCACTTCCTCGTCGCTGTCGGTGACGCGGCTCTCGTCCCACGCCTTGATCTCCGGCACGTCCGGCAGGTCGCCGAAACTGGCGGCGATGTGTTTGGCCGCCGCCTCGCCGAACACCAGGCATTCGAGCAGGCTGTTGGAGGCGAGCCGGTTGGCGCCGTGCAGCCCCGACTGGGTGACTTCGCCGGCCGCATAGAGTCCCGGCGCGTCGGTGCAGCCGTGGAGGTCCACCACCACGCCGCCGCAGGTATAGTGTTGCGCCGGCACGACCGGGATCGGCTCCCTGGTGATGTCGATCCCGAGCCCCAGCAGCTTCTCGTAGATGTTGGGGAAATGCGCGCGGACGAAGTCCTGATCGCGGTGCGAGATGTCGAGGTGGACATAGTCGAGGCCGAGCCGCTTGATCTCATGGTCGATGGCGCGGGCGACGATGTCGCGCGGGGCAAGCTCGCCGCGCTCGTCGAACCGCTGCATGAAGCGCGTTCCGCCGCCCTTCACGCCAGGCGGAAGCTTCAACTGGCCGCCTTCGCCGCGCACCGCCTCGGTGATCAGGAAATTCTTGACCGCCAAATTGTACAGGCAGGTCGGGTGGAACTGCATGAACTCCATGTTGGAGACGCGGCAGCCCGCCCGCCATGCCATCGCGATACCGTCCCCTGTCGCTCCGCGCGGCGCGGTTGAATAGAGATAGGCGCGGCCGGCGCCGCCGCTGGCGAGGATGGTCGCCTTGGCGGTCAGCGTTTCGACCCGCTTCTTCTTGCGATTGTAGGCGTACAGGCCGTGGACCGCGCCGCTGGTCGAGAAATGGGTCGCGTGCCGGCCGGTGACGAGGTCGATCGCCGCCATATCGGGCACGAGCGTGATGTTCGGGTGCTTGGCCGCCGCGGCTTCGAGCGCCTGCTGAACGGCGTAGCCGGTCGCATCGGCGACATGGACGATGCGGCGGTGGCTGTGCCCGCCTTCACGGGTCAGGTGCAGCGCATCGCCGTCCTGCGCGAACGGCACCCCGAGCTCGATCAAATGCCGGATTGCGCGCGGGGCGCCCTCGACCACATGCTCGACGACGCTGATGTCATTCAGGCCCGCGCCAGCGATCATCGTGTCGTTGACGTGAGCGTCGAAGCTATCGCCTTCCTCGAGCACCGCCGCGATGCCGCCTTGCGCCCAGCTCGTCGCACCTTCGCCGAGCGCGCCCTTGGCGATGACCGCGACCTTGTGGGTCTCGGCAAGGTTCAGCGCGGCCGTCAGTCCCGCCGCGCCGGAGCCGACGATGAGGACCTCGGCGGTCGGCTTCACGCCGCTTCCTGGTCGGCGCCGGTCAGGCTCAGGAACACGTCCTCGAGATCGGGATCGCGGGTCGACACGTCGACGATGGTCAACCCCTCCGCCGTCAGCGCGCCCAGCACTTCTCCGGCGTTGGTCGCGTCCTTGCGGTAGATGATCTCGAGAGTCCGCTCGTCGATCAGGCTGATGTCCTGGAAGCAGGCATTGCTCGGCACCTGGGCGATGTCGCGGTCGAACGTGACGACAACGGCCTTCTCCTGGGCTTTCGAGACCAGCTCGCGCGTCGGCTCATTGGCGATCACCCGGCCGTGGTGGATGATGGCGATGCGGTCGCAAAGCTCCTCGGCCTCCTCGAGATAATGCGTGGTGAGCACAATCGTGACGCCGCGGGCATTGAGCTGGCGGACATAGGCCCAAAGCTGTCGGCGAAGCTCGACATCGACTCCGGCGGTCGGCTCGTCGAGCACCAGGATCGGGGGCGAATGGACCATCGCCTTGGCCACCAGCAGCCGACGCTTCATGCCGCCCGACAAAGTGCGCGCGTACGCGTTCGCCTTGTCGGTGAGGTGCATGGCCGCGAGCAGCTCGTCGCTGTGCCGGGCCTTGGGCGCGATCCCGTAGAGCCCGGCCTGGATCTCCAACGTCTCGCGCGGCGTGAAGAAGGGATCGAAGATGATCTCCTGCGGAACGACGCCGATCGACCGCTTCGAATTGCGCGGATGCTTGTCGATGTCGAAGCCCCAGATCGTGACCTTGCCGCCGGTCTTCACGACGAGGCCCGCAAGGATGTTGATCAAAGTCGACTTGCCCGCGCCATTTGGGCCGAGCAATCCGAAGATCTGCCCGCGTGGGACGTCGAAGCTGATGTCATCGAGCGCGAGCTTTCCGCCGGCGTAGGTCTTCGACAAGGATTCGATGCGGATCGCGGGCTCGTCCATGACGGATCGGCGCATAAGAGCGGCACATCCACCCGACAAGCTTGTGAGGGAGCAGCTGCGTCCCTAATTGCGCTCTGATGGCATCCAGGATTCCGCCGCCCGAAGTGTTCCGGGTGAAGACCGTGCAGGTCGCGTGCGACGGCTCGGGCGAGATTTCGCCCGCGCTCGGCCATCCGCGCGTGTTCCTCCGCATCGACGAGGCGCTTGGGTTCGTCGAATGCGGCTATTGCGACAGGCGCTTCGTCCTTGAGGGCGGACCTGCGGACCACAAGCGGGCATGACCGTGTCCGACCCGCGCCGTTTCCTTTACCGTGGTCTCGATCCGGATGCGGCCAAGCGCCTCGCCGCCACGCACCTCCAGGCGCATGACGATGGCGAGCTCTACCTCCAGTATAGCGCGAGCGAGGCGTTCGGGTTCGACGACGGCCGGCTGAAGACCGCCGATTATCACACCAGCTCCGGCTTCGGCTTGCGCGGCGTTTCCGGCGAGACCACCGCCTTCGCCCACGCCAATGAGATCAGCGAGGCCGCGATCGAGCGCGCCGCCGCGACGCTCAAGCTGCTCGATCCCGCCAAAGGTCTTCCGGCGCCTCCGCCGCCCCGCACAAACCAGGCGATGTATGACGCCGACGATCCGCTGAGCCTGATCCCGTTTGCGGACAAGGTCGCGCTATGCCAGCGGATCGACGCCGCGGCGCGCGCCAGAGACCCGCGCGTCGCCCAGGTCAGCGTCAGCCTCGCCGCGAGCTGGAGCGTGATCGACATCGTCCGCGGCGACGGCTTTGTCGCTTCCGACGTGCGCCCGCTGGTGCGCCTCGGCGTGCAGATCGTCGCCGAGCAGAACGGCCGGCGCGAGACCGGCTATCACGGGCTCGGCGGCCGCTATCTGTACGACAATCTGTTTGACGAGGCGCAATGGGAGCGCGCGATCGACATGGCGCTCGCGCAGGCGCTGACCAATCTCGACTCGGTCGCGGCCCCGGCCGGCGAAATGCCGGTCGTGCTCGGCCCCGGCTGGCCCGGTGTGCTGCTCCACGAAGCGGTCGGCCACGGGCTCGAGGGCGACTTCAACCGCAAGGGCACCTCGGCTTTCTCGGGCCGGATCGGCGAACGCGTCGCGGCGCCCGGCGTCACGGTCGTCGACGATGGAGCGATGGACCAGCGGCGCGGCTCGCTCACCATCGACGACGAAGGGACGCCGACGCGGCGCACCTGCCTGATCGAGGACGGGATCCTCAAGGGCTATCTGCAGGACCGGCTTAACGCGCGCCTGATGGGCATGGAGCCGACCGGCAACGGCCGCCGCGAAAGCTTCGCCCATGCGCCGATGCCGCGCATGACCAACACCTTCATGCTTGGCGGCACCGACGATCCCGCCGAGCTCGTCAGCCGCGTCAAGGATGGCATCTACGCCAAGAGCTTCGGCGGCGGGCAGGTCGACATCACCAGCGGCAAATTCGTCTTCTCCTGCACCGAGGCCTATCGCGTCCGCGGCGGCAGGATCGCCGAGCCGGTCAAGGGCGCGACGCTGATCGGCGACGGGCCGACGGTGCTCACGCGGGTCAAGGGCATCGGCAACGACTTTGCGCTCGACGAGGGAATCGGCGTGTGCGGCAAGGGCGGTCAAAGCATTCCCGCCGGCGTGGGCCAGCCGACGCTGCTGATCGACGGCCTGACGGTCGGGGGCACTGCGGCCTGATCGGTCCGGAATTCGGACTGGCTGACCGAGGTAGCGACCGCTATCCGCAAGTCGGTGATCGCGACCGGTCAGTTTTGCGCCGTGGCTCGAGCGCTCGACCTGCTCGGCGGGCGTTGGACCTTGCTGATCGTTCGGGAGCTGTTGTGCGGCAGCGATCGGTTCAATGACATTCGGCGGGGCATCCCACGCATCTCGCGCACTGTTCTTTCCGAACGGCTGCGGGCACTGATCCATGCCGGGGCGGTTGCTCGGTCCGAAGGCTCGAGCGGACCGGAATATGCGCTCACGGCGGCGGGGATGGAGCTGCTCGGCGTGATCGGGGAACTTGGCCGTTGGGGACAACGCTGGCTTCCACGCCAGGCGCATGTCGAAGACCTCGACCTTGAGCCTCTTCTGATCGACATGCGCCGCCGGGTGAACTTCGACGCACTTCCGCGTGAGCCGCTGGTGATTCGGCTGGAGCCCTATGGCCACCGCCCGAGCTATCTCCTGCTCCGCGAAACGGAAGCGTCTCTATGCAATCATAATCCAGGCTATCCGGAGCCGCTCGGTGTCTACGGCCCACTCGCGGCCCTTGCCTCGTGGTGGCGCGGCGATTTGACTTTCCGGGACGCGCAGCGCTGCGGATTGCGGGTTGAGGGCGCGCGGCCTCTTGTTCGTGCCTTCCCCGACTGGTTCGACCGCTACCTGTTTGCTGACGTGACGCCTGCTAGTCAGGATTCCGTACCCCTGAAGCTGGCCGAGCCGGCGTAATCCCCCTCCATCAACCGGAGGAGATCAATCATGGCTGCGCACCTACTCATTCTTTACCCGCAACCGACCGACGCTGCGGCGTTCGCAAAGGCATACAGCGACGAACATCTGCCCTATGCCGGGCCGCGGCTGACCGGCGCGACCGCGGTTTCCAGCCGCAAGATTGTCGGGCCGGATCAAACGCCGCCCTTCCACTTTCTAAGCGACGTCAGCTTCCCCGACATGGAAACGCTGCAACGCTGCGCCCGATCGGCAGGTGGACAGGAGGCGCTTGCCCATGCCGCTTCGATCAGCTCGGGCGGAGCGCCGATGGTGCTCGGTGCGGTGGATGCAGATTAGCGCTCTTCACGCCGTGTTGCGCGAGATGCGCGGGGCCAGCATCTTTCCGTAGGTCGCAAGATAGCGCAGGCCGGAATCGACCAGCAAGGTTGCAACCGTCGCGTTCGGCCCAAGCTGCTGGCCAAGCCGGATGGCCGCAGCGACGTTGCCGCCGGACGTCGTTCCGGCGAACAAACCCTCCTCCTCGCTCAAGCGAAGCGCCATCGCTTCCGATTCTGCGGTTGAAATCGGGACAATTTCGTCGACCATCTCCGGATTCCACAGCGGCGGTATGTAGCCGATGCCGATGCCTTCCATCTTGTGCGCTCCCGGGGGTCCGCCCGACAGCACAGCCGATTCGGTGGGCTCCACCGCGACAATCCGCACTCCAGGCTTGCTGCGTCTCAGCACCATGGCGACGCCCTGAAGCGAGGCGCTGGTCCCGATCGAATGAACGAAGGCGTCAACATTGCCTTCGGCCTGATGCCAGATTTCCTCACCCAGCGGATAATAGCCAGGGATCGTGTCGCGATTATTGAGCTGGTCGGTCCAATAGGTGCCCGGCGCACGGCTTGCCTCGCGGGCGGCGGCGATCATCGCCAGGATTACTTGCTTGGTGATCAGCCCGTCCCCGCTCGGCGTAATCGTCAGCTCCGCTC
This sequence comes from Sphingomonas sp., assembly GCF_045810705.1. Lineage (GTDB taxonomy): Bacteria > Pseudomonadota > Alphaproteobacteria > Sphingomonadales > Sphingomonadaceae > Sphingomicrobium. The sequence goes on along the minus strand of NZ_JBJMVI010000007.1, from coordinate 20,754 downwards.
CGAACGCGGCCATCTGCACCAACTTTTCTTCGCTGAACGCGTCCGATGAGAAGATGCGGACGGGATAGCCCTTTGCGGAGCAAACGAGCGCGAGCGATGCACCCGTGCTGCCGCCTGAATATTCAACAACCGTATTGCCAGGCTTCAGGCGTCCGTCGCGCTCTGCCGCCTCGATCACTGCTATTGCCATTCGGTCCTTCATGCTTCCCGTGGGGTTGGAGCCCTCGATCTTGACAAGAATGCGCGCGCAGCCGCCTGGAACGACCCGCCGCAATTCAACCAACGGCGTGTTGCCGATCGTGCCAAGGACGCTTGGGTGGAGGAGGCGCATGCCATCCCGATAGTGCGGACACGCACGCAAATGTGGTCCGTCTTTCGAACCGGAAGATAAGGAGTCGTTGGTGGGACGATGGATTCGCCATGTGCTCGAATTCTGGTTCGGGCTCGATCCGGCTCAATGGTGGAAGGCCGACCAGGCTCTCGATCATCGGATCCGCCAAGACTTCCTCAAGCTGTGGGCCGAGAAGCGTCAGCTTCCGGTGGAATCATTCCTGAGCGATCCGCTGACGGCGCTCGCTGCGGTGATCCTGTTCGACCAGTTCCCGCGCAACATTTTCCGCGGCCACGCCGATCAGTTCGCCACCGATCACCTTGCGCTGGCGATCGCCAAAGCGGCGGTCGACGACAAGCTCGACGACCAGCTCCAGCCGAACGAGCGGAACGTCCTCTACATGCCGTTCCAGCACAGCGAGGATCTGGACGACCAGAACCGCGCGGTGCTGCTGCAAAGCGCAACCGGCGACCCCAATTTCGCCGAGGCCGCGCGCAAGCATCGCGACGTCATCGCGCGCTTCGGCCGCTTCCCGCACCGCAACGGGATGCTCGGGCGGGCGCCGCGGGCGGACGAGCTCGCGGCCGGCAACGTCTTTCCGTGGTGATCAGAGCAGGTGGGCGATCGGGCCGGGGTCGAAGCCGGCTTCGTTGAGCTGCCGAACAACGTCTTCAGATGACGCACCTTCGTCGCGCTTGGCGAGCGCGATCGCCAGCGCCGAGCGCGTGCCGGAGCGGCAGAAGGCGAGCAGTTTTCCGTCCTCGGCCTCCCGAAGCGCTTTCTGCATTTCCTCGACGTCGGCTGGGCCGATGCCGCGGATGATCGGAACGAAGCGATAGGCGACGCCTGCGGCGGCCGCCGCCTCCTCGATATCGCCGGCGAGCGGCTGCCCGGGCTCTTCACCATCGGGGCGGTTGTTGACGAGGATCGTGACGCCCTGCTCCGCCAGCCCGGCGACCTCGTGCGGAGCGACTTGGCCGCTGACCATCACGTTGTCGCCGAGCTGTCGGATCATTGGGTCAGCTCCCCCGCTCGGTCTTGGCCGGCGCCGCGGATGGCAGGGGAGCCGGGGCGACCGTCACTGGTTGCGGCGCGCCATTGCCGGTCGGCAGGCCGTAGAAGCGCAGCATCGGCGTGACGTCCGGGTCGTGGCCCGTGAAGCCGCGGTACATCTGCCCATAATCGAGCGTGTTGCCGCGCGACAGGACCATGTCGCGGAAGCGCTGGCCGTTCGCGCGGGTCAGCCCGCCGTGGGTCTCGAACCAGTCGAAGGCATCCTCCGCGAGCATCCGCGTCCATGGATAGGCATAATAGCCGGCCGAATAGCCGCCACCCCAGATGTGCGCGAAATAGCTTGAGCGGTAGCGCGGCGGTACGTCCTGCGTGTCGAAGCCTCCGCTGGCCAACGCCTGAGCCTCGAACTTGTCGACGTCCTGCTTCGGCGAGCTCCCCGGCAGCGAGTGCCAGTCGAGATCGAGCCGCGCCGCCTCGAGGACTTCGCCTAGCTCATAGCCCTGGTTGAAGGTGCGCGACCGCTTGATCTTGTCGACCAGCTCCTGCGGGATCGTCTGCCCGGTCTGATATTGGACCGCATAGTGCGTCAGCACCTTGGGATCGAGCGCCCAATTCTCATTGAACTGCGACGGAAACTCGACGAAGTCGCGGGCCACGCTCGTGCCCGAGATCGTCGGGTAGGTCTGCGCCGCAAACATGCCGTGCAGCGCATGGCCGAATTCATGGAACATCGTCGTTACGTCATCGAAGCTGATCAGCGCCGGCTGGCCCGGCGCGGGCTTGGTGAAGTTCTCGACGTTGAACACTACCGGCTTGGTGCCGCGCAGCGTCGACTGGTTGACGAGGTTCGACATCCACGCGCCGCCGTTCTTGTTGTCGCGCTTCCAGGGATCGATCATGAAGATCGCCAGCGGCCTGCCGTCGGCATCGATGACGTCGAACACCCGCATGTCGGGGCTCCAGGTCGGGATGTCGTGACGCTCCTTGAACGTCAGGCCATAAAGCTGGTTTGCGGCGTAGAACACGCCATCGGTCAGCACCTTGTTGAACTCGAAATAGGGTTTCAGCTGGTCCTGGTTGAGCGCGTAGCGCTGCTTGCGGATTTGGTCGGCATAGAAGTTCCAGTCGGCTGCCGTCGGTTGGAAATTCGCACCCTGCGACTTGGCCAGGCCGACGATGTCCGACCATTCCTGATGCTCCTTCGCCGACACCGCGGGCGCGAGCCGATCGAGGAAGCCAATCGCCGTCGCGCGGTTCTGGGCCATCTGGTCGTAGAGCGTGTAGTCGGCCCAATTCGCCGCCCCGAACAAGGCGGCTTTCTGCGCGCGCAGCCGCGCGACTTCGCTGACGATCGCGCGCGTGTCGTTGGCGTCGCCATGTTCGGCGCGGTTAAGGCTGGCTTCGAACAGCTTCTGGCGCGTGTCGTGGTTGGACAGCGATGCGAGCAACGGCTGCTGCGTCGTGTTCTGGAGCGGCAGGACATAGCCCGCGAGCTTGCGGTCCTTGGCCGCCTGCTGCGCGGCGGCGAGCTGCTGCTCGGAAAGCCCGGCGAGCGCCGATGCGTCGTCGACATGCAGCGCCCCTGCCTTCGCCGCGGCCAGCAGCTTCTGACCGAACGCGGTGGTCAGCGTGCTGAGCCGCTTGTTGAGGACCTTGAGTTGCGCCTGCTTGGCGGGCGCAAGCTCCGCGCCGGCGTGAACGAACTGCTTATAATAGACGTCGAGCAGCTTGGCCTGCTCCGGGTTGAGGCTGAGGTCAGCCTGATGATCGTGGAGAGTCTTGAAGCGCTGAAACAGTTTCGCGTTCAAATAGATGAAGTCGTTGTGCGCGGCGAACAACGGCGCGGTTCTGGTATCGGTCGCCTGCAGCACATCGTTGGTGTTGGCGCCGTTCACGGCGTTGAACGCGAGGTTCGCGCGCTCGAGCAGCAGGCCGGAGCGCTCCATCGCCGCGACCGTATTGTCGAAGGTCGGCGCCGCCTTCCGGTTGGCGATCGCTGTCACCTCGCGCTTCTGCTCGGCCATTCCGGCGAGCAGCGCGGGCAGATAGTCCGTGTCCCTGATCTTCGAGAAATCGGGCGTTTCGAACGGCAGCGTGCTCGGCTTCGCGAACGGATTGGAGGCGGGCAGCGCGGCCGCGGCGACGGGTCTCGCTTTGGCGGGCGCCGCGAGAGCGGGCTGAACAGGGATTGCGGCCGCCAGCGAAACGGACGCGAGCATAAGATAGCGCATCATTTATCTTCCTAGAAATCTCAAAGGCTTAGCATATAGGCAAGCGTTCTTGCGCGAGCCTGAATGATCAATTGGCCGCCGCGACCGCAGCGAGCATTGCGCTCCCATAACGAGCCAGCTTAGCCTCGCCAACGCCATTGATCTTTGACAGTTCCTTCAGTGTCGCCGGCCGCGCCGCCGCGATCTCGCGCAGCGTCGAATCGTGGAACACCACATAGGGCGGAACGCCGGACTCGGCGGCGAGCTTGCGACGGGTTTCCCGTAGCGCGTCGAAGAGCGGGTCTGCAGGCCCGTCGAAGCGTTTGCGCGATGCCCGCTTTCGCTGCGGCGGGACGGCGATGTTCAAGTCTTGTTCGCCTTTCAGGATCGGCTTGGCGGCGGGGCCGAAGCTCAGCCCGCCATAAGCGTCGGCGCGCAGCGCATCGCGGGCGATCAGCGCGCGCGCCACCGGGCGGACCAGCGCAATCTCGTCGGCCGAAGCGATGCCGAACACGGACAGCCGATGGTGGCCAAAGCCGCGTACCTTTTCGCTGTCATTGCCGGCAAGCACGTCGGCGAGATGCCCGACGCCGAACCGCATCTCCGTCCGGAACGCGGCGGACAGCAGCTTGCGCGCGACCTCGGTCGCGTCGATGGTCGCCGGCGGCTCCAGGCAATTGTCGCAATTGCCGCAGCGCTCGGGTGGGTCGTCGCCGAAGTGCCGGAGCAGGATCGCGCGCCGGCAGGTCGGCGCTTCGACGAGGCCGGCGAGCGCGTTCAGCCGCTCGCGCTCGCCGGCGCGGCGGTCCGGCTCGACTTCGGTCTCGATGCGTCGCCGGGCGAGCGCAAAGTCCTCCGCCGCCCAGAACAGCCATGCCTCGGCCGGCTCGCCGTCACGCCCGGCGCGGCCGGTTTCCTGGTAATAAGCCTCGATCGACTTGGGAATTCCGGCGTGCGCGACGAAACGCACGTCCGGCTTGTCGATGCCCATCCCGAACGCAACCGTGGCGGCGATCACCATCTCTTCGGAATTGACGAAGGCGGCCTGGTTGCGCGCCCGGACCTGCGGCTCGAGACCCGCATGATAGGGCAGCGCGGGCCGCCCGCTGGCCGCCAGCTGCTCGGCGATCCGCTCCGCCTTGTCGCGGCTCGGCGCGTAGACGATTCCCGGCCCCGGCTGTTGTGCGGCCAAGGTCTTGAGCTGGCCCGATATGCCATCGCGCGGAAGCACGTGATAGCGGATGTTCGGGCGGTCGAAGCCGGCGATGACCAGCCCTTCCGCCGGGATGCCGAGCTGCGTCAGGATGTCGGCGCGGGTGCGCCTGTCGGCCGTCGCCGTGAGGGCGAGCCGCGGAACGTCCGCATTGTCATCGAGCAAGGGCCGCAGCTGGCGATAGTCTGGCCGGAAATCGTGACCCCATTCGCTGACGCAATGCGCTTCATCGATTGCGATCAGCGCCAGGTTGAGCCGGCTGATCAGGCGGCCAAAGGCCTCTCCCGTCGCGCGCTCGGGCGCGACATAGAGCAAGTCGAGCTCGCCAGCCTTCAGGCGGCTTACGGTCGCGTCGCGATCGGTGTCCGCCGACGTCAGCGACGCCGCGCGCAGGCCGATCGCGTTGGCGCTGCGGATCTGGTCGTGCATCAGGGCGATCAGTGGCGATATGACCAGCGCCGTCCCGTCACGGGCGACCGCGGGCAGCTGGTAGCAGAGCGACTTTCCCGCGCCCGTCGGCATCACCGCGAGCGTATGCTTCCCGGCCATGACCCGCTCGACGACCGTTTCCTGGACGCCGCGGAAATGGTCGAAGCCGAAGACGCGTTTGAGAAGCTCGTGCGGGTCGGTCATTTCACTCTTGCCGTGCGACCGAGCGCCGCGGGTGGACGCGCTCGCTTTGCCGTCACTCGGCGGCTTGCGCAATCTCCTCGGCAAGTTGCTCGGCCGCCTGGCGCTGCCACAGCTCGGCATAAAGCCCGTCCTCATCGAGCAGCTCGTCGTGGGTGCCGCGTTCGACGATCCGGCCCTGGTCGAGAACGACGATCTGGTCGGCATCGACGATCGTCGACAGACGGTGCGCGATCATGATTGTCGTCCGGCTCTCGGCCACTTTGTCGAGCGTTTCCTGGATCGCTTGTTCGGTGCGGCTGTCGAGCGCGCTGGTCGCCTCATCTAGCATGAGGATCGGCGGGTTCTTGAGCAATGTGCGCGCGATCGCAACGCGCTGCTTCTCGCCGCCCGAGAGCTTGAGCCCGCGTTCACCGACCATCGATTCGTATCGGTCCGGCAGAATCGCGATGAAGCCGTCGATCGCCGCGCCGTGCGCCGCCGCCTCGATCTCGGCCTGGCCGGCGCCTTCGCGGCCGTAGCCGATGTTGTAGCCGATCGTGTCGTTGAACAGCACCGTGTCCTGGGGGACGATTCCGATCGCGCCGCGCAGGCTCCGCTGACTGACGCCGGCGATGTCCTGCCCGTCGATCAGGATGCGCCCCGCGGACGGGTCGTAGAAACGGTAGAGCAGCCGGGCGATGGTCGACTTGCCCGCACCCGAAGGCCCGACGATCGCACAGCTCGTGCCCGCGGGGATTTCGAGGTCAAAGTCCTGCAAGATTTCGCGGCCCGGATCATAGCCGAAGCGAACATGATCGAAGCGGATACTGCCATCGCCGACCGCAAGACCGGGCGCATTCGGCTTGTCCGTCACCTCGGTCGGGGTGTCGAGCAGGTCCCACATCGCCTCCATGTCGATCAGCCCCTGGCGGATCGAGCGATAGACCCAGCCCAACATGTCGAGCGGCCGGAAGAGCTGCATCAGAAGGCCATTGATCCACACCACGTCGCCGGGCGTGAAGCGGCCGCGGCTCCAGCCCCAGACGGTGAAGATCATCGCCCCGGCCATCATCGCATTGGTGATCAGCGACTGGCCAATGTTGAGCCAGGCGAGCGACACTTCGTTGCGCACCGATGCGCGCGCAAAGGCGCCGACCGCCTCCTCGTAGCGAGAAGCCTCGCGGTCCTCGGCGCCGAAATATTTGACCGTCTCATAGTTGAGGAGCGAGTCGACCGCGCGGCCGATCGCCTTGTTGTCGACGTCGTTCATCTGGCGCTGGATGTGGGTCCGCCAGTCGCTCACCTTGCGCGTGAAGGCGATGTAGAAGACGACGATCGCCAGCGTCGCGGCGACGAGGCCGGCGCCGAACTTGACGAAAAAGATCACGCAGATGGCGCCGAGCTCGATGATCGTCGGTGCAATGTTGAACAGCAGGAAATAGAGCATCATGTCGATGCTCTTGGTCCCGCGTTCGACGATCTTGGTCAGCGATCCGGTGCGCCGCTCGAGATGGAAGCGCAGCGACAGATCATGGACATGCCGGAACACATTGGCGGCGAGGCGCCGGGCGGCATCCTGTCCGACCTTCTCGAAGATCGCGTTGCGCAAATTGTCGGCCAGTACGCCGCCGAAGCGGGCCCCGGCGTATGCCAGGACCAGTCCGGCGACCACGGCGAACGCGGCATGACTGCTCATCCGGTCGACCGCCAGCTTCAGCGCATAGGGGCCGATCAAAGTCACCGCCTTGCCGGCGAGGACGAGGAGCACCGCCGCCGCGACGCGCAGCTTCAACTCGGCTTCGTGCCTGGGCCACAGCATCGGCAGGAAGCGCCACAGCGCGCCGAACCCGGCGTTGGGCTTGTTCTGCCTGATCTCTCCAGCGGCCATCCGAGCTAAGGTAGGGGCGCGCCTCATTCGCCGCAAACCGCGCCGTCGTAACTTGGCGCGGAACCGCGTAGGGAAAAGGCCGGCGAGGACGAGGAGCACCGCCGCCGCGACGCGCAGCTTCAACTCGGCTTCGTGCCTGGGCCACAGCATCGGCAGGAAGCGCCACAGCGCGCCGAACCCGGCGTTGGGCTTGTTCTGCCTGATCTCTCCAGCGGCCATCCGAGCTAAGGTAGGGGCGCGCCTCATTCGCCGCAAACCGCGCCGTCGTAACTTGGCGCGGAACCGCGTAGGGAAAAGTCGGTTTTCATTCATTGGGGGAAGGAACGGTCAGTGGCCGGAAGAAGCCCGAAACCGAAGCCGCGGGGCAAGGAGACCAGGAAGCCGCCGCGGCCGGAGCAGAATCACGAAGCGACGGTCGAGGAATTCGAGCGGGAGGGGATGGGCGTAGCATCGAAGGAGTAGCCGACATGTCCGACGTCATGGAACCGATGATCCACGAGGACCGGCTTCCCGGACACGAAAGCGAGCTCGAACCCAAACCCGACTGGCGGCCGCGCTACCCAGGCTCCAGCCGCCTCAAAGGCAAGGCGGCGCTGATCACCGGGGCCGACAGCGGTATCGGCCGCGCCGTGGCGGCCTTGTTCGCGCGCGAAGGCGCCGACGTCGCCATCCTCTATTTGTGCGAGCATGACGACGCGGCGAAGACCAAGCAGATCGTCGAGAAGGAAGGCCGCCGCGCGATCACGATTCCCGGCGACATCGGCGACAAGAAATTCTGTGAGAACGCCGTCCGCCAAGCGGTCGACCGGCTCGGCCGGCTCGACATCCTCGTCAACAATGCCGGCGAGCAGCATTACGACGAGGACATCGAGAACATCACGGAAGAGCAGCTGAAGCGCACGTTCCAGACCAACATCTTCGGCATGTTCTTCCTGACCCAGGCGGCGCTGCCCCATCTCAAGAAGGGCTCGGCGATCATCAACTGCACGTCGGAAACGATGTATGCCGGTTCGCCAGGCCTGCTCGACTATAGCGCGACCAAGGGCGCGATCACCGCCTTCACGCGCTCGCTCGCGTTGAACCTGGTCAAGAAAGGCATCCGCGTTAATGGCGTCGCGCCCGGGCCGATTTGGACTCCGCTCAACCCGTCGGGCGGCCAGCCGCCGGAGAAAATTCCCGAGTTTGGCAAGGATACGCCGATGGGCCGGCCCGGCCAGCCGAACGAGGTCGCGCCGTCCTTCCTGTTCCTCGCCTGCGAGGATTCGAGCTACATGACGGCCCAGGTCCTGCACCCCGACGGCGGCGACACCACGTCGAGCTGATTGGGAAATCTTCCCAACATCCGGCGGCTGATGCGGGAAATCTTCGCCACGGATCTGGCTCTGCGACTGAAAAACAACGACATTTTCGGAATGGCACGCCCCGTGCATTGATTATGGCATGGGCCCGAAGGTCGGGTCCGCCAGACAATCAAAAGGGGATACCCAATGTTCGCTTCTTTCGCTTCTGCCCGTGAAACCGCCACCATTCTCGCTGGCACTTTCATTTCCGCGCTTCTGCTCGTTTCGGCCGCGACTTCGCTGCCGATCGCCTGAGCCGCTTATCCAAAGGACCCTACAAATGAACGGACGTTTCCTGATCAACCACGGCGACGCCAAGGTGATGGGCGTTGCCGCAGGGCTAGCCGATTACACGGGCGTCGATCCCAACATCGTTCGCCTCGGCTTCGTCGCCCTGACGCTGCTAACCGGGCCGGTGATGATCTTCTTCTACGTCGTGGCGGGGCTGCTCGCGCCGCACCGGTAAGCGGCAGCCGGACAGTCCCGCTCGCACTTTCCGACATGCGGCTGTAAGCGGTCGTCGCATCCTCAAGGAGACCGCCATGCGCAAGCTTCTGTTCCCACTGACCGCCGCAGTCCTCATCGCCGCGCCAGCAAGCGCGGCCCTCAAGGTTGGAACCGCCGCGCCCGACTTCACCACCACCGGCGCGGTCGGGGGCAAGGAGTTCAAGCTCCACCTCTCCGACCAGCTCAAGAAGGGCCCGGTGGTCCTCTATTTCTTCCCCAAGGCGTTCACCAGCGGCTGCACCGCCGAGGCGCATGCGTTCAGTGAGTCGATCGGCGACTTCAAGAAAGCCGGCGCGCAGGTGATCGGCATGTCCGCTGACAACCTGAAGACGCTCCATGATTTCTCGACCAAGGAATGCCGCAGCGCTTTCCCGGTCGCGACGGCGACGCCCGAGATCCAGAAGGCCTATGACGTTGCTTGGGCGGCCCATCCTGGAATCACGACTCGCACGTCCTACGTGATCGGCAAGAGCGGCAAGGTGGTCATGGTCCACGACGACCTCGACTTCAGCGAGCATGTCGCCCGCACGCTGGCGGCCGTGAAGGCGCTCAAATAGCGACTGCCAGTTAATGTTGCAGCAATGTCGCGGTCATGAGCGGCCGTTATTCCGTGCCCATTCGCCCGACGGGCCAATTAGGGGAAAGCGCATGAAGACCAGCAAAACCATGATCGTCGCCGCGGCCGTCGTCGCGCTCGCCGCGTGCAACAAGAAGAGCCCGGCGGACAACCAGGCATCCGCGGTCGAAGCCAATGCCAGCAACCAGGCCGAAAACGTCAGCGCGGCCGGCGAGAACGAAGCCGCCAACATCATGAACAGCGCCGAGAACAAGGCGTCGGCCGTCAAGAACGAAACGAAAAACGAAGCCGCCAGCATCAAGAACGAAGGCAAGAACGAAGCCGCGGCGATCAAGAACTCGGCCTCGAACACGACCCAGAACAAGACCAAGTAAGTTCACGCGAGAGCACGCGTTGAAGGCGAAGGGCGCTCGGCAACGGGCGCCCTTTTCGCTGCCGCGGTCCGTGTTCAGGAGCTGACGGGCTGACCGACGTAGACCCAGGCTGTCCGGCCCGATTCGAGCACTGCCTCAATGCGCGCATAGACGTCGACCTCATAGGCATCGGTCGCGTGAAGCTCCGCCTCGCTCAGTTCAAATAGCGTGCCCGGGACGGAATCCTCGGCGTTGCCGGTGGCACAGGCAATCGAGTGGAGGGCTTTGCCGCTGATCGCGACCACGCGCGGATCACTGATTTCAAGCGGCGCGAGTCGGTACCCGCGCAACAGGTCCGGCGTGCCCGAGAGGGTGCGGCCGTAGTTCGCCATCTGCACCTCGAGCTGTTGCAGCGTGCCGTAGGAGAAGAGCGAGACCGTCATCCGCCACCCAAGTTCTTTCCCGCAACCCAAACGGTGGTCGGCTCGTCGGGGTTATCGCCCTCCCGACCGATAATCATGCTGCTGCGCCCGACGCCCAGCGGTTGTCTCTCATTATGATGAAAACGACGCATTATGCACTCACCAGCGCCCTCCCCGCGATTGCCGCGGCCCTCGCGCTTTCTCCAACACAGGTCATTGCTCAGCAGGTCCAGCCGACCGAGCCCGCGCCGGTAACTACCCAGAGCCCGCCGCCGACCGTCGATGCCGCTCCGACGACGACGGACACGCCGCCGGTGACGACTGACACCAGCGCAACCGCACCGGTGTCCACGTCGACGACGACGCACAGGCGCACCGTGACCCGGACCACCCGAGTCGCTGTTGCAAAGCCGCCCGCACCTGTAACTCGGCCTGCAACTCGGACCGTGACCACACGGACTGTCGCGACGCGGACGGCCACGGCGGTCGCGGTGCCTCCGCCCGCAACGCCCGTCGCCACGACGCCGCCGGCCCAACGGTCTGAAGTCGTTCCCGTCGTCGACCTCAACGCCAAGACCTCGACACCGCCCGCAACGAGCGCCGCGAAGCCTGCGGGTTCGCCGAACAGGAATGAGCTGGTTTTCGGCGCCGGGGCGCTGGCGCTGCTCGCTCTCGTCGCCGCCGCTTTCGCTATGTCGCGCTGGCGGCGGCATGAGGAGGAGTGGGTCGATCAGCCGACCGCGGAGCTCGAGCCGGTGGACGCGGCCCCGGCGTCGGTCGAGCCCGCCGATGAGCCGGTCATTCATGATGAGCAACCCGCGATGGTTGCGCCTTCCGCCTTTGCCTGGGGCGGTCAGGAGCCGGTAGCGAAGGCCGCTGAAGCCGATTCGGACGACGACCGGCTGCCTGGCGAAAGCTGGGTCGAGCGCGCCTATCGCGGACCGAGCCCGGGCAATCCGTCCGTGTCGCTCAAGAATCGACTGCGCCGCGCCGCCTTTTTCGACAAGCGCGAACGCGAAGTCGCCGCGGGTGTCGCGGAACCGGTCGACATGGACGCCGGACTCCCGGACGCGATGGCTGACGAGCAGGAGCGCCAGCTCGCCTGAGGGTGATTTCGAAGCAAAGAATGGAGCCGCCGCTGTCCGAAGCCAGCGGCGGTTTCGTATTGCGGCAAGTTTCGTCTTAACCCTTTCTAAGCACCCGGCGCGCACAAGCATCCACGAATAGACAAGCGGAGTCGGACATGGGGGCGCCCTCTACGGGGATGCAGGCAGGGGACCAGGCGTCGGCCGAGGCGCTGCTCGGCGCGTTCAAGACGATCAAGGCCGCCGAACGGCGCAAGCATGCCAGCGTGCTCAACTATTGGCTGTCGATCCGCGGCGACAAGGAATTCCCGCCGCTCCACGACCTCGACCCGCTTGAACTGTCGGATGCGGGCCCGAACAGCGCGCTGCTCGAGCTGATCAGCGGCGGCCACGACGCCGAAATCCGTCACCTTGGCGAAGCCCTGCGTGGCGGCCAGGATTGGCCCGAGCGGATCATGGACGCACCCAGCGCCTCGATCCTGTCGTGCATCGGCAAGAAGCTGCCGATCGTCGCCATTTCGCGCGATTTTCTGGCGTTCGAGGACGATTTTGCGAATGATGAGGGCTCGACCCGTTGCTGGGTCACGCTGCTCCCGCTGAGTGCCGGCGGCGCCTGGGTCGATTACGTCTATGCGCTGGTGAGCCTGGAGACGGTGCCGGCCAAGGGAAGCAAGGCCGCGGAAAAGCCCGCCAAGGCGGAAGCTCCGGCCGAAGCGGCCGAGGAGCCGGAGGAAACCGTAGCCGAGACCGAGGAGATCGAAGCGCCGGCCGAAGAGATCGACGAGCCGGTAGAGGCCGTGGCGGACGAGCCGGAAGAACTGGCTGCGGAAGATCCCGCGCCCAAGCTGGAGAAAGCGGCCGCCAAGGCGGCGCCGGGCTTCTCAAAGCTGTTCGACAGCCTCGCCGGGCTAACCGGCTTCCATGCGCAGTCGGTCAAGGTCGAGCCGGTGTTCCCCGAGACGGACGCCGCCGACGAAAACTTGCCCGACGAGCAAGCGGCCGATCAGGAGCCTGTGGCCGACGAGCCGCCGGTTGAGACGCTCGAGACCGAACAGCCGGTCGCTCCCGAACTTCAAGCCGACGAGCCCGTCGTAGACGAGCCTCAAGCCGAGAAACCTCGGGTTGAGGAGCCGGTCGTGGCCGCTCACAGGCCGGCGGAACAAACGCAACAAGCCAGTCGCAAATCGGAGGGACCGTTGCAGAACAAGCTCACCGAAGTCAGGGCCATGGCCGACGAGGCGCGGATGGCCAAGCTGCGCGCCAACGCGGCGCTCTACGACGGCCTTAGCGCCGCTTATGATTTCGCGCTCGATGCCGAGGACAGCCCGGAGGAATATCTCCGGCTGGTCGAGGCGCAGGGCCTCAAGATCCAGTTGCGCTCGCCGATGAAGCCGGTCGTCAAGCTCGCGTTCGCCGATATGTGCGACGATGCGACGATCAAGCAGCTCGAGGCGGTGCTGGCCTGGGCGTTCGACAACGAGCTGCCGCGCGGCGCGCTCGCCGAACAGATCCAGACTGCTGGCGGGATCTCGGCAGTTCTCAACGGAAACGCGAAGGCCGCCTGACAAGGGCCGGCGGAAAAAGGGCCGCCCGACAAGGGCCGGCCCCGAAGCGGTTCAGCTTTTCTTCTTCGCCGGCGCGGACTTCTCGCCGCGGCGGAGGCCCTCGACCACCGCATCCACCGCGCAGCGGCGGCTCAGCTCGGCGAGGATGGCGATGTCCGAATCCTCGGCCTTGCGGGCGAGCCAGTGGGTACGGCTGGCAATGTCGCGCAAATCCCGGATCGCGGCTTCGGGGAGCTGCTGCTGGTCGGCGAGCAGGCGCTCGAACACCGCGTCGGACAGCGGCTTTTCAAACTCGAGCCCGACGAATTCCTGGCAATGCCAGACGACCCGGCAGAATTGCGTCTCGAGGCCGGCGATGCTGAGCCAGATCCAGCTGTCGACGGCGAGATTGGACGAGCATTCGATGCGGCAGCCGCGGATCGACATGTCGATCACGCGGACCTTGACCCGGCTGCGGGTACCGTCGCGCATGGTCGCCGTGAGCCGGAGCGCGATGCGCTCGACGCGGCGGCGTTCGTCCGGGCGCTTTTGCGGTTGTGCCATAGAGATTCCTTACCCAAGCCCGCTTGTGCGCCCGAGGGGTGAACAAAAGGTTGTTTTCCGCGCGCCGGCGAGCGTTACCGGCCGCACACGTCGGCGCTGTTGGTCGACGAGAGCCGCGTAAATCCCATCGAGTCCGGTGAAGTGCTGATGGTGACACCGTCGGTGCCGCAGCGGCGCAGCTGGAAGCGGACCTTGCGCGCGCGGAAATCGAGCGAAATGCGGCGGAATGTGTTGAGCAGGTCGGTGCCGAGCAGCAGGGCCGGCTCGTCGGCAAGCCCGAACAGCTTGAACGGCGGGACGTCGGCGAATGCGATCGGCACATCCTGAAGCGTCACGGGCCCGAGCTGGAGGCGGCTGATGACCGCCATCTGCAGCGGGACGGAAACGCCGGTGACGCCGGTCGCCAAAACGGTCCAGAAGCGGGTGCCGTGGCGGCCGAGCAACTTATTGCGAAGGGCGAGGTTGCCGATCGTGACCTCCGACCCGGTGTCGATCACCGCGTCGAGCGGAACATTGCCCGCCCGGACCTCGGTCAGGATCAGCTGGCCGCGCATGCGGCGCGCGGTGACGACGATTTCGCCGGGTACGGACCTGACCCGCGTGCGCGCGTCCTCGACCCGCACCTGATGCGCTTCAAAATCCATCATCAGCCGCTGCTCGGTCAGCGCGTCGATGCCGATCAGGCCGTCGCCGCCGACGTCGCTTTCGCGCAGGGCCGGGAGCTCGAGGTCCGGGATCGTGCTGGTGCCGATGCCGAGCGAGGCGACCTTCACCCGGTCGACCATGTTACGCGAGGTGGTGGCGTTGAGGATCGCCGGCGTACCCAACGGCAGTTGCAGGTCGTGCGCGATGCGCAAGCCCACGACCGAGGTGTCGGCGCCGCTGTCGACAACGAAGTGATAGGGCCCGCGGCCGTTCACCCGCACGTCGACGTTGAGCCGGGTGCTGACCTCGCGCGCCTTGATATCCTCGCCGCCGATCGCGAGCGTGCTGTCGAATTGCGCCGGCGGGAGCGGCCGCACATCCGGCGGAATCGCCGGAGCGGGCCGCGGCCTGGAAATGTCCGGCGCCTGCGCCTGGCTGGCGCCGCTGGCGAACACGGCCGGGCAGGCGAGCGCGAGCGCAAAGACCAGAATGCGGGACCGGGACAAGGCTTCATTCCCCAAATAATCAAGAGCTAGGCTATGCCTCGCCATGGGGGTTGCATAGCGAAATCAGCTGGATAACCGTTGTGTTCGACCGGCGACCGAAGCCGGGCGTCACTGCCCGGTGTCGAGGACGATGATCGGGCCGACGTCGACCGTTTGCTTTGCCGTGGCGAGCTGGATCGTCACCTTGAGCGTACCCGCCGGATAGTCCCGGTCGGCCTTGCCGGCGACCTGCTGCAGCTTCCATTCGGGGCCGATCTGGTTCGAGCCGCTGACGACGGTCGAGTAAGGCGCGGTGGCGAGCTGGATCGCATCGTAGGGCAGGGTCGCGGTGGCGGCGCCATTCTCGCCTTTCTCGAGCCGCGCCCAGAATGCGAGGATGAGCTTGTCGCCGGCCTTGACCGGCTTGGCGATCGGCCCGCCGACCGACGCGTCCCACGGGTTGGCGCCCTTGCCCTTGATTGTGATGCGCAGCGCCTTGCCGCCCTGCACCTTCGGATCGTCGCGCAGCGCGGCCTTCGCGCCCGCCACCTGCGGATTGCTCGGATCGTTGATGATCTGCCTGGCGAGATCGCTGGGATCCTGCGCCGCGGCGGGGGCTTCGGGCGCCAGCACGATCAACGCGGCCGCAATGCGCTTCCAACCGGGCATGCGCGATTCTCCCTTTGATTTGCCGGGCACGAGGAAATCACAACTTGTTAGCGCTATCAATGGCCCGGGTTTTCGCGAGCCGTTCCCTCGTGAATGTTCCCAATGTTCACGCTGACGCCATCAATCGGCGGCCCGAAACGCAGCAAACGCAGCAATGCCACACGCGTACGCGCGCGAGGGTCGCCGCTGCGCGAAGGTCACAAAGTGTACGTCCGATGGGGATCCAAATGGAGCTTGCCACTCCGCACCGCGCCGCGCGGATGTGACCTTCGCAAAATCGGGCTTCAGCGCGGGCCTTTCGGCGGGGCTCGGGGCAGACCGGGAATCGGGTTGGCGCATGGGCCAGTATGGATCACAAAGGGGATGCTGTAGGACAGCGATAAATTCGAGCAGGAGAGCAATGATGGCCAAGGGACAGCAGAGATCGAGCAAGGAAGCGCGCAAGCCCAAGAAGGCGAAGGTCAAGACCATCGCCGCCCAACCGTCGCAGAAGGGCGGGGTGCGCGGCCTCGAGAATCTCAAAAACAACTAGCGGGATCGTGCCGGCCTGGGCTTCGCTCATGGAACGGAGCGCGGCGCCGACCGTTCATAACGGAAGCGAAACCGTCAGGACGATCCATGCACAGCCCGAACATCATCGAACGCGCCTTCCAGCTCGCCCCGGCCTCGACCAGCGTCGACGACATTCGCAGGACGCTGCGCCAGGAAGGCTATTCGAACGTCGACGCCCATCTCGCCGGCGCCTCGATCAAGGCCGAGCTCAAGAAACGGTTCGTCCGGTAGGCTATTCTTCGCCCGGCCGCGCCGGATGATCCTGGTCGACGCGGGCGAAGCGCGCAGCCATGCTCGGGGCATGGCGAGCACTGGAGCAGCCCGGTGAGTATCCAAGTCCGGTGAGCATCCAAATTCTGGTGGATGCGGATGCGTGTCCAGTAAAGGACGAGGTCTATCGCGTCGCCTATCGGCGCGAAGTGCCGGTGAAGGTCGTCAGCAACAGCCATATGCGCGTGCCCGACCATCCGCTGATCGAGCGGGTGGTCGTCTCCGACAAGTTCGACGCCGCCGACGACTGGATCGCGGAACAGGCGGACACGCGGACGGTGGTGGTGACCGGCGACATATTGCTCGCCGACCGCTGCCTGAAGAAAGGCGCGACCGTCATCGGCCACAACGGCAAGCCGTTCACCGCGGCAAGCATCGGCGGCGCGATCGCGACGCGCGCGATCATGGCCGATTTGCGCAGCGGCGCCGGCGTGACCGGCGGCCCGGCGCCGTTCGCCAAGGCCGACCGGTCGCGGTTCCTGCAGGCGCTGGATGAGGCGTTGGTGCTGCGGGGGCGCGTCAACTGAGAAATTGCGGGCCACCGGTGGCGGTCGTTGCGGCGTGACGGCTAGGCCGCCCTTCTTACCTCAGAGGGCAACACACGTACGAAGATGTAAGCTCGTGGACGGTCCACGCTCCCGTTGAGTCGTTCAATGGTCGCATCGACTTTGCACGTACGTAGCCAATGCAAGAATGTGCCGGCCTGCAGACGATTGATGTTGCCAATCTTCTGGCCTTGAACAAGAATCTGAACCGCGTTGGGATCGAAGCTATTGTTTGGTTCGGGAAGTAATTCCACCCGCGTGCCGACTTTTATGTGATGATTAGACGGCGAATAATGTCTGTATCCGGCAACTTCCAACATAAGGTCGCAGCGAGACGTCGTCGGGTCCAGCGGATCGACTAATGAGAAGCCATCGCTAGGTAATTTAGCTTCAGTTCGGGCGAGTAAGGCGAAGTCACTGAGAGGTGTGCCGGGCTTCATCCGGAACTGCTTGATATATTCGGCAAAGTCAGATCGGTGCCTCGGCGGGAGTCTTCGCATCAATGCGGCTCGGACGCCCTCACGGTGGACCGACTGATGCGCGCTGAATGCCGGATAACCGACGTATCCAAGTGCCTGAAGCCGCTCGAAACCCTTGCCTGAATTGAGGCCTTCAAACTCTGGTCCAGGCTTTAAGTAGCGCAACTCGAAATCTTGTCCGTGAGGCCGAATAAGGCCTACCGCCCAACGCATACGATCGGCGGCGGCGTCGCTTGGCTGCCACGCCAAGAACAGTTCTCGCGGTTCGCATAGAACGTCGATCCAGTGTTGCACTCTGTTCAATCTCCGATGACATCCCGAATTCGAGCGTGTCGTCTCTCAATCATATTCATGACAAGATCGGCACGGCGAGGCGAAAAGGAAGGCTCGACCTCTAGTCGCCCGCACGCTTCAACAGCCGCCTCCAAGATGCTTAGATCAGCTTGAATCACATTTCGAATGACGGCACCAGCGTTTTCGAAGTCTTGGAACCGACTACATAATTCGAGCAGGGGCAGCGGCTCGTCGTGCTCCGCGTCCCATCCCAAGTGTCCAATTCCCCGGTCTATAAATCGATCAAGGACGCCATTCTCAAATAGTCGGTCAAGTTTGTCCTCGGTCTGCTGAAAGCCGAGGCTCGTCCCGTTGTCGAAGCGCGGCGCGAATTGTTCATTTCCTTCGAAGTCGATCAGCAATCCCCAATTCTCGGTGTGCCTATCGGTGTTTCCAATGAGAGCGTCAAAACAAACGGTCGCCGCCCACCACTCAACGGATGCCGCTAACCCTCGGTCGCTACACAATCCAACGTTCGTCAGTAGGTTGTGCGGACGATCTGCTCCTTTCGTAAAGCCACGCTCCTGAAGAAGATCGGCTCCCGGAATAAGTCTGCAGGGCGGCGCCTCGTCGGGGTAGCCATAGAAGAACTCAATGAGAGCTCCTACCTCACCTGTGGTGCGGTTTTCTGCGATGAAGCATTTGGGAACGTCGATGCCAATTGCACACCCAATTTGGTAGGCGAGTGCCTCGGACCAGACTTGCTGCCCCTTCCACCCCTCAGCTAGCTTAAACAGATAGGCGTGATTTTGGATGAGGCCCGGCCCACCAACGTCTGGCGGGCAGATCAATGTTCGTTTCGGTTTAGACCCGACAGGAAAGACGCCAAAGTCCTCAGAGGCCGGCCAATCAGAGACGTCAACAACGGCGGCCAACTCGCCGATGGGATCATTTGGTGCTGCCGCCATCCCGCCTCACTCGTCCGTGGTGCTCCGCTTTCGTTTCGGCAATTCTGGTCACATGCTCACTCAACCCCCTCTTTTGTCGCTCCATATACCCACGCAAAGGAGGAGAAGTGTCGGCAATGTAGTCCATGCACTTCTGATCTGAGGAGAAGCCTGGCTAATGGGTGAGGCAGCACAAGCAGTCGCTCCCTGATGCTCGCTCAGTCCGCCGCCGGCACCTAAAGCTCGCCGCCTTCGTGCGCGGGCGCTTCGCTCATCTCGGTCATGCCGCTTTCGCCTAGCACCTCAGACGTTGAACTCCACCAGGTCCCACAAATTGCCGTAGAGGTCCTCGAACACGGCGACGGTGCCGTAGGGCGCCGCCTTGGGCTCGCGAATGAAGCGCACGCCCTTGGCGCGGAGCTCCTCATAGTCGCGGCGGAAGTCGTCGGTTTGCAGGAACAGGAAGACGCGGCCGCCGGCCTGATTGCCGATGAACGCCTCCTGCCGCGCCGTCGAGGCGCGGGCGAGGAGGATGGACGCCGCTCCCTCGCGCGCGCCGGGCGGGGCGACGAGCACCCAGCGCTTGTCCTGATCGGGCTGATGTTCGTCGGCGACGAGGCGGAAGCCGAGCTTGCCGGTGAACCAGGCGATCGCCTCGTCATAATCGCGGACGATGAGCGCGACGTGGGCGAGCGATTGGTTGATGCGGCTCAGTCCGCATTCCCCATCACGAGCCGCGCTTCGGCGAGCGCCGTGTCCATATACTCGCGCAGCTCGACGATCTTGCCGTCGCGCATGCGCAGAACGAAGCAATAGCTGTTGTTGTAATCTTCGCCGCGGACGGTCTTCACTTCGCCGCGCGCAAGCACGACGACGCGGTCGCCCTCGGCGATGATGGCGTCGGCAGTGTTGCGATAGTCGGTCGCGAAATTTGCGAAGAGCGCGGGGGCGAGCTCGTTCTGGACCGCCGCCTTGCCTTCGTAGCGGCGCGAGAAGCGGCACTGGCCCTCGATAATCCAGACGATGTCGTCGGCCATTGCGTCGAAAAACGCGCGGCCGTCAGCGCGGGAGAGGCCGTCGAACACGTCGGCGACGATGCGCTTGTTGTCGGCGGCGGTCATTCGACGGCCGAGATGTAAATCTCGCCGCCCTCGTCGTGGAACCGCTTGCTCATCTCGGCCATCCCCGCGCCCCTACGGCTTCTTGGGCGGCGGCGCGGGCTGCGGGGCCGCCGGCTTCGTCGACAGGCTTTGCACCAGGTCCGACCGGCTCTGGAAGGTCTGGATGCATGACTTCATCATTGGGCCGGCGGTCGCGTCGGTGATGGTCTTGGCCTGCGTGTCGAGCAGCGCCTTCAGCTGCGGCGCGGTCGTGCGGTCGGCGACGCGGCCGAGGTAGAAATAGAAGGACGCCTCGGCGAGCTTCTTGACCTGCGGCTCCGCCGCTTTCTCCGCGAAGGCATTGCTGAGGACCAGGCATCCGGCGTCGGTCGCGGTCTGGGCGGAGGCGGGCGCTGCCGACAGCAGGAGCGCGGCGGCGAGGGCGATCCGGGCGGCTTTCATTCGGGCTTCTCCATCGGTCGGCAATTTCGGCTCATTCCGCCGGCACGTAAAGCTCGCCGCCCTCGTCGTGAAAGCGCTTGCTCATCTCGGCCATGCCGGCTTCCGCGTCGGTCGCAGCCGCTTGCTCTTCCTGCAATCGGGCAAAGTCCCTGACCTCCTGGCTGATCTTCATCGAGCAGAATTTGGGGCCGCACATCGAGCAGAAGTGCGCGGTCTTGGCGCCCTCGGCGGGGAGGGTCTGGTCGTGGAAGGCTTCGGCGGTGTCGGGATCGAGGCTGAGGTTGAACTGATCGCGCCAGCGGAACTCGAAGCGGGCGCGGCTGAGGGCGTCGTCGTGGAGGCGCGCGGCGGGGTGGCCCTTGGCGAGGTCGGCGGCGTGGGCTGCGAGCTTGTAGGTGACGACGCCGACCTTGACGTCGTCGCGGTCGGGCAGGCCGAGATGCTCCTTGGGCGTCACGTAGCAAAGCATCGCGGTGCCGAACCAGCCGATCATCGCGGCGCCGATGCCGCTGGTGATATGGTCGTAGCCGGGCGCGATGTCGGTCACGAGGGGCCCGAGCGTGTAGAACGGGGCCTCGCCGCAGCTTTCGAGCTGCTTGTCCATATTCTCCTTGATCTTGTGCATCGGCACGTGGCCGGGGCCCTCGATCATCACCTGGACGTCGTG
>NZ_JBJMVI010000006.1:0-18300 GCF_045810705.1 Sphingomonas sp. | reverse complement strand
GCGCGCTCCCGGCCATGGTCATCCCTGGAGGCGTGGCGGGTCATTCAAGAAACGGAGCATAGCCAAATGAGCGAACAGCTGACGCTGCCCGCCGAGGCGCGCGACCGGGCTGGCAAGGGAGCCTCCCGTGCACTGCGCCGCGAAGGCCGGGTCCCCGCCGTGGTCTACGGCGAGAAGAAAGAGCCTCTCTCGATCCATGTCGAGGAGAAGCTCCTCGCCAAGATGATGTCGACCGGCCACTTCATGAACTCGGTCGTGATGATCGATTTCGAAGGCCAGCCGCACCGGACGCTGCCGAAGGCGGTCGACTTCCACCCGGTCAGCAGCCGGCCCATCCATGTCGATTTCCTGCGCATCGGCGAGCACACTAAGGTGCACGTCAACGTGCCGGTGCGGTTCGACAATGAGGAAGATTCGCCGGGCCTCAAGCGCGGCGGCGTCCTGAACGTCGTCCAGCACGAGCTCGAGCTGGTGTGCGACGCGGCCCAGATCCCGAACGAGATCCATATCTCGCTCGAAGGGCTGGAGATCGGTGACTCGGTCCACATCAGCCAGGTCAAGCTGCCCGAGGGCGTCATCCCGGCGAACGCGGACGAGGACTTCACCGTCGCCACGATCGTCGCGCCGTCGGCGATGAAGGCCGAGGAAGAAGAAGCCGCCGCGGCCGACGCCGTCCCAACCGTCGAGGGCGAGGAAGGCGAAGCTGCGGAAGGCGAAGGCGAGCAAGCGGGCGAGTAAGCCTTCTTCACCGTCACCGGAAAGTGCAGAGCCGCCCGCCCTCACCGGCGGGCGGTTTCTTTTTGCGCGCATGTCACGCTAGGTGCGCAGGATGCAACTCTGGGTCGGCCTCGGCAATCTGGGCGCTCAATATGCGCTCCATCGACACAACGTTGGATTCATGGCCGCGGACATCATCGCCGAGGTGCATGACTTTGCACCCTGGTCGAAGAAGTTCCGGAGCCTCGTCGCCGAGGGCCGCATCGGCCGCCACCGGATCCTGCTGCTGAAGCCGCAGACGTTCATGAACGACAGCGGCGACGCGGTTCAGCAGGCAATGCATTTCTACAAGCTCGACATGGACGACCTGACCGTCTTCCACGACGAGCTCGACCTCGCGCCGTTCAAGGTGAAGGTGAAGAAGGGCGGCGGCACCGCGGGCCATAACGGCTTGCGCTCGATCGATGCGGCGCTAGGCCCCGACTTCCGCCGCCTGCGCATCGGCATCGGACACCCGGGTCCTGGCCGCAAGGACCTCGTCACGCCGCACGTTCTCGGCAATTACGCCAAGTCTGAGATGGAGCCTTTGAGCGATGTCCTGGCCGCGATCGCCGCCGAGGCGGAATGGCTCGCCGACGGCGACGACGCCCGGTTCATGAGCGAGGTCGCGCTCAGACTGCAGCAGGACGACGGTTAAAAGTCGACGCTAAGGAAGCCTTGCACGAAACGGCTCGGATTCTGTCCGTAAAAGCCCGATCCCTGCACATTATAGCCGGTGCTGCCGGTGATATTGAAAAGCTGAAGCCGAAACGTCGCGTCGTGTCCCGCGAGTTTGAAATGATAATGGCCGCCGACGTCCCAGCGCCACTTAGCTGGGATAATGACCAAATTGTCGGTCGTGCCCGGAGCCCGGGCGCGGTTGATGACGGTCGTATCGAGCTCCAGTCCTTTGAGAGGAGTCTTCCAGTTGGCGTTGAGACTGAGCTGATGCGGCGAGAGACCGACTGGCTTTGAACCGATCACACCCGGAACACCCGCATCGCGTGCGACCTTACCGTCAATGAACACTCCGCCGGCGACGACGCTCAGCTGCGGTGTTACGTTGCCGGAGATCGAAAACTCGGCGCCGCGGCTTTCCACCGTCCCGACTTGCCTGAAGACGTTCGAGGAATCGAAACCGAAGTAGGGCCGGGTAAGATCGAACAGACCCCCAACGAGCTTAACGCTGCCCAGGACGATCCGGGCGCCGGCATCCTTCTGGGTGGTGATGATCGTCGGCAATGGCGAGTTGCGATTGGCTGCGTTCGGCGGCGCAAGCCCGCTTTCCTCGAGTCCACGGGCGTAGCCGGCGTAGATCGTCACCGTCTTTGTAACGTTTACCGCCGCAGTTCCGTTGTAGAGCCAGGGGCTGAATCGCGCGACCGCAAGGCCATCACCCGGAATAGCGGTCGTTTTTCGGAAGTGTGCCTTCGAAATGCTGAAGCTGATTTCCCCGACATTCCTCCACCGTCCGTCATAGGCCATGCCATAGGTTGTCTGGGTGAGATGCTGTCGGCTGACTTCGCCGAAATCGAACGAGGTCGGCTTGGGAACGTCGAGGATTTGGCCGATCCGCCCCGGACCGTAATCGAGCACAGCTGAGCCGCCGAACTGGCGATGGGCGTCGCGCTCACGAAGGCTGAGATGAATGACGTGCAGGCGTGGCCCGTCCACGATGCTGTGCGTAAGCCTGACTTCGCCGCTGACCGATCTGTTCTTGGTGGGCGGATCGGCGATGACGATGCGCTCGCCCGTCCCATCCGGAAGCTCGTTCGCGAGAATATTCGTGAACGAGCTTTTCTGATCCTGAACGCTTCGAAATGCCCCGACCCTCAGCACCGTGTCCGAGGCCAGAGTGAAATTGCCGAGGACGCCCTGATTTGTGGCCGTGAACCGGAAATCGGACCATCGCGCGCCTTCAAAACGATGCGGCTTGGCGAGCGGCGGCAGGAATTCGCCCGAGGGGCTGTAAAACACGCCGGCTTCGTCGTTGTAATCGTTGTAGAGCGACCAGAAGGGGATGATCTCGATACCCTTCGCGGGCCGCCAGCGAAGCAGCAGGCTCTGGCTGTGGTTGAGATTGTCGGTGCCGTCCGGAAAGGCGACCCGGCTGAGCACGACACCATATGCGAGCCCCAGCGTCGAGCTGATCGGCAATGAACCGTCGACTTCGACCCCGGCGCTGCCAAAGCTGTCGCCATTAATGACGATCGAGGCCGCCGCTTTGTCGCCGGGCTTCCGAAGGCCTATGTCGACGATCCCGCTCGGCGCCGCAAATGGATAGCCCTGGGCCGAAAGGCCGACCTTGATGCTGGTGGAATTGACCAGGGGGCTGACGAGCGAAGCGGCAAAGCCGGCCTGATCATAATAGAGTCCGTCAATACGCAAATTGCCCGCGGACGTCGGCGAAAAACCGCGAGCGTTTCCAGCATTGTAGATTCCGAGGGTCTCTCGCCCGACGCTGAAGCCGAAGGCGTCCTCGGCCTGAGTGATGGCGTTGTCTGAAGAGCGGGATTGGGCGGCGGCGGGGCCGGAAAGGCACGCTGCAGCCACGGCCAGCACCCCGGTTGACATGCACGGCCGCGACCTCATCGCTCAGTCCCCTGTTTCCGAACGCCCCGGTGTTCACGCGGTCGAGTGCGGCCGAGCCCTTGTCAAACCCGCATTCTGCAAGGAGCGGTCGCGGTTCGATTGATCTGCGAACGGTTGGAGGACACATACGGGTGGTGCGCAGCCTGTTCGTTACCAAGCTCTACGAGGCCGAGATCGGCGACCCGACGCTGCTGAACGAGATCGCCCATTCGATCCGCAGCCTGGCGCGCGACGACGAGGCCGGGCGCAGTTGGTCGAAAGCGCACCACTATCCCGGCTACACGAGCTATGCCTCACTCAACGATTTGCCGCTGCGCGATCCGACCGTCGGACGTTTGGCGAAGCTCTTGACCCGACACGCGGCCGACTTCGCCGCCGAATGCGCGTTCGAACTCGCACGCAAACCCAAACTCGACAGCCTGTGGGTCAATCTGTTGAAATCCAGTGGGCAGCACAGTGGGCACATCCACCCGCACAGCATCATTTCCGGCACGTTCTACGTCGAGGCGCCCAACGGCGCCGGCGCGATCCGTTTCGAGGACCCCCGCCTGCCGCTGATGATGGCCGCTCCGCAACGTCCCGAAACTTTCGTCACTATCCAAACCCGCCCCGGCCTGCTGCTGATGTGGGAAAGCTGGCTTCGCCACGAGGTGCTTCGCGGGACGGCCGGCGGGGACCGGTTGAGCGTCAGCTTCAATTTCGTCTGACGCGTCAGGTCCCCAGCGTGGCGGGCAGAGCAGCGGCGTAGCGGCGAACGTCCTCGATCTTGCCCGTGCTGACCCGCGACCAATTCTTCCATTTCCCATAGGCGCCGCGGATGATGATCCCGCGCTCGGCCATGCGCGCCCTGACGGCATTGGCGTCCGGCACCCGCACGAACACGAAGTTCGCCTGGCTCGGCAGCACGTCGGCTCCCGCTTTGCGCGCAGCTTCCAGGATCATCCCCCGGCCCTCGAGGATCCGATTCTTCGAGAAGGCCATGAAAGCCTCGTCGTTCAGCGACGCGATCGCCGCAGCCAGGGCGCTCGTGCCGAGATCGATGGTCATGATGTTGCCGTCAATCCGCTGCGCATTCTCCGGCGTCGTCAGGACATAACCGATGCGCAAGCCCGCAAGCCCGTAGATCTTCGAGAACGTCCGGCTGACAATCACGTCGCGGCCGCTCTTGACCAGGTCGAGCATCGAGTTCGCCTGCGGACGGTCGGTAAGCTCGTTATAGGCCTCGTCCACGAGCAGCGTGGTTCCCGCCGGAAGCCGCAGCGCGAACGCGCGCAATACATCGGGTTCGATGAGCATCGCGGTCGGGTTGTTCGGGTTGCACAGATAAATCATCGCCGCCTTGTTTGCGGCGGCAGCCGCCGCCATCGCATCGAGGTCGACGCTCATGTCGGGCCTCAGCGGCACGCGGATCAGGCGCGCGCCGTGGCGCTCGGCAACCTGAAGCGGCTCGTCGAAGAACAACTCCGGACAGACGATCGGCCCGCGCCGGCCCCAGTCGAGCGCCGCCGCGCTCAGCACTTCGGTCGAGCCGTTGCCGATAACGACTTGCCCGGGAGTGACGCCGAAACGCTCGGCGATCATTCGCCGCAGCCGCTCAGTCGCCTCGTCCGCATAATAGCAGCCCTTGCTCGCCGCGTCGGCCATCGCGGCCATCGCTTTGGGCGACGGGCCATAAGGGTTCTCATTGTACGTCAGCCAAGCGGTGCCTGACGCCGGCCCGAACAGCGGCGGCGCTTTCTGCGCGGCGATTGATGGCACACCCGCAAGTGCGGCGGCCGTTCCCGCCGAGGCTGCGCCCAGCAACGACCGTCTTGAAAGCGCAATAGTCATTGACGTCCCCCTTGCTTACGACAGTCGCGTCAACCATCCCTACTCGCCGGCACGGGTCACCTTCAATGTTTCCACCCTCGCCGATCCGCGACTGGCGCTCCGCTGGAGCAGACGGTAACGGCGCGCCATGTACAGGCTCTATTTTTCCCCAGGCGCCGCGAGCTTCGCGGTTCACTGGACGTTGATCGAGATCGGTGCGCCATTCGAACTCGAGCATGTCGACTTCCAGACGCGGGCGCAGAAATCGGCCGAATACCTCGGGATCAACCCGCTCGGCCAAGTGCCGACTCTGATTGTTGATGGGCAGCCGTGCACCGAGACTGCGGCGCTTCTGATGCTCCTCGCAGAGCGCCACGCCGAGGCGGGACTGGCTCCTGTCCCCGGATCATCCGACCGGCCGGAGTATCTTGAGCTAATGGTCTATTTGGCCAATGCACTGATGCCGGCTTTCCGCGCCTGGTTCTACCCGCAGGACTTCGGTACTCCCGAGCGGGCCGCGGCGATCAAGGAAAATGCGCGGGCTCGG
Source organism: Sphingomonas sp. (assembly GCF_045810705.1). GTDB lineage: Bacteria > Pseudomonadota > Alphaproteobacteria > Sphingomonadales > Sphingomonadaceae > Sphingomicrobium. Next base: position 12,596 of record NZ_JBJMVI010000006.1, on the reverse strand, counting down.
ATCGAAGCCGCCTTCGACCATCTCGACGCGCGGCTGTCCGACGGCCGCGGCTATTTCCTGGGCGACGAATTCAGCACGGTCGACATTCTCGCGACCATGCTGGCGCGCTGGTCGCGCAACATGCCCAAGCCCGCAGAACGCTGGCCCGGACTGGAGCGCTACTTGAAGCGAATGAAGCAACGGGCGTGCTTGCGCGAAGTGCACGCGGACGAGGGTCTGGACGACTGGATCGATTTGGCGGAGGTCGGCTGATGGGCTTCCGCTGCGGCATCGTCGGCCTGCCGAACGTCGGCAAATCGACGCTTTTCAATGCTTTGACCGAGACGGCCGCAGCGCAAGCGGCCAATTATCCGTTCTGCACGATCGAACCGAACGTGGGCCGCGTCGCCGTCCCCGATCCGCGCCTCGACAAGATCCGGGAAATCGCCAGCTCGGCCCAGGAAATCGAAACCCAGATCGAGTTCGTCGACATCGCCGGGCTGGTCCGCGGTGCATCGATGGGCGAAGGGCTCGGCAACCAGTTCCTCGCCAACATCCGCGAAGTGGATGCGATCGTTCACGTGCTGCGCTGTTTCGAGGGCGGCGACGTTACCCACGTCGAGGGCCGCGTCGATCCCGTCGCGGACGCCGAGACGGTCGAAACCGAGCTCATGCTCGCCGACCTCGACAGCCTCGAGCGCCGCGTTCCCAACCTCGTCAAGAAGGCGCAGCAGGGGGACAAGGAGGCGAAGGTCGAAGCGTCCGTGCTCGGCCAGGCGCTGGAGTTGCTACGAGCGTCCAAGCCTGCGCGGCTCGTCGTTCCGAAGGACCTCGAGGAACACAAGGCGCTCCAGCGCGCGCAGCTACTCACCGCCAAGCCGGTTCTTTATGTGTGCAATGTCCACGAAGCCGACGCGGCCGAGGGTAATCCGCTGTCGGAACGCGTATTCGCCAAGGCCAAAGCGGAAGGCGCCAAGGCCGTCGTCATTTCGGCGGCGATCGAGGCCGAAATCGCCACTCTGCCGTCAGAGGAGCGCGATCTGTTCCTGGCTGACCTCGGCCTCCACGAGACCGGGCTCAACCGCATGATCCATGCGGCCTACGAGCTTCTCGGTCTCATCACCTTTTACACCGCCGGACCGAAAGAGGCCCGGGCGTGGACGGTGCACAAGGGCGCCAAGGCGCCTGAAGCCGCGGGCGAGATCCACACCGACTTCGAGCGCGGCTTCATCCGCGCCGAGACGATCGCATACGACGATTTCGTCAAGCTCGGCGGCGAAGCCCGCGCGCGCGACGCCGGCAAGCTGCGGTCGGAGGGCAAGGACTATGTCGTCCAGGACGGCGACGTGATGCTGTTTCGCTTCAACGTCTAGATGGTCGCAAGCTTCAGCGCTTGCTTTCCTGGTAAAGTCCCCAGGTCATGATCGCGGCGACGACGATCGCAACGTAGCTGGCCGATTGCGGGATTTCGTGACTCCCGGCCGTGATCTGGAAGTGAGTGAACAGCCGATAGATGTGAAGCAGCATCGCAATCGCAAACAAAGCCGCGGCAATCATTGTGAACGGTTTCGTCATCTTATCCTCCCCTTTTACCCGTTTCGGATCATAGCGTAGTTTTTTCCATTGCGGAATCCGTCCGCAAAAGCCCCTCGGCTGCGCGAAGAGTCAGCATGACCCAGAGCATTCCAAAAGCCCAGCCGCCGATCACATCGCTCGGCCAGTGAACGCCCAGCATCACCCTGCTCGTGCCGATCAGAAGCGACAGGAGGATGGCGCTGCCCGCTGCAGCGAAGCGCCACCGGCTGTGCGCGGTCAACACCAGCGCCAGCGTCAGATAAAAGACCATCGAACTGGTCGCGTGCCCACTGGGAAAGCTGCTCGTCTTGACCACGACCAGATGCGGCTCAAGATCGGGGCGGACGCGCGCGATCCAATATTTCTGCACTTCGCCGAGCCCGCGGCCGGTCAGCGTGATCGCGAGCAGCGCCAGGCCCAGCCGGCCCCTCCCCGCGTACCACAGCCACAGCGCAGATAGCGCGGAAGCGCCGATCAGCATGGTAGGCTCGCCTAATTCGGTCAGCGCACGCGCGATTGCGATCATCACAGGGCGATGCCCGGCGTAGAGCGCCTCGTAGATAGCGCGGTCGGTTGCTCCGCCCCCAGCAACAAGCATCGCCAGCCAGATGCCGGCCAACAGCAGAATCGCGGCGATGAAGCGCAATTGCACACGCCGCGGCGGCGGTTGACGGTTCATGCCGCGCTCAACCATCGAATGGACGGACGGTTCGGCCTAGAATTTCGCCCCTACCCGAACTCCGATTGTCCGCGGCCGACCCGGAATGATGTGAAGTCGACTACAAGCACCGCAAGCGGTGAAGCGGGCGAGCTCATTGCGCTCGTCAAACACGTTCGTGGTGAACAGCTCAAGGCTGTAATCGCGCCAATCGTAGCCGGCGAACAGGTCGACGAGGGTTGATGACCGAACCCGTCCAAAAACGTCGTTCGGGTTGAAGCCTCCGCCAATGTTTTGCCTGACGTCGACGCCGGCCGGTCCTTGGTAGGCAACGCTACCTTGGACATGCGCTTTGCCCGAGCCCATCCGCCAGCTGTAACGGGCCGTGGCCGTGCCCTTGAACTTGGGCGTGACCGGCAGGCGGGTGCCGGAAGGCGTGACGATGAAGTCCTGATCGCCGTCGGTGGGGTTAGGTGTACTCAGGTCGGGGAAGAACGTGGAACAGTCGGCTGCGGTATCGAAGCTGATATGGCAGATCGCTCCTTTGGTCTTCGCGTCCGTGTACGAAGCCGCCGCGTTCAATGACAACCCGCCCGCAACGTATGACAGGTCGGTTTCGAGACCGTTGATCCTCGCATCGCGCCCGTTCTGGATCACGGTCAGGCTGTTGGGCCCGAGGAAGGCGAACTGAAATCCTTTCCAGATCTGGTGATAGATCGCGCCGTTCCAGATTAGCGGTCCGAACGAGGTCTTCCAGCCGGCTTCGAGGTTGTAGAGATAGTCCGGCGAATAGGCCGGAGCCGTTGGCTGGCGATTGATTCCGCCGGGCCTGAAGCCGCGCGACCAGGTCGCGTAGAACATCAGGTCCTTGGTCGGCTTCCACCGGGCGCTAAGGCGATGGATGAAGCCGGTGCCCTCGCTGCGCTTGGGCTCGAGTTGCCCGTTCACGACCGTGCCGACATTGGTGCACGGCGTGCCGGGAACACCGCCGGTGATTAGCGGATTGTTATCGTTCGGGTCGCGAAGCTCCGCGCCGCTTGTCGTAAGGCAGCGGTTATAGCCAAGCGTCGTGCCGACCGGGTTGACCTGACCCATCCCATTGAAGCCGATGAGCGTATTGTCGAACTTGTAGTAGCGCCCGCCGGCAATCAGCGTGATCTTCGGGGTGATGTCGAACTCCGCCTCCCCGAACAGCGCATAATCCTTGTCCTTGCGATCCTGGAGCGTCAGCCAGATCGTTCCGGGCCAGCCGTTCACCGAGACTTGCGGACCCAGGTTGTCGACCAAATAATTCTGATAGATGTGGTTCGTCTGGCGTTGATAGAATGCGCCGACGATGGCCCGCAGCCGCCACTCCTTCGGCGTCGCGAGCCGCAGTTCCTGGCTCATTTTCCTGAAGTGCTCGCTGCCGACGATGTACTGTCGCGGATCGATCGTCCGGCCGGCGGCGTCGACATAGTTCTGGTAGGTGGCGATTCCGCCGGAGCCTTCATAGATATAATCGTAGGCGTCGGTGTAGTCGGTATAGTCGCCCAGGGAATAGGTCGGGTGATTCAGGTACGCGCCGGCGTAGGTCAGATCGAAATTCCAGATCTTGCCCTCGACCGTCAGGGCCGCCTGCGTGAAGCTTTGCTTGCGATACTCGTTGCGGAAGCGCTGCTCCTTGAGGTCTCCAAGCGAAGGATCGAACGCGAAGAATCCATCCTGCTTGTAATATTGGTGCATGATCGTCGGAGTGACGGTCCAGTTGTCGTCGAGATCGATCTTGAGCGCCGCGCGCCCGCCATAGTTCTTGACCGTGTTGATGTCGTTTCGAACGAAGGCCGAATTATTGACCGAAATGCCGTTGTGAATGCAGCCGACGATAATTTGGGCCGGAGGCGGATCAGGGTTGGGCCCTAGCACCGGAGTGCCGCAATAGGTCCGCGTCCCGGGCACGTTATCGATGTACCCGGCGTCCTTTTGATAGAAAGCCACGCCGCGGAACGCGATGCGGCTTGCCAGGGGCACGTTGATCATGCCCTCGAGCTTTCCGCCGACCCCGCCGTGATCCACCGTGTTGAGCTCGCCGTCGACCCGCCCGTAGGTCGCGTTGAGGTCGGGCTTGTTGGTGATGATCCGGATCGTGCCGGCCTCGCTCGACGCCCCGTAAAGCGTGCCCTGCGGACCCGCGAGGCTCTCGATCCGCGCAATGTCGTAAATATGGACGTCGAGCGCTCCGCCGATCGTCGTCACCGGCTGCTCGTCGAGATAGACGCCGACCGACGGCAATGCGCCCGAGTGGTTGCCGTCGCCGCCTGTCGCGACGCCGCGCATGTAAACGACGGTACCGCCCGATTGGGCGAAGTTGTAGCTGACCGAAGGCAGCTGCTTGGTATATTCTTCGAAGTTCGAGATATTGAGCTGATCGAGCCGCCTCGTGCCAATCGCGATGACGCTTTGCGGGACGTTCTGAAGGCGTTCCTCGCGCTTGGTGGCGGTGATCACGATCTCGGTCTGGTCGGGGACGCTCCCGTCCTGCGCGTTTTGCACCTTCGGCGGCGGAGCGGTGACGTCGGTCGCGTTCGTCCCGGGCGCCGGCGATTGCCCGGGCTGGGCAAGCGCCGGACTTGCAAGCGCGGTCGACGCGAGAAGCCCGAGATTCAGCGCACGAAAATTGGCCATTCGAATGCCCCCATTCAGCCTTCTGTCGGCATTGCGACAGAGGCGTGACGGCTTGTCAACAACCGCGTCAGGTCTCGGCCCTGATTGTTTTCTACCGTTGCGGGAACGCCGCAGGCGCGTCGGGATACGCATCGAGCACCGGGCCGAGTGCCTCCTCGAGTGGCTGAAGGTGCGGCTCATAGGCGCGCCACTCCTCGGTCGCGTCGCGATAGATGGGGCGGCGTACCTGCTCCGAGCTTGGGGTCCGAACTGCGCGGTCCGTGTTGTAGAATTCCAGACAGGCGGGTTCGAACTCGAGCCCGCAATAGTCGAGCAGGCGCCGGATCTCGCCCTCCGTATCGTCGACCATCCGCTCGTAAATGACGCGATGGACCCGGCCCGGGAGCACGGCGTCGATATGCGCCATCAGCCGGACGTAATCCGCGTAATAGCGCCCGACGTCGGCAAGGTCGTACGTGAAGTCCTGTCCGCGCGCGAAATGCTGGCGGAAGTTGGAGAAGCAGCAGCCGAGCGGATGACGGCGAGCGTCGATGATCCTGGCGTTGGGCAGGACCAGCTGGATGAAGGGCACGAACAGCCAGTTGTTGGGCAACTTGTCGATAAAGAACGGGCGGTCGGTGCGACGCTGAACGCCCGCGCGCTTCAGATATTCCTCGCCGAGCGCCCGGCGCTCGTCGGCCGAGAACTGAAGAATGTTGCCCGGATAGGAGCCCGATTTGCGGGCCAGGGCCGGCATGTCGGGCAGCTCCGCCGTGCCTTCGACAAGACTATGCGACGACAGGATCTGCTCGATCAGGGTCGACCCGGCCCGCGGCATGCCGACGATGAAGATCGGGTCGGGTGCCTCGCAGCCGCCCGATCTTTCGGCAAAGGCGTCGCTGGTGAAGTCGGCGATACAGCGGTCGACCGTTCCCGAAATCCGGGAAGCGTCATAGGGGGCGGCCTTCGGTCGCAGCGCATTGGCGCGTGCATAATGGGCGAACGCCTCGTCGGCGCGGCCGGCATCGTGGAGCGCCTTTCCCAAGGCGAAGTCGATGTGAAGGCGATCGCCGTCGCTCAGGTGCGACGCCCGAAGCGCCTCGCGCATTGCCGCAAGGTCGTCCTCGTCGAACTTGACGGTCTTGAGATTGGCGAGGCTCCACCAGGCCTCGCCCAGCGTCGGCTGCATTTCGATCGCTCGCCGGTAAGCGGCGATGCCGTCCGCCTGGCGCCCGATCGTCTTCAGCATATGCCCGTAGCTTAGCCATACGCGCGGCTGGTTTGGGCCCCTTTCGAGAACGCTCTCGTAGAGGCCAATCGCCTCTTCGAAATCACCGAGACGCCCCAGGGTCGCCGCCTTGAGGTTCCAATGGCCGGCCCAATCGGGTTCCTCGCCAACAACGTCGTCGAGCAACGCCATTGCTTCGGCGGGACGTCCGGTCCGGCCAAGCACCATCGCCAGATTGGCCTTGGCGGCGGTCCACCCGGGCGCCAGGTCGACAGCGCGCCGGAGCAGGTTCTCGGCATCGCGCCAGCGACCGATCCGCGCGGCAAGCTCGGCGAGCATTCGGATCGCGGCCGCGTCGAACGGATCTTCCTTGAGATGCGGCTTCAGGATGCGCTCGGCGACGTCGAGCCGGTTCTCGTTGAGGGCCATCGCCGCCTCGATCAGACGCGGGTGCCAGCCTCTGCCGCTGGGAGATTGTGTCGCCACCGGCCTACCGTAGCGCCAAGCGGTTCGCGCCGCTATGCGCCGCCCTGATGATCTATTTCGAAGATCTGCAAGTCGGCGCGGAGACCGAATTCGGCTCGTACGACGTGACCCGCGACGAAGTGCTGGAGTTCGCGCGCAAGTATGACCCGCAGCCGTTCCACTTGTCCGATGAGGAAGCTGCCAAGACCCATTTCGGGCGGCTGTCGGCAAGCGGCTGGCACACTGCGGCGATGACCATGGCGGTCATCGCGCGCAAGGTCGTCAATGAGAAGCAGGCAGGGCTCGGTTCGCCGGGCATCGACGAGCTTCGCTGGAAGAAGCCGGTCTATCCCGGCGACACGCTGCACGTCCGCGGCAGGATCATCGACAAAACGCCGTCGCGGAGCCGTCCCGAGATGGGCTCTTTCCGCACCGAAACCACTGTCGCCAACCAGAACGGCGACGTTGTCATGACCTTCCAGTCGATCGTCCTGATCCGCCGCCGGCCGACAGGGGACGCGTCAGCCGCTTAGTTGTCGTGGTCGCCGTGGCGATGGCCGTGACCGCCGCGCGATTCCTGCGCGTCCTGATCACTGGTCGTTACTGACGAGCGTGTCTGCCCGCCGCCGCGGTTCCAATTGCCGGAACCACGGCTCCAGCTACCCGTGTTCGTCGCGGTGCCGTTGTGGTCGCGCCAATGCGACCGATCCCAGCCGCTCCAATTCTCGTGAGTTCCGGTCGTAGCGCCCGAATGGTTCTGCCACTGCTGCCGGCGCTGGCCCCAGTAGTGTTGCTGGTCATTGTTCCAGACGTGGCGCGTTCGGCTGCGGTCGTAGACGTAGGTGCCGGTGCCCGGATAATAATAGTCGCCGTACCAGCCGAACGGATCGTAGCCGTAGCCGCCGTAACCGCCGTAACCGCCGTAACCGCCGTAACCGCCGTAACCGCCGTAACCGCCGTAACCGCCATAGCCACCATAGCCACCGTAGCCGCCATAGCCGCCATAGCCACCGTACCCACCGTAGCCCACGCCGATCGAGACGCTGCTCCGCGGCCCGTAACCGTAGCCATAGGGGTCGTTGCCGTACATGTCGTAAGCGCAGCCGCTGAGGACGATACCGCTCGTCAGCGCCAGAACGGCCAAGCGAATTCGTGAAACGCGCATGTCGAGTCTCCACTACAACGGAGGAACATAACGCGGTGGCGCTCGGCGAGGTTAACGGGAAATGAATTCCCGGCGGGGGATCGTCAACCGGCGACGCCTTGCTTGGCCTTGGCGCGCTTGCTCTTCGCCTGGTTCTTCGGCTCGAGCGGCCCGGTGACACGCACCTCGCGCTTCGCCTCATACCAGATCTGCTGATAGGCGAGGTAGCCGAGGACGCTCGCGACCAGCAGGAAGATGGCCACGGCAAGTCCGGCCGCATGGCGGCTCTCGAGGTTCGGCTCGGCGGTCCAGACGAGGAATGCGGCGACATCCTTGGCCATCTGATCGACCGTCGCCGGCGTGCCGTCGGCATAGGTCACCTGGCCGTTGGTGACGAGCGGCGGCGGCATCGCGATGTTCAAATTGGCGAAATAAGGGTTGTAGTGCAGCCCCGGCGGCGTCTTCGCGTCAGGGAATTTCTTCAGCAGCTCCGCCGGCTGGTTCTGGAAGCCGGTCAGGATCGAGTAGACATAAGCGGCGCCGCCTTCGCGCGCCTTGGTCATCAGCGACAGGTCGGGCGGAAGCGCATTATTGTTGGCTGCCCGCGCCGCGATTTCGTTGGCGAAGGGCGGCGGGAAGTGGTCGGACGGGACTGCCTTACGCGTCGCCGGCTCGCCCGTGTCGGGGTTGAGCGACGGTACCTGCGTCTTCCAGTCCGACGCGATCTTCTTGATCTCGGCCTCGTTGTAGCCGAGCCCCTTGAGGTCGCGGAACGCCACGAGGTTCAGGCTATGGCAGGCCGAACAGACCTCCGAATAGACCTGAAAACCACGTTGCAGCTGGCGCGCATCGTACTTGCCGAATGGACCGTCCGAGGCGAGGTGCAACGGCTTGGGCGCGCGGTGGAACTCCTCGGATGCGAGCGGTGCGGGCGGGTTGCTCAAATTGGTCGCGAGATTGCTGAAGAACGAGATCAACAACACGCCGGCGAAGACGGCGCCGATGAAACCCAGAAGCCAACGAAGAAGCATGTGCTTGCCTGCCCCCTTATTCGGCCGCGGCCGTGGCGACGGAGCCGCGGCGCTTTTTGCTTTGGCCGGCCGGCGCCGCTTCCGCCGCCTCGCCGTGCAGCACGCTGTCGGAGATCGAGCTCGGCAGCGGGTCCGGGGTCTCGAACGCGGACACCAGCGGCAGGATGACCAGGAAGTGGAGGAAGTAATAAGCCGCGCTCATCTGCCCAAGCGCGTTGCGCAGCGGCGTCGGGGCGCCGCCGCCGGCCCAGCCGAGGATCACGACGTCGATCACCAGCAGCCAGAAGAAGCGCTTGAACACCGGCCGATAGGAGCCGGACCGCACCGGCGAGCGGTCGAGCCAGGGCAGGAAGAACAGCAGCAGGATCGAGGTGAACATCGCCAGCACGCCCCACAGCTTGGCGGGCAGGATGAAGTCGACCGTGAACGAGCGAAGGATCGCGTAGAACGGCCAGAAATACCATTCGGGCACGATCTCCGCCGGCGTCGCGAGCGGATTGGCCGGGATGTAATTGTCCGGGTGGCCGAGATAGTTGGGCGCGAAATAGGTCACGATTGCGTAGACCAGCAGGAAGGCGGCCGCGAACCAGCCGTCCTTCGCTGTGTAGAACGGGTGGAACGGCAAGGTGTCGCGCTCGTCCTTCACATCGACGCCGGTCGGGTTGCCTGAGCCCGGGATGTGCAGTGCCCAGATGTGGAGGATCACCACCGCCGCGATCACGAACGGCAGCAGATAGTGGAGCGAGAAAAAGCGCGTCAGCGCCGCCTCGTCCGGAGCGTAGCCGCCGAGCAGCCACACGCGGATCGGCTCACCGACCAACGGGAAGGCGGAGAAGAAGCCAGTGATGACCTGCGCGCCCCAATAGCTCATCTGGCCCCACGGCAGGACGTAACCCATGAACGCGGTCGCCATCATCAACAGGTAGATGACGAGGCCCAACATCCAGACCAGCTCGCGCGGCGCCTTATACGAGCCGTAATAAAGGCCGCGGAAGATATGGATGTAGACGGCGATGAAGAAGAAGCTCGCGCCGTTCATATGCGCGTAGCGCAGCAACCAGCCGGCATTGACGTCGCGCATGATGAGGCCGTTGACCGAATTGAACGCGCCCTCGGTCGTCGCGAAATAATGCATCGCGAGAACGATGCCGGTAACGATTTGAATCGTGAGGAACAGGCCGGCGATTGAGCCGAAGTTCCAGAAATAGTTGAGGTTCCGCGGTACCGGATAGCCGCCGCCGGTTGCACCATAGATGAGCCGCGGAAGCGGCAGGCGCTCATCGAGCCAGCGCATCACCGGGTGCTTGGGTTCGTAGGGCTTGGCCCAGGAAAAGCTCATCTCTTGAGGTCCCTCAGCCGATCGTCACGGTCGTCGGCGTTGTGAACGTGTAGTCCGGCACAAACAGGTTCCTGGGCGCCGGCCCCTGTCGGATGCGCGCAGCCGTGTCGTACATCGACCCGTGGCACGGGCAGAAATAGCCGCCGTAGGGCCCGCGGTTCTCTCCCTCACCGATGCCCAGCGGAACGCAGCCGAGATGGGTGCAGACGCCAAGCGTGATCAGCCAGTTGGCATGACCGGGCTTGGTGCGCTGGGCGAGCGTTTCCGGGTCGCGCAGCTCGGACAGCGGAACCGCATTGGCCTCGGCGATTTCCCTGGGCATCAGGTTGCGGACGAACACCGGCTGCTTGCGCCACTGCGTCTTGATGCCCTGCCCCGGCTGGACCTTCGAGATGTCGACCTCGGTAGTGGCCATCGCCAGCACGTCGGCCGACGGCGCCATCTGCACGATCAGCGGCGCCAGCGCGGCGACCGTCCCGACGCCGGCGAAGCTGACCGCGGCGACATTGAGGAAGTCGCGGCGGCGCACGCCGTCGCCTTCTGCATGACCTGTCGTTGCGGGACCCTCAGCCGATTGTGCCTTGGTGGCCATCATACCTCTTGAGACGCTTTTTCGTTTATGCCGGGACCGGCATCCATTGACGCCGCTCCGGCCGGTCGGCCGGGGCGATTGGCGGGCCTGATAGCGAGGCGACAGGGGGCGGACAAGGGGCTGAGAAGCCCCTCGCCAAGGTCAGTCGAGGATGGGTGCGGTGGCGGTCTCGGCATCGTGCTCACGCCGGCCGAGGAATGCCGCGTGAAGCATCACCGCGGCAGCGTAGAGCACGACGACGCAGACCAGCCAGCGCAAGATCTCGAGAGGCATGGTCTTCACGATGAAGGCGGCGACCAGGACGGCAGGGATTCCGCCGATCGCCAGCCCGAGCACGATCCGAAGGTCGATCTGCCCGATCTGGACGTGGCGCGTGCTTGCCGCAGCACCCATCAGCGCGGCCCCGCCGGCCATGATCGGGAAGGCGTAGCGCGGGTCGAGGCCCATCAGCCCGAACATCACCAGGCTCGGCGCGAAATTGCCGACGCCGAAATTGACCAGGACGCCGAAGGCGAAGTTTGCGACAATCGCGACGATCAGCAGGGTCAGCGGCAAGCTGCTCGCCGTGCCGCCGCCGGGGAACAGGTGAAGGTTGGTCATCGCATAAGCGACGGCCGCGAGGATAAGGGCAATCGCGACCACCAACTGGACGATCCACACCCGGGCGCGCGTGACCAGCGGCACGCCGACCATGCCGCCCATGAGCAGAGCAAGCACGCAACCGACGAGCAGCACCGGGTCGACGAGAACGCCGAGAAGCACGAGGAAGATGATCGATTCGGCCATCGCCGGCGGGGTCAGGCCGACGAGCATGGTCTGCGGGATCAGACGGTCGGGCACCAGCTTGCGGAACTTGAGCCAGGCGGCGGTCGGGGCGAACGAGCCGATCCCGAGCGTGTCGAAGAAGCTGACGACCGCACCGACAAACACGGCTTCAAGGTTCGGACGTGCGCGCTGCTTGGCAGCCGACCGGACAAGAATGGTGCTGAACAGCAGGATCGCCAGGGACAGCGGAACCAGGAGGGCGATCAGCATGGCGCACCTTCACAGTCGGGCGGCGGCGACGCAAGCACGGCGGTGAAATATTCGCCGCCCTCCTGACTCGGCGAGCAGGCTCGGCAATTTCACATTCCCAAGCTCGAATCACTTCTCACGTCATCCCCGCGAAAGCGGGGACCAGTCGGCGTGTTGGCGAGCTCAAAGCTAGGTTCCCGCTTCCGCGGGAATGACGAAAAGAAAGAAGAGCAAGGGCAACCATCATGGCGAACAACCCGGCCACCATCCTGTCGCGGATCAAGGATGAGGAGATCAACTGGGTCGACCTCCGTTTCACCGATCCCAAGGGCAAGTGGCAGCATTTGACCATGGCGTCGGGTGTCATCGACGAGGACATGCTGACCGACGGCTTCATGTTCGACGGCAGCTCGATCGCCGGATGGAAGGCGATCAACGAATCCGACATGATCCTGAAGCCGGATTTGGACGCGGTTTACGTCGACCCGTTCAGCGCAACGCCGATGCTGGTCCTCTTCTGCAATATCGTCGAGCCGTCGACCGGCGAGCTCTACGGCCGTGACCCGCGTTCCACCGCGACGCGCGCCGAGGCCTATCTCAAGCAGACGGGCATCGGCGACACCGTGTTCGTCGGCCCCGAAGCCGAGTTCTTCATGTTCGACGACGTCCGCTTCGAGGACGGCTACAACGCCAGTGGCTTCAAGATCGACGACATCGAGCTGCCCACCAACACCATGCGCGAATATGAAGGCGGCAACCTCGCCCACCGCCCGCGCGCCAAGGGCGGCTATTTCCCGGTCGCGCCGGTCGACAGCGCGATGGACATCCGCGGCGAGATGGTCGCGACGATGATCGAGATGGGCCTGCCGATGGACAAGCACCATCACGAGGTCGCCGCCTCGCAGCACGAGCTCGGCCTCACCTACGG
>NZ_JBJMVI010000005.1:0-53100 GCF_045810705.1 Sphingomonas sp. | reverse complement strand
CTGCCCAAGAAGATGGCCTTGGAGCTGTTCAAGCCGTTCATCTACTCGCGGCTCGACGCCAAGGGCCTCAGCATGACGCTGAAGCAGGCGAAGAAGTGGGTCGAGAAGGAGCGCAAGGAAGTCTGGGACATCCTCGACGAGGTGATCCGCGAGCATCCGGTGCTGCTCAACCGCGCTCCGACGCTCCACCGCTTGGGCATCCAGGCGTTCGAGCCGGTGCTGATCGAGGGCAAGGCGATCCAACTTCACCCGCTGGTCTGCGCGGCGTTCAACGCCGACTTCGACGGCGACCAGATGGCCGTGCACGTCCCCCTGAGCCTCGAGGCTCAGCTCGAAGCGCGCGTCCTCATGATGAGCACCAATAACATCCTGTCGCCGGCCAATGGCAAGCCGATCATCGTGCCGTCGCAGGACATGGTGCTGGGGCTCTACTACCTCAGCCTCGAAAAGGATGATGAGCCCGGCCAGGGCATGATGCTGAGCGACATGCCGGAGGTCCACCAGGCGCTCGCGGCCGGCGCCGTGACGCTTCACTCGAGGATCATCAGCCGCGTGCCGCAGACCGACGAGGCGGGCAACACCTACATGAAGCGCTTCGAGACGACGCCAGGCCGCATGCTGCTCGGCGAGACTCTCCCGAAGAGCCACAAGGTGCCGTTCGAGACCGTCAACCGGGTGCTGACCAAGAAGGAGATCGGCGACGTCATCGACATCGTCTATCGCCACACCGGCCAGAAGGAGACCGTGCTGTTCGCCGACGCGATCATGACGCTTGGCTTCCGGCATGCGTTCGCGGCGGGCATCTCGTTCGGCAAGGACGACATGGTCATCCCGGCCGCCAAGGAAAAACTGGTCGACGACACTCGCACGCTCGTGAAGGATTACGAGCAGCAGTATCAGGACGGCCTCATCACCCAGCAGGAAAAGTATAACAAGGTGATCGATGCCTGGTCCCGCTGCGGCGACCAGGTCGCGAGCGCGATGATGAAGGAGATTTCGGCGACGCCGAAGCTTGCCAACGGGCGTCAGGCGGACCTCAACTCGATCTACATGATGGCGCATTCCGGGGCCCGCGGTTCGCAGGCCCAGATCAAGCAGCTCGCGGGCATGCGCGGCCTCATGGCCAAGCCGTCGGGCGAGATCATCGAGACTCCGATCATCTCCAACTTCAAGGAGGGTCTGACCGTCCTTGAGTATTTCAACTCGACCCACGGCGCCCGCAAGGGCCTAGCGGATACGGCGTTGAAGACGGCGAACTCGGGTTACCTGACCCGCCGCCTCGTCGACGTGTCGCAGGACGCGGTGATCATCGAGGAGGATTGCGGCACCGATCAGGCGCTCGAAATGCGCGCGATCGTCCAGGGCGGCGCGGTCATCGCTTCGCTCGCCGACCGGGTGCTCGGCCGCACCACGGCCGAGGACATCGTCGACGCCAAGACTGGCGAGACGATCATCGAGGAGGGCACGCTGCTCGACGAGGCGATGGTCGCCCGGATCGAGGAGATCGGCCTGCAGGGCGTGAAGATCCGCTCGCCTTTGGTGTGCGCGTCCAAGCAGGGCGTGTGCGGCAAGTGCTACGGACGCGACCTCGCGCGCGGAACCCCGGTCAATATCGGCGAAGCGGTCGGCGTGATCGCGGCCCAGTCGATCGGTGAGCCCGGGACCCAGCTGACGATGCGGACCTTCCACATCGGCGGCGCGGCGCAGCTCAACGAGCAGTCGAACCTCGAATCGCCGGTCGATGGCACGATCGAGTTCCGCGACATGCCGGCGATCGTCGACCCGCGGGGCCGGCATCTGTCGCTGTCGCGCTCGGGCGAGATCGCGATCCTCGACATGGACGGACGCGAGCTTTCAACGCACCGCGTGCCCTACGGCGCGCACCTGCTGTGCGAGAGCGGGCACATCGTTAGCCGCGGCGACCGTATCGCCGAATGGGACCCGTCGTTCAGCCCGGTCATCACCGAGAAGGGCGGTACTGTGAAGTACCAGGACCTGATCGAGAACCGGACGATGACCGAGATCGTCGACGAATCGACGGGAATCACGCAACGCGTGGTCACCGACGACAACGCCAAGTCGAAGAAGGAGTCACTGCATCCGCGGCTGACCCTGACCGGCAAGGGCGCCAAGGAAGCGGGCGTCTATCGACTGGCGGCAGGCGCGATCGTCGCGGTCGAGGATGGCCAGCAGGTCGAAGCCGGCGAGGTGCTGGCGCGCATGCCGCGGGAAGCCGCACGTACGCGTGACATCACCGGCGGTCTGCCGCGCGTCGCCGAGCTGTTCGAGGCGCGCAAGCCGAAGGAGAATGCGATCATCGCCAAGGTGTCGGGCAAGGTTACCTTCATGCGCGACTACAAGGCCAAGCGGAAGATCGCGATCGTGCCCGACGACGGGTCGGAACCGGTCGAGTATCTCGTGCCCAAGTCGAAGATGATCGAGGTCCAGGAAGGCGACTTCGTCAAGCGCGGCGACAACCTGGTCGGCGGTTCGCCCGATCCGCACGATATCCTCGAAGTGCTCGGCGTGGTTGCGCTCGCCGAATATCTCGTCAGCGAAATCCAGGAGGTCTACCGGCTCCAGGGCGTCAAGATCAACGACAAGCACATTGAGGTGATCGTTCGCCAGATGCTGCAGAAGGTCGAGATCACCGACGGCGGCGACACTACGTTGCTCGCAGGCGAGCAGGTCGACCGCGACGAGATGGACGAGACCAACGCCAGGCTCGAGAAGAAGCAGAAGCTTGCGGAAGGCAAGCCGGTGTTGCTCGGCATCACCAAGGCGTCGCTCCAGACCCGCAGCTTCATCTCGGCGGCGTCGTTCCAGGAGACGACCCGAGTGCTGACCGAAGCCGCGGTGCAGGGCAAGGTCGATACGCTCCAGGGCCTCAAGGAGAATGTCATCGTCGGCCGCTTGATCCCGGCGGGCACGGGCGCGGGCATGAACCGCCTGCGCGTCGCCGCCACGTCACGCGACACCGCGTTGCGCGCGGCCCAGCGGCGGATGGCGGAAGCGTTGATCGCGCCGGATTCGGCCGACGAGCTTCGAGCCGCGGAGCTTGCGCGTAGCGCGCGGGACGATGCCGGCACCGGCGACGATCCGCTCGGCGAGGTCGTTCCCAGCGGGCATGGCCTCGACGCGGACGCAGGCGATTACCTGCAAGGCTAGTCGCAAGCCGCATGATCCTACGAGGGGGATAGTCTGCAAGTCAGGCTATCCCCTTTGCCGTTGTTCCGGCGCCGTTCGCAGATCAGCGCTTCCGCGCGACCGCTCGGCCGGTATCCTCGCCTTCGAGCAAGGGTGGAGACGCGCAGATGCGCAGGCTGGCGTCACTGACGGCATCTGTTGCCGTGACGATAACGGCGGGGACTGTGGCCAGCGCAAGGGCCGACACGCCGGCGCAGGTCGCGGGGATAGTAATTCCGCGCACGGCGATGTCGGTTAGAGCCGAAGAGTTCGTCCGTGCGCACGAGCCGGATTTTCTGTTCAACCATTCCGTCCGAACTTATGTGTTCGGCGCGCTACGCCTGCAGCAGAAAGGCGTTAGCTTCGACCCTGAGACGGCCTATGTCGCCGCGCTGTTCCACGATGCCGGCCTGGTGCCAAGCATGGCTTCGCCCAGCGGTTCGTTCGAGATCGACGGCGCGGATCAGGCCGAGAAATTTGTCCTCGCCAACGGCGGAAGCCCGGAGCAGGCCCGAACCGTATGGAACGCCATCGTATTCCACGATATGCCGCCGCCCTATCAGCGGCATCAGTCGCCCGAAGCCCGGCTCCTCGGCAACGGCGCAGGAGCCGACGTCGATGGGGCGAACCCACAGGTCTATTCGGCGGGATCCGTCGCACAGCTTTTGACGGCATTCCCTCGGCTGCAATTCAAGAAGCGCTTCACCGCGCTCGCGATCGATCACTGCAAGCGCAAGCCGACGTCGCAGATCGGCTGGTTGGACCAGCTTTGCCGCACACAAGTGCCCAATATTGATCGCGGCTCGGTCGAGGAGGAAATCGCCTCGGCGCCCTTCGCCGAATGAAAACCCCGCCGGAGATTCCGGCGGGGTCTGATCTTCAACGCTCGCAAACGAGGGTCAGCATTTACCGCCATGCATGGCAGTTTCAGTACAGCTGGCCGCCGAATTCACATCTGCCGCGGCACCGCGCACCGTATTGCACGCTGCGACGGCAAGACATGCGCCCACCAACACCAATACCGCCACTTTCTGAACCATTGTCGCTCTCCATTTAGGGTCCGAACGACAATGAATCACTGAAGCAGCTGAATGTCCACTGACTTAGTGGCAGCCTTGGCCGTTCATCGTGTTCTCGGTGCAGTTCGCGACCGAGTTGACGTCCTTGGCGGCGCCGCGAACGGTGTTGCACGCGGCGAGCACCAGCGCGGTGCCGATCAGCACCACAGTCGTGACCTTCTGAAGCATCATTCTCTCCTCATCTGATGGCACAAGGTAACGCGGTGCCGGCGAAACGGCTCCATCGGGTCGGATTTAACGCAGGCTCAAACTGCGACCGGGGCGGCGATGTGCGGGTGCGGGTCGTAGTTTTCGAACACGAAATCCTCGGCTTCATAACCGAATAGGCCCTGCCCGCGGTCCTTGACCGCCAGTTGAGGCAGCGAACGCGGCTCTCGCGACAATTGCAGCCGAGCCTGATCGAGATGGTTAGAATAGAGGTGGCAGTCGCCGCCGGTCCACACGAATACGCCCGGCTCCAACCCGCATTCGCGCGCCAGCATGTGGGTGAGCAGCGCGTAGGAGGCGATGTTGAACGGGACGCCGAGGAAGATGTCCGCGCTGCGCTGGTAGAGTTGGAGGTTGAGCCGGCCGCCCGCGACCTGCGTCTGGAACAGGCAGTGGCACGGCGCCAGCGCCATGCTGGCGATCTCGCCCGGGTTCCAGGCCGTGACGATCTGGCGCCGCGAGAAGGGGTCCTTGCGGATGAGCTCGACGAGATTGGCGATCTGGTCGATGTGGCGGCCATCGGCCGTTTCCCAGTCGCGCCACTGCTTTCCGTAGACCGGGCCGAGGTCGCCATTCTCGTCGGCCCAGTCGTCCCAGATACCGACCTTTCGCTCCTTGAGCCAGCCAATGTTGGTGTCGCCGCGCAGGAACCACAGCAATTCGACGATGATCGATCGGAGGTGGAGCTTCTTGGTGGTGAGCAGCGGGAAACCGTCGGCGAGATCGAAGCGCATCTGCGCGCCGAACCACGACAAGGTGCCGGTGCCGGTCCGGTCCTGCTGCTCGACTCCGCGGTCGAGTATCAGTTGCATCAGCTCGAGATATTGGCGCATGGGCGGACCCTAGCCCGCGCGCGCGCGCCATCCAACACTCGCATGATTGATCCACAATGGATCACCGTTTTGGAGCCGGTTCCAGTGGGCCACGACGCTTGCGTCACATAGTTAGACGGCATGCGCCATCAGCGTGCCGAACATCCGCTGAAACTCGACGGTCTTGCCGCAGCGCGGGCCTTTTTTGCCGGCTGCATCGCGGACTCGGATCCTTCGCGTGAAAGCCTGTGGGTTGCCCATGTCGATGATGAGGCGCGCTGTCTGCACGTCTCCCGCCACGACGGCGATGAAACCGGCACCGATTTCCCGATCCGGCAGATCATCGCCGATGCCGCCGTCCATGGCAGCACCGGGATGGTGCTCGCTCACAATCATCCGAGCGGCGACCCGCGCCCAAGCGAGAGCGACTGCCGCGCGACGCGCCGCCTGGCAACTGCGGCGGAAGCCCTCGACTGCACCGTGCTCGACCACCTGGTCTTCGGCGGCGCGGAGTGCACAAGCCTCAGGCGGCTGGGGTACCTCTAGCACCTAGGCGCCACAGGCCATGATCTTATCCGGCGCAGGCCGCGGCCCGGCGACCCGGAACGCGATCAGATAATCCTCCCGGCTTGTCAGCATAGCCGCCTTGACCGGCAGCATGCCAAGCGCCGCGAATTCACATTTGAGTTCGCTCGGCGGCATGCCGTGCTGCCTCACCGGACGATTGGACTCGACGACGATCACCAGCCCATCCGGTTTCACGCCTTCGCGCGCATGCCACAGGAAGGCGTAGGGCGATTGCACCTCATGGTACATGTGCACCAGGAACACCCGGTCGAACGAGCCTGCCGGCAGCATCGGGTTTTCGGCCGTACCGAGCTTCACGGCGACATTGTCGAGCCGCTCGCGCTGGACGCGCTCGCTCAGCTGGTCACGAACTTCCGGAAAGATGTCTTCCGCGAGGACGCGTCCCTTGGGACCGACGACCGGGGCCAGGCGCACGGTGTAATAGCCCTCGCCGGCGCCGACGTCGGCGACCGACATGCCTGGACTCACCCGCGCGAGCTCCATCACTTGCTCGGCTTCACCGGCACGGTCGCGGGCATCTTCGGTCGAGAAGGTGTCCCCGACGATTGGTGCGACGTCGCGATGCGCGGCCGGAAAATGCGGTTCGCTCGGTTGCGCCCGACACCCGGCGAGGAAGACAAACGCGGCGGCCGCCGCTCTAGTCGACATCCTCGACCTCGACGGTTTCGCCAGTCACCCGCTGTGACAGCGCCGCGGCCATGAAGCGGTCGAGGTCGCCGTCGAGCACATCACTTGGAGAGGTCGACGTCACTCCTGTGCGCAGATCCTTCACCAGCTGGTACGGCTGGAGGACATAGGAGCGGATCTGGTGGCCCCAGCCGATGTCGGTCTTGGCGGCATTGGCGGCATCGGCTTCGGCTTCGCGCTTGTGCAACTCCGCTTCGTACAGCCGGGCCTTTAGCTGTTTCATCGCCGACGCGCGGTTCTTGTGCTGCGAGCGCTCGTTCTGGCAGGCGACCACGATGCCGGTCGGCACGTGGGTGATCCTGACCGCGCTGTCCGTCGTGTTGACGTGCTGCCCTCCGGCCCCGGACGAGCGATAGGTATCGATTCGGAGCTCCGCTTCGTTGATCTGGATGTCGATGTCATCGTCGACCTCGGGATAGACCCACACGCTCGAGAAGCTGGTGTGGCGGCGCGCGTTGGCATCATAAGGGCTGATCCGAACCAGCCGGTGGACGCCGCTCTCGGTCTTGAGATTGCCGTAAGCGTTCTCGCCTTTGACCAGGATCGTCGCCGATTTGATCCCCGCCTGCTCGCCGGCATGGTGATCGATCAGCTCGACCTTCATCCCCTTGCGTTCGCCCCAGCGGGTATACATGCGCATGAGCATTTCGGCCCAGTCCTGGCTCTCGGTGCCGCCCGCGCCGGCGTTGATCTCGACATAGGCATTGTTGGCGTCGGCTTCTCCGGCAAGCAGGGCTGCGACCTTGTCGCGGTCGGCGCGCTCGGCCAGCTCGGCAAGGCTGCGGACCGCATCGTCGACCAGCGCCGAATCGCCTTCGCTTTCTGCGAGCTCGATCAATTCCGACGTGTCGGAGAGCTCGCGTTCAAGCAATTGAGTCGCGCTGATCGCTTCCTCGAGCCGGCGACGTTCCCGCATGACGTTCTGCGCCGCCTTGGGATCGTCCCACAGAGCCGAGTCCTCGACCTTCGCGTTGAGCTCGTCGAGGCGCTTCAGCGCGCGGTCCCAGTCGAGGAAACGGCGCAGCAGCGCGGTCGCGGCGCTGATCTGGTCGATATGGGCCTGCGCTTCTGCGCGCATGGTCAGGCTTTCTTCAAACGGCGGTTCGTGCGCGGCCTATTAGAGCGCGTTTTGGGTTGGCAAGCCAGCGGCGGGCTGCGCGACCGGCGGCCCAGTGACGACCGGCGGTGGGCCGGCAGGCGTGTTCCCGCTCGGGCGCTGCTGCTGCTGCTGAAGCTGAAGCTGTTGCTGCAGCTGCTGTTGCTGCCACGCGGCAAGCGCCTGCTGCTGGGTGGCGGCGTTATAGGGATCGCCGATCGAGCTGCGAGCGGTCCGCTGCTCTTCGGTCTGGGGCTGGAACGCTTCCCAGATGACCGACGACTGCACTTCCTCGCTGGTCGGGAATGCGCCGAACACCGGCTTGCCGCTGGCGCGGTCGATCCGCACCCACCGGATTCCCGGCGGTGCGACAAATGGCACCTTGGGCTGGTTCTTGAGCGCGCTCAGTGCCCATTGCTTCCAGATCGGCGCGGAGATCCGCCCGCCTTGCGCGTAGCCCCCGAGCGATCGCGGCTGGTCGTAGCCGAGATAGATGCCCGCGACGATGTCCGGCGTGCCGCCGACAAACCAGACGTTGGTCGGACCGTTGGTGGTGCCGGTCTTGCCGAACAGCGGGCGGTTGAGGTCGCGCAGAACCGTCGCGGTGCCACGCTGGATGACGCCTTCCATGACATGGACCATCTGGAACGCGGCCATGGCATCGACCAGCTGCCGGGTACGGTTCGGCGGCCGCGGCATCGGCTTGCCGTCCCAGTCGGCCGCATCGCAATTGCCCATGACCGCGCAGCGGTTGTCGGTGCGAAAGAGGACCTTGCCGTTGCGATCCTGGACAAAATCGATCGTCGTCGGCTTTACCGAACGGCCCTGGTTGGCGAGGATCGCATAAGCGTTGGTCAGCCGCCACACGGTGGTGTCGCCGGCGCCCAGCGCGAACGACAGATAATTGCCGTAATCGCCGACGCCGAGGCGGCGTGCGGTATCGGTGATCTTGGGCATGCCGACGGTCGAGGCGGCACGGACCGTCATCAAATTACGCGATTGTTCGACGCCCCAGCGCAGTGTGTGCGGCCCGGCCGACCGGCGGTCGAAATTGACGAAGCACTTCTGGCCGAGCCCTGCGCCCTGCCAGACGCAAAACGGAGCATCGAGCTCGATCGTCGCGGGCGTGAAACCGTTCTGGAGGGCGGTCACATAGACGATCGGCTTGAATGCCGAGCCTGGTTGCCGCCACGCCTGGATCGCCCGGTTGTAGCTCGACCCGACGACGTCGAAGCCGCCCTGCATCGCCATTACCCGGCCGGTGTGCACTTCTTCGACCACCATGCCGCCCGAGACTTCGGGGATCGAGCGGAGCGCATAATTGCTGCCGCCGATCTGCTTGACGATGATCACCATGCCCGGCTGGAGGAAGTCGAATGCCCTTCCCCCGACGCCGCGCTTGGCCATCGCCGCATCGCCCGCGGCAAGCGAGCCGGTCGAGCCGTTGGAGAACCCGATGGTCGCCTGCGCGTCGCTTTTGTTCAAGACAACCGCCTTGCGCCAGTCCGGATAACCGGTGCCGACCGGCGCCGCATCGAGCCGCGCGGCCCAATCCTTCGCGAGGTCGATCTTCATGCCGAGGTCGGACCAGCCGCGGCCGCCGTCGAATCGGGTCAATCCATCACGCAGCGCCTGGGCGGCGGCGTCCTGCACCGCCGGATCCATCGAGCTCCGCACCCACAGGCCGCCGCCGTACAGGCTGCTGGGGCCATCCTTCACATCTTCGCCGAACTTCTTCATCAGCTCGCGGCGGACTTCCTCCATGAAGTAGCCGCCCTGCTGGCGAAACTTCTCGTTGCTGCCGTAGCGGATGGTACCGAGGGGCGTCGCTGCGGCGGCTCGATCCTGGTCCTCGGTGATGTAGCCGTTCTTGTACATTTCGCGCAGCACGTAGCTGCGGCGGTCGAGCGCCTTCTGGGTCGCGCGCTCGGGATCGTAATTGGCCGGCGCCCGGGGGAGCACCGCCAGATAAGCCGCCTCGGGCAATGTCAGCTCGTTGACGTCCTTGTCGAAATAGGCGCGCGACGCCGCCTGCACGCCATATGCGTTGCGGCCGAGGAAGATCGAGTTGAGGTAGATTTCGAGGATCTGCTGTTTCGACAGCGTCGATTCGAGCCGGAACGCGAGGATCGCCTCGCGGATCTTGCGCCCGACATTGTAGCTCGAATCCTTGAGCAGATATTTGGCGACCTGCTGGGTGATCGTCGAACCGCCCGGCACGCGGCCTGGCCTGCCGACGTGCGTGGTGTAATTGAAAACCGCCTTGATCGCGCCGGGGAAGTCGATGCCGCTATGGGTGAAGAAACTCTTGTCCTCGGCCGAGATGAAGGCGTGGATGACGAGCGGCGGATATTCGTCGAACGAGAGCTCGACGCGCCGCTCCCGGGCGAAGGTCTGGACCGGTGCGCCGTCGTAGCCGCGGACGTTCGTCGGCAGCGGCGGCTGATAGGCGAGCAGGGTCTGCGACGAAGGCAGCCCGCTCGCGAAATAGATCCACACGGCCGCGACCAGGGTGAACAGGCCAAGCGCCGCCCAGGTCACTCGGCGCACCCATACGCGCTCCCACCAGGGATCGACGACCCCGTGCACCTTCTCGTTGAAGGCGACCAGGTCCGGCAGCGGCCAGTCGGGGACGTTCAGGCGCTCGAACTTCATTCGATCGAGGCGTCTAGCGGGTTCAAACGCGAGCGGGAAGTTACTTAGCGGCGCGCGTGGGCCGCAACGTCGGCCTCGATCGCCTGCGCCAAGGTGAGAACCATCTTCGCACGTTCCTCCGGGTTGCGCAGGAGAACCTCGTCGTCGGCGTTGCTGAGATAGCCGGCCTCGAACAGCACGGCGGGCGTATCGGCGCGGCGAAGGACGTGGAAAGCGGCGAATCGGTGCGGGTTCGGCCTGAGCTCGACTCGGCCGGCAGCCTTGTTCACCAGCCGCGAGGCAAGGTCGGCCGACGCGCTCATCTGCGACTGCATGGCGAGGTCGGCGAGCATCATGTCGACCGCCCCGCCGCGTGCGCCCTGGTCCGCACCGGCATTCTCCCGCGCCGCGAGTCCTGCGGCCTCCGCGTCCGATGCGACGTCGGACAGCGAATAGACGCTCGCCCCGCGAGCGAGCGGATTGGCGGCACTGTCGATATGGATCGACACGAACATCGCGGCATTGAGGTGCCGGGCGACGGCTGCTCGCTCGTCGAGCGTCAAATAGCGGTCGTCGTCGCGGGTCATGGCGACGCGCACCCTTCCGCGTTTGACCAGCTCGTCGCGCAACGCCTGCGCCAGGACGAGGGTCAGCTGCTTCTCGCGCACCTCGCCCGAAACGCTGGTTGCGCCGGGGTCCCGGCCGCCGTGACCGGCGTCGATCACGACGATCGGCCGGCCGCGCGCGGCCAGTGAGGCATAGATGCGGTCGTTGGCGGCAGGCGGGAGGTTGACCGTCAGACTTGCCTTGGTCGCAGCATCGCCGCCGCGCCCGCCGGTCGCGAGCAGGTCCGTGGCTGCGGCGGCGACAGCCACCACAACACCGGCAATCGCGCCCCGCTTCGCCGTTTCGTTCATCCCGCCCGCCAAGTCATTGAACCGAAACGCTTGTATCAGGCAAAGCCGGGAATTGCGAAATTGCTATCGGGGGCGGCGGCACTACGGCCACCGCTTGGCCGGAGCCCCGAACATGATACGGCAGTTGCGCCGGTTGCGGCGCCCTTTCGAGGGTGCTAACCGAAAATTGATCTCCGGCAAGCCGCCGGAGAAAGCGCCGCGGCCAGTGCGATGGACCGCGGCTCCACGAGGTTGACGCTCGAATGACCCCACAGAACGCCCATCGTCCGCTCCGACAAGAAGCGGCGGGTGCGTTCTCCGCGAAGGTTCGCGGGATGGCCGATCGAGCAGAGGCGCTTTCCATTCATCCTGTTCTCGCCGGAAGCGAGACCATCATTATTGCGCGCCGCAGCGCCATTTCGCTGCCCACGCGCGCCCGGAGAATTTTCAATGTCCATGCGCATGCTGATCGATGCGCGCCACCCGGAAGAGACCCGGGTCGCGGTCGTCAAGGGAACCCGGATCGAGGAATTTGACTTCGAATCCGCTGAGCACAAGCAGCTCAAAGGCAATATCTATCTCGCCAAGGTCACCAGGGTAGAACCGTCGCTCCAGGCCGCGTTCATCGACTATGGCGGCAATCGCCACGGCTTCCTGGCCTTCAGCGAAATCCACCCCGATTACTACCAGATCCCCAAGGCCGACCGCGAGGCGTTGCTGCGCGAGGAAGCCGAGCACGCCGCCGAGGAAGAGCGGCTGCGCGCCGCCGAATATGGCAATGGCGACAATGGCGATCACGTTGAGGCTGCCGACGAGCGCGACGAGGAACCCTACGCTGAGCCGGAAGGCGACGAAGCCGACGCCCACATGGAGGAAACCGGCACCGGCTCCGACCGTTCACCGGTCGACGAATCGGCCGCCGACGAGCTGCGCAGGAAGCGCCAGAACCTGCGCCGCCGCTACAAGATCCAGGACGTGATCCAGCGCCGCCAGGTGTTGCTGGTCCAAGTCGTCAAGGAAGAGCGCGGCAACAAGGGTGCGGCGCTGACCACCTATTTGTCGCTCGCCGGCCGCTATTGCGTGCTGATGCCCAACACCAGCCACGGCGGCGGGATTTCGCGCAAGATCTCCAACGGCGCCGACCGCAAGCGGCTGAAGTCGATCATGTCGGACCTCAACCTGCCCACGACCATGGGGCTGATCGTCCGGACCGCCGGCCTGTCGCGCACAAAGGTCGAGATCAAACGCGACTTCGACTATCTCGCGCGGCTGTGGGACGAGATCCGCGAGCGGACTCTGTCGAGCAGCGCGCCGGCGCTGATCTATCGCGACAGCGACCTCATCAAGCGTGCCATCCGCGACCTCTATCATCGCGAGATCGAGGAAGTGATCGTCGAGGGCGAGGAAGGCTTTAAGGCGGCACGCGGCTTCATGAAGCTGCTGATGCCGAGCCACGTGCGCCGAGTGAAGCTGCACAGCGAGACCACGCCCTTGTTCCAGCGACAGGGCGTCGAGGACCAGTTGAGCGCCATGTATCAGCCGGTCGTCCAGCTGAAGTCGGGCGGCTATCTGGTGATCAATCCGACCGAGGCCTTGGTGTCGATCGACATCAACTCCGGCCGCTCGACCCGCGAGCACAATATTGAGCAGACCGCCACCAACACCAACCTCGAGGCGGCGCAGGAGATCGCCCGCCAGTTGAGGCTGCGCGACATGGCCGGCCTGATCGTCATCGATTTCATCGACATGGAGCAGTCGAGCCACGTCCGGAAAGTCGAGAAGTCGATGAAGGAGGCGCTGAAGAACGACCGCGCCCGCATCCAGGTCGGCCGCATCTCGAGCTTCGGCTTGATGGAGATGAGCCGCCAGCGGCTACGCACCGGCGTGCTCGAAGCCTCGACCAAGCCGTGCCCGCATTGCGAAGGCACCGGGCTGATGCGCACTGCCGCCTCGGCTGGCCTGTCGGCGCTTCGCATCCTCGAGGACGAGGCCGCGCGTGGACGAGGCGAACGCATTACGTTGCGCGCGGGCAAGGAAGCGGCGGTCTATGTTCTCAACAAGAAGCGCGCCGAGCTCGCCGACATCGAGCAACGCTACGGCGTCATGATCGAGATCCTCGTCGACGAAAGCCTGGAGGGGGCTCGCATGAGCGTCGAAAGCTCCGGGACGCGGCCCGTCGCCGCGCCTCGCGCCGAGACGCCGGTCATCGTCGAGGAAGAGGAGTTCGAGGAGGAAGCCCTCGACGCCGAGGACGAGGAAGACGAAGTCGAGACGCGCCAGCCACGCGAGGCACGTGAACCGCGCGATGCGGAGTCCGAAAGCGACCCGAGCCGTCGTCGTCGTCGTCGTCGTCGTGGCGGTCGCGGCCGCAATCGGCGCGAAGGCGGAGAGCCGCTGGAAGCCGGCGAAGCCGTGGCGCGAGAGGCTCCCGAGGAGTCTGTCGAGACCGACACGGCGCCGGTCGAGATGCGGGACGAAGAGCCGCGCGAAGGTGGCAAACGTCGCCGTCGGCGTCGCGGTCGCGGCGGTGCTCCCGCCGAAGTCGCCGAAGGCCAGATCGAGCCCGACAGCTCGCCGATGGTCGAGCGCCCGATCGACGAGGAGCCGCCGATCGCCGAAACCGCGCCAGCCGAGGAGCCAAAGCCTAAAGGCCGACGTTCGCGCAAGGCACCGGCCGAAGCGGCGATCGCGGTGCCCGAGCCCGCGCCAGCTGAGGCGCCACCCGCGGAAACGGTTGACGAGGCGCCGCCCGCGGCCAAGCCGGCGCGTGCGCGGCGCTCGAAAAAGGCCGACGCAGCTCTGACGGAAGCCGCGCCCGCGCCCGAGCCGACGCAATTGCCGGCGGCCAACAACGATACGGCCGAGGACGGCGCCAACGAGCCGCGCCGGTCCGGCTGGTGGCAGCGGACCTTCGGCTAAGCCGCTCGAGGCCAGCTTTTCATCGCCCGTTCAGCGCGAGAAATGCTAAGCGGGCGGCGATGAACTCCCCGCTCGCCCGCCTCGCGCGCATGGTGATGATCGCCATGATGCTGAGCATGGCCGCGGTTCGTCCTGCGTTCGCGCAGGACGATTCCGGCCCGTCGGTGCTCCGCGACACGGAGACCGAGCGGCTGTTCAAGGACATGTCACGGCCGCTGATCGTCGCCGCCGGGCTCGACCCCAACAGCGTCAACGTGGTCCTGCTCAACGATCCCGAGATCAATGCCTTCGTCGCGACCGGCCAGACGGTTTACGTCCAGTCGGGCCTGCTCCAGGCGACCGACAATTTGAACCAGCTCCAAGGCGTCGTCGCCCACGAGCTCGGCCACGTCGTCGCCGGCGATTCGATCCGCGCCGGGCAAGGCGTGAAGCAGGCGACCGGCATCAGCATCCTCTCGCTCGTGCTCGGGGCCGCGGCCATTGCCGCCGGCGCGGGCGATGCGGGCATGGGCATCATGATGGCTGGCCAACGTGCGGCGGAAGGCGAATTCATGGCCTTCACCCGGGCCCAGGAGGCGACCGCGGACGCCTCGGCGGTGCGGTTCCTGTCGAAGTCCGGGATCAGCGGCAAGGGCATCCTCGACTTCTTCGGCAAGCTGCAGAACCAGGAATATCGGCTGGCCATCTATTCGAAGGACAGCTTCGACCGCGACCACCCGTTGTCGTCGGAACGCATCCAGGCGCTCGGCCAGACGCTGAGGACCGACCCCGCGTACGGCAAGCCGACCGATCCCGCTCTCGAGGCGCGCTTCCAGCGGGTCAAGGCCAAGCTGATGGGCTATGTCGATCCCAAGCTCGCGGTCATCAAATATCCCGAGAGCAACCAAAGCATCCCGGCGCATTATGCGCGCGCTTATGCCTACCATCTCGGCGGCTATCCCGACAAAGCCGAAGCCGAGGCGAACGCGCTGCTCGCGACCGACCCGGACGACCCCTTTTTCCTCGAGCTCAAGGGTCAGATCCTGCTCGAGGACGGCAAGCCGGCGGACGCGATCGCCCCGCTGCGCGAAGCAGTCCGGCGGTCGGGCGAGGCGCCGATGATCGCCGCCATGCTCGGCCACGCGCTGGTCGCGACCGAGGACCCGAAGAATTTCACCGAGGCCAAGCAGATCCTCAAGGTCGCCGTAAACAAGGACAATCAGGACCCGTTCGCCTGGTATCAGCTCGGCATCATCTACGACCGTGAAGGCGATCCGTCGCGCGCCGCGCTGGCGACCGCCGAGCGCAGCAACCTCGAGAACCAGCCGAAGATGGCACTGGCGAGCGCGCAGATGGCGATGAAGGGCATTCCTCCGGGCAGTCCCGACTATCTTCGCGCCCAGGATATCGCCATGGTCTCGCGCGCCGAGCTCGCGAAGAAAGACAAGAAATACCGGGACCCGAAAGAGCTGACCAGGTGAACGGGACCGAAGCGGCGCCAGCCGCGGCCAGGCACGGGCTGTTCGGCACTGCCGTGGCCGGCGGGATCATCGGATCGGTGCTGACCGCGGCCCTGCTGTTCGTTGCGGCGCCGAGCCTGCTCGGAAGCAAGATCGTGCGCGCAGGCCTGCTCGCCGATCCGCGCATTCTCTCCGATACGGTCGATGCGCTCCGCGACGCGCAATATGCGCCCGTGCTCGCCGCCAACCGCGCGGCAATCGAGACTCCGTTCGGAAGCTCGTGGAAGGGCGCGGCCAAGCCGGAGGTCACGCTGGTCGAATTCTTCGACTACGCCTGTCCTTATTGCAAGGCGAGCAACCCCGCGGTCGATCGGCTGCTGCAGGAGGACAAGGGCCTGCGCGTGGTTTACCGCGAGCTGCCGATCCTTGGCCCCGACAGCCTGACTGCGGCGCGGCTGTCGCTCGAGGCCTCGAAGGCCGGCCGGTTCGCGCGGTTCCACGATACGCTGTGGGCCGCCGGACGGCCGTCGACCGAAACCAACGCGCAGGCGGCTACGGCCGCGGGCATTGCGCCGCAGCCCGCTCCCGACCCCGCGATCGAGGCCGAGCTCAACGGCAACATGAAGCTCGCGGGTCAGCTCGGCGCAACCGGCACGCCCGTGTTCGTGATCGGCGACCGGGTGATGAACGGCGCTGTCGGCTACGACATGCTCAAGGCCGCGATCGCCAAGGCGCGCGACAGGAGCTGACCGCTCAGAAGAGCGATACGAAGAACAGGATCGTGGCGACGACCATCACCGCCGTCGCCGCCCAGCCCAGCACGATCCCTCGACGGCCCAGCGTCAAATGACCCATCGCCCGAGGATTGGTCACGATCAGCATCATCAGCGCCATCAGCGGCGCCGCGAGAATGCCGTTGATGACCGCGCTCCAATAAAGCGCGCGGACGGGATTGATGCCGGCATATTGCATCAACGCGCCGGCAAGCGTCGTCATTGCGATGGTGCCGTAGAACAGCCTCGCCCGGTTCGGCGTTGAATCGAGGCTCGCTGGCCTACCGAGCATCTCGGAGACCGCGTAAGCGGCCGAACCGGCGAGAACGGGAACGGCGAGAAGGCCGGTGCCAATGATCCCGAACGCAAACAGCAGGGATGCGAAACGGCCGGCAATCGGACGCAGCGCCTCGGCCGCCTGAGACGCAGTTTCGATCGTCGTGATCCCGTTCACATGGAGCGTCGCGGCGGCCGCGAACACGATGAAGATCGCGACGATGTTGCTGAACGTCATCCCGACCAAGGTGTCGCGGCGGATTCGCGCCATTTCCGGCCCCGCCTTTGCCGGCGCCGCATAGAGCGGCTTGGTATGGCTCCGCCTTCCTTCCTCGATCTCCTGCGCGGCCTGCCAGAAGAACAAATATGGGCTGATGGTCGTGCCGAGGATGGCGACGAAGCCGGTTGCAAAGGCCGTGCTGTATTCGATGTGCGGGATGAGCACCGCCTTGATCGCTTGCCCCCACGGAACATGCACCGCGAACACCACCGCCACATAGGCAAACAGGCTGAGCGTCGTGAACTTGAGCACGGCCGCATAGCGGTGATAGCTGAGGAAGGTCTCGAGCAGGAGGCAAACGAGGCCGAAGCCGAGCGTGTAAGCAACGATCTTACCGCCGAGCAGCATCTGCATCGCGGCGCCCATCGCGCTGAGGTCGGCGCCGAGGTTGATGACGTTGGCCGCGAGAAGCAGCAGGACTGCCGCCCACAGGATCGGCTTCGGATAATGCCGCCGGAGGTTGGCGGCGATCCCGCGCCCGGTCACGGAGCCGATCTGCGCCGACACGTCCTGGATGACGGTCATGAACGGGAGGCTGTAGAGCAGGCTCCACGACAGGCCGTAACCGAACTGCGCGCCGACCTGGCTGTAGGTGCCGATGCCGCTCGGGTCGTCGTCGGCGGCGCCCGTGATGAGGCCGGGGCCGAGCTTAGCGAGAAACGACTTGGGACGCGGTTCAGTCACTCAAGCTTCCTGCAGCTGGTTACGGCCGTTTAGCTAGACGGTTCCTGCTGTCCCTTGAAGCCCTGCGCGACGACATACCATTCGCTCGAATCCTTGCGGCTGGCGGGAGGCTTGGCGTGCTTGACGGTCGTGAAGGCGCGCTTGAGTTCGGCCACCAGCGCGTTGTCGGCGCCGCCGGCGAGTACCTTGGCGACGAACGCGCCGCCCGGCCGCAGCACCTCGCGCGCGAACTCGAGCCCGGCTTCGACCAGGCCCATGGTGCGCAAATGGTCGGTCTGCGGGTGACCGACGGTGTTCGCGGCCATGTCCGAAAGGACGAGGTCGGCGGGGCCGCCGAGCGCTTCCTGGAGCCGCTGGGGAGCGGTTTCGTCCATGAAGTCCATGTGGAGGATGGCGACCCCGTCGATGGG
The DNA here is from genome assembly GCF_045810705.1 of Sphingomonas sp. Classification (GTDB taxonomy): domain Bacteria; phylum Pseudomonadota; class Alphaproteobacteria; order Sphingomonadales; family Sphingomonadaceae; genus Sphingomicrobium. The sequence goes on along the minus strand of NZ_JBJMVI010000005.1, from coordinate 35,134 downwards.
GTCGGTTGGCAGGAAGTCGATGCCCACGATTCTCGCCTGCGGGACCTTCCGCCGCACGACCTGGCTCCAGCCGCCCGGCGCGATGCCGAGATCGACCACCGCCGTGGCGCCCTTCAGCAGGCCGAACCGTTCGTCGAGCTCGAGCAATTTGTACGCGGCGCGGCTGCGGTAATTCTCAGCCCTGGCGCGCTTGACGTAGGGATCGTTGAGCTGCCGTTCGAGCCACCGGGTGGAGGAAACTTTGCGGCCCTTTGCAGTCTTCAGCCGCTTCACAACTGCCAGCCGTCGCGCGCCATCAGCGAACGCAATATGCCTTCGCGGATGCCGCGGTCGGCGACGCCGAGGTTCTTTGCCGGCCAGATCTCCATGATCGCTTCGAGGATCGCGCAGCCGGCGACCACGAGGTCGGCGCGCTCATTGCCGATGCAGGGAAGCGCAGAGCGTTCGTCATAGTCCATGCCGGCGATCATCGCGCTGATGTGCTGCATCGCGCCAATCGGCACGTGCAGCCCGTCGACCGCGCGGCGGTCGTAGGATGGTAGCGCGAGGTGGACGCTGGCGAGGGTCGTCACGGTGCCGCTGGTGCCGAGCAGCCGGATGCCCTCCCGCTTCTCGGGCAGCATGGTCGTGAAATTGGCGAAGGCGCGCCGGGCCCGCTCGCGCATGCGCTCATAGGCTTTCACCCGGTCGGGCCCTTCAAGCGCCTCCTTGCCCTCGCTTTCGGTGAGCGAGACGACGCCCCACGGCGCGCTCCACCACGCGCGGATCCGCGGCGTGCCCTCTTCCTGGTCGACGAGCACGAGCTCGGTCGAGCCTCCGCCAATGTCGAAGATCAGCGCCGGCCCGTCGCCGGGTTCGAGCAGCTTGTGGCAGCCGAGGACGGCAAGGCGTGCCTCCTCGTGCGGCTCGATGATGTCGAGCGCGATGCCCGTCTCGCCGCGGACCCGGTCGGCGAACTCGACCCCGTTCTTGGCCCGGCGGCAGGCCTCGGTCGCGACCGAGCGCGATAGGGAGACGTTCCGCCGGCGCAATTTGTCCGCACAAATGCCCAAAGCGGCGACGGCGCGGTCCATCGCATCCTGCGAGAGCTCACCGGTCCGCGAGAGGCCCTCGCCGAGGCGGACGATGCGCGAGAAAGCGTCGATCACGGTGAAGCCGCCCTCGTTCGGGCGAGCGATCAGCAGGCGGCAATTGTTGGTGCCGAGATCGATCGCGCCATAGGTGTGGCGGTGGTGTTCCCGCCGCGGCGAAGACCCCTGATCCGACGGCCCGCTCTGCTCGCGATACCCGTGCTGCAGAGCGGGCGCACTGGCGGCTCCCTGAGCCATGCAAACGCCCGTTCCTGTCCTGCACCGCCCATGATGAGCGGCTGACTTGGCTGGCGTTTAATCACAAATTGATGCGGTTGGGCAAGGGACCGGGTCTCAAGGCGAGGCAGCGTTGACACGCCACAGGCCGCTTTCTATCCCGCCGCATCCAGCTGCCCCGTCGTCTAATGGTAAGACTACGGACTCTGACTCCGTCAATCGAGGTTCGAATCCTCGCGGGGCATCCAGTTCAATCTGAGGGTGCGGAAAGGGTCCGCTCGACCGCATTGCACCAGCCGCCGATGAGGCGCGCGCGGCGCTCCGCCGGCATCGTCGGTTCGAAACGGTCGCCCCGCTTCCACGTCCGCTCCAGCGCGGGAAGATCGCCCCACACACCCGTTGCCAATCCGGCGAGAAAGGCGGCGCCAAGCGCGGTCGTCTCCAGGTTCTGCGGGCGTTCCACGGGCACTTCGAGAATGTCGGCGAGGAACTGGCCGAGCCAGGCGTTGGCAGCCATTCCGCCGTCGATCCGCAGCGCACCCGTGGGCAGTTCGCAGTCCCTTGCCACGGCTTCGACAAGGTCGAGCGTCTGGTAGGCGACGGCCTCCAGCGCCGCGCGGGCGAGGTGAGCGCCGGTGGCGTCGAGCGTGAGGCCGAAGATGGTGGCGCGCGCGTCCGGGTCCCAGTGCGGCGCGCCTAGGCCGACGAACGCCGGGACCATATAGACGCCGTGGCTGTCGGGAACGCGCGTCGCCATGCTGTCGGTCTCCGCGGCGTCGGCGATCACGCCGAGCCCGTCGCGCAGCCATTGGATCGCAGCGCCGGCAACGAAGATCGACCCTTCGAGCGCGTAGGTCGTATTGCCGTCCAGGCGATAGGCGGGCGTGGTCAGGAGCCGATGTTGCGACATGACCGGCTCGGTGCCGGTATTGACCAGCATGAAGCAGCCGGTGCCGTAGGTCGACTTGATCATGCCCGGCTCGAAGCAGGCCTGGCCGAACAAAGCGGCCTGCTGGTCGCCGGCCATGCCCGCGATCGGCAGCTCGGCGTCCAGCAACCCCGAAGCTGTGGTGCCGAACAATCGGCTGTTGTCATGGACGTCGGGAAGCAGCAGCTCCGGCACGCGGAACAGCCGGCACAGCTCGCCGTCCCAGCACTGGCGGCGGACGTCGAACAGCGAAGTGCGGCTGGCGTTGGTCGCATCGGTCGCGTGGATTGCGCCGCCGGTCAGCCGCCACAGCAGGAAACAGTCGATCGTCCCGCAGGCGAGCTCGCCGCGCTCGGCGCGATCGCGCGCGCCAGACACATGGTCGAGGATCCAGGCGATCTTGGTCGCCGAGAAATAGGGGTCGAGCAGCAGTCCGGTGCTCGCGCGAACCTGGCCTTCCGCCCCCTCGCCCTTCAGCCGCGCGCAGTCATCGGCGGTGCGGCGGTCTTGCCAGACGATCGCCCGGTGGATCGGCTCGCCAGTTGCGCGGTCCCAGACAATGATTGTTTCGCGCTGGTTGGTGATGCCGATCGCCGCCACCCGGCGCGCATCGGTCGAACCAAGCACCTCGCGGGTGACGGCAAGCACCGCCTGCCAGATTTCCTCAGGATCGTGCTCGACCCACCCGCGCGCGGGATAATGCTGCCTGAGCGGCCGCTGCGCGACCGCGACAGCACGCGCATCGACATCGAACAGGATGGCGCGCGTCGAGGTCGTCCCCTGATCGATCGCCAGGACATGATCGGCGCGCCCCACGGCCGGACCATAGGGTCAGGCACTTGCCCACGGAAGAGCGGCCGCGGTCAGGAACTCGGCGGCTTAGGAGCCCCGGCTCACCGCGCCGCCGCCGTGGATGGCCATACTGACCTGGGGATTGCCCCAGTAGCGGATGTGCCCGCCGCCGTTCACCGCCGCAGCCAGGGTTGCACGCGGCCGGACGAGCACCTCGCCGCCGCCATTCACCGCCGCCGACACGCTGGCGGCTTCGACCGAGCGGGCGTCGACGCGACCGCCGCCGTTTACCGCGGCCGCAAGATGTGCTTGCGGCGCAAAGCCCGCCGCGGTGGTGATGAGCCCACCCCCGCTGATGGCGAGATCAGGGACTCGCGGCGATTGGATGACTAGGCGCAGCCGGTACATCGGCGGGCAGCGTTCATCGCAGGTGTCGATGCGAAGCTTGCCGTTGCCGTCCACGCGCATATGCGTAAATCGGCTGCTGCCCTCGGCGATCGTGACCCTCTCGGCCGGGCCGGGCACTACCGTGACGACGCCGCCGCCGCGCAACTCGATCGAGCGGAATTGCGGCACGGGCACCACTTCCGCGGCCAGCGCCGGGGCGGTAACGGCGAAAGCGGCAGCGAATAGGGACAAGATGGCGCGCATGACAAACATCCTTTGTTGAGTCCGCTACATATGTAGCGCTACAATTCCGGCGCGTCCAGCCCGCTTGTCGCGGCCTCGCGCAAGCTGCATCCTGCAACGCATGACCCGGCCGCTTACGATCATCGGGAGCTTCGTCAGCCCCTATGTCCGCAAGGTGCTCGCGTGCATCAACCTCAAGGGCCTGGCCTACGAGGTCGATCCGATCACGCCCTTCTTCGGCAACGGCGAGTTCGAACGCCTGAGCCCGCTGCGGCGCATCCCGGTGCTGATCGACGGCGATGTCTCAGTCAGCGATTCCACTGTGATCTGCGAATATCTCGACGAGGCCTATCCCGGGCACCCATTGCTGCCGGCAGATCCGAAGGACCGCGCTCGTGCGCGCTGGCTCGAGGAATATGCCGACACGCGGCTCGGCGACCTGTTCATCTGGGGACTGTTTTACCAAAAGATCGTCCATCCTCTGGTGTGGGGCGAGCCGGGCGACCAGGCGCGGATCGACAAGACGCTGCACGAGGACGCGCCTGCCGCACTCGACTATCTGGAGGGCGAGCTGCCGCCCGACGGCTTCCTGTTCGGCGACATCGGCCTTGCCGACATCGCCATCGCCAGCTTCTTCCGCAATGCGGCTTATGCGGGCTTCGAGCCGGACGCCGCGCGCTGGCCGCGGACCGCGGGTTTCGTCGAGCGGACCCTCGACCACCCGTGCATCGACGATCTGCTGCGGTTCGAGGACGTCCAGCGCAATGCGGCGATCAAGGGCCGGCGCCAGGCGCTGCTCGACGCCGGCGCGCCGCTTTCGGCCGAGAGCTGGGGCGAGCGCGAGCCCCGCAAGGGCTACATGCGGCTTTAATGGTGGTGGCTGGAGATCCAATGCTCGAGCCGCGTCCTCAGCGACGGCTTTGACGGAATGAAGCCGGGCTCGGGCGCGGCCGGCGGCTCGGCCGGCTCGTAGAGCGTCAAATTGTCGGGCATCTTGGGCCGCAACGCCTCGCGGCCGCGCAGCAGGTCCTCGGCGGCGGCCAGCGAGCGGTGGACGTCCTCGGCGGTGAACGGCTTCATCAGGCAGCCGATGGCGAGGTCGGGCATTGGAAAGCGCGGCGCCTTGCCGCTGACGAGCAGGCACGGAATGCCGAGATCGTTGAGCCGCACCGCGACCGGGAAGCCGGTCGAGCCGCGCGCGAGATGCAGGTCGAGCAGGACGAGGTCGGGCTCATGCGCTTCGGCGGCGGCGATCGCGCTGTCCGAATCCTCGGCAATGGCGATCACCCGGTAGCGCGGATTGTCCTCGACGAGATATTTGAGCGTGACCGCCAGCTGGCTGTCATCTTCGACGACGAGGATCTTGAGCACCGGCGCGGTCTCCCCACAACTAAACGGAAATTCCCCCCGGAAAATCCGTGACTTGATCGTCGCACGGGAGCGATTCACCTGCGTATCCCTCGTGAACGAGGTTATCGCCGAGGCGGGGTGCGGTTGCGGCGGGATGAAAAAGGCGCCCCGGACGCTGCCGCCCGGGACGCCTTTACCCCTCCAGATTAATCAAACTAGGCGCGGTAGAAGATGTGCGCGCCGATCTTCTCGACCATGCTCAGCCGGTGGCCCCACGACGGAGCGACATAGGTCGCGTGATACCACAGGACGTCGGGATCGATGCTCGGCACGATGTTCGCGGCGGCGAGCTCGGCGATGGCTTCCGCCTTGCGCCACGCATCGGAATCGGTTTGCGCCTGCGGAAACTCGCCGTGACGGACGAACGAGAATTGCGCCGGCTGCTTGACCACGCTGCACCAGTCCGGCGGATAGCGGCCCGAGGCGGCGCGGTTCATCACCACGCGAGCGACGGCCATCTGGCCCTCGACGCTCTCGCCGCGGGCTTCGAAATAGACCGCGGTCGCAAGGCAGGCGGTCTGCCCGTCGAGCGCCGCGTTGGTCGCATATTTGTCGACCAGGGCGTAGAGCGGCCAGCCGCTCTTGTAGAGCCACGCCGCCTCGGTCGCCATCGACGTCGGAAGCCTGGCCGTGACCGACTGCGCCGGCTGAACCTGGAAGGTCGCGACCGCCGGCGTCGCCAGCGACGCCGCCGTGCTGACCGCAGCCTGCGCGTTCGCGCTGGAACTGATCGCCAGCATCAACAGGCCGACGATCGCGGACGCAGCGCGCCCGCCAATAAGCTTTACCACTATGTTTTTGCCCTTACCCTAGGCGGAGGAACGGCCGCTGGAGGCGCGTAAAGCGCACTTGAAACCCAGCGGGGAAGTTCGTCCGTCTTGCCCTGGAACCCGGCGTCTAACGCGCCCTGGGCTCCGTGCTCTCAATCGCTACAGACCAGATAAGGGACCGCGGCGGCGACTCCAAGCGAGAGTCGGTGAACCGCCCGCGACTCGGGATGGAATTCGGAACCCTTTCAAATCGTTCAGTTTTCTCGAGTTTTCCACAGCCTTACCGAACCGCTCATCGCCGCTTTCACTCGGCTCACCGGCGCGCTAACGAGCGGGTCCCGAAAGGAGACATTTGCGTGGCCCACTGGCTGATGAAATCGGAGCCGGAAAGCTACGGTTGGGCCGACCTGGTGCGCGACGGCGGCACCGAATGGGACGGCGTGCGCAACAATGCCGCGCGGCTGCACTTGAAGGCGATGAAGCCGGGCGACGAGGCGTTCCTCTACCACAGCATGTCCGACAAGGCGGTGGTCGGGATCATGCGCGTCACCCGCGGCGCCGAGCCCGATCCCAAGGCGCCGGACTGGGTCAGGGTGCGGGTTGAGCCGGTCGAGCCCCTGCCCCGCCCAGTGACCCTGGCCGAGATCAAGGCCGAGCCGAAGCTCGGACAAATGGAGCTCATCCGCCAGTCGCGGCTGTCGGTCGCGCCGGTGCGGGACGAAGAGTGGGCGCTCATCGTGGAAATGGCCGGCCGATAGCGCCGCCGCACAAGCGCGCGGCCCGCCACTGCACATAGGTTTGCGAATTCATCTTCGGCACGGCTTCGAGGAACGCGACGACATCCCACAGCTGGCTGTCGGTCAACGCGTTCCGCCACGCCGGCATGCCGGTCATCTTGATGCCGTTCCTGGCGATCCAGAACAGCTCGCGCGGCCGCCACCTGCGCGCCGCATCGACCAGATAGGGCGGCGCCGGCTCGACCCCGCTCACCCATTGCTGCCGCGCGACGGCGGCCGCGCCGTGGCAGGCGACGCAATGCGTTTCGTAAAGGCAGAAGCCCGCGGCGACCTGCGCGGCGCTGGCGTGTCCCGGCGCTTCGATGCCTTTGGCGTGGCTGCGGACCGAGTGGATCATCGTTTCGTGGGTGAGCCACTCGGTGAACTTGGTGTGGGGCCGCGACGCCGCGACATCGTAGATCCCCGACTTGACGAAGGCGAAAGTGCCCAGCGGCACGACGACCGCGAGCGCGACGACCGCTCCGATCAGCAGATGATGCAGCTTCGAGAGGCGCACGGCGCCCTAACGCCGCGAGCGGCGAATGTTCCCAATGTTCACGGTCGTGGAGACGGTTGGGCCTGCGCGCCCATGCTGGAAGTTGGCAAAGTTGACACCTCAACGCGGGCGTAGGCGCGCGCGTACGCGAGGGGAAAGTCACAAACGCAGCGTCCGATGACCTGCGCGCGAGGGTGGCTGCGCGGTGGGTGTAGGATTTGTGCCGAGGGGAAGGCGGCGCTTTTGACGATGCGGCGCGGCGGGCGGGTGTGACCTTCCTCTACGGGACCGGGGTTGCGGGTGGCGGAAGGGCGGACTCGGCTGCGGCGGCATGCAGAGCTCTGAAGGCGGAGGATGTGTGGGGCACATCCGAGCACTGGAAGCATGAATGGGGTGCTGTAGGAAAATGGTTTCTTAATGCTCGCAACGAAGTCTCAGGTGGCCGCGATCAGGGCGTCAGTGTCACCGGCTGACAGGGCATCCATTTGATGCAGGATGAGGTCGCGAGTGAGATAACGGTCAAACTGGGCCTCGTCGTGGCGGCGGACGATCGGGAAGGTCGAGAGGATGTAGTCCGCATTCTCCTTTCCGATGCCATAGAGGTGAAAGTAGAGCGCATCGAGGCGGGCCCGGCGCTAGCGCCGGTCGACCTCGTCCCAGGCGAAAGGCGGCAGGACCTCGCCCTTGGCATCGACATGGCCCATGTCGCGCGCGAACGGCGCGATGTCATGCGCGGTGTAGGTCAGGCGCAACACCTCGCGTGCGACGATCTCACGGGCGGTGAGCTTGCCAAAGCGGCGCTCGTAAGAAGCAGGCGAAAGGACAGGGAGCTGCTCGACGATGAACAAGTTCAGCGTCTGGCCCTGCACCTTCTGACGAGTGGCGTAGTCGAATACGATCGAATTGAAATTTGCGACGAGGGCGCAGGCGGCCTCCGCGTATTTAGGCATGCCGCAGAAGATCGGTACCTTGTTTCCAAAGGCCACAGCAGGGAGGAGCGCCGAGATAAATGTGCGAACGTTTGTGGGTGCGGTGATTTCCTTGAACCCGAGTGCGTATCCGGGGAGATTCAAGGCTGGCAGGTTCTCCGCTTTGACAAAGAACTGCGGTGTCGGCACCCACGTCGGATCGCCGTGTTCCTGATCTGAAGCAGGCTGCGGCTGAGCGGGTCGGTGCAAGTTATCAGGGTTTATGACGATGTTCGCCGCGCGATGATCGAACGCCTGGATCATCTTGCCTTCGTACAAAGGCACGGCTTCTGCCTTGCCTTTGCGCCACCGCCCGATTTCGACTGGATACCAGCCATCCGCTTCCAGCTCGTCCGCCGTGTGGAACAGGCCGCTGTCGTTAGTCATGTCGAACATGCGCAAGTAGCGGACGCGCCAGGGGCGCGTGGCCTCGGGCAGACGGTGATCGACAAGCACCGGCACCCGTTCGTAGATTGCGGTGACAAGATCGGCGTCGCGCGGGCTGCGGAATATGGGCGCCGTGCCGCTGTTAGGATTAACGGACGCGAAGTCGTCCGGACTTAGAGGGAAGGTCTGTGCGGCCAGTTTCTCGTCATCCGTGGACGTAAGGAAGAAGCCGCATTCGGCCGCATTGAACGACCGAGTCTCGCCGCCGAAGCACAGGACGCTAAATTTAAATGAGCGGTGCACGTCAGGAAAATAGATGCCTCGATTTTCGTAATCGAGGAGAGAGCCGAGCCTTCCGGTGGTGCTGATGGAGCGGAAAAAGGCGCTGGCATTGAGATCGCCAGAGATGCCGCTCGGCACCAGCAAGCCGACCAGCCCATTCGGTTTCACTAGGCGCGCCGCCCGCTCGACGAATAGCGAATAGAGATTAACGTCGCCGCCGCCGAGCAACGGATACTGCCCGCCCCGCGCCGGTGGCAGTCCGGCCATACGCGCCGCCATTCCCGCGAACCGGCTGGCGCGATCGTAGTCGTCGGCAAGCGGATCGTTCGCGTCCTTTAACTCCTCGACCATCCGCTTGCGGTCGGCGGCGCGGGTGGCGTAGGCGATTTCCGGCTTGCGTGCCGCAAACCATTCGACCTCTTGCATCTTGAGCCGGTCCCACGGCGGATTGCCAATCACGGCGTCGAACCCCCCAGGCGAGGTTCGGCTCGCCCAGTCGCGCCACACACCGGGGAAGGCGACCTGCCAGTGTAGGAAATTGCTGTCCTGCGCGACTGCAATAGCTTCGGCGATCTGCGCCCTCGCTGGATCGGGATCGCCAATCCGCCCGTAGCACTGGTCGATTGCCGCGCCGGGTTCGCCGAACTCACCTTCCAGCAGCGCCTCGAGCGCCATACTGCGCCGGCGCAGCTTGGCCGCTTGCGCGTCCTTGGCAGCCGAAGCCTTCGGATCGGAAAGCGCCAGCCGGTCTGCTTCCTTGCGCAGCTGCTTTGCGTCCTTTCGTGCCTTTTCGGTTGATTGGCCGATCCAGCGGAATCCCTGCAAGACGTTCAAAAGTTGGCGAAGCTCGGCGGTATCGGACTTCATCGAATCATAGGTTTCCGCCGACCGGTTGACCTCGGCGATGTCTGCATCAGTTAACTCTTCGATCTGCTGCATCTCGCCGATCGCAAGCTCGGCAGTCTGGACGGCCTGACTTTTGAATAGGCCGACCTCGGCGAAGCGATCGAGCGCGGGACGCACCCATTCACCGAACAGACTGTCGCCGATCCGCAGATGGTGGTCCAGGAAAGAGAGAGGTGCGCCGACGGTGAAGGTGTGCAGCCATAGGCTGAGCTTCGCCAACTCGACCGCCATCGGATTCTTATCGACGCCGTGGACGACCCGCTTGAGGATGATCCGCCGGACCAGCTGGCGGTCGACCAGCTGCTCGGAGTGTACAGCCCAACCGTGCTCCTTCGCCTCAGCTTCGATGCGGTCGCGGATCGAAGATAGTCGCTCAAGCAGCGGTGATTCGTAATCGCACCATTCAGCCATGAAGGCCGCTTCTTCGGTGGCCTTCATCACCTCGTCTGCGAGGTAATCAACCAAGCTGACGAGGAAGTGGCCGGAACCCATGGCGGGATCGCAAATCTTGAGGTCGAGGAACGCGTTTGCCGGATCGACCACGCGCAGCTCGCGCCGGCGTTCATCAATTGGCCGGCGGTCGGCTCGAAGGCGTTCCGATGTCTGTTCGAAGGCCGCGCGCCGTTCCTGCAAGAGTGGTCCGACAGCTCGCCGAAGAACAAGACCAACCAGCTCTTCGGGCGTGTAGTAGCTGCCGCTGGTCTTTCGGGCGAATGCCTGCGGTCGCGCGACGATGCGTCCATCTTCTTCGACGAGGTCAAATTCGAGCAACCGCTCGTAAACGGAACCGAGATGCTGGACGTTGAGATCGCGGTAGTTGATCAGGCGGGGTGAGGCGCCGGTACGCTCACGCGATAGCGGGTCCAGAAGCAGAGCGAAATCGCGGTCGGGGATCAGCGCGCGTTCAAGCAGCGGCGAGCGCACTCGCTTGAACAGCCCTCCGTTGTATGGCGGCAGCCGAAGCCCCTCGTCGCCGTTGTCGATCCGCTGCCACATCCGGCGCAGATCTCCGTCATGCTCGGGGAAGCTACTAAGTCCGCTGCCGCTGTCGAGCGCTTGGGCGATCTGCTCGCGCATTGCTCTCAAGCCGCCGTGCCAGCGGCGCGTAGGAATCAGGTCGCGGTCCTCGGCGTAGAGGACGAACAGCAAACGATAGAGCCAGGTTAGCGCCGCTTCGCGAACCTCAGCGAGATAGCCCGTGCCGATCTCTTCCGGCCGCTCCGGATCGGCGGCTGCAAGCGCGTTAGCGAGACCAGGGAAGACGGGATCGAACACCGTGTCGGCGAGCTGGTCGGTAACGCGGGCTTCGAAACTGCGGCTGTCGGCGATCGCCTGTTCAAGCCGGGTTCGGCCAGACGGTGCGGCCTGAAACGCATCGCGGCCGAGCAGCCACAGAAAAAGGCGCAGCAGGTGATCGGCGCGCGCTGGGTCCGAACCGGTGCGCTCTTCGGCAGGAACGAGCAATCCGAGCGCCTCGAATAGGTCGATCTCGACGAACGCTTCTAGCCGAGAAGTACGACCCTTCTGATCGTAGAGACGCCAGAGCCGGCCGTTGGTCAGTATTCCGAAGCGGATTGCCCCGTTTGACTCGACTTCGACTCGCCCAAGATAACGCAGCAACTGGGTGGACGGCGTGCCTTCGCGCCCATTTGGCTTGTCGAGCGCAAGCTCCCACGCCTTGGCTTCGAGAATGGAGGCGCCGAACTTATATTTTTCGTTCGATGGCAGAGGCGCGACGCTGGCTTTCGCTGTCGCACTCGCAAAAAGCAGGTAATCCGGGACGTCGCTGCGGCCCTTCTTCGCTGCGGTCTGCTGGGGCAAAAAATCGGTCCAGCCGAGCAGGCGCAGGACCGGCTCAATTAAATCGCGCTCGGTTTCCGCCTCGTTAGGCGAGCGGCGGCCCTGGAAATCGCCGACCAGGCTCGCGAGTTCGGCTCGCAAAGCCGCAACGGTGGCATCGTCGATTGCAAGCCAGCTAGCACTCTGCTGGACACCTTCGCTCAAAAAATATTCGGTAAATAAACCGCCCGAAGGCACAACACTCTCCCGCCCGAGCATCAGCACCTTGGCGAGCAATCTCCGTATTGGGAAGCCATCACGGGAGTAAATCCCGTGACGTCGATCCACTCAGCCCAGCGGCTGGTGGTCGGCCGACATTCGCGCGCTCTTCGACATAAGCTCACGTTTGCTATGCAAACGCTCCCTTATGCTCGGGCGCTCCTGAGCTAAGCCGCCTCGCTCTGCCGCGAAGCCCGCTTCCTTTCATGAGGATCCAAAAACCGCTTCCTGATCCGCACCGCCTTGGGCGTGACCTCGACCAGCTCGTCGTCCTGGATGTAGGCGATCGCCTGCTCGAGGCTCATGCGTCTCGGCGGGGTCAGGCGGATGCCTTCGTCCTTGGGGCCGGACGCGCGGAAGTTGGTCAGCTGCTTGGACTTCAGGGGGTTGACCTCGAGGTCCTGGGTCTTGGCGTTCTCGCCAACGACCATGCCTTCGTAGAGCATCTCGCCGGGCGAGACGAACAGCACGCCACGGTCTTCGAGCATGTTCAGGGCGTAGGCGACCGCGGGGCCCTGCTCCATCGAGATGAGGACGCCGTTCTGGCGGCCCTGGATCGCGCCCTTGTACGGGCCGTAGCGCTCGAACAGGCGGTTCATGATGCCGGTGCCGCGCGTGTCGGACAGGAACTCGCCGTGGTAGCCGATGAGGCCGCGGCTCGGCGCGCTGAAGGTCAGCCGGGTCTTGCCGCCGCCCGACGGGCGCATGTCGGTCATCTCCGCCTTGCGCAGCGCCATCTTGTCGATGACCGTGCCGGAGAATTCGTCGTCGACGTCGACGACCACGGTTTCGTAGGGCTCCTCGCGGCCGCTCGGGCCGTCGCGGAAGAGCACGCGGGGGCGGCTGATGCCGAGCTCGAAGCCTTCGCGGCGCAGGGTCTCGATGAGCACGCCGAGCTGGAGCTCGCCGCGGCCGGCGACCTCGAAGCTGTCGTTGTCGGCGGCAGTGGTGACGCGGATCGCGACATTGCCCTCGGCCTCGCGCTCGAGCCGCTCGCGGATGACCCGGCTCTGGACCTTGTCGCCGTCGCGGCCGGCGAAGGGGCTGTCGTTGACCGAGAAGCTCATCGCCAGGGTCGGCGGGTCGATCGGCCGCGCATGCAGCGGCGCCTGCACCGACGGGTCGGCGAAGGTGTTGGAGACGGTCGCCTTGATCAGGCCGGCGATGGCGACGATCTCGCCCGCCTCGGCGCTGTCGACGGGCACGCGCTCGAGGCCGCGGAAGGCGAAGACCTTGGTCGCGCGGCCTTCCTCGACGACATTGCCGTTCACGTCCAAGGCCTTGATCGGCATGTTGGTGGTGAGCCTGCCGCTCTCGATGCGGCCGGTGAGGATACGGCCGAGGAACGGGTCGCGGTCGAGCAAAGTGGCGAGCATGCGGAACGGGCCGGCGTCGACCCGCGGCGGCGGCACATGGCTGACGATGGTTTCGAACAAGGGCGTCAGGTCGCCCGAACGCACGTCGTCGGTGGTCCCGGCATAACCCGCGCGGCCGGACGCGTAGAGCGTCGGGAAGTCGAGCTGCTCGTCGCTGGCGTCGAGGTTGAGGAATAATTCGAAGATCTCGTCGAGGACTTCGGCCGGGCGGGCGTCAGGGCGGTCGATCTTGTTGACGACGACGATCGGCCTAAGGCCGAGCGCCAGCGCCTTGCCGGTGACGAACTTGGTCTGCGGCATCGGCCCTTCGGCGGCATCGACCAGCAGGATCACCCCGTCGACCATCGACAGGATGCGCTCGACCTCGGCGCCGAAGTCGGCGTGGCCGGGCGTGTCGACGATGTTGATGTGGGTCGCGGATTTCGCGCCCGCCGGGGCCCATTCGACGCTCGTGCACTTGGCGAGGATGGTGATCCCGCGCTCCTTCTCGAGGTCGTTCGAATCCATCGCCCGCTCCTCGACCCGCTGGTTGTCGCGGAACGTGCCCGACTGGCGGAAGAGCTGGTCGACAAGGGTCGTCTTGCCGTGATCGACGTGGGCGATGATCGCCACGTTGCGGAGGTTCATGATTCAGTTTTTCCGGAAAGATTGTGGCGCTCACATAGTGAAAAGCGGTCAATGTTGCAATGCAGCATGGCAACGCCTTCCATCCTTCACGCGTTTAACACCCAGTCGCAAATCGAGGAGATGGACCATGCCCCGCGGTGCGTACACCGGCAAACAGGATCGCAAGGCCGAGCATATCGAGAAAAGCTACGAGAAGCGCGGAGTTTCCAAGAAGGAAGCGGAAAGCCGCGCCTGGGCCACGGTCAACAAGCAGGACAAGGGCGGCAAAAACGACGGGTCGGGCCGCTCGCGCAGCCGCAGCGCGGCCGCCAAGAAGGGCTGGGAAACCCGCCGCCGCCGCAAAGGCTAGCCTTAGAAATCAGCGTTCGAGGATTTCGATCGCGCGTTCGAGCGCGCGCAGCTCGCTGTGCGCGAGGCGCTCGAGCTTTTTCCTGAGCTGCAGCCCGCCGGCGATGCGCGCCGACATCTGTTCGCGGCCGGCCTCGGTCAGGCGCAGCGCCAAGCGCCGGCGATTGTTCGCGTCCTGCGTGCGCTCGACCCAGCCGGCGCGGACCAGCGCATCGACCGAGCGGCTGACCGCGGGCGCACCGCGCCCGATCGTCTTCGCAACGTCGTTGAGAGTCGCCGGCTCCTGACCGGCGATCGCCGCCAACAGCTTGCGCCGGGCGCGGTCGGTGCGCTCGCCAGGCCCTTCGGTGACCCATGCGTGGACCACCGCGGTGAACCGCGCGGCAATGGCTTCGGGTGACGATCCCCCAATCATGCTTGTAGCCTAACAAATGTTTGAAAAAGTGCAATATTGTTGTTTGTAGTGGATTGCGCCGGTCGGCGGTTGCTTGCAATGGCGCTGGATGGCCACGCGCCCTCCCCTGCCGCGCAACGTCTGGGTGCTCGGCTTCGTCAGCCTGTTCATGGACCTGTCGAGCGAGATCTATCACGCGCTGCTCCCGGCGTTCATCACCATGGTCCTCGGCCTGCCCGCCACCGCGCTGGGCGCGATCGACGGGGTCGCCGAAGCCACGGCCAACCTCGCCAAGCTTTTCTCGGGCCGGCTTTCCGACCGCAGCCTCAAGCGCAAGCCGTGGGTCCTGACCGGCTACGGGCTTGCGGCACTGTCCAAGCCGTTGTTCCCGCTGGCGGCGAGCGCGCCGGCGGTGATGGCGGCGCGCCTGGCCGACCGGATCGGCAAGGGCATTCGCGGCAGCCCACGCGACGCGATGATCGCCGACGAGACGCCGCCCGAGATCCGCGGCCGCGCATTCGGCCTCAGGCAGGCACTGGATACTGCGGGAGCGCTGCTTGCGCCGCTGGCGGCCATCGCGCTCATGTGGTGGCTGGCGAGCGACATCCGCGCGGTGTTCTGGATCGCGGTGATCCCGGCCGGCATCTCGTTCCTGCTCGCCTGGCTGGCGCTCCGCGAGCCCGAGCAGCACCTCGCGCCGCTCAAGAAATCGCCGTTCTTCGCCGGTTTTCGAAACCTCGATAAAAACACCAAGCGGCTGCTCCAGGTCGGTTTCCTGTTCACGCTCGCGCGCTTCTCTGAAGGGTTCCTGATCCTCAAGGGGATCGACATCGGGCTCAGCGAAGCCATGTCGCCATTGACGCTGGCAATCTTCAACCTCGCTTATGTCGCGCTCGCCTACCCGGCCGGCGCGCTCAGCGACCGGATGAGCCCGCGCAATATCCTGATGGTCGGCATGGTCGTGCTGATCGCCGGCAACCTCGTGCTGGCCGAAACCGCCGGTTTTGCCGGGCTGGTTATCGGCACGGCCCTTTGGGGCGCGCACATGGCGCTGACGCAGGGCATCTTCGCGCGGATGATCGCCGACAGCGCGCCCGAGCCGCTGCGCGCGACGAGCTTCGGCGCTTTCTGGTTCGTGACCGGCATCGCAGGGCTTCTCGCGAGCGTCGGCGCCGGATGGCTGTGGGACCGGGAGGGCAGCAGCGCGACGTTCATCACCAGCGCCGCCGTCGCCGCGGCCGCGCTCGCGATGCTCAGCCTGCTTGGCGACGAGCGCCCTGCCCGATGACCACCGGCTCGTCGGCGGGGCTCTTGAACGGCGGCATCCGCCCAGACGCGCGATTCCTGTCGAAGAACTGGTGCTTCAGCGCCGCCGCGGCATGAAGCGCGATCAGGGCGATGAGCAGCCAGGCCGCCGCCGAATGGACGGCCGCGGCAAGCTCGCCCAGTTCCTTCGAAATGCCCGGTAGCTTGGGAATGGCAATTCCGCCGAGCAAAGTGATCGTCGGTCGCGGCGTTAGACCGGATACGGCGACGAACCCGCCGATCGGCATCGCGATCAGCAGCAGATAGAACAAGCGATGATTCCAGGTGCCCGCGACCCGCTCCCAGCGGGGAAGCTCGGGCGGATAGGGTGGCGGCGGGTTCAGCAGGCGATAGGTCAGCCGAGCGAGGACCAGCAAAAGGATGACCGCGCCGACTGTCCGGTGCCAGATAAACAGGTTTGCGCGCTGCGGTCCCTCGGCCAGGTCGGCGAAGCTGAGGCCGAGCCAGATCTGGAACAAGACCAGCGCCACGGCCAGCCAGTGAAAGGTGACGGCGACGTTCGAATAGCGAAGCAGCGGTTTTTGCTCGCGGGCCTCGATCGCGCGGTCTGCCATGACTTCGTCTCCGGTTGAGTCCGGAAAACGATAGAGCGGCTCAAAGGTTCGAACGCTGCCTAGCGGGTGAAGCGCTCGCCCTTCCCGGCCTTGTCGAGCAGCAGCTGTGAGAAGCTGAAGTCGGGCTTCATCCGCTGTTCCTGGCGCTTCAGGCCGTCGACGATCTTGTCGAGGCCTTCGGTATCGCCCCAGAACATCGGGCCGCCGCGATAGACCGGCCAGCCGTAGCCGTAGACCCAGACGACATCGATATCGGACGCGCGCTGGGCGATTCCTTCCTCGAGGATCTTCGCGCCCTCGTTGACCATAGAGTAGAGCGTGCGCTCGACGATCTCCTGGTCGCTGATCTCGCGCCGCTCGACGCCCTGTTTCGCGGCGAAATCCTCGATGATCTTCTGGACCACCGGCGACGGGCTGGGGCGGCGCTTGTCGTCATAATCGTAGAAGCCGGCGCCCTTCTTCTGCCCCCAGCGGTCAATCGCGCACAATGCGTCGCGGATGTTTTCGATGCGGTTGGGGTCGCGGTGCCAGCCGATGTCGACGCCGGCGAGGTCGGCCATCTGGAACGGCCCCATCGGCATCCCGAACTCGACATGGACGCGGTCGACCTGTTCGGGCGACGCGCCTTCGAGCAGCAGCTTGGTCGCCTCGATTTGGCGCGGCATCAGCATGCGGTTGCCGATGAAACCGTGACAGACGCCCGCGACCACCGGCACCTTGCGGATCTTCTTGCCGAGCTGCATCGCGGTCAGAAGCACGTCGGGCGCGGTCTTGTCGCCGCGCACAACCTCGAGCAGCTTCATGACGTTGGCGGGTGAGAAGAAGTGCATGCCCACGGCGTCGCCGGGCCGCGAGATGCTGGCCGCGATCTCATTGATGTCGAGGTAGGACGTATTGGAGGCGAGGATCGCGCCCGGTTTGGCAATCTTGTCGAGCCGCCCGAACACCTCCTTCTTGACGTCCATGTCCTCGTAGACCGCCTCGATGATGAGGTCGCAGTCGGCGAGCGCGTTGAAGTCCAGCGTCGGAGAAAGCAGCCCGATCGCCTTGTCCACCTGCTCGGTGGTCAGCCGCCCCTTGGCCGCGCTCGCCTCGTAGTTCTTGCGCATCAGCCCCGTGCCCCGGTCGAGCGCCTCCTGCCCCATCTCGACGATGGTCACCGGAATGCCGGCCGACAGGAAGTTCATCGAGATGCCGCCGCCCATGGTCCCGGCGCCGATCACGCCGACCCTGTTGATCGGCCGCGGCTCGGTGTTCTCGGGCAGCCCCTCGATCTTGTTGGCCTTGCGCTCGGCGAAGAAGAAATATTGCTGCGCCTTGGCCTGCGTGCCGCTCATCAGCTCCATGAACAGCTTGCGCTCTTCGATCGCGCCCTCGCTGTAGGGTTTCTCGCAGGCGACCTTGACCGCCTTGATGTTCGCTTCTGGCGCTTCGAAGCCGCGGAACTTTCGCCCGTTCTCCTTGCGGAATTCGTCGAACACCGCGGGATCGCACTCGGTGAGCTTGTCCTGGCGCTCGCTGCTCCGGGGCAGCGGCCGGATATCGCGCACCTCCTCGGCATAGCCGACCGCGTGCGGGATCAATTCACCCTCGACCAGCCGGTCGACCAGCCCGCAGGCAAAACCTTCCTTCGCGCCGATCGGATTGCCGGTCGCGCACATCTCGAGCGCCTTCTTGACGCCGGCAACGCGTGGCAGCCGCTGAGTCCCGCCCGCGCCGGGCAGCAGGCCAAGCTTGACCTCGGGCGTGCCGAGCTTCGCCGACGGCACCGCGACGCGGTAGTGGCAGGCCAGCGCGACCTCGAGCCCGCCGCCGAGCGCGGTGCCGTGAATCGCGGCGACGACCGGCTTGGCGCACGCCTCGATGCGGTCCACGACCTGCGGCAGCCACGGCATGACCGGCGGCTTGCCGAATTCGGTGATGTCGGCGCCGGCAAAGAAGGTCTGGCCCTCGCATGCGATGACCACCGCCTTCACGCTGTCGTCGGCTTCGGCCTGCTCGATCGCGTCGACCAGGCCCTGCCGCACCGCCGCGCCTAGCGCATTCACCGGGGGGTTGTTCGACAGGACGATCAGCACGTCGCCATGTTTGCGGGTCGAAATCGGACTGGTCGTCGGCTTGTCCATCAGGTCTTCCATGGCGGGTCTCCGGCTGTGGCCGCTAAGCCGCGGCATTGCGCGAAACAAGCCTGCTGTGCCACTTTCCTGACATGAAGGTAAATAAGGAGGTCGACGTGCTGATCGTCGGCGCCGGAATCTCCGGCATCGACGCCGCTTTCCGGCTCCAGCAGCGCTGCCCCGGCAAGAGCTTCGCGATCCTCGAATCGCGGGCGCGGATCGGCGGGACGTGGGACCTGTTCCGCTTTCCGGGCGTGCGCTCCGATTCCGACATGTACACGCTGGGCTTCCCGTTCCGGCCGTGGCGCGGGCCCCAAGCGATCGTCGGCGGCGAAGCGATCCGCCAATATGTCGAGGACACCGCGCGCGAATTCGGCATCTTCGACAAGATCCGCTTCAATACGCATGTCGCCACGGCCCGCTGGTCGTCGGCGGACGCGCGCTGGACGGTCGAGACCGACCACGGCGCCTTCAGCTGCCGCTTCCTCTACCTCGCCAGCGGCTATTACGACTACGCGGCAGGGCACCAGCCCGAGTGGCCAGGCGAGGCGGATTTCAAAGGCCACATCGTCCATCCCCAATTCTGGCCCGAGGACCTCGACTATTCCGGAAAGCGCGTCGCGGTGATCGGCAGCGGCGCGACCGCGGTCACGCTCGTTCCCGCGATGGCGGATCAGGCCGCGAGCGTGACGATGGTCCAGCGCTCGCCGAGCTACATCGTCGCCGCCCCCGCCCGCGATTCCATGGCGAAATGGCTCCCGGCGGCGCTGATCCGCTGGAAGCACATCCTGATGACGATCTCGATGTTCGGCCGGGCCCGGCGCGCGCCGCAGCGCGTGGCGGAGTGGATCCGCGACAAGGCGCGCGAGGCGCTCCCCGCCGGCTATCCGGTCGAGCGCGATTTCAGCCCGCGCTACGATCCGTGGGATCAAAGGCTGTGCCTGATCCCCGACGGGGACCTGTTCGCGTCCATCTCCGGTGGCAAGGCCGCCATCGCGACCGGCGAGATCGAGCGTTTCGTTCCCCAGGGCCTGCGGCTCAAGAGCGGCGAGACGATCCGCGCCGACGTCGTCGTCACCGCGACCGGCCTCAATATGCGTCTACTCGGCGGCATCGAGCTCGAGGTCGACGGCGAAGCGGTCAGGCCCGCTGAGCATTTCATCTACAAGGGCATGATGCTGAGCGGGGTTCCCAATTTGTTCGTCGCATTCGGCTACACCAACGCGTCGTGGACTCTCCGGGCGGACCTCACTGCGCGCTCGGTTTGCCGCCTGCTGAACCTCATGGATCGCAAGGGCTTTACGACCAGCATTGCCCATCAGCCCGCAAACCTGGAGCGCCGCTCGATCATGGAGCTGAGCTCGGGCTATGTTGAGCGCGCCGCCGAAACCCTCCCTGGGCAGGGCGACCGCCAGCCGTGGCGCGTGCCGCAGCATTACGTGAAGGATCTCGCCGCCATGACCTTCGGCCGCATTGACGAGGGACTCGAATTCGGGCCGACCGCGAGCTGAAGCTATCGCCTGCGCGACCAAACGATGAGGATGAGGCCGACGGCGGCGAGGATCGTGCCGCGAACTGCCCACGGCCGCTGGTCGATCATGAAGCCCGATGCGGGCCAATGGACGACACCAATGCCTTGGCCGACCCATAGCAGGCCCATGAGGAGGGCGAGAATGCCGATGATCAGCAGAGCGGTCTTCATCTGCGTCCCACGTTGGACCAACCGCCGAATGTCCGCAATGGGTGGAAAGCTGACGTTCGGGCTAATGTCTCCGCGGTACGTCGCAGTCAGAAAAGTCAGTGCAGACGGCTCGGGAGCAAGCGAACCCAGCAAAGCTCCCAAGCAGTCCTATCTCACGCAACGCGTGCCTCTTTACATTGACGTCACACGACTGACCCCAGCGATCAGCGACGCCGCACACTTTGGCGACGTTTGCGAGGCGAACGTAGGTAAGGCTTTGTCGGCGCGGCAGCTTGGCTGCGAAATCGTCAAGCAAATCGGACTCTACGCCCGGCGAAATCCATTCGTATATTTTGTGGCTTGGACATCGGGCACTCAACAACCGCGACCACGCCTCCGCGTCAGCAGACCCGTAGGGAGTCGATGGAAGGGCACCACCGGCCAAAAACGCGGCAATCAACAGGACCATAAATCGCCTTACTGCGCAAAGAGCTAACGTCCGTCTAATATCTGCTTTGGCTGGAAAGCAGACCTTAGGCACTACGTCATTTTGGTTTTCAGGTCGCGGGAATGAGGAGGAAAGGCAACGATAATTTAAGGGCTGCGGAGGCAGTTGGGACCTGCTCGGATTGGAGGGTCAGTTATGCGTCCGCTTTCCGTAACGATTGTTGGCTGGTGGCTAGTGGTGACTTCACTGCTTGGCGTTTACTCCTCGGCCACGATGCACACGAATCCACAGGCCGTGCAGTTGCTGTCGAGCAGTCCCTTTCCGCTGCAAGCCCGAGAGATATTCGGCGTGATCAATGGCTTCGTCCTGGCCTTCTGCGGCGTGGCAGTGCTCAAGGGCATGAGCTGGGCTCGATTGGCTTTTTTGGGCTGGAGCTTTGTCGGATTTGTCTTCGGCATTCTGGCGATAGGATTTCTCCTGTCAGCGCTCCTTTCCGGCTTGGCCGTTGTTGTGATCATGTTTTTCCTGTCGCGGCCCAAGGCGAACGACTGGTTCCGCTGGCAGTAGCACGCAGCGGGCCAATCACTCCCGACGAAGCCTGCACGCGCTGGTGTCCGCAATGGGTCTAGAGCGGACATTGGCGCAGCCGCCTTTTCGCTTTCCTATTCGGACCGGCCGTGCTTGGCAGCGCGCCATGGCCGTATCCTCAAATCGCTCGTCGAGTGTCAGCGGTCAGGGCCTCGCGCAGGTACGCGTGAGCGCGCGCACGTGTAGCTTCGCTGCGTTCGCTGCGTTTCGCCCGAATTGGGAAAGACGATGACCGACCTCGACAGCTTCCGGACGGAAACCCGCGCCTGGCTCGAGGTGCATTGTCCGGCGGAGATGCGGACGCCGATGCGCTCCGAGGCCGACGCCTGCTGGGGCGGGCGCAACTGGAGCTTCCAATCCGATGCCCAGCGGCGCTGGCTGGAGGCAATGGCAGAGCGCGGCTGGACCGTGCCCGACTGGCCGAAGGAGTATGGCGGCGGTGGGCTGTCGGCGGCTGAGGCGAGAGTCCTCAAGGAAGAGATGCAGCGGATCGGCGCCAGACCGCCGCTGACCAGCTTCGGCATCTCGATGCTCGGGCCGGCTTTGCTCGCGTTCGGCACTGAGGAGCAGAAGAAGCATTATCTGACGCAGATCGCGCGCGGCGAAATCCGCTGGTGCCAGGGCTATTCGGAGCCCGGCGCCGGTTCGGACCTCGCGGGCTTGCAAACGAAGGCCGAGGACAAGGGCGACCATTGGCTGGTCAACGGCCAGAAGGTGTGGACCAGCTACGCCGACAAGGCCGACTGGATCTTCTGCCTCGTGCGCACCTCGACCGAGTCCAAGCAAGGCGGGATCAGCTTCCTGCTGTTCGACATGGCGACGCCCGGCGTGTCGACCCGGCCGATCCTGCTGATCAGCGGCAATTCGCCCTTCTGCGAGACCTTTTTCGATGACGTGAAGGTGCCCAAGGACCAGATCGTCGGCGAGGTGAACAAGGGCTGGGACGTCGCCAAATATCTCCTCGGCCACGAGCGCGAGATGATCGCCGGGATGGGGTTGGGCGTTGGCGGGGCGAGCGTGACGCTCGGCGCCACAGTCAAGCCGGCCGACCCCTTGCTGCGCGCCGAGATCGCCGCGTTCGACGTCGACGCGCTCGCTTTCGCGGCGATGAGCGAGCGCTTCGCGGCGATGTGGAAGGCGGGCGAAGCGCATCCCGCGTCGCCGTCGATGATGAAATATGCCGGGACCGAGCTCAACAAGCGCCGCAACGAGCTGGTCATGGCGGCCGGCGGATCGGACGCGCTCGAATGGGACAGCGAGCGCAGCAAAGGCGGCAAGCCGGCGCGCGACTGGCTGCGGTCGAAGGGCAACTCGATCGAGGGCGGGACCAGCGAAATCCAGCTCAACATCGTCGCCAAGCACATCCTCCGGCTCCCCGGCGCCTGACGTGACGCTGCTGAGCGACGACCAGAAGATGCTGCAGGAGACGGCGGCGAGCTTCCTCCGTGAGCAGGGAGGTCCCGACAAGCAGCTGCGGCACTGGCGCGAGATCGGCTGCGATGACGGTTTCGGGCATGCGCTGTGGAAGCAGTTCGCCGAGCTTGGGCTTACTGGAATCTGCATCCCGGAAAGCCACGGCGGGCTCGGCCTCGGGGCGACCGAGGCGGCGCTGGTGCTGGAAGAGATCGGCCGCAATTTGACGCCGTCACCCTTCCTCGGCACCGCCGTGGCCGGCGCGCGGGCGATCGCAGAGACCGCCCACGCCGACCGCTGGTTCCCCGCCGTCCTGTCGGGCGAAGCGGTGCTTGCGCTCGCGGTCGACGAAGGCCCGCGGCACGCCCCGGAGCGGATCGCGCTCGAGGCCAAGCGGCAGGGCAATGGCTTCGTGCTCAACGGCGCCAAGCAGTTCGTCGTCCAGGGCGCATCGGCGGACATGATCATTACCGCCGCGCGGACCGGCGGCAGCCCCGGCGAGCGCGATGGGATTACGCTCTTTGCGGTACCCAAGGACGCGGCTGGCGTGGAGGTCGAGAATGTCGCGCTGGTCGACAGCTCGAAGGCGGCGCGGCTGACGTTCGCCAATGTCGCGCTCGACGCCGATGCCGTGATCGGCGAGGTCGACGGCGGCTGGCGGCCGCTGTCAGACGCGCTTGCCGCAGGGAGTGCCGGGGCCGCCGCCGAGCTGGTCGGGGTCGCAAGCGGCGCGTCGGCGATGACGCTCGATTATCTCAAGCAGCGCAAGCAGTTCGGGAAGGCGATCGGCGAGTTCCAGGCGCTCCAGCACCGCGCCGCGCACCTCTATGCCGAGATCGAGATCGCCCGCGCGGCCGCGTTCAAGGCGGCGCAGCTGCTCGACAGCAATGACGACGGCGCCGAGCTCTACGTGTCGGTCGCCAAGGCCAAGGCCGCGGACGTCGCCAACCTAGCGGTGCGCGAGGGCGTGCAGATGCACGGCGGGATCGGCATGACCGACGAGCATGACATCGGCCTCTATATGAAGCGCGAGGCGGTGCTCGGCGAGCTGTTCGGGGATGTTTATTACCACCGCGAGCGGGTGGCGCAGCTGAGCGGCTATTAGCCCAAGGTCAGCCTCTCGATTTGAAACCGCCGATGATGCCGAGGATGAACGCGGTGACCAGCGCGAGCTGGACCTTGCCGTCCGGATCGGTCCAGCCGAAATACCTCCCGCCCCAGCCGACCAGCGCGATGAACATCGCGATTGAAATACCGCCGACCATCCCGAACTCCTCCCACAGGCCGGTGAAGTTCTGACCGGCGCGTGGCTGATTGTCGCCGAACAAGGTAAACAGACCGTAAAACTTGCCGCTGAACGGCGCGCTAGCCATAGCGCCGGCAGCAGCGGTCAACCGACGGGACGAACCTCATGAAGGCGCGCGTGTTCATCACCCTCAAGACCGGGGTCCTCGACCCCCAGGGCAAGGCAATCCACCACGCGCTCGAGGGGCTGGGCTTCTCCGGCGTCAACGACGTCCGCGCCGGGAAATTGATCGAGCTCGACCTTGCCGACGGCACCGATGATGCGGCGATCGAGGACATGTGCCGCAAATTGCTCGCCAACACGGTGATTGAGAATTTCCGCATCGAGCGGCTCGAGGACGCATGAAGACCGCCGTCATCGTCTTCCCCGGCTCCAACTGCGACCGCGACCTCGCCGTTGCGCTGGAGCAGGTGACCGGGCGCAAGCCGGCGATGGTGTGGCACAAGGAGAGCGCGCTGCCCGAGGGCGTTGACTTCGTCGGCGTCCCCGGCGGCTTCTCCTACGGCGACTATCTGCGCTCCGGCGCGATGGCGGCGCGTTCGCCGATCATGCGCGCGGTCACGGATGCAGCCGCCCGCGGGGTGCCGGTGATCGGCATCTGCAACGGCTTCCAGGTGCTGACCGAGGCCGGGCTTCTGCCGGGCGCGCTGATGCGCAACGCCGCGCTTCGCTTCGTCTGCCGCGAGGTGCCGCTGCGGGTCGAGAACAGCCAGAGCCTGTTCACCGCCAATTACGATGCCGGGGAGGAGATCGTCTTCCCGGTTGCGCACCACGACGGCAATTACCAGGCGGACGAAGCGACGCTCGATCGGCTCGAGGGCGAAGGCCGCATCGCCTTCCGCTATCTCGACGAGGTCAACGGCTCCGCGCGGCGGATCGCCGGCATCCTCAACGACAGCGGAAACGTGCTCGGCCTGATGCCCCATCCCGAGCGCGTGGTGGAGCCGGCGCACGGCCGCACCGATGGCCGACGCCTGTTCGAGGGGCTGCTGGAGACGGTGAACGCCTAGACGTCCGCGCTGAACGGCGTGAAGTTGGTGCCGACGTCGTACACGTCGACGCCTTCCCTGCGCTTGAGCCAGCCGACCACCGCATAGGTCACCGGCGTCAGAAGCACTTCCCAGCCGACCTTCAGGACGAACTGGCTGAGCATCACTTCCAGCATCGTGTTCGCCGGCCAATCGGCCATGCCGAGGAACGCAATTGGGTAGAAGATCAGGCTGTCGATCCCCTCGCCGACGATCGTGCTGCCCCAGAAGCGCAGCCACAGGCGCCGGCCGCGGCTCCAGATCTTGAGCTTGGCCATGGTGACGGATTCGACGAAGTCGCCGACGAAGAAGGCAGCCATCGAGGCCAGGATGATCCGCCATCCGGAGCCGAACACGCGTTCATACGCCGCCTGGCCCGTCCATCCCGGAGCGACCGGCAGATGGACGACGGTCCATTCCATCAGAGCCATGAAGGCGAGCGCGGCGAACCCGGTCCAGATGGCGCGCCGCGCGCGGGCGTAGCCGTAGACCTCGGTCATCACGTCATCGATCAGGTAGGAGATCGGGAAGAACAGGATGCCGGCGCCGAACGGCCAGGCGCCGATGCCGGGGACAGCCACGAACGAGCGCTTTTCGGCACCGATCACGTTCGACAGCAGGAGGACGACGACGAACGCAACCAGCAGGAAATCGAAGTAGCGGAAGTGCGCGCCGTGGAGCGCGTGCGCCTCGACCTTCCTCACACCCTCCCTCATGCAAGAGCGCCTAGCGCGGTTCCGCTCCGCGTCAATTCCGGTTAGTTCAGGCGTACGCGCGCCCGTAGCTCAGTTGGATAGAGCACGAGCCTTCTAAGCTTGAGGTCGCAGGTTCGAATCCTGCCGGGCGCGCCATAAGCAAGACCCCAAGCAATAGCGAAGGGTCTGACGGCCCCGCCCTCTGCTTTGAATGGAAAGCGGACATTAGCGCATCGCGGATTGCGGAACGCGACAATGCCGTTTGTCGTTTGGTTGCTGGTTGCCCTCAATCGGCAGCGAGCTGGGGCGAACTCAAGGAGGACGGCAATGTCGGTCCTGATCTTTTCGCCGGCCATTCGCAGGCTCACGCTGGGCGCGGCAGCATTGACCTCTGTGTCGCCAGCGTTGGCCCAGACTGTGGTGACCCAGCCCGTGGTGGCCCAGCCGGTCGTGGTCCAGCCGGTCGTGGTCCAGCCGGTCGTGGTCGCGCCTGCCCCCGACGAAATCGTCATCGTCGGGCATTATGGCGCGCTGCCGGATAACGTCGAAAGCGCATCATTGGTTGTGGGCTACGGCGATCTCGACCTCAGCATCCCGGCCCATCGCGATATCCTGAGACACCGGATATCGCTCACCGCTCGTTACCTGTGCGACAAGCTCGGCGAAAGCGACGTCGGACCCGGCTCGTGCCGCGATGCCGCGACCCGTGACGCGATGCAACGGGTCGGAACAGTGTGGGCACATTTTGCGCCCCGAGGCACCGCTTGGGTGCGCCCCCCGGCCTGGGTCGCGCCCTATCCTCAAACCTGGGTGACTCAATATCCCTAGAGCGCTGGTCTGATTGGCCGACTGCGCTCAACCGACTGCGTAAAAGCCTGTAACCCGCCGCGCCGCCCTTGCGTCTGTCATGGGCCGAGGCGGTCACATCGCACACCTCACAAACCCCTGTCCTACAGGCCGCCCGGTGTGACACATAAAGGCGGATGACACCTGCCCGCTCAGCTCTGAGCATAGCATCGGCCCAACCTGCTCTCGCGCGCGTACGTGCGCGCGCGTGTAAGCTCGCTGCGTTTGCTGCGTTTCGCGGGGGCACCGCCTCATGACCGAAGCCCGCCGCCCGCTGTGGAAGAGCCTTTACGTCCAGGTGCTGGTCGCGGTCGCGCTGGGGGTTCTGGTCGGGTGGCTGTGGCCGGCCGCCGGGGCATCGCTCAAGCCGCTCGGCGACGGGTTCATCAAGCTCGTCAAGATGATCATTACGCCGGTGATCTTCCTGACCGTCGTCACCGGCATCGCGGGGATGCGCGACCTCGGCGCGTTCGGGCGGATCGCGGCCAAGGCGCTGGGCTATTTCATCGTCGTGTCGACGCTGGCGCTCGCGGTCGGGCTGGTCGTCGCCAATGTCGTCCAGCCGGGCGCCGGGCTCAACGTCGACCCGGCAAGGCTCGATACGAGCAAGGTCGCGACCTACGTCAGCAAGGCGCACGAAACGACGCTCACGGGGTTCCTGCTCAACATGATCCCGGACACGATGTTCAGCGCCTTCACCTCGGGCGAGATCCTGCAGGTGCTGCTGGTGTCGATCCTGTTTGGGATCGCGCTGGCGATGCTGGGCGATCGCGGCGACCGACTGCTGGAGGCGCTGAGGACGATCACCGCGGTCGTGTTCCGCGTCGTTCGCATCCTGATGTACGCGGCGCCGATCGGCGCGTTCGGCGCGATGGCCTTCACCATCGGCCAGTACGGCATCGGCACGCTTGCCAACCTCGCCGAGCTGATCGTTACGTTCTACGCGACCGCCTTGCTGTTCGTGCTGATCGTGCTCGGGCTGATCGCCCGCGCGGTCGGTTTCTCGATCTTCGCGCTGATCCGCTACATCAAGGACGAGCTGCTGCTGGTGCTCGGCACGTCGAGCTCGGAAAGCGCGATGCCGCTGCTGATCGAGAAGCTGGAAGCGGCCGGCGTGCCCAAGCCGATCGTCGGCCTGGTCGTCCCCGCCGGCTATTCGTTCAACCTCGACGGCACCAACATCTACATGTCGCTCGCCGCTTTGTTCATCGCCCAGGCGACCAACACGCACCTGACGTGGGGCCAGGAGCTGCTGCTGATGGCGGTCGCGATCCTCAGCTCCAAGGGCGCGGCAGGAGTCACCGGATCGGGCTTCATCGTGCTCGCGGCGACGCTGTCGGTGGTGCCGGCAATCCCGGTCGCCGGGATGGCGCTGATCCTCGGCGTCGACCGCTTCATGAGCGAATGCCGGTCGCTGACAAACTTCATCGGCAACGCCGTCGCGACGATCGTCGTCGGGCGCTGGGAAGGCGCGGTCGACATGGATCGGCTGCGGCGCACCCTTGCGACCGGCGGCGAACCGAGCGACGCCGAAAGCGACCGGCTCCAGGTTGGGCGCGGCTAGGGAACCAGCTTGCCGGGATTCATAATGCCGAGCGGGTCGAGCGCCTGCTTGATCGCGCGCAGCGCGTGGATGCGGCCGGGCGGCGCGAGCCGTGCGAACTCGGCGCGCTTCAATTGGCCGATGCCATGCTCGGCCGAGATCGAGCCGCCGGCGGCGGTGACGAGGTCGTCGACCATGCGCGTGATCCTGTCGCCCTCGCTGTCGTACCAGTCGGGCGCGGCGTGGGTGCCGGCGCGGACGTGGAAGTGGATGTTGCCGTCGCCCAAATGGCCGAAGCCGGTGGCGATGACGCCGGGGAATGTGGCTTCGACCTTGGCCGCGGCGTCGGCGATGAACGCGGGCATGTCGGCGACCGGCACCGAAATGTCGTGGGCGAGCGTCTGGCCCTCGGCGCGCTCGGCTTCGGAGATGGTGTCGCGCAGCTTCCAGAAGGCTTCGGCCTGCGCTTCGCTGGCGGCAAGCACCGCGTCGGCGGTGACGCCTTGCTGGAGCGCAGCGCCAAGCAGCCGCTCGAGCTCCGCGGCGACGTCGGTATTGGCGTCGGCGGTCGTGGCCTCGATCAATGCGTGCCAGCGGTGCGATCCGGCCAACGGCGCTCGGGTTCCGGGCATGTGCTTGAGCACCAGGCCGAGCGAATCCTGCGGCACCAGCTCGAACCCTTCGATGCTGCCGGTTCGCACCTCGAGGAAGCGGAGCAGCTCGAGTGCTTTTGCAGGACTGTCCACTCCTGCCCAGGCAACGGCGCGAGCCGCGATCGCCGGTACCAGACGAAGCGCGACCGCGGTGATCACGCCGAGCGTTCCCTCGGCGCCGATCAGCAGCTGGTCGAGGCTGTAGCCGCGGTTGTCCTTCTTGAGTCCCGAAAGGCCGCTGTGCACCGAGCCGTCGGGAAGCACGGCTTCGACGCCCGCGACCAGCGAGCGCATGGTCCCGAACTTCAGCACCTGCGTGCCGCCGGCGTTGGTCGAGGCGAGGCCGCCGATGGTGCAGCTGCCGCGCGCGCCGAGCGTCAGAGGGAAGCGCATGCCAATGTCGTGTGCCGCATCATGAAGGGTCGCGAGGATCACTCCGGCTTCGGCGATCGCGAGATGGTTGTCAGCGCTGATCGACCGGATCCGGTTCAGGCGCCGCATCGACAGAAGGATTGCCGAGCCGTCAGCCGGCGGCGTCGCGCCCGCGGCCATTCCCGTATTGCCGCCCTGGGGCACGAGGGGGACACGAAACTCGGCGGCGAGGCGGACGATCTCGACGACCTCGTCGGTCGACGCCGGAGCGAGCATCGCCGGCGTCGCGCCGTGAACCCGGCCGCGCCAGTCGCTGACCCACGGATCGATTTCCTTCAGGTCGGTGATCACCGCCTTGGCGCCGAGCCTGCGTCCCGCTTCCTCGATCAGCCGTGCCTCAGCCTCGCTCATACGACGCCAATAGCGCGCTTGGCATGAGCGCGCGACACCGGCACAGGTGCGGGCATGGAGAGGCCGCCGCCCATCACGCTGATCGTCGCCCGCGCGCGGAACGGCGTCATCGGACGCGACGGCAAGCTGCCGTGGCACCTGCCCGCCGACCTCAAGCGGTTCAAGGCGCTGACCATGGGCACCGCCATGGTCATGGGCCGCAGGACATTCGAGAGCTTGCCCGGCCTGCTTCCGGGCCGACGGCACATCGTATTGACGCGCGACCGCGAGTGGCAGGCCGACGGCGCCGAGGTCGCGCACGATGTCGAGGAGGCGATCGCGCTGGCGCGCGTGGAGCCGGTGTCGGTGATCGGCGGCGCGGGGATTTTCGGCCTGTTCCTGCCGCTCGCCGACAGGATCGAGCTCACCGAAGTGCTCGCCGATGTTCCGGGCGACACCTTCATCGACGACCCGCGCGCCACTGGATCATGGACCGAGGTATCGAGCGAGGCTTATCCGAGCGATGGAGATCGCCCGGGATTACGGTTCATTCGGCTTGAGCGAAGCGGCGAGTCCCGCGGCTCCGCGGACTAGAGCGCAACATCTCTTAAGCTCTTGGGCTCAGCCGCCGCTGTTCTTGAGCTTCGGTGCGCGCAATTCGCCATTGCGCCGATCGAGCGTGTGCTTGTCGTTGAACCGGGCCGCGTCCCAATCGCTTTTGGTCCGGCACACCCGGTCGCTCAGATGCGATCCGATGATTCGTTCGGACTTGCAGATGACCTTGTCGCCGTCGTCGTTCTGCGTGACTTTTGGGCTTTGAGCCTGGGCCAGCGCCGGTCCCGACACGAAGAGGGCGGCACCCGTGACAGCAAGAAATACGCGCATAGCGGCGTCCCTCATCCAACGAGCGGCGAAAGTGTGCGCGGGCGAGATCACTGTCAACCCAGCGGGAGGTCAACTCTTACGGTGAAGCGTCCAGAATCGCGTCGATCTGCGCCGCGACCTCGTCGACAGAAGCCATGCCGTCGACGCGGCGGACCAATCCTCTCGCTTGGTAGAACGGGAGGATCGGGGCGGTCTTGGCGCGATATTCCTCCATGCGCGTGCGCACGGTCTGCTCATTGTCGTCCGGCCGCCGTTTGAACTCGGTCGAGCCGCAGACGTCGCACACGCCGGCGACCTTCGTCGGACGGAAACTGTCGTGATAGCCCGCGCCGCACTTGGCGCAGGTGAAGCGGCCGGTGATGCGCGTGACCAGCGCTTCCTCGTCCACAACGAGCTCGATCACATGGTCGAGGTGGCGGCCGCGTTCCGCGAGAAGCAGATCGAGCGCCTCGGCCTGCGCTATGGTGCGCGGGAAACCATCGAATATGGCTCCGCAGCCGGCGCAACTATCCAGCCGTTCGCCGATCAGCGCGGTGACAATCGCGTCGCTGACGAGCTCGCCCGCATCCATGATGGCCTTGACCTTCTCGCCGATCGGCGAGCCGCTGGCGCGGGCTTCGCGGAGCATGTCGCCGGTCGACAGCTGGATCATGCCGCGCGTGGCCTGAAGCCGCGCCGCCTGGGTCCCCTTGCCCGCTCCGGGCGGGCCCAGCAGAATGATGTTCAGCATCGCGGCGCTCTCCCCTGTGTCGCCGTTTGGGTTAGCGCCGCCGCGGCGTGGTCTTGAGCTTCGCCTTCTTGATGAGGTCGCCATATTGGTGGGCGATCAAGTGGCTCTGGATCTGGCTCACCGTGTCCATCGTCACGTTGACGACGATCAGCAGGCTGGTCCCGCCGAGCCGCAGGTTGGTGAGGCCGGCCTGGGTCGAGAGCAGATCCGGGATCAGGCAGATCAGCACCAGATAGGCGGCGCCGACCACCGTGATGCGGTTGAGCAGATAGTCGAAATAGGTCTCGGTCGCCTTGCCGGGACGGACGCCGGGGATGAAGCCGCCGTGGCGCTTCAGATTGTCCGCCGTCTCCTCGCTGTTGAACTGCACCGCGGTGTAGAAGAAGCAGAAGAAGGCGATGCCGACGCCGTAGAGCGCCTCATAGGCAGGCGACCCGTGCTGGAGGAAGGTGCTGACGGTGATCAGCCAGTCGCTGGCGCCGCCTTCGGGCGTGGCCCGGCTGCCGGCCCAGTTGAGCACGGTCAGCGGCATCAGCAGCAGCGACGATGCAAAGATCGGCGGGATGACGCCGGCGGTGTTGAGCTTGATCGGAAGGTGCGAGCGCTCCTGCTGCATGCCGCGCGCGGTCTGACGCTTGGGATATTGGATCAGCACGCGGCGCTGGGCCCGCTCCATGAAGCAGATGAACAGGACGAGCGCGATGGTCAGGACGACGATGCCGACGACCAGCAGACCGTTGACCGAGCCGGTGCGGCTGCCCTCGAGCAGCTGGCCGACGCCCTGAGGCAGGCGCGCGACGATGCCCGCCATGATGATCAGCGAGACGCCGTTGCCGATGCCGCGGCTGGTGATCTGCTCGCCGATCCACATTAGGAACAGTGTCCCGCCGACGAGGCTGACGGTGCCGGCGATTTCGAACAGGACGCCGGGCGCAACCACCGCGCCGATGCCCTGGCGGACCGATTGCGATTCGAGGCCGCGGATCGCGAGATAACCCTGCACCAGCGTGATCATCACGGTCAGGTAGCGGGTATATTGGTTGAGCTTCTTGCGCCCGGTCTCGCCTTCCTTGCGCAGCGTCTGCCACGGGCCGTAGAGCGTCGCGCCGAGCTGAACGACGATCGATGCGGTGATGTACGGCATGACGCCAAGCGCGACGATCGAGAAGCGCGCCAGCGCGCCGCCCGAGAAGGTGTTGAAGACGTCGAGGATGCCGCCGCTCTGGGTTTGATAGAGCTGGGCCATGGCCGCAGGATCGATGCCGGGGACGGGCACGAACGACAGCAGCCGGAACAGGATCAGCGCGCCGATCGTGAACCACAGCCTTTTCTTGAGCTCGGTCGCCTTCTGGAAATTGGCGAACGAGATGCTGGACGCGAGATGTTCGGCTGCGGATGCCATATTCTGAGAAGTCCCCTAGTCGCTGCGGACTATATAAGCGGCGGTATCGTCATTGCGAGCGCGGCGAAGCAATCCGCCGCGTTGTGGATTGCCGCGTCGCCGTCGCTCCGCGCAATGACGAGCTACGCCTTCGACTTGGCCGCCTTGTCGGCGAGCCTCGCCGCGCGGATCTTGCCCTTCTTGGCGGCGGCGAGCTCGGCGGGGTTCTTGCGCTCGATCAGCTCGACCGAGCCGCCGGCCTTCTCGACCGCCTCGCGCGCACCCTTGGATACGCCGGCGACCTTGAACGCGAGCTTGGCCTTGAGCTCGCCCTTGCCGAGCAGCCGGACGCCGTCCTTGCCGCCGCGGGCCAGGCCCGCGCCTTTCAGCGTGCCGTGGTCGAGCGTGGCCTTGATATCGAGCTTGCCCGCGTCGATCGCCTTCTGGACCGCGCCGATGTTCACCTCGGCATAGTCGCGCGCGAAGATGTTGTTGAAGCCGCGCTTGGGCAGCCGCATGTGGAGCGGCATCTGGCCGCCTTCGAAACCGGCGATGCTGACGCCCGAGCGCGCCTTGGCGCCCTTCTGGCCGCGGCCGGCGGTCTTGCCGAGCCCCGAGCCGATGCCGCGGCCGACGCGGACCCGCGACTGGCGCGCGCCCTTGTTGTCACGAAGTTCGTTGAGTTTCATGTTCCTGCACTCGCTTTCGCTTTTGTCGCGCTTTAGCCCCTCTCCGCTTGAGGGAGAGGGAGATGGTTCAGGCCGCCTCTTCGACCTTCAACAGGTGGTGCACCTTCTTGACCTGGCCGAGCACTTCGGGCGTGCCTTCCACTTCAATGCTGCGGTGCAGCTTGTTGAGGCCGAGGCCGACGAGCGTCGCCCGCTGCGTCTTATCGCGGCGGATCGGCGATCCGGTCTGGGTGATCTTGAGTTTCTTCCCTTTGGCCATCACGCTTACTCCGCCACCGCTTCGGCCTGAGCCTCGGCTTCGGCGGCGTTCGCGCCGCCGCGGCCGAGCAAGTCGGAGACCTTCTTGCCGCGCCGTTGGGCAACCGAGCGCGGGCTCGTCTGTTCCTTGAGCGCCTCGAAGGTCGCGCGGATCATGTTGTAGGGGTTCGACGTGCCGACCGACTTGGTGACCACGTCGGCAACGCCGAGGCTCTCGAAGATCGCGCGCATCGGGCCGCCGGCGATGATGCCGGTGCCGGCTGGCGCGGTGCGGATGGTCACCCGGCCCGCGCCGAAATGGCCGAGGCCGTCATGATGCAGCGTGCGACCGTCGCGCAGCGGAACGCGGATCATCGCCTTCTTCGCCGCCGCGGTCGCCTTGCTGATCGCTTCGGGCACTTCGCGCGCCTTGCCGTGGCCGAAACCGGCGCGGCCTTTGCCGTCGCCCACTACGACGAGCGCGGCAAAGCCAAAGCGCTTGCCGCCCTTCACGGTCTTGGAGACGCGGTTGATGTGGACGAGCTTCTCGATCAGCTCCTCGCCGCCGTCGTCGCCGCCGCCGCGACCGCCACGGCGATCGTCGCGCCGGCCACGGCCGCCGCCGCGATCGCCACCACCACGCCCACGCCCGCCGCCGCCACCGCGACCGCCACGCGGCCCACGGCCGGGCGGCGCCTGCTGCGGCGGCTGCTCCTCGGCCTGCGCCGGAGTAGCTTCCGCAACCTGAGCGGCCTCGACCGGATCGGTATTGGCTTCGTTGGTCTGCTGATTCTCGTCTTGCATTCTAGAACTCCAGTCCGCCTTCGCGCGCAGCGTCGGCGAGGGCCTTCACGCGGCCATGGAAAAGGAAGCCGCCGCGATCGAACACGACCTGGCTCACGCCTGCTTTCTTGGCGCGCTCGGCGAGCGTCTTGCCCACTTGCGCGGCACCGTCCTTGGTCGCGCCGGTCTTGCCCTTGAGCTCCTTGTCGAGGGTCGAAGCGGCGGCGAGCGTCGTGCCCGCTGCATCATCGACCACCTGCGCATAGATGTGCTTGCCGGAACGATGGACCGAAAGCCGCGGCTTGCCCGACGCACGTGCGCGAAGCGCGGTGCGGACGCGGCGGCGGCGGCGGTCGAAAAGGGAGAGTTTCGCCATGGCTACTTCTTCTTGCCTTCTTTGCGGAAGATATACTCGCCGCGGTACTTGATGCCCTTGCCCTTGTACGGCTCGGGCTTGCGCCAGCGGCGGATCTCGGCCGCGACCTGCCCGACCTTCTGCTTGTCGATGCCGCTGATCTCGACCGTGTTCTGGTCGGGGGTTTTCACGTCGACGCCCTCGGGCAGCTTGTAGTTGACGTCGTGGCTGTAGCCGAGCTGCAGGCGCAGGTTGCGGCCCTGCGCCTGGGCGCGATAGCCGACGCCGGTGATCTCGAGCACCTTGGTGAAGCCTTCCGTCACTCCCGTGACGAGGTTCTGCACCATCGTGCGCTGCATGCCCCAGGCGGCGCGCGCCTGCTGCGTTGGTCCGACCGGCGTGACGAGGATCTCGTCCTGCTTGATCGAATAGATCACGTCGTCGAGCATCGGCATGGTCAAGGTGCCCTTCGGACCCTTGACCACGAGCATACCGTTTTCGTCGGTAGCCGTGACGCCGCTTGGAACGGCGACGGGCTTCTTGCCAATGCGGGACATCAGAACACCTCCGCCAGGACTTCGCCGCCGACGTTCTGCTCGCGCGCCTCGGCGTCCGACAGCACGCCGCGCGGGGTCGACACGATGATCGTGCCGAGGCCG
>NZ_JBJMVI010000004.1:0-129488 GCF_045810705.1 Sphingomonas sp. | reverse complement strand
GAGCATCAGCTTCTGCCGCATCGAAAACGGCTCCGCGCCTCGCCACGATCGCAACAGCGAGGCGTCCAGGTACTGGATGTCCACACGCGTGCCGAACCACACGTAGCGCTCCGGCCGATCGGTGGCGACGATCAACTCGTAGGGCCGCTCGCCCATCGCGCCCCACAGCTCCTCGGTGATGAACGGCATCAGCGGGTGGAGCATCACCAGGATCTGGTCGAACGCCCAGGCGGCGACGCGCTTGGTCTCCTCGTCGAACGCGCCCTTGATCAGCTCGACGTACCAGTCGCAGAAGGTGCCCCAGACGAAATGATAGATGGCGTCGGCCATCTCGTCGTAGCGCAGCTCGTCGAACGCGCGGTCGAGCTTGGCCAGCGTTTCCACTACCTCGCCAATGATCCAGCGGTTGATCGGAAGCTCGGCAGGCGGCGCGGCAATGCTGTCGCTCGCGCCGACGCCGTTCATCTGCAGGAAGCGGGCGGCGTTCCACAGCTTGGTCGCGAAATTGCGGTAGCCCTCGACGCGCTTCTCATCGAGCTTGATGTCGCGGCCCTGGCTTTCCATCGCGGCAAGCGTGAAGCGCAGCGCGTCGGCGCCATATTTGTCGATCAGGCCGAGCGGGTCGACGGTATTGCCCTTCGACTTCGACATCTTCTGGCCGTGCGCATCGCGGACGAGGCCGTGGAGGTAGAGCGTGCGCCACGGCACTTGCTTCATGAACTCCAGGCCCTGCATCGCCATCCGCGCGTCCCAGAAGAACAGGATGTCGAAGCCCGAGATGAGCACGTCGTTGGGGTAATGGCGGCGAAGGTCTTCGGTTTGCTCCGGCCAGCCGAGCGTCGCGAACGGCCACAGCGCGGATGAGAACCAGGTGTCGAGGACATCTTCGTCCTGGGTGAGTGCAACACCCGGCCCCGCCTGCGATTGCGCTTCCGCAACAGTTTCCGCCACAAAAACTTTGCCATCCGCATCATACCACGCTGGGATGCGGTGGCCCCACCACAGCTGGCGCGAAACGGTCCACGGCTGGATATTCTCGAGCCAGTTGAACCAGGTCTTTTTCCACGTTTCCGGCACGACCCGGATCTCGTCCGCGCGCGTCGCGTCGAGCACCGGACCGACCAGCCTGCCGGCGTCGACATACCATTGGTCGGTCAGCATCGGTTCGATCACGAGCCCGGAACGGTCGCCAAAGGGCTGCATGATCACCCTGTCCTCGACCTTGATCATCAGGCCTTCGGCATCGATGTCGGCCACGACCAGTTTGCGAGCCTCGTAACGGTCGAGACCGCGATAGGCCTCTGGCACAAGATTGAGCGCGTCGACGTCCGCGGCGCTGGCCCGCTCGCCGCGCGCGATCGCCAGCGCGCGCGCCGCGGATTCGGCATAGGAAGGCCCGTCGCTGCGCATGTGCGCGGTTTCGTCCATCAGCCGGTACATCGGAATGCCGTTGCGCTGGGCGACGCCATAGTCGTTGAGGTCGTGAGCGCCGGTGATCTTGACCGCTCCCGATCCGAAATTCGGGTCGGGGTATTCGTCGGTGATGATCGGAATCAGGCGTCGATGTTCCTTCGGCCCGACCGGGATCTCGCAAAGCTTTCCGACGATCGGACGATAGCGCTCGTCGTCGGGATGAACGGCGACCGCTCCGTCGCCGAGCATGGTCTCGGGCCGGGTAGTGGCGATCGAAATGTAATCCCGCTCTTCCTCAAGCACGACCGCGCCATCGGCGTCGCGCTCGACATAGGTATAGGTCTCGCCGTCCGCGAGCGGATATTTGAAATGCCACATGTGGCCCTGAACTTCGCGGTTCTCGACCTCGAGGTCGCTGATCGCGGTCTGGAACCCGGGGTCCCAGTTGACGAGCCGTTTGTCGCGGTAGGCGAGGCCGCGCCTGTACAGCTCGACGAAGGCATGAGTGACCGCCCGCTGGAATCCCTCGTCCATGGTGAAGCGCTCGTGCGCCCAGTCGCACGAGGCACCGAGGCGGCGAAGCTGGCGGGTGATCGCCCCGCCCGATTGCGCCTTCCATTCCCACACATGCTCGAGGAATGCCTCGCGGCCGATATCGGCACGTCTTATGCCCTGGCTCTCGAGATTGCGCTCGACCACCATCTGGGTGGCGATCCCGGCATGGTCGGTGCCGACGACCCACAAAGCGTCCTTGCCGAGCATCCGCTCGCGCCGCGTGAGCACGTCCTGGAGCGTGATGTCGAGCGCGTGGCCGATGTGCAGGCTGCCGGTGACGTTGGGCGGCGGCATGACGATCGTCCACGGCGTGTCGTCCCGCCGATCGGGCCGGAACAGGCCGCGGCTTTCCCAATGCGCATACCAGCGATCCTCGATCGCGCGCGGTTCGAAGGTCTTGGGAAGCTCGCTCATGCTTCAAGCGCGACTAGCGATGCCGCGCTGCAGCATCAACCTCGCTCGGGCTTGGCCTGCGACGCTGGAACACGCGCGGCTGGCGCCCGGGGCGCGCGCCCGCCGATGTAACGCGTCGTCCAACCGAAGAACTCGTCGTACCACTGGACCGAATTCTTCGGTTTCAGCACCCAATGGTTCTCGTCGGGGAAGATCAGCAGCCGCGACGGGATGTTGCGGCGCTGGAGCGCGGTGAAGGCGGCGATCCCCTGAGTGTAAGGAATGCGGAAGTCCTTTTCGCTGGTGACCACGAGCTGCGGCGTTCGCCAATTCTGCACGTAATTGACCGGGTTCCACCGTTCGAACTCGGCTGGCGCCTCATAATATGGGTGGCCGCCATGCTCCCACTCGTCGAACCACAGCTCCTCGGTTTCGTAGGCCATGGCGCGGGCGTCGAACACGCCGTCATGCTGGATGATGCACTTGAATCGGTCCGGCCATTGCCCTTCGATCCAGTTCATCATGTAGCCACCGTACGAACCCCCGGCCGCGCAGGCGTTGCTGCCGTCGAGCTGCGGATCGTGCGCGGTCGCATAAGTGAGGCCGAGCTGCAGGTCCTGCAGCGGCCAGCCGCCCCAGTTCTGCCGGATGGCGTCGCTGAAGGCCTGGCCGTAACCGGTGGATCCGTGGAAATCGATTGCTACCACGCCATAGCCCGGCGCCGAGAACAGGCGCGGGTTCCAGCGGTACGACCAGCTGTCGCTGAAGGTGCCTTGCGGGCCGCCATGGACCAGCAGCAGCGTCGGCAGCTTGGCGGTGGCGTTCGCGGGCTTGAGCTCCCAGCCCCAGACGCGGTCGTTGTTCGCACCGGTGAAGCTGAACTTTTGGAACGCGACCGGATCGAGCTGGGCGAGCAGCTCGCGATTGACATCGGTCAGCCTCGTCGCGTGGCCGCCGGCGTCGAGCCGGTATAGATCGTCGGGCGCCATGATGGTGTTCATGGTGACGATCGCGCCGCCGCCGGGCAGTGGGCGGACATTATCGAAATGGCCGTCGCCGGTCAGTCTTGTCACCGCGCCGGTGCGCGCGTCGACCCGGAACACCGGCTGCTCAAGGGTGTCTTCGGCCGTGACCAGCAGGCCGTTGCCGTCGGCGGTCCAGGCAATTGACCCGACCGACCGGTCCCAACTTTGCGTCAGCGGGCGGACGGTACCGGTCGCGAGGTCGCGCAGCATCAGCACCTGGCGGTCGGCCTCGTAGCCTGGCCGGGCCATAGCGAAATAAGCGAGCGTCCGTCCGTCGGGCGACACGGCGGGCAGGTTGTCGGTCGCCTTGTTGGCGGCGGCTAGGTTGACCGGCGGAGCTGAGCCGTCGCTAGGCACCGCGAAAATATCGAGATTGGTCGACAAGGGCTCGATCCGGCCGGCTTCGCGCAGCGCGAAATAGACGGTGCGGCCGTCGGGCGAGATCGCCAACTCTTCCCCGCCGCCCATCGGCTTGGACGGCGTGTCGCCAACGAGGCCGGTGGTCAGCCGGACTCCGCCGCCGCTCAAGCGACCGTTGATCACGGGGAAGGAGTAGAGCCGCGAACGGACGCCCGGTTCGGCCCAGGTGTCCCAATGGCGGATGAACAATTGGTCGTAGGTGCGGCCCGAGCCAGCGGGCTTCGCCGGCAGCTGCGCGGTCGAGCAAGCCAGGTCGGAACAGTCGGGCCGATCGGCCCAAACCACCACCCGATCGCCGGTCGGCGCGAGCTTGAACCCGCTGACGTCGACCGGAAAGTGGCTGACCTGGATCGGCGCACCGCCGAGCGGCTTGCGGAACAGCTGGTCGTGGTCGCCCACTGCCATCAGGAACCACAGCGAGCCGTCGCGAGCGAACGACGCGTCGTGCCCCTTTGCGGCGCCGGCGACCGCCTGCGGCGTCGCGCCCGGAGTCATTAGGTCGAGGGTGTAGAGCGTGTTGACGCGCTTGTTCTTGCCCCAGTCGGTGGTCGAGATGGTGAACGCCGCCCGGCGGCCGTCGGATGAGACTTCCGGCGCACCGAGCCGATGCATCGAGTGCATGTCGGTGGCGGTCATCGGGCGGGCGTGCGCCGGGGAAACCGCGAGCGCAGCGGCCGCGGCGGCGAGGAGGAGCTTGGTCTGGATCATGCCGCAGGGGTAGCAAACCCGCGGCGGTCTGCAAGGATTAGAGCGGCCGACCGGTGATCCGGGAGATCTCCCGCTTCACATGCTCATCGACCATTTGCGGCAAATGCTCGTCGAGCCACTGCTTGAGCATCGGCCGGAGCATGCCGCGGATGATCTCCTCGAGCGGGTTGACCGCGGCCGAGGCGGGAATGGTCGCGGCAACCGTCTGTAGCGCTTCGAGCTTCTGGCGGCTCTGGCCGGCGAGCTGCTCGTCGACCAGGGGCGGCCCGAGGTCCATCGGCGGCGCAAGCGGCTGGTCGAGCTCGAGCACGTCCTCATCCGCCGCGGAGCTGTCCTCCGGCAGCGGTTCGTCCTCGATCGAATCGACCGGCGCCGCCGGCACGCGCAGCTCCTTCTCCTCGGCGATCACTTTCTTGATCGAGGCGAGGATGTCTTCCATCGAAGGTTCGCGGCCATGCGACTGCATGACGCCGCTGTATATTTATTGCGGCGGAGGAGTCACGCCTGACGTAACCACCGGCTCGGTCAATACGGTTCCAGGGACGAGCTGCGGCGTGACCGCGGGGTTGGGCGGGAGCTCCTGCGGGCTCACGGTGCGGGTGGCGACGGTCGGATGGCGCGGGTCGCTCGCCCAGTCGCTCCAATTGCCCGCGACGCGGCGATAATTGCCGAGCGGGTCGTAGAACGGCCCGCCGTCGAGCCCGAGATCCTGCGCCTCGGCCTGGCCCATCGCGTTCAGCAGCTGGAAGCCC
The DNA here is from genome assembly GCF_045810705.1 of Sphingomonas sp. Classification (GTDB taxonomy): domain Bacteria; phylum Pseudomonadota; class Alphaproteobacteria; order Sphingomonadales; family Sphingomonadaceae; genus Sphingomicrobium. The sequence continues at coordinate 124,222 of NZ_JBJMVI010000004.1, read as the reverse complement.
GCGACATAGGCGTCGCGCTTCGCGGTCACCAGCAGGACCTGTGAGTTGAGCAGCTCCTGCTCCGCGTTGAGCACCTCGATGATCGTGCGCGTGCCGACGCTCTGTTCGGCGCGGTTGCCCTCGAGCGCCAGCTCGTTGGCCTGCACCGCGACCGTGTTCGCCTGGATCGCTCTTTGGGCGGCATCATAAGCGGCAAAGGCGGCGCGCGCCGCCTGCACGACAGCGCGTTCGGTCCCGACGACCTGCTCGAGCGCTTGTCCCTCGAATGCCTGGGCCTGGCGGATTCGGGCGGCGGGCAGCCCGCCCTGGAAGATCGGAATCCGGGCCGTGAGCCCGGCGGTCGTCTGCGTGCCGGTGTTCGGGAAAGCGCCGGTGGTGCCACCGAGCGAGTTGACATAGGTGCCGCTGACCACGCCCGACAGCGTCGGCAGCCGCCCGGCCCGCGCGACGTTGACGTCGTAGCCCGCGGCAGCCGCCTGGCGGGTGGTCGCGATCAGGTCGGGGTTGTTGGCGAGCGCGATCCTCACCGCCTCGTCCTCGCTCTTGGGCAGCGGCGGCAGCGGCGGCGGCGGGGCGAGCTGGCCCGGCGCATGGCCGATCACCTGGCGATAGGTGGCTTCACTCGCAGCGAGGCGCCCCTCCGCCGTCGCGAGGTCCGAGCGGCCGAGCTGCAGGCGCGCCTCGGACTGGGCAACGTCGGTGCGGGTGAGATCGCCGATCTTGAACCGGTCGGTCGTGGCTTCCAGGTTGGTCTGGAGCACCTTGACGTTGTTCTGGTTCAATTCGACGATCGCCCGGTCGCGGATCACGTCCATGTAAGACGCGACGGCGAGGGTGAAGACGTCGCCCTCGACGGCGCGGAGCGTCGCCCGTCCGGCCTCGACGCGGGTCTGGGCGGCGCGGACGTTATTGCGGACGCTGCCGCCGTTGAACAAAGGGTAGCTGAGGTCGACCCCCGCCGACACCGTCGGGCCCTTGCCGCCGACGTCGAGGATGCCACTGCGGGCGAGGTCGCGGTTGAGCCCGACGGTGCCGCTGACCTGCGGCCGGCCGGCTGCCCTGGCAATCGCCACGGTGGCGTCGGTCGCGCGGAGCGCCTCGCGCTGCCCGGTCAGTGTCGGATTGGTCGCATAGGTGGAGACGAGCGCGTCGCGCAGCGTGTCTGCGCTCGCTGTCCCGGCCATGAGCGCAGCCATCAGCGACGCGGTAAAGATCTTCGAATACAAAATGCCGCCCCTTGTCAGAACGTGAAGGCCCGCGGCCGCTGGAAACCCGGCAGCGCGGGAACGCCCGCGTCGCCGATCGAAAGAGTGCCGAACGCCCCGCCAGCCTTGCGCCCGACCGTCAGCCGGGTGATGCCGCGCTCGGCGATTGCGGTACCGAGGCGTCCGCCATCGGCGAGCTGCGCGATGATCGCGTCGGGAACATATTCAACGGCACCGTCGATCAGGATGTGGTCGTAGGGGCCACCGCTTGCAAGTCCGGCCTCGAGCGGTCCTTCGACGATTTCAATTCCCTGCTCCCGGGCGATGGCGGCAAGCGCCGCGTCGCTTTCGATTGCAGCGACAGCAAGCCCCATCGCCTTGAGGACGGCAGCCGAATAGCCGGTGCCTGCGCCGACCACGAGCGCACGCTGCCCGCGCTCCGGCATCATCTGCGTGAGGAGTTGCCCGACCACGGCCGGCGCGGCGAGGAACCGGCCCTGCGCGATCGCCACGGCGCGGTCGGCATAAGCCAACGGCCGGCTGTGGCTCGGAAGGAAATTCTCGCGCGGTATCCGGCGCATCGCGTCGAGCACCGCGGGATCGGTCACTCCCTCCGGCCGCAGCTGGCTTTCGACCATCGCTTCACGGGCAGCGGCGAAATCGGGGATCGGGCGTTGAACCGTCATGACTGTTATATGCCAATAATACACCTGGAGATCAAGCCGGCTCTTATCGGCAGCCGCGCGCGCCGCCAACCGCCTTTCATCGAAAGCGCGTCCAACGGTTGGTCTTGCTGAGGCTAGATGGAAAGGCCGGGATCGCCCTCCAATACTTGCTGGATGAGGCGCGGCGCTTCGCCTGCCCGCCACATTTTGGCCGTGTGCACGACGCGGTACCGGAGCGGCCCCCCGTCAGGGCTCAAGGCGCGCGTGATCGGGCGCGGGATGCACACGAATTCGGTCCGCATCTCGTCGCTGGTGAGCCGCACTGTCGCGTAGCCATGCCCGCCAATATCTACGAACTCTAGGTGCGGCGCCACATCAGGATTGGACAGTGCCAGCGCCTTCGCCCGGTCGAAAGATTTGGCATATTCGAAGCAGGATCGAACACCATGCCTCAGCATCATGTTGTGGGTGCATTCGGGCTTCGGTGCTCCCGGCCGGTCGGCCAGGTACAGCGGCCGATATTTATCGTCCTTCTTGATCACATACTCGTTCGCTTCGGCCCCACCGACGCTGGTCATGGATCCTCCAGTGAAGCTGAGGCCGATTGGCTCAAACTTGTCGGGCGGCAATTGCGCTGATGCATATCCGGCCCAGAAACTGTGCAGGTCCCCGGCAACACTGGCAAAACCGGTGATCTTTGCGTCACGGACCAGATCGTAGATCTCGGCGCGTTCGACCCATGCGCTGCCGAAATCGCCACCCGCCACGTTGGCGAACCGGCCCGCCGGCCATTTCTGCTTAACCAGCCCAGCCGGGAAATTCTCGGGATCCGCTCGCTGCTCGAGGGTGCATTGCGAACTGCCCCAGATCTTCCAGGTCGCGGTCGAACGCTTAAGCTGATCCTTGAACCACGCTTTCTGCTTCCCTCCGAGGATGGTCTGCGGCGGGTTGTCTTTTGCCGGATTGGGAACCTTTGCGCCGTTGAATTCCAGCTCAGCCGGCGGATTGCCGCCGTTGAAGGCGCGCCCCCCGTCCAGCACCTGGAGCACGTCGTCCGGGACCATCCCGTAGTCGCCCCAGTCAGCCAACTTATCGGTTGTCGACTCCTCGAACGGGTTCGGCCCGCGATAGCTGCGCTCGTCAGTGAGCAGGAGGTCGAGGTGGCGGCCATAGCGTAACGCCCGATAAACGATCAGGCTGTTGATGGCGGCGATATTGTTCGGCTCTTGGCCCAGGCCGGAATCGTCGAACTTCTCGATCTTGACGTTTTTCACAGGAACCGAGCCGAACTCGTCCAAGGTTCCGCTCGGCGCCTTCACGCGCGCCGGAATGAACTCGAACCAGGCTTGGTTGGCGGCAACCTTGATCGTTTGCCCGGGCTGCTCGAACTTCGGATTTTTCAGGATACTCTGGTAACCCTGCCACGAGAATTCATGATTGTCCCAGGTGCACACAAACGGCCAGCGGGCGCGCGCGTCCTGCAAGTCCGGATCGGCAAGGTGGCCCTTCCAAACCGCGCGGTAACCTTCCACCGTCGTTGGAATGTGGAAGATCGAAACCTTTAGCGCATCCGGGATCCGCGCAACCTCGTAGACCTTGCGGTCGAACCTCGGCTTTCCGTCCTCCGGATATTGCACGACCTCGTAGATGAAATCGCCAAGGTGCAGGACGAAGTCGAGCTGCTCCTCCGGCCGCGCGCGCTGATCCTCAAAGATCATCCGGCGATAGCCGTTGAGCTTGCCCTCATTCGTGCCTGAGCAACTGACGAACGCAAATTTGACTGGCCTCGGATCACTGGGCAGCGGGGCGGTTCTGGTCCGGCCGATCCGGCTGCCGTTCCCGTCCGCATCGGTGAAGCGGTACCAATAGGTGTGGGCGGGCTTCAGCTTGCCGACCAGCACCCGCGTGGTCCAGTCGGACGCCGCGGATACTGATGCCCTGGTCTGCGCAACCACGCGATTGAAAGCTTCGTCCTCGGCGACTTCGACGGTCAGCTTGTGGCGCTGCCCATCGCTGAAAGGCCGCCGCGTCCACAGAATCACGCTGTTCGGATCGGGGTCGCCTGAGGCCACGCCTTGGGGATAGACGTCGCGCGCCTCTCGCCAGCGCATCGACGACGAACGGGACGGACCGGCCCAGGCCAGGCTTGCGCCGATTGCGACGGCAGATTTGATGAAATCGCGACGTTGCAGCTTCATGCGGATAGGCTCCCCCAAACCCGACGACCGTGCGGCGGTTTCGAGCCCGGGCTATTCCTATTCGATAAACGCCGGCCTCGACTCGACCGAGCGTTTCTCCTCGTCGACAAACGTTGAGGGTTGACCGGCGGCGGATGCTCGCGCCAAAGCGCGTCCTTCTCCCGCGGCCCGATGGCGGAGTGGTTACGCAGAGGACTGCAAATCCTTGCACGCCGGTTCGATTCCGGCTCGGGCCTCCATTCTCATCGGACCGCAGTGACATGAAGTGACCGAGCAGGCGCCGCCGAAACACAACCTGAAGCGGGTTCGGCTGCTGCTTTGGCTGCTGGTCGGCCTTGCGGTGATCGCCACTGCCGCGCTGTGGCTGATCCCGCGCGAACAGGCGCCGGCGCCGGAAGCGGCTGCGGGACCCGTCAAAGCGAGCCTCGGCGGACCGTTCACGCTCGTCGGAAGCGACGGCAGGCCCTTCTCCAGCCAGGCGCTCGCCGGCAAGCCGTACGCCATCTATTTCGGCTTCACCCGTTGCGGCGACGTCTGCCCGACGACGCTGTCGCGGCTGGTGAAACTTAGGCGCCAGGCGGCCAGCGACCAGGCCCTGCACATCGTGTTCATCACCATCGACCCTGCGCACGACGGGCCGAAGGAAGTCGGTCAATATGCCTCGCTGTTCAACGCGCCGATCATCGGTCTCACCGGAAACCAGTCGCAGATCGACCAAGTGAAGAAGCAATATGGCATCTACGCGCAGCCGTCCGCCCATCCGATGGCGGGCAATGAGATGATGCACACCGCTACGGTGCTGATGTTCGATCGCCGCGGCAAGCTCGCCGACACGATTTCAGCGGTCAGCCCGGACTCCGAGGCTCTCGCCAAGATCAGGAAGCTGGTCGCCTGACCGCTTGGAAGCCGCGCCGCGCCACGCTGCGTGAGCAGCGATGACGAGCTACCGGCCCGATCCCGCGATCCTGAAACTCGGCCCCGATTTCTACGATCCGGTTGAGCCGGCGAAATTCCCAAAATGCATTCCGCGCTTCATCAACCGCCGCTGGGCAGAGCGCGTAGGCCTCGAATCGAATGATGACGCATGGGGACGGCACTTCTGCCTCTTCGAGCCGCTAGCCGGCAATCTCGTGGAGCCGCTGGCGCTGCGCTATCACGGTCACCAGTTCCGCGTGTACAATCCCGACATCGGCGACGGGCGCGGCTTCACTTTGGCCCAGTTGCGCGATGACAAAGGCCGCCTTCTCGACCTCGGCACCAAGGGATCGGGACAGACGCCCTACAGTCGCCACGCCGACGGCCGGCTGACGCTCAAGGGCGGAGTGCGCGAGGCGCTGGCGACCGAAATGCTCGAGGCGCTCGGGGTCAACACGTCGAAGAGCTTCGCCCTGTTCGAAACCGGCGAAGAGCTTCAGCGCGGCGACGAGCCCTCGCCGACCCGCTCCGCGGTGCTGACGCGGCTCAGCCACGGCCATATCCGTATTGGCACATTCCAGCGGCTCGCCTTCTTCGGCGACGCCGACAACCTGAACACGCTGACCCGCTATTGCCTGGAAAATCTCTATGCCGAGCAGCGCGCAGCGGACGATCGCGACAATGCCCTGCGGCTATTCGACCTCGTCAGCCAGACGACGGCGGCGCTGGCCGCCTCCTACCTTGCCGCCGGCTTCGTCCATGGCGTGCTCAACAGCGACAATATCAACGTCACCGGCGAGAGCTTCGACTACGGACCCTGGCGCTTCACGCCCGAATGGGACCCCGACTTCACCGCCGCTTACTTCGACCATTACGGGCTCTACTCCTTCGGTCGCCAGCCAGAGGCGATCCACTGGGACCTGGCCCAGCTCGCCGGTTGCCTCTCGCTTATTGCCGACCCTCAGGCGCTATCCCAGCTACTCGCCGGCTGGAGGGGACGGTTCGATCAGGCGCTGGTCGCCGCCATGATTCACCGGCTGGGTATCGCACCACGCGGCGCCGAGGACCGCGACATTGCCGCCGCGCTGATCAAGGCGCTGGCGAGCCGCGCGCAGCGGATCGACCGCATCTTCTTCGACTGGCACGGCGGCCGTGACCCGGGCGCGGAATTCTATCCGCAAGCCGAGTTCCGCGAGCTCGCCGCTCGGCTGGAGGGCTACGAAGCATCGCGAACCCACGCATATTGGAGCGACGAGGCACCCTGCTCGATGCATATCGACGAGGTCGAGGCGATCTGGTCGGCGATCGCCGAACGCGACGACTGGCAGCCGTTCGAGGACAAGGTTAGAGCAGTGCGGCGGATGGCGGAGGCGATAGGACAGGATGCACCGGCACGTTAAGGACCGATCTGCCGTCGTGGAAAGGGTCGGCACCGGTGTGACCCTGACCTCGACCAATCCCGCCACGGGCGAGGAAATCTGGTCGGGCGCGATCGGAAACGCCGCCGCTGAGGTCGCCGCCGCGCGTGCCGCTTGGCCCGCCTGGGCCGCGCATTCCGCAGCCTATCGCATCGAGGCGGTTCGGCGCTTCGCCAATGTCGTGCGCAAGAAAGAGACCGAGTTCGCAGAGCTGATCGCGCGCGAGACCGGCAAGCCGCTATGGGAAACGCGGACCGAGGTCGCGGCGGTGGTCAACAAGGTCGAGATTTCGATCGACGCCTATGCCGAGCGGTCGCCGCAACGAAAGCTCGAGGCCGCGCTCGGCAATCGTGTCGCGGTCCGCCACAAGCCGCATGGCGTCCTTGCGGTGCTCGGGCCCTACAATTTCCCGGCGCACCTCCCCAACGGCCACATCGTGCCCGCCCTGATCGCGGGCAACGCAGTGGTGTTCAAGCCGTCCGAGAAGACGCCCGCGACGGGCGAGTTCCTTGTCCGCTGCTTCCACGATGCGAAGATTCCGCACGGTGTCGTCCGGCTGCTCATCGGCGGGCCCGAGCAGGGCCGCGCGCTCGCCGGCGAGCCCGGCATCGACGGCCTTCTGTTCACCGGCTCGGCGCGTGCCGGAATGGCGCTCCACCGCCAGTTCACCGAAACCCCGCAGAAGATCCTGGCGCTCGAGCTCGGCGGCAACAACCCGCTCGTGGTGTGGAGCTGCAAGGATGTCGCCGCGGCGGCGGCGATCGTCGTTCAATCGGCCTATCTATCGGCGGGTCAGCGCTGCACCGCAGCGAGGCGGCTGATCGTCGAGGACGGCAAGGAAGAGGCGCTGCTCGATGCCGTCAAGCAGCTGATCGACCGGCTGATCGTCGACCAGCCATTCGCCGACCCGCAGCCGTTCATGGGCCCGCTGATCGACAATGCCGCCGCTGACCATGTCCAGGAGCAGTGGCTCAACCTAATGATGAAGGGGGGCAAGCCGCTGTGCCGGCTCGACCGCCCGGCCAAGGACCGACCGTTCCTCACACCGGCCTTGATCGACGTCAGCGACATCCGCGAGCGGCCCGACGAAGAGATTTTCGGGCCTGTCCTCCAGCTGGTCCGCGTGAAGGATTTCGACGCCGCAATCGCCGAAGCCAACAATACCCGCTTCGGCCTTGCGGCCAGCCTGTTGGGCGGAAGCCCGGAGATGTACGACAAATTCTGGGCCGGCGTCCGCGCCGGGGTGATCAACTGGAACAAGCCGACCAATGGCGCGCCGTCGAATGCGCCATTCGGCGGCATCGGCCTTAGCGGCAACCACCGCCCGAGCGCCTTCTACGCCGCCGATTATTGCGCGTACCCGGTCACCAGCAGCGAGGCCGACCGCATCCGCGCCGCGCTCGGCGAGGGCCTGCGCGATCCCAACATGCAGGAAGACTGAGCGCAGCTGTTTGGATCGGTTTGACGGCGACCGCGTTCAAGCGCCCTGATGAGTAGCAAATCGATCGGCGCGGCCCTGAGCCTCGCCCTGTGCAGCACCGCCCTCCTCTCCTGCTCAGGCGGGAATAATCGATCAGGACAAGGAACCACGAACCAATCCGCCGGCCTCTCCGTCGAGTGGAAGGGAAAGGCCGAGCAACAACTGCGCGAAGCCATCGATCAGGCGCCGGCGAACGGACTCAAGCCCGATCTCTTCCTGAAGGGCGGCGAAAAGGGAGCGGCGCTGACCGGAGCGGCGCTCAAATACGCCTCGGCCTTGGCGAACGGGTATGCCGACCCGACCAAGCTCCACGAGGTCTATACGATCCCGCGGCCCAACATCGATGTCCGCCAGGGTCTTGCCCAGGCGATCCAGAAGCGTGACGTCAAGGGCTGGCTGGCCTCGCTCGTTCCCCAGACCGACGAATATCGCGCGCTCAGCCAGGCGCACCTCCATTACCTCCAGCTTGCGTCGCAAACATCGTTCCAGCCGGTGCCGGAAGGGAAGCCGATCAAGCCCGGCAGCCATGATCGGCGCGTGCCTCAGATCGTCGCGGCGTTGCGCGCTGCCGGCTATCTCGAAGCGGCGGTACCGCAGGCCGAGCCCCGGGCGCAGCCCGCGGCGACGCAATCGACTGCCTATTCGTCCGCGCTCGTCGCCGCGGTGAAGCAGCTTCAGGGTGAGTTCGGGTTCAAGCAGGACGGCGTGGTCGGCGGCGACACGCTCGACGCGCTGAATGCCGGGCCCGGCTATCGTGCGCGCCAGCTGGCGATCGCCATGGAGCGGCTGCGTTGGCTGCAGCGGAACCCGCCGGCGACGCGGATCGACGTCAACACCGCCGGCTCCTTGCTCGATTACTGGCGCGACGGCCAACACGTCGACCATCGCGAAGTCGTCGAGGGAGAACCCGACAAGCCGACGCCGCAGCTTCAGTCACCGATCGTCCGGCTCGTCGCCAAGCCGACATGGAACGTACCCGATGGAATCGCCGCGAAGGAGCTTGTGACCAAGAGTCCTGGCTGGCTCCGCGACAATGGGTTCGTCCAAAAGGACGGCAAGTGGGTCCAGTTGTCGGGACCGAAAAACTCGCTTGGCCTGGTAAAGTTCGACATGCAAAACGACGAGTCAATCTACCTTCACGACACGCCCGCCAAGGCGCTGTTTGGCCTGCCCGAGCGGCACCGCAGCCATGGCTGCGTGAGGGTCCAGAACGCGATCCAGTTCGCGACCGCTCTCGCTGAGGAGCAAGGCATCCTCGACCAATTCGAGCAGGCGATGCAGCAAGACGACGAAAGCTTCATCAAGCTGAAGGCGGGTATCCCGGTGCGCCTGCTCTACCAGACCGTGTTCTGGGACGGCGCGCGCATTCAGTTCCGCCAGGACGTTTACGGCTGGGACGACAATGTCGCCAAGGCGCTCGGCCTTGCGCCGGGGCCGCCGCGCAAGATTCCGCAGCCCGAGAGCGGCGACGACATCGGGCCATAAGCCAAGGGCGCCGGCCCTGGTGGACCGGCGCCCTCGCCCCTCCCCACACGCGGACTTAGCCGCGCATCATGTCATGAACCGCGCAACTCGGGCATGTAGCCCTCGTCGACAAGGTCGCTGAACTTGGTGATTCGGCTGTCGAACTTGAGCCGAACCTTGCCGGTCGATCCGTGGCGCTGCTTGGCGACAATGACTTCGGCGAGGCCGTAGGCGCGCTGCATCTCTTCCTGCCAGGCGGTGAAATCGGGATGATCGTCGCCCGGCTGCTTGGCGGCGAGATAATAATCCTCGCGATAGATAAAGAGCACGATGTCGGCATCCTGCTCGATCGAACCCGATTCACGGAGGTCCGAAAGCTGCGGCCTCTTGTCCTCGCGCTGCTCGACCGCGCGGCTGAGCTGCGACAGCGCGATCACCGGCAGGTCGAGCTCCTTGGCGAGCTGCTTCAGGCCCCGGCTGATCTCCGAAATCTCCTGTACGCGATTATCTCCAGCGCTCCCCTTCCCGCTTCCCTGGAGCAGCTGGAGATAATCGACGATCACCATGCCGATGCCCTTCTGCCGCTTGAGGCGGCGGGCGCGGGCACGCAGCGCGGCGATGGTCAGGCCCGGCGTGTCGTCAATGTACAGCGGCAGGGTCTGCAGCTCGGCGGCGGCACGCGCGAGCGAGCGGAACTCCGTCTGGCTGATCCGGCCCATGCGCAGATTCTCAGAGCTGATGCCGGATTGCTCGGCAAGGACGCGCGTCGCGAGCTGGTCGGCCGACATTTCGAGGCTGAACAGAGCGACCGCGGCGCCGCCCGACTTGGCCGGATCGATCCCGTCCTCATTGTCGCGCAGCAGCCGCTGGGCGGAGGCAAACGCCATGTTGGTCGCAAGCGCGCTCTTGCCCATGCCGGGGCGGCCGGCGACGATCACCAGGTCGGACTTGTGCAGGCCGCCGATCTTGCCGTTGAGGCTGTCGAGCCCGGTCGTGATCCCGGACAAATGGCCGCCGCTGTTGAGCGCTTTCTCGGCGAGCTGGAGCGCTTCCTTGCTTGCTTCGCCGAAGCTCTTGGCCTTGCCGTCGGCGCCGCCTTCCTCGGCGACGCGGTAAAGCTCGGTCTCGGCGCGCTCGATCTGAGCGAGGGGGGCAACGTCCTCACTCGTATCGAGCGCGCCTTCCACGAGCTCGCGGCCGACGCCGACGAGGGCGCGCAGCAACGCAAGATCGTAGATTTGGGCCGCGAAATCGCGGGCGCCGATCACCGCCGCGCCGGAGCCGGTCAATTGCGCGAGGTAGGAGGGCCCGCCGACCTCTTTCATCCCCTCGTCGCCCTCGAACAACGGCTTGAGCGTTACCGGGTTGGCGATGCGGTTGCTGTCGGTCAGCCGCAGGATCGCTTCGTAGACGCGCCCGTGCAGCGGCTCGAAGAAATGCAGCGGCTTCAATTTGAGCTGGATGTCCTCGACCAGCCGGTTGTCGATCATCAGCGCGCCCAGCAGCGCGGCCTCCGCTTCGACATTTTGTGGGAGGGTGGGAGTTGCAACTTCTGACGCAGACTCGGCGATGCGGATGACTTCGGCCATGCGCGGCTCCTACGCTCGTGCGGCCCCACATCAAGCGCGGCAAAAGTAGCACAACTGTGGATTGGTTGTGCACGAATCGGACTCAGGTTCATGCGAATTGCGGAATCTCGTTTCCGCGCCGTCCACAGAAATAATCCGGGCGAATTTGCTGCTGTCAAACCGGCCCGTTACGCATTCGTCATGTCGATTTTGTCCGACCGCTGGATTCGCGAGCAGGCGCTTAACGCGGCGATGATCGAGCCGTTCGTGGAAGCCCAGCGGCGCGAGGGCTGCATCAGCTACGGCCTTTCGTCCTACGGCTATGACGCGCGCGTCGCCGACGAGTTCAAGATCTTCACCAATGTCGACTCAGCGACCGTCGACCCCAAGGATTTCGCGTCCAACAGCTTCGTCGACCGCAAGACCGACGTCTGCATCATCCCGCCCAACAGCTTCGCGCTCGCGCGAACGGTCGAATATTTCCGGGTGCCGCGCGACGTAATGGTGATCTGCCTCGGCAAATCGACCTATGCGCGCTGCGGGATCATCGTCAACGTGACCCCGCTCGAGCCTGAGTGGGAAGGCCATGTGACGCTCGAATTCTCCAACACCACGCCGCTGCCGGCCAAGGTATATGCCAACGAAGGCGCGTGCCAGTTCTTGTTCCTTCAAGGCAGCGAGCCGTGCGAGGTGAGCTACGCCGACCGCGCCGGCAAATATATGGGGCAAAAGGGCGTAACCCTGCCGAAGCTGTGACTTGCTCTTCTTGTCATTCCCGCGAAAGCGGGAATCCATGAACGTCGCAGACGCCGAACAACTCGACGCTGCCGCTCCGCTCGCCTTCACCCGCGAGCGGTTCCGGCTCCCGGAGGGCGTCGTCTACCTCGATGGCAATTCGCTCGGCGCCCTGCCAGCCGTAGCGTCAGCAGCGCTCGCGAACACGGCCGAGCAGCAGTGGGGCGAGGACCTCATCGCCAGCTGGAACAAGCATGGCTGGATCGACTGGCCGACCCGGCTCGCGGCCAAGCTGGCGCCCATTGTCGGCGCGAAATCGAACGAGCTCCTGATCGCGGATTCGACCAGCATCTGCCTGTTCAAGCTGCTCGCCGCCGCGGTCGGCGCACGGCCTGGGCGCAAAACGATCCTGACGCAAAGGCGGAACTTCCCGACCGACCTCTACGTGGCCCAAGGCCTCGCCGAAATGCTGGGCCTGACGCTTAAGGCGGTCGAGCCCGACGGAATCCTGGCCGCGATCGACGCCGATACCGCAGTCGTGACGGTGACCCATGTCGATTATCGGTCGGCTGCCTTCTTCGACATGCGAGGCATCAACGAGGCTGCGCGCGCAGCCGGTGCGCTGGTCGTGTGGGACCTGTCGCATAGCGCCGGCGCGATCGAGCTCGACCTCAACGGCAGCGGCGCCGAACTCGCGATCGGATGCGGCTATAAATATCTCAACGGCGGCCCCGGCGCGCCCGCGTTCCTCTACGCTGCCAGGCATCTCCAGGATGGGCTCATCAACCCGCTGCAAGGCTGGATGGGCCATGCCGAGCCGTTCGCGTTCGTCGACGATTATCGCCCGGCTGACGGCATGCTGAAATTCCTCACCGGCACGCCGTCGATCCTCGCGCTCGCCGCGCTTGAAGCCGGGCTCGCCACCTTCGACGGCATCGCGATGCGCGACATCGTCGCCAAGTCGCGCTCGCTCTCACAGCTGTTTATTGCCGAAGTCGAGGCGCGCTGCGGCGGCGAGGTCCGCCTCGCGTCCCCGCGCGACCCGGCGATGCGCGGCAGCCACGTCGTCTTCGCGCATCCCGACGGTTATGCGGTGATGCAGGCGCTGATTTCGCGCGGCGTCGTTGGCGATTTCCGCGCCCCCGACCTGATGCGCTTCGGCTTCGCGCCGCTCTACAACAGCCACGCCGAGATCGTCCGCGCCGCCGAAATCCTCGCGGACATCCTCGCCACGCGCGAGTGGGACCAGCCGCGCTTCAAGGCGCGGGCCAGGGTAACCTAGGGCGCCGGCGCCTTCATCCGCATCGCGTCAACGCTCCACGCACCCGGCCCAGCGGCCGCGAAGTAAAGGAAGATGAAGCAGTAGAGGATCGCAGCCTCGCCCATATTGACGATGGGCCAGAAGCTCTTCGGGAAATGAAACAGGAAATAACCGATCGCCATCTCGCCTGCGCAGATGAACGCAACCAGCCGGGTAAACAGGCCGATGGTGATGAGAATCCCGCCGCCCACCTCGATGATTGCAGCCGCGAGGAGCAGCGGCGGAAGCGGGCTTGGAGCGCCAGGCTGGGGCACGGGGAAATGGACCAGTTTCGCCAGTCCGTGTTCCATGAAGAGCAGTGCCGTGACGATCCGCAGGAGAGCGCGAAGCTGCGGCTGATACTTTTCGAGATGCCGGAAATCCATGGCATTCCTCCCCTTGTTGCAATCGTTACGGGCTTAACGGAACGCTTGTTCCGTCGCCAGAAGGATCATGCGTGTTCCCGAGCCTGCGCCGCGTGCGCCGAATCTTCGGCAAGCAGCCGGCGCGAGCGTTGGATCATATCGACCCAGTCGTGAAAAGCGTGCGCCAGGACCGTGACCAGATCCTTGAGCGGCCCCTCCTTGAGCTTTCCATCCTCGTCGAAGCTGTCGTCGGTCACGTGGCCGAGATAGGCCTCCGGCTGCTGCATCATCGGCATGTTGAGGAACACGCCGGCCTGGCGGATCTGGTGATTGGCGCCGAAACCGCCGATGCCGCCGGGCGAAGCAGTAACGATCGCCGCGGGCTTCTTGTCGAACACGCTTTGCCCATAGGGCCGCGAACCGACGTCGATCGCATTCTTGAGTACCCCCGGGATGCCGCGATTATATTCGGGGCTGCAGAACAGCACGCCGTCGGCCTCCGCCACCTGGTCGCGGAACCGGCGCCATTGCTCGGGCGGGTTGCTGTCGAGGTCCTGGTTGTAGAGCGGCAGGTCGCCGATCTCGATCATCGAGCAGTCGAGATTGTCGTTGCGCAAGCCACAGATCGAGCGCGCGACCCTGCGGTTGATACTTCCTTCGCGAAGGCTGCCGACGATGATCGCGATCTTATAGGCCATTGGGCACCTCCTGTCGGGTCGGTCGCCCAATACGCTCCCCAGCTAGAATTTGCGAAATTCAAAATGGCGCCGGCCGCTGGGGACGGCCGGCGCCGCTTTCATGCCTTAGTAGCCGTTGTCACCGTCGACACCGGCTTCGACCTGCTTCCACTCCTTGTCCGTCAAGCATGCCCTCTTGGTGAACCGCGTTCCGCTGGAGGGCAGCAGCTTGCAGGTTTTCTTTTCTTCGACGGCCGGAGCCTGGGCGACTGGTGCCGAATTCGACTGACCGGCGGCAGGCACCACCTGCGCCATTTGGCCGGCGCCCGTGGCGTCGCCGGCAGTTCCGGTGGCGGTCGTCGCCGGCGCGGCGGCCATCGAGGCAAACGCGATCGCAGTCATCAGGATGAGTTTACGCATGTCCCGTCTCCACTTTTTGGGTCCGGGGAAGCTACATCTGTAGCGCACAGGTTTGCCATCCGCCCGTCGTCGAATAGCAGACATGCAAAGCCGCTTTATCGAAGCGATTTCGACGAACGCCGTTTGTCGATGAACGTCAGATAAACGGGCGCTTTTTGGCGGCGCCGACTCGGGAACGTCATGCTGGCGCGTCGTCCGCGCAGGAGAACGCGCTCAGCGAATATGCTGAACCGCTTGGACAGCCACGATCACGAGGAAGATTATCGTCGCGGCGCCAAGAACGCGCATTGTCCAGATGAACCTTTGCCGACGCAACTCCTCATAAATATGCAGGTCGAGCCAATAGCGTCCGGAGCCTGCCTCGCGAACGACGCCTTCGGCGATCAGTTGCTCAAGGTAGCGTTGCTGAATCGGCGCGCGCGGTTCGAACTCGACGGCGCGGTCGGGACTGAAGGCCTCATTGTCGAAAAATAGCTGGTCGACTTCTCGCCGGAGGCGGCCAATGATTGCTGCGGCGGCGGTGGCCATGGGTCACTCCGTACTGGGCTCAACAAGTCGCCACGGCATAGCCGAAGTCAGCGGCGCTTGCGATTATCGTGGCGGATGTTGGGCGGGCGGCCGCGGCGGGTCCGGTCGCGACGCTGCGGCTCTGTCCGCGACCCGCCGTAGCTCCCCTCGGGAAGCTCGAAGCGAAGCGATCCGGACACCGGATTGGCTTCCGCCAGCCGCAGCGTCAGCCGCTGCCCCATCCGATAGGTGTCCCCGCTCTCGTCGCCGACCAACGTCCGCGCTGCTTCGTCGTAGCGGAAATATTCGCGGCCGAGGTCCTTGGCGAGCACCAGCCCGTCGCCGCCGAAATCTTCGACCGTTGCGAAAAAGCCGAACGGCTGCACGCCGCTGATCCGGCATTTCACCAACTGTCCGACCTGGTCGGCGAGGAACGCCGCGACGTAGCGGTCGACCGTGTCGCGCTCCGCCTCCATCGCACGCCGTTCGAGCATCGAGATTTGCGCGCCGATCTGTTCGAACCGTTGCTCTTCGCCGGGCGGCAGACCGCCCTCGCCCAACCGATAGGCACTGACCAACGCCCGGTGGACCAGCAGGTCGGCGTAGCGGCGGATCGGCGAGGTGAAATGGGCATAGGTCGCGAGCGCCAGCCCGAAATGCCCGAGCCGCTCCGGCCCGTAGCGCGCCTGCATCTGGGTGCGGAGCAGCTGCTCCATGATCTCCTCTCGGCCCTCACCGTCGCCAAGCCGATCGATGATTCGGTTGAAGGTGCCCGGCTTCACCACTTGCCCCAGCGCGAACTCGATTCCGAAGGTCGCGAGATAATCCTTGAGCGCGACCAGTTTCTCGCGGCTCGGCGGCTCGTGGACGCGGTACATTACCGGCGACTTCTTCGCTTCGAGCGCGCGCGCGGCGGCAACATTGGCGGCGATCATATAATCCTCGACCAACCGGTGCGCGTCGAGCCGGTCGCGCGGCGCGATCGACATGATCCGGCCCTTCTCGTCGAGCACCACCCGCCGTTCGGGCAAATCGAGCTCCAGCGGGTCGCGTTTCTGCCGCGCCGCGTACAGCGCGCGCCAGCAGGCCCACAATGGCTTCAGCGCTTTCTCGACCAGTTCCTGCGGCACCGGGCCCTCGATCGGCGGCATCGAGCAGGTCGGCGAGCTGACATCGGTCCGCTCCTCGTTCGCTGCGTCCATGGCCGCCTGCGCGTCTTCGTAGGCGATGTTGGCCGCAATCCGGACCTTTGCCCTCGTGAAGCGCCACGACTTCAAAGTGCCGTCCTTGGCGATCTTCAAATGGCAGGCCATCGCCGCCCGGTCCTCGCCCTCCTTCAGCGAGCAGATGTCGGCCGACAGCTCCTCGGGAAGCATCGGCACGACCCGGTCGGGAAAATAGACGCTGTTGCCGCGCGCCCGCGCCTCGCGGTCGAGCTCGGACCCTGGCCGCACGTAGAAGCTGACGTCGGCGATGGCGACGATCGCGTTCCACCCGCCCTCATTGTCGGGCTCTTTGGCGGCTTCGGCCCAGATCGCGTCATCATGGTCGCGCGCATCCTCGGGATCGATCGCGACGATCGGCAGATGCGTCAGGTCCTCGCGCTCAGCCAGCGGTAACTTGGACACACGGTGCGCCTCGTCGATGGCTTCCTGCGCGAATTCATGCCGAAGCCCGTGCTTGTGAATCGCGATCAGGCTGAAGCTGCGCGGTGCGAACGGGTCGCCGAGCACGGCATCAACGCGCGCGCTGACCCGCGGCGGACGGCCGGTGACCTCGCACAGCACGAGGTCGCCGACCTCGGCATCCTTCAAGTCGCTGATGAACAGCTCGCGCCGTTCACGCTTGTCGACCGGCGACAGCCAGAAGCGCTCGCCTTCGCGCTTGACTACGCCGAGAGTCAGCTCAGCGGAGCGCGCGAGCTTCTTCATCGGGTGGGCGATGAAGCCGTCGCCTTTCTGTTCGGTCCGCGACAGCACACGATCGCCAATGCCGAGCGCGCTGCGTTTGCCGCGCTCGACCAGCCGGATCCGCGGCGGCGGGGTCTCGGCATGCCATTGCTCGGGTACCGCGAACGCGTTGCCGCTGTTGTCGACGTGGGTCACCCGCAGCACGGTGACCTTGGGCACGCCGCCCGACTGATGGAAGGCGCGCCCGGGCGATGAGTCGATCAACCCCTCGTCGGCCATGTCCTTGAGCAGGCGCTTGAGGTCGATCTTGTCCTGTCCCGAAAGTCCGAACGCCCGCGCGATCTCACGCTTGCCTGCAGGCTGGTCGGACGACGCGATGAAGTCGAGGATCTGCTTGCGGCTGGGGAGGCCGGCGGAGCGCTTGCGGGGCATCGCATTGGTCTAGACACGACAGACGGGCAAAGCGACAACCCCGCCATGAATCTTGAGATTTTCGGATGGACTCCGACGATCGGTGATCCGACGATCTACGGCTGGCTCACGGTCGCGGCATATGCCCTCGGCGCATTCGTTTGCTGGCGAGCGGCGGCATCCGCCCCCACAAAGGAACGACGGTTCTGGATCGTCCTCGCCGCGATCATGGCTTTCCTCTGCATCAACAAGCAGCTCGACCTTCAGACGCTGATGACCGATTTCGGCCGCTTCCAAGCGAAAAAGCACGGCTGGTACGATGAGCGGCGAATCTACCAGCTTGCCTTCATTTTCGCGTTGGGGGCAGTGAGCGCGCTCGCGACCAGTGCTCTGCTGGTGCGCATGCGGCGCGCGCGCCCACCCGTCTGGGGCGGCATCGCAGGGTTGGCGCTGCTGCTGTTTTTCATCTTCGTTCGAGCGATTTCGTTCGACAAGATGGACTGGCTCATCAGCCAGCACCTTGGCACCGTCCGCGTGAATCACCTGATGGAGCTCGGCGGCATTGCCATGGTGGCAATATCCGCCTTGGCCGCCGCGCGCAGGCGCTGACCGGCAATCAGCGCAGCTGGCTGTCCTTGCTGCCGCGGCGGTTGATGGTCGAGTGGGTCACGGTCTTGTCGCGAACCGACTGGCAAGCGATGCAGGTGCGCACCCCTGGCAGCGCCTCGCGCCGCTTCTTGGGGATCGGCTCGCCGCAATCATCGCATTCCTCGGCGCTTTCGCCCTGCGGCGTCAGCGCGCGGGCGCGCAGCACGGCATCCTTCACCGTGTCCTCGATCTGGTCCTGAACGGCGCCGTCGCGCGTCCATCCGCCGGCCATGGCTGCTCCTTCCGGTGCACAACAAACGTCTCGCCGGACTTGATCCGGCATCTGCCTACTTCTTAGCCATGTGGGAAAGGCACCGCCCCAGCTCAACGCAGGGGTGACACCTTATCCGGGGGCGGCACGTAAGGCTTGAACTCACCGCCAGGCACCGCGGAAGCGACGGGGCTTTCGAAACCGTCTTTGCTGACGGACGAGACGCCGAACACCCAATCGTCGACGCGGATGTGCGGCAGGACGACTATGCAAACGGCGGCGCACTCTCGCGAGGTGACGTTCCGCGAGACCTGCCAATTGTTCGCATCGGTTCGCCGCCACCACACGCGATAGCCAGGCTGTCCCGCCGTCCAGACCAGCCTGGTATCGGTGCTCACTGCCCCGTTGACTTTCGGGTCGGGCGGCGGCGGGACGCTGGCCAGCCCGGCGAGCGCGGCGATGTTCAGCTTCGCGACCTTCGCCAAATAGGGGAAATTCATGTGGTCGACCGTGTCGCCATAGTGGATGCCCTTTTCGACCCGCACGTCCTGGTGCTGCCAGTTGTAATTCTCGACCGCGACAGTGAAGCGCACCGCGGGGAAGCCGAGGTTCAGGAACTCGGTATGGTCGCCGCCGCGGCCGAAGCGGTCGTTGCGCCACACCTGGCGGACGTCGAGGCCGATCCTGAGCCGGTCGGCGAGGCTGTCGAGATAGCGCGAGATGTTGCGGCCGGGCGCGTCATTTTCGCCGCCGAGGCTGCGCTGCGGCCCCGCGAGCGCCTCGTGTCCCTGCCACCGCGGCCCTTCGGAGAAGACTCGGACATGCGTAGAATCGCACACCCCGTCAGATCCGCAGCTGTTGCCGATGATGTCGTTGTTGAGGTTAGCGACAACGTTCCAGCCCTGCGCCTTGGCATAAGCGGCGAGCACCTTGCCGCCGAACAGGCCCTGCTCCTCGCCCATCAGTGCCGCATAGACGATCGTGCCCGGGAATTTGTGCTTCGACAGCACCCGCGCCGCTTCCGTCACCGTTGCCACTCCGGACCCGTCGTCGTTGGCGCCCGGTTCGAAGGCGTTGGAGTTCATGATGTCAGTGACCCGGCTATCGATATGGCCGGTGATGATAACGACGTCGTTGGGCCGCTCGGTCCCGCGCTGGATGGCGAACACGTCAGTGACCCGCGTCGGGGTCGGAATGCGGTCGCCGACGAAGAGGTCGCTCGTCCGACCGACCGTGAGGCAGCCGCCGCACTCCGCGGAGTAGCGATTGAGCTCGGCCTCGGCCCAGTTGAGCGCCGCTCCGATCCCCCGCTTCGGGTCGGTCTGCGATGACAAAGTGTGGCGGGTGCCGAAGCTGACCAGAGTCTCGACCGTTTTTATCATCTGCGCCGCGCTGACCGGCGCAATGATCGCGCGCAGCCTGGCGTCCGAGGACGGCGGCGGCGCCGCGCCCATCACGGCCAGGCTGCTCAAGGCGATCAGTTTGCGCATCACCGCTCTCCCTCGTTCGTCGCCGCTAACCCCCCGCGCCGTCGAATGCGAGTGGCATTGTCGCGCAACAAGCGCTGGTTTACGCAAACGCCGATTCTCGGGAGGGTATTCATGCGTAAATGCGTTGCTCCGCTGCTTGCAGCATCCTGCCTCGTCGCCACTGCCGCGGAGGCGGCACCGAACGCCATTCCGCCGATCCTGACCGGCGCGCCGAGCGCGGCGGCAATCAACGCCCGCTGCGACTGGTTCGTCGGCCGTAGTACCGCGATGCGCAAGGCGCTTGAGCAATCGAAGGCCAAGGCCTCGGTCGTCACCACGCTCACTGCTTACGACAAGCTCAATGAGCTTCTCAACGACGGCAATGGCGAGGCTGGTCTCTACCGCCAGGTGTCCCCGACCGCCGCCAGCCGCGAGGCCGGCGAAAAATGCGAAGTCAGGATGGCGAGCGAGCAGACCAAGCTGTCGCTCTCACGACCGATCTACGATCATCTGAAAGCGATCCCGGCACCGGCCGATGCGGCGACCAAGCTCTACATGACGCGGATCATCAGCGCGTTCGAGCGCGCCGGGATCGGCCTCGATGCCGTCGGCCGCGCCAAGGCGCAGATGCTGTCGGACGAGGTGTCGAACCTCAGCACGAGCTTCGAGGCGAACATTCCGAAGGGTCAGAAGACCATCACCGCTAGCGTCGCCGAGCTCGAAGGCCTCCCACAGGACTTTATTGCGTCGAAAAAGCCCAACGCCGATGGGACGATCACGCTCAAGACCGACAGTACCGACTACGTGCCGGTAATGACCTATGCGAAGAGCAGCGCTCTCCGCGAGCGCTTCTACCGCGCCTACAATTTGCGCGCTTATCCCGAGAATGACGCGGTCCTTCGCGACATGATCAACAAGCGCGGCGAGCTCGCGCAGCTGGTCGGGCGCCCGAACTACGCGACGCTCAATTTCGAGGACCGGATGCTGAACACGCCGGACAAGGTGCAGACCCTGCTCGACGCCATGTCGGCGGCGGCCAAGCCGGCCGGCGAGCGCGATTATACGAAGAAGCTCGCGCTGCTGCAGCAGCTCCAGCCGGGCGCCAAGGCGCTGCAACCGTGGGACAGCGGCTACGTATCGCAACTCGTCCAGAAGCAATCCTATGGCTACGACCGGCAGGAGGCGCGGAAGTATTTCACCTACAGTCGCGTTCGCGACGGTATCCTCAAGCTGACCGAGGACCTGTTCGGGGTCGATATCCGACCGTGGAAGACTCCGAAATGGGATCCGCTCGCCGAATCCTACGAGATCTATGATCACGGCAAGCTGATCGGACGCATTTACTTCGACGCCCATCCGCGCGACGGCAAGTACGAGCACGCCAATGCCATCCCGCTGCGCTACGGAGCACGAACGGCGCTTCCCGTCGGAGCCCTGGTGTTCAACGTCCCCAACGGTTTGATGGAGCACGGCGACGTCGTCACCTTCCTCCATGAATATGGCCATTTGCTGCACCACATCTTCGGCGGGCAGAACCAGCGCTGGGCGGGCCTCAGCAGCTTCTCGACCGAATGGGATTTCGTCGAGGCGCCGTCGCAAATGCTCGAGAACTGGGTCTATGATTATGACACGCTGAAGCAGTTCGGCGTCGATGCGTCAGGAAACCCGATCCCGCGCGACCTGGTCGAGAAGATGAACCGCGCACGCTACTTCGACCTCGGCATGGGCGACATGCGCCAACTTGGCCTGTCAAACATCGCCCTGCAATATTATCTGCGGCCCGCGCCGGCCGACCTCGGCACCGCGGCGCACGAATATGACGCCAAGTACGACCTGCTTCCGCCCGCTCCCGGATCGCAGTTCCAAGACTCTTTCCCCCATCTCGCCGGCTATGGCGCAGCCTACTACACCTACCGCTGGTCGATCGTGATCGCCGACGATCTGTTCACCCAGTTCCAAAAGAACGGGCTGCACGACCGAGCGACGGCCGAGCGCTACCGCCGGCTGGTGCTTGGGCCGGGTGGATCGAAGCCGGCCGCCGAGCTGGTCGCCGACTTCCTCGGCCGGCCGGTCAGCCTCGACGCTTACCGCGCGAAACTGGCCAAGGACCAGTAAGCCCGGCAACTGGAATTCGCTTGTCCGCGGGTCTAGGGGGTCGGCCCAGTCGACCCCCTAAGATTTTGAGGACGCGTACCCATGCTTCGCAGCATCGATCATTTCATCGGCGGTTCCAGCTTTGCCAGCGGCGAGCGGCAAGGCGATGTGTTCGACCCGAACCAGGGCCAGGTCCAGGCCAACGTCCGCTTCGGCACCGCCGCCGACCTCCAGAAAGCGATCGACGCCGCCAAGGCCGCCCAGCCGGCGTGGGCGGCGACCAACCCGCAGCGCCGCGCCCGCGTGATGTTCAAGTATAAGGAGCTGGTCGAAGCCCATATGGACGAGCTCGCCCATCTGCTGAGCTCAGAACACGGCAAGGTGATCGCGGACTCCAAGGGGGACGTCCAACGGGGCCTCGAGGTGATCGAATATGCCTGCGGGATCCCGCAGTCGTTGAAAGGCGAATATACGGTTGGCGCCGGGCCCGGGATCGATGTCTATTCGATGCGCCAGCCGCTCGGCATCGGCGCGGGGATCACGCCGTTCAACTTCCCCGCGATGATCCCGATGTGGATGTTCGGAATGGCCATCGCCTGCGGCAACGCGTTCGTCCTGAAACCCTCGGAGCGTGACCCGAGCGTCCCCATCCGTCTCGCCGAGCTGATGAAGGAAGCCGGCCTTCCCGACGGAATCCTGAATGTCGTCCATGGCGACAAGGAGATGGTCGACGCGATCCTCGACCATCCGGACATCGCCGCGGTGAGCTTCGTCGGCAGCAGCGACATCGCGCAATATATCTATTTGCGCGGCACAGCTCACAACAAGCGCGTCCAGGCGTTCGGCGGGGCCAAGAACCACGGCATCGTCATGCCCGACGCCGACCTCGACCAGGTCGTCAACGACATCGCCGGCGCGGCCTTCGGCTCGGCCGGCGAGCGCTGCATGGCTCTTCCGGTCGTCGTTCCGGTCGGCGACGAAACCGCCGATGCGCTGCGCGCCAAGCTCATCCCGGCTATCGAAGCCCTGCGCGTCGGCGTCTCGACCGATCCAGACGCCCATTACGGCCCGGTG
The DNA here is from genome assembly GCF_045810705.1 of Sphingomonas sp. Taxonomy (GTDB): domain Bacteria; phylum Pseudomonadota; class Alphaproteobacteria; order Sphingomonadales; family Sphingomonadaceae; genus Sphingomicrobium. The sequence continues at coordinate 101,488 of NZ_JBJMVI010000004.1, read as the reverse complement.
GTCAGCAAGGCGCACCGGGAACGGATCGAGAATTACATCCAGATGGGCATCGACGAAGGGTCCGAGCTGGTCGTCGACGGCCGCGGCTTCACGCTTCAGGGCCACGAGCAGGGCTTCTTCATCGGGCCCACCTTCTTCGACCATGTGAAGCCGAGCATGAAGTCCTACCAGGACGAGATTTTCGGGCCGGTGCTACAAATGGTCCGCGCGGCCGATTTCGAGGAAGCGGTGAGGCTTCCCTCCGAGCACCTCTACGGCAACGGGGTTGCGATCTTCACCCGCAATGGTCACGCCGCGCGCGAATTCACGGCCCGCGTGAACGTCGGGATGGTCGGGATCAACGTGCCGATCCCGGTGCCGGTCTCCTACCACAGCTTCGGCGGATGGAAGCGCTCGGGCTTCGGCGACATCGGCCAGTACGGCATGGAAGGCCTGCGCTTCTGGACCAAGAACAAGGTCGTCACCCAGCGCTGGCCCGACGGCGGGCCGCATGGCGAGAACGCGTTCAATATCCCGACGATGGGCTAGTGGCCCCGCGCTGCAGTTCGCGGTAATAGCATTCGCATCGTTCCGGCGATGGGGGTGAATCATGATCCTGCTTGCGCTTGCGCTCGTTGCCCAGGGCCAATGGACCGGCCCGCGCACCGAGGAATATCGCGGTCCCGGCTATTTCTGCGGGGGCGGCTATGCGATCCGCCTCGCCAGGGGCGACCGCGCCCTGATCCTGCCGCAGGGGCAGGCGCCCCAGGCTACTCGCCTCGTCCTCGCCGGACGCGAGGTCAACGTCCACTCGGGCGAGAGGCCTGAGCCCGGACGCGTCGTAATGCACTATCGCGGCGGTACGGCGGTCAGCCAGCAGAGCGACGACGGCGTCTCTTACGTCGTTGCCGATGAGACCAGCTTCGCGCTGCGCGTCACCAGCGACTCATTTCGCGGGTTCAAGCGGGACGGCTGGTTCTTCGCCAAAGCCAACTTCGCCGGTGACGCCGATCAGCGCGTGAGCTGCCTCGCCGCCTACAGCAACTAGACGGTCGCCTGCGCGAGAGGCAGTGCAACAACTTGCCCACCAAGGTTGTTGAACGGTCGTGCTTCGTCTTTTCTGGATCGGCTGCTCGCTCGTGCTGACCCTGGCCGCCTGCCACAAGCAGCAGCCACAGGCGCCATTGAACCAGACCATGGCGATCGACGAGAATGCGCCCGGGAGCCAGATTCCGCCCAATGCCGACATCGAAACTTTGCCGCCGGACGAAAGCAGTGTCGCGTCGAACGGAGAGCTTGCCAAGGGCGACGATAATCCCGACGTGAACGACCTTGGCAACAGTCACTGAAAGGAGCGCGCGATGAAGCTCTATTACTCGCCCGGCGCCTGCAGCCAGGCGCCCCACATCCTGCTCCACGAGATCGGCCTCGAGCATGACGCCGCGCGCGTCGACCTTCGAGCCAAAAGGCTCGAGGACGGCAGCGACTATCTCGCCGTGAACCCGAAGGGCGCGGTGCCCGCCCTCGAGCTCGACAGCGGCGAGGTGCTGACCGAGAATGCCGTTATCCTCCAATATCTCGGCGACCGCGCGAACTGGCCCGAGGTGCTTCCGCCGATGGGCGACTTCCGCCGCTACCGAGTGCTCGAGATGGTCAACTTCATCACCACCGAGCTGCACAAGCGCTTCGGCTTCCTGTTTAACCCGAACGCGACCGACGAAATGAAGCAGCTAGTCATTAGCGACCTCGGCAAGAAGCTCGACTATATCGACCAGGAGCTCGGCGCCGGTCCCTATCTGTTCGGCGAGGATGTGAAGCTCCCTGACCCCTATCTGTTTGTCATAACCAGCTGGACCGACAAGATGCTCGGCGGCCTCGATCGCTGGCCGAATCTCAAGGCCTTCCACGAAGGGATGCTGGAGCGACGGTCGGTGCGCAACGTCCTCCGCTTCGAAGGATTGCTTGAGGAGGAGACGACAACTTAATCGTCATTGCGAGGGAGCGCAGGCGACGCGGCAATCCAGACCCGTGGATGGCTTCGCCACGCTCGCAATGACGGCACGCCTTGATGACGGCCAGTCCGCCCCCTAATGCCCGCCGCAATGAGCCAGTTCGACCTGACCGACGACCAGCTCCAGATCCAGGAGATGGCGGCCAAATTCACCGCGGACGCGATCACCCCGTTCGCGGCGGAGTGGGACGAGAAGCATATCTTCCCGAAGGACACGATCCGCGAGGCCGCCGAGCTCGGCTTCGGCTCGATCTACGTGTCCGAGGAGAGCGGCGGGATCGGGCTCGGGCGCTTGGAAGCCGCGCTGATCTTCGAAGCGATGGCGTACGGCTGCCCGTCGACCAGCGCGTTCATCTCGATCCACAACATGGTCGCCTGGATGATCGACCGTTTCGGCCCGGCCGAACTCAAGCAGAAATATCTGCCGGCAATGATCACGATGGAGTCGATGGGCAGCTACTGCCTGACCGAGCCGTCCTCCGGCTCGGATGCCGCAGCGCTCAAGACCAAGGCGGTGCTCGATGGCGACCATTATGTCGTCTCCGGGTCGAAGGCCTTCATCTCGGGGGCCGGCGCGAACGACGTGATGGTGGCGATGGTCCGCACGGGCGAAGACGGCCCCAAGGGGATCAGCGCGCTGGTGATCGAAAAGGATATGCCCGGAGTGAGCTTCGGGGCGCAGGAGAAGAAGCTCGGCTGGCACTCGCAGCCGACGAGCCAGGTCAATTTCGACGAGGTCCGGGTCCCGCTCGCGAACCGCGTCGGCGCCGAAGGCGAGGGCTTCCGCATCGCCATGATGGGCCTCGACGGCGGGCGGCTGAACATTGGCGCCTGCTCATTGGGCGGCGCGCAGCGCTGCCTCGACGAGGCGATCCGCTACACCAAGGAGCGCAAGCAGTTCGGCCAGCCGATCGCCGATTTCCAGGCGACACAATTCACGCTCGCCGACATGGAGACCGAGCTCCAGGCCGCGCGATATTTGCTTTACGTCGCCGCTGCCAAGGTCACCGCCAACGCCCCCGACAAGACCAAGTTCGCGGCGATGGCCAAGCGGCTTGCCACGGACACTGGCTCCTCGGTAGTCGACCGCGCGCTCCAGCTCCACGGCGGCTACGGCTATCTGATGGATTATCCCATCGAGCGGTTCTGGCGCGACCTTCGAGTCCACTCGATCCTCGAAGGCACCAACCAGATCATGCGCGTGATCGTCAGCCGCGACCTGCTCCGCCAGTGAATCTGGTCAGCGAAATGACTGGCGACGTCCTGATCTCGACCCAGGACCGGGTCGGACGAATCCGCCTCAACCGCCCCAAGGCGATTCACGCGCTCACCACCCAGATGTGCGAGGCGATGAGCGCCGCATTGCTCGGCTGGATGCAGGACGACAGCGTCGAAGCGGTGGTCATCGACCATGCCGAGGGCCGCGGCTTCTGCGCCGGCGGCGACGTGGTGATGATCGCGCGCAGCGGAAATCAGGACGCGGCCGAGGCCAAGCGGTTCTTTTTCGCCGAATACCGGCTCAACCATCTGCTGTTCACTTACCCCAAGCCGACCGTCGCGATCATGGATGGGATCACGATGGGCGGCGGGGTCGGAATCTCGCTCCCGTGCGATTTCCGGATCGCGACCGAGAACACGCGATTCGCCATGCCGGAGACCGGCATCGGCCTGTTTCCCGACGTCGGCGGCGGCTGGTATTTGCCGCGCCTGCCCGGCCGCGTCGGCGAGTTCATGGCGCTGACCGGGGCGAGGCTCGACGGCGCCGAGTGTCAATATCTTGGCTTGGCCACTCACTATGTCGAGCAGGCGGCATTGCCCGACATGATCGACCGAATCGCCACGACTCCCCAGCGCGTGCAGGGGCCGATCGGTGCGTTCGCGGCCAATCCGCCGGAAGCCAAGATCGAGCAGAACCTGCCCTTGATCACCAAGCTGTTCGCGTCCGACCGCCTGGAGGACGTGCTCGCCGCGCTCGAGGCCGACGAGAGTGATTGGGCGCTGACCGAGCTCGGGACCCTGCGCAACAAGAGCCCTCTGTCGTGCAAGGTGTCGCTGCGGCTGATGGCCGAGGGCGCGAAGCGGACCAGCTTCGCCGAGGAGATGAAGACCGAATATGCGCTCGCCGGTCGCGTCGCCCGCACCCACGATTTTCGCGAGGGGGTGCGCGCGCTGCTGATCGACAAAAGCGGCGACCCGCAATGGGACCCGGCAACGCCCGAAGAGGTCACGGACGAGATGCTCGACGTCCTCTTCGCGCCACTGCCCGAAACCGAAGGCTGGACGCCGTTCCCGGAGACGAACGCATGAGCGAGTACCATACCATCCTGGTTGAGCAGCGCGGCGCGGTGACGCTCGTCACCCTGAACCGGCCGCAGGCGCTGAATGCGCTCAACAGCGAGGTGCTGAAAGAGCTGATCCAGGTCTTTGCCGTCTATGACGCCGATCCCGGGCAGCGCTGTCTCGTGCTCACCGGCTCGGACAAAGCATTCGCCGCTGGCGCCGACATCAAGCAGATGTCGGACCAGGGCTTTGCAGACATGTATTCGTCGGACTTCTTCGCCGGCTGGGAGAAAGTCACAGCGACCCGCAAGCCATGGATCGCCGCGGTCGCGGGCTACGCGCTCGGCGGCGGCTGCGAAGTGGCGATGATGGCCGATTTCATCATTGCCGCGGATACGGCGAAGTTCGGCCAGCCGGAGATCAAGCTTGGCGTCACGCCCGGCATGGGCGGCTCGCAGCGCCTGGCGCATGCCGTCGGCAAGGCGAAGGCGATGGAAATGTGCCTGACCGGCCGGATGATGGGAGCGGAGGAAGCCGACCGCTCCGGCCTCGTTGCCAAGGTCGTTCCCGCCGCTGAGTTGCTCGACGAGGCGCTCAAGACCGCCGAAGCAATCGCTGCCATGCCGCCGCTAGCGGCGATGGCGGTCAAGGAAATGGTCAACGCCGCGTTCGAAATCCCGCTCGGCCAAGGCATCCGCTTCGAGCGCCGGCTATTCCACGGCCTGTTCGGCACCGAGGACCAGAAGGAAGGCATGGCCGCCTTCGTCGAAAAGCGGCCCGGCAACTGGAAGGGACGCTAGCCATGGCGAAGATCGCATTCATCGGCCTCGGCCACATGGGCGGCGGGATGGCGCCGAACCTTGCCAAGGCGGGGCATGAGGTCCGCGCGTTCGACCTCGTTCCCGATGCGGTTAAGCATGCGCAGGAGGGCGGCTGCACCCCGGCCGCTTCCGTGGCCGATGCGGTCAAGGACGCCGACGTCGTCATCACCATGCTCCCCGCCGCGCAGCATGTCCGCGCCGTCTTCACCAACGACATTGCTCCGAACGCCAAGCCCGGCACCCTGCTGATCGACTGCTCGACGATCGACGTCGCCAGCGCGCGCGAGGTCGGCGAGGCGATGCAGGCCAAGGGCTTCGATTTCCTCGACGCCCCGGTCTCGGGCGGAATCGCGGCCGCGGCCTCGGGAGCCCTCACTTTCATGGTCGGGGGCAGCGACGCGCAGTTCGAGCGCGCGCGGCCCTTCATCGAACCGATGGCCAAGGCGGTGATCCACGCCGGCCAGCTCGGGGCGGGCCAGGCGGCGAAGATCTGCAACAACATGATTCTCGGCGCGACCATGGTCGCCACCTGCGAGGGATTCGCGCTGGCCGAGAAGCTCGGCCTCGACCTCCAAACCTTCTTCGACATCTCGTCCAAGGCGTCGGGCCAGAGCTGGTCGATGACCAGTTACTGCCCGGTGCCGGGCGTCGGCCCTGAAACGCCCGCCGACCATGGCTACGAGGGCGGGTTCGCTGCCGCGCTGATGCTCAAGGACCTGAAGCTCGCCGCCGATGCGGCGCGCAGCGTCGGCGCCTATACGCCGATGGGCGCCGAGGCCGAGGCGCTCTATGAGCGCTTCGTCGAGGGCGGCGGCGGTTCGAAGGACTTCTCGGGGATCATCAGGATGATCGACGAACCAGGACAAGGTCGGCAAAACTAGCCCGTCAAACTAGGAGTAACCATGCGTATCGCACCTTTCGCCATCGCCGCCTGTCTCGCCATCACCAGCGGCTGCGGCGGTCCGGAGACGAGCCAGGCGAACAATGCCCAGGCGAACATCAGCAATGATTCGCGCGACGTGAACCAGGCCGCGTCCAACCTCGAAGCGCGCCTGTCGCTCGGCAACGCAACGAAAGTCATGCACGAGCGGCACGAGGGCATGGAAACGATCGGCAAGAATTTCAAAGCGCTCCACCGCGAGCTTGGCGGGCCCTCGCCCGATCTGGGCGTGGTCCGCGCTTCCGCGACGACGATCAACCAGCTGGCCAGCAAGGCTTCCGGCTGGTTTCCCGAAGGCACCGGGCCGGAAGTCGGCAAGACCGGGGCCAAGCCCGAAATCTGGCAACCTCAGAACAAGGCGGATTTCGCGCTCAAGCTTCGCAATTTCCAAGACGCTGCGCAGCGGTTCAGCGCCGCCGCCGCTGGCAATGATCCGAATGCAGCGAAGGCGCGCTTCGCCGACCTCGGCGGTGCCTGCAAGGCTTGCCACGACAAGTACCGGTCGGAGATGCACCACTGAGCTCGGCTGAAGACATGTCGCAGCCGCTCTGGGACTTGCCCGTGCGACTGGTTCATTGGCTGCTCGCCGGTTTGATCGCGTTCAGCTGGTGGTCGGTCCACAACCACCACACCGACTGGCACATCTGGTCGGGATGCGCGATCCTGACGCTGCTGATCTTCCGCCTTCTGTGGGGTTTCGTCGGCAGCTCGACCGCGCGCTTCGCCAGCTTCGTGCGCGGCCCAAGGGCGGTGGCCGATTACCTCCGCGGCCGGTGGAGTGGGGCCGGCCACACGCCGCTCGGCGCTCTCAGCGTCATCGCCATCTTCCTGGCGGTCATCGTCCAAGTTGGGCTGGGCCTGGTCAGCCAGGACGAAGACGGCCTCTACATGGGCCCGCTCGCCCGGCTGGTCGGCAGCGATACGTCGGACAAGGCGCGCGACATCCACGAGCTATGGTTCAACGTGGTCCTCGCGCTGATCGTCCTGCACGTCGCCGCGATCATTTTCTACCGCTTCAGGGGCAAGCGCTTAACCAAGCCGATGATCACCGGCCGCGCCGTGCTCGACCCCGGCACCCGGCCGATGCGTCCCGCCAAATGGTGGCTCGCCCTGATTTGCCTTGCGGCCGCGCTCGGGATCGTGCGCTGGATCGTCGCCGGCGCGCCGCCCTTCTCTTGATTGAGACGAGCCTTAGGGCCACATCGCCGCCATGCTGATCCGTACCGAGCAAACGCCCAACCCCGCTACCCGCAAGTTCCTGCCGGGCCAGAATGTGATGGACGCAGGCACGCGCGACTTCGCCGATGCGGAGAGCGCCCAAGCCTCGCCGCTCGCTCGGGCGCTGTTCGACAGCGGCATGGTCGAAGGCGTGTTCTACGGCCGCGACTTCATCTCTGTGACCGCCGCGCCGGGGGTGTCGTGGACCGACCTCGAGCCGCTGGTGCTCGAGACCCTGCTCGACCACTTCGTCAGCGGCGCGCCGTTGTTCGCGGCTGGATCCGCCGCAGGCATCCTCGTCGCCGATGACACCGACTATGGCGAGGACCCGGCCGACGCCGAGATCATCGACCAGATCAAGGAACTGATCGAAACGCGGGTGCGGCCGGCGGTCGCGCAGGACGGCGGCGACATTGTCTACAAAGGCTACAAGGACGGGCACCTTTATCTGTCGATGCACGGCGCCTGCTCGGGCTGCCCGTCGTCGACCGTGACCCTGAAGCGCGGCATCGAAAGCCTGATTCGCCATTACGTGCCCGAAGTGGAGTCGGTCGAAGCCGTCTAATTCAAGGGGTTGCGGCTGCGCGCGGCTTGTGACCATCATCCGTCGATGATCCTGGCCTTCGACACCTCGAGTGCCGCCTGCACGGCTGCTCTGTTCGATGGCGCCGGCGCGTGCCTGGGCCAGGTCGACGAAATGATCGGGCGCGGCCATGCCGAACGGCTTTTGCCGATGATCGCCGAGCTTCTGAACGGCCGCGCGCCCAGGGACATCCTGGTCGGGGTCGGCCCGGGCAGCTTTACCGGCATCCGGGTTGCGATCGCCGCGGCACACGGCCTCGCGATCGGTTGGGGCGCGGAACTCCGCGGCATGTCCTCGCTTGCTCTGCTGGCGGCCGGCGCCAACGATGACGACGACGACGACGTCGCCGCTGCGGTCACTGGCGGCCATGGCGAGCTGTTCGTGCAGCAGTTCGATGCGGCGAGCCTCGCGCCGACATCTCCACTCCTCAACCTGCCGCCGGCAGATGCCGCTCACGCGATCCGTTCCGAGCTGGTCGTCGGATCCGGCGCGGCGCAGCTCGTTGCTGCTCGCGGTTGGGGCGAAGCGCGCGAGCTCTGGCCCTCGGCGGCGAACGCACTGCGCCTGTCCACATCGCAGCGGGCCCTGGCCCCGCGGCCGGTCTATGCCCGCGCCCCCGACGCCCGGGTGCCCGAGGCGGCATGATGGCGACGGTCGAGCAACGGTTCCGCGTCGAAGCCGGATCGTCGGAGGATATGGACGCGGTGATGACGATCATGGACGACGCCTTCGGCCGCCGCTTTGGCGAGGCGTGGACGCGTTCTCAGCTCGGCGGCATCCTGCCGATGGCCGGCGTCTCCTTGATCCTTGCGCGCGACCCGGACAGCCGACACGCCATCGGCTTCTCGCTGTTTCGCACGGTCGCCGACGAATCGGAGTTGCTGCTGATCGCGGTCCTGCCGACTCACCACCGCCGCGGCGTCGGCCAAATGCTGCTTGACGACTTCTTGTACCGCGCCCGAAACGATGGAGTGGTCCGCGTCCATCTCGAAGTTCGCGACGGCAATTCCGCGGTCGGCTTATACCGCAAGGCCGGGTTCGCGCCGGTGGGCCGCCGCCGCAACTATTATCATGCCTCGGACGGACGCCGTTTCGACGCAGTCACATTGGCTCATCAGCTTAGTTAAGTATTTGTAATGGGTCGGCACTTAGCCTGATTGTTGCAGAGCTTCGAAGAGCGGCGTAGTAATCGCGCTGTGCAGTGCTTGACTGCACTGCCTCTGCTCGAAGTCAGGATAGTGTAATGGCCGAATTGGAAACCAACGAAGATACTTTGCTCACGCTTACGGCCGACATCGTCGCCGCCCACGTCAGCAATAATAGCGTCGCCGTCAACGACTTGCCGAATCTTATTCAGAACGTGCACGGCGCGTTGTCCGCCATTTCCGGGAGCGCAGCCGCGGCGGAGCCTAAGCTCGAACCGAAAGTCTCGATCCGCTCCTCGATCAAACCGGACTACATCGTTTGTCTGGAAGACGGGAAACGTTTGAAGATGCTCAAGCGGCATCTGATGACCCACTATAATCTGACGCCCGACCAGTACCGCCAGAAGTGGGGCCTTTCCGCCGATTACCCGATGGTCGCACCCAATTATGCCGAGCAACGACGCGCGCTCGCCAAGTCGATTGGCCTGGGAACCAAGCGGCGGCGCCCGCGCGGCGGCAAGTAACGCTCGCAAATCGCGAGCCGCGCACTTAACTTGGCCGAATGACGCGCAAGATCGACATCGAGGCGCTGTGCGCCGACAAGGGGCTGCGCATTACCGAGCAGCGCAAGACGATCGCGCGCGTGCTCGGCGACAGCGAGGACCATCCCGACGTCGAGACGCTGCACGCCCGCGCGGTCGCGGTCGACCCGAACATTTCGATCGCGACCGTCTATCGCACCGTCCGGCTGTTCGAGGAGGCGGGAATCCTCGAACGCCATGAGTTCGGCGATGGCCGCTCGCGCTACGAGGCTGCCTCGGAAAGCCACCACGACCATCTGATCGACGTCGAGACCGGGAATGTGATCGAATTCGTCGACGACGAGCTCGAAACCTTGCAGAAGCGGATCGCGGAAAAGCTAGGCTTCCGCCTCGTCGACCATCGCATGGAGCTCTACGGCGTCTCGGTCGATCGCGATCGTTGAGCCGACCGCCGTTCGACTGAATGGCCGGGCCGCGCTGCGCATTGCGGGGCTCGCCGGCCTGTTCATGCTGGTCGGCCCGATTCATATCCTCACCAAGGCGGTGTTCCGCCGCTCTCGCTGGCCCAGGCGTTTCCTGGCCGCCGCCGCCTGGATCGCGGGCGCGCGCGTTCGCGTCAAAGGGCGCGCCATCGGCCAGCATACATTGCTCGTCTCCAACCATGTCAGCTGGCTCGACATCCTCGTGCTGGGCGGCTCGACCGACTGCGCGTTCGTGTCGAAGAACGAGCTCGGCCATCCATTCATTCACTGGCTCGCCGACCAGAACGCGACGGTTTACGTCAAGCGCACGCACCGCAAAGGTGCAAAAGACCAGGCGGTGGGCATTGCCCAGGCGCTGGAGCGCGGCAAACCGATCATGCTTTTTCCGGAAGGCACGACCGGTCCCGGCACGCACCTGCTTCCGTTCCGCTCGGCGTTGCTCGAGGCGGCCAACTTCGCCGGGCGGGACGTCGAGATCCGCCCTATCGCCATCGACTATGGGAATACGGCAGCCGAGATCGGCTGGTGGGATGAGCCGGGCAAGGACAATGTGCTTCGCCTGCTCGGCCGCCGCGGTACGCTGCAGGTGACGATCGACGTCCTCGAGCCGCTCCACCGCACCGGCGACCGCAAGCAGCTCACGCAGGCGGCGCGCGAGGCGATCGTGCAAAGGCTCGGCTTAACCTCGCCGGGACACTCGCCTATAGGTGGGGTCGAATGACCCCCAAGACTTTCAGAATCAAAAATTTCGGCTGCCAGATGAACGTCTACGACGGCGAGCGCATGGCCGAGCTACTGGGCGATCAGGGCATGAACGCTGCCGCCGATGGTGAGGACGCCGATTTGGTCGTGCTCAACACCTGCCACATCCGCGAGAAGGCGGCCGAGAAAGCCTATTCGGACGTCGGGCGGTTGCGCCGCGAGGATGGCTCGAAACCGCTGATCGCGCTGGCCGGCTGCGTCGCCCAGGCCGAGGGCGCTGAAGCGAAGCGGCGGTCGCCAATGATCGACCTGGTGGTCGGTCCGCAGGCCTATCACCGGCTCCCGGAAATGGTGGCCGAAGCGAGCCGGGGTGCGCGCCCGGTCGACACCGACATGCCCGCTGCGGCGAAGTTCGACGCGCTTCCCGCGCGACGCCGTGCCGCGCCCTCCGCATTTCTCACGGTCCAGGAAGGCTGCGACAAATTCTGCACCTATTGCGTCGTGCCCTACACCCGTGGCGCCGAGATCTCGCGGCCCTGGCCGGATATCGTCGCAGAGGCACATTTGCTGGTCGAGGCCGGCGCGCGCGAGATCGTTCTGCTCGGACAGAATGTGAATGCCTGGGCGGACGGGGACCGCGGCCTTGCGGAGCTGATCCGCGCGCTTGCCAGAATCGATGGCCTCGAGCGGATCCGCTACACCACCAGCCACCCCTCCGACATGTCGGATACACTGATCGCCGCTCATGGCGAGATCGACAAGTTGATGCCCTATTTGCACCTGCCGGTGCAGTCGGGCAGCAACCGCATCCTGAAAGCCATGAACCGCAATCATACGACAGACACCTATCTCGCCATTATCGAAAAGGTGCGCGCGGCCCGTCCCGACATTGCGATCTCCGGCGATTTCATCACTGGCTTCCCCGGTGAGACCGAGGAGGATTTCGAAGCCACGCTGAACATCGTCGATGCGGTGCGTTACGCCTCAGCCTATTCGTTCAAATATAGCTCGCGGCCCGGCACTCCGGCCGCGACCATGGAGGACCACATAGCAACCGAGACCATGGACGAGCGGCTGCGCCGGCTCCAGGCGCGGATCGGCGAGCACAGCCTTGCCTTCAATCGATCGAAGGTCGGCTGCGAGACTCGGGTCCTGGTCGAACGCAAAGGGCGGCGCCCCGGACAGATGATCGGCCGCTCGCCGTGGCTGCAGTCGGTCCACGTCGAGACCGATGCGCAGCCCGGCGCCATCCTCGACCTGACCCTCGTAGCAGCCGGGCCGAACAGCATGACCGGCGCGGTCCGCCGCCGGGCGGCCGCCTGATGGCGCGCCGCGACCTTGCCGCCGTCGGCGCCAACGATGCCGGCCGCGCCCGACTCGAGCTGGAGTTCGAGCAGCCGTACCTGCTCGGCCCCCTGTTCGGCGACTATGACCGCCACCTGATCACCATCGAGCAGCGGCTCGGCGTGCACATCTCGGCCCGCGGCAATCGCGTTCAGATCGAGGGCGAAGCGGACGCCGCGTCGCGTGCCCGCGACGTGCTGACCGGCCTCTACAATCGGCTCGACCACGGCCAGGACGTGGATGCCGAAGCCGTCGACGCGGTGCTCGGCATGGCCGCCCAGCCCAACCTCGACGGCATCATCCAGGAGGAGGTCACCTCGGCGCCGCGGGTGATGATCCGCACGCGCAAGAAGACCATCGTCCCGCGCTCGCCGGTGCAGACCATCTACATGGAAGCGCTGGGGCGCGACGACATGATCTTCGCACTCGGGCCGGCGGGCACCGGCAAGACCTATCTCGCGGTCGCCCAGGCGGTGTCGCAGCTAATCAGCGGCAGCGTCGACCGGCTGATCCTGTCGCGGCCCGCGGTCGAGGCCGGCGAGCGCCTCGGCTTCCTCCCCGGCGATATGAAGGAGAAGGTCGACCCCTATCTCCGCCCGCTCTACGACGCGCTGTACGACATGCTCCCGACCGAGCAGGTCGAGCGCCGAATCACCTCGGGCGAAATCGAGATCGCGCCAATCGCATTCATGCGCGGCCGAACGCTCAACGACGCCTTCATCATCCTCGACGAAGCGCAGAACACCACGCCGCTACAGATGAAGATGTTCCTCACCCGCTTCGGCATGCGCAGCCGGATGGTGATCTGCGGCGATCCCCACCAGGTCGACCTGCCCGACCCCACCAAGTCGGGCCTCGCCGACGCCGTGCAGAAACTCGACCAGGTGAAGGGCATCGCGACCGTCCGGTTCACCGCCGCCGACGTGGTGCGCCACCCGCTGGTCGGGCGGATCGTCGAAGCCTATGAGGGACCGGGGCGGTGATGCTTGAGATTGCGCTCGACGCCGATGAGGAATGGGACAGTAGCCGCTTCTCGGAGCAGCTCGTCCGCCGCGCCGCCGAGGCCGCCATCGCCGAAAGCGCCTTTCCGCAGCTCGCCGAGTTCGGACGGACAATCGAGCTGTCGGTGCGGCTGACGAAGGACGAGCAGGTACGCACGCTTAACGCGCATTGGCGGGGCCAGGACAAAGCGACCAACGTCCTCTCTTTCCCGATGGCGGAAGAGCATGAGTTGCGCGACGAAAGGTTTGCCCAAACGGAACTGTTGCTTGGCGACATCGTTCTCGCCCGCGGAGTGTGCGAGGCGGAGGCCAGGGAGAAGGGCATTACGTTGGAGAGCCATGCAACCCATCTGATCGTCCATGGCACTCTGCACCTGCTCGGTTACGATCATGGGGACGAGCGCGACGCCGCGGACATGGAGGCGCGCGAGGCCCGCGCACTTGAACGCCTCGGCATCGCCAACCCCTACGAGGTCCCCGCCTGATGGCGACGCGCGGGGACGAGGGCGGATCATCGCGGCTGTGGCGCGGCATGCGTCACCTGATCTTCGGCGAGGACAGCGAGCCGACCCTTCGGGAGGAGATCGAAGAGGCGATCGACGAGGCCGAAGATTCCCGGCCCGTCGCCGGCGACCTTTCGCCGACCGAGCGGCAGATGCTCCGCAACCTGCTGCACTTCGGCGAGCAGACCGCGGGCGAGATCGCCGTGACTCGCGGCGACATCATGGCTGTCCCGTCCGACATCAGTTTCGATGATCTGGTCCGCGCTTTCGCCGACGCCGGCCACAGCCGGCTGCCGGTCTACGGCGAAAGCCTCGATAACGTCGTCGGCATGGTCCACATCAAGGACGTCTTCATCGCGAACGTCGACCCGTCGCGCGATCGGTCGCTCGCCGCACTGATGCGTGTGCCGCTGTTCGTGCCCGAGTCGATGAGCGTCATTGAGCTGCTCGCGCGGATGCGCAGTCAGCGCGTCCATCTGGCGATCATCGTCGACGAATTCGGCGGGACGGAAGGGCTGGTGACCATCGAAGACGTGGTCGAGGAGATCGTTGGCGACATCGAGGACGAGCATGACGAAGCCGAGGCCGGTATGCTGACGATGCTCGACGACGGCCTGTGGGAAGCCGATGCGCGGGTCGAGATCGAGGAGCTGGCCGAAACGGTCGATCCGCGGCTGTCGTCCGCCGAGGACGAGGTCGACACGCTGGGCGGCCTGATGTTCCTGCTCGCCGGCCGCATCCCGGGCAAGGGCGAGTGCGTGACCCATCCGTCGGGCTGGAAGCTCGAAACGGTCGATTCCGACCCCCGCCGAATCATCCGGGTACGGCTGCACGCGCCACAAATGTCTTCCGACCGAACCTAGTCTTTGGCGAACAGATTCTCCGGCTTCGCCATCGCTTTGAACTCGAGCGCGTTGCCGGCGGGATCGAGGAAGAACATCGTCGCCTGCTCCCCCGGCTGTCCTTCAAATCGGACCGTGGGCTCGATGACGAAGTCGACGCCGGCGCCCTGCAGCCGCTGCGCGAGTGGCTTCCACTCGTCCATCGGCAACACGATCCCGAAATGCGGCACCGGCACGTTCTCGCCATCGACCGGGTTGGTGATGCGGCCCTGAACCTTCTCTGGCGCGAGGTGCGCGACGATCTGGTGGCCATAGAGATCGAAATCGACCCAATGATCCGCGCTGCGCCCTTCGGCGCAACCGAGCGCCCCACCATAGAAACGGCGCGCGGCGGCGAGATCGTCGACCGGGAAAGCAAGATGGAACGGCGGCAGGCTCATCGGCCTGTCATGTCATTGCGAGCGTAGCGAAGCAATCGAGCCGTTTGTGGATTGCTTCGTCGCTGCGCTCCCCGCAATGACGGGATCCGATGCTCTACGTTCTGTACGCCCTTCTTGCCGGCGCAGCCTCGGCCTTCGCGTTCCAGCCGGTGGGCCTGTGGCCGCTGCTCCTCGTTGCGTTTGCGTTGCTCTGCGAATTCCTGTGCCGCTCGAAGAGCATGGGGAGCGCGCTGCTCATCGGCTGGGCGTTCGGCCTGGGACAATTCGTCATCGGCCTCAACTGGATCGCGACCGCCTTCACCTTTCAGTCGAACATGCCCGCCTGGCTCGGCTGGGTCGCGGTCCTTCTCCTGTCGCTCTACCTCGCCGTCTATCCGGCGCTCGCCGCGGGCCTCGCATGGCGGTTCGGCCGCGAGGACCGCGCGGTCCTGGTGATCGTGCTCGGGGGGGCCTGGGCAATCACGGAATGGCTGCGCGGGGGGATGTTCACGGGCTTCCCGTGGAACCCGGCGGCGGCTGCGCTCGCCTCGACTCCGCTGATCAGAACCACGCCGCTGATCGGCAGTTATGGCCTCTCCGGGCTCGCCGTCATGCTCGGCGGCGCGATCTGGCTCGAGTACCACCGCAAGTGGCTGCCGCTGGTGGTGATCGTCGGCGCCACGATCTTGCTCTGCGTCCTGCCGTCCTCGTCGGTTCCGGCGGACCCGCTTGCCGTCGTCGACGTTCGGGTCATCCAGCCGAACATTGGCCAGGAGGACAAATGGCGCCCCGGCTTCGGCGAGGAGGCCGCGCGGCGGCTCGCGATGCTGTCGGGTCCGCCCTCCGCCGAGCCACGGCTCCTGCTGTGGCCCGAGGCCGCGGTTACCGAGCCGCTCGACGACGCCCGCACCGATGAGCACCAGACCTTTGCCGACTTCCAGCGCACGCGGGCCGCCTCGCTGCTCGGACCCAACGACCGTCTGCTGACCGGCGGCATCGCGATCGCATCGAAGGACGGCGTCCACGTCGACGGCGCCGCCAACAGCGTGTTCGCCCTCGCTCCGGGCGGGAAGGTGCTCGGCCGCTACGACAAGGCGCACCTCGTCCCCTACGGCGAATATCTTCCGATGCGGCCGCTGCTGT
Source organism: Sphingomonas sp. (assembly GCF_045810705.1). Taxonomy (GTDB): domain Bacteria; phylum Pseudomonadota; class Alphaproteobacteria; order Sphingomonadales; family Sphingomonadaceae; genus Sphingomicrobium. The sequence goes on along the minus strand of NZ_JBJMVI010000004.1, from coordinate 85,533 downwards.
CGGCGATCGGCCTTTCACGCCTCGCGCCAGGCGACCTCGATTTCACCTCGGGTCCCGGCCCTCGCACCATCGACATCGGCGGGGAGTGGGGCAAGATCGGATTCGAGCTGTGCTACGAGATCATCTTCTCCGGCCACGTAGTCGACGAGAAGCATCGTCCCGCGTTCATCTTCAATCCCTCCAACGATGCCTGGTTCGGCCGCTGGGGCCCACCGCAGCACCTCGCCCAGGCGCGGCTTCGGGCCGCCGAGGAAGGATTGCCGGTCCTGCGCTCGACGCCCACCGGAATCAGCGCGGTGATCGACGCGCGCGGCCAAGTCGTGAAATCGCTGCCGTGGCGCACCGCCGGAGTGATCGACGCGGTGCTGCCGCCAGCCGCCAACTCGCCACCGCCCTTTGCCCGGTTCGGCAATGTCATCCCCCTGCTGCTCGGCCTCGCCTTGATCGTCGGCGGCATTGTGCTCGGCCGCCGCCGCCGCTAGGACGCGCGCATATAAAGCTTTCCTTATATCCCTAATTCAGGACGCCACTCCCTCATGCGCAGCTCGTACCTGTTCACCTCCGAATCCGTGTCCGAAGGCCACCCCGACAAGGTCGCCGACCAGATTTCCGACGCGATCGTCGACCTGTTCCTGTCGAAAGACCCGGAAGCGCGCGTCGCCTGCGAGACGATGACCACGACCAACCGCGTCATGCTTGCCGGTGAGATCCGCGGGCATGGCATCATGGATTCGGAAGGCAATTGGGCGCCGGGCATCCGCGAGGAGATCGAGGAAGCCGTGCGCGGCGTCGTCAAGCGCATCGGCTACGAGCAGCAGGGCTTCCACTGGGACCGCTTCGATTTCGCCAACCACCTCCACCCGCAGTCGGCGCACATCGCCCAGGGCGTCGACGCGGCCGAGAACAAGGATGAGGGCGCGGGCGACCAAGGCATCATGTTCGGCTTTGCCTGCGACGAGACGCCCGACCTCATGCCGGCGACGCTCGATTACAGCCACAAGATCCTCGCCGAGATGGCCAGGGATCGGCACTCGGGCGCGGCGCCGTTCCTCGAGCCCGACGCCAAGAGCCAGGTCACGTTGCGCTTCGAGGACGGCCACCCGGCCAAGGCGACCGCCATCGTCGTCTCGACCCAGCACAAGCCGGGCTACGACAAGGGCGAGAAGCAGGCGCAGCTCCACGCTTATGTGAAGGATGTCGTCGCCCGAGTCATGCCCGCGCGCCTGCTCGGCAACGAAACCGTCTATCACATCAACCCCACCGGCAGCTTCGAGATCGGCGGGCCCGACGGCGACGCCGGAGTCACCGGCCGCAAGATCATCGTTGACACCTATGGCGGCGCCGCTCCGCACGGCGGCGGCGCCTTCTCTGGCAAGGACCCGACAAAAGTCGACCGTTCGGCCGCTTACGCCGCCCGCTACCTCGCCAAGAACATCGTCGCGGCGGGGCTGGCCAGCCGTTGCACCATCCAGCTTGCCTATGCGATCGGCGTCAGCGAGCCATTGTCGCTTTACGTCGACACCCACGGTACGGGCACGATCGGCGATGATGCCATCGAAGCGGCGATCGGCCGCATCGACAAGCTCGGCAAGCTGACCCCGCGCGGCATCCGCACGCACCTGGATCTCAACAAGCCGATCTACGCCGTCACGGCCGCATACGGCCACTTCGGGCGCAAGGCGGAAGGCGACCTGTTCCCGTGGGAGCGGCTCGACCTCGTCGAGGACCTCAAGGCGGCGGTCGCGGCCTAGCCCGGCAGCACGCGTCGAACTGCTCCGAATATGAAGCGCTGCAAGCCGCCGCTCTGAGTGCTAGCGCGCCGCTTATGTCTTCGCATAAGCCTGGCGATCCCTTATCCCTCAACCGCCTCTACGGCCGGTCGAGCGGACACCCGTTGCGCAAGGGACAGCAGGAACTGATCGATCGGCTGCTCCCGGCGATCGCGGTGCCGGCCGAGGGCGAGATCACCGCCGCAGCATTGTTCGGCGAGGATCGCCCGCTGCACTTCGAGATCGGCTTCGGCTCGGGCGAGCATCTTGCCGCGCGCGCAGAAATGCTTCCCGACGACGGCTTCATCGGCGCCGAGCCGTTTTTGAACGGCGTGGCGACGGCGCTTGGCCATGTCCGCGACCGCCGCCTCGCCAATGTCCGGCTATGGCGCGGCGACGCGCTCGACGTGTTGCAGCGCCTGCCCAACGGTGCTTTGAACTTCCTCTATTTGCTCCACCCTGACCCGTGGCCCAAGGCGCGCCACGCCAAGCGGCGGATGGTCAACGACCGCCCGCTCGACCTGTTCGCATCCAAGCTCAGGCCGGGCGGCGAGTTCCGCCTCGCGACCGACGATCCGACCTATCTCGCCTGGTCGCTGATGGTGATGCAGCGCCATTCGGCTCAATTCGAATGGCTCGCCCAAAGCCCCAAGGACTTCCTCGAGCCGCCACACGGCTGGATAGAGACTCGCTACGGCGCCAAGTCACGGCGCGAGGGCCGCAGGCCCTATTATCTGCGCTATGTTCGGACGTAAGTGGGGGGATGATGGAAGTTGATCGCAGGACCGTGCTCGGCGGCGCCGCTTTGCCCTTCGCGGCCGGACCGATCGCCGCCGCGGCCGCGAGCGATGACTGGGAGCGTATTGCGCGCGAATATGACGTAACGCGCGAAGTCGTTCAGCTCGAACATGGCAATTGGGGGATGATGGCCCGGCCGGTGCTCGCCGCCTATCGAGCGCACGTCGAGCGGGTGAACCGCGACACCAGTTTTTATGCGCGCCGCGGGATGGTCGGCGACCTCGAGGGCGTGCGCGCCACGCTGGCCAGCGCGATGGGTGCGGCGGTCGAAGAGATCGCCTTCACCCGCAACGCGACCGAGGCGATGAAAGCGCTGATCTTGCAGTACAATCGCCTCAAGCCCGGGGACGCGGTGCTCTACGCCGACCTTGATTACGACAGCATGCAGACGAGCATGGAATCACTGGCCGTGCGGCGCGGCGTGCGAGTGATCAAGATCAGCTTGCCCGAACCCGCGACCCGTCAGTCCCTGATCGACACCTATCGCGCGGCCTTCGACGCCAATCCCGTAATCAAAATGGTACTCCTGACGCACCTGAGCCATCGCACCGGCCTGGTGCTGCCGATCGCCGATATCGTGACGATCGCCCGCTCGCGCGGAATCGACGCGGTGGTCGACGCGGCCCACAGCGTTGGGCAGCTCGACTTCCGCCTTCCGGACCTGAACGCGGATTTTGTCGGGATGAACCTGCACAAGTGGATTGGCGCGCCGCTCGGCGTCGGCGCGATCTACGTCCGGCGTGAGCGGATCGGCGCGATCGACCCCGACCCGGCGGAACACCCGGCGAGCAGCGACATTCTCACCCGCGTTCATACCGGCACGCCCGACTATGCCGCGCAGCTGACCATCCCGGCGGCACTGGCGTTCCAATCGGCGATCGGCGGCGCCCGGCGCCAAGCTCGGTTGCGGGCCCTGCGCGATCGTTGGGTGCGTCAGGTTGTTGGATTGCCGCAGGTCGAGGTCCTGACGCCGCAAGAGCCGGGAATGTATGGCGCGATCACCGCCTTCCGCCTGCGCGGCCGGACCAGCCACGAGGACAATGTCGCGCTGGCCAAGGCGCTGCTCGACAAGTACCGCATCTTCACGGTCCACCGCGACGGCCTCGCCTCGGGATCGTGCGTCCGCGTCACGCCCGCACTCGCCAGTCGGATGAGCGACTGCGACGCCCTTGCCGCCGCAATCCGCTCGCTTGTTACTTAGCCTGAGTCAGCCGCAGCAGCCGCGCACCATCCCCGTCCTCGAGGAGGTAGACCTCGCCGCGCGGCCCCTGCTCGACCTCGCGGATGCGGTGGTCCAAGTCCCACTGGTCGGCCTTACTCGCCTGGTCGCCGCGGATGCGGACGTGGATCAGCGCTTCCCCCGATAGTGCGCCGAGCAGCGCATCGCCCTTCCATTGAGGGAACAGTTCGCCCGTGTAGATGATCAGACCCGCGGGGCTGACCGACGGATTCCACCAGACCTTGGGCGCTTCATATCCGTCGCCCGGGCGGTGATCGGGGATCTCGACCCCGTCGTAATTGCTGCCGTTCGACACGTTGGGCCATCCGTAGTTGCGCCCGGGCAGGATCAGATTGACCTCGTCGCCGCCGCGCGGGCCCATCTCATTCTCCCACAGCCGCCCGTCGGGCGCGAAGGCGAGGCCGAGCGAGTTGCGGTGCCCGCTAGTCCAGGTCTCGGCGGGCGTCAGGTTCGGGCCGGGCCATCTGAAAGGCCGGCCGGTCGCATGCTTTGCCGCCTCGGTGTCGCGTGGCGGATTGGTGATGGTGACGGACGCGGCGCCGATCCGGCCGGCCATCGGGTTGCCGGGCGTCGGATTGCCGTCGAGCGTCAGGTGCAAGATCTTGCCAAGCGGCTGGCTCGGGTCCTGCGCCGGGGTAAAGCGCTGCCGCTCGCCCGAGCTCAGGAACAGCGACTTGCCGTCCGGCGCAAAGACGATTCGCGCGCCGAACTGGCCGCCCTCACCACCCGCCGGGTCGTGCCACAGCACCGCCAGATTCTGCAGCCGCGCACCGGTGCGATCCACGACGAGCTGCGCCCGCGCCAGCGCGAGACCGCTCCCGCCGTTCGCCGAGGGCTCGGAATAGGTCAGATAGACCAGGCGGTCCCCCGCGAAATCTGGCGAAGGGACGATGTCGAGCAGGCCGCCCTGGCTCGACACGACGACGCGGGGAGCCCCCGAGACCGGCTGCTTCTGACCGGTCGCAACATTCACCAGCCAAATGCGGCCGGGCTTCTCGGTCACCAGCGCCGTGTTGGTCGTGCGAATTCCGGAGCCGGGCAAGAACGCCATTGCCCACGGCGAATCGAACTTCGCGACCTGAATCATCGTGAACGGCGGGTTGGCGCCGGCCGACGGCGATGCACCGCATGCGCCGAGCATCAGCAACAGCGCGCATTGAATTAAGCGTGGCGTCATCTCATCTGTTCCATTGCCGTAATCTTGGTTAGTGCTGCGTCATCGCGGGGGCGATCGTGGAATACGAAGGAAAACGTCCACATGCCCCCCTGCAGTTTACTCTCACTCGCGACGGCGGTTCCGCCGTTCGTCGTCGAACAGGCCGACGCGAAGGCGACCGCGCGGCGCGCCTTCAACCGCAAGAACCTCTTCGACAAGCTGTCGGGCGTCTTCGACAATGCGGAGATCGCCACCCGGCACCTGGTCGCGCCGCTCGAATGGTACGAACGTCCGCACGGCTGGCATGACCGCAACGCCGTCTACCTGGAAGCCGCCGAGCAGTTGTTCATCGACGCGGCGACCGCGGCGATCGAAAAGGCCGGCCTGACGCCGCGCGACATCGACGGTGTTGTCACCGTCTCGACCACCGGCATTGCCACCCCCAGTCTCGAAGCGCGCGCCGCGAGCCGCGTCGGCTTTCGCGACAATGTGCGCCGCGTGCCGGTCTTCGGCCTTGGCTGCGCCGGCGGCGTCAACGGCCTCGCCCTCGCCTCGCGGCTCGCAACCGCCGACCCCGGAAGCATCTGGCTGTTCGTCACGGTCGAGACCTGCTCGATCTCGATCCGCCTCGACAGCGACGATCCCGCGGCGGTCGTCGCGACGGCATTGTTCGGCGACGGCGCCGCTGCCGCCGTCGTCACCAGCGGCCTCCACAGCCTCGCGCGCATCACCGGCTCGGCCGAGAAGTTATGGCCCGGGACTCTCCGCATCATGGGCTGGGATGTCGAGGATCCGGGTCTCGCCGTGGTGTTCGACCGGGCGATCCCGCCGTTTATCGATGCGGAGCTCGAAGCTGCGGCCGAGGGCATGTGCTCCGACCTCGGCATTACCCGCGATGAGATCGACCGGTTCTGTTGCCATCCGGGCGGGGTAAAAGTGATCGATGCGATCGAGAGCGCGCTTCAGCTCAACCAGGGCGAACTCAACCTCGAGCGCGAGGTGCTTCGCGGCTATGGCAATATGAGCGCGCCGACTGTGATGTTCGTGCTCGACCGGCTGCTCAAGCAAGGGCTGCCCGACAAGGTGATGATGACCGCGTTCGGCCCCGGCTTCACCTGCGCCGGGCTTCTGCTCGAAGCGGCGTGACGCTCAACCTCGTCGTCATCGCGCTGGTCACTTTGTCGCGGGCGGTCGAGCTGCCCATGGCGCGAGCGAATACCCGCCGATTGCTTGCGGCTGGCGGCCGCGAGGTCGCGCCCGGTCATTACCCGCTGATCGTCGCGCTTCATGCGTCGTGGCTGCTGTCTCTTTGGTGGCTCGCCCCGGATCGGTCGGTCAATCTTCCGCTGCTCGGACTGTTCGGCCTGGTCGAGCTCGGCCGCATCTGGGTGATCCAGACGCTCGGCAAGAGGTGGACGACGAGGATCGTCGTCGTTCCCGGCGAGACGCTCGTCGCCCGCGGCCCCTATCGGTGGATCAACCACCCGAACTACGCGGTCGTGGTCGCCGAGATCGCCCTCCTCCCCCTGGTCTTCGGCCTGTGGCAGGTCGCGTTGATGTTCACCGTCTTGAATGCCGCCGCGCTCACCATCCGCATCCGCGAGGAAAATCGCGCGCTGGGGCGCTAGCGCGGTCGGTCAACATCGCTTGCTCTTGCCATTGGCCGCGCCTATATCGCGGCTCTCTCCTCGACATCGTCAGATGCTGAGGCTGGGGCCCCCAAGGCTCCGGTCCGAGAGGCGTTTGGGTTCAATGGAGTTCGAGTGGCCGAGATCACAGAAGTCGCGCAAAGGATCGAGCCCGAGGTGCAGAGCCTCGGCTACGACCTCGTGCGCGTCGCGATGATCGGCGGCACGTCGGACCCGACGCTGCAAGTGATGGCCGAGCGGCCCGATACGCGCCAGCTCAACCTTTCCGATTGCGAAACCATTTCGCGCCGGCTGTCCGAGTGGCTTGACGCCAACGACCCGATCGAGGGCAGTTATCGGCTCGAGGTCAGTTCGCCCGGGATCGACCGGCCGCTCACTCGTCCGCGCGACTATTCCGACTGGGCGGGGCACGAGGCCCGGCTTAGCCTCAAGGAGCCGCTAGGCGGGCGTAAGCAATATTCCGGGACGCTGGGAGGCCTCGACGGCGATCGCGTGAAGCTCACCGACAAGAGCGGCGCCGCCCACGTTTTGCCGTTCTCCGACATCTCATCGGCCAAGCTGCTCTTGACCGACAAGCTCATCAACGCCACCGCGCCGCTCAGCACCGACGGCGCGGAACACATCGAAACCGTAGAGGAAGAATAAATGGCAACTGCCGCACCCGCTGCCGTCAGCGCCAACCGCGCCGAGCTGATCGCGATCGCCGACGCCGTCGCGCGCGAGAAGCTGATCGACAGGGGTATCGTCATCGAGGCGATGGAAGACGCGATCCAGCGCGCCGCCCGCTCCCGCTACGGCGCCGAGAACGACATTCGCGCCAAGCTCGACGCGGAGACGGGCGACCTCCGCCTTTGGCGCGTGCTCGAAGTGGTCGAAGAACCCGAAGACCATTTCAAGCAGATCGACGAGAAGGCTGCACAGAAGCTTCAGAAAGGGGCCACGATCGGCGATTTCATCGTCGACCCGCTACCGCCGATCGAATTCGGCCGAATCGCCGCCCAGGCGGCCAAGCAGGTGATCTTCCAGAAGGTCCGCGATGCCGAGCGCGAGCGCCAGTTCGAGGAGTTCAAGGACCGGGTCACCGAAGTCATCACCGGCGTCGTCAAGCGCGTCGAGTTCGGCCACGTCGTCGTCGATTTGGGCCGCGCCGAGGGCGTGATCCGCCGCGACCAGCAGATCCCGCGCGAGATGGTACGCGTCGGCGACCGCATTCGCTCGCTGATCATGTCGGTGCGCCGCGAGGCGCGCGGGCCGCAGATATTCCTCTCCCGCGCCCATCCCGATTTCATGAAGAAGCTGTTCGCCCAGGAAGTCCCCGAGATTTACGACGGCATCATCGAGATCAAGGCGGCCGCGCGCGACCCCGGCAGCCGCGCCAAGATCGGCGTCATCAGCCACGACAGCTCGATCGACCCGGTCGGCGCCTGCGTCGGCATGAAGGGCAGCCGAGTCCAGGCCGTGGTCCAGGAGCTCCAGGGCGAGAAGATCGATATCATTCCGTGGAGCCAGGACCTCGCGACCTTCGTCGTCAACGCGCTCCAGCCGGCCACCGTCAGCCGCGTCGTCATCGACGAGGAAGAAAGCCGGATCGAGGTGGTCGTCCCCGATGACCAGCTCAGTCTCGCGATCGGCCGTCGCGGCCAGAACGTGCGGCTCGCGAGCCAGCTCACCACCTCGCAGATCGACATCCTCACCGAGGCCGATGCCAGCGAGAAGCGCCAGCGCGAGTTCGTCGAGCGTTCGGCCCTGTTCCAGAACGAGCTCGACGTCGACGAGACCCTGTCGCAGCTGCTGGTCGCCGAAGGCTTCACCAGCCTCGAGGAAGTCGCCTACGTCTCCATCGACGAGATCGCGTCGATCGAAGGCCTCGATGACGATATCGCGTCGGAGCTGCAGAACCGCGCCGCCGAGGCGCTCGAGCGGCGCGAGGCCGCGTCACGCGAAGAGCGCCGCGCGCTCGGCGTGTCCGACGACCTCGCCGAAATCCCGCACCTCACCGAGCAGATGCTGGTGACCCTGGGCAAGGCGGGCATCAAGACCCTCGACGACCTCGCCGACCTTGCAACCGACGAGCTGGTGCAAAAGAAGCGGCCCGAGCAGCGCCGCCAACGCGAGCCGAGCAACCGTCCGGAGGACAAGGGCGGGATCCTCGCCGACTATGCCTTGAGCGAAGAGCAGGGCAACGAGATCATCATGGCGGCGCGTGCCCACTGGTTCGACGACGAAGCACCGGCTGAGACTGCCCAAACCGAGGAGGCCGCCAATGCGGAATCCTCAGAATGAGGCGTTAAAGCTAGCAGACGAGGTTGAGGCGCATGCTCCCGAACGGACGTGCGTCCTCACCCGCAGCAAGGGCAGCCGCGACACGCTAATCCGGCTCGCGCTTGGTCCGGACGGCGGCGTCGCGCCCGACGTCCGAGCCCGCGCGCCGGGCCGCGGCGCGTGGATTTCCGTCACCCGCGCCGAGCTCGACGCCGCCAACGCCAAGGGCAAACTCAGGGCCGCGCTCCAGCGCGCCTTCAAGACCAACGACCTGAGCGTCCCCGCCGACCTCGGCGAGCGGACCGAGGCGGCGCTGCGCCAGGCGGCGCTGGACCGCCTCGGCATGGAAGCGCGCGCCGGCAACCTGGTCAACGGCACCGATCGGGTCGAGCAGGCCGCCCGCTTGGGCAAGGTCGCGCTGCTGATCCACGCCGCCGACGCCGGTGAAGACGGCCGAAGGAAGCTCGATCAGGCGTGGAGAGTCGGCGGAGGTGACCCACGGGGGGTGATCTTCCCGCTCGGCCGCACTATCTTGTCGATGGCGCTGGGCCGCGAAAATGTGGTACATGTTGCCCTGATTGATCCCGCTGCCGCTTCGCGTGTCCGTCACGCGCTTGACCGGTGGCGGAATTTCACTGGCCCCGATTGCGGTCTGGAAGGCGCTGAACCCGCCTTGGGGACGCTTTCGGCTGAAGACGATTTGACGAAGGAATAGAATGGCAGACCAGACCGAAAAACCGAAGCTTGGCACCCGGCCGCCGCTGGGCCTCAAGCGCACGGTCGAGACCGGCAAGGTCAAGCAGAGCTTCAGTCACGGCCGCTCCAACACGGTCGTGGTCGAGGTCAAGAAGCGCCGCATCCTCGGCCGTCCGGGCGAAGCACCGCCCGCGCCGGCGCCCGAGCCCGTGGCCGAAGTACCCAAGCCCGCGCCGAAGTCGGCCGCGGCCGCCGCGCCGACTGCGCGCAAGCCCTCGCCCCAGGACGACATCACCAGCCGAAAGGAGCTTCAGACGAAGCTTCTCCGGGAGGCCGAGGAAGCGCGTCTTACATCGCTTGAAGAGGCCCGCCGGCGCGAGGAGCGCGTCCGCTCCGCGCAGAGCGAGGACGAACGCCGCCGCGCCGAAGAGAATCGCAAGGCCGAGGAGCAGACCGCCGAGGAGGCTCGCCTCCGCGCCGAGGAAGAAGCGCGCGTTGCCGAAACGCCCGCCGAGCCCGCAGCCGCCCCACCGGTCGTCGATGACGACGAAGATCGCGGCCCCGCACGCCGTCCCGGCGGCCATGCGGCCGCGCCCAAGCGCCCCGAGCCCGCTCGCCCCGGCCGCGGCCGCGGCGACGACCATCGCCAGCGCGGCAAGCTCACCGTTACCCGCGCCCTCTCCGACGAGGACGACAGCCGCGCCCGTTCGCTCGCCGCTCTTCGCCGCTCGCGCGAGAAGGAAAAGCGCCACCACATGGAGGCGGGCCCGTCGGCCAAGCAGGTCCGCGACGTCGTCGTCCCGGAGGCTATCACGGTGCAGGAGCTCGCCAACCGCATGGCCGAGCGCGGCGCCGACCTGGTCAAAGCGCTGTTCAAGATGGGCAGCCCGGTCACGCTCACGCAGACCATCGACCAGGACACGGCCGAGTTGCTGGTGACCGAGTTCGGGCACCGCATCAAACGCGTCAGCGAAGCCGATATCGACATCGACAGCTCGGCCGACGTCGACGCTCCCGAAAGCCTCAAGCCGCGCCCACCCGTGGTCACGATCATGGGCCACGTCGACCATGGCAAGACTTCGTTGCTGGATGCGATCCGCGGCGCGGACGTCGTCGCGCATGAGGCCGGCGGCATCACCCAGCACATCGGCGCTTATCAGGTGACCCTGCCGGACAAGTCGAAGATCACCTTCCTCGACACGCCGGGCCACGAAGCGTTCTCGGAGATGCGCGCGCGCGGCGCCAACGTCACCGACATCGTCATCCTGGTGGTCGCGGCCGACGACGGCCTGCGCCCACAGACGATCGAGGCAATCAACCATACCAAGGCGGCCGGCGTTCCTATGATCGTCGCGATCAACAAGATCGATAAGCCCGACGCCAAGCCGCAGAAGGTCCGCGAGGAACTGCTGCAGCATGAGATCATCGTCGAGGACATGGGCGGCGAGGTCCAGGACGTCGAAGTCTCGGCGACCAAGAAGACCAATCTCGACAAGCTCCTGGAAGCAATCGAGCTCCAGGCCGAAATCCTCGAATTGAAGGCCAACCCGGAACGCGCCGCGGAAGGCACGGTGATCGAGGCCAAGCTCGACAAGGGCCGCGGTCCGCTCGCCACCGTGCTGGTCGAGCGCGGAACTCTGCGCGTCGGCGCCGTGTTCGTCGCCGGTGCCTCGTCGGGCAAGGTCCGCGCTTTGGTCGACGACCACGGCCGCCAGGTGAAGGAAGCCGGGCCGTCGGTCCCGGTCGAGGTCCTCGGCCTCTCCGCTGTCCCGTCGGCCGGCGATCCGTTCACGGTCGTCGAGAACGAGGCGCGGGCTCGCGAAGTCGCAACTTATCGCCAAGGCGTGCTCGACCTCAAGCGGACCACCTCGGCACCGATCAGCCTCGAGAACATGTTCGCGAGCCACGCCTCTACCACCAAGGAACTGCCGCTGGTCGTCAAGGCCGACGTCCAGGGCTCGGTCGAAGCGATCGTCCATGCGCTGAACCGCCTGTCGACCGACGAGATCAAGGTCCGCGTGCTCCATTCGGGTGTCGGCGCGATCACCGAGAGCGACGTGACCCTCGCCAGCGCCAGCGGCGCCCCGATCATCGGCTTCAACGTCCGACCCAACGCCAAGGCGCGCGAGGTTGCGGACCGCAACAAGGTCGAATTCCGCTATTACGACGTCATCTACCACCTCACCGACTGGGTGAAGGGTGCGATGGCGGGCGAGCTCGGGCCCGAGATCATCGAGACGGTCGTCGGCCGCGCCGAGGTCAAGGAAGTCTTCCCCGCGGGCAAGAAGGACAAGGCGGCCGGCCTGCTCGTTCTCGAAGGCGTTATCCGCAAGGGCCTCAACGCGCGGCTGACGCGCGAGGACGTGATCGTTTCGGCGACGACCATCAGCTCGCTTCGGCGGTTCAAGGACGACGTGGCCGAAGTCGCATCGGGCCTTGAGTGCGGCGTGATGCTGGCCGACACCAACGACATCAAGCCGGGCGACACGCTCGAGGTGTTCGAGGTCGAGGAGCGCGCGCGGACGCTGTAACCGATGCGGACGAAGGAAACGCCCGAAGGCCGCTCGGTCCGCCTGCTCCGCGTCGGCGAGCAGGTTCGGCATATTCTGAGCGAACTGCTCCAGCGCGGGAATGTCCATGATGATGTGCTGCAATCGCACCTCGTTAGCGTCACCGAGGTGCGCATGTCGCCCGATCTCCGGCACGCGACGGTGTTCGTGAAACCGCTGCTCGGCCAGGACGAGGAAGCTGTGCTCAAGGCGCTCCGCCAGAACACCGCCTTCCTTCAGCGCGAAGTCGCCCGCCGCGTGCGCCTGAAATATGCGGCGAAGCTGAAATTTCTCGCCGACGAAAGCTTCGACGAGGGCACGCATATCGACCGGCTGCTGCGCTCGGAGAAAATCGCACAGGATCTGAAGAGCGAATGATCGGCCTGGACCGGCTCGGCGAGCCGATGACCGGCGAGAGCTGCCGCGCCGAGCTGTTCTCCGAACAATATCGCGAACGGCTCAAGGCGGCCTGCGCCGAGGACGGCGAGATCTGGCAGCTCTACGCCAACAATTTCGGCCGCGATGGTTTCGACGCGAGCATCGACAACTACACGTCGAACCCGCGCAACCTCACCTTCGTCCTGTTCGAGGGCGATGAGCTCGCCGGGATGTCGAGCTATCTCGGCATCGACGAAGGCCGCCAGGTGCTGGAGATCGGCGGAACCTACTGCCGCCCGCATCTGCGCGGCACCGGCTTCAACCGGCGCGTCAAGGACATGATGCTTGCCCGCGCCTTCGATTGCGGCATCCGCCGCGTCGAGTTCCGCGTCGACCGGCGCAACGCGCGCAGCCAAGCGGCGATGAAAAAGCTCGGCGCTGTGCGCGAAGGCGTGCTCCGCGCCGACCGCATCACCTGGACCGGCCACGTCCGCGACACCGTGCTGTTCAGCATTCTGAAGGACGAGTGGCCGGCTTAGTGCGCGTCAGATGTTCGACGGCCTCAGCGTGATGATCCTCACGCCGTTCGTCGCCCATTCCTTGTCGACATCCACCTCGAGCTGAGCCCAGGCGTCGCGAGTCTCGCAACGAATGGTCTCCATCCTGCTTCCCGTAATGGGGTCGACCCGAAGGCAATAGCGTGCTTCCGGGGGGGCAGCCGGAGCGCCCGGCTGCTGAGGCGGCGGGGGCTGCGACGCCCATAAAGGCGAAGGAAGCGCGGTCACGCTCAAAGCGAAAAGTATGTGCTTGTGGGCCATTTCGTTCTCCTCAAACGGCAACGGTGGCAGGCCAAGTCGGCGTCAGGACACTAGCGCGACTTGCGAGCCGGCGCGAGGCCGCGGAGGCGCTGAGCGCCTTTGCCTGACCAGACGAATTAAAGTTCGTCCACAAATGAGTTGCATTGTGGAACTGGCTTTATCGCTCCCCACTTGAGTCTGTCCTCAATGCGGAAGGACAACATCATGCGAATCCGGACTGCATCCCTGCTCGGCGCGGCCGCTCTGTCGGTCAGCGCCTGCGCTGCCTCGAACGGCGCCTATCGTCCGGGCTATGCCTATGGCTACGGGCCTCCCAATGCTTTCGGCTGCGCAGACGGCACCTACGACGGCTATGGTGTGTACGGACTCGGCTATTGCGGCTGCTATGATGGGTTCTTCTACCCCGGCTTCGGCAACTCCGTATTCGATCGGCACCACCACAGGCGCGAAATGACCAGCCGCCAACACGACTATTTCACCCGCCAGGCGGCAGCAACCGACGGCGGTCGCAGGGTCGGGCTCGGCAGCAGTGGCGGAACAATCCCGCCGGCCGTCTCCGGGCAGCAGTCCATGCCCCGGAACGGCGGCGTCGCCGCTCGTGGAGGCTCCAGTCGCGGCGGTATGCGGGGCCGATAGCTCTTCGCAGCGCAAACAGCGGTGGCGGCGTCATGTTCGCGCCGCCGCCCTGTCCGCGGGGGGTCGAAGCTGGAGCGCGATGCATTGATGCGATGGCCGGTCTGACGCGACCGCGCTAACAGGCGCTCGATGGCTAAGCTTTATTTCTACTATGCGGCGATGAACGCCGGCAAATCGACCACGCTGCTCCAGGCCGACTTCAACTATCGCGAGCGCGGCATGGAGACGATGCTGTGGACCGCGCGCCTCGACGACCGCGCCGGCGGGGGCACCATCGGCTCGCGCATCGCATTGTCGGCCCCGGCCTACAGCTATGACGAAAGCGTCGACCTGTTGCTCGCGATCACCGACGAACTGAAGCGGCGCACGCTCGACTGCATCCTTGTCGACGAGGCGCAATTCCTCACGCAACGTCACGTCCTCCAGCTGTGCGAGGTCGCCGACCGGTTCGGAATCCCCGTGCTCTGCTACGGCCTCAGGACGGACTTCCAGGCCAAGCTGTTCCCCGGCTCGGCGGCACTGCTCGCGCTGGCTGATGTGCTGATCGAATTGAAGGCGGTGTGCGAATGCGGGCGCAAGGCGACCATGAACCTGCGCGTCGATGCCGAAGGCCATGCGGTGGCCGCCGGCGCGCAGACGGAGATCGGCGGCAACGACCGCTACGTCGCTTTGTGCCGGCGCCATTTCTTCGAACGCTTGCGCGAAAGCGAAGCCCGCCAGCTCAGCCTCGACATCCCGCGTTAGCTGATGCTCCACGGCTGGATCATCCTCGACAAGCCGGTCGGCCTTGGCTCGACCCAGGCCGTTGCCGCGGTCAAGCGCATCCTGCGCGCGGCCGGCGAGCCCAGGACCAAGGTCGGCCACGGCGGCACGCTCGATCCGCTGGCGAGCGGCGTGCTGCCGATCGCGCTCGGCGAAGCGACCAAGCTCGCCGGGCGAATGCTCGACGCGACCAAGGCGTACGACTTCACGATTAGGTTCGGCACGGAGACCGACACGCTCGATGCGGAAGGGTCTGTCGTAACGACCAGCGACGTGCGCCCAATGCTCGATCAGATCGAGGCAGTGCTCCCCCCCTTCACCGGCGAAATCGAGCAGGTCCCGCCGGCTTATTCGGCGCTCAAGATCGGCGGGAAAGCGGCCTATGCCCGGACGAGAGCGGGCGAAGCGCTGGAGATGAAGGCGCGGCGCGTCACGGTCCACGAATTTTCCATTCGTCATCCCCGCGAAAGCGGGGACCCAGCCAAGGAAGAAAAAGCGGGCTCCGGCTTTCGCGCGAATGACAAGGTTGTGCACGAAATCACTCTGTCCGCCACCGTTTCCAAGGGCACCTATGTCCGCAGCCTCGCCCGCGACATCGCCCGCGCGTTGAACACGGTCGGTCACGTCACCATGTTGCGGCGGACGCGCGCCGGGCCCTTCGGCCTCGACCAAGCCATTTCACTGGACTTTCTTGAGGAAGCCGCTAAGGCGCGCGCACTGACGAGGACGGTACTTCCGCTAATCGCGGCGCTGGACGACATCCCGGCCCTCCCCGTCACTCCCGATCAGGCCCGTCTGCTCCGTCATGGTCAGATGCTGTTCGGGGTCCCCGCACCGCCGGGGCTGAGCCTTGCGACATCGGACGAGGTTCCGGTCGCTTTGGTCGAAGCCACGGCCGACGGCCTTCGGGTCGTCCGGGGGTTCAACCTTTAAGACATAAGGAGTGACCCGATGTCGATTACCGCGGAGCGCAAGGAAGCGCTGATCAAGGAGCATGCGCAAGGCAAGGGCGACACCGGTTCGCCCGAAGTCCAGGTCGCGATCCTGACCGAGCGCATCACCAATCTCACCCAGCATTTCAAGACCCATGCGAAAGATAACCATTCGCGCCGCGGCCTCCTCATGCTGGTCAACAAGCGCCGCTCGCTGCTCGATTATCTCCGCCGCGAGGACGAGGACCGCTACACCGGCCTCATCGCCAAGCTCGGCCTTCGCAAATAGCCTAAGGGCGCCGCGCGCGGCGCCCTTTGCATATCGGGGCCAACCGCAATTCGGCGGGAGGCCTTAGGGGCATAACAAGGCCCCGAACCGCTCGCAGGCCGGCTTGCCTGCCTTAGCTGTCCCCGCCGGCATCCGGCCGCCGGGACTGAAGGAAATATAATGTTCAATACCAAAACTGTCGAAATCGAGTGGGGCGGAAAAACCCTCAAGCTCGAAACGGGCCGCGTTGCCCGCCAGGCTGACGGCGCGGTCATCGCGACCCTCGGCGAAACCGTGGTGCTGTGCGCGGTCACCGCCGCCAAGTCGGTGAAGCCGGGGCAGGATTTCTTCCCCCTGACCGTCCACTACCAGGAAAAATTCTCCGCGGCCGGCCGCATCCCCGGCGGCTTCTTCAAGCGCGAGCGCGGCGCGACCGAAAAGGAAACGCTGACCAGCCGCCTGATCGACCGCCCTATCCGCCCGCTCTTCCCGCAGGGGTTCTACAACGAGATCCTCGTGATCGCGCAAGTCATGTCCTACGACGGCGAGAACGAGCCCGACATCCTGGCGATGATCGCCGCGTCGGCCGCACTGACCCTCTCGGGCGTGCCGTTCATGGGCCCGATCGGCGCCGCCCGCGTCGGCTTCTCCACTGACGGCGAATATATCCTCAACCCGACCCAAGCCGAGGTCGCCGAAGGCCGCCTTGACCTGGTCGTCGCCGGCACCCGCGACGCGGTGATGATGGTTGAATCCGAAGCCAAGGAGCTGTCCGAGGACGAGATGCTCGGCGCCGTGATGTTCGCGCATCGCGAGAGCCAAAAGGTGATCGAGGCGATCATCGACCTGGCCGAACAGGCCGCCAAGGAACCGTGGGAACTCGCCGCCAGGGGCGACAAGGCCGCGATCAAGAAGAAGCTCAAGGACCTCATAGGCAAGGACATCGAGGCCGCCTACAAGCTGACCGACAAACAGCAGCGCCAGACCGCGCTCAACCAGGCGCGCGTCAAGGCCGCCGAGGCGTTTGCCGAGGCCGATCCGCAGGACCAGCTCGCCGCGTCAAAGCTCGTCAAGAGCCTCGAGGCCGACATCGTCCGCGGCGCGATCCTCAAGGAAGGCCGCCGTATCGACGGCCGCGACACCAAGACGGTGCGCCCGATCGACATCATGGTTGGTTTCCTGCCGCGCACCCACGGCTCGGCCTTGTTCACCCGCGGCGAGACGCAGGCGATTGTCTCGACCACGCTCGGCACCAAGGAATCCGAGCAGATGATCGACGGTCTGGAGGGCCTCTCCTACCAGCGCTTCATGCTGCACTATAACTTCCCGCCCTACTCGGTCGGTGAAGTCGGGCGCTTCGGCGCTCCGTCGCGGCGCGAGACCGGCCACGGCAAGCTCGCCTGGCGCGCGCTCCGCCCGATGCTGCCGAGCGTGGAGGACTTCCCCTATACCGTCCGTGTCCTCTCCGACATCACCGAGTCCAACGGCTCGTCGTCGATGGCGACGGTGTGCGGCGGCAGCCTTGCGCTGATGGACGCCGGCGTGCCCTTGAAGCGTCCGGTGGCCGGAATCGCCATGGGCCTGATCCTCGAGGGCAAGGACTTCGCGGTGATCAGCGACATCCTCGGCGACGAGGACCATCTCGGCGACATGGACTTCAAGGTTGCGGGCACCAGCGATGGCGTCACCGCGCTGCAGATGGACATCAAGGTCGCCGGCATCACCGAGGAGATCATGAAGACCGCACTCGCCCAGGCGAAGGACGGCCGCGCGCACATCCTCGGCGAAATGGCCAAGGCGCTCGATCATAGCCGCGAAGAGCTCAGCGCCCATGCGCCGCGCATCGAGACCATGTCGATTCCCAAGGACAAGATCCGCGAAGTCATCGGTACCGGTGGCAAGGTCATCCGCGAGATCGTCGCGACGACCGGCGCCAAGGTCGACATTGACGACGAAGGAGTCATCAAGATTTCCTCGTCCGACCTGTCGCAGATCGAGGCCGCGCGCCAGTGGATCCGCGGTATCGTCGCAGAGCCCGAGCCCGGCACCGTGTACACCGGCAAGGTAGCGAGCATCGTTGATTTCGGCGCGTTCGTGACCTTCATGCCCGGCAAGGACGGGCTGGTGCACGTGTCCGAGATCAGGAACGAGCGGGTCGAGAACGTCCGCGACGTCCTCTCGGAAGGCCAAGAGGTCAAGGTCAAGCTGCTCGAGGTCGACCAGCGCGGCAAGGTCCGCTTGTCGATGCGCCTCGTCGACCAGGAAACCGGCGAGGAGCTGCCCGACACCCGTCCCCCGCGCGAACCGCGTGAAGGCGGCGACCGCGGCCCGCGCGGTGACCGTCATCGCGGCGGCGGCGGGCGTGACCGCGACCGTGGACCGCGCCGTGAAGGCGGCGGCGGACGCGGCGGCGAGCGCGATCGCGGACCGCGTGAAGATCGCGGCCCCAGAGGCGAAGGACGCGGCGAAGGACGCGGTGACCGTGGTCCCCGTCGCGAGGGCGGCGAAGGCGGCCGTGACGAAGGGCCCGCGCCCGAGTTCGCCCCGGCGTTCCTCACCGGCGACGACGCGGATTGATCCGGTTCTCGGCGTAGGCCGGGGCGCAGTCCGCTAATACGACAAGGGCCCCGCAAGCGATTGCGGGGCCTTTTTGTAATTGCTCAGTGCACCGCTTTTTGACTGATCCGGTGGTCGAGCCACGCGGCCGCGATCGAGCGGAGCTTGTCGCGCGCATCCAGCATCTGAGCCGAATCGCCGCGGGCGACCGCGGCTTCGAGAAAATGGAGTTGCAGCGAGATGCCTTCGGCCTGCTCGATCAACCGCCGCGGTGCCGACGCCGCATAAAGATCGTCGATGACCGAGTGGATGGTCGCCTTGGCGCCTGGGGGCGCGACATTGGCGACCAGGACTTGGTCGAGCACTTGATAGACCGCCACATGAATGTTCGATGAGTACGCCATCAAACCTCTCCTCACGGTCTATGAATTGAAGGAAGATGGTTAACAAACCCTAAGCTGCTCGCTGAGCTTCCTCGGGGAGCGGCCCGGGGCCGTCGTGTTATCCGCAATCAACCTCGACGATCTGGTTCGACCCTGCGTCATACACGATTGTGAGTCGCTTCGGCTTCGTCGCTCCGCGCGCGCTGCCTTGTGTCACCACGCGATAATCGCCGTTAACGGACCGCGCCTCCTCAAGGCTTTTGCCGACGAGATAGCCGTAATATTTCGCGTCGCATGTCGCGAGACCCTGGCCGGCCGCAGCCACCGCATTGCGCGCCGCCGCGGTCCCTGCGCCGCCGAGCGCTGCCAATCCAACACCGCATATCATCAGCTTGAACATCACGTCTCCCTCCGCTTTCAGGCCGGCGAGACTCGTCGGCTGGAGAGAGTTCATCACATCGGCGCCGCCAAACTTAGCGCATGTCGACCGGCGGCGTGAGCTTCTCGGCGAAGCGGCCGCGGCATCGACGAGTGGGCGCCGGGCGAAGACCAATGCGAGCGAGACGAACGTCGTCCCGCAAAAAAAGGGTGCCCGGCCCTTTCGAACCGGACACCCTCCTTACCGCGCTTTGCCTATTTGCCTTGCGGGCAATCGGGGCAAGAACCCGTGCAGTCGACCATCGCCTTTGCGACCGCCGGAGCCGCGGCGATTGCAGCCGTGCTCGCGGACAGCAGCACGATGGCTGCGAGGAATTTCCTCATAATACTCTCCGTTGTTTGGATTGAATGAAAAGTCTCGTTTCACACCGCTCGCGGAGGCGGCGGATCGAGACCCGGGTCGATCCCGGACAGCGGCTGGAGACCGGCCTGCGCCGGCGCCAAGTGCGGCAGCGCCCGCGGGGCAATCCGCGCCAGCGGCGGAAGCACCGCGCAGCAGGTCGCACACATCTCGTCGGCGAGGCTCATTGGCCCGTGGCGATGCGAGGGCGCCATCGCGTGCCCGCAGACATCTTCATGCGCCTGGGTGGCTGCCGGCGGCCCGAACGGCGGCGCCGCGAGCGACGCGCCGGTCCAGCCGAGCGCGGTCAGCAGACCCAGCGCGGCGAGCAGCACGAGCAGCGAACGCGGGACCTTCGCCATGCGGCCGGTTCTACGCGCGTTGCGCTGTACGCGCCATCCTGAGCGAAAATGTTGGCACGCTGCGGCTTGCCACTCTGTCATTTGGGCCTGAAGAGCATGCACCAACCTGACGGACTGATTGACCCGTTCACGAAGTTACATCCGGAAGGAGCCTGGAAGTAGGCGCAGGCAGCACAATGCGCCGGCCCCCGCGGGCTCGGCTGATAATTCACCGTTTCCTTTGCGACTTTGGCGGTCGCGGCTTTCGCTGCGGATCCAAAACCGACGATTCCGCTTGCCGCGAGGGCGCTGGCGTTCAGGAAGACGCGCCTTGAAAGGCGCGCACTCAAAATGCGATCCATGTGAACAGCCTCAATGCATTGTTGTCGTTAGCGTTGGCGCCCGCGCCGTCGAAGTTGTGCCGGGCGCCGTTGAACTTGCCGTAGAGTGTGTACTGAACGCCAACCCTGGCATTGACGAGCGGGCCCAGCCGCCCTTTGCCGTCGGGCCAGAATGTATAGTCTACCTGCCCCATCAAGCCGTTGCTGTCGGGAAGGCCGTCCCCGTCGAAGACGTTGGTGTTGCGCGAGCCGTAAATGTCGAAGGCGGAGAGTGTTAGGCCGAGCCGGTCGTGGAGCGTGTAGCGCGCGGCGGCGCGCAGTTCGTTCAGCCGGTACCGGCCCCCTTCCGGATCATTGCTCTCGCCGATCAATCCCAGCGCAGAGCTCGCCCGGAGGTTCGCGCGCTCATGCTCATAGCGGAAATTGGCCGAGAAGATGTCCGAACCAAACCCCTTCTGCCACGACAGATCGAGACCCAGGTCCGCGTACTGGTCCGTCAGGCCGCTCGAGCGGTCACGGCCGGGGATGAGCGCAGTCTTCAAGGCGCTTCCGCCGACCTCAAAGGTCCCGCCGCCGACCTTGCTCTGCCAGGCGACGCGTCCGTACGGCGCGACGCCATGGATCGATCCGGGATCGAAGGGATCGGCCCCCAGCCAGTTCAGCGCGCCCCGCGACGGCGAAGTGTAACCTCCGGCTTCGACGTAGACCTTGTGACTGATCCAGCCATAGGCGGTCATGCCCAAGACGTTTTGCGCCAGCGCTCCATCGATAAGCGGCGACGCCGCCGGAGTAGGCGAGACTCCGGTGTCGGTGAACGGGAATCGCCAGGCGGGGAGCGTGTTCCAGGCATCCTGAACGGTCGGGCTGTTGTTGACGGACACGCCGAGGATTGAATCCTCGCCGAAGATCTTCGCCTTGGTCACGGCTCTGAGATCGACGTTGTCCCACGACCAATGCCGGGCAACACCGTCGTAGGTGACTTGAGCGAAGCCGCCAAAATGCTGGCCCAAGCCGCCCGCCACGAACAGGCTGGCCTGGTCGAGCACAACATTGTCGTTTCGGTTGAGGTGCTCGCCCGGCGGATTCTGGTCCTTGCTCGTGTGCGTCACCGACGCAATCGCCATCGCTGCCAAAGGAACCGAGCCGTGCGCACGTAATGTGTAGCCGCCAAGCTTGAACTCCCTACCAAAGGGGGTGAGCTCGGGTCCGAAGCCGCCGACATGGCACGCCTTGCACGGCTGTCCGGTCTGCTGTGCGAATGCGGGGACGGCTCGTGCCGCGCGGGTCATCAGGAGCGTAGCCGTTCCGATCAGCGCAAGACCGGCCAGCCAGAATACGCCCACGATCTTTGCCGTCCGCGCGTCGCATAGGGGCGCGATCGGCCGGTTGGGCGTTGTACCCAAGGCCATTTCCTTCAAGCGATGTTTGGGAGCGGTAGGCTGGCCCGCCAAAGGGAAGCGGGCCAGCCCTCTAGCCGCGGACTAGATAAGATCAGAGTGGTCGCGCGCAAGCGACATCGTACTGCGACACACTCGTTGTATTCTTGGAGTTCTGCGGTTGCTCCCCCGCATACTTGGAACCCGCAACTCCACCCGGGTCTTCATTGAACGCCGATCCCGGCGAAGTGGTCGCGTGTCCCGGGAATGATCCTTCGCCACTCGTCACCAGATCGACGCAGTCCTGGCTTGGCTGCCCAGCCGTGATTGGACGATTGGTTGGACTGGCGTTCGTGCCACCGTTGCCGCCGGGCGCGGCTGACGCGACGCTCGGCGCGACTGCAAGTGCGACGGCGCCGATCATGAGAATCGTGGCTTTCATCGTTCGGAGCTCCTTTTAATGGTGCTCACCGAGGCCGGGTCGCGCGCGTGGGGGCTGAACAGTCATCGCGATCCGGCTCTCGGTGGCTTTGGTAAGTGCCGGGAAAGGAGCGACCGGTTCATTCCGGTGCCGTGGGTCTCGCCTACAGGGTGGTGCTGATGCCGAGGATCAGCGCGGTGTGGCTATGTCCCCGGGAAGCATAGAAGTCGCTGGGTCGACTGCGCGTGGTGACCGCCATATGGAGCGTGACCGTGCCGAAGCTGCGGGCGATTCCAGCGCGGGCATCTACCTGGGGTCGCAGGCTTCCTTGATAATCCTCTGCCCCCAGCGGCACCAGCAACCCGACTTCGCCTTCTGCGAATAGCCGCCTCGACAAGTCGACATGACCGTTGAGCTCGAGATGCGTCGTCCAGCGCGCGGATCCGAGATAGTCGGGAGAGACTGAGATTCGCGCGCCGACGAGCTTGCCTGCGAGCCCCGCATAGACCTCGGTATATGACAGGCCGGAGGCTAGCCCCGAGTAGCGCGAATAACGCGAATGAATGGCGCCGACGTCGATCGTGAGACCGGACCGTAGGCGTCGGGCATAGCCGCCGTTCACCGATGCCCCGAGCAACTTCAACCCCTCGCCGCGACCTGCGACGACGCTCCCCGACGCCGCCGCATACAAGCCGTTGTGAGCGTCATACGACAGATCCAGAGTTCCGACCGGCCGACCGTCGCTGAGCGAGACCCCGCGAAACCGCTCGTCGCTGAAGGCAGAGACGACCGCCCCGACCCGCGCTTGCGCCGACGATGCAACCGCGCTCGCGACGAGGAACGCGATCAGCGCGCGGGCGCCAAAGCGCCTACCGTTCGCCCCTCGCGGCCGCCGACCGACTCGGGTTGCAAGTGCACTCACACGGACCCATCGCTCGAACCAAGGTCGCGCAAGCGTCGATCGCCCCGCCCCCTCGAGATACAAAGACAACGGGCGCCGCGCGGCGCCGCTCGCGCATCAGTGCGATGAGACCGCTGACATGAGCTGCGGCGAACGAGCTCCCGTTGACGAGAATCCATCGACCTCCTGGCTCAGTGGTTGGCACATCGCGGCCCGGGGCGAGATAAACTTCGCCGTGCGGCCCGGCCACTGGCGCATCCGCGACGGCAATAACGCCGGGAACCGATGCCGGGAACCCGCCGTCGGATCGCTTGGAGTCGAACGCCGCAACGATGGCCGTGCCGTGAGCATAAGCGATTTTCAGGATCTCTCGCAGCAGCCTGGCATCGGGGCCACTGAGGCTGAGGTTGATGACATCAGCCCGGTTCTCGACCGCAAAATAGAGGGCCTTGGCAAGGCTGAGCGTGTCGCATGCCGTCGACGCGCGGCTTTGCCAGCAGGCGCGGAGGCCGAGCAGCTTCGTGCCGGGGGCCACTCCGACGATGCCGATGCGATTATTGCCCTTGGCGGCGATGATTCCGGCGACTGCTGTACCGTGTTGTTCAGCGACGAGCGGCCGTCCGAAAACGAAGTTGCGATTGACCACTATCTGGCCGGCAAGGTCCGGGTGGCGCTCGTCGATGCCGCTGTCGACGACCGCGACGCGGGTGCCGCGGCCGTCCGCTAGCCGGTGCAGGTCGGCCAGCCGCCATTGTGCGGTCACAGGCTCAGTTGCAAACCGGGGATCGTTGGGCGACGATTCGGGGGCAGCGCCGCGCGATGTGTACAGCTCGACGGGCTCGGCCCAGGAGACGTCGGCATCGTGGGAGACTAGCTCGGCCACGGCGCTGGTCGGCCGGCCGTCAGGCACGAGCATCACGAAACAGTCGACGCCAACCATCGGCATTGGCCATTCCTCGACCAAGGTCAGGCCATACTTGTGAGCAATGCCGCGCGAGACTCGGTCACGGGCGCTGCGCGCAAGTTCGTCGCCATAGCTACCGCCGTAAGCGCCATTGGCGCGATAGTGGTCGGGCGAATGAGGAATCATGACCAGGATCTGGCGATCCGTCGACGCGGTCCGGCGATCCGCCGCGATAGCCGGCGCGAACCAGCTCGCCGCGACGGCCGCCAGCACCAACGCGATGAGCCGCCAAAGTCGGCTCCGTGTCACGACGCGGCTCCGTCGATCGGCTGCGCCATCTGAATATTGTCGTCGGACTGCAGCTTGGCGAGCGCTCTCTGGCGTTGTTGCGGCGCGACGTGAAGGAGATAGGCATCGGCGGTCGTAGGCCCGTCGACGATCGAGGCTCCCGCCGACTTGAGCGTGCCGCGAACGTCTTCGATCGTTGCATCAGCGCGGAACATGACGATGATGTTGGCCGATACCGGGACGGGAGCCGAACCCAGCGTGTGATAGGCCGGCCTGCTCAGCGAAAGCAGCACGGCGCCCGAGGCGATGACGAAGGCGAGCTGGGCCGCGGCGAGTCCAGCCACGGCCGGACGCGTGATCAAGGCCCAGAATTCCGCCAGCCGACCCGCCCGCCTTTGGCGCTTCGCGATCGGTGCCTGGACGCGCTCTCGCAGCCGCGCCCAGCCGGACTCGATCTCGGGAGACATGGCCTGGAACTCGTCGATCAACTGACGCTCCAGAGCGAGCTGCTGGCGACAAGAGGCGCAGGACGAGAGATGTTTCTCAACCCGTGATCGGTCCGCGTCGTCGAGTTGGCCGTTGGCGTACCACGGGAGCAGCTCTTCGGCCTCGGCATGAGGCTCGCGCTCGAACAGGTTTGGGCCAGCCATCGTCCTAGATCCAGTCTGCGAGACTGCCGGACATCGCCTTCTGGAGGCGGCGCCGGGCGTGGAACATGCGCGTCTTCACGGTGTCGACCGGGCAATCGACAATCTCTGCAATCTCGCGATAGCCCATGCCATGGAAATAGGTGAGGTCGACGACGGCGCGATGGTCGGACGACAATTGGTTCATCGCCTGTATCAGCGCGTCGCGAAGCCGTTGCTGTTGAAATTTCTCGTCCGGCCCCGGATCCGTGCTGACGCGTGTGTCGAACTCCGGATCCTCGATCGGGTCGGGCCATCGTATCCTGGCCTTTTGCGCCTTGCGGTAGGCAATGGCAAAGATCCAGGTCGAAGGCTTGCTCGACCCCCTGAAGCTTCCTGCCGATTTCCACACCACCATCATCGTATCGTCCAGCACTTCCTCGATCAGTTGGGGACGCTTGAGGAGCGTGGTCAAAAACCTGGTCAGGCGCGGCTGATAGATTCGATACAGCCTCTCAAACGCCCTCAGGTCCCCGCTCGCAATGTGCGCAAGCAGCTCCCTCTCGTCCGGAGTGGGCGATCGTGCTGTCTCGGCCCGGGGCCTCTTCAAGATCCCTGACCAACTCACTTCCGGACATTCCCCACAAGCATAGGTGCCTCCAGGTCCCGGAAAGGTTCATCAGCCGCGCAGCTACGTTAGCGCGGTTGGTTTCGGGATGAAACCAAATTGACCGCCCATCCCGTTGTTCCGCTTCTGCCAATGCTCGCCTTCGACCCAAAGCGGACATTAGCGACCTGCCACTGGTTTGACGTCCGTTGCGGTCAATGTTTGCTGCTGTATCACTAATCGAATTCGCCTGCTCGGAGGGTAGTTCGGTGAACATTGTCAACGATCGACCGCGCGCAGCGACGATCCCGAGTCCCATGATCGGCCACCCCTCAAAGGCGCGGTTGCTGCTGTTTGCGTTCGGCGACTTCGCCTTCAACCTTTTTTGGCAGAGCATCATGCTCTTCCTGCTGTTCTATTATACCGACGCGCTGAGCATCCCGATCGGAGTTGCGGCGACCACCTACATGGTGGCGTCGGTTTGGGACGGAATCGCCAATTTGCTGGCAGGGATCCTGGTCGACCGCCGCCACGACAGCTTCCGCTACGGGGCATTGCTCGCCGCGGGCGGGGTGCCGCTCGGGCTAAGCTTCGTGCTCGCCTATTTCCCGCCGCTTGGGTCCGGCGGCTGGGCGGTGGCCAGCATCTTCGGTGCCCACCTGTTGTTCCGCACCTTCTATGCCGCGGTGAATGTCCCCTATCTCGCGATGACCGCGCGGATCAGTGCCGATCCCGGCGATCGGGCATTCATCGCGGGGACTCGGATGATGTTCGGGACCGCGGCCTCGGTCGTCGTCGCTTTGTCGACCGTGCCGCTCGGCCGCCGGCTGATGGGAGCGAGCGCGGCGAATGCCTATTTCGGCGCGGCCATGCTGTTCGCCTGCGTCGGCGCCGCGATCCTGATCGTCGTCGGCCTGACCTATCGCGAGTTCGCGCCGCCGAAACGCCCCTTGCCACCGAGTCTTGGGGCAGCACTGCTGAGCCTCGTGCGCAATCGCGCGTTCCTCGCCTTGAATGCCGCGATGATGGCGATGATCGTAGCGGTGACCGTGCTCAGCAAGGCGGTGCTCTATTATTTCAAATATCTTCTCGACGATCCTGACGCGGGACAGCTGGCGCTTGCCTCCATGGGGCTGGTGAGCGGAATCGCGATCCCGTTGTGGATGCTGCTCGGCCGACATCTTGGCCTCAGAGCCTTGTGGCTCGTTGCCGCCGGCCTGGCGATGATCGGGCTCGTCTTCTTCACGCTTGGCAACTTCGATGGAACGCGGGCAATGCAGCTGTTCTTGGTCGGCATGCAGGCGGCGATCGTCGGCCTGCATTTCGTCTTCTGGGCGATGCTTCCCAATACGATCGAATATGGCGAGCAGGCGACGGGCGTGCGCGTCGAAGGCACCGTCTTCGGAGTTGCCGCGCTCCTGCAGCGGGTCGCGATCGGGATCGCCACCGCGATTCTCGGGTGGAGCTTCGCGTCAGCCGGCTATGTTGCCAACATCCACCAGAGCGCGGCGACGCTGGCGGCGATGCGTGCAACGGTAGCGCTGGTACCCCTCGGCTTCCTCGCGCTGTCCTGCGCGGCGATGATCCTGAACCCGCTGGGGCGTCGTTCGAGACCGGCCTTCGACGCGCTCAGTCCGTCCTCCGGATGAGGCGAGCGGCTAGGCGGTCAGCTGGAAGATGCCGTGGACGCCCTCGGCCTCGGCCGAAGGCGCGATCCACACATCGAACGTGCCGGGCTCCACCTTCAGGCGATTGTCGCGGCCGTAGAAACTGAGGTCGCTTGCCCGCAAGGTGAAGCGCACGACCTGCGACTGGCCGGGCACGAGCGAGATTTTGCGGAACGCCTTAAGCTCGCGGACCGGACGAGTGACGCTCGCCACCCGGTCGTGGGTATAGAGCTGGACGACTTCCTCGGCGCCGCGGGTTCCGCGGTTGGTGACCGTCGCCGTCACCTCAATCGTACCGTTCATCGACATCGTCGGGCCGCTCTGGCTGAAGCCCGAATATCCGATCTTGCCGTACGTGAGGCCATGACCGAACGGGTAGAGCGCGCTATTCGGGATGCCCCTGAAATGCGCTTTGTAAGGCTGCAGCTCGCCCGGCGGATTCGGGCGGCCGGTGCTTTTGTGCGCATAATAATATGGTTCTTGGCCGGAGCGGCGCGGGAAGCTTGCGGGTAGCCGGCCCGATGGGCTGTACGCACCGAACAGGACGTCGGCGATTGAGTTGCCCGTCTCGGTACCGAGAAACCAGGTCGCGAGGATCGCCTGCGCATTCGCAACGGCACCCTCCAGGGCCAGTGCGCGGCCGTGCTTGAGCACGACAACGACCGGCTTGCCGACGGCCGCAATGGCTTCGGCGAGTTGCTGCTGCGGCTCGGGCACTACGATCTCGGTCCGCGATTGCGCCTCACCGGACATGCCGGCGCCTTCGCCAATGGCGAGCACGACCACGTCGGCCTGACGCGCGGCGTCGACCGCCTGCTCGATCCCGCCGGCGAGCGGCTCATCGACGCCCGAGCCCTGGACAACAGTCAGCCGACTCTTGTCAGCTAGCGCGGCTCGCATGCCGCTCGCGAGGTCGACCGCCTTCGCATCGTCGCCGTAGACCACCCACGGACCGACGAGGTCATGCGGCCCGGCGGCGAACGGACCGATCAGCGCGATCCGCTTGCCCGAGCGCGGCAGCGGCAGCAGATCGCCATCGTTTTTCAACAGCACGATCGCCTTGCGCCCAGCCTCGCGCGCGAGCGCACGGGTGGCGGGCAACATCGAGCGGGCGCTCTCGCGCCTGACATCGATTCGGCGGAATGGGTCGTCGAACAGGCCGAGCATCGCTTTCGCCGCAAGCACTCGGCGGACCGACTGGTCGAGCTCGGCTTGCGGGATTTCGCCGCCGCGCACCAGTTCGGGCAGATGCTGGCGGTAGAGACCGCTCTGCATGCTCATGTCGACGCCGGCGAGAAACGCGAGGCGCGCCGCGTCGCGCCCGTCTTTCGCAAAACCGGCGGCGATCATTTCCTCGTCGCCGGTATAGTCGGACACGACCAAGCCCTGGAAACCCCATTCGGCGCGAAGCAGGTCGGTAATCAGCCAGTGATTGCCCGTCGACGGCACGCCGTTGATCTCATTGAACGACGCCATGGCCGACAGCGCGCCCGCGTCGAATCCAGCCTTGTAAGGCTGCAAATATACTTCGCGCAGCCGCGCCTCCGACATGTCGACCGTGTTGTAATCGAGGCCAGATTCAGCCGCGCCATAAGCGGCGAAATGCTTGATGCAGGCGAGCATGTGTTCGGTCGACTTAAGGTCGCCACCCTGGAAGCCTTGTACGCGCGCGGCGGCAAACAGGCGCCCGAGCAGCACGTCCTCGCCGCTGCCCTCGAGCCCGCGGCCCCAGCGCTGGTCCCGAGCCACGTCGACCATCGGCGAAAAGGTCCAGTCGATGCCCGATCCCGCCGCTTCGAACGCCGCGGCCTCGGCGGTACGGCGGGCAAGGTCCGGCTCGAAGCTTGCAACCTCCGCGAGCGGGACGGGAAAGATGGTGCGGTGGCCGTGGATGACGTCGGCGGCGAAGATCAGCGGAATCTTCATCCGCGATTCTCTGACCGCGGCCGCCTGGAGGATCCGGGCGGCGGTCGCGCCATTGCCGTTGAACACGCCGGTCAACTGCCCACGGCGCGCTTCCTCGACCTGCTGCTGGAAATTTGCACCGCCGCTCGCCGGGTTGAGCGAGAGCGCCGCGCTGCCGCCCCAGGCCGATGCCATAAGGCTAAGCTGCCCGGCCTTCTCCTCGAGCGTCATCCGCGCGATCAGTTGATCGATAAAAGCCGGGGCACCGAGCCGTCCGGCGGCTTCGAGCAACGCGCGGGCCGGGCTTGCGAGCCACGCTGTCACCGCGCCGGCGCCGATCAGCGCTGCCCGCCGGGAAATGTGCGTGTCCAGCATGAACTTCCCCTCCGCTCAGTCACGTCCCGGAGCAAGAGCTGCCGCGCTCGGGCCGAAACATTCGTCTGCTTGACGAACTGTGTAACCGGTTACATGACCCACTGCCCCGCCATTTGCAATGTGTGCCGCGCGTGACTTATGCTCGAACTGCGGCCGATAAGGAGCCGATGACCCCCGCGACGATCCGCGATGTTGCCAGGCGCGCGCAATTGTCCGTGGCGACGGTGTCGCGCGCGCTCAACGGCTTCGAGAATGTGAGCGAGGACGCGCGCGAGCGCATCAAGTCCGCAGTCAAGGAGCTCGGCTATGTGCCGCACGCCGGCGCGCGCAGCCTCAGCCTGGCTCGAACCAATGCGATCGGCGTCGTCCTGCCCGCGCTCCACGGCGAATTCTTCTCCGAGATCGTGCGCGGCATGGATCGGGTGGCGAGCGACCGCGGCTATTTCCTTTTGCTCTCGAACATGCACCCCGAAAGCCCCGGCGGCGGAACGGCGGTCCTCCGGGCGCTGCGCGGCCGCGTCGACGGGCTGTTGCTGATGGCGCCGCATGTCGAGGATCATGAGCTGGTCGAGGCGCTTCCGGCCGGGCTGCCGACCCTGCTGATCAACACGCGCGGGCAGCCGGCCGGCTGGCCCGGAATCCACCTCGACAATGCGGCCGGAGCAAAGGCGGTCGCCGAGCATATCTTGGCGCTCGGGCGGCAGCGGATCGTGCACATTGCCGGTCCCGCTGGGAATATCGACGCGCAGGAGCGCGCGGAAGCGTTCCGCAAGAGCATCGCCGCGACAGGGGCCGCGGAGCTGACGACCGTTCCAGGCGACTTCCTCGAAGAGTCGGGCGAGCGCGCGGTGAATGACCTGTTGGCGAAAGGAAAAGAGTTCGACGCGGTCTTCGCAGCCAACGACAATATGGCAATCGGCGCAATGTCCGCGCTTCGCCGTGCGGGTGTAAGCGTGTCGGACGAGGTCGCCGTGGCCGGGTTCGACGACATCCCACTCGCCAATCACATGGGACTGACGACCGTCAGCGTCCGGATCGCCGAGCTTGGCGAGCGCGCGCTGGAGCGGCTGATCGGAATCCTCGGCGGCAGGGACGACGGCCGCGACGAATTGCATGCCCCCGAGCTCGTCGTGCGCTCCAGCACGGACCCGGGCGCCGGCGCCTGATGCTGCTCGACCGGCGCGCTGTCCTCGAAGGTTCGTCGCTGCTGCTCGCCGGCGCTGCACTGCCGTGGCCCGCGCTTGCGTCGCGCCGACGACTGCCGGATTTCTATGACGAGATCGAGCAGCGCACCTTCCGCTTCTTCTGGGAAACGGCGAACCCAAAGAACGGCTTGGTTCCGGATCGCTGGCCCACACCGAGCTTTTCAAGCATCTCCGCGGTCGGATTCGCCCTTCCTGCTTATGCGATCGGGGCGGAGCGCGGCTGGTGCACGCGGGCGGCGGCGCGCGATCGGACCCTGACGACGCTGCGCTTCCTGTGGAACGCGCCGCAAGGGCCGGCGCGGGCTGGCACCAGCGGATATGCCGGTTTCTTCTACCATTTCCTCGATATGGATACGGGGCTGCGTTACCGCGACGTCGAGCTTTCGAGCGTCGATACGGCCATATTGCTCATGGGCGCGCTGTTCGTCGGCCAGTACTTCGACCATGACGATGCCCGCGAACGCGAGATCCGGGAATTGTCGCAGAAGATTTACGCGCGCGTAGACTGGAATCATTTCCGTGCCGATGGCCGTGCCGGGATCGCGATGGGCTGGCATCCCGAGCAAGGGCTGATCGATCGCGACTGGAGTGGAATGAACGAGGGCATGTTCATCTACATCCTCGCGCTCGGCGCTCCCGTGCATCACGTCCCGGCGAACAGCTGGGACGCCTGGACGGCATCCTACGGCCCCTTCTGGCGCGGCGAAGGTGCGACCCGCCGACTCGCCTTCGCGCCACTGTTCGGTCACCAGTACAGCCAGATGTGGATCGACTTTCGCGGCATCCGCGATGCGGTGATGCGGCAGGCGGGTTTCGATTATTTCGAGAACAGCCGGCGCGAGACTTACGCCAACCGCGCCTATTGCAGTTCCAATCCGATGGGGTGGCGAGGCTATTCGCGTAACCTCTGGGGCTTAAGCGCGTGCGACGGCCCCGGCAATCTCGAGCTACCCTACAAGGGGCAGAAGCGGACCTTTTTCGGCTACGCCGCGCGGGGGCCGATCGATGAACCCGACGGCCGCGACGACGGGACGATCGCGCCAACCGCAGCTCTCGGGTCGCTCCCTTTCGCACCCGAGATCGTCATCCCCTGCGCCGCTACGCTGATGAGACAGCCGGGACTGTTCGACCGCTACGGCTTCAAGGACAGCTTCAATCCCAGCTTCAACTACGAGGGTGTGAGGCTGGAGACGGGCTCGGTCGACCCCCCGCACGGCTGGCTGGCCAAAGATTATCTCGGCATCGACCAAGGCCCAATCCTGCTACAGGCGGCGAATTACCGCGACGAGTTCATCTGGCGATACATGCGCCGCGTGCCCGCGGTCCGTCGCGGACTGACGCTCGCCGGGTTCAGCGGCGGCTGGCTGGCTGGCGGACGGGCACAACGCGGCTGAGTTTCGAGACGCCGCTTTCGTTGAACGCTTCGAGGGCGAACCAGTAAGGCACGCCTGCGTTCAGCGAACGAAGTTCCTTGGTCAGCGACGATCCGGTGCCGAGCTCGTCGGCCCACAGTTGGTGTGTCAGGGTCAACCGATCCGGCCTGATCCCGAAGCGAACATTGTAGCCGAGCGCGCCCGGGACCCTCGCCCATCGAACCGTGGCATCGCGTTGGTCGGGATGACGCACAGCGGCCAGTCCGGTTGGAGTAGCGGGCGGTGGTCCGTCGGCATTGCCGAAGATCCTAATCTCGCTGATTGCGAGAGTGGCCGCGCCAACGTGGCCGTGAACGTAACGGACGAACCGCGCCCGTACGGGTGAACCAAGCTCGAAATAGGCGTTGGAGCGGTCGCGACGCGGTGGCTCGGTGCGCGCGATCTCCTGCCAGTGCCGGCCGTCGCTCGAAGCCTGCAACTCAAACTCGGTGTAGATATCCGGCGCGTCGGCGAAGCGGCCGGATTGGTAGTCCGCGAAGCTGACCTGCACCGCGCGGACAGTGTCGACCCTACCGAGATCGAGCGCCAACGTCTCGCCCGGCCGGTTCGCCGCGGCGACCCAGAAGGTGCGTGGGTCTTCGTCGGTCACGGCAGCCGTTCCGAAGCCAGCGCGCGTCGAGGAAGCCGCGACGGGCTTACGGTAAGACAGCAGCATCCAGCCGGTGAACAGCGTATCGGGATCGTCGAATTTCGTTTTCGGCACGAAGTGCGGGAAATCGCCGAACCGCGTCGACACCGCCATCTGTCCGTCGGGGTAGAATTTCGCCGGGTGCATTACGATCCGGCGCTCCATGCCCCAATTGTAGCCGATCCAACTCGTTCCTGTGTTCCACCAATTCCCGGAATTGTCGCGGAAGGTCGAACCGTGACCGGCACCCTCGGCAAAACCGCCTGGCCGGTAAGCAACCGGATTGTACGGCGCGTAGGTGAACGGCCCGAGCGGCTTGTCCGACGTGTAGAGGCCGTTGGCGTAGACGTTGAACTCCGTCCCAGGCGCTCCGTACTGCAGATAATAGGTGCGTCCGACCTTCGTCATCCAAGCGCCTTCCATGTAGGAAGGACTTGGCTTGCCTGGCTGCCAGCAGGCGCAATGGTCCTGCCCGAAGCGCTCCCAGCCGTGCACGTCCGGATGAAGCGAGAGCATCGGCGCCGCGTGTGTCTGGTAGATGAGCTTGCCGGAATCGAATGCGATCTTCTGGCCGTACATCGGGAACACGTTCGACGAGCCCCAATAGAGATACCATTGGTCGTCATCGTCCTTGAACAAGGCCGGGTCCCAGGGTCCGGGCGGCACTTCGCCCGGCTTCATCAGCGCCGGGTCCTTGTTCACCGAGCCCGGGAGTTCGGACATGCGCCGAACCCAGAAGTCGAGCTTGCCGCTGTCGGGATCCGTCGTCGACAGGATCGAACCCGGTTCCATCATCGACGGCTCGATGACCACCCGCGCCCCGTCGGACCAGACCGCAGGCGCGACAATGCTCTGCATCGGCCAGCGCGACGGCGTGACGAATTGCCAATCGATCAGGTTGGTCGACCGCCAGTAGCCGTCGGCCAGCGTCATGAAGAGATAATAGGTCCCGTGATGATTGACGACCGCCGGGTCCGCCCCGGTGCGGTAGGACGCGCCGACGTTGATCTGTTCGAAATTGTAGCGGTAGTCGACATCGACCGGATTGGCGTAGGTACGGCGTTCGGCCGCTGCCGTGGTTGAAAGTAATACGGTACCTGCAAGGATAGCACCCAGGTTACGCATAGTACCTCCTCATCAATCCCCGCGGACGAACAGGTTGGCGGTGAGCCGGCCCTCGCGCGGGTCGGAGCTGAACGACATGCCGGGCGGGATGACGCCCGAATGCAGCAGTCCGCCCTGGTAGATGAGCAAGCGGTCGGGCACGGCTTCAACTGAGGTGATCTGCTCGAAGAATTGGTCCGACCCCGAGACATAGCCGGACTCGGCTGGAAGCAGCCGTGCCTCGCGTTCGGCGGCCGTAACGAAGCGCGCAATATTAGCCTCCGTCACGCGCTCGATGCCGGTCGAACGCTGCCGGTAGAATGCCGTTCCGCTCCCCGCGGGAACACGCAGATAGTGCAGCAACGCATAGTGTTTCGGGTCGGTCGAATCGAAGTGCGGTGCGCGTTGGGGACGCGAGAGATCCGATGGAGCGGTCGTCACCATCGAAAAGCTTGCCTCGATGAGGGAGAAACCCTCAACGTCGAACGCGCCGGCGATGAACTGCGCGGCCTCGCGGCAGAGCCGCTCGACATAATCGTTGGCGGCCCCGTCGGCTGGCTCGATCAGGCGGCGCAGACCCGGATAATAATTGTTCTTGAGCGCTGGGAACGGCGCGAGCGTCTCGGCAAGGCCGAGGATCTCGCCCAGCCGTCCAGTGAACTCGTCGATTACGACGACCGGGCTCTGCTCTCTGCCGATGCGGCGAAGCTCAGGCTTCAAGTGAGGCTCCAACACAAAAGGAGGGAGACGATTTCGTCCCCCTCCCCGATGCGTGCAAGCCTGGTCAGAACTTGTAGTGGAGACCCGCCTGGAATTGGCGGGCATTGTTGGAGAGTTCGCTGTCCTCGGTCCGTGGGGGGTTCGCGCCGCCGCCAGCACCCCACTCGGAGTAGCTGCGATTGAGCCAGTTGAAGACGTTGAACGCCTCGAAGTCGGCGGTAAGCTCGTGACCCCAGGGCATCTTGAACGTCTTGGCGATCCGCAGGTCGAGCCGCTTGTAGCCGATGTCCTGCTTGGGCCAGTACACGCCCCCGAGATTCGCGTAGCAGCCGGCGTCGGGCGGAATTGGGACATTGCAATTGATGTGACCGAATGATGGCCCTGACGTAAGAGTCAGGGTTCCTGACAGGATGAAACCGTATGGCGCCCGCCAGTTGGCGGATGTCACCGACTGCCACTTCGGAACGCCTGCGACATTGTTCCAACCGTACGTGCCGAAACCCGGTTCGTTCCAACTCTCATCTTCGAAGAGATTGAATGCGATGGTGCTTCGGGCCCGCTGCAAAGTCACGGCCTCGGTGAACCCCCAGATACTTTGGTCGGTGAACGGCTTTTCGATCTGCAGATAGAGCGCGTCGAGCCGGGCTTTCCCGTCATTCTCTCCGCGATCGAGCCGGCCTGAGCGGCCTGTCAGCTGGCCGTTGACCGCCGGGCAGTTGGGAAAATTCGCCGGCGGACTGTTGTAATCGCTAATGAACTGGTCGCCGCCGTTGGTGCAGCCAATGATCGCACCGGCCGAATTGGTGACCGGGAACCGGGTATACCAACCGTTCGCAAAAAAGTTCGCACGAACGAACATGAACAGGTTGCGCGATTCAATGTGCGCGTAGGTAAGCGACGTCTGGATAGACCCGAAGCGCTTGCGAACCCCGATGTCGAACTGGTCCGAATAGGGCATCTTCGTCTTGTTCGGCAGAACCCACACGGGACCTCCCTGGCCACTCGCCAACGCGGCGGCAATCGGACGAAGATTGTTCGGATCGAGCAGCGCCGGCGTGAAGTTAACGCAGTTTGCGGGCGGTCCGCCCGGCCGGCCCGCAAATGCCTGGCAGAACGTCACATTCTGGATCTTGCTTGAGTTCGTCAGACTTTCAATGACGCCCTCGATAAACAGCGGCCGATCGTAGTAACGGCCGGCACCGCCGAACAAGACGAGGTCACGATCCCCGTGCACGTCGTAGGAAATGCCCAACCGCGGCTGGAACTCATCCCACACGGGATGACGATTGTGCCCGTTGGAGATGTAGTCTTCGGGGTTGATGCCTCGCGCTGCCCAACCCGGATACGCGCGAAGCGCTGCTGCGATGTCGGGCGGTGTCACATAATCCTTGTCGTTGGGATTGCTTTCGAAATCCCAGCGCAGGCCTGCGTTGATTGTCCAGTGAATGTCGGGCTTCCACTCGTCCTGAACGTAGAGCCCGACCTGCGTGTCCTTGCCGCTAATCGCCTGCGACGGCTGGAGGTTGATCTGTGCACCATAAGGGATGTTCGTGTTGGGATCGAACGTACCGGTCGGACCCGGATTGAAATAATAATAGCGGCCATTGAAGGCGTTGTTCACGGTTCGCGACAAATCGTAGAACGTAACCTGCGCGCCGGCCTTGAAGGTGTGAGCACCGTGGCGGAGTGTCGCATCGTCCTTGACGATCCACGCTTTTTGGATGTCACCCTGCGTAAAGAAGTGCGAACCGGTTGCGGCCCGTACGGAGAAATCAGGATTCAGATAGCCGCCGGAAGTACCGACAGTTGCGCCGCAATTCGTGGCCTGAAAAGCTGGCGGCGTATTTGCAAGACAGACCGCCTGGCTCGAGAAAGGCTGCGAAAGATTGAATTCCGGCCCACTGCCCAAAGTCGGAGTTGACTGCGTCGCCTTGTCGTAGGCGATGTTCACAAAGTTCAAGAAATTGCCGGCGCTGTGCTTCCATTGCAGCTGATACCGGTTCTGATGGGTCAGAAGCGTCCGGGCGTGGCTGGACGTGGCATTGGAATCGATGTCGGCGAGGTTGTTCTCGCGACGGATGAAGCCTTCGAGGTTCACGGTATCGTCGGGCGTCGCGAACCAGGTCAGCTTGCCGAAATATAGGCCCTGCTTGAAAGTCTTCGCGTGCGAGATGTTGATTTGTGAGGCGAGACTTGAGGGGATTCCCTGAACGCTCCCTGTCACACTTGGCAGGCTCTCGCTGGTGCCTTCGCCGGCCACATAGAAGGTAAGCTTGCCTGGAATGATCGGTCCGCCGAGATCGCCGCCGAATTGCCAGCGCTTATAATCGGGCTTGGGAACGTGCCTCAACTTGTCGAAGTGCGGCTGTTCGATGAAGCCCTTCGGCTGGTATTCAACGAAGGCCGAACCGTGGAACTCGTTGCCGCCGGTCTTGGTGATCGCGGTCAAAAGGGCTGACGCAGCCTGACCGGTTTCGGCCCCGAAATTCTGGGTCTGGACCTGATATTCCTGGATGGCGACTTGGGGGAAGGGGTTTCCGATGCCGAAGTTTTGACCGAGCGCGCCGCCGTGATTGATCGGATTCTTGAAGCTCATCCCGTCAATCAGAATGTTGGCGTTCGACGGGCTGAGAGCGCCGGCCTGAAGCTGCTGGGAGCCGCTGGGCGAAACCAGTTGGACGCCCGGCGCCAGCGCCGCGAAGCTGAGGAAATTTCGCGTGTTCTGCGGTAGGTTCTCAATCTGCGCGGTCGTGATGTTGGTTGCGACGGTTTGCGTCTGGACGGGTTGCGCCGTGCGGCGGCCGGTGACGACGATGCCGCCGGCGGCACGCGCCGCGGCAAAATCAACCGTTATCGCCTGGCCAACGCCGACTTGGGCCGTCTGCGCTGCCTTGCCTGCTACCGTCACGTTGTAGGTCGACGGGCGCAATCCGATGATTTCGTAATCGCCCTGCTGGTTGACCGTTCCGACCCCACGCTGCCCGGTGTTGGTGTCGACTGCGATGACCTGCGTGCCGACTGCCGCGCCGTCCACGTGACCTTGGATCGTCCCGTACTCCGCCTGGGCATAGGCAGGCGTCGCTACGCCGAGAGCCGCCGCGATGGCGATGACGGAAATGCCAGACGCAAGCTGGCGCTTGTTGAAAGTCGTGCTCACACGTGTCCCCTCGTCCATTTCCGGTCATGTAACCGGTTACACATACAGCTCGGCCATTTGGCTCGTTGGGACGGGATGAAACTCTTTCACGTCCCTCAAGTCAATTGCAGCTCGAGGCGACTCTCTGCGGGTTTCGCCACCGCTGTGGCTTTCCGGTCACGAAACGGTAACAGCCTCAGCCGGTCGTTTCGCCACGCTCATAGCGAAGGGTGAAACTGACCTGCGGTTGGGCACCAGGTTGCGCTGCCGCCTTTGGCGCCTCGGTGCTTGCCGGGAGGTTGCGCACGAATTCGCCATGATCAGGCATTTTCGATGCGACATCCTCAATGACTTCTGCGACGTCATTCAAGAAGCCAAGCAGTTCCTCATCCGCGACGAATTCCGTCACCGGATCGGGCCGCATCTCGAACCCCTGCCCCAGAAGCACCTGGACCCAGCTCTCCTCGGCGAACAGTTCCTGGGCATTATGCTTGAAGAAGCGACCGGACGAACGGAACAGTTCGAAGCGGTCGTTGAGCGTGTCGGGAACCTCCATCGTGCGGACATGGTCCCAGAACGGATCGCCGGTTCGGCGCGTGACCTTGTAGTGGGCGACGATAAAGTCGCGCACGTCCTCATATTCGGTGCGCGCTTGAAGATTGTATTCGTCAATATCGACGGCTGAAAAACCCGTGCCCGGAAACATCGCCAGCAGCCGGTGAATCCCGGTCTGGATCAGATGGATGCTGGTCGATTCGAGGGGTTCGAGGAACCCGGACGAGAGTCCGATCGCAACGACATTCTTGTCCCAGCTCTTTAGGCGGCGGCCCGGCCTGAACCGTACCGGCCTTGGATCGGCAAGCGCTTCGCCGTCGAGGGTGGCGAGCAATGTCCCGGCCACCTCCTCGTCGCTGATCAGCTCGGACGCATAGACGTAGCCGTTGCCGATCCGGTGCTGGAGCGGGATACGCCATTGCCACCCCGCCTTGCGCGCCGTCGAGCGCGTATAGGGTGTCAGCGGCTCGACGCTGGCGCAGGGCACCGCCTGGGCGCGGTCGCACAGCAGCCATTGGTTCCAGTCCTCGTAGCCGATGCCGAGCGCCTCGCCGATCAGCAGAGCCCGCATCCCTGAGCAATCGACGAACAAGTCGCCATCGACCTCGCGGCCATCGCTAAGGCGGACCTTTTCGACAAAGCCGGTTTCGGTATGCTGGACCGTTTCGACGATGCGGCCCTCGATCCGATCGACGCCGCGGGCCTCGCTCTCGCCGCGCAAGAACCGCGCCACGAGCGACGCGTCGAAATGATAGGCATAATCGATATCGCCGAGCGGCGAGTTGGGATTGCGGTTGTCCGGAAAGGCGAACCTGTTCTTGAGCGACGCGACGCAGCACAGCGAATAATCGTCGAATGGCCTGACCGATTGGGGCTGGCGCTCGCGCGCAGCGAGCCACAGCTGATGCGCGTGAAGCCACAACATGTCGCGGCCGATCTTGCCGAAGCCGTGAATATATTTCTCGCCCGGAGCACCCCAGTCGACGAACTGGATGCCGAGCTTGAAGGTCGCCTTGCTCTCGCTGATCAACTTGAGGGGATCGACACCGGCGAGCGCCAGCAAATTGCGGATGTGGGGAATGGTCGCTTCGCCCACTCCGATTGTCCCGATCTCCTCCGACTCGATGAGCCGGATCTCGACCTTACTCAGCCATTGTGAGAGGACCGCGGCGGTCATCCAGCCGGCGGTGCCCCCGCCTACGATCGTCACCTTCCGTATCGGCTGTTCGGCGCCCGCCAATCATTCCTCCAAGCCCGGAAACGGCCCCTGCCATTACAGCGACTCGGTCCATCGGCACATGCTTGAGCAATGCTGACGACAGCAGCCAGCCCAATCGTGTTAGTTCACCACGACCCGCACCGGACCCGCGATTCCCCCTGACTGTCGAAAGACGGGAGACGCGCATGTGCGGCGCGCCTCCCTTTAAGAACTACTCGCCGTCGGCGGACTTGAGATTGCACGCCTTCATCTTGCCGCGCTGGTCCTGCTCGACATCGTAGGTCACGCGCTGGTTCTCGCGCAGCGTGCTCATGCCCGAGCGCTCGACGTCGGAGATGTGGACGAACGCGTCGGCTCCGCCGCCCTCGGGCTGAATGAAACCGAAACCTTTGGATTCGTTGAAAAACTTGACTGTGCCTGTGGGCATTTGACGATTTCCTTGTCATGTTGGATCCGAGTGCCGGGTCCGAATTGCTAAGAGCAGCGACAGACAAGGAAAATGGAGCCGCAAAGCGCCAGTGCCCGTCCATTAGCGACCGATAGCGGCCTGCGCGTAGCGCAATCGCGCTCCTAACCATAGCCTGCCTCGCCTCTTTTCGCGGCAGGGTCGAACGCCTCCATTCCCAAGCCGGGCCGAGGAACCTGGCGTCGAGCATGCCGTTGGTTCGGCTGGAGCGCGGCTGTCCGGCTCCACTGAACGCGCCCGCGCATGCTGCGCAACCGCATCCGGGCGCTGGGGGCGTAAGCAGAGAGGATCTCCCAATGAAACGCGAACTGATCCTGCTGGCCGCCTCTGCGGCAATTGCCGCGGCGCCGGCCCTTGCCGCGGCTGCCGCGCCGGGCGGCGGTGGCGCCCCCGGCGGAATGCATGGCCCGCCAACGACGACCGCACCGACGAGCAGCCCCACGACGACGACCACGACGTCGTCGCCGACCGGCAATGGCGGAGGCTACAACCACCAGAACGCGCCGCAGCATATGACCGGCCAGCCGATGCAGTCGTGCGAAACCACCGGATCGCCTCCGGGCGGGTCGGGCAGCGCCCCGGGCTCGGCGTTCAACCAGAACGGCGGAACGGCGGGCTCCAACTATGCCGGCGAAAAGCCGGTGAACCAGCGCAACACCGCGTCGTCGTCGCAATATGACGTGGCCTGCGCCAACCAGCCGCACTGAACCCAGCCGCCGAGCGCAAGGCCCCTCCATTCGCACGCACGCGCGCGCTTGCGACTTTTGGGACTTTTCGCGCGTAATGGCGGTCGATGAAACGCCTGATCGCCGCGGCCGCGCTGTGCCTGTCGGTGTCGTGCGCCCGGCACCCGATGCCGTCGAACGACATTGTCTTCGTCTCCAACGAGGCCGGCGGCGTGACCCTGGTCGACGGCGCGACTGGGCGGATCGAGGGGCAGTTTGCGACCGGCCCGCGGCCGCGCGGCATGGCCTTTTCGCCCGACCGCCGCACTTTCTATGTCGCCGCCTCCAACGCCAACCGGATCGAGGCGTGGGACGTGCGCGCACACCGGCTCTTGCGCACCTACGCCTCGGGGACGGACCCGGAGCGCTTCGCGATCAGCCCCGACGGCGCCACCGCCTACATCGCCAATGAGGACCATAGCGCGATCTCCTTCCTCGACCTCAAGACCGGCAAGATCACCCGCGAGGTCAAGGTCGGGCCCGAGCCCGAGGGCATAAGCGTCAGCCCCGACGGCAAGCTGGTGGTGGCGACGTCGGAAGTCGCCAACCTCGCCCATTTTATCGACGCCGCGAGCGGCAGGATGCTAGCGGAACAGCCGGTCGGCAGCCGCCCGCGCTTCGTTCTGTTCCTCGATGGCGGGCCTACGATCTGGGTCTCCTCGGAGCAGCGCGGCACGATCAGCGTGTTCGACGCCGCCACCCGCCAGCTCCAGCGCACGATCGACCTCACCGAGACGTTCGACATCGACCAGCCGGTCCAGGCGGTCGAGATGCGCGCGACCGGCGACCAATCGCGCGTATTCGTCGCGATGGGCCGAGCCAACCGAGTCGCCGAGCTCGACGCGGTCACCGGCAAGGTGCTGCGCTGGTGGCCGACGGGCGAGCGTACCTGGGGCATCGGCCTGTCGCCCGACGAAAGCCGGCTCTACGCCGCCAGCGGCCTGTCGGGCTCGCTGACCATCATCGACTTGCAGGCCGGCAAGGTCATGCGGACGGTCAAGCTCGGCGGAAAGCCGTGGGGCGCGGTCGCGGCGCCGAAATGAGAGCCGCGGCGTTCCTGCTTTGCGCGCTGCTGCTTGGCTCGTGCGGCCCGCCGCGCACGCTGACCGCCTGCGCCGACCCCAACAACCTGCCCTTCTCCAATCGCGCCGGCCAGGGATTCGAGAACAAGCTCGCGGCGATGATCGCCGCCGACCTTCATGCCCGGCTCGGCTACGTGTGGTGGGCGCAGCGCCGCGGCTACGTCCGCAACACGCTCGGCGAGAGCAAATGCGATTTCTGGCCGGGCATCGCAAGCAACGTCGAAATGGTCGCGACGACGAGGCCCTATTACCGCTCGACCTACATGTTCGTCAGCCGCGCCAGCGCCAATCTCAACGGGCTGACGCTCGACGATCCGCGGCTCAAGATACTAAAAATCGGTGTGCAGATGGTCGGCAACGACGCCAGCAACACCCCGCCCGCCCATGCGCTTGCCGAGCGCGGGATCATCGCCAACGTCCGCGGCTTCATGCTCTACGGCGATTACCGCCGGCCCAACCCGCCCGCCGAGATCGTCCGGGCCGTCGAGCGCGGGGACGTCGACGTGGCGCTGGTCTGGGGTCCGCTCGCCGGCTTTTTCGCAGCCGAGTCGCCGGTGCCGCTGCGGCTCGAGCCGGTGACGCCCTGGTTCTCAGACCAGCAATGGCCGATGCAGTTCGACGTCTCGGTCGGCGTGCAGAAGGACAATCAAAAGCTGCTCAAGCAGATCGACCGGGTGCTGGCGCGGCGGAAGAGCGAGATCCGCAAACTGCTCGCCGCCTACCGCATCCCGCTGGTCGAGGGTTCGTAAGCGCAAATGCTCAGCGGCTCGGCCGCTTGCGTTTCGAAAAATCGACCTGCCCCGAGCGGGCGACCGACGACCAGCCGACGAGTGGCCCCCGGACTGCCTGGATAAGCGCCTTGATGACGACATAATACATCACCTGCCGGTAGCCGAACCGCTGCGGCAACAGCCACAGGGCGAGCCGCCAGTTCTCCGCCCGCTCGAGCGCGAAGGCGATCAGCCCGGCGGTAAGGTCGATGGCGGCAAATAGGAGCCAGAAGAATGCGATCCGCTGCAGGTCGCCGCTGACCGCGGTGTAGCCATGCTCGTGGATCGAGGTGACGGTGCTGATGACGCTGACGATGAGCGCGAGGTCGATGATCGGGGAAACCAGCGCGAACATGAGCTGGAACAGGATCGTCTGCGGAAGTCCGATGAAGGCCAGGCCGCGCGGCCGCCCGTCGGCGATGATCTTGCGGTGCTTCCACACGCACTGGATGGTGCCGTAGGCCCAGCGGAACCGCTGCCGGGCAAGCTGCCCGAAGCTTTGCGGCGCCTCGGTCCAGGCGATCGCGCTTTGGTCGTACATCACGCGCCAGCCGGCGCGCTGGACGGCGATGGTCAAATCCTGATCCTCGGCGAGGGTGTCGGGCGGGAACCCACCGGCGTCGATGAGCGCCTGCTTGCGCCAGGCCCCCACCGCCCCGGGCACGACGGTCATCGCGCCAAGGCGGGCGAGTGCTCGGCGCTCGAGGTTCTGGGCGGTCACATATTCGAGCGCCTGCCATTTCGTGACGATGTTGACGCGATTGCCGACCTTGGCGTTGCCGGCGACGGCGGCGAGCTTGTCGTCGCGGGCGAACCACCGCGCGAGGCGGACGATGGTGTCAGGCTCGAACTGGGTATCGGCGTCGAGCGCGACCACGATATCATTGCTCGCGAGCACCAGGCCGTGGTTGAGCGCCGGGGCCTTGCCACCGTTCTCAAGCTTGATCAGGCGCACTCGCGGTTCGTCAGCGAATGCGGTCTGGACGACGGTGGAGGTGCGGTCCTTCGACCCGTCGTCGATCACGATGACCTCAACACGGACCTTCTCGCTCGCCAGCACCTGCCTGACCGAGCGCTCGATCACGCGCTCCTCGTTAAAGGCCGGAATGAGAACGCTGACCGAGCTATCGGCGGCAAGCTCCGGACGGACTGTCCGCCGCTCCTTCGCTGCGGAAATGAGAGCCAGACCCGTCAGCACGAGCGCGCGGGCAATCCCCAATGTAATCGCCGCCGCGAACAGAAAGCCGAGCAGCCGGATCACAAGTCCGACGAGCTCGAACAGGCCGAAATCGATCCGCGCCGCGGCCGCGTCATCGCGCGACAGCGGCGGCATCGCCTGCTGCGGCGAAATGCCGGCAAGCTCCGACACCGGCACGAAACGGTAGCCGTGAGCGCGCAACGTATCGATGAGGATCGGCAACGCAGCGACGGTCTGGCTACGGTCGCCGCCCGAATCGTGCAGGAGGACGATGTTGCGGCTGCACTGATTTTCCACCGAATCGTTGCAATTGACAGGGGCGCTCACGATCCGTGCCAAGACATTGTTGACGATTGCGGGAACGCCCGGGCGCTGCCAATCCTCGCTATCGACGTGGAGGCCGACCGAAATATAACCCCGGTCCTGGGCCTCCCGCACTGGCTCGACTTCATCGGCCGTGGTCGGCTCGGCGTCCCCGAAGAATGGCGCGCGGAACAGCTTCAGCGTGCGACCGGTGAACGCCTGGAACAGGCGCTGCGTGGCATTGAGCTCGAACAGGGTCTGGGTCCGGCCCACCGTCGCCAGGTTCGGGTGGGTGTAGGTGTGACTGCCGATCTCATGACCCTCGCGGATCATCCGTTCGAGCAGCGGGCGCTCGGTGATCGCATTTTCGCCAATGATGAAAAACGTCGCGGGAACATGCCGCGCCTTGAGAATGTCCAGGATTCGCGGCGTCCACCGCGGGTCGGGGCCGTCGTCGAAGGTCAGCGCAACCAGGCCCGGATGGAAGCCGTCGCGGTTGATCGTGTAGGGCCGTGGAACGCGCACGAAGTCGACATTGGTAAGAAGCCCAGTGGCGCCAAGCGTCAGATTGCGCAGACCGGTGGTCGGAAGCGCCGTGATCCTGAGGATTTCCCCGCTGCCTTCGATGTCGACGTTGGTGCCATGGGCGATGTGCGTCAGCCCCTCCGCGTTGATATCCAACGGCACATTCCTGCCGAAGATCGACCATATAGTGGGATCCTCGGCTCCGATTCGCCATAGCGCGACTTCGCGGATCCCCGCGCGATGGAGGACGGTGATCTCATTGTAGGCGCTAGCCGCGTCAAGCAGCCAGACATTGTGCGGATGGCCGT
This sequence comes from Sphingomonas sp., assembly GCF_045810705.1. GTDB lineage: Bacteria > Pseudomonadota > Alphaproteobacteria > Sphingomonadales > Sphingomonadaceae > Sphingomicrobium. Next base: position 40,774 of record NZ_JBJMVI010000004.1, on the reverse strand, counting down.
CCTGGTCCTCGTAGCCGAAGGTGCTGTTGGCGGCGATCCGATCGAACGTCGGGCGTGCATCGCTGTCTCCGGCGTCGACCCACGCTTCCTCGACGTTCTCCGGGTCGCCAGTGCCGTCGTGCCAGTCATAGGCATAATTGCCGATCGTCACGATCACCTTGTCGCGCGGGATCTGCCGTATCGCGGCCGCGACGGATGTCGCCCACCATTGCTGCGATGCGATCGGTCCCGGCGGGCCGTCGTTCGAATGCTCGTCATACGCCATGACGAAAAGCTTGTCGGCGACCGCGGCGAAGCGGCGCACGTCCCAGCCCTGGTCGACGGGCGCAGCAACAGTGATCAGCCAGCCGTGGCGGGCAAAGCGCGGCCGTGCCTCGCGCAGAAGCTGCAGGTAATTGAGCTGACCGGCGCGATTGAGCTGCTCGAAATCGAACACCGCCCCGGAGGCATGATTGGCGAGGAGGAAACTTTCGAGCTGGTCGAGAAATCGCCGCCGCAGCGCAGGGTTGCCGAGCAGCCCCTCGATCCCCGCTTCGTCGACCTTGCCGTTGGCGAAATTTTGCACGACCGGCAGGATCAAGGGCCGATGGACGGCGGTGTCGATAACGGCACGGCCGTTGCGGTCGGGCAGGATGTTGAACTGATGGTTGGGTCCGGTGACCGTCAGCCATACCGGCGCCAGCCAGTCGAGATCACCGATGTGCCGCTGAAGCGAATAAGTCGCGCTTTCGTCGAATGACTCGTAGAAGCCGACCGCCAACGGGCGGGCCATCGCCGTCGCCACCGCGGTGGCCCTCCGCGCTCCAACCTGCCGCGCGCTTGGCGGCGCGACGCCAAGCAGCTGCCGAATTGCCGCATTGACGCGCCGCTGCGCGCGACCGAGCAGGGTCGGCTTGGGCACAGGGCGAGGCAGGCCATGTTCCAGCGCAACGGGCAGCGGGGGTTGCGCCGGAACGACGCGGATGGTCGCAAACAGCGCGACGGCGGTCAGAATGTTGAGCAGCAGGAACAAAGCGACCGCGAGCTTGAACCGCCGCCGCCGGCGTCCCGAAGGATCGTGAAAGATCTGCCGCCCTGCCATGCGCTCCGGCTAGTTGGTCATCGCACGCGGCGCCAATGATCTTTGGTTCATAGTGCCACTCGAGCCGCGATCGCTATCAGCGTCGGCAGCGCGACCACGGCCGCAGCGATGGCCGTCGGCCGGGCCGGTACCCGCAAGCGGTGCGATCGCAGTTCGACCGCAAGGACGAGCACCGCCAGAGCCGCGCCAGTGAACGTCCAGAAATAGTAGCGCACGCCGGTCGCGACCCCGACCACGAGATAGGCCGCGCCGTACAGGAACGCCGACGCTGCGAGCGCGCGCACCTCGTTCGGCGTTTCGGTGGCAAGTCCTGCGATCAGCGCCGCGAGGGCCACGCTGATCCAGAAGATCGGCCAGCCCAGCGGGGTCGCTGCGGCCGCATCGGCAAACTCGCCGACCAGCGAGACAATGGCATTGGGCCGGATGTGAAAACCCCACGGGTTCGGCACCGACTGCGACCAGGCGGTGAACGCCGGGCCTTCGGGCACGATGAACCAGGTCGAAAGGTTGAAATGCGTGAGCCGGTGCTGCGCGTAAGCGATCGGGTGCGAGGCGATGGCGTGCACCCACAACGCCCCTGCGTTGACGTCCTCGTCGTCGAGGAACGCTTGGAACCGGTCGAAGCCGAGGGGACATGGCTGTTTCGCCCAATCCGAATAGCTGTCCCACTCATAAGGGTCGTAGCAGCGATGGTTGACGCCGACCGGGTTTCGGACCCCGAGGTCCGGGAACTGGCTGACGCCGGCATGCTCGGTGATCCCGCCGAGGTCGAAGATGATCAGCGACAGGTCGACGCCGGTCTTCTCGGCGTGGAGCAGGGCCGCGACCGCCGGACCGCTCATCATCAGCGCCGCGGTCGCAGCGATCGCTGTCGCAGCAAGCCGCGGCCCGGTGCGGGTGAACGGCTTGGGAAGCGCGGCCAATAGCAGCGGCAGGCAAGCGAAGAAGGCGTTGAAGCGGAGTGCGGCCGCTGCGAAAATGACGAGGATCGACGCAGCGGTCATCGCGGCTTGCAAGGCCGTTCGCCGGACGAGCGTCCGGCACAGGAGCAGGCCGGTAGCGCAGAGCAGGAACCCCGCCATCAGCACGTCCTTGAGGACCGTGCCGGTGAGCGCGAACGATGCCGGCAACCAGCCCGCGCCTGCGATGGCGACCGCGAGCCGGGGGCTGCCGCGGCGCCAGGCCAACCAGGCGATGAGCGCGATCCCGATCCAGTAGAGCGCCAGTTGCAGCACGAGCATCGGCGCCGGGCCGGGCGCAATCACCGCCAGCCGGCTCCACATCCACGCCATCAGCGGCGGATGCCAGTCTTCAAAGGCGTGATCGACGACCTGCTGGTACTGCCAGCGCGTATCGTCGATCATCACGCCCGGCCAGTAGGCGGCGGCGATGATGCAACTGCCCGCGACCACAATCAGCGCGATGGCGAACAGGTACGCACGGCTTGTGACCAGTGGGAACATCCGATCAAGGCGGGTCGGAGGAGCCGAGGTGCCCGCGAGCCTCGTGCCGGTCGCCCCGGCAGCACGCGTCTTAGCAGGCGGGTTGCGGCTGATAGATGCCAATTTCATGAACTTGAATTCATGCGCGCCGGCCGCTCGCTTTGCGACCGAGCCTGTTCTCAGCCTGTCCCCCGGACAGGCCTCCGACCAGGCTGGTGGAGCTGAGGGGAATCGAACCCCTGACCTCTGCAGTGCGATTGCAGCGCTCTCCCATCTGAGCTACAGCCCCGCGCCTCCAGCCGGCCGGCGCGCCCGATGGGATCGGGCGCCGGGGAGCGGCTCCACTAGCGGCGATTCCGGACCCTTGCAATCGCCTGTCCCGCCGCAGTGTCGGCCCGCCGAAAAACAGCCATTTCCCTCTCGTTGAACCCGGAACGGTCGCCAGCACCCATTCGTTGATTTCGCGAGTGTTCGGCCGGTGCTTTGCCGGCCTTTTCATGCTGGGAGAAAATCATGGCCTATGACCGTTACGACACGCGCGACATGCCGCGCGACGAGCGTTCCCGATGGTCCGAGGACCGCAATTCAGACCGAGGCCGCCGGCCGGGCGGCGAATGGCGCGGCGAGCGCTCCGCCGGCGGCCGTGACGACCGCGGCTTCTTCGAGCGCGCCGGAGACGAGGTCGCCTCGTGGTTCGGCGACGACGAGGCCGAGCGCCGGCGGCGCGAAGACCGCATGCGCGACGAGCGCGAGGGCGGCTATGGTCCCCGTCTCGACACGTCCAGCCGTGACCGTGGCTTCGACCGCGACCGCAACTGGAACGACAATCGCGGTCCCTTCGCCGGCGGCGGATCGAGCGACAGCGACTACAACCGCGGCTGGCGCCGGGAGCCATTCGGCGCCGGCGACCGCGACCAGGATCGTTTCCGCGATCGGGGCCGCGACTATCGGCCGATGACCGGCGATTACAGCCGCGCCCGGTCTGACAGCGAATGGGACCTAGATCCTTATCGCAGCACCAGCCGCGCCGGGACCAGCGACTGGTCCGACCGTTCGCGTCATGAGGACCCGAACTACCGTTCGTGGCGCGACCGGCACTTGAGCGAGCTCGACCGCGACTATGATGATTATCGCCGCGAGCATCAGTCGAAGTTCGAAAGCGACTTCGGCAGCTGGCGCGAACGCCGGCAGCAGAAGCGCAGCCTGCTCGGACAGATCCGCGAGCATATGGAAGTCGTCGGCAATGACGACGAGCATGTCGGGACCGTCGACAGGATCGCCGGCGATCGGATCATTCTCACCAAGTCCGATCCGGAGAGCGGCGGAGCCCACCATTCGCTGAGCTGCTCCGAGCTCGACCGCATCGAGGGCGACAAGGTGATCCTCGACTGCTCAGCCGAGGAGGCCCGCAAACGCTGGCGCGACGAAAGGCGCAGCCGCGCCTTGTTCGAGCGCGACGACCAGGGCGAAGTGGGTCCGCGCACGCTCGATCGCAGCTTCGAGGGCACCTACCGCTGAGGCGGTAGAAAGCTGAGCCCCGATCAGCGGGGCTGACACGAGACCCGGCGGTTTCCCCTTCCGCCGGGTCTTTCGCATGCCCCGCGCAAAGCATATGCGGTCGTTTGGCAGGAGAAACGACGATGGCCCGCGCCTGGCACCTCAAGAGCCGCCCGAGCGGCATGCCGACCGACGAAAATTTCGAGCTGAAGGACATCGACCTTCCGCAGCTCGGCGACGGCATGGTTCGCGTCCGCAACCGCTGGCTGTCGGTCGATCCCTACATGCGCGGCCGGATGAACGACGTGAAAAGCTATGTCCCGCCGTTCCAGATCGGCGAGCCGCTCGAGGGCGGCGCGGTGGGCGAGGTGGTTGAGAGCAAGGCTGACGGGCTCGCACCGGGCGACCTCGTGCTGCACATGAGCGGCTGGCGCGACGAGGCGGTGGTCCCGGCGCGCGGGGTCAACAAGCTGCCGGACCTCGGCGTCGAGCCGCAGAAGTTCCTCGGCGTGCTCGGCGTCACGGGCGCGACCGCTTTCTTCGGGCTGCTCGACGTGGCGAGCGCGAAGCCGGGCGACATCGTGTTCGTGTCGGCCGCAGCGGGCGCGGTCGGGTCGGTCGTCGTCCAGCTCGCGAAAGCCAAGGGCATGACCGCCGTCGGATCGGCCGGCGGCGCGGACAAGTGCGATTTCGTCCGCTCGCTCGGCGCCGACCAGGTAGTCGACTATCGCGCGGGACCGGTGCTCAAGAGCCTGGCCGCGGCGGCGCCCGACGGCATCGACGTCTATTTCGACAATGTCGGCGGCGACCATCTCGACGCCGCGTTCGCGCTCGCGCGGAACAATGCGCGGTTCGCGATGTGCGGAATGATCGCCGGCTACAACGACCCCAACCCGGCGAGCTTCCGCTTCATCATGCGGATCGTCGCGGCGCGCATCCGGCTCAAGGGCTTCATCGTTTTCGACTTCCAGTCGCGGATGGACGAATTCTATCGCGAGATGGGGCAACTTGTCGCGAGCGGCGCGGTCAAGGCGCAGGAGACTGTGGTCGAAGGGCTCGAAAACACGCCCGACGCTTTCCTCGGCCTGTTCCAGGGCGCGAACACCGGCAAGATGCTGGTTAAGCTCTAGAGCGTCTTGCAGGCGTCCGGATTGCCCGACTGATAGCCGGTCCGAAGCGCGTTCATGCGTTGCGCCGAAGTGCCGTGGGTGAAGCTGTCCGGCACCACCGTGCCCTGCGTCTGGCGCTGCAGCGTATCGTCACCGATCGCTTCGGCGGCGCGCATCCCCTCCTCGAAGTCGCCAGGTTCCATCACCGGCTGGCCTTCAGGGGTCTTCGCATTGGCGGCCCAAACGCCGGCGTAGCAATCGGCCTGCAGCTCGATCTTGACCTGGATCGCATTGCCCTCGGTTTTGCTTGCCCGAGCCTGCAATTTCTCGGCCTGCCCCAGCGTTCCCATCAGGTCCTGGACATGGTGGCCGACCTCGTGGGCGACGACATAGGCCTGGGCGAAGTCTCCCGGCGCCTGGAACCGGCGCGTAAGCTCATTGAAGAACTCCGTGTCGAGGTAGATGTTGGTGTCGGTCGGGCAATAGAACGGTCCCATCGCCGATTGCGCGGCGCCGCAGCCCGACTGGTCGGATTCCGAATAAAAATGGAGGTTGGTCGGCGTGTAGCGGATGCCCTTGGCCTGGAGCAGCCTGGTCCAGGTATCTTCGGTGCTCGCCAGCACCTGAAGGGTGAAGTGCTTGGTCGCGGGGTCGAGATTGCTTTGCCCCGCAGTTGCGCTGCGTTGTGCGGCCGGAGAAAGGTTCCCCCCACCACCGCCGCCGCCGAGACCGCCAAGCGAGCTCAGCAGGAAATATCCGACCAGCAGGACGACCACCCCGCCGATGCCGAAGCGGCTGAAGACGAGTGGCAGCAGGCAGCCCAGGCCGCCACCTCCGCCGCCGAACCCCAGGCCGCCGCGGCCGGTATCGTCGGTGAAGTTCGTGCTCTCGCGCTCGTCGCCGAACCGCATATGGCTCCCTCCTGTTGCACGGGCCTAATGCGCGCGAGCGCAGACGGTTGCAATTGACGCGCGAGCCGTCATTGCGAGGAGCCGGAGGCGACGCGGCAATCCGCACCGAATCGCAATGACGGAGTGAAGAATGATCCTTCAAGGCAAGGTCGCGCTGGTGACCGGCTCAACCTCCGGTATCGGCCTCGCCATCGCCAAGGCGCTCGCCGCCGAGGGAGCGAAGCTGATGATCAACGGCTTTGGCGACCCCGCGGAAATCGCACGCGAATGCGAGGAACTCGGCGCGCTTCACGACGGCGCGGACATGTCGAAGCCGGCCGAGATCGAGCTGATGATGAAACGCTGCGCCGACGAGCTCGGCGGGCCTGACATCCTGGTCAACAATGCAGGGATCCAGCACGTGTCTCCGGTCGAGGATTTCCCACCGGAGAAATGGGACGCGATCATCGCCATCAACTTGAGCTCGGCGTTCCACACGACACGGCTCGCGGTGCCCGGCATGAAGCAGAAGCAGTGGGGCCGGGTGATCAACACCGCGAGCGCGCACAGCCTCGTGGCCTCGCCCAACAAGAGCGCATATGTCGCCGCCAAGCACGGCATCGCGGGCCTCACGAAAACGATCGCGCTCGAAACGGCGCGTGACGACATCACCGTCAATTGCATTTCGCCGGGGTACGTCTGGACACCGCTGGTCGAAAACCAGATCCCCGACACGATGAAGGCGCGCGACATGACCCGCGAGCAGGTGATGAACGACGTGCTGCTCGCCGCCCAGCCGACCAAGCGCTTCGTGACACCCGAGGAAGTGGCCGCCCTCGCCGTCTTCCTGTGCCGCGAGGAAGCCAGGTCGATCACCGGCGCCAACCTCAGCATGGACGGGGGCTGGACCGCCGCTTGAGCCCGTCATTGCGAGCAACTGGAGGCTGCGCGGCAATCCAGTTGCACCTCTGGATTGCTTCGCTACGCTCGCAATGACGATGAGAATTCTTCCCCTCCTTTTGCTGTTCGGCTTGAGCGCGTGCCACGTGATCGAGCAGCCGGCGGGACTGATCCCACGTTGGACGACGGCCTATCGCGAGGTGATCAGTGACAGCGACCGGCTGCGGTTGCGCGACTGGCGAAAGTCGTTTGAAGTCGGCCTCGCGGCCGCCCGCAAGTCCGGACATGCGGCCGACATCGCTCGCGAAGGCGCATTGCTCAATCCCGACGCGGCTCTTGCTGGCCCCGCGATCCCCGACGGGATCTACCGCTGCCGGGTAATCAAGCTCGGCGCCAAGGATCCGGGCAACCTCGACTATATTGCTTACCCCCCATTCACCTGTCGCATCCGCTCCGAGCGCGGGCTGCAGCGCCTTGGGAAGCTCGGCGGCGCGCAACGCTATGTCGGCCTGATTTTCCCGGGCGACGCCGTCCGCAACGTCTTCCTCGGCACGCTCGCCTTCGCCGACGAGAGCCGAGTCCTCCAATATGGCCAGGACGAGCAGCGCAACGTCGCCGGCTATGTCGAGCGGATTGGCCCCGGCCGCTGGCGGCTGGTGATGCCTGAGCCCCATTTCGAATCCCGGCTCGATGTGATGGAGCTGGTTCCCCTAGGAGCATCGACTTGAAGACCATGCTATGGCTCGCCGCCGCTGCCATGACCGCCTCGACCCCAGCAACCGCGGCCACGCTGCAGGACTCGATCCGCGCCGACATGCCGATGCTGCTGGCGCTCTACCGCGACATCCATGCCAATCCCGAGCTGTCGATGCAGGAAGTGCGCACCCCCGCCAAGGTCGCGCCCGAGATGCGCAAGCTCGGCTTCGACGTCACCGAGCATGTCGGCAAGACCGGCGTCGTCGCGGTCATGAAGAACGGGCCCGGCCCGGTACTTCTGCTTCGTGCCGACATGGATGCGCTGCCAGTCCGCGAACAGACCGGCCTGCCCTTCGCCTCGAAGGTCATGGGCAAGCTCCCTGACGGCACCGACACGCCGGTGATGCATGCCTGCGGCCACGACACCCACGTCGCGACGTGGCTCGGCACCGCACGTCGGCTGGCGGCGATGAAGGGTCAATGGTCGGGCACGCTGGTGATGATCCTGCAACCGGGCGAAGAGCGCGTCATTGGCGCTCAGGCGATGCTCGACGACGGACTGTTCACGCGCTTTCCCAAGCCCCACGTGATGATCGCCTTTCACGACAGCGCTTCGCTCCCGGCCGGCGTCATCGGGGTTACGAACGGGTTCGCGTTGGCGAACGTCGATACGGTCAACATCGACGTGAAGGGCGTCGGCGGACACGGTGCCTATCCGCAAAACACCAAGGACCCGATCGTGCTCGCCTCGCGGATTGTGATGGCGCTGCAGACGCTTGTCAGCCGCGAGAATGATCCCCAGCAGCCTGCCGTCGTCACCGTCGGCAGCTTCCATGCCGGCACCAAGAGCAACATCATCGGCGACGACGCCAAGCTCGCGCTGACCGTCCGCAGCTATACGCCCGAAACGCGCAAATTATTGCTCGACGGCATCCGCCGCATTGTCCGCGGCGAGGCGATCGCCGCAGGCATGCCCGACGACAAGATGCCGACCGTCGAGATCGAGCAGCCTTCCGCTGACGCGACCTTCAACACGCCACAGCTTTCGGGCCATCTCCTGCAACTGTTCGGAAGCCACTTTGGCGCCGCCCGCGTCGTCGAGACCAAGCCGATCATGGCGAGCGAGGATTTCAGCCGTTTCTGGCTCGCCGACAAGTCGAAGCAGAGCGTGATCTTCTGGGTCGGCGGCGTTCCGAAGCCCAAATGGGATGCGGTCAACGGCGATACGCTGAAGCTCCCGGCGCTCCACAGCCCGCTGTGGGCACCCGATGCCGACGCTGTCATCTCGACCGCCACCGAGGCGATGACAATCGCCGCGCTCGACGTCCTCAAGAAGGGCTAGGCGCTCGCCTGGTCGAGCATCCCGATCTGCTCCGGGGTGAGCTGCAAGTGCATTGAGGCAATAAGCTCCGCGAGCTGTGCAAGGCTGGTCGCGCTTGCAAGCGTTGCCGCGATCCCCGGCTGCGCATTGGTCCACGCAAGCGCGATGGCGGCAAGCGGCGCGCCGGTCTCAGCGTGGATACGGTCAAGCGCGGTGAGTACCCGCATCCCCTTGCCTTCGAGATATCCCGCGACGCGATCTCCGCGCGTGCTTTTGCCAAGGTCTTCCTTCGTCCGGTACTTGCCGGTGAGAAAGCCGTTGGCGAGCCCATAGAACGGTAGGATGGCAAGACTATGGGCGAGCGCGATGTCGCGCAGCGGTCCCTCGAGCTTGTCCCGTTCGACGAGATTGTACCAGGTCTGCAGGGCGCTGGGGCGGACCAAGCCATTGTCCTCGGCGGCCCGCATCGCCTCATCGAGCCGGTCCGCCGAATATTGTGACAGGCCGAGCGCCCGAACCTTCCCTGCCTTCACCAACGCATCCATCGCGCCGAGGCTGTCGGCCAACGGGACGGCCGGATCATCCTTGTGGTGATAGTAAAGATCGATCGTCTCGATCCCGAGCCGCGCAAGCGACGCCTCGCAGCTGCTTGCGATCGTCTGTGGCGCAAGCCCCGCCATGAACCCGACCTTGGTTGCGATCACCACCTTGTCGCGCTTCGCCGGGTTCCGCTTCAGCCAACGGCCGATCACCGCCTCGCTTTCGCCGCCCCGATGACCTGGAACCCAGGCCGAATAGACGTCGGCTGTGTCGATCATGTTTCCGCCGGCGTCGACGAACGCGTCGAGTATTGCGAAGCTCGTTTCCTCTTCGGCCGTCCAGTCGAACACATTGCCGCCGAGCGCCAGTGGCGCGACGAGGATCCCGCTGTTTCCGATCGGGCGCTTCTCCATGCCGACTCTCCTACCGTCATGCTGAACTTGGTCAGCATCCATTTCTGGGACGCGCGCCGCCCTTCAACGGGATGGATCCTGAAACAAGTTCAGGATCACGGGTTCCATGTCGTTCACCACTTGTTTGTAAAGTTTAGCGACACCCGTTCCCATGTCGGCTGATTTGACAACGGGTGTCCGATGGACGCGCTGATCACCTTCTGGAGCCATGCGCTCGCCGCGGCCTGTTTCGCGGCGCTGATGATCTGGCGCCTGGGCGAGGCGGCGCGGCAGCCGGCGCAGCGCCTGCTTGCCGGCGCCTTCGCGCTCACGGCCTGCTGGGCGTGGCTCGGCGCAATGGGGTCAGGCGAACCGATCTTCGGGTTCGCAGAAACCGCCCGCAACCTCCTGTGGATCAGTCTCCTCTACAGCCTTTCGGCTGCCGGAGAGGAACGCGAGCACGGGCTGAAGCTGGTCTACGGTGCCGTCGCCGCTGTGATCGGACTCCAGCTGATCGGGGACACGCTGCAGCTGTTCAGCCCGAGCGGCACGATCGCTCAGACCGGACTGGTGCTGCGCGTGACGACGGCCGCGGGCGCGCTGATACTGGTCCACAATGTCTATGGCCAGGCGGCCCCCGCGAGCCGATCGCACATCCGCTTCGCGATGCTCGGGCTGGCGCTGATCTGGATCTACGACCTCAACCTCTACACGAGCATCTACCTTGAGGCCGCCGGCGCCCCCGGCTTGCTCGAATGGCGCGGGATCGTCGTCGCGCTCGCAGCGCCATTGTTCGCGCTCGCGACGCGCAAGCAGGGCGCGTGGCGCGTCCGCCCGTCGCGCGCGGCGACGTTCCAATCGCTCTCGCTGCTGGCGATCTGTGCCTATTTCGCGCTGATGGCGATCCTCACCACCGCGCTTCGCGGAACCGGCGTCGACTGGTCCTCGACGCTGATGATCGGCGCGCTCGCGGTGATGACCGTAGGCGCGATGGTCCTGATCCCGAGCGCCCGCGCTCGTGGCTGGGTCAAGCTCAAGCTCGCCAAGCACCTATTCGAGCACCGATATGACTATCGCACCGAATGGCTGCGTTTCACCCAAACACTCGGCCTCGCCGGACCTGAAGCGCCGCCGCTTAGCGAGCGGATCGTGCGGGCATTCGCGGATATCGTCGATGCGCCCGGCGCAATGCTCCTGGTGAGCGACGGCGGGCGCAGCCTCTCGGTTGCCACTGCCAGTGAGTGGCCCGGTAGCGGTCCCGGACCTGACGCATTCGCGGACTCGATCGATTTCTGGACGGCGCTCGAGGCGAGCGGCCGCGTGGTCGAGTTCGCCGGGCTGCGCGGCGGCTGGGCGGGCGCGGAGGACAAGACGCTCGGCGTACCGCAATGGCTGCTGGACGAGCCGAAGTCATGGGCGGCCATTCCATTGCTTCACCATCAGCGCCTGGTCGGCGTCGTGGTCCTGTCGGCGCCCGACTATCGCCGCCAACTCGACTGGGAGGACTTCGACTTGCTGCGCACCGCCGGCAACCAGGCGGCGAGCTCGCTTGCCGAAGCGCTCAGCCAGGAGGCGCTCGGGGAGGCGCAACGCTTCGAGGAGTTCAACCGCCGCTTCGCCTTCATCCTCCACGACATCAAGAACCTGGTCAGCCAGTTGTCGCTGGTGGCGCGCAACGCCGAGCGCCACGCCGACAACCCCGAGTTCCGCGCCGACATGGTGGCAACGCTGCAGTCGTCGGTCGGAAAGATGAAGGAGCTCCTCACGCGGCTTGCGCCGCATGCTACTGGCCGGGTGCAGCGGATCGAGCCGCAACCGCTGCGGCCCATCCTGACCAATGCCATCGCCGGGAAGCGCCGCGACCGCGAAGTGACATTGCTCGGCGATGCGAGCATCTCGGCGCTGGTCGACTCCAATGCCCTCGAGCAGGCGGTCGGCCACTTGCTTCAGAACGCGCTGGACGCGAGCAGCGGGGAGCCCGTCGCGGTGCGCGTCGGCTGCGACGGCATCAGCGTCTCCATCGCCATCACCGACAAGGGCGTCGGCATGGACGGGGACTTCATCCGCAACCGCCTGTTCCAGCCCTTCGCTTCGACCAAGCCCGGCGGCTTCGGCATCGGCGCATTCGAAGCGCGTTCGCTGATCACCGCGATGGACGGCCGGATCAGCGTCGACAGCCGCCCCGGACGGGGCACGACGTTCACCATCCTCCTGCCGGCGGCCCTGGCGGCCGCCCAACAGCAACGGAAAATCGCATGACCGACCAAGCCAAAGTGCTGCTGATCGTCGAGGATGACGAAGGCCTCCAACGCCAACTGAAATGGGCCTACGACGGATACCAGGTAATCTGCGCCGGCGACCGCGCGCAAGCCATCCAGGCTATCCGCGCGCACGAGCCCGCCGTGGTCACGCTCGACCTCGGGCTCCCGCCCGACCCCGATGGGACGGGCGAGGGTTTCGCGACGCTCGCCGAGATCCTCCGACTCAAGCCGGACGCCAAAGTCATCGTCGCCAGCGGCCACGGCGCGCGGGAGAGCGCGACCAAAGCGATCGCGATGGGCGCTTATGACTTCTACAAGAAGCCCGTCGACATCGACGAGCTCGGCTTGATCGTCGCCCGCGCCTTCCATCTGCACGACATCGAGGAAGAGAATCGCCGGTTGGAAAACGGCGCGGCAGCATCCGTGCTCGGCGCAATCATCACCGCGGCACCGGAGATGCAGAAGGTCGCCAAGACGATTGAGCGCGTCGCATCGGCCGACGTGTCGGTGATGCTTCTAGGCGCCAGCGGCACCGGTAAGGAGCTGCTCGCACGCGCGGTCCACGAGAAGAGCGGCCGCAAGGGCGAATTCATCGCGATCAACTGCGCCGCGATCCCGGAGAACCTGCTCGAGGCCGAGCTGTTCGGCTATGAGCGCGGCGCTTTCACCGGCGCGGTCAAGTCCAACGTCGGCAAGATCGAGCTGGCTGAGGGCGGCACCCTATTCCTCGACGAGGTCGGCGACATCCCGCTGCCGCTGCAGGTCAAGCTGCTGCGCTTCCTCCAGGAGCGGGTGATCGAGCGGATCGGCGGCCGCCAGCCGATCGCGGTCGACACGCGAATCGTCTGCGCGACCCATCAGGACCTGGACGCGATGATTGCTGCGGGGAGCTTCCGCGAGGACCTCTACTACCGCCTGGCCGAGATCGTCGTGAAGATTCCCTCATTGGCCGAGCGGTCGGGGGACTCGGTCCTGCTCGCCCGCCATTTCGTCACCCGCTTCGGACGGGACCTCAATCCCGGCGTCCAGTCGCTCAGCCCCGACGCGATCGAAGCGATCCACGCTCACCCCTGGCCTGGCAACGTCCGCGAGCTCGAGAACCGCATCAAGCGGGCGGTGATCATGGCCGACGGCAAGAGCGTCACCGCCGGCGACCTCGACCTCCAGGCCGGCGTTGTTCCGAGCGAGGACGCGCTGCCGATCAACCTTCGCGCGGCCCGTGAGGTCGCTGACCGCAAGGCGATCCGCCAGGCGATGAGCCGCACCGACAACAACATCTCGAGCGCCGCCAAGCTGCTCGGGATCAGCCGCCCAACGCTTTACGACCTGTTGAAGCAGTACCGGCTGTCGGCCTGAGCGCCGACCAACGCGCCGCCTCATTCGACAAACGGTGTTGCAGGCGGAAACCGCCGCGCTAATTTGCGCGCATCTTCCGCAAATCACGGGGCAAATCGATGGACCGCAGATCCTTTCTCGCCACCGGCGCTACCGCCGCGCTGCTGCCGCTCGCCGACGCTCGGGCGCTTGCCGCCGTCACTTCCAAGGCCGGCAGCGGCGACGCGCGGCTCAACGCGCTGTTCGACCAGGTCTTCAAGGAGCGACTGCAGAATTCGCCGACGCTCGCCTCGTCGCTCGGCCTCGACAAAGGCCCCAATGCCTCGCTCAAGTCGAAGCTCGATACCGACCCGGCGCCGGTCGCTCGCGCGAAAAGTCTCGCCCGAAGCCGCCGCGCCATTGCCCAGCTGCGCGCTATCAGCCCGGCGACGCTGTCGGACGCGGCGCGGCTCAACCGCGAGGTCGTCCTCTATTCGCTTGAGACGGGCGTTGTCGCGCCGTCGCGCTGGAACGTGGATTCAGCCCAGCGGCCTTATCCGATCACCCAGCAGGGCGGGGCTTATTTCTCGACGCCGGATTTCCTCAACACCAGCCACACGATCGACACCGCAGCGGACGCCGAGGCCTATCTGTCCCGGCTGAGCCAGTTCGCGGCCGTGCTCGACAACGACACGGCTGAGCAGCGCTTCCAGGCGGCTCGCGGCTTTCTCGCGCCCGGCTGGTCGATCGACCTCGCGCTCGGCCAGATGCGCAAGCTGCGCGGGGTCGCGGCCGACAAGAGCTCGATGGTCGATTCGATCGCCAGGCGCACGGCCGCCAAGGGCATCGCCGGCGACTGGCGGCGCCGCGCCGCCGACATCGTCGCCAAATCGGTCTATCCCGCGCTCGATCGGCAGATCGCCGCGATGGAGCAGCTGAAACCCACCAGCCGGCCCGGCGACGGCGCCTGGCGCCTGCCCAATGGCGAGGCGATCTACGCCGAGGCGCTCCGCCAGGCGACGACCACCAATTTCTCTCCGGCCGAGGTCCACCAGCTGGGCCTCACCCAGGTCGCCGAGATCAGCGCCGAGCTCGACAAGATCCTGCGCGGCGAGGGTTATACCAACGGCAGCGTCGGAGAGCGTCTGAACGCGGTCGGCAAGACCCAGGAATATGCCGACAGCGACGCCGGGCGCGCCCAGCTGCTCGCCTATCTCAACGAACGGGTGAAGGACATGTACGGGCGGCTGCCGCAGGACTTCGCGACGCTGCCCAACCAGCCGCTCGAGATCCGCCGGGTTCCGCCGGAAATCCAGGACGGCGCGTCGAACGGCTATTATCGCGGAGCCGCGCTAGATGGGTCGCGACCGGCGATCTATTTCATCAACCTCAAGGACCTTGGCGACTGGCCCAAATATACGCTCCCCACTCTGTGCTACCACGAGGGCGTCCCCGGCCATCACCTGCAGATCAGCATCGCACAGGAATCGAAGGACATTCCGACATTGCGCAAGACCGGCGGCTTCTCGGCTTATTCCGAGGGCTGGGCGCTATATGCCGAGCAGCTCGCCGATGAGCTTGGCGTCTATGCCGGCGACCCGCTCGGCCGCGCCGGCTTCCTCCAGTCGTTCCTGTTCCGCGCAGCGCGCCTGGTCGTCGACACCGGCATCCACTCGAAGCGCTGGAGCCGGGAGCAGGCGACCGACTATATGGTGCGCACGACCGGCTATGCCCACGCGCGCTCGCAGCGCGAAGTCGAGCGCTACTGCACGATGATGGGCCAGGCCTGCAGCTACAAGGTCGGGCACACCGCTTGGGTTCGGGCGCGCGACGAAGCCAAGGCAAGGCTCGGACAGAAGTTCGACATCAAGCAATTCCATGAGGTGCTGCGCGAAGGTGCGATGCCGCTGTCGATCCTCGAACGGCGCATCAGGCAACGGACGGCGGCGGCCTAGGCGCCGAGCTGCTCGGCCATTTCCGCGACTTCGAGCCAGCGCAGCTCGGCCGCTTCGATCTCCGTGCGGTTGCGGGCAATGCGCTCGGTCAGCTCGGTAAAGCGCTCCGGGTCGCGCGCATAGAGATCCGCGTCGTGCAGCGCGGCTTCATCCGCCGCAACCTGCGCTTCCAATCGCTCGATTTCGCCGGGCAACCGGTCGTAGTCGCGCTGATCCTTGTACGAGAGCTTGTTCGCCGGCGAAGGCCGGAGTCCAGGAGCGCGGTCACGCGCTGCTTTCGCAGCGCCCTGAGCCCCGGCCTTTGCCGGGGAGCGATGCGCCTCATATCTTTGCCGGACCCAATCCTCATAGCCCCCGGCAACAATGTCGACCTTGCCCGAGCCGTCCAGCCCCGAGGTGATCGTCACAGTGCGGTCGAGGAAGTCGCGGTCGTGGCTGACGATCAGCACCGTGCCCTCATAATCGGCGATCACTTCCTGAAGCAGGTCGAGAGTCTCTAGGTCGAGATCGTTGGTCGGCTCGTCGAGCACCAGCAGGTTCGCTTCGCGCGCGAACTCGCGGGCGAGCAGCAGGCGCGACCGCTCTCCGCCCGACAGCGAGCCGATCGGCGCCTCGGTCAGCGACGGGTCGAACAAGAAGTCCTTCAAATAGCCCTTGATGTGCTTCTTGGCGCCG
Source organism: Sphingomonas sp. (assembly GCF_045810705.1). Lineage (GTDB taxonomy): Bacteria > Pseudomonadota > Alphaproteobacteria > Sphingomonadales > Sphingomonadaceae > Sphingomicrobium. Next base: position 24,701 of record NZ_JBJMVI010000004.1, on the reverse strand, counting down.
CGGACGTTGATCCAGTCGCCGCCGTCCGCGAGCATGTCCTTCACGCGCTTGGCCGGGTCCATCAGCTTGCGCTGCTGGTCGATGACGATCCCCGACAGCGTCCGTGCCTGCGTGACCTTACCGCTGTCGGGTTTGATCTCACCGGTGAGCAGCTTGAGCAATGTCGTCTTGCCCGCGCCATTTGGCCCGACGATGCCGATCCGGTCGCCGCGCTGGATGCGCAGCGAGAAATCGCGGATGATCGGCCGCTCGCCATAGCCCTTGCTCACGTCGTCGGCCTCGATCACCGTCTTCGAGCGAACGTCGTCCTTGGTCAGGGCGAGCTTGGCGGTGCCGGCGGCCCCGAGCATCGCCGCGCGCTGCGCCCGCATCTCGTGCAGCTTGGCCAGCCGGCCCTGGTTGCGGCGCCGTCGCGCGGTCACCCCGCGCTGCAGCCAGTGCAGCTCGAGCTTGAGCTTGGCGTCGAGCTTCTCCGCCGCCCGCGCTTCTTCGTCGAAAACGCGCTCGGTCCAGGCATCGAACCCGCCGAAACCGATCTCGGCGCGCCTGAGCTGACCGCGGTCGAGCCAAATGCAGCTCCGCGTCAGCCGCGTGAGGAAGGTGCGGTCGTGGCTGATCACGATGAATGCGCCGGTAAAGCGCTTCAGCCACTCCTCGAGCCATTCGATCGCGCCGAGATCGAGGTGGTTGGTCGGCTCGTCGAGCAGCAGGACGTCGGGATTCTGCGCCACCGCACGCGCGATGGCCGCCCGCCGCCGCTCGCCGCCGCTGGCAGTCTCCGTGGGGCGCGAAAGGTCGATTCCGAGCTGGTCGGCGATGGCCGCCGCTTCATGGGCTTGCGGCGCATCGGCGCCGTGCAACACCCACGCCTCGAGCGTATCGAACCCGTCCATGCTCGGGTCCTGCTCAAGCAGGACGACGTTGGTCCCCGGCACGATTGTCCGCTTTCCCTTATCCGGGTCGATCATATCGGCGAGACACTTGAGCAGGGTCGTCTTGCCCGCCCCGTTGCGGCCGATGAGCGCCAGCCGGTCGCGTTCGCCGATGTAGAGATCGAGGCCGCGGAACAGCCAACCTTCGCCCTGGATGAGCCCCAGGCCTTCGTAGGAGAGGATCGGCGCCGCCATCGCCGCCCCCTAACGAATCGCTCTCCGCGAGCGATAGTGTCCTTTGTGCAACTGCCTGTGACCTGAACGGCTGTGTTCAGCGCTATTCATAGGCTATTCAATGCGTATCGTTAGAAAAGCGGCTTGGAGAGTCGCGTAAATGACCGTGTTTCGGACCCTTGTTCTCGCCGCCGCCGGGCTTTGGACCGGCCTTGGCAGCGCTGCGGCGCTGGCCGACCCGCCGCGCGATGCGGACCGGGCCTGGCAGGCGACGCGCGAAGGCCGCTCGATGCCCTTGCCCCAGCTGGAGCGGCGAGTCATGCCGATGATGGGCGGGGCCGACTATCTCGGCCCTGAAATGAACGGCGACACGTATCGCTTCAAGTTCATGCAGAACGGGCGCGTCATCTGGGTCGACGTCGACGGCCAGGGCCGGGTCATCCGCCGCTCGCGCGACCGCTGATCCCAGCTTTCAATTGACATTTGGACGACACGTCCCAGTTGTTCCGGACAAGCAACTTCTCGCCGCACGACGGGTTGACGGCGCGAAGATGAACAGCTCCGGGGAGCATTGAATGCGCGTTCTGATCGTCGAAGACGAACCCAATCTGGGGCGGCAACTGCGCTCGACGCTCGAAGGCGCGGGTTACGCGGTCGACCTCGCCACCGACGGCGAGGACGGCCATTATCTCGGCTCGACCGAAAGCTATGATGCCGTGATCCTCGACCTCGGCCTGCCTGAAGTGGACGGCCTCACTGTGCTCGACCGCTGGCGCAGGGAAGGGCGAAAGATGCCGGTCCTCGTGCTCACCGCCCGCGACAGCTGGTCGGACAAGGTCGCCGGCCTCGACGCGGGCGCGGACGATTATCTCGCCAAGCCGTTCCAGACCGAGGAGCTGATCGCCCGGCTGCGCGCCCTCATCCGTCGCTCGTCGGGCAATGCATCGAGCGAGCTCAACGCCGGCGACATCCGCCTCGACACACGGTCGGGCAAGGTCACCAAGGCCGGCGAACCGGTCAAGCTCACCGCGCAGGAGTACAAGCTCCTGTCCTACCTCATGCACCATAAGGGCAAGGTGGTCAGCCGGACCGAGCTCATCGAGCACATCTACGATCAGGATTTCGACCGCGATTCGAACACGATCGAAGTGTTCGTGACGCGCATCCGCAAGAAGCTCGGCGCCGACGTGATCACGACCATCCGTGGTCTCGGCTACAGCCTTGAGGAACCGGTGAGTTGAACGAGCAAGCCGCCCCGGTGACGGCGGCGGCCGAGGTTTCCCCCGCCCGCAGGAAGACCCCGCGGCGGCGCATCGGCTCGTTGAGCCGGCGCATGATCGGCGTCGCTGCCTTGTGGATCGCGGCGCTGCTTCTGATCGGCGGCTTCGCGCTCGACCGTGTGCTCACGCGCTCGATCGTGGCCAGCTTCGATAATCAGCTGGCGTTCGTCCTCAACTCGATGATCACATCGTCGGAGATCGGCCCCGACGGCGAGGTGCGCTTCAACCGGCCGCCGGCCGACCAGCGCTTCGTCGAGCCGTATTCCGGGCTCTATTTCCAGATCAGCGGCGCCGGCGCCGAGACCTTCCCCTCGCGCTCGCTATGGGACCGGCGCCTGCGCGTCGTCGACACTCATACCGACGTGAAGCCGCACCTTTATGACAGCGATGAATTCTCCGCGCGTGGTCATGCCGAGCCGCTGCGCATCGCGGAACGCGATGCCATCCTGCCGGGCTCCTCGGTGCGTTGGCGCTTCCAGGTGGCGCAGTCGCGCGAGACGATCGACGATCAGATCCATTACCTGCGATCGACTTTGTTCTGGAGTTTCCTTGCGCTCGGAGTGGGCCTGCTGATCCTCGCCGCGCTGCAGACCTTCTACGGCCTATGGCCCTTGCGGCGCGTGCGCGACGACGTCGCCGCAATTCGCTCGGGCGACAAGATCCGGATCGGCCATGATTTCCCGGCCGAGATCCGGCCGCTGACCGAGGAGATCAACCAGCTGCTCGCCCACAGCGAAGCGCAGGCCGAAGAGGCGAGGCGGCATGCCGGCAACCTCGCCCATGCCTTGAAGACGCCGCTCACGGTGATCACCAATGCCGCGACGGCACATTCCCCGGACCTCGTCGATACCGTCTGCCGCGAGGCTATGGTGATGCGGCGCCAGGTCGATCACCACCTTGCCCGGGCGCGCGCCATCGGCCGCCGCGCCGCAGCCCAGTCGCGAGCGCGCGTGTGGGACAGCCTCGAAGCGGTCGAGCGCGCCGTCGACAGGCTTTACGAAGGCGTCACCGTCGACATTGCCGGCGACCATCAAGTCCAGGTCCGGGTCGAACGCCAGGACCTCGATGAGATGCTCGGCAACCTGGTCGAGAATGCCGCCAAATATGGCGGCGGCCGCGTGTTCGTGACCGTTGAATCCAAGGGTGCCACCGTCGACATTCTGGTCGAGGATGACGGGCCCGGAATTCCCGAGAAGAGTCGCGGCGAGCTGTTCACTCGCGGCGCGCGGCTCGACACCACCGGCAAGCCGGGCACGGGCCTTGGGCTCGCCATCGTCCGCGACGTCGCCGAAATCTATGGCGGCTCGATCCACCTCGAGGTGAGCGAGGACCTTGGTGGGCTGCTCGCGCGGCTGACCCTGCCCGCCGGCTAGGTCCGCCGCCGCTTCGTCGAAAGACCATTGTCCACGCGGCGTAGGGCATTAGGTATCAACGGACGATTCTGGGCTGGGGGATTTTTCTATGCGTTTCCGGTACTTATTGCTCGCCGGTGCCCTGATGGGCGCGGTCCCGGCACTGGCCGCGGCGCCTCGATACGGAACTTGGGGCCTCGAGCTCCAGGACATGGATCGCTCGGTCAAGCCGGGCGACGATTTCTTCCAATATGCGGAAGGGACCTGGCTCAGGAACCATCCGATCCCTCCCGACAAGACGGCGGCGGGTTATAATTACGACCTGCCGGACGAGATCGAGCTGCAGGTCCGGAAGATGGTCGAAGATGCCGCCGCGCACCCGACGTCGGCGACCGCGCACAAGATCGGCGATGCTTATGCCGCCTGGATGGACGAGAGCGGCATCGACGGTCGCGGCCTCGCCCCGCTCAAGCCCTACCTCGACCGGATCGACGCGGTCTCGACCCGCCCGCAGCTGGTCCAGTTGATGGCGCAGCCGTCTTATGCCTCGCCGATCTCCATCGGCATTGCGACCGACCAGGACAACCCGAAGCGCTACGAGGTGCGGATCGGCCAAGCGCCTCTCGGACTGCCCACGCGCGATTATTACCTGCTCAAAGGCGACAAGTACGAATCGATCCGCACCGCTTACCGCCAATATGTCGTCGAGGTGGGCAAGCTCGCGGGTCTATCCGATCCGGAAGGCCGGGCCGATCGGATCGTCTCCCTCGAAACGCGACTGTCGCAGGACCAGTGGACCCCTGAACGCCGCCGTGACCCCGTGGCCACTCATAATGTGATGATGCTCGCACAGCTTCAGAAGCGGGTACCTCAGGTCAATTGGCGGGAGGCGCTTCGCGCAGGCGGCCTCGGAGCGGCCAGGAAGGTCGATGTGGCCGAGACGAGCGCCGTCGCGGCGGCCGGAATGCGGCTCGCGGACGTGCCGCTCTCGACATGGAAGGAGTATCTCGCCTTCCGCTTCATCAGCGACCATTCCAATGTGCTGCCGCGCGCTTTCGATGACGCGCACTTCAATTTCTACGGCAAGACGCTGAGCAGCGTTCCCGAGCAGCGCGCCCGCTGGAAGCGGGGCATGCAAATGGTCGACTCAAGCCTCGGTGAGGCGGTCGGCCAGCTCTACGTCGCCGAGCATTGGCCGGCGGAGACTGCGCGGCAGGCGCAGGAGCTCGTCGACGACATGCGCGCCGCCTATGCCGAGAAAATCTCCAACGCATCGTGGATGGACCAGGCGACCCGCAACGCCGCACTCGCGAAGCTCGCCGCCTTCGACCCTCGCATCGGGCATCCGGTCAAGTGGATCGACTATTCGAACCTCGAGGTCAGCCGCGCCGACGCACTCGCCAACGAAGTCGCGAGCGAGAACTTCCAGTGGCAGTTCGAGCTCGAGCATTTTCCCAAGCCGGTCGACCGGACCTTGTGGAGCATGACCCCACAGACGGTGAACGCTGAATACGATCCCACGCTGAATCAGGTCACGGTGCCCGCCGCGATCCTCCAGCCGCCGTTCTTCGACGCCAATGCCGATCCGGCGGTCAATTACGCCGAGACCGGAGCGACGACGCTGGGTCATGAGATGGGCCACGGCTACGACGACGAAGGACGCCAGTTCGATCCCACCGGCAAACTTCGCGACTGGTGGACGCCGGCGACGGCTGTCAAGTACAAGGTCAAGGCCGATCGGCTGGCCGCCCAGTTCGACCAATATGAGCCGCTGCCCGGCGTGCACATCAAAGGCAAACTGACGCTGGGCGAGAATCTCGCCGATCTCGGCGGGCTGGAGACGGCCTACGCCGCCTATCGGCGCTATGTCTCGCGCCATGGCGAACCGCCCGTGATCGATGGCTTCACCGGCGACCAACGGTTCTTCATTGCCTACGCCCAGGCATGGCAGGGCAAGCGGCGCGAAGGATCGCTGCGCCAACAATTGCTGAGCAATCCGCACAGCCCCGAACAATATCGGGTCGACGGAATCGTCCGCAATTTCGACGCCTGGTACAAAGCGTTCAACGTGCAGCCGGGCGACAAGCTCTATTTGCCGGCCGATCAGCGTGTCCATGTCTGGTAGTCGGCTTTGAAAAAACGGCGCCGTCCGTCTAGGGCGGCGCCGTGACTGCCACGATCCTTCCCCTGTCGACCCAGCGCCCGCCGTCGCTCGACCCGATGATGGCGCTCGTCGCCGGCGACATGAACGGCGTCAACGCCGTCATCCTCGAACGCATGCAAAGCAAGGTCGCTCTGATCCCCGAGCTTGCCGGCCACCTCATCGCCGGCGGCGGCAAGCGCATGCGGCCGATGCTCACCCTGGCCTGCGCCGCCCTGCTCGGTTATCCCGGCACGCGCCATCACAAGCTCGCCGCGGCGGTCGAGTTCATCCACACCGCGACCCTGCTCCACGATGATGTCGTCGACGGCTCGGGCATGCGCCGCGGCAAGCGCACCGCGAACCTCATCTGGGGCAATCCGGCGAGCGTGCTGGTCGGCGATTTCCTGTTCAGCCGCGCGTTCGAGCTGATGGTTGAGGATGGCAGCCTCCGGGTCCTGCGAATTCTCAGCCATGCCTCGGCGGTGATCGCCGAAGGCGAGGTCGATCAGCTCACCGCGCAGCGCCGGATCGAAACCGACGAGGACCATTATCTCGAGATCATCACCGCCAAGACCGCGGCCTTGTTCGCCGCCGCCTGCCGCGTTTCACCAGTGGTCGCCGAGGCGAGCGAGGACGCCGAGTTCGGGCTTGAATGCTTCGGCAGGAACCTTGGCATTGCTTTCCAGCTCAGCGACGACGTCATCGACTACGCGTCCGATGCCGCGACCATGGGCAAGGGCGTCGGCGACGACTTCCGCGATGGCAAGATGACCCTGCCAGTGATCCTCGCTTACGCGCGCGGGGGTGAACAGGATCGCGCGTTCTGGCGAGCCGCAATCGGCGGGGAGCGCATATCGGACGACGACCTCGCACAAGCTATCGACTTGCTCGGGGAAACCGGGGCGCTCGCTGACACGATCGAGTGGGCGCGCCAATATGCCCGGCGCGCGATCGATGCGCTTGGCATGTTCCCCGCCAGCAAGGCCAAGGCGGCGCTGACCGAGGCCGCCGAGTTCGCCGTCGCGCGCGCCTACTGAGCGGCTGGCCTCGGCACATATTCCTGCTAGCTTTTCGGCGACCTCACCGGAGTTTGCCGATGCGCCTGTTGATCGCCGCCGCCCTTGTTTTTTTCGCGTCCACACCCGCCGCCGCGATGACGCTGCACCAATATTCCGACATTGCGTTGTCCGCTGCCGGCGACCGCGTCGCTGCAGTCGAAAGCGATACCGAGCCGAATGCGCCTCGCCTGCCTGCCGAGCGGATCGTGATTCGAAATGCTCGGACCGGTGCCATGCTTGCGACGGTCGATCAGTGCGCGGGCTGCCGTTACTACACCCCAAGCTTCATTCCTGACGGCCGGCTATTGGCGATCGTTCGCGATGGATCGAAGGCGCGGCTGATCCTTGTCAGCCCCAACGGTCACGCAGCGACTCTCAGCGAGTTTGAAGGGATCGCGCAAAAGCCATTGTTATCGCCGGACGGCCGCAGCGTCGCCGTGCTCGCGACCCTCGCCGCGCGGAAGGAAGCGGGCGCGACGCAGGCCGGGGTTCGTCAGGTTGGCGAGATCGGCGAAACCAATGACGAACAGCGCATCGCGGTCGTCGCGCTTGCCGGCGGGCCGCTCCGTCCGATCAGCCCATCCGATCGCTACGTGTACGAATATGATTGGCTGCCCGACGGCAGCGGCTTCGTCGCGACGAGCGCGCGCGGCAATGGCGACAACAATTGGTGGGTGGCGACGCTCGACAGGATCGATCGCGCCAGCGGATCGCTGAGCGCGATCGCCGCACCGGCCATGGAGCTTAATTTCCCGCGCGTCTCGCCCGATGGCCGGACCGTTGCCTTTATCGGCGGACTGATGAGCGACTTCGGACCCGTCGGCGGCGACATCTACACAGTTCCGGTCACCGGCGGCACTCCAACCGACGTTACCCCGGGATATCGCGGCACTTTTACTTCCTTGGTGTGGGACAGGAACGGGCTGGTGGCGTCTGCGGTCATCGGCGACCGGATGGCGATCCTGCCGATCGTCGCAGGACGGGGACCTGGCTCGCCGCTGTGGAGCGCGCCAGTGACGATCAAGGGCGGCGACGCGCGGTTTGCGCGCAGCCGCGATGGCCGCATTTACGCGGCGGAGGTCGAAGACTTCGAACGCCCGCCGTCCATCTATGCCGGCCCGCTCGCGCGCTTCTCCGCCGTCACGCATGACAATGACAATTGGCCATCGCTGGTGCGGGCGCAAAGCGTCACGTGGCGGAACGAGGGATTCGACGTTCAAGGCTGGCTTGTCGCACCGCGAACGGCGCCATCGGCAGGCAAGGCGCCGCTCGTGGTCACCGTCCACGGCGGTCCCTCGTCGGCGGCGTCACCATCATTCATCTGGGAGGCATACCGCGCCGATCTCGCCCGGGCCGGCTACTACCAATTCTTTCCCAACCCGCGCGGAAGCTATGGCCAGGGCGAGGCTTTTACTCGCGCCAACATCCGCGACTTCGGCGGCGGCGACCTGCGAGACATCCTGACCGGCATCGACGCGGTGGAGAAAGTCGCTCCGGTCGACGACAACCGTCTCGGCCTGATCGGGCACAGCTATGGCGGGTTCATGGCGATGTGGACCAACACACAGACCAATCGGTTCAAGGCGATCGTCGCGGGGGCGGGCCTGTCGGACTGGATCAGCTATTATGGCACGAACGGGATCGACCAGTGGATGATCCCGTTCTTCGGCCAGTCGGTCTATGACGATCCCGCGCCCTACTGGGCTGTGTCGGCAATCCGCACGATCAAGCAGGCGCGCACGCCGACCTTCATCTATGTCGGCGAGCGCGACATCGAAGTGCCGCCGACCCAGTCGATCGAATATTGGCACGCGCTGCAGGCCATGAAAGTGCCGACCAGCCTGGTCATCTATCCTGACGAGGGACATGGCATTCGGGCCCCGGAGCATGATCTCGACCTTCGGCGCCGCACCGTCGAATGGTTCGACCGTTACCTTGGAAGCCCGAGGAGCAACACCGGGCATTGATGCTGTCCTACAGGACCACGCCTGTGCCACAGGCGGAATGTGCGCCGGCTGTTCTCCCGTTCTGATACCGCGCGTGGAACCGGTCCTCGCGCGGGCGCGGGCGCACGCACGCGTAGGATCGCTGCGTTTGCTGCGTTTCGGGCACTTCAATGAGCCGGCTGCCGATCGACGAGGTCCTTCCCGATCTGCTTGCGGAGCTGCGCGAAGGCACGCGCGCGTTGCTGGTTGCGCCGCCCGGCGCCGGCAAGACGACCCGGGTCGCGCCGGAGCTGCTTGGCGAGGGCTGGTGCACCGGGCAGGTGCTGCTGCTGGTCCCGCGGCGGCTGGCCGCATGCGCCGCGGCCGAATTCATCGCCGCCGGGCTTGGCGAAAAGCCGGGCGAGACGATCGGCTATGCCACGCGCCTCGACAGCAAGGTGGGCAAAAGCACACGCGTCATCGCCATGACCCACGGCGTGTTCCTGTCGCGCATCCAGGCCGATCCCGAGCTCAGCACCGTGTCGGCGGTGCTCTTCGACGAGGTGCATGAGCGCAGCCTCGACAATGACCTTGCGCTCGCGCTTGCGCTCGACGCCGCCAAGGCGCTGCGCGCGGACCTAAGGCTCCTCGCCATGTCGGCAACGCTCGACGTCGAGCGGTTCAGGCGCTTGCTCGACGATCCGCCGACCATCATCAGCGAGGGCAAGAGCTTCCCGCTTGAAATCCGCCACATTGGCCGCGACCCAGGCGCAAGGATCGAGCCGCAGATGGCGTCGGCGGTCCGCGCCGCGCTCGCGGAGCATGAAGGCTCGCTCCTCGCCTTTTTGCCGGGCGTCGCCGAGATCGAGCGGACCGCGGAAGCGCTCGGTTCACTTCCCGCGAACGTCGATCTGCACAAGCTCCACGGCGGGATCGAACCGGCAGCGCAGCGCAAGGCGCTTGCGCCACCGCCACCCGGCATGCGCAAGCTCGTCCTCGCCACCAGCATCGCCGAGACCAGCGTCACGCTCGAGGATGTGCGGATCGTCGTCGACAGCGGGCTTGCCCGACGCCCGCACTACGACCGCGGCGCCGGCCTCACCCGTCTTGTCACCGAGCGCGCCAGTCAGGCCGCTATTACCCAGCGCGCCGGACGGGCCGCACGCCAGGCGCCGGGCGTCGCAATCCGGCTGTGGGAGGAAGCTGCGACCGCTTCGCTGCCGGCGCACGACCCGCCCGAAATCCTCCAAGCCGATTTGTCGAGCCTGCTGCTGACCTGCCTGCTGTGGGGTGAGGCAGATCCCTCTCGCCTGCCTTTCCTCGATCCGCCCCCCGGAGCCGGTTTGGACGAGGCGCGGAGACGGTTGGCAACACTCGGCGCGATCGATGATGAGGGGCGCGTTGCCGATCACGGCCGCGCCATCGCGGCCTTGCCGCTCGAGCCCCGGCTCGCGCATATGCTGCTCGATGCCCGCGACCGTGGCTTCGGCGCGGCCGCGGCCGATGTCGCCGTGCTGCTGACCGAGCGCGGGCTCGGCGGCAACGATCCGGATCTCGAGTTGCGCTGGCGCCGATGGCGCTCCGACAAGTCGCCGCGCGCCGAGGCGTCGCGAAAGCTCGCCGCGGGCTGGCGGCGGCGGCTGGAAGTCGAAGCCGGCAAAGTCGAAGTGCCTGACCTCGCCCAAGCCCTCGCTCTCGCCTTCCCCGACCGGGTCTCGCGCCGGCGCGATCTCACCGGCGAGACCTGGCAATCGGTAGGCGGCCGTGGCTTTCGGCTCGACCCGTCGTCGCCAATCGCGGGGAGCCAGTGGCTCGCGGTGGGCGAGGTCGCCGGACATGCGTCCGGCGCCCGAATCTTATCCGCTGCCGCAATCGATGAGCGGGAGGTTCTCGATCTCTTCGCCGACAGGATCGAGATTCGCCATGATGGCGATTTCGACCCCGCGACAGGCTCTGTCACGCCAACGCGCAGCCGGCGCCTGGGCGCGATCCGCCTCGCCAGCGGGCCCGATCCGAACCCGGATCCGGCAGCCATCGAGACGGCGCTGCTCGAGGGAGTGCGCAACCACGGCCTCGGCTTGCTGCCGTGGGACGACCGCGGATTGCAGTTGAGGCATCGCTCGGCCTTGGCGCATCGCTTTGACCCCGCCATTCCATCGCTCGATGACGAAACGTTGCTCGGTCGCGCCGAGGAATGGCTGGCGCCCTTGCTCGGCGGGAAGCGCCGCCTCGGCGACATTCCTCCCAACGCGCTTGCCACGGCCCTCGAAGGGCAGCTGGGTTACGAACGGCTCAAGACCCTCAATCGCCTCGCCCCGTCCGACTTCGTCAGCCCGGCGGGCAGCCGGCACCTGATCGACTATTCGGCACCAGTCGGACCTACGGTCGAGGTCCGCGCGCAGGCGCTGTTCGGCCTTGCCGAACATCCGGCGATTGCCAACGGCCAATTGCCGCTGGTGCTCGCCATTGCGTCGCCCGCCGGTCGTCCGATCCAGACGACCAAGGACCTGCCGGGCTTCTGGGGCGGCAGCTGGCGCGACGTCGCCAAGGACATGCGTGGGCGCTACCCCAAGCATGCCTGGCCCGACGATCCTGCGTCCGCCCAGCCGACGCTGAGGACGAAACGCGCGTCCTAGCTCTTGTTCACCGGAGATTGTGCGGCTTGATTTGACACTGCCACTTTGCCACGGCTGCGATCGATGACCGTCGCCCGCATTTCCGAGGTCGAGCGCAAGACGACCCAATCCGGCAAGGCCAATGCCGGCCGCTGGCTGCTCGAGTTCGAGCGGCAGGAGGCGCTGCGTCCGGACCCCCTCACCGGCTGGAACGGATCGGGCGACACCAATCCGCAGGTCCGCATGACCTTTCCGACGAAAAAGGCGGCGACCGCTTACTGCGACAAGCACGGGTTCGGCTACCACATCATCCCGGCGCCGCCGGTCCGCCTCAAGCTCCAGGCCTACGCCGACAATTTCCGTTGAGCTAAGTCCGTAATGGAGGCAAACTCCCCCGGCCGAGGTAGGGGGAAGGCTGCATTCCGCAGATATCAGGCTGGTCCTCGGGACCAGACCTGAAGCCATCAAGCTCAAGCCCGTCGCCGACGCTCTCGCTGCGTGCGGACTCCGGCCGACCTTGGTATTCACGGGCCAGCATGCCGGGCTTGATCCGGCCGAGTTCGGGCTCGACCCGTTCCCCCGCGTCCTGCTGGGCTGCCCCGGCAGGGAAGACCCGCATGCGCATGTCGCCGCCGTCACCAAGGCGTTGCTGCCGCTGCTGCGCAGCGCGCCCGACCTGCTAATCGTCCAGGGCGACACGTCGAGCGCGTTGGGCGGGGCGCTGGCAGGATTCACCGCCGGCATCGCCGTCGCCCATGTCGAGGCCGGGCTTCGCACGCACGATCCGACGCAGCCCTGGCCGGAAGAGGAATACCGGACCGCGATCGACGCCGGCGCCGACCTCTTATTCGCCCCGACCGAGCTCGCTGCCGCCAACCTGCGCGCGGAGAACGTGCCGGGCGAAATCCACGTCACCGGCAACAGCGGGATCGACGCGCTGCTCGACAGCGTTTCGCGCCTTCCCCCGCCGTCGCTGCACGACAGCGGCGGCCCGCGCCTGCTCGTCACCTGTCACCGGCGCGAGAGCTGGGGTGACGGCCTCGCGTCCATTGCCTCGGCGCTGGCCGAGCTTGCCGAAGCCGGGGCCGCGATCGAGCTGATTCTTCACCCCAACCCATTCGTCGCCGCGAGCATGCGGCGTCTCTTGGCAGAGGTACGCGGCCTCGAGCTCATCGACCCCTGTGGCCACGCGGATCTGCTTCGGCGGATGCGCGACGCGGACCTGGTCCTCAGCGATTCGGGCGGCGTGCAGGAAGAGGCGCCCGCGCTCGGCGTCCCATTGCTTGTCCTTCGCGACAAGACGGAGCGGCCCGAAGGGATTGCCGCCGGATCGTCGCGACTCGTCGGCACGGACCGGGAGCGAATCGTGACCGAGACCCGGCGGCTGCTCGACGACCCCCGCGCCACTGCGATGAGCCGGCCGGCCTTCCCCTTTGGCGACGGCCGCGCGGGCAGGCGGATCGCCGCAATCATCCCGGGCTGGCTGGCGCAACGCACTGCGACGCAGCGGCTCGCCTGACTATTGCCGTTACGCTATGGCTGGAGCAGCGATGGACGACGCGACGGTCATCGACGACACCATCGAGGCGGAGCCCCCTCTCGCGCCGCCGCGGCGGATTGCCTACCGCCACCGTTTGCCGACCCGCCTGTGGCACTGGCTCAACGCGCTTACCGTGTTCGTCATGCTGATGAGCGGCCTGATGATCTTCAACGCCCATCCGCATCTCTATTGGGGCAAGTTCGGCGCCAACTTCGATCATCCGTGGCTGTCGTTCCGTGGACGGCCGATCCCCGGCTGGGCGACCATCCCCTCGACCTACAACCTCGCCGCCGCTCGGCGCTGGCATCTCGCTTTTGCCTGGCTATTGTCGACCGGCCTGATCGCCTTCCTGGTCACGAGCCTCATCAACCGCCATGCCCAGCGCGACCTCGCGCCGACGCCCGAGCAGATCCGGCCGAGCCACATCTGGCACGACATCCGGGAACACGCGCGGCTGCGCTTCCCGACCGGCGAGGCGGCGCTCAAGTACAACATCCTCCAGAAGCTGAGCTATGTCGGCGTCATCTTCGTCCTTCTGCCGCTGATGGTGCTGACCGGCCTTGCCATGTCACCGGCGATGGACGCCGCCTGGCCCCGGCTTCTCGACTTATTCGGCGGTCGCCAGTCGGCGCGCTCGATCCACTTCATTTGCGCGGCGGCCCTGCTTGCATTCATCATTGTCCACCTGGTGATGGTGCTGCTCGCCGGCCCGATCAACGAGATCGGGTCGATGATCACCGGCCGTTTCCGAGTGCCGCCGGCCAGGAGCGACAAGGCATGATCGACCGCCGCCGATTCATAACCACGAGCGCTTCCGGCCTGCTCCTGGGCGGCTGCGACCGTCTCAACAACAGCCCCGAGTTCCGCACCGTGCTGCGCTCGGCCGAGAAGCTGACCATGGCCAGCCAGCGGCTGATCTCGCCACGCGACGCGCTCGCCCGCGAATATTCCGAGGCCGACCTGTCCCCGATCTTCCGCTCCAATGGCACGAGCAGGCCGGGAACTGACGAATATGCGCAGCACGCCGCCAAGCAGTTCGCCAACTGGAGCCTGCAGGTCGACGGTCTCGTCGCGCGGCCCTTATCGATCCCGCTCCGTACGCTCCGCACCCTGCCCCACCGGGTCCAGATCACCCGCCACGATTGTGTTGAGGGTTGGAGCGCGATCGGCAAGTGGCATGGCATCGAGCTGTCGCGGCTTCTCGAGCATGCCGGACTGAGCACGCGCGCGAAATACATCGTGTTCCACTGCGCCGATCGCTTCGGCGACAAGCCCTATTATGAGAGCATCGACCTGGTCGACGCGTTCCATCCGCAGACGCTGATTGCCTGGGGCCTGAATGGTCATCTCCTGCCCATCCCCAACGGCGCGCCGCTGCGCCTGCGGGTCGAACGCCAGCTCGGATACAAGCAGGCGAAATATATCCAGCGCATCGAGGCGGTCGACAGCCTCGCGCGGGTCCAGGGCGGCAAGGGTGGCTATTGGGAAGATAATGTCGACTACGAGTGGTATGCGGGGATTTAGAGCCCGCGATCCAGCGGATGAGATTCGTTATGTTCTGAATCCGGTCAAGGATCCAGAAAGTCAGGCCGTTTGAGAGAACCGGTCGTCAAACTCTGTTTTCCGCCGCCAACCTGTGGATCACCTCGTGCATGGCCTTCGCCCAGCTCCGCCAATTAAGGCGATCCTCATATTCTCGCCGCGCGTTTTCCCGAAGAAGCATGTAACTCTCAGTGTCGCGCCACGCGCCCTCGATTGCGTCGGCGAAGTCGGCGGCGACAGCGTCTCGCGGGAGGACAATGCCATTCTTCCCATCGCGAACAACATCCGCCACCCCACCGACATCGCGCGTAACGGCCGGGGTGCCGTAGGCGTTGGCCTCGGCGAAAACCATCGGTGTGCAGTCCTGATGAGTTGGCAGGAATAGGAAATCGGCGTCGCGGATCAGGCCATTGAGCTGCGCGACTTGCTTTGGGTCGGTTTTGCTGAGGAAACCGTGATTCCTGATCCAAGGTAGACGTTGAAGGCTCTCTGGAGGCTTCGAGCCGACCAAATCCAGCTGAACCGCGACTCCCCGATCCTGAAGTATTTCGGCAGCGGCACTAGCGACGTCGCCCCCCTTCCTGATCCAATCGGCGCCCAGGAAAAGCAGCTTGCAGACGCTGCGCTGAGGATCAGCTCCGCGCACTTGATCGCCGGGCACATCCGCGATGTTGCACCCCCAGGAAATCGCCGACACGTTCGCTTCCGGAGCTCCATAATGCGACACGGCGGAGCGGGCCGCCCAGACCGACGAAAAGCTGTTGTGCACGGACTTGAGGATGCATCGCCGCTCGGCCTCCTCGGCTTCCGCTGCCGCGCCATCCGAAAGGCAGGCGACGTTCGCATAAAAATTGCGCATCAAATCGAACGTTGCGTCGGAGACGTGGATCACCGGAACCGAGGTCGCCAGTTCGCCGGCAAGGGAAGAGATAACGACCGTTATCGCCACTACCCGCTGACCCCGCCACCGGCCCGCTAGACGGCGCGCAAAGTAGCGATTGAGGCCCCGCCATGAAGCAGGGTTATGCTTTCCCTTGGTCAAGGTTTGGACGATCTTTTCAAATCGCTCGAACCACACGGGTCTTGCTGCTCGGATCAACTCGATATCGGGCATGGCCTGCTGGAGCGCCGTGCCCATGTGGAAGACGGTCCCGGAAAATGCCTGAACATTCAGCGGATCATGGCTCGAAATGAATTTTATCCGCAGCGGTACCCCTGCCTTACCGCCCTCAATCATAGACCGACGTTCCCGGCGGCGCCGTGCGCACCTCGCGGGCCGGAATTCCCGCAACCAGCGAGCTGGCGGCAACGTCGCTCGTAACAACCGCCATAGCAGCCACCACGGCGTGATCGCCGATACTTAGTCCGCCGAGGATTTTAGCACCTGCACCTATGTTGACCTCGCACCCAAGCGCGGGGACGCCGCCCCGGCCCAATCCTAGCGTAACCTGTTGCAGGATCAGGCAATTTGGCCCGATGATCACGTCAGCGTGAATCACGATGCCATTGGGATGCGGCATGATGAGGCCCCCGCCGATCTTGGCGTTGATCGGGATATCGGAAGCCGTCACGACCGACCAGAATCGATGACGCAGGACGGCCCATTTGCGGCATAGCGCCGATACTGGCCCACCGCCGCGATGCCGCTGGTAGCTTCGGATGGCCGCCAGCAGCGATCGTGACGGTGCCCACTCGAACAATTTTTTTTGCTCGCGAGTCCAGTCGGGCTCCGACGAGGAGCCAACCTCATTACTTTCAGTTGGAGTCGGCGGAGCTTTGTCAGGTTTGAAGCTCATTTCTCTCATCCGAATCCGAATTGGCCTAGCAAAAACGGCGACGTCGGCGCTCATTACGGTCCGAAACGTTCGTGGCAACGGAGCAGAGACGCGCAACCTCAGTCTTGTGCCGAAAGAGGGCAAGTCTGCAAGACCGCATTCAGCTGGCTAGTTCTCGAAACGATACTGGATTAATCGACCGTGATGTTCTCCGATGCTCGAAAGGCACTGAAGGCGACCGCCAACCGGCGCGGTTTGATTTTGGATCGCCAGATCGCTGTTGAGCGTCAAGATCGACTGCTTGACGCTCTGCGCCCTTGGCAGACCGAACATCCGCTGATCAGGATTGGTGGCGATCACGATGGCGGGTATCTGTTGCCGGACGACCTTCAAGGAATCGTTGCCTGCTTTTCGCCGGGGGTCAGCGATCAGTCCAGTTTTGAGGAAGACATCCTCGCACGGGGCATCCGATGCTTTCAGGCAGACGCCTCAGTGGAGCGATCTCCCGCCCAAGACCATCCGCTCGTCGAATTTGAGCGAAAGTTCATTGGACCCGTAACTGAGGGCGAGTTCACGGCCCTATCGGATTGGGTGGCTGAAAAGCAGCCGATCGGTGATCTTTTGCTACAGATGGACATTGAGGGCGCTGAATGGTTGGCGCTGGCCGCGACTGCCGATCGAGTACTGGGTCGCTTTCGGATCGTCTGTATCGAGCTTCACGGCCTGGAACATCTCTTCGAACCGTTCGCGTTTTCCATCATGGAACAAGTGCTGCAAAAACTGTTGCGCCAATTCTACGTCGTTCACGCGCACCCGAATAATTGGTGCGAAACCGAAGCGGTCGGATCGCGCCGCCGCGTACCGGGCGTTCTCGAATACACTTTCCTTCGAAAAGACCGCGTTCGTCAAAAATCACCGGCAACGCTGTTTCCGCACCCCCTCGATCAAGATTGTCGAGCAGACGCACCCACTGTGGCGCTGCCGGCATCGATGGTTCGAGGCGATTCCCCTGGTCCAATCGGAGAGTGATTGTGATGAGGGAAAAACTGCCTTCAATGGTGCGATCGGGGCTGAGTCACGTCGCCCGACTGGCCCGTCGCATGGGCGGCGTGGATGAGCATAAGCGGACGTTCAATTACTATTACGAAACGGACGCATGGGATGGCGGTTCTGGTCCGGGCTCGACCCCCGAAGCGACTTCGGAATATCGTGAGTTTCTGAGGGAATTTTTGAAAGACCGCGACATCAGCAGCGTTGTCGATCTTGGCTGCGGCGACTGGCAGTTTTCTCAACTGATCGACTGGACCCGAATCGACTATACGGGTTTGGACGTTTCTAGCGCAGTTTTGAAGAATACGAAGCGCTTCGCGAAACCAGGCATCAAGTTCGCCGAATTGAACGGCATCACGAAAGATGTTCCAGCCGCTGACTTGCTGATCCTAAAGGATGTCATTCAACACTGGAGCAATGAAGACGTGCTCCGCTTCATCCCGCAACTGTCGAAATTCAAGTATGCGCTGATTACGAACGTTTCTCACAAGGGATCTCCGCTGACCAACTCAGAAAGTGTAATCGGCGGATTTCGACCCGTCGATCTGACTGCTGCGCCCTTCAGCGTTCCCGGCGAATACGTTTTCGAATTCTTCGCTGGCGAACCGAAAATTACCTTTTTGTGGTCGGCACACCGCTCAATCAATGATTCCTAAAATCCTTCACTATTGTTTTGGCATGGCGCCGGATTTTGGTGGCAAGCCGTGGAGCTTGATTCACTATGTTGGGGTGGCGAGTGCGGTCCGGCACATTACGCCTGACCAAGTCAACTTCTATTACGAATATGAGCCGTCAGGTCCTTGGTGGGAACTGACGAAGCCGCTGGTGACGCCGATCAAGATCAAGGCACCGCGAGAGATATTCGGACGTCCCGTTACCCATCCTGCCCACCGCGCCGACGTGGTCCGCCTGCAGAAGCTCATCGAACATGGCGGCATCTACCTGGACGCCGACGTGCTGGTCCATCGCAGCTTTGATGACCTGCTCGACAATTCGACCGTGCTGGGCCGGGAGGGTTTTGACGACAACAATCCCTCAGCCGCCAACGCCGTTATCTTGGGCGAAGCCCGGGCCCCGTTCCTGCTACGTTGGATGGACGAATACCGCACCTTCCGCGGCGACGAAGGCTACTGGTCGGAACATGCGGTCCAGATCCCCGCTAAGCTCGCGATAGAACATCCTGGCGAAATCACGATGCTGCCGCCGACGGCATTCTTCTTCCCGCTTTGGACGCCCGAACACATCGAATGGATATTCGGCTCGACCCAGCCAATTCCCGCGGGTGCTTATGCAAATCACCTGTGGGAATCGAAGGCGTGGACGAAGTATCTCGACCACCTGACGCCCGGTAGAGTACGGCGGGAAGACACGAATTTCCATCGTTGGGCATCGCCCTACGTCGCAACTTTGCCGGAAAATCTTGGCGCTGCCTCGCTAAAACACAAGCTGCGCAGTGGCCTGAAACGTCATTTGCGTAAGGTCATTTCATCATTGAGTTAATGAGCTGAGCTTGCACACGCTTACTTACATTTGTTACATCGGCACTCTTCACGTCGTCCTGCCTGCTTTCGGAGCCGTAAGCCGCTTGGCGTAAGCGATGAAAGGTTGTTCGAAGCGATACGTCGACAGATGCGCCAGGGCAAAAGTCAGCCCGATCAGGATGGGCCGCTTCAGATACTTCTCCACCAAGTCCCCGGACCCCAGCCACGAGTTCATCAAGACCCCGTGGATGATATAGAGAGCGTAGGAAATCGTCGCGATCCAGGCGGTGACGCGATGCTCGAACACCCGCGCCAGCAGCGGTGGCGGATTGACCAGCGATGCCGCGACCATCGTCGCTGCCAAATACGGTCGCAGGTAAGCGAGCGCGCCGCCAATCTCGTGGCTGGACAGGAAGAGCAAAGGCAGCATCGCGTAGACGTTTATCCGGCCCGCAATCTGCATTGGCCGTGGGCCGAACCACCCCGAATAGGCCAATGCGACAATCCCGCCGGCGAGGATTTCGTCGATGCGAAGCCAGGTGACGATCGAAAGGTGCGTTCCGGTGGCGATGCGGAGGCCGGTCACAGCAAAGCATAGCAGCGGAATCATATAGAGGCCGCGCCTCCCGACCAAGGCGACGATCAGCGCAATCCCTATGTAGAATTGCATCTCGACGCACAGGCTCCACAGATGCGACGTCATCGGCAGCAGCCAGAATGGCGGCAAGTTCCCGTAGAAGAGAAGGTGGGCCGCGTAGGTGCCGACCGATGCCGAATATAGTGGCAGCACGATCAGGCACACAATCCACGACAAGGGAACGATCCGGAAGAAACGGCGAATGACGAATGTGCGGACGCTGGCGTGCTCGGCGGCCAGGAAGCGCGTAATCAGGAACCCCGACAAGGTGAAGAACAGCGCCATCCCCATCGGCGCGACGGCTTCGTTGATCTGCAGACGCTTGGGACCAAGCGGCAGGAGGTGGGCCGCCAGCACAAGGGAAATGCTCAGTGCGCGCCAACCGTCGAGCATGGCAAACCGATGCGCCGCGCGCGGCGTCGCAGCTTGTTCGCGGGTGTCGGCGTCTGTCGCCGTTCCGGAAACGCCGCGGGGCATAGTCTCGTCCGGATCGGCCAGGGACTCACGCATCAACTCATTCTCTCGCGAAAGGTCACCCGTGGCCATGATCGATTTGCAGACTTATCGCACGGCATAGGTCTTGAAAGCCGCCTGCTATAGCGAGGCGTTCCCGCCGTGCCGCGACGAGACGGTTTCAGATAGTCGAAGAAACGTCGCCAACAATTTCCAGCGCCGGCGATGCATTTCTTGGTGCGTGTAGCCTCGCGCGACGGAGAGCGCCCGCATGCCCATCTTCCGCAATGAGGCCCGATCCACGTTCGCCTTTTGGATCATCCCGGCCAATGCAGGGATGTCCTGCGTCGGGCAAAGGTAACCGGCCTGTCCGTCGATCACGCACTCAGCGTTCCCGGCAGTCGCGGTCGCCAACACCGGAACGGCTTGCGAATAGGCGTCGTAAGCGATTCGCGGCTGTTCATCTGTCCGGCCGGGAAGCATGAGTGCGTGATATTCTCGAACCAGCTCAAAGAATGAGGAATCGTACGGCACCGGCGGAAGCAACCTTATACGCGGGTCGCGCCGCGCGGCATCGAGGACTTCCGAAGCAAGCTCGCCCGAACCTATGACATCGAGCCTCAGAGGGAACTGCAATCCGCCGACCGCGGCTAGAAGGTCGCTAATGCCTTTCTCGGGAACCAGCCGTCCTGCGAATAACAACCGAAGCTGCGGGTCCTGGTCTTTAGCATCCCAACTGGCATCCGCGGCGCGCTCGTCGATCAGATCAGCGCCGTCGATCCACGATGCCTGGAAGATGTGGGCCCGATCGGCGCGACCCAGCATCTGCCGGGCATACTCACGCTGGGTGAAGAGCGGCAAAGCGGCTTGCCGGACACACCATCCATTGATGCGCTCCCAAAGCCAGGCCCGCGCACGTTTCGGCAGCGGCGCATTTGGCGGAACTCGCCAGAAGGCGGACTCGATGTTGATTAACAGGGGCCGGCGCCGGAGTTTCGCTGCGATCGTGGCGGCCCAGCCGAGCGGTATGGGCCATTCAGCCACGCCGGCATGCACGATCCGAGCCCGACCAACCGCGTGCCATAGACGCGAAAAGATTCGGGGCCAGTCGAAGACGCCGGCGATCAGTGAATCACTGGCCGGCAGATCGACGTACTTCAGGTCGGCAAATCGAACGTCGTCGCTAATGCATTGCGCACCCGCGGGTTGAGCATGCTGCCGCAGGGGCGCCGCCAGCGTCAGGTTCTTGAGATACGTGAGGTGCTCAACCAGATCCTTGTGCCAAAGGTCGTCAACCCAACGCTTTCCATCAGCATCCACGAATATCGGGATACCGATCACCAGGAGGTACGGCTCGGCAATCGGCCTGAGTTCGTCCGCCGGCTCAGCCACCGGGCCCGTCTCATGTTCGTGACTGCTGATGGTCATTCGGAGGCTTTTTACCTGCCAGGGTGTCGAGTGATAGTCCGGCTGGCGCTGATTGATCGGGCGTGTGTCAGTTTCGTCCCCGTTCGCCGCGATCGTTTGCAAACGCGTTGGAGTTCGCGTGTAGGGGCGCGATGCGTCCAAGCCTCACGATCCATGCGTAGCGTCCTCATCCGATGAGTCCGGCACCCGCTCGACGACGATTGTCAATCGGAGGACTTGCCTCCTTGGCCGGTACGCGAACTGGCGTGCTGGGCCTGACCGCCGTTGGAAACCTGATCGTGCGGACCGGCAGTTCGATGCTCATGACGCGTCTCCTCACGCCGTACGATTTCGGCATCGTGGGGATTATTACCGCAATCTTCTTTGCCGTGACCTTGGTCACCGATCTCGGTTTCGAACAATTCGTCGTTCGTCACGAACGCACCGAAGACAAGCACTTCCTGGACGTGATCTGGACGATCCACGTCAAACGCGGCGTCTTGTCGTTCATCGCCGTCGCAGCCGCCTCACCCCTGATCGCTGCCGGATTCGGGAAGCCGGTCCTCACGCTGCCGCTGGCGGTCGCGTCGCTCTATTTCCTGATCAACGGTTTCGGCTCGCTCTCGCTGAGCACGGCGCTTCGCAACGACAAGGCCCGCCAACTCTCGCTGTTCGACTTCGCGCTGCAGATCTTCCAGACCGCGTCGGGATTGCTGTTGGCCTGGTGGTGGCGGAGCGCTTGGGCGATCATTGCCGCCATTCTCCTGCACACCGCCTTCCGCGTGGTGCTTAGCTACCGCCTCTTCCCGCGTTCGGCGCATCGCGTCGCCAACGACCGCTCCATCTCGCGAGAGTTCTTCGCGTTCTCGCGAGTCGTGTTGATGTCGAGCCTGCTGACCCTGATGATCGGCCAGAGCGACAAGCTCGTGCTCGGCAGGCTGTTCACGCTCAGCGAATTCGGTCTTTATGGCCTCGCGCTGACCATCGCCAGCGCCCCGACGTCGTTCGCGGATTCCTACCTTCGACGGATCGCCTTCCCGGTCTACGCGCAAAGCTGGCGCGGATACCCGGCGGCGTTGCCGGGGCTGTACTACGCCGTCCGGCGCCTGCCGTCCCTCCTTTATGCCTTCGCCTGCGGAGGGCTGATCGGCAGTGCGCCGCTCCTCGTAGCACTGCTCTACGACCCGAGGTACGCAGCGGCGGCTGCTCTCATCTCCTGGCTCATGTTGGCGACCGCGCTCCGCCTGCCGACCTTCGCCGCCGCGGAATTGCTGACGGCCATCGGTCAAGTGAAAGGCACCCTGCGGCTGAATTTCGTCCGGTTGCTTTGGCTCGCAGCGTCCATTCCGCTTGGCTTTTTTACCTTCGGCGCGATCGGGGTGGTCGCGGCCGTCGGACTGGTCGAAGCGCCGACGATGTTGGTCTCCTGGATTTTGCTCAGGAAATTCAACATGCTTAACCTGCGCGAAGAATTTCTGTACCTGGGCCTCGTCGCCGCAGGGGCGGCCATCGGATACGTTGGCACGACGGAAATCCTCCATCTGTTCCCGCGACTGTGATGAGCCATCGGCTGGCGGGCATCGTCACACAGACTCGGTATAAGCGAACGCAAATGCGACCCCGAACAGACTCCTCTGACTTGCGCGACCGTTGGTCTGTCGTTGCCCCGTTCTTCAGTGACGGCGGACGTGACCGATGGATCGACGACTTTGTCACCAACCGGCGCTGGCGGTTCGAGAAGGTCCCGATCGCAGCCCGCGACGATTGGCATACCAGGTCGAAGCGCACGACGGGCTTGTCCAAGTGGCGGCAATATTGGGAACAGTCGAAGCGCGCCTTTCCGTCGGCTGGAATCATCACGGTCTTTCCACAGCCGGCGCTGGCAGTCGCGCTGCGAAAATATTTGCGCCGGACCAACGTCCCGCTGATTGCTTGGTGCTTCAACCTTGGGGATTATCCCACGGGTATCAAGCAGGTCATGGCCCGGGCGGCATTCAAAAACGTTGATCGATTCGTCGTCCATTCGACAGGAGAGATTCGCCTCGTAGCCGAGTTTCTCGACGTTTCTGACGACCGTGTCGAATTCGTTCCCCTGCAACGAGCGCCAATCCCGATAGTCGCTCGCGAAGACGATGGCGATCCCTTCATCGTCTCGATGGGCTCCGCAAACCGCGATTTTGGGACGTTTCTGCAAGCTGCTCGGATTTCTCGCTTGCCCTGCAAGGTCGTGGCGTCGCCGCGCGCGCTGGAAGGATTGGATGTCCCGGACAACGTTTCAGTCATGCACGGACTGACTCCGGTCGAATGTCACACCTTGGTGCAACGGAGCCGTTTCAGCGTGGTGCCGCTAGCCGACGTCGGCGTCGCATCCGGGCAGGTTACCGTAATTGAGTCCATGCGAATGGACCGGGCCGTCGTGGCAACCAAGAGTATCGGCACGACCGACTATATCGACGATGCCCGCACCGGTTTACTGGTGCCGCCGCACGATCCTGCGGCGCTCGCGGCCGTGATGACGCAATTATGGGAGGATCGAGCAACTCGAGAGTCCTTGGCGCAAAATGCTGCTCGCTTTGCGAAAGAATCCTTGTCGGATGAGGCAGCGGCAAAAGCCTTGATCAGAATCATTGGCGATGTCGAGCTGTCACGCTGATCATCTGAGGTTGATATGATCAACTTCAGCTTTACTTCTCGGCAACAGTGATTGTTCCCGTATCCGCACTCACGCTGTGGTGAATGGCGCGTCAACTACCGTTGATTTTGAGCTAAGCCCTCATTGACCCTTTCTTCAGCAGTCAGGCGCAGAAGTTCCTGAGATCAATCCCGGGGGTGCAACCCTGGGGCCATTGGATCTGGGGGTTTCGCATGGCGACATTTGAACGGATCTCGGTTGGCAATTCCGCGCTCTTTTTGCGCGCCAAGCCGAAGCTATTCGCAACTTCCATGTTTGGTTGTCTCGTCATGTTACTCAACGCTTGCGCGAGCTCGAACGGGCCTGCTGATTCAAGCGACGGCGGCGGCATTACCGCCCAGAGCGCATCTAACGGGAAGGGAAAGTCGACGCGCACGCCCGTCCCTGTCCCGGTGCCAACCCCCGCGGTAATCGACCAAGGGGGTTACGACGCATCCATCGGCAACGGCGTCGACGCCAACGGCTTCGCCAATCTGCCGCTTCATAGCGGCGCGCATCGTTATTTCGTCAACTCGGCGACTGGAAATGACGGCAACGGCTGTTCGGCCGCCCAGCAGCCGGCAACTCCGTTGAAGACGATCACGGCCGGCAAGAATTGCATGGCCGCCTGGGGCAACGCCGGCGACCAATTGCTGGTGGCGGAAG
>NZ_JBJMVI010000003.1:0-145203 GCF_045810705.1 Sphingomonas sp. | reverse complement strand
TGGAGCGTGCGGCGAAGCTCTCCGACGCCGAGGGCGGCGGCAGCTTGACCGCGCTTCCGATAATCGAGACTCAGGCCGGCGACGTGTCGGCCTACATTCCGACCAATGTGATCTCGATCACCGACGGCCAGATCTTCCTCGAGACCGACCTGTTCTACCAGGGCGTCCGGCCGGCGATCAACGTCGGCCTGTCGGTCAGCCGCGTCGGATCGGCCGCCCAGACCAAGGCGATGAAAAAGGTCGCTGGCTCGATCAAGCTGGAACTCGCCCAGTATCGCGAGATGGCCGCCTTCGCGCAGTTCGGCTCGGACCTCGACGCGTCGACCCAAAAGCTGCTCGCCCGCGGCGCGCGGCTCACCGAGCTGCTCAAGCAGCCGCAGTTCCAGCCGATGCCGATCGAAGAGCAGGTCGTATCGATCTACGCCGGGACGCAGGGCTTCCTCGACAGCGTCGATGTGAGGGACGTCGTCCGCTACGAGGCCGCGATGCTGAGTTTCCTCCGCTCGGACAAGCCCGAGATCCTCGCCAAGATCCGCGACACCAAGGCGCTCGACGACGACACCGCCAAGGCGCTCAAGGACGCGCTCACCACGTTCGGGAAACAGTTTGCCTAAATGGCGTCGCTCAAGGCCCTCAAGATCCGCATCGGCTCGGTCAAGTCGACGCAGAAGATCACCAAGGCGCTGAACATGGTGGCGGCGTCGAAGCTTCGTCGCGCGCAGCAGAGCGCGACCGCGGCGCGGCCTTATTCGGCGCGCATGACCGACGTGGTCGCCTCGCTGGCTTCACGCATCACGCCGGGGCCGCAAAGCCCCAAGCTCCTCGCCGGCACGGGCAAGGACGAAACGCACCTGATCATCGTCGCGACCAGCGACCGCGGCCTTGCCGGAGCGTTCAACAGCAACATCGTCCGTGCCGTCCGCCGCCGGGCAGAGGAGCTGATAGGCGAGGGCAAGACGGTGCTGTTCTACATCGTCGGCCGCAAAGGCCGCCCGGTCCTGCAGCGGCTCTACCCGAAGCAGATCATCGCCCAATACGACACCAGCGAGATCAAGAACCCGACCTACGCCGACGCCCAAGCCGTCGCAAAGGACATCATCGACCGCTACGTCACCGACGGCATCGATGTTGTGCACCTGGCTTATGCGATCTTCCGCTCGACGCTGGTGCAGGAACCGACGATCGAGCAGATCATCCCGGTCGTGCCGCGCCGGTCCGAAGAACCGGCGCAGGCGAAGGCCGCTGCTCCCGCGGCGGTCGAATATGAGCCGGACGAGGAAGAGATCCTCGCCGACCTCCTGCCGCGCAACATCGCGGTCCAGCTCTATCGCGCTTTGCTCGAGAATCAGGCCGGCTTCTACGGCTCGCAGATGACTGCGATGGACAATGCGACGCGCAACGCGGGCGACATGATCAAGAAGCTCGGGATCGTCTACAACCGCCAGCGCCAGGCGGTGATCACCACGGAATTGATCGAGATCATTTCGGGCGCCGAAGCGCTCTAACCAAGTTGAAGGCAAGGAAGACAGACATGGCCACCGCCGCCGACACGAAGCCGAAACCCCGTGCCAAAAAGGCTTCCGCCGTGGATTCGAAGTCATCGGCCAAGCCGGCGAGCAACATCACGGGCCGCGTCAGCCAGGTGATCGGGGCCGTCGTCGACGTTGCCTTCGAGGGCGATTTGCCGCCGATCCTCACGGCGCTCGAGACCGACAATGGCGGCAACCGCCTGGTGCTCGAGGTCGCCCAGCACCTCGGCGAGAATGTCGTTCGCACGATCGCCATGGATTCCACCGACGGCCTCACCCGCGGCCAGGAAGTCCGCTCGACCGGCTCCGAGATCCGCGTGCCCGTCGGCCCCAAGACGCTCGGCCGGATCATGAACGTCATCGGCGAGCCGATCGACGACCAGGGCCCGATCGGCAGCGACAAGTCGGCTCCCATCCATGCCGACGCGCCGCCGTTCGTGGACCAGTCGACCGAAGCCTCGATCCTCGTCACCGGGATCAAGGTCATCGACCTGCTCGCCCCTTATGCGCGCGGCGGCAAGATCGGCCTGTTCGGCGGCGCCGGCGTCGGCAAGACCGTCCTCATCCAGGAGCTGATCAACAATATCGCCAAGGGTCACGGCGGCGTTTCTGTATTCGCGGGCGTCGGCGAGCGCACCCGCGAGGGCAACGACCTTTATCACGAGTTCCTTGATGCGGGCGTCATCGCCAAGGACAAGGACGGCAATCCGACCCCCGAGGGCTCCAAGGTCGCGCTGGTGTTCGGGCAAATGAACGAGCCGCCCGGCGCCCGTGCCCGGGTCGCTTTGTCGGGCCTCACGCAGGCCGAATATTTCCGCGACCAGGAAGGGCAGGACGTGTTGTTCTTCGTCGACAACATCTTCCGCTTCACCCAGGCGGGGTCGGAAGTGTCGGCGCTCTTGGGCCGCATCCCGTCCGCGGTGGGTTACCAGCCGACGCTGGCCACCGACATGGGCACGCTCCAGGAGCGGATTACCTCGACCAACAAGGGCTCGATCACCTCGGTGCAGGCGATCTACGTGCCGGCCGACGACTTGACCGACCCGGCGCCGGCGACCTCGTTCGCCCACCTCGACGCGACGACCACGCTCAGCCGCGCGATCTCCGAGCTCGGTATCTATCCTGCGGTCGACCCGCTCGATTCGACCAGCCGGGTTCTGACCTCCGCCGTCGTCGGCCAAGAGCATTACGAGACCGCCCGCGCGGTCCAGGAGACACTCCAACGCTACAAGAGCCTGCAGGACATCATCGCCATCCTCGGCATGGATGAGCTGAGCGAGGAAGATAAGCTGATCGTCGGCCGCGCCCGCAAGATCCAGCGCTTCCTGTCGCAGCCGTTCCACGTCGCCGAGGTGTTCACCGGCATCCCCGGCAAGTTCGTCCAGGTCGAGGACACGGTGCGCTCGTTCAAGGCGGTCGTGAACGGCGAATACGACCATCTTCCCGAAGCCGCATTCTACATGGTCGGCGGCATCGATGAGGCGGTCGCCAAGGCCGAGAAGATGGCGCAGGAGGCCTGATGGCCGACCTGCATTTTGAGCTCGTCACGCCCGACCGGCTGGTGATGTCGGACGACGTGTACATGGTCGTCGTCCCCGGGGCCGAGGGAGAATCCGGCATCATGGCGGGCCACGCACCCTATATGACGACGCTTCGGAATGGCGACGTCGCCGTTTACCGCAGCCAGGGCGCTCAGCCGGAGCGCATCCCCGTGACCGGCGGCTTCGCCGAGGTCAGCGACAAGGGCTTGACCGTGCTTGCCGAGAGTGCCGGCGCCATAGCTTAGCACCGAATTTACCATCGGCCGCTAGTCATCGCGGTCGATGACTTCTGCCCACCCCGTCCCAGTTCTGTCGCAACCCGCTTCCACGCGGATTGCCGCGGCAGTGACATCACGGCCGCTCCTCCTCGCCCTTGTCCTTACTGCGCTCGTCACCGTGCTCCGGCTCGGCGGTGGCGTCGATTCCGACGTCGCGTCGCAAT
Source organism: Sphingomonas sp. (assembly GCF_045810705.1). Lineage (GTDB taxonomy): Bacteria > Pseudomonadota > Alphaproteobacteria > Sphingomonadales > Sphingomonadaceae > Sphingomicrobium. The sequence goes on along the minus strand of NZ_JBJMVI010000003.1, from coordinate 141,691 downwards.
TGGGAGTTGCCCAACGCATCCACGAGGGCGCCAGGCTTTATCGCGACATCGTCGAAGTCAATCCGCCCTTGTGGTTCTGGATGGCGTTGCCGGTCGACCGCTTGGCGACGCTGCTCCATTTGCGGGCCGAGCGCGTGCTGATCACTGCCTTCGGACTGCTCGTAATGCTGTCGCTCGCGGCGACCGACCGTCTGATCGTCCATATCCCTCCCGGCCGCCGGTCCCTGTTCCTGGCCTATGCGGCGCTTATCCTCGCGGCCATGCCGTGGATGCACGTCGGCCAGCGCGAGCAGATCGTGCTGATCGGCGCGCTGCCCTACGCCGCGCTGATCGCGGCTCGCCGCGAAGACCGGCCGGCGTCGCCGTTCCTGGCGATCGCTGTGGGTGCCGCTGCCGCGCTCGGCTTTGCCCTGAAGCATTATTTCCTGATCGTTCCGGCAGCCCTGGAGCTGTGGCTTCTGGCCGGCTTGGGCCGGCGCTGGCGGCCGTTCCGGCCCGAGACGTTCGCTCTCGCCGCAGTTGGCATTGCCTACGCCGCGGCGCTGCTGATGGAACGCAATTATCTGACCCGAATAGTGCCCTTGGTGCGGCTCGCCTACGGCCAGTTCGGCCCGCGCTCGATCCGCGTCTTGTTCAATCTCTATGTGGTCGTCAGCGCCGGACTTTTTGCCTTCACGGTAGCGCACTTCAGGCTGCTCTTCAGCCGATCGAGTTCGCTCGCCGCGGCGCTGTTTGTCGCTGGGTCGGCGTTCACCGCGACCTATTTCATCCAGTTCAAGGGCTGGCCGTACCACACGATCCCGATGCTGGGCTGCGGGTCGCTCGCGTTCGCCGCTTTGCTCGCCGAGACTACATCGCCGCTGCGCCTGCTGCGCGTCCTCGCGCCAGCGCTGCTGGCGCTTCCGCTGGTCGCGTCGGTCAGCGAAGCCACCCATCCGACGCCATCCAACTTTGACGGAGCGGACGCCGTCGCGGGGTTGGCGCCCGGCGATGCGGTGGGATTGCTGACCAGAGAAATTGCGATCCCCCCGTCGGTCAGCCTCCATTACGGGTTCCGCAATTCCTCGCGCTATAACGGCCTCTGGATGATGAACGCCGTCGTCGACAATGAGCTGCGCGGAAATCCCGATCCGCGCGTCGCCGCGTTCGGCCGCCAGGTTGTTGCTGATACCGTCGCGGACTTTCATTGTGCGCCCCCGAAAAGGATCATTGCCGAGCGCCCGCGTCCGGGCCGGCGGGGCTTCAACATCCTCGCCTTCTACGCGCGCAATCCGGACTTCGCAGAGCTGATGTCGCACTATCGGGTGCGCAGCCGCACCAGCCTGGAAACCTACGAGCTGGTCGCGCCGTGGCCGCCGCCCCCTCCTTCGCGCTGCCGTCCCAAGGCTTAACCGGCGCAAGGTTAGTCTTTCTTTAGGCATCTGCGGTTAATCCAATCGACGAGATTTCAGTCAGCGAGTGACCAACGGGCATGAGCGCATTCGGCAAGCGTAGTGGAATGGGTGGCGGCAGCCGCCCCAGCTTCGGCGTCGCCAAGCCTATGAAGGGCGGCCCGGGTTCGGGCGCCGCTGCGGGTACGCCTGACGGCGGCGACCAGTTTCCGCCGCTCGAAGAGCTGACTCCACCGGAAGAAGCGCCAGCGGGCGACAGCGTCGGCCAGTCCGGCGCGATGGACCGATTGACCGCGCGCCAGAATTCGAGCGGCGAGCAGGGCAGCAGCAAGGTCGAGGGCTTCGAGGCTTCGGTCCACCGCATCAAGGAGCAGGTGCTTCCGCGCCTGCTCGAGCGCGTCGACCCCGAAGCGGCTGCGACTCTCAACAAGGATGAGCTCGCCGAGGAATTCCGCCCGATCATTTCGGAAGTGCTGGCCGAGCTGAAGATCACGCTCAACCGCCGCGAGCAGTTCGCGCTCGAGAAGGTTCTCGTCGACGAGCTCCTCGGCCTCGGCCCGCTCGAAGAGCTTCTCGCCGATCCGGCGGTCAGCGACATCATGGTCAACGGGCCCGAGCAGACCTACGTCGAGCGCAAGGGCAAGCTCGAGATCGCGCAAATCCAGTTCCGCGACGAGGAGCATCTGTTCCAGATCGCCCAGCGGATCGTCAACAAGGTCGGCCGGCGCATCGATCAGACCAGCCCGCTGTGCGACGCGCGCCTCCAGGACGGCAGCCGCGTCAACGTCATCATCCCGCCGCTCAGCCTGCGCGGTACCGCCATCTCGATCCGTAAATTCTCCGAGAAGCCGATCACGCTCGACATGATGCGCGGCTTCGGGTCGATGTCGGAGAAGATGGCGACCTTGCTCAAGATCGCCGGCGCCAGCCGCATGAACGTCGTCATCTCGGGCGGTACGGGTTCAGGTAAGACGACGATGCTCAATGCCTTGTCGAAGATGATCGACCCGGGCGAGCGCGTGATCACGATCGAAGACGCGGCCGAGCTTCGGCTTCAGCAGCCGCACTGGCTGCCGCTTGAAACCCGGCCTGCGAACCTCGAAGGCCAGGGCGCGATCACCATCCGCGACCTCGTCATCAACGCTTTGCGTATGCGTCCCGACCGCATCATCCTGGGCGAGATCCGAGGCCAGGAGTGCTTCGACCTCCTGGCGGCAATGAACACCGGCCACGACGGCTCGATGGCGACGCTCCACTCCAACTCCCCGCGCGAATGCCTCGCGCGTATGGAGAACATGGTGATGATGAGCGACATCAAGATCCCGAAGGAGGCGATCAGCCGCCAGATCGCGGATTCGGTCGACCTCATCGTCCAGGTGAAGCGCCTTCGCGATGGTTCGCGCCGCACGACCAACATCACCGAGGTGATCGGCATGGAAGGCGACGTGATCGTCACCCAGGAGCTGTTCAAGTTCGAATATCTCGACGAGACGGCCGACGGGAAGATCCTCGGCGAATATCGCTCGATGGGCCTGCGCCCCTACACCCTCGAAAAGGCCAAGCAGTACGGCTTCGACCAGCCGTATCTTGAGGCCTGCCTCTAGGTCGCGACAGGGCTCCTCGCACCGGCCGAACTCCCAGTTGCGGCGCAACGCAGCCACGATCATAGCAGCGCAATGGACTTGCAGCCCGCGACCAATCCCGCGGCCATGCTGGCAAAGTTGCCGGGCGTGCAGCGCGTGCCGACTCGCGACCTCGAGCTGTTCATCGTCCGGGGCTTCCTCGACCCCGAAGCCTGCGCGGCGATGATCGAGCGGATCGACACGCGACGGCGCCCATCCGAAATCTCCGACGATGCGGGCATCGCGAATTTCCGCACGAGTGAAACGTGCGACCTTGACTCAAATGACCCTTTGGTCGGTGAAGTCGAGCGCAGGATTTCCGCGCTGCTCGGCCTGCCGCTCGACAATGGCGAGCCGCTCCAGGGCCAACGCTACGCGCCCGGCCAGGAGTTCCGCCCGCACACCGACACCTTCAATCCGGGCGGCTATGATTTCCTCCTGCATACGCAGCGTGGCGGGCAGCGCAGCTGGACCGCTATGATCTATCTCAATGAACCCGAAGAGGGCGGCGCGACCCGGTTCAAGACGATTGGCAAGACCGTCCAGGCGGAAGCCGGCAAGCTGCTTGCGTGGAACAACCTGCTGCCCGGCGGCGCGCCCAATCCGGCGACCCTCCACCAGGGCATGAAAGTCCGCCGCGGCACCAAATATGTGCTGACCAAATGGTTCAGGGAGCGGCCACTGTGACGGCGCGAGCCGGTGTTTCGCGGACACGATTCAAAAAACTGCAACAGCAGATTCACGGATACGACCGCTAAGCTGTCACATCTCTGTCGTGGCGCCCTCCTAAACCGTTCCCATCCAGCCCGCACGGGCTAGGGGGAAAGGTCAGCATTCATGATATCCGGTACGTTGAGCGCGCGGCGCGCGGCTCGTCACAACATCGTTCAAGCCACCAACTTCCGGGCCCGGGCGCTCATGATGGGCCTGCTGTTGAGCTCGGTGTCGACGGCGGCGTTCGCCCAGGATGCACCGCCTGCGGCCCCTTCTAACGGCGCGATCGTTCCCGGCTCGGCGAACACTCCGCAACAGGAGCAGACCGGCAGCAACGCGCCCGCGACTCCGTCATCGCAGCCGCCTGCCCCGATGGCTGGCGATGTTGCGCAACCGGCGAGCGGCGCTTCCGTCGTTGAAAACGGCCCGCAAGCACCGCAGGACACCGGCTCGGGCCTCGCGGCCATTATCGTCACCGCGACGAAGCGCGAGACGAACCTGCAGCAGACGCCGATCGCAATCAGCGTCGCCAGCGCCCAATCTCTCGCGGATCGCCACGCACTCTCCTTGTTCAGCCTCGCCGACGGTTCGATCCCGAGCCTTCGCGTCGCAACCTTCGAAGCGCGACAGTCGGCGCTGACCGTCGGCATTCGCGGCATCGTTCCCTATGACCAGAACCAGACGGCGCGCGACAACGGCGTCAGCGTCTATCTGGACGGAATCGCGCTGGGCAAGACCCAGGGCCTCAACGCGGCGCTGTTCGACATCGACCGTATCGAGGTTCTGAAGGGCCCGCAGGGAACGCTGTTCGGCCGGAATACCGAAGGCGGCGCTGTGTCCATGATCACTCGGGCGCCCACCGGCGTGTTCGGTCTGCGCGGCACCGTCGGCGCAGGCAGCTACAATTCTCACAATGCGGAACTTCACCTCGATCTTCCCGCTTTTGCCAATATCGCGATCAAGCTCGATGGCGTCTACGAACACCAAAGTCCGACCACGAAGGATCCGCTCAGCGGTTCAACCGGCTGGAACTATTATGACCGCAAGGGCGGGCGGGTCGCGGCTCGCTGGACTCCGTTCGACGGCTTCACTGCCGATCTCTCGTACGATTACGCGGAAGACGACAATACTCCGCAGTACAGCCAATTGGTTAGCTACAACCCCAATCACTACACCGTTGGTTCGTATACCAACGGGGTAACCGGCGTTGTCGGCAATAGCCTGTTCCTGCCGGGCACCAACACAGCGTGCGGCGGCACCATCACGGAAGCGCAACGCCTGGCCGGAAGGCTGCCCTGCGTGGCTCCGCTGGCGCCGACCGTCGGTGTTCACCCGGACCGCCAGGCAATTGCCGACGTCGGCGTGCCGCAACAGCCAAGCGTCGACAAGACTCACGGCTTTAACGGAACGCTAAAGTACAAGATCACACCACATCTCGAGCTCCGGTCGATCACCGGATGGCGCGGCGTCAGCACTGACCAATGGGACAATTCCGGCGGCCCTCAGCGCACGACCTTCGTGCCGAACGCGACCTTCAGCCGCTACAGCCTGTCATTCCTGCGCCAGCACCAGTTCAGCGAGGAATTTCAGATCGTCGGCAGCCTGCCGCACTTGGATTACGTCCTTGGCGCTTATTACTACACCGAGCACGCGACCGAATATGCCGCGACTCCGCAGAGCAATCAGTGGACCAATGACCTAACGGGCAACTACATCGTTCGCAGTCCGATCGTTACCGGAACGGTCACCAGCGGCAATTCGGGCTACCAGCAGTTCGCTCCGTCGTGCATCAACACTCTCGCGACCTCAACGCCTCCGGTGCCGCAGTTCACCAACAGCTGCCAGTTCATCACTCGCGCAAGCCAGGCGCACGACCACAACTATTCTGTGTTCGGCCAGGCGACCTTCACCCCGGGCGGGATTCCGATCCTGCACATCACCGGCGGCGCGCGCTGGACCCTGGATAGGCGCGACGGCACATTGTACGTCGTCAATAACCTGCCCCAGCCGTTCAGCTTCAGCAATCGCGCAAACCGTGTCGACCCGTTGGTGACGGTGGCCCTGGACGCAGCACCGACAGTCCATTTGTATGCCAAGTATGCGACCGGCTTCCGCGCCGGCGGCGCCAACGATCGGTCGCTGGCGTTCAACCCATTCGGACCTGAGTCAGTGAAATCCTATGAAGCCGGCGCGAAGATGGATTTCCTCGACCACAAGGCCCGCCTGAACCTTGCCGGCTACATCATGAACCGCTCGAACACGCAGTTCGACTTCGACCTGTTCGACACCAATGCCGCCAGCCCGACCAACGGCAGCCACATCGAGCAGACGGTGAACGCGGGCACGACCAAGATCAAAGGCCTCGAAGCAGATTTGACTGTGCGGCCGATCCCGCCGCTAACCCTCGGCGCGTCTTATGCCTATACTTCGTGGAAGGCCCCCGCCGCGGTGAACCCGATCACCGGCGGTCCGGCGCAACAATTGTTCATCGTCTATACGCCCAAGAACGCGGCGTCGGGTTATATCGATTACCAGGTCCCGACGAACATCTCGAATGGCAAGATCCGCTTCCACATCGATGGCAATTATTCGGATGGGCAGTACAGCTTCCAGCTCGAGCCGACGAAGACCGACCCGAGCTTCATCGTGAATGGCCGGATTGCGCTTGCCGATGTCGAGATGAACAGCGGCAGCGTGTTGATGACGTTTGCGATCTGGTCGCGCAACCTGTTCAACGAGCAGCATATCTATCGCCGCTCAGCCGCAAACTCCTCGCCGGTGCTGAACTATTGCCCGACCAACGGTTCGGTCGGGGGGGTGGCGTGCATTCCCAACGCGCTGTTCTCGACGTCTTACGGCGGCATTCTCGGCGATTATGCAAACTTCAATGCACCGCGGACCTGGGGCGCCGAGCTGTCGTTCAAGATCGGCGCACCGCGCATCGTCCCGGCCGCCTATGTCCCACCGCCCCCGCCTCCCCCGCCGCCGGCAACGGTGACCTGCGAAAGCGGGACGGTGATCACGGCGCCGGGCACCTGCCCGCCGCCGCCGGCCCCGCCGCCACCGCCGCCGCCGGAACAGGCCCCCGAGCGCGGCTAGTCGGATCATCATCGATAGGCTTCCACGGGCCACGCCGATCGTCTCGGCGTGGCCCGCAACTTTGGGTCGTGGCTGCAGATGCGCCGAACGGGAGCTTACCCGCAAGGACTGCAAGCGGCTCAATGCGTTGGATGGAAAGGGAAAATGGTGGGCGTGGCAAGGATTGAACTTGCGACCCCTGCGATGTCAACACAGTGCTCTACCACTGAGCTACACGCCCACCGAGAAATCCAGCAGTCCAGGGACTGACGAGATTTCGAGGTCCGGACTCATGCGAAGCATGGCCGGCCCGAATTGGCCCGAGGCCCTCCGGAAGGCGGCATTTAGGGGGCAGTTTACGAAGGCGCAACCCGTCCCGGCGCTATAAGCGGCCGTGCTGATCCTCGGTCTGGAAGATGCGGTCGACCTCCATCACCAAATCCTTGAGGTGGAAGGGCTTGGACAGCAACTTGGCTTCGGGCGCGGTGCGCCCGCCCTGGAGCGCCACGGCGGCGAAGCCGGTGATGAACATGACCCGGATGCCAGGGTCGATCGCACTGGCTTTCTGAGCCAGCTCGATCCCGTCCATCTCGGGCATGACAATATCGGTCAAGAGGAGGTCGAAATGACTGCTCTCGAGCAACGGCATGGCCTCGGTGCCGCAGCCCACCGCTTCGACCTCGTAGCCGACCCGCTGCAGCGCGCGCTGCAGATATTCGCGCATCGACGTATCGTCTTCGGCCAGGAGAATTCTCGCCATGACTGCTCTATGCGCTGCTCCAATGCGTTTTTCCAGAAGCGAATAATGCGCCGGCGCGTTGCACGCTCCCTAGCCAAGTCCTAAACTGGCACGGAAATTAACCCCGATCGTGAGCAAGCTCCCCTCCCCCATCCTCCATCAGCCGCGAGGACAACTGCCGGTCCTTCTGTCGGTACCGCATTCGGGGCGCGATTATCCCGAGTGGCTGATCGCGCTTGCCGCGGCCGGCAAGCCGGCGCTGACGACGCTCGAGGATCCCTTCGTCGACCGGCTGGTATGGCGCGCGCTTCAGCGCGGCTGCGGCGGGGTCATCGCCCGCACCCCGCGCGCGGCGGTCGACTGCAACCGCGGCGAGGATGAAGTCGACCCATCGGTGGTCGACGGTGCGCGGCGCGGACGGGTCAGCGCGCGCGCCCGCGGCGGGCTCGGGATCGTCCCGGCGCGCACGCAGCAGCACGGTTTTCTCTGGCGGCGGGCGATTACGCCCCGGCAACTCGATGAACGGCTGAACCAGGCCCATCGCCCCTATCACGAGGCGATCGAGGGCCAGCTTGGACTGCTGCTGGACCGTTTCGGCTGCGCGCTCCTGCTCGACTGCCACTCGATGCCGCCGCCGGCACGCGGCGTGCCAGCGCTGGTGTTCGGCGATGGCCGCGGCCGCACCGCCGAGCCGTGGATCAGCGCGGAAGCGGTGGCGATCGCGAAACGCTTAGGCTTCGACGCGGCGCTCAACGACCCGTTCGCGGGAGGCCATGTGATCGAACGCCACGCCCGGCCGGCAGCCGGCGTCCATGCGCTGCAAATCGAGATCGACCGCCGCTGCTACCTCGACGCCAGGCTGGCAAAGCCGGGTGCCGGCTTCGACCGCGTCGCGGGATTGATCGAGACCCTTGCGGTCGAGCTCGGCGAGGCGCTGATCGGCCGCCAGTATGCGACGGCGGCCGAATAAGCCTGGCTAGGCCATCGCCGGCGCCGGCTGCGCCACCTGGGTAGGGGCTTTGCCCTGCTGCATCTGGCGCGCGAACACGTCGCGCATCTGGCTCAATGAAAACAGGTGCGCATAGAGCAGCGGCAGCATGCCGTTCTGGTTCATCTTCCTGAGCTCGTCGCCGCGCAGGTTGCGGACCTTCTCCTCGTCGACCATGCGAAAGCCGCGATAGACGAACGGCTGGTCGAAGCCTTCGGGCTGGATCGCCACCTCGCCGTCCATCAGCAGGTCGGACTTGACCAGATCCTCGATGAACGCATTGGTCCTGAGGCCCGCGGCCTCGAACTGCTCGCAGAACTCGAGAACCGCCTTGGTTGCGGCGCTCGGCTGGTCGCCGTCGAACAATGGCTCGCCATCGTCGAAATCGCCGACCGCGCCCGACGTCGGGTCGAAACATAAGGACAACTCGTCGGTGTCGGGCCGAAGCCGTGCCAGCAGGAACGGATAGCGGCGCAGATAAGCAGGCACATAGAGGCTCTGGTCGGTCGCGCGGCCGTTCTCGTCGAGGAACACGTTGATGCCCTCGTTGAGGCCCATGAGGGCGATCGGCACGGGTGTCCCGCCGATCGAGAAGACGATCGGATAATGCCGCTGCACGAGCGTGAATTCGTCGACCGTCAGCGGCACCGCATGCGTGCGGCCGGCCTCGGGCATGCTGGTGATGCCGTGCACTTTCATCTTGCCGTGCTGGTCGAGATTGATCGGCTCGATCGCGTTGTAGAAAATCGGCATTCCTTCGGTCGGAGCGGCAGTCGCCATCTAAGATCATCTCCTGGGGTCCGGACTTGCGGCTGCGCTTCGCGCGCTCGCTTGCCGGTTATGGTCCGCACGGGCCTCTATTGGCCTCGCGCGCGTTAGGCAAGCCAATGGCGCCACGCAGACGGCGCGAGGCGTTCAGTTCATTGAACATTCAACGCTTTGCTGCGAAGCCGCCGCCCATGGGGTTGGGCCGTTAGTGATCGTCGGGACAGTCTGGAAGCTCGTGCCGCTGCTGCTCGGCCTGATCGGCGAGCAACCCGGCGCCGTCAGCCAGTCGGTCACGCGCCTGATCGTCCAGGACGAGGTGATCCTGCGCATCCCGATTCAGCCGCGTCCTCTACTGCCCGAGATTGAGTGGGTCGAGACGAAGGGCCCCAAGTGCATTCCGGCCGCCGCGATCCAGCGGGTGCTTCTGTCAGGGCCTCAGCAGGTCGACTTCGTTCTCGGCAACCATGCACGGATCCGCGCGCAGTTCGACGAGGATTGTCCTGCGCTCGACTTTTACGGCGGCGTTTACCTGCAGCCGGCCGACGAGCGCGTGTGCGCGCGGCGCGACGCGGTCCACTCGCGGATCGGCGGCAGCTGCACGATCGAGCGCTTCAGGCAACTGCTCCCAAGGCTACGCCACTGATCCTTCTCGCCGGTTGGAATCCGACACTTCGAACCCCACATTCCTTGACAAGCGCAAGGCGTGCGGCATAGCCGCGAGCGCGCGATTGCCGAACCGGCCGTAAGAAGCCGCGGCTCACTCCATCATCCGGATTTTGAATGACTTTTGCCGATCTCGGCCTTTCCGACGAACTGCTCCGCGCGGTCAATGACAGCGGATATAATGAACCGACTCCCATCCAGCGCGCCGCCATTCCGTCGGTTCTGATGGGCAAGGACCTGGTCGGCATCGCCCAGACCGGCACCGGCAAGACCGCCGGCTTCGTGCTGCCGATGATCGACATCCTCCACCACGGCCGCAGCCGAGCGCGCATGCCGCGGTCTCTCATTCTCGAGCCGACTCGCGAGCTGGCGATGCAGGTCGCCGAGAATTTCGAGAAATACGGAAAATATCACCCGCTCTCGATGGCGCTGCTGATGGGCGGCGTGCAGATGGGCGACCAGGTCAAGGCGCTCGAAAAGGGTGTCGACGTGCTGATCGCCACACCGGGCCGCCTGATGGACCTGTTCGGGCGGGGCAAGATCATGCTCAACGATTGCAACCTGCTGGTGATCGATGAAGCCGACCGCATGCTCGACATGGGCTTCATCCCCGACATCGAGGAGATTTGCTCCAAGCTCCCCAAGTCGCGCCAGACCTTGCTCTTTTCGGCGACCATGCCGCCGCCGATCCAGAAGCTGGCGGCCAAGTTCCTCAACGACCCGAAGCGCGTCGAGGTTGCGCGGCCGGCCACCGCCAACGTCAACATCGAGCAGCGTCTGGTCGACGTCAGCGCCGACAAGAAAAAGGACGCGCTGCGCGACATCCTCCGCCATGAAGAATTCAGGAACGCCATCGTCTTCTGCAACCGCAAGACGACCGTCCGCGAGCTCGCGTCGAGCCTCAAGCGCTCAGGCTTCAAGGTCGGGCAGATCCAGGGCGACATGGACCAGGCGGACAGGATCGCCGAGTTCGATCGATTCAAGCGCGACGAAATCAACATCCTCGTCGCGTCCGACGTCGCAGCGCGCGGGCTCGACGTCAAAGGCGTGAGCCATGTCATCAACTTCGACGTGCCGTGGCAGCCGGACGACTATATCCACCGCATCGGCCGCACTGGACGCGCGGGTATGACTGGCATCGCCATTACCCTCGCCACCAGGCAGGATGCCGAAGCCGTCGCCGGGATCGAGAAACTCACCGGCCTCAAGATCGCGCGCTCCGGCAAGGCGCCCGACCCGCAGCCCGCGCCTGAGAAGGCTGCGCCCAGGAAGGCCGAGCCGCGTGGCGCCGAGCCGAAACGCGCAAAATCCGCACCCAAGCGCGAGCGGGCCAAACCGCCGCAGCCCGAGCGTGTGCAAGAGCCGAAGCGCGAGCAGGATCAAATGCCGAAGCACGATCCGGTGCCGGAATCGAAAGCTGACCGCATGCCTGTGGTCGAGGATATCAAGAGCGAGTGGAACGGTCCGCTCCCCAGTTTCCTGTCGAAGAGCGCCGGCTAGTTACAAGCCTGACACTGGAAAGCGCTGCCGGCGGTTCCTAGCTCCTTCGTGGGCCGTGCAAGCGAAGGAACCCTTATGACCGACTACGAGCCTCCGAAAGTCTGGAAGTGGGAACAGCCGAGCGGCGGCCAGTTCGCGAGCATCAACCGCCCGATCGCCGGCCCGACCCACGACAAGGCGCTCCCGGTCGGCAAGCATCCGTTCCAGCTCTATTCGCTCGCCACGCCCAACGGCCAGAAGGTCGGAATCATGTTCGAGGAGCTGCTCGCGAGAGGTCACGCCGATGCCGAATATGACGCCTGGCCGATCCGTATCGGCGACGGCGATCAATTCGGCAGCGGCTTTGTCGACATCAACCCCAACTCGAAGATCCCGGCGCTGGTCGACCGCAGCGGTCCCGAGCCGGTGCGCGTGTTCGAATCCGGCGCCATCCTGCTCCACCTCGCCGAGAAGTTCGGCGAATTCCTTCCTGCTTCAGGCCCCGGCCGCGCGGAGACGCTCTCCTGGCTGTTCTGGCAGATGGGCAGCGCGCCCTTCCTTGGCGGCGGCTTCGGCCACTTCTTCGCCTACGCGCCGGAGAAGATCGAATATGCGATCAACCGCTACGCGATGGAGGCCAAGCGCCAGCTCGACGTGCTCAACCGGCGCCTTGAGACCAGCGAATATGTCGCCGGCCCCGACTACACCATCGCCGACATCGCCATCTGGCCGTGGTACGGGCAGCTCGCGCTCGGCAAGACCTACGAAGGCGCCGACGTCTTCCTCGCCACGCATGAATATGAGCATGTCCTGCGCTGGGCGCGAGCGATCGCCGAGCGTCCTGCGGTGAAACGCGGCCGCATCGTCAACAGGCTCAGCGGCGACGAAAGCGAGCAGCTGCACGAGCGCCACGACGCCAGCGACTTCGACCTCCGCACCGAGGAGAAGATCAAGGGTCTGGCCCTCGATCAGTCCGAGGCGGTCAAGGACGACGCGATCTAGCTACGGCCGCGGGGTTGCCGCCTTCTGAATCTGCAGCACCAACGGATCGCTAGCGAGGGCGTGCAGATACGCGCGCCGTTGGTCCGATCCCGGCTTGAGCTTGCGCAACGCGCGGCGCTGCTCGTCGGTCAGGGTGAACTTCGAATAACCGCGCTGCATGAGGCAATCGGCGGTCGTCGCTTCCAGCGTGTGCTTGATGTTGCGGTAGCGCAGCTCGGGACGAGCATTGTCGACGATATGCTGCTGCGTCGCGGCATATTGGCCTATCTGGTTCGCGTCCGAGGGTGGAGGCCCCGAAGGCGACGCGCCGGTCGTGTTGGGCGCAAAAGTACCCTGGATCGTGTCCAGCTGACGCGATGCATTGATCAGCACCTGCGCGTCCTGCGTATTCGAAACGTCGGTGTAATGGCCCTTTAGGCCGCATTCGACCGAGTCCTGGCGATATTGCGCCAGCGATACGCCGGCCTTGCCCCAACTCTCCTGCGGCGCTGGAGCGGCATGGGCTGGCAAGGCGAGCAGGCCGGCCAAGGTCGAGACGGCGAAAAAGCGTCGCATGGTCGTCTTCCGAAATTGAGTGGTAACGCTACCATCTGGTGGCGCGACCGACAATTAGCTCAAGCCGCGCGCCGGTACTTCGTCAGGAATTCACTCGCGAATGCGTGAAGCCGCTGCCCCGCGATCGCTTCGCGCAGGCCGTCCATCAGCCGCTGGTAAAACCACAGATTGTGCTGGGTCATCAGCATCGCGCCCAGGATCTCGCCCGACTTGACCAAGTGATGGACGTAGGCGCGGCTGAATGTGCTGCACGCCGGGCACGAACAGCCGGGCTCGATCGGCTCCACGTCGTCGGCGAAGCGGGCGTTGCGCATGTTCAGCGGCCCAGCGGCGGTGAACGCCTGCCCGGTGCGGCCCGAGCGCGTCGGCAACACGCAGTCGAACATGTCGATCCCCCGCAATACGGCTTCGACAATATCGTCGGGCTTGCCGACCCCCATCAAATAGCGGGGCTTGTCGGCCGGGAGCATTCCGGCGGCGAAGTCGAGGCAGCCGAGCATCGCCTCCTGCCCCTCCCCCACCGCGAGGCCGCCAACCGCATAGCCGTCGAAGCCCACGTCGATCAGGCCCTCGGCCGATGCCTTGCGCAACTGCTCGTCAAGCGCGCCCTGCTGAATGCCGAAGATCGCCGCCCGTTCGGCATGCTCGCCGCCCCGGTCGAACTCTTCGCGCGAGCGTCTCCCCCAGCGGATCGACCGCTCCATCGCCTCGCGCTGTTGGTCGCGGGTCGCGGCGGCGGGCACCAGCTGGTCGAATTGCATCACGATGTCGGAGCCGAGCAACCGCTGCACCTCGATCGATCGCTCGGGCGACAGCATGTGCCGCGATCCATCGAGATGACTCGCGAACGCTACCCCCTCCTCGGTGACCTTAGTCAGCTCGCTGAGGCTCATCACCTGGTAGCCGCCGCTGTCGGTCAGGATCGGCCGCTCCCAGCCCATGAACTTGTGTAGTCCGCCGAGCTTCGCGATCCGCTCCGCGCCCGGCCGAAGCATCAAATGATAGGTGTTGCCGAGGATGATGTCGGCGCCGCTCGCGCGCACTTCCTCCGGCCGCATCGCCTTGACCGTCGCCGCGGTGCCCACCGGCATGAACGCGGGAGTGCGGATCTCGCCGCGCTGCATGCCGATGACGCCCGCACGCGCGGCGCCGCCGGTCGCTGAAATCGAGAAGGCGAAGCGCGTCACGGGCGCGGTCCTAGCGAGCGCTCCTCGCCGCGGCTACAGCCGCCGCATGCTCGAGCCCTGGGTCTATTTTGCGCTGACCGCCGTGGCTGCCGTTGCCGGCTTCGTCGATGCGATCGCGGGCGGCGGCGGCCTCGTCATCATCCCGGCGCTGCTGTTCGCCGGTGTGCCGCCGCTCTACGCACTCGGCACCAACAAGCTTCAGTCGGTGTTCGGCACCGCCGTGGCGCTGCGCAATTACTGGCGTTCGGGTCTGGTCGAATGGCGCCCCAATCGGCTGACGGTTGCGCTGGTGTTCGTCGGTGCGGTCGCTGGAGCGTTGGTCGTCCAGCTGATCCGCACGCGCATCCTCAATCTCATCGTTCCGCTGCTGCTCATCGCCGCGGCGCTCTACATCCTGCTTTCGCCGCGGATGACCGATGAGGACGCGCACCATCGCGTGACGTCTAATGGTTATGCACCAATCGGCAGCGCAATTGGTTTCTACGACGGCTTTTTCGGGCCGGGAGCGGGAACCTTCTACACGACCAGCCTGGTCGCTCTTCGGGGCTACGGCCTCACCAAGGCGACGGCTCTGACGAAGCTGGTCAACCTGACGAGCGCAAGTGCCAGCCTCCTCGTCTTTGCGCTTGACGGCCACCTCGCGTGGCTGCTCGGCCTGTGCATGGCCGCCGGAGCGATGGCCGGCGGCTGGCTCGGGTCGCACAGCGCGCTGCGCTTCGGCGCGCGCCTTATCCGCCCGCTGCTGGTGACGATTTCCCTGGCGCTGACCGGGCGGCTGCTCTGGGGTTATTTCAGCAGCTGAGGCAGAAGCAAGCTAGCGTCGCCATAGGAGTAGAAGCGGTAGCCCGCGTCGATCGCGTGGAGATACGCCGACTTCATGACGTCGAGCCCCATCAGCGCGCTGACCAGCATGAACAGCGTCGAACGCGGCAAATGGAAGTTGGTGATCAGCCCGTCGATTGCCTTGAAGCGATAGCCGGGCGTGATGAAGATCGCCGTGTCACCCTCGAACGGGCGGATGGCGCCGTCCTCGCCGGCCGCGCTTTCGAGCAGGCGCAGGCTGGTCGTGCCGACCGCGATCAATCGCCCGCCGCTCTTGCGGACCTCGTTCAAACGAACCGCCGTCGCCGCGTCAATGCGGCCCCATTCCGCGTGCATCTTATGGGCGCTGGTGACCTCGGTCTTGACCGGCAGGAAGGTCCCGGCGCCGACGTGCAGGGTCAGCGTCTCGCGGCTCACGCCCCTCAAATCCAGCATCTCCAGCAGCCGCGGGGTGAAGTGCAGCGCCGCGGTCGGCGCCGCGACCGCGCCCTCCTTGCGCGCGAACATCGTCTGGTAATCGGCGCGGTCCTCCGCGTCGGCGGGCCGCTTCGAGGCGATATAGGGCGGCAGAGGCATTCGTCCTGCCCTTTCCAGGAGCAGCTCAACCGGCTCGTCCCCATGGAAATGGAGCAGCGCCGACCCGTCCTCCGGCTTGTCGACGACCGACGCGCTCACCCCGGCGCCGAAATCGATCTTGTCCCCGACCCGCGCGCGCCGGGCGTTGCGCAGAAACGCCTGCCACTCACGCGGCCCCTCGCGTTTATGCAGCGTCGCGCCGATGCTGGCGTCCCCGCGCGTCCCCTCCAGCTGCGCCGGGATCACCTTGGTATCGTTGAACACCAGCACGTCGCCCGACCGCAGCAGGCCGGGCAGGTCGAGCACCTGGTGATCGGAGATTTGCGAGCCTTCGACGAGCAACAGCCGGGCGCTGTCGCGCGGCCGCGCCGGCCTCAGCGCGATGCGGTCTTGCGGAAGGTCGAAATCGAACAGGTCGACGCGCATCGCGCCGCCATAGCGCTACTTGGCGGCGGCGGAAGCCGGTGCGGCGTCCCCGAGATAGGCTTTGACGATCGTCGTCGGCTGCGCCGGCGGTTCGCCCGGCGCGATCGCGTCGACCGCATCCATTCCCGCGACGACGCGGCCCATGACGGTGTAATTATTGTCCAGCTCCGGATGCGGCGCGAGCATGATGAAGAACTGGCTGTTGGCCGAATCCCGGCTGGTCGCCCGTGCCGCCCCAAGCATTCCGCGAAGAAACGGCGCTGCGGTGAACTCGGCCTTGAGGTCGGGCAGATCCGAGCCACCCTCGCCGGTTCCCTTGGGGTCGCCGCCCTGGGCCATGAACCCCGGGATGACCCGGTGGAACGTCAGCCCGTTATAAAAACCGCGGCGGACCAGGGTCTGGATGCGCTCGATATGGCGCGGCGCGAGGTCGGGCCGAAGTACCATCTCGACCGTGCCGCCGGTCGACAGCTGGATGAACAAATGGTTCGCCTTGTTCGCAGCGACCTCGGCCGGCGCGACGAGGCTCGGCATCGGCGGCGGAAGCGGCGCCGGCTTGGCGGCGATCAGCAAGGCCGCGAACGGCAACAGCAGCAAAGACTTCATATTCCTCCCCGGTGACTTTCGGCGCGCTGATGCGCGGCGGGTACTGACTTCAGCGTGAACCGCTGATCAGGTGGCGGCGGACATCCTCCGCAACCGCGGGCGGCACGAACTTGTCGATCGAACCGCCGAAGCGCGCGATCTCCTTGACCAGCTTGGATGCGATCGGCTGCAGCGACACGTCGGCCATCAGAAAGACGGTCTCGATGTTCTCGTTGAGTTTCTGGTTCATGCCCGCCATCTGGAACTCATATTCGAAGTCGGCGACCGCCCGCAGCCCGCGCAGGATTGCCGTCGCGCCTTGGCTTTCAGCGAAGTCCATGAGCAGCGAATCGAACTCCACCACCTCGATCTGCCCGGCAATCCCTGCGACTTCGCGCTTCACCATCGCCAGCCGGTCGACGACCGCGAACATCGGCTCCTTGGACGGGTTCGTCGTGACCCCGATGACCAGCTTGTCGACGAGGTGCGCGCCACGGCGGATGATGTCTATGTGCCCAAGCGTCACCGGATCGAACGTGCCGGGATAGACTGCGATTTTCACCGGCTCACTCCCCCTAGTGATCGCGCTCGATGGCAAAGCGCGCGATTGCGCGCAACAGGTCCGCTTCCTCGCCGTGCCCCGACAGATGCTCGATCGCCTGCTCGACGAGCAGCCCGGCCTGCTGGCGCGCGCGGCCCTCGCCGAGCAGCGAGACGAACGTCGCTTTGCCTGCGCTGGCGTCCCTGCCGGTGGGTTTACCAGCCGCGGCCTCATCCCCGCTGTGGTCGATCAGGTCGTCGGCGATCTGGAACGCGAGCCCGATGTTGCGCGCATAGCCGCGATAGGGCCGCCGCCCCTCGACCGGCAGCTTGGCCATGATCGACGCCGCCTCGACCGCATATTCGATCAGGGCGCCGGTCTTGAGCTGCTGGAGCCGCGTGATCGCCGCGAGGTCGAGCTCGGCGCCCTCCGCGACGAGGTCCATCATCTGCCCCCCGGCCATGCCGTTGGGGCCAGCGGCGCGCGCCAGCTCGAGTACCAGCTCGCAGCGCACCCAGGGATCGCTGTTGGTCTGCGGATCGGCGAGAATCTCGAAGGCGAGCGCGTGAAGGCTGTCGCCGGCAAGCACCGCCTCCGCCTCGCCGAACGCCTTGTGGACCGTCGCTCTGCCGCGGCGCAGGTCGGCGTCGTCCATGCACGGCAGATCGTCGTGGATCAGCGAATAGACGTGGACCGCCTCGATCGCGCAGCCGACGCGCAGCGCCCGGTTCGGGTCGATGGCGAACAATCGCGAAGCCGCCACCGTGAGCAGCGGCCGAAGGCGCTTGCCGCCGCCGATCGCGGCATGGCGCATGGCTTCGAACAGCCGCTCGCGCTTGTCGCCGGTCGGCGCGAGCAGCTTGGCGAAAAAGCTGTCGACGTCGGCGCGGACGCGACGCCCCTCGGCATCGAGCTCCTGGGCGAGCCGGTCGACCGTCTCAACCGGCATCAAACGGCTTCAGCCCCGCCGGCTTGCCGTCGCTGCCGAACGCGATCTGCTCGATCCGCGCCTGCGCGTCCTTGAGCCGCGCCTCGCAATGCCGCTTCAGCCGATCCCCTTCCTGATACAGCGTGATCGACTGGTCGAGCGGCGCCTCGCCCTTTTCGAGCGTGCGGACGATCTCCTCGAGCCGCGCAAGCGCGGCCTCGAAGCTCAATTGCCCGACATCATTTTCAGCGGTTGCCATGGGCTGTTGTTTTGAGCCTCACCCGCAGTCGAATCAAGGCGAAGGCCTATTCGGCCGGCGTGTTCTTGAAAGGGTCGCGGATGCCCGGGAAGATTTCGTCGCTCAGGGCTTCGTCGCCCGCGTTCGCAAGCGCCGCCTCGGCCTCGCGGACATGGCGCTCACGCTCGCCGCGCAATTCCTCGATCAGCGCCTCGCGGTCGCTGTCGAACCGGGTGTCGGTCGGCGCCGGGATGCCGGCCGCCTTGGCGGCCTTGGCCACCGCGGCATCGAGCTCGCGCTGGGTCGTGAGGCCCAGCGTCACCGGATCCTTGGCCGTGATGTTCGCGATGTTCCAATGGCTGCGGTCGCGGATCGCGGCGATGGTGGTGCGGGTCGTGCCGATCAGCTTGCTGATCTGGCCGTCGGTGACCTCCGGATGATTCTTGATGATCCAGTAGATGCCGTCGGGCTTGTCCTGGCGCTTGCTGACGGGCGTGTAGCGCGGCCCGCGCGTGCGCCGCACCGCTTCGGGCGCCTTGTGCATCTGCAGCCGGTATTCGGGGTCGTTCTGCCCCTTTTCGATCTCGGCGTGGGTCAGCTCGCCGGCACGGATCGGGTCGCGGCCGGTGAGCTTGGTCGCGGCGGTATCGTCGGCGATCGCCTGGACCTCGAGGATGTGCAGGCCGCAGAATTCGGCGATCTGCTCGAAGGTAAGCGAGCTATTTTCGACCAGCCATGAGGCGGTCGCATGGGGCATCAGGGGCTGGGCCACTGCAGATGTCTCCGTCATTAGAAATGAAATGGGCCGCCCCTTTCGGAGCGGCCGGCTTGGAGCGCGATGTAGCCCCCGGCCGCAGTGGGGGCAAGGCGCTTTAGGAATCCATTGCGATATAACGCGGGTCGCCCTTCACGCGCTCGATCCACTTCACGACATTGGGATAGCGCTCAAGGTCGAACTCGGCGTCGCCGGCAACGTGGGTGTAGGCGAACAGGCAGACGTCGGCGAGGCTGATTGAGCCGCCGACAAACCATTCCTGGCGGCTGAGATGCTCGTCCATCAGCTTCAATGCCGCATTGCCCGCCTGGCGCTTCGCCGGCATCTGCAGCCGCTGCAGGTCGCTCAGATTGTCCGGCCCGAGCCAGCGCATCCAGAAGCGCAGCGTCGCGATGTTCGGTTCGTGGCTATACTGCTCCCAGAACATCCAGCGCAGCATATCGGCGTGGTCGAACGGGTCGGTCGGGATCAGGTTCGAGCCGTCGGCGACATAATAAGAAGCGGCGTTGCTCTCGGGAATGAAACGGTCGCCGACCTGGAGCACGGGGATGCGGCCCTCGCGGCTGACTGTCGCCAGGAAATCGGGCGTGCGGGTCTCGCCCTTGGTGATGTCATATTCTCGGCGGTCGAGGGGCTTGCCGACCATCGCAGCGGCGAGCCGCACCTTGTAGCAATTCCCCGACTCCGAAAATTCATGGAGCACGAGCGTGTCGGTCATTGGTTCAATTCCCGGCGCCTAGTGAGCGACTTCAAGGACGATCTTCCCGACATGATCGCCGGCCTCCATGCGTTCGTGCGCCTCATTGGCTTCCGTTAGCGGAAACACCTTGTCGATCACCGGTTTCAGCCGCCCGCCTTCGACATACGGCCAAACGGTCCTTGAAATTTCATCGGCGACCATGGTCTTGAACTCGATCGGACGCGGCCGGAGCGTCGACCCGGTAAGGGTCAGCCGGCGGCGCATGATGTCGAAAATCTGGACCTCCGCGCTGGGACCGCGCTGGACCGCGATGGATACGTGGCGGCCCTCCTCGGCGAGGCAGGCGAGGTTGCGCGGCACATAGTCGCCGCCGACCATATCGATGACGATGTTCACGCCCGCCCGGGCAGTGACGCGGTGCACCTCCTCGACGAAATCCTGCGTCCGGTAATTGATCGCGGCGACGGCGCCGAGCTCAATCGCCCGGGCGCATTTCTCGTCCGTGCCGCAAGTCACGATGAGTTTGAGGCCGAACAAATTGCCAAGCGCGATTGCCATCGTCCCGATGCCGCTGGTCCCGCCGTGGACGAGCACCCAGTCGCCCTCGGCGGCGAAACCGCGCTCGAACAGGTTCACCCAGACCGTGAACAGGGTCTCGGGCGTGGCCGCGGCTTCAACCAGCGAGAGCACCTCCGGCACCGGCAGGCAGGTCCCCGAGGGCGCGAGGCAATATTGGGCATAGCCGCCGCCGGCGACCAAAGCACAGACCGTCTGACCGATAAGGGACTCGGCGCGCGCGCCCGCCGCAACCACTTTGCCGGCGAGCTCGAGCCCGAGGATATCGGGCGCTCCGGGCGGCGGCGGGTACATGCCGCGCCGCTGCAGCACGTCGGGGCGGTTGACCCCGGCGGCGGCGACCTTGACCAGCACCTCGCCGGTCGCGGGCTGCGGTATCGGCTGCTGCACCACGCTCAGCCCGCCTTCGCCGTCGGCGACGACCGCGAGCATGGATGATGGAAGGCCCGGCACGCGCGGCTTATTGACAGGGAAGGCCTATGGGTCAACGATTCCGGCGCCATGGACCTGGAAGAACTCTTCCCGAGCAAGCCCGACGATCCGCTCGTCGCGCTCGGCAAGCAGGACCTCGATCCGCTGTCGGTCGACGAGCTTGAGGAGCGGATCGAGGCGCTAAAAGCCGAAATCGCGCGCGTCGAAGCCCATATGAAGCGAGCGCAAACGCACCGCTCGGCGGCCGAGGAACTGTTCAAGAAGTCCTAGATGCGCGCCGCCGTTCATCGACTGCCAACATTTCAAAGCCAATAACTGTTGAAAAGCCGCGATACGGCACTTGATTGCCGCGTCGGCGCGTATGACATTCAATTCAAAGCCCGCGGGCTCCTCCGCGGGAGCGGGAGCAACAGCCTAAATGCCTAGTTTCGCTCGCGAACTCGAACAGACCCTCCACAATGCGCTGGGGGAAGCCAGCCGTCGCCGGCACGAGTATGCGACCCTCGAACATCTTCTGATCGCGCTGGTTGACGACGAGCACGCCTCAAAAGTCATGACCGCGTGCGGCGTCAGCCGCGACGACCTGCGCTCCAGCGTCAAGCAATATCTCGACAATGAGCTTGGGGCGCTCGTCGCCGACAGCGCGACCGATCCCACACCGACCAGCGGCTTCCAGCGCGTCGTCCAGCGCGCGATCCTGCACGTTCAGTCGTCGGGCCGCGACGACGTCACCGGCGCCAACGTCCTCGTCGCCCTCTTCTCCGAGCGCGAGAGCTACGCGGTCTATTTCCTCCAGCAGCAGGACATGAGCCGGCTCGATGCGGTGACCTACATCAGCCACGGCGTCGGCAAGGGCGATACGCCGGCCGAGACTCGGGCCCCGGAAGGAACCGAGGAAAAGACCGAGAAGGAAAGCGGCAAGAAGGAGTCGGCGCTCAAGCAGTTTACCGTCGACCTCAACGAGAAGGCCAAGGCGGGCAAGGTCGATCCGCTGATCGGCCGCATGCCCGAGGTCGACCGCACGGTGCAGATCCTCTGCCGCCGCTCGAAGAACAACCCGCTTTACGTCGGTGACCCCGGCGTGGGCAAAACCGCGATCGCCGAGGGCCTCGCGCGCAAGATCATCGAGGGCGACGTGCCCGAGGTGCTCAAGCCGGCCGTCATCTACGCCCTCGACATGGGCGCGCTGCTCGCCGGCACCCGCTATCGCGGCGATTTCGAGGAACGGCTCAAGTCGGTCGTCTCCGAGCTCGAGAAGCTGCCGCACGCGATCCTGTTCATCGACGAGATCCACACCGTGATCGGCGCCGGCGCCACGTCCGGCGGCGCTATGGACGCGTCGAACCTGCTGAAGCCCGCGCTGTCGAGCGGCGCGATCCGTTGCATCGGCTCGACCACCTACAAGGAGTTCCGCAACCATTTCGAAAAGGACCGCGCGCTGCTTCGCCGGTTCCAGAAGATCGACGTCAACGAGCCGACGATCGAAGACAAGATCAAGATCATCGCCGGGCTGCGCTCCTCGTTCGAGCAGCACCACAACGTCCGCTACACGCCCGACGCCGTGAAGAGCGCGGTCGAGCTATCGGCGCGCTACATCCACGACCGCAAGCTGCCCGACAAGGCGATCGACGTGATCGACGAAGTCGGCGCGATGCAGATGCTGGTGCCGCCGTCGCGGCGCAAGAAGATCATCACGCCCAAGGAGATCGAGGCGGTGGTCGCGACCATGGCGCGGATTCCACCCAAGTCGGTTTCGGCCGACGACAAGCACGTGCTCGAACATCTCGACGCCGATTTGAAGCGCGTCGTGTTCGGCCAGGACCTCGCGATCGAAAAGCTCGCCTCCGCGATGAAACTGTCGCGCGCCGGGCTCCGCGATGCCGACAAGCCGATCGGCAATTATTTGTTCTCTGGCCCGACCGGCGTCGGCAAGACCGAGGTCGCGCGCCAGCTCGCCTCGGTCATGGGCATTCCGCTGCAACGCTTCGACATGTCCGAATATATGGAGCGCCACGCCGTCAGCCGGCTGATCGGCGCGCCGCCAGGCTATGTCGGCTACGACCAAGGCGGGCTGTTGACCGACGCGGTCGACCAGCATCCGCACAGCGTGCTCCTGCTCGACGAAATCGAGAAGGCGCACCCGGACCTGTTCAACATCCTGCTGCAGGTGATGGACCACGGCAAGCTCACCGACCACCACGGCAAGACCGTCGATTTCCGCAACACCATCCTCATCATGACCACCAACGCCGGGGCGTCGGACATGGCGCGCGAGGGCATCGGCTTCGGTGCATCCAATCGCGAGGACATGCAGGAGGATGCGGTCAAGAAGATGTTCACGCCCGAGTTCCGCAACCGGCTCGATGCGATCGTGCCCTTCAGCTACCTGCCGCCGGCGGTCGTCGCGCGGGTCGTCGACAAGTTCATCCTCCAACTCGAGCTTCAGCTCGCCGACCGCAACGTCCACATCGAGCTCGACGACGAAGCACGGGAATGGATCGTCACCCGCGGCTACGACAAGCTCTACGGCGCGCGGCCGATGGGGCGGCTGGTCCAGGAGAAGATCAAGCAGCCGCTCGCCGAGGAATTGCTGTTCGGCAAGCTGGTCAACGGCGGCGAGGTCAAGGTCCGGATCAAGGACAATGCCCCGGCGTTCGAGATCGTCCCCGCCGCGCCCAAGCCGTCAAAGGTCAAGCCCAAGGCCAAGAAGAAAGCCAGCGGAGACGCTCCGGCGGCCGAGTAAGGATTGGGACGGGATAATCCCGGCCTCCTGCTTTCCCGTTCGACTTCCAGCTTCCGAGAGCTTATCGGCGGCCTGCAGAACAGCAGGTAAGTTCGGCCTGGCCGATGCGGCTCGAAGTGGCCTTGTAGCAGCGCACCCTCCCCAAGCGGATAGCGAAAACGAGGAGCCCACACATGACCGACAAATCCGTTAGCATTGTCCTTGTTCACGGCGGCTTCGTCGATGGTTCCGGCTGGCAGGGCGTCCACGACATCCTGACCAGGGACGGCTACGAGGTGATCGTCGTCCAGAACCCCACGATATCGCTCGCCGACGATGTGACCTTCACCCGGCGGGCGATTGCCAGCGCCAGGCACCCCGTCGTCCTCGCCGGACACTCTTACGGTGGTGTGGTCATCACCGAAGCCGGCAACGATCCGAAGGTTAGCCGCCTGGTCTATATCGCCGCCTTCGCTCCAGACGTAGGCGAGTCGGTTCAAACGCTGATCGCCAATCCGCCTCCCGGCGCGTCCGCCCCGCCGATTCTTCCTCCGCAGGACGGATTCCTGGCGCTGGATAAGGCGCAGTTCGCGGCCTCGTTCGCAGCGGACGTCGACCCTGCGACCGCTCAGTTCATGGCTGACGCGCAAGTTCCGTGGGGAGTTGATGCAGCCGGCGGCGCGGTGAAGACTGCCGCGTGGAGATCGAAGCCGAGCCATTATCTGGTGGCGACCGAGGATCACATGATCCCGCCTCCGGCCCAGCGCCAAATGGCGCAGCGCGCCGGATCAGTGGTCAGTGAAAGTCCGGGCAGCCACGCCGTCTATGTTTCCCGTCCGGAAGCGGTGGCCGCGGTGATCGAGCAGGCCGCCTCTGCTGCGGTTGAGGCCGCGACGGTCGCGCAACAGCCCGTCCCTGCCGAATAAGGAGGACCGCCCGCGGGCAGCCTGATCGCGATGGGGCCGGGGCGAGTTCCCGGCCCCTTTTGACGGCGGTGGATAATCCCTAGCCGGCGCCAGGAGGAGCTTCCCGCGCACCCAGGATCCGCATCAGCGGGTTCGGCTGCGGCTCTTCGACCTTGACCAGCCGATTGGTGTCCCGGTGGTTGAACAGGCCTTCCTGGCCGCGCACCGCCAGGCTCGTCTCCAGCACGTAGCTCCACGACCCGTCGGGATTGAAGGTCACCTCGATCCGATAGGCGTCGGTGCGGAACGCATATTCGAGGAATTCGGTCGAGACGATGCCATGGTCGGTGCGCCCGCGCTCGGCGGTCAGCACCAGCCGGTCGTCGGCCGGGGTCGCGCGCCCGGCCGCTAGTACCGCCTGGCCTCGGGGAATGGTGAGCGACTGAAGCACGAGCCCGGTCGCCGGCTCCCACAGCCAATAACCGACCTGGTCGTGGAAAGTGATATCCTCCTCGGGGGTATTGATATGCATGTGATAGCGCAGCCCGTAGAATAGCTGCGGCCCGTTCGCCTGCGGGTCGATCGGCTCGAACACGGCATGCTCGCTATATTGCCGCCGCTCCGGGCCCTCGGCCTTCGGGTTTACGTCGGCTCCGACCATCGACTGCCACGTGCCGGCCAGCCGACGGAGCGGCCCGAGATTCGCCAGCGTGTCGGGATCGACCTCGGCCGGCTCGGTGAAGATGTCGTCCGGGAATTTTCGCGGCCCGGCGAGGATCGTGGTCTTGGGTTGGGGCGTGTCCATGCGCGTCTGGCGCGCCCTACCAATTCGGGCCTGCGGCTACCAGAAGCGGCTGATCGCGATCGCCGGCGTGACCGAGGCCGGTGAGTTGTGGCCCTTGGGGATGATCCACACGCCGAGCAGCGCACCGGTGCTCGGGCTCCAATTATATTCGACCGCCGGGGCGAAGCCGATATCGCGGCTGGCCGGCGACCGGGTCCGGATCAGCGGCCCGGCGCTGGTCTCCTGGCCGGTGACCGTGGTGGGCCCGGCAAAGTCGGCCTCGACGTCGAACGCCAGCACCCATTCGTTCGTCAGGCTGTATTCGACCGCACCGATCAGCGTCGTCCGCGGACCGGGCCGCGCATGGCCGCGAAAGGCTGCGTCGGTGCCGTAAACGCTTCGGCCCGCGACGCGCGCCTTGTTGTAGAAGCGCTGCAGGACGTTGATCCGCGCGCGCAACAGCCGGCCGTTGCTCAGCAGGAACCAATGCTGGACGTTGACCCCGACCTCGGTCGCGAAGGCGCCGGATCCGTGGCCTTCCTGCGTCGGCCCGAGCCGGTCGAACTTGCCGGTTGGGATCACCTCGTTGAGCACGAGCGCGATCGTCGGCACGCGATGGTCCGGCGTGAAATGCGTCAAGCGCAGCTGCGACAGCAGCTTGAAGTCGCCGATCGCCATCCCCCGCCCGATCCGGTTCGTCGCCGTGGCGAAGCTCGGCTGCAGCCCTACGGTCAGATTGTCGAGCAGTCCGTACTGATAAAAGCCGCTCGAGCCCGGATGATGATCGCCTCCCACGATGACGTCGTAGAAATAGGGCTCGGTGTAGAAATGCCCGTGCGGCAGGGTTTCGGCGGTCGAGGCAAGCAGCGGCCCCGTCCAGCGGGCGGACTTCATCGCCGCGCGGAGCTGCTCCACTTTCGCGGAATCGGCATGCGGCGACTGTGCCGCATCGGCCGCGAACGGCGTTGAACATGCGAGCACGGCCGCGAGTGCGGCCCAAACCAGCTTCATCGAGCGCCCTCCCAAGTCAGTTGACCGAAAAGCCGCGGCTAGGCGTCAATGCTTGCCGCGGCTTCCGGAACTGACTCGTCAAATTCGATGAAGCTCAATCAGCCGATGCCCGCATCCGGCCAATAAAATTTTGGTGCCCATCCATAAGCTGGACACCGGACATGCCGGTCAGCGGGCCGTTGCTACTTGGCCGGAACCGCTTCGCGCGCGCTGAACCGCGCTGCTTCCTCCGATCCGTGCGTCGTGTCGCCCTCGCTGTAGCTGTGGGCGCCGGCGCCGGCGAGACGGCCGCCTTCGACGATCAGATATTCGTCGCGGATCGCCCGTCCGTCGAGGAAGCATTCGAGGATTTCGCGCGTGCCGGCCGCGTACCGCGCCTGCGCCGACAGCGAGGTGCCCGAGATGTGCGGGGTCATGCCGTGGTGCGGCATGGTCCGCCAGGGGTGGTCGCGCGGCGCGGGCTGCGGGAACCATACGTCCCCCGCATAGCCGGCGAGCTGGCCGCTCTCCAACGCTGCGACGACGGCATCGCGGTTCACGATCTTGCCCCGCGCGGTGTTCACCAGATAGGCGCCGCGTTTCATCTTGCCGATCATCTTCTCGTCGAACAAATTCTCGGTTTCGGCGTGAAGCGGCGCGTTGATGGTCACTGCGTCGCACACCGCGATCATGTCCTCGACGCTGTCATGCCAGGTCACGCCCAGCTCGCGCTCGACTTCCAGCGGGAGCCGGTGGCGATCGTAATAATGGAGGTGGACGTCAAACGGCTTGAGCCGCCGCAGGACCGCCGTCCCGATGCGCCCGGCGGCGACGGTGCCGACATGCATGCCTTCGACATCGTAGGACCGCTCGACGCAATCGGCGATGTCCCAGCCGCCGGCCTTCACCACTTCCCATGACGGCAAATAATTCCTGACCAGCGACAGGATCATCATCACGACATGTTCGGAAACGCTGATCGAATTGGAAAAGGTGACCTCTGCGACGGTGATCCCGCGCGCGGTCGCCGCCTGCAGGTCGACGTGGTCCGAACCGATGCCGGCGGTGATGGCCAGTTTGAGGTTCTTGGCCTTGGCGATCCGCCCGGCGGTCAGATAGGCCGGCCAGAAGGGCTGGGAAATGACGACGTCGGCGTCGACCAGCTCGCGCTCGAACACGGAGTTCGGGCCGTCCTTGTCCGACGTGACGACGAACTGGTGGCCGGCCGATTCTAAAAAACGCCGAAGCCCGAGCTCGCCCGTCACGCTGCCCAGCAGCTGTCCCGGCTTGAAGTCGATCGCGCTCGGGGTCGGCAGCGTCTGTCCGTCGGGATAGCGTTCGATTCGCGGCAGGTCGTCGCGCGGGTAGCTCGAGGGATATCCGTCGGCCGGATCGTCATAGAGAACGCAGAGAATCTTCGCCATTGCAGGTGCCTTTCATTTCCTTGGAGGGAATGGCACGCATTAGGCCCGGCGGCCCCTTGGGCCTGTGGCCGAACGGTGAACATCCTATCATATTTGCAGGCATCACAGCTGCTGTTTCGCTGGCGACGCTGTGGTTTGTCGCCTGGCCGCTTGCCGCCGGTCGAAGAAAGTTCAATCGTGCGGCGTCCACCGCTCGACGGGAGTCCCGCATTGAACCCGACCCGCATGCTTTCGCCGCTGGCGATCCTGTTTGCCGCGACCGCGCTCAACCCGCCCGCCGCAGCCGCTCCGGCCACCGGCCCCAGCCGCTATCTCGCCGGCTCCGACCTTTTCAGCCTCGAGGTCGCGACCGATCCGCAGATCAGCCCCGACGGGCGCACCATCGCCTACGTCCGCAAGTCCAATGACATCATGACCGACAAGGCGCGGCCGACGATCTGGCTGGTCGATGTCGCGTCGGGTCAGCAGCATCCCCTCGTCGCCGGCGCCGGCTCTTATTCTTCGCCGCGCTGGTCGCCGGACGGCACCCGCCTCGCTTATGTCGGGTCCGACGGCGGCAATCCGCAGCTGTTCGTGCGCTGGGTGGCGAGCGGCGAGAGCGCGCGCATCACTGGCCTTCCCGACAGTCCCAACAGCATCGCCTGGTCGCCCGACGGCCGGCGCATCGCCTATTCGATGTTTGTCCCCGACGAGGCGATGCGCCTCGGCTCGGCGCCACCCAAGCCCGAGGGCGCGAAATGGGCCGATCCGCTGCAGGTCATCGACGCGGTCACCTACCGCACCGACGACGAAGGCTATCTCAAGCCCGGCTACAACCAGATTTTCTGGGTCGCGGCCGACGGCGGCGCGCCGATCCAGCTGACCTTCGGTCCGACCAACGCCGGGTCGCAGGTGTCGTGGGCCCCCGACGGCCAGTCGGTGCTGTTTGGCGCCAATCTCGGCAAGAATTGGCAGCTCGAGCCCAACGAAAGCGAAGTCTATCGCGTCGCGGTCGGCGGCGGCGCTCCGGTCGCTCTCACCCACCGCAAGGGTCCGGATTTCAGCCCTGTGGTGTCGCCCGACGGGCGCCATATCGCCTATCTCGGCTACGACGACCGCGGCCTCGCCTATCAGAACAATCACGTCAGCGTGATGAACCTCGACGGCTCGGGCGGGCGAGACCTCGCGCCGGGCCTCGACCGCGGCATCGACGCCGTGCTGTGGTCGCCCGACAGCCGCTCTGTCTACATCTCTTACGACGAAGGGGGCATCAAGCGCGTCGCGCGGGTCGGGCTCGACGGCTCGCTGCGGGTGGTCGCCTCCGGCCTGACGGGTTCCGGTCTCGATCGGCCTTATACTGGCGGCGAGTTCAGCGTCGCCAGGAACGGCGCCGTGGCGGTGACGATGGGCGATCCCACACACCCCTCGGATATCGGCATCGCTGCGGGCGGCGGAATCCGGCGCCTGACGCGCCTCAACGATAGCCTGCTCGGCTCGAAGGCATTGGCGCAGATGCAAAAGCTGCCCGTGATGTCGAGCTATGACCGGCGGCCGATCGATGCGTGGATGATCACCCCGCCCGACTTCGATCCGGCACGCAAATATCCGCTGATCTTGGAGATTCATGGTGGCCCGTGGGCGGACTACGGGCCGAGCTTCTCGACCGACGACCAGCTCTACGCGTCCGCCGGCTATGTCGTCCTGTTCACCAACCCGCGCGGCTCGACTGGTTATGGCGAGCAATTCGCCGGCCTGATCGAGCAGGATTACCCGGGCCACGATTATGACGATTTGATGAGCGCGGTCGATGCGGCCATCGCCAGCGGACACGTCGACCCGAACAATCTGTTCGTGACCGGCGGCTCGGGCGGCGGCGTGCTCACTGCGTAGATCGTCGGCAAGACCGACCGCTTCCGCGCCGCGGCGACGCAAAAACCCGTGATCGAGCTCGCGAGCTTTGCGCTTACGACGGATTTCGCCAACGGCTTCTCGCCCTATTGGCGCAAGCAAAAGCCGTGGGAGGACCCGCAGGGCTATTGGAAATATTCGCCGCTGAGCCTCGTCGGCAACGTCAAGACTCCGACCCTCGTCGTCGTCGGCAGCGAAGATTACCGCACCCCGGTCAACCAGGCCGAGCAATATTACACGGCGCTGCGGCTGCGCGGCATTCCGACGGCGCTGGTAAAAGTGCCCGGCGCGAGCCACGGGACGATCGCCGCGCGGCCGAGCCAGGCGGCGGCCAAATCGAGCGCGATCCTCGCCTGGTTCGACCGATACCGCACCGACAAGGCTCCGCGGCCGATCGCCGACAACACGCCCTGATTAACAGGCCGTGCAACCATTTCGGGCGCTGGCCGTCATGGCCGGTGGCTTGTCGTGCACACGATTGTTGGGAGAAATGACGTGAGGATGACCCGCTGTTTTGCGGCGAGCGCAATGACGCTGGCCGCGGTTCCCTTGGCCGCCGCATCGATCGACGGATTCAGCCCCCAGCGCCTGTCCGACATCGACAAGGCGATATCCTCGGATGCGTTCGAAGGGCGCGGCCCGGCGACACCCGCCGAGCCCAAGGTGATCGACTATATCGCGCAGCAGTTCCAGGCCGCCGGCGCTCAGCCGGGCGGCGATATGGTCAATGGGCAGCGGAGCTGGTTCCAGTCGGTTCCGCTGCTGCGTTCGGAGATCGCCGGCACGCCGTCGCTCAGCCTCAACGAGAACGGCACAGTCGTTCCGCTTCGCCAGGGCGGCGACATGGCCGTGCTCGCGCCCCTCAACGGCGCGAAGCAGGTCGACATCAACAACGCTCCGTTGGTCTTCGTCGGTTACGGAGTGGCGGCTCCCGAACGTAACTGGGACGACTTCAAGGGCCAGGACGTGCACGGCAAGATCCTCGTCCTGCTCATCAACGACCCCGACTTCGAAGGCGGGGAAGGCGATTTCGGCGGCAAGGCAATGACCTATTACGGCCGCTGGACCTACAAATTCGAAGAAGCGGCACGCCGCGGCGCGGCGGGCGTGATCATCGTCCATGAGACGGCTCCCGCTTCCTACGGCTGGGGGGTCGTGCAGAACTCCAACACTATCCCGCAGTTCGACATCGTGCGCGACAATCCCGCGGCCGAGCATTCGTCGCTCGAAAGCTGGATCCAGCGGCCGCTCGCGGTTCAGCTATTCCAGCGCTCGGGGCTGGATTTCGAGCAGGCCAAAGCGGCGGCTAGGCGGCGCGACTTCCAGCCGATCCCGCTCAAAGCGACCCTGTCCGCCCATTATGCGGCCAACACCAATGTCGTCACTTCGCACAATGTGGTCGGGCTGCTGCCCGGCAAGACATATCCGGACGAGACGATCATCTACTCGGCGCACTGGGACCATCTCGGCATCGGCACGCCCGATGCTCGCGGCGACCGGATCTACAATGGAGCGATCGACAACGGCACCGGCATCGCCCAATTGATCGAGCAGGCGCGTGTCTTCGCCCATGGCCCGCGCCCCGACCGCTCGATCGTGTTCCTCGCCGTCACCGGCGAGGAGAAAGGATTGCTCGGATCGAAATATTACGCGGCCCACCCGCTCTACCCGATCGGCAAGACCGTCGGAGTCCTCAACGTCGACGTGATGAACGTCTGGGGCAAAGAGAAGGACTTCACGATCCGGGGCACCGCCAAGCTCGGGCTGCTCGACGACCTGATCGCGCAAGGCAAGCTGCAAGGCCGCTATTACACGCCCGACCCGCACCCGGAGACCGGCGGATTCTACCGTTCCGACCATTTCTCCTTCGCCCAGCAGGGTGTTCCGGCAATCAGCTTCACGCCGGGGCTCGACCTGGTGAATGGCGGGACGGCGGCGGGCGAGGCCCACACCGAGGACTATAACAAGAACCACTATCATCAGCCGAGCGACGAATGGTCGCCCAACTGGGACCTATCCGGCATGGCCGAGGATTCGGAGCTGCTGCACCAGCTTGGACTTCACCTCGCCAATTCGCGCGAGTGGCCAAACTGGAGCCCGGACAGCGAATTCCGCGCGGCGCGCGACCGCTCGGCGGTCGAGCGCGGCGGTCCAGCCACTTCCCTTCCCGCGCCAGCGCCCAAGAAGGGTGAGCGCGGTTGAGCGAGACGCTCCAGCCTGCGCTTCCCGATCATCTGGACCAGCAGGCCGAGCGGCTGATGCACCGGCTGTGCGACCGTAACCTCACGGTCGCCACCGCCGAGAGTTGCACAGGCGGAATGCTCGCCGCTTTGCTGACCGACATCGAAGGCGCCGGACACGGCTTCGAGCGCGGCTTCGTCGCCTACACCAAGGACGCCAAGGCCGAGTTGCTCGGGATCGAGCCGAGCCTCCTCGATCAAAATGATGCAGTCTCCGAAGTCGTCGCGCGGGCGATGGCGGAAGGGGCACTCAAGCGCAGCCGGGCGGACCTGGCGATCGGCGTCACCGGCTTTGCCGGGCCGGCGGGGCCCGGCAATGAAGAAGGCCTGGTGCACATGGCACTGGCGCGTCGCGGCGGCCCGACGCTCGCCCGCGAGGAGCATTTCGGCGCCGTGGGCCGCGGCGCCATTCGCGTGCGATCGTTGAAAGCCATGCTGGTGATGCTTGAGCAGGCGCTCGAACGGGAGTAGTTCGTGCTTTGTTCCAAACGAGGAGTCGCGAAATGGCCGACCTCATTTTCTACACCAACCCGCAGTCGCGCGGACGGATCGTCCGCTGGATGCTCGAGGAGGTCGGCCAGCTCTACGAGACCGAAGTCATCGCCTACGACCGGATGAAGAGCCCGGACTATCTCGCCGTCCATCCGCTCGGTAAGGTGCCGGCGATCAAGCACGACGGCCGCGTGGTCACCGAATGCGCGGCCATCTGCGCCTATCTAGCCGATGTCTTCCCGCAGGCGGGGCTCGGCCCACGCGAGGAAGAGAAGGCCGATTATTACCGCTGGCTGTTCTACGCCGCGGGTCCGCTCGAAGCCGCCGTCTCCAACCAGGCGATGGGCTGGCAGGTGCCGCAGGAGCGCGAACGCATGTTCGGCTACGGCAATTTCGAAAGAGCTGTCGCGGCCGTCGACGAGCTATTGTCGCTGCACGATTATGTCTGCGGCAACCGCTTCACGGCCGCCGACGTCTATGTCGGCTCGCAGATCATGTTCCCGCTGCAATTCGGCATGCTGCCCGAGCGCGACAGCTTCCTCAGATACCGCGAGCGTCTGCAGGCGCGCGATGCGTACAAGCGCGCGAATGAGATCGACGAAGCGATCATCGCCGAGATGCAGGCAAGCCCTGCTCAGCCGCAGCCGGTCTAAGCGCCCGCGTCAGGCGAGGTTCGCGCGATACAGGCGCAGCAACTCGGCCCAGGCCCGCTCTGCTGACGCGTGATCGTAAACCTGGCTGCCCGGCACGCACCAGCCATGATCCGCGGGATAAACCTCGACCACCGCCGGACGCTTGGCGGCTGCGAACGCCGCCTTCAATATGGTCTTCGCCTCGGGCTGCTTCTGGTCGTCGTTACGCGCGATCGCCACCACGAAGCTCGCCTTCGTCTTGGGGATCAGCAAATGCGGGCTGTTCGCGTCCTTGGTTACCAGGCCGCCGCCATGGAAGCTGCCGACCGCGCGGATCCGGTCCGATCGGACCGCCGCGGCGTGGAATGCGAACGGGCCGCTGAAGCAATAGCCCTGCACCCCTGCGCCCTTGCGGCGATTGGTTTGCTTCTGCTTGTCGAGGAAGGTGATGAACGCCGCCACATCCTTGTCGATGGCGGCGTCGGTCAAGGTGGCCTTCAAGGCGAGGAGCGGCTGGACCTGCTTCGGATCATTGAAGTCGAACTCGCCGGTCACGATCGGCGCGCGCTTGGTCCGGTAGAAGGGGTTCGGCACCAGCACGACATAGCCTTCGGCCGCGAGCCGGCGACCCATTTCCCTGAATACGGGCCTCAGGCCGAGGATGTCGGGCCACATCAACACGGCCGGCCACGTACCCTTCCCCGCCGGATGAAACAGCACCGCATCCGCCGAGCCGTCGGGCGTCGGGACCATCACGTCCGTTTCCGTGACATTCGCGGCCAGGGCGGCGGTCGGCAGTCCGGCAATGGCGGCAACCGATGAAATGGTCAGCACGACCGACCGGCGGGTGAAGGACGTGTCGGCGATGTAACCCTGGTGATTGTCGCTATCGCACATCGAAATTCTCCTTCGCACGAGCGCCTGTGCTTTTGTCGATCGCTCGTTAGTCGATCCGAGACCGAGCAGCCAAGCGCCCGCATCGAAGGGCGCCGTTTCTTTTCGTTTCGCTAACCATGTCCATTCGATCAAGCTTAACACCGACTCGGTTAAACCGGTTTCGCAGCCACCTTACCCCCCGGCTGCTTTGCACAAGTCCGGTCCTGCCAACCGTCCGCTTGAACTGGCAGGACCGGAATTGCCCCTAAAGAAAAAGGGCCGGCGGATCGCTCCGCCGGCCCTCTCTTTTTTGCCCTGTCCCGCGGCGGTTAGCGGCGATTGCCCATGAACCGAAGCAGGAACAGGAACATGTTGATGAAGTCGAGGTACAGGTTGAGCGCGCCCATGACCGCGGTCTTGGCCATCGCCTCGCCGTTCCCCGCGACCGCGAAATAGATGCTCTTGATCTTCTGCGTGTCGTAAACGGTGAGGCCCGCGAACAGGAGCACTCCGATCGCGCTGATCGCAAGGTCCAGCGCGGGTGAGCGCAGGAAGATATTGATCAGCAGCGCGGCGAAAATGCCGACAACGCCCATGATGAGGAAGGTGCGGAAGCCCGACAGATCGCGCTTGGTCGTGTAGCCGTAGAGGCTAAGTCCGAGGAAACCTGCGGCCGTGGCGAAGAAAGCCTGGGCGATCGAAGCGCCGGTGTAGACCAGGAACAGGCTCGAGAACTGTACGCCGACAAGCGCCGCATAAAGCCAGAACAGCACTTGCGCGGTACCGGCCGAGATGCGGTTGATGCCGAAGCTCAGTGCAAACACGATCCCGAGTGGCGCGAACAAAGCGACCCAGAACAGCGGCGTCGCGTGCCCCGTCGCCGGATTGACGATCAGGTTGATCAGGCTCGAGTTCGCGAACAGCATCGAGACGATGCCGGTCAGCAGCACGCCCGATGCCATGTAGTTGTACACCGACAACATGTAGGACCGTAGGCCCACATCGCGGGCGGCGCGCGGTACGCTTACCGTCGCGGCGGTCGCGCCGGTCGTCTGCGGGTCTTGCCAGTTGGCCATTCTATCTCCTTTGCGCGGGCGAAGGGCCCGTTCGCTACGTTCGAATATATCGTGGATGCCCGAAGGGACTTCAAGCGAAACACGACAAACGGGCGAATGGCTGAACGCCTGTTCATGATTGCGTACGAAGCAGCCGCATTGCCCATCGCCCGAAGCAGTGCGACACTAAGGCCCATGCCGGAGGGGCCGAGAGTGACCCGCGTCAAGCCGATGGTCCGCATCGCAGCGCTCGCGCTTGCGGCGTTGAGCGGCATCCTCGCCGGCCCCGCAGCCGCGGCAGCGCCGCAACGCATCGTCGCTGTCGGCGACCTCCACGGCGACTATTCCGCGTGGCGTGACATCGCGCGCGCCGCTGGGCTGATCGATGGCTCCGGCCGTTGGGCGGGCGGCAAGACCGTTCTCGTCCAGATGGGCGACATCACAGATCGCTGGGCGGATTCGCTCAAGATCGTCCGCAGCTTGCAGCAGCTGCAAAAGGAAGCGCCGCGCAAGGGTGGAATGGTTATCGTCGTCCTCGGCAATCACGAGGCGATGAACCTGCTCGGCGACAATCGCTATACGACGCCGGGCGAATATGCGGCGTTTGTCGACGGCCAGTCCGCCGCGCGCCGCGAGCGCGTCTACCAGGCCAATCGCGCAGCGCTCGAGGCGGCTGCGCGCATCGCAAACCCCAAGGCGACCGCGGAGCAGGTTCGCGCGGCCTGGATGGCCGAGCACCCGCTCGGCTGGGTCGAGCACAGGCTCGCCTGGAGCCCGTCGGGCGAGCTTGGCAAATGGGCGACGCGCAACCCGGCAATCGCGCGGGTCGGCGGCACCCTGTTCGCGCACGGCGGCCTCAGCGCCGAATATGCCAGGCTGCCGATGGAAGAGGTCAACCGGCGGGTCGCTTCGGCCATGGCCGCGGGCGACGACAGCCCGGCGAGCATCCTGTCCGATCCGTTGGGGCCGTTATGGTACCGCGGACTGGTTACCGCCGATCCTGACGCGCAGGCCGCTCGCGCCGCTGCGAAACCGGCAACTCCGCCGCTGACACCGGAGCAGGAGCTCGGCGCCGTATTGGCCGCCTACCATGCGCAACGCCTGGTCGTCGCCCACACGCCGGGCCTTGCGGGGATCCAGATCCTGTTCGGTGGCCGTCTCGCGCGCATCGATACCGGGATCTCGCGGTTTTACGGCGGGCCGCTGACCTGGCTCGAGATTAAAGGCGACGTGATGACCGCGCACAGCGTGGCGCGCTCGCCGTAAGGAATGAAGGAGGGGGCCATGAGGACATGGATGTCGGCGCTTGCTTGCGCCTTGCTTGGCGCGGCGGCGCCCGTTGCAGCCCAGGCGCCGGAGCCTCTGTTCGCCGCCGGCGACCCGATCCACATCACGATCCGGGCGCCGGTGACGCAGCTTGGCCGCAACCGCGAGGGCAAGGGCGCCGTTAGTGGGACGCTGACCGACCCGGCGGGACAGGTCCTGCCTGTGAGTCTGCAGCTTCGCGGCATCACGCGTCGCAGCGCCGACGTGTGCGAATTTCCGCCGCTGCGCGTCGATTTCACATCGCCGCCGCCAGCGACCTCGCTGTTCGTCCACCAGGGCAAGCTCAAGCTCGTTACCCATTGCCGTAGCACGGCGGGCTTCCAGCAATATGTGCTGCTCGAATATGCGATCTACCGCATGGCCAACGTGCTGAGCCCGCGCAGCTTCCGCGTGCGGCTGGCCAACATCGATTACACGGACCCAAGCGGCCGCCCGATCACGTCGCGCATCGGTTATTTCATCGAGGATCTGAGGGACGTCGCCAGGCGCAACGGCATGAGGGAAGCGCACGCGCCGAGCCGAATCCCGGCCACGGACCTCAGCCCGGCCGACGCGGCGCGCTACGCCCTGTTCCAGCATATGATCGCCAATCACGACTGGTCGATGCGTGCCGGCCCGGCGGGCGAGGATTGCTGCCACAACGCGAAACTGATCGGCGTCACGGCGCCGGGGATGGCGGTGCCGTTGCCTTATGATTTCGACTTCTCGGGCCTGGTGGGGGCGCCCTACGCAACGCCGCCGGACGAGCTCCAATTGTCCAGCGTCAGGCAGCGCGCGTATCGCGGCTATTGCATGCATAATGCGGAGGCGCTCGCCGCGGCGCGTCAGTTTCGCGATGCGCGGCCTCAGCTGATCGCCGCGATCACCTCGACACCGGGGCTCGACGCGCGGACGCAGCAGCGCGCGATCGCGTTCCTCGACCCGTTCTTCGCTGACATCGCGACCGATCAATCGACCGGTGCGCGGGTGCTCAACCGCTGCGTCAACTAGACTTTTCTTCGACCACGACGACCGTCGTGCGCTCCTGGATGCCGTCATAGTCGGCGAGGAACCGCTTCATCCCCGCCCGCTCGCCATATTCGGTGATCCACAGCAGCGCGAAGCAGTAATTGAAGGCGATGCTGATCACCGCCGCAAGCTCGATCGCGCCGATCCCGCCGGCGAGCCCGATGCCGACCGACAGCAGGATGAACAGAGCGTCGCCCGAGCTCTTGAGCGAGTTTCGGAACCGTACCGCGCCGGCGATCCCTGCGAGCGAGAATGCCAGCGCCAGGCTGTTCTGCACGATGATCACGATTCCGGTGACGATCATCGGCAACACGATGATCGTGTTGACCAGCGACTGATCGTAATCGTCGCCGGCGCGCACCGCCATGTAGACCCAGCTGACCGGCAGCGAGACCATGATCGCGGAGATGATCGCGGCGACCAGCCAGAAGATGCTCTGCCCGAGATTGGCGACATGCGCCGCGCGCACCGCTTCGCTGGCCTGCAGCGGGTTCTTGGCCGGCTGGCTGATCAGCTGCTCGACCCCGCCGACC
Source organism: Sphingomonas sp. (assembly GCF_045810705.1). GTDB lineage: Bacteria > Pseudomonadota > Alphaproteobacteria > Sphingomonadales > Sphingomonadaceae > Sphingomicrobium. The sequence continues at coordinate 104,032 of NZ_JBJMVI010000003.1, read as the reverse complement.
GGCAAATAGCCACGCACCCCGGGCCATAGCTTGAGCGCGACGAACACGGCCATGCCGATGACCAGATAATAGATGGTGATCTGAACTAGCAGCTTGCGTGCAGGCATCCCCTGTCCCCCTTCGAAGGCGCGGCGCATTCCCTGATTTCGTCAGCCGTGCCCGTGCTTGTGCCCGTGATCATGCTCTCCGATCCGATAATTCGCGATCGGCTCGAGCACGCCGAATCGCTCCTTCAACGGCTTGTGCCCGAGCGGCGGCCAGATGATCTCCGCCAGCGGCAGCTCGGTGTCGGGTACGCGGTCGAGCAGATCGCGCAGCAGCGTCAACCGGCCGAGCGGCTGATCGTTGAAATCGACCAGCGTCCAGGGCGCGAACTCGGTATGCGTTGCCGCCAGCATCATTTCGCGCGCCTCGGTGTAGTCGTCGTAATGCTCGCGCGCCTTGATATCGATCGGCGACAGCTTCCACCGTTTCATCGGATTGTTGAGCCGGTTCTCGAACCTTTCCTCCTGCACCGCCTGGTCGCAGCACAGCCAATATTTGAACAACAAGATGCCGTCGTCGACCAGGTGGCGCTCGAACTCGGGCGCGGCGTTGAGGAAGTCCTGCGTCTGGTCGGGCGTACAGAAATCCATCACCTTCTCGACGCCGGCGCGATTGTACCAGCTGCGGTCGAACAGGATGATTTCGCCGGCCGCGGGCAGATGCTCGATGTAGCGCTGGAAATACCATTGCGACCGTTCGCGCTCGTTCGGGCTCGGCAGCGCGACCACGCGGCATTGGCGCGGGTTCAGGAGCCGCGCGAACATGTCGATCGATCCGCCCTTGCCGGCCGTGTCGCGCCCTTCGAACAGGACGACCATGCGCTGGTTCGTCTCCGATACCCAGCGCGCCATCGCGCCGAGCTCCTTCGCCATCGGCTTCAGGAGCTCGTCATATTCCTCTTCGCTGAGCCTGCTCTTGCCGCTCACCAGCGCCCCCTGCCGAAGCGCTGTTGTGGCATGGGCAGGGGCCGATTGGAACCACCCGTGAACGCACAGTAAACGACGGCGGTGAGCGTGGCCGAATGGATCGCGGGTTTGCCGCGCTCACAGAAACATCCGTTACGGTGTGAAGCTTATTGGGGCTTTAGCAGTCGCCCGCCTACGCAACCGTAATGGAAGGCGCGGTGGCAATTCAGGCAATGGAACCGGAACAGGAACGGCGCGCCGGCACCGACTCGCGGAGCAATATCTTCGTCGTCGCAACGATCGCCTCCGCCGAGGCGTTCGGGCCAGTGCGGGTCCGCAACATGTCTCCCTACGGCGCGTTGATCGAGGCGGCCGTCTTGCCGGCTGCGGGTTCGCCGGTGCGAGTGAGCCGCGGCCACTTGACCGCATCGGGGATTGTCGCGTGGCACAGCGGCAATCGCGCAGGCGTCCGTTTCGACTCTGCCATTTCCCTGGCGGACTGGCTGCCGCGCGGCGTCCGGACCCAGCAGCAACAGATCGATGAACTCGTCTACTCGCACAAGAGCGGCACTTCCCCGCGGGGAATGGCTGCAGCCGGCTCGTTGACGCCCAAGCGAGCCAGCGACGTCCGGAACGAGCTTCTCGAACTCGAACAGACGCTCCGGCGAGTGGCCGAGGATCTCGCACAGGACATGCCGACCTGCGAGCGACACCTCGCCCAAATCCAGCTGATCGACGTTGCGGCGCAAAGGCTCGCCGCACTGGCAGCCATTTCCACGTAAGCGGTCGCTCGTCCGGCGCCGGGCAATGCGCTAACCGGCCGCCATGCATCGGCTGTTCGTCGCCATCCGCCCGCCCGAGCACATCCGCGACCTGCTGATCGACGCGATGGACGACAGCGCCGACTTCCGCTGGCAGGACGACGAGCAGCTGCACCTGACCTTGCGCTTCGTCGGCGAGGTCGAGCGGCCGTTCGCCGAGGACTTGGCAGATGCGCTCGGCCGGATCCGCGCCGAATCTTTTCAAATGCGCGTCAGCGGCGTCGGCCGCTTCGAGCAGCGCAATTCCGGCGCATTGTGGGCCGGCGTCGACCCCAAGCCGCCGCTGGCCGCGCTCGCCGCCAAGGTCGAGCGTACGTGCGTCGCCGCCGGCCTCGAGCCCGAACGCCGCGCCTTCCACCCGCACATCACGCTCGCGCGCTGGAAAGGCCGCCGTGCGCGCGAGCTCGCGAGCTTCCTCGAGCGCACGCGGGGCCTGGCGTCCGATCCGTTCGAAGTGCACGAATTCACCCTGTTCGAAAGCCGCCTGTCACGGCACGGCGCGCATTACGAGGAGGTGGCGAGCTATGCGCTCGCCTGAGTCTTGATTGCTCGCCTTCGACCCATAGCGACCATCAGCGCTCGCCGCTGGACGAAAGCGAATACAATGGCTGTCCGGGGAGCTGGTCGAAAAAGAGATAGACGGCGGCGATCTTCCCCCCGCGAGCAATGATGAAATCGCTTCCGGCATATTCCGGCGCTTTGCCGGGCGCGCCCGACACCCACCGGACCCTGCCGCCATCGCCGACTTCCTCGGGTTCACCGAGCGGCTGATACTTGAAGTCGGGATGGGTCGCCTTGATCACGCCGGCGATTCGATCAATTTCGTCGCGGCCGCGATAAATCCCGCCTTTGGGATCGTAGAACACTGCGTCTTCGTGGAATATCTCATCGATCGCCGAGCGACGGCGCACGGGGTCAGTTTCGCCGAATACGTCGTCGAGGTTTCGCAACAGCAAGGTCGAAATCCGGGCCATCTACTGCTCCAATTGTCCGCTCTTCAGACACTGAAGATCGGCGCGGAAATGCGCGCCGCAAGGGGGCACTTCCGTGTGCTGGAGGTACAGACCTGTGACGGTTCGCGCCGCCGGCTCATCGCCGGCAGCTTACCAGATGTGCGCGCGCTTCTCCGGCGGGATGTACATCGAATTGTCGGGCGTGATCCCGAACGCGTCGTACCAGGCTTGCACGTTGCGCAGCGGCCCGAGCACCCGGAACCGGCCCGGGCTGTGCGGATCGGTCGTGACCTGGCTGCGCAGCGCATCCTCGCGCTGCTTCTCGCGCCACACCTGGGCGAACGCCAGGAAGAAGCGTTGCTCGCCCGTCAGTCCGTCGATCACCGGCGCGGGCTTGCCGTTCAGCGAACGGTGATAGGCATCGAGCGCAACCTGGATGCCGGCAAAATCGGCGATATTCTCGCCCATCGTAAGCTTCGGGTTCACGAACGCGCCGGGGACCGCTTCGAACTTTGCATATTGGTCGCCGAAGACCTTCGTCTCGGCGTCGAATCTTTTCCCGTCCTCGGGGGTCCACCAATCGCGCACGGTGCCGCTGGCATCGTATTTGCGGCCCTGATCGTCGAAGCCGTGGCTCATCTCATGCCCGATCACGGCGCCGATGCCGCCGTAATTGACCGCGTCGTCTGCGTTGGGGTCGAAGAAGGGCGGCTGGAGGATTCCGGCCGGGAAAACGATCTTGTTCTCGCCGCCGCCATTGTAGGCGTTCACCGTCTGCGGGTTCATGCCCCACTTCTTGTGGTTCACGGGCTTGCCGAGGTCTTCCATGTCGTAGGCGTAGTTGAAGCGGCTGGCGCGCTGGACGTTGCCGTAAAGATCGTCGGGCCGGATTTCGAGCGCGCTATAGTCGCGGAACTTGTCAGGGTAGCCGACCATCACCGCCATCCTGGCGAGCTTGTCGACCGCGGCTTTCTTGGTCGCATCGCTCATCCAGCTGTTGCCCTGGATGCGCGCCGCCATCGCCGTCTTCAGGTTGGCGACCAGCTCGACCATCTTCGCCTTGGACGAAGGCGGGAAGTAACGGCTGACATAATCCTGGCCGACAAGCTCGCCGAGCGAACCGTCGACGAGGCTCACGGCGCGCTTCCACCGCGGCCGCTGCTCGGTCACACCGCTGATCGTCTTCACGTAATCGAAGCGGCTGTCGACCATCGCCTTGTTGAGATAGGGCGAAGCCTGGTCGGCGGTGTGGAATGCCTCCCACTCCTTCAGCGTCGAAAGCGGCGTCTTGGCGTAGAGCGCCGCAATGTCGCGGATCGCGCTTTTCTCGTTGACGATCATGCGCTTCTGCGCGGGAACATTCGCGCCGGCGAAGAAAGCGGACCAATCGACGCCGGGCGCATATTTCGCAAGCGTGGCGCTGCTCATCGGGTTGTTGGTCTTGTCGATGTCCCGCCGGTCGGCGCTCGCCCAGCTGACCTTCGCGATCGCCGTCTCGAACGCCAGCACGCGGCCTGTCGCGGCCGCCGGGTTCGGCTGACCGATCGCCTTGAAAGTACGCTCGACATAAGCGCGATACGCATCGCGCTGCGGCTTGAAGGCCGGCTTGAGGTAGTAATCGCGGTTCGGCATGCCGAGACCGGCTTGGTACACATAGAGCGCATCCATCGACGCGTCGGCGGTATCGGGCTCGACGTCGAACGCGAAGGTCGAGCTTCCGAACGCGCCCTGGGTAGTGCCCATGTGCCGCGCGAAGGCGGCCTTGGTCTTGATCGCCGCGACCTTGGCAAGATCGGCCTTGAGCGGCGCGATGCCAACCTGCTCGACGCGGTTTTCCTCCATCATGCTCTGGTAGAGCGCTCCATATTTGTTCGACGCCGGAGCGCTGGTGACTAGCGCTTTGAGCTGGTCCTGGCTGAGGTCGAATACCTCGTAGAACGAGCCGACCTCCGGCTTGTCCGCTGGGATCGCGGTCTTGGCGAGCCACGTGCCCGATGCGTACTTCTGAAAGTCCTCGCCCGGCTTCACCGACATGTCGCGCGCCGAAAGGTCGACCCCCCAAGTGCCGAGCTTAGCATGCGCCGGAGTCACTACGGTCGTCGCGGTTGCGGCCGAGGTCTGAGCTCCCGCCGGAATCGTCCAGCAAGCCGTCGATGCCGCGAGCAGCAGCGCCGCGGCGCGCGCACGCGTGAATGTGTTAAAGCCCGAAACCTGCATGATTTTTCCCCGCCAATGCAATGAGATAGTGCCGCTATGGGCAGCGAACCGCTAACCCATCCACCGTCCATCGACAAGCGTCACGACTCCATCGACGAAGGTGATCCAGATGTGACGGCAGCCCTCGCGGCGCGCTAATCTGGCAATTCGCTTCTGCGCACCCATATTTCCGCAAGCGGCGTTGACCGGCCGCGCCCCCTCGCGCTAGACTAGAACAGAAGCGGAACGAAGCACCAGTATGCTGACCCACATTTCCGTCCGCGGCGCGCGCGAGCACAACCTCAAGGGCATCGACGTGGACATCCCGCGCGAGAGCCTGACGGTCATCACCGGCCTCTCGGGCAGCGGCAAGTCGAGCCTCGCCTTCGACACCATCTACGCCGAGGGCCAGCGCCGCTACGTCGAGTCCCTCTCCGCCTACGCGCGGCAATTCCTCGAGATGATGCAGAAGCCCGACGTCGAGCATATCGACGGCCTCTCGCCGGCCATCTCGATCGAGCAGAAGACGACCAGCCGCAACCCGCGCTCGACCGTCGCCACGGTGACCGAGATCTACGACTACATGCGCCTGCTGTGGGCGCGCGTCGGCGTGCCTTATTCGCCCGCGACCGGGCTGCCGATCGAGGCGCAACAGGTCAGCCAGATGGTCGACCGCGTGATGGCGCTCCCCGACGGCAGCCGCCACTACCTGCTCGCTCCGGTCGTCCGCGGCCGCAAGGGCGAGTACCGGCGCGAGCTGGCCGAGTGGCAGAAGGCCGGCTTCACCCGCGTCCGCATCGACGGCGTCTTCTACCCGATCGAGGAAGCCCCCGCGCTCGACAAGAAGTACAAGCACGACATCGAGGTCGTGGTCGACCGCATCGTCGTCCGCGAAGGGATCGAGCCGCGCCTCGCCGACAGCTTCGAGACCGCGCTCAAGCTCGCCGACGGCCTCGCCTTCCTCGACCCGGCAGACCCGGTCGAAGGTGCTGCCGAATCCGAAAGCGGCATGAAGCTCGACTACGCCCCGCCTGGCCGCATCGTCTTCTCCGAAAAATTCGCCTGCCCGGTCTCGGGCTTCACCATCGCCGAGATCGAGCCGCGGCTGTTCTCGTTCAACGCGCCCCAGGGCGCCTGCCCGGCCTGCGACGGCCTCGGCGAGAAACTGGTGTTCGACGAGGACCTCGTCGTCCCCAACCACGCTTTGTCGATCCGCAAGGGCGCGGTCGTCCCCTGGGCCAAATCCAACCCGCCCAGCCCCTATTACATGCAGGTGCTGAGCTCGCTCGCCCGCGCCTACGATTTCGAGCTCGACGTGCCGTGGAAGGACCTGCCCGAGGAGGCGCAGCGCGTCATCCTGTTCGGCACCGGCGGCCGCCCCGTGACCCTGCGCTTCATCGACGGCAAGCGCAGCTACGAGGTCAAGAAGCCGTTCGAGGGCGTCATCGGCAATTTGAACCGCCGCATGCTCCAGACCGAGTCCGCGTGGATGCGCGAGGAGCTGTCGCGCTACCAGTCGTCACGCCCGTGCGAAGTGTGCCACGGCGCCCGCCTCAAGCCCGAAGCGCTCAGCGTCAAGATCGCCGGCGAGGACATCTCGATGTCCTCCCGCCGCAGCGTCGCCGACGCTTTCGCCTGGTTCGCCGCGCTCCACGAGAAGCTCACCGCGACCCAGAACGAAATCGCCAAGGCGATCCTGAAAGAGATCAACGAGCGCTTGGGATTCCTCCACAATGTCGGGCTCGACTATCTCCACCTCGACCGCACCAGCGGCACCCTCTCCGGCGGCGAAAGCCAGCGCATCCGCCTCGCGTCGCAGATCGGCTCCGGCCTCTCCGGCGTCCTCTACGTCCTCGACGAGCCCTCGATCGGCCTCCACCAGAAGGACAACGACCGCCTGCTCGGCACCCTCCAGCGCCTCAAGTCGCTCGGCAACACCGTCCTCGTGGTCGAGCATGACGAGGAGGCGATCCGCGCCGCCGACCATGTGATCGACATGGGCCCCGGCGCCGGCGTCCACGGCGGCGAGATCGTCTGCCAGGGCACGCTCGACGACCTCTTGGCCTGCACCGACAGCCTCACCGCCGATTATCTGACCGGCCGCCGCGAGATCCCGCTCCGCGCCACCCGCCGCAAGGGCAGCGGCAAGTTCGTCACCGTCCACGGCGCCACCGCCAACAATTTGCGCGACGTCACCGCCGCCTTCCCCTTGAGCACCTTCACCTGCGTCACCGGGGTCAGCGGCAGCGGCAAGTCGAGCCTGACCATCGACACGCTCTATTCGGGCGCCGCCCGCGTCCTCAACGGCGCGCGCATCCCGTGCGGCCCGTGCAGCAAGATCACCGGGCTCGAAAATCTCGACAAGGTGATCGACATCGACCAGTCGCCGATCGGCCGCACGCCCCGGAGCAACCCCGCGACCTACACCGGCGCCTTCACCATGATCCGCGACTGGTTCGCCGGCCTGCCCGAGGCCAAGGCGCGCGGCTACAAGCCCGGCCGCTTCAGCTTCAACGTCAAGGGCGGGCGGTGCGAGGCGTGCCAGGGTGACGGCCTGATCAAGATCGAGATGCACTTCCTGCCCGACGTCTATGTCACCTGCGACGTGTGCCACGGCGCGCGCTACAACCGCGAGACGCTCGAGGTGAAGTTCAAGGGCCGCTCGATCGCCGACGTGCTCGACATGAACGTCGAGGAGGCGGCCGAGCTGTTCAAGGCGGTCCCCGGCATCCGCGACAAGATGCGCATGCTGCAGGAGGTCGGCCTCGGCTACATCAAGGTCGGCCAGTCGGCGACGACCCTGAGCGGCGGCGAGGCGCAGCGCGTCAAGCTCTCCAAGGAGCTGTCCCGCCGCGCGACCGGCAACACGCTCTACATCCTCGACGAGCCGACCACCGGCCTCCATTTCGAGGATGTCCGCAAATTGCTCGAAGTCCTCCACCGCCTGGTCGACACCGGCAACGCGGTCGTGGTGATCGAGCACAACCTCGACGTCATCAAGACGGCGGACTGGGTGATCGATTTGGGGCCGGGCGGCGGGGTCAACGGCGGCGAGATCATCGCCGAAGGCCCGCCCGAGCGGATCGCCGAGGCGCCGCTGTCGGCGACGGGGATGTATTTAAAACCCATGCTCGAAAGAGCATCCATCAAGCCCGTCATTGTTGAGACCACACCGAAACGTCCCAAGCGATCGCGGAAAGTTGAGCTGGAAGAGCCCGATCTTATGGCCGCTAAATGACGGGCACGGCCGATGCTTGCGAAGCAATTAGCCGAGCCGAAGGCGAGCCCCGGACTTGATCCGGGGGCGCGAGCGTGAAACCGGTCGTCGTCGACGTGGCGCCGAAGCGGGTGAAGCGGACGCGGAAGGTGGCGGTGGACGAGCCGCATTTGATTGGGGCGAAGTAGATTACTCCGCCTGTCCGCTAGGCTCTTCCTTCCGTGCCAAAAGATCGGCAGCGCTGCGTCGAAAACCCAACATGCGGAAAAGGCGTGCGAGCGCAGCAGGATCATCACCGAGACGCATACGAAGGTCTGCTTCTACAGGGTCCAGTAGCGATGGTTTTTTTGGAGCATCAAAGTAGCGAGATGTGATCCAGTCACGATCCACGTAATTGACTATAAGGAATGTTACCAGACGCTCGGCTGAAATCTCGTCAATCGGCGGAAATATCATCGAATAGAGCTTCACGACATTTGAAAGCATTTTCGCCTGCCGAAGCTCCAATCCCGCTGGTTCTACGACCAGAGCTAGGATCGTACCGCAGATCTCCCAAAGACGGGCCTCGCTTACCGAAGGCTGATCCGGCTTGTCTCCTAGGTCGGGAGTTACATCAGACGTACCCACCTCGGCGGAGTCGGTAACATAATCTCCTGACGCCAATGGCGTAGATATGCCCGAGATCGGCATGATTCCGATCTCCCTCAGATCCTCCTTGAATACTTCCGGAAGGCGAAATGGTACCTGTATAATCTTTTCGAGGAACCTACGGCCGAACTCCTTGCCTTCGTCGATGTACTCCGCAACCTGTTTATATTGGGCGTAAATGGCGGCCGCAGCGAACTCCTCATCGCATGCGATCACGCATAAGCTACCGTCGCATGTCAGACTGTGTATCGATCGAATGAAATCGACAACAACTTTGTTGTCACATCTGTCCAGGTCATCGAACAGGAATACGATAGGACCCCGTCGCTTTGATCTAGTAAATCTACGCACAAAGTCGAGATATCGGTAGGACTTGGACAGAGATTGTCGGGCATCAATGTTATGGGGCTCTCCCAACATGAGCTTCTCAAGCAGTGAAGCGGCAGGTTTAGCCAATACCGTCACCAAGCCTGCCGCAAGAATGCCGGCAAGCGTCCCCTTCGCGAACTGCTCAGCAGAGAAGGCTTTCCAGTCGACGAAGAGTACGGTGACTACAAAGCCAACGATCAAGCTGACCCAGGCACTCAGCCGCTTAAGGTTGTATCTAATCTTAAGTAAGACTTTAATTACAATAGCTCGCCACTTCACGCTCGGTACCTTGGACAGACTTCGAAGCAGCTCTCTATTCATGAACGTGAAAATATCTTCTTGGCCGTCCCACTTCCACGTGTTTATATGGACGGTCGCAAATCCGTTGATAGCCATTTCTTTCCCTAAGGAACGAAGCAGCGTTGATTTCCCAGATCCCCAAGGACCATAAATTCCAATCGTGATGAGTGACCTTGAAAGCTCCTCAGGGGATGCCGAACTTAGGGACGACTGCTCGATTAGGTCGATAGCAAGTTCGGTCATCTTTTGGGCAATTCTCGGCGTACTTAGAACCGGTTTTTGCGGGATTATATCTGGAATCACCTTTAGATCGTCGCGGAATACGCGATTAACGCGCTCTGCTATTTCGACCGGTCTTGCACCTTCAGGTTCACCGGGAATTTCGCCTTCGTATTTCCCGACGCCATGCGAGACATATGTCACCGCATCAAGGCGACTGATATCCTGCTTTTGAAGAAAGTAGACTGCGTAGCTTTCGCGTTCACTGAAAAGGGCTACGAGGACATTTGCGCCATTGATCTCATCCCGTCCTGATGATTGAACGTGCAAAATCGCTCGCTGTACTACCCGTTGAAAAGTGGACGTCGGGACCGGCCCACTCTCGTCAAAAGCAGCTAGGACTGCATTATCATCCTTAGTCTTGCGTTTCTTATTTTTGGTAGTCCGAATGTCTAGTGCTTTTAAATCATTTTCCAAGTAAGCACTGACATCATTTCGCAGCTCGTCACGATTAACACCGCATGCAACCATAACTTTCGCTGCGGCTGGGTCATCGATCAACGCGATCAGTAAGTGTTCGAGCGTGGCATACTGATGGTGCCTCTGTTCAGCCGCCTTCAGGGCGGCGTGTAGGGTGTTCTCAAGGTCTCGACTGAAACGGGGAGCGGCCATCTAAAACTTCGCCGGCGCGTCGGCTGGTGTTGCCTGGCACTGCCCCGAGTAATCGCCGGCTCGCCCAGAGATCGAAATCGTCCCCGTCACGCGGTCGATGTAGACCTTTGGATTGTTCATAAAGTTGACCGCTGCGCTGGCGTGAATTGAGCGCTCGTCCGCCTTTACGTTCTTCAGCTTGAACCAACCGTCCGAGCCGCCATGCAATGGCGGCAAAAGCGTGCGGGGCAGACGGATACGATCGTCACCGCTGAATAGACGAATATCCACCTGATCCGCGAAGCCTTGCTGGCGCGTTCCATAGACGGTCGTCGTGGTCTGGGCGCTACCAGAAACAGGCGTCGTCCCGACGGTCCCAAATGCCTGTGTGTTGCTATATCCGCTGACCGCGGTGGCCTTGTTGGCTGTGCCACCGCCACCGCATGTGAGATTTAATGGCTGCTGCGCAGCCACTTGGGCTGCGGCAACCGCAACCAACGCAATACCCGAGAACATGGATTACTTCCCCTGCGACTCGCTCCCCGAGCACGAGCGCCGACGAACGCTGCGCCAATATGCGAAATTGTGCAAAAATGGTCGCACGGGTCGCCATCCTGCCGCCGTGAGCCTCGTGCTCAATCATCCCGGGATGATTTGCGCGCGAAGCTGGTAAACGATACGCAATCCCTGCAGGCAAATGCCTGCGCGATGAACTCCGCTGGTGCTTCACATCGGCGCACCAGTGCCCCGCACCACCCTTAACGGCTTGTCATTCGAGGTCTTCAGGCGCCTCCTCGCCACGGGGGTACAGCCATGGAACGCGAGTCGGTGGAGTATTTCCGCGCGCGGGCGCGGGACGAATGTGAAGCGGCGCTCAATGCATCATGCCGTGCGGCTCGGCGGAGCCACAGCGAGATGGCGAAAGCTTACAAGAGACTGGCGGAGATTCATGACCTCGAGCGGCTCGGCGAGCTTGCCCCCGGCAAGGTGACCAGCATGGCGGAGGCGATGCGCCACCGCGAGCAGAGCGAGTACGGCCGCGGTGGCGCGCACGACCCAGCCTTGATCACTTTCGCCCCCGCCTCAGATGCAAAGATCTAAGGTCCCGCGGATGACCGAGCTCCCGCCGGCGTAACGGTAAACGATAGGCATACCGTGCAGGCGCTTGCCTATTCAGGCGCCGACGCGTCTGAAAAGTCCTGTCCTACAGCACCCCTTTTGTGGCTTAAGCTCGCGGATGCCTGTCCTGAGCCATGTCGAAGCACGCCGCTCCTTCGCCGCCCCGCGCCACCCGTCGTCTCGGCTTCCTCGCGCGCCCATGCGCACGCACGCGCCCGTGCCCACGCGTGTGGGATCGCTGCGTTTGCTGCGTTTCGGAGCGGCGCAAGATGCTTCACGACCGTGAACATTGGTGAAGATTGGGCGCAGGAGCCGGCCGCCCCGGACGCAGCGCGCCGTCGAGGTTCATCTCCGTGCAAACTTCGAACAACTATTTGATCGGACGAGGCATTTTTGCCTTCTGTGGAGAATATCCTCGTGGAGAATATGATGCGTAAATTGCTGTGTTTCACGGCCGCCGCGTCGCTCGGCGCGACCGGTGCGATGGCCGCGACTGGCGGCGGTCGTTTCGCCGGGTCCGAGCTGTTGCCGTTGGCCAAGGTCTCGCTCGCCCAGGCGCGCGCGACCGCGACCGCTTCGCGCCCCGGCCGGATCACCGATCAGGAGCTCGAGAAGGAAAGCGGCGGGACCGGCCTGCGCTATTCGTTCGACATCAAGAGCGCGGGCAAGACGTTCGAAGTGGGCGTCGACGCGAGAACCGGCAAGGTGCTCGAGAACAAAAGCGAAGGCGCCAACCCCGACTAAATTGCCTGCGACAGGAAGGCAGCACGACGGATCGTGCTGCCTTCCTCCGAAGCCTAGTGCTGCGCCTGACCTGCCGCCGCAGCCGCAACCGTCATCGGCGCTGCCGAACCGCCCACCTGCAGCGGCGCCTGCGCGGCGACCGGCATCGACAGCGGCACATCCTCGTCGACGAAGCTCTTGACGATCGACCCGGCCGGCACTTTCGCGCTGGTGCCGGTCATGAAGAAGCCGGCGGGCAGGAAGACGATCGCCGACACCGCGACCGCGCCGACGCCGCCCGCGACGCCCTTGTCGTCGAACGCGCCGCTGAGCTTGATCTGGCGCCCGTTGACGGTGACGTAGAGCACGCGCGCCGAAAGATGGCCCGACTTGCCCCACATGCCCTTGTTCTGGACGTCGGTGATTTCGCCGACGGCCGGACTGCCGACCGGAATGACGTTGACGCCCTGGACGATGACCGGCTCGGACGTTTCGAGATGGAAGCGGTCGCCGACGCGCAGCTGCTTGCCCTTGGTCGTCAACTCCTGCGTGAGCCGCAGCGGCACTTCGGTGCCGACGCGGAGGATGGCGCTGGTCATCATCGGCGCGGCGACCGGTGATCCCGGCGCCGGCGCGAACTGAACTTGCGATGCCGGCAACGGGACGGCGCCGACGCCCGACAGCGCCTGCTGCGCCTGGGCATAACCGGCAGCGCGCGCCTGGGCCGGATCGACCGCCGAATGCGGTGCGGCCGATTGCGCCGCCGCGGCTGCGGCAGCGACAAGAATCGAAAATGTCATGAACTCACTCCCTGAAGAACTCACTCGCCCCCGAGCGCGAGCGTGCAGCGACGCTGCCCCGCTTCATTCATCCGCGACCGACAAATAATATGTTAACGACCTATCTCTCACCGCTTGGTGGCTGCCCAGCCGAAACAATTTTCCTACAGCACCCCTTTTGTGATTGTTGTCGCGCCGCATGTCATGCCGCGGCGCGCCTTCAATCGACCCGATCTCCGCGCGTTCGCCCGGGCACGTGCGCACGTGTAGGCTTGCTGCAATTGCTGCGTTTCGAAGCGCACCTCCCCGCGCATATATGGCGTCAACTTTGTCAACTTTTGTTGGATTGGCCACCGCGCCGCGTCGCCCAAGATCCCAAAGCCGGCACACCCCCCGCCCTCCTGTCGTTCTCAGTCGATGCAGCGAATTGGTTGCGGCGTTCGTTCTACCCCCGAACTCACCGGCGCTTTCCGGTCGAGAGCGAAGGGACTCCCATGATGAACGTCACCAGCATTCTCGCCGCATCGGCGGCGATCGGAACGCTCGCGGCTCCCGCCGCGGCGCAATATTACCCGCAACCGCAGTACCAGCAGCAATATCCGCAGCAATATCCGCAGGGCTACCCCCAGCAGGCTTACCCCGGCTACGGCCAGGGCTATGTCCAGGGCTATTCGCAGAACCCCGTTCAGCAGATCATCGATAGCCTGCTCGGCAACCGCTACAGCGTCACCGACCGCCAGGCGGTGTCGCGCTGCGCCAGCGCCGCGCTGACCCAGGCGCAGGCCCAGTACGGCGGCGGCTATGGCGGTTACGGCAACCGCTACGGCCAGCAATATGGCCAGCAGAATGGGTACGGGTACAACCGCGCCGCGGGCCTGCGGGTGACGGCGATCACCGAAGTCGAGCGCCGCTCGTCGGGCCTGCGCGTCTCGGGGACTTTGGGCTCCGGCGGCGGATACAACAGCGCCTATGGCGGCCAATACGGCTATCAGGGCCAGGGCGATCAGGGCCAGGGCTATGAGGGCCAAGGCTATCGGGGTCAGGCCTATGCGGCGAACAGCCTCAGCTTCCGCTGCAACGTCGACTATAACGGCTCGGTCACCGGAATCCGCGTCCGCCCGGCCGGCGGCTATCGCGGCTAAGCTGCTTGCCCCGGCGTGACCGTGCCACCGCGTTCGGTCTCGCCGGGATGAACTCCGCCGCGGTCATCGTTCTCGCTCCACAACGACTTTCAAATGGGGCGGGACATGATGCAGCAAGCCATTCGACAGGAAAGCCGGCAGGAGGCCAATTACATCGTCTATATCCTCGACGGTGTCGGCAAGATCCGCGGCGCGGAGTGGATCGCCGCGTGCGACGACGCCGACGCGATGGCCCAGGCCCGCCGCCTCAACCTCTCGACGCAGTGCGAGCTGTGGCAACGCACGAGGAAAATCTCACGCCTCGCCCCCGCCGCCGATGATTGAAGCCGCCGCCGCGGCCTTAGACGATCGTGGCCGGTCCCTTGATCGTCGCGACCGCTTCCTCGAGCGTTTTGCGGTCGTTGCCGTGCTGCTTGATCAGGTCTCGCACCTGGTCGTCGGTCAGTCCGTGCTTCTGGGCGAAATAGCGCACTTCGCTCGGATCGCTCGCCGAAACCCGGCTGCGGTCGCTTTGGGTGTTGGACATGGTCGAACTCCCTCGATTGGACCTTGAAAAACGCCATGCGACTCCGGACGGTCCGCTCCGGCGCAGCGCTGCCTTCCGCCGCTGCGCCCGTCGCTGCAAGTGGAATGTGCCCGGGCGTGGCGCCGCCGGGGCGAAGCCCGATCCCGCGAAAGGGCGTCAGCCCGCCTGGCGTTCGCCCTCGAGCTGCGCGACCAGGCGCCGGCCGTCCCAGATCTCGCATTTGGAGCCGAACCCGGTGGCTTGTGCCTGAGCGATGGCGTCCGCGTCGTTCGCCGCCTCGATGAAGTCGGCCGTGAGTTCCTGGTGCGCGGCGTCGTAGCAATAAACGCGATAGATCTTGAGCGGAGAAGACATACGAACGTCCCACGACACAGCGGGAGCTCTCCATTGTCTCTCGGTCACCGCTACGCTGAGGCCACTGGCGGTGATGGCGCTTGGTACGACGTCCATCCCGGACAGGCACTAACCTTAGTTAACAAGGTGAAATGAAATCAGCGAGCTGGCTTGGCATTGTCGAGGTAGCGGACCTCGAGCGGCTCGCCGTCGAACAGCATTCTGCCCTCGGATACCGCGAAGCCGTCGAGCAGCCGGGCGTTGACGCCGACGCGGCCGTAGCTTTCGCCGGTCGACTCCCAGTGGGTCCCGCAACCGCAGCTGGGGCAATGGTGGAGCGAGATCATCCGGTCGCCCCAGATGTAGGATGCCGTCTCGCCGCTGATCCGCACGCCGCCGTCGTCGGGATAATAAGCGACCAGCCAGCCAAGCTTGGTGCAGACGCTGCAATTGCACGACCCGACCCATTCGGGCGACCCCGGCGCCTCGATCCGTACCGCGCCGCAATGGCATGCGCCCGTAACCGGCATTCGCGGTCAGCGGAGCTCGGCGCCGGGGCGGAGGACCGCGCAGGCGATGCGCGCGCCGCTGTTGCCGCTCGGGTCGGTCTTGTAGTCGTCGCTTTGCGCATGGATCACCAGCGCGGCGCCGTCGGCGTCGAGCAGGTTCGCCATCGCCGCGCCGGGCAGCACGACCGTCGCGCCGAGCACGCCGTTGGCCGCGACCTCGACGTTGGGCAGGTCGCCGGCGTGCGGCCCTTGCGGGTTGTTGAGCCCGTGCTGCCGTCCCGCCGGGTTCCAATGCGGACCGGCGCTGGCGAAGTCGGGCGGGTCGCAGCGGCCGACCGAGTGGACGTGGACGCCGTGGAGGCCGTGGGTCAGCCCGGAGGCGGCGATGTGGAAGCTGACCCCGCCGGCAGTCTGCCAGGCGCGCACCGTTCCGATCTGCTGCCCGGCGCCGTTGACCAGCGGCATCGGCGCGCCGCCCTGCGGTTCCTGCGCCGTGGCGCAGGCGGTGACGAGCAATGTCAGGAGAAGAGTGAATCTACGCATCGGCTTCGACCTTCACCAGAATTTGTCCTTCGCTGACCTGGGCGCCGGCGGTGGCGGTGAGCTCGGCGACAATGCCGTCGAACGGCGCGGTCAGCGCATGCTCCATCTTCATCGCCTCGAGCGTCAGCAGGCGCTGGCCCTTGGCAACCTTGTCGCCGGCCGCGACGTCGACCGCGGTCACTTTGCCCGGCATCGGCGCCTCGATCTCGCCGTCGTGGACACCGTGCCCCGCAACTACACCTCCCCGTCCCGGAAGGTCGAACTTGTACCCGGATCCGAACATGAAAAGGAGAAGCGAATCTCCCTCCCACTCGGCACGAGCAATGGAGAACGGGTCGTCCGACGCAATGTCGACCGTCCGCGTTTCCCCGTCGTGAGTCAGCGTTACCCGGCAGCCAGCAGCGGCATTCAAACGAAACCCGGCCAACGGGCTGACATTGAAGCGCTCGACGAATGTGCGCGCGGCAGTCCGCCACAGGTTCGGATGCGCGTCCTCCCTGCTGATAAGTCGGTCTTCAAAGCGAGCAATGAAGCCGGTGTCGATGTCTCCGGTAACAAATTCGGGATGGCCCACCGCATTCATCAGGAAGTGAGCGTTCGTCTTCAGCGGCCAGATCCGGCTGTGATTAATCGCGCTGATCATCTTCCCGATCGATTTTGCGCGGGTTGGCGCATGTGTGATCAGCTTGGCTATCATCGGATCGTAGAATGGCGTGATCTCGTCGCCCTTCTCGAAGCCAGTGTCGATCCGGACCCCCTCCTTATCGAACTGGAAGAAGTCGAGCTTGCCAACGCTCGGCAGGAAGCCCTTCGCCGGATCCTCGGCGTAAAGCCGCGCTTCGATCGCGTGGCCGCTGATCGACAGTTCGTCCTGTCGCTTCGGCAATTCGTGACCGGAAGCGACAACCAATTGCCAAAGTACCAGGTCCTGCCCCGTGATCTCCTCGGTCACCGGATGCTCGACCTGGAGCCGCGTGTTCATTTCCATGAACCAGACGCGGTCGGCGCGGAGGCCCTCGGACGCGTCGGCGATGAACTCGATCGTCCCCGCGCTTTCATAGCTGACCGCCTGCGCCGCGCGCACGGCCGCGCAGCAAACCGCCTCGCGAGTCTCCGCGTCCATGCCGGGCGCGGGCGCTTCCTCGATGACCTTCTGGTGGCGACGCTGGAGCGAGCAGTCGCGCTCGAACAGGTGAACGACATTGCCGTGACTGTCGCCGAACACCTGCACCTCGATGTGGCGCGGGCTTTCGATCCATTTTTCGAGGAGGACGACGTCGTTGCCGAAGCTGGATGTGGCTTCGCGCTTGCAGCTCTCGAGTGCGTCATCGAAGTCCTCGGCGCGATCCACCTTGCGCATGCCCTTGCCGCCGCCGCCCGCGACCGCCTTGATCAGCACCGGATAGCCGATCGTATCGGCCTCCTTCCTGAGACGCTTCGGGTCCTGATCCTCGCCGAGATAGCCGGGAGTCACCGGGACGCCTGCTTCGGCCATCAGCTTCTTCGCCGCGTCCTTGAGGCCCATGGCGCGGATGCTGACCGGCTTCGGCCCGACCCAGATCAGGCCGGCGTCGATCACAGCCTGGGCGAAGTCTGCGTTCTCGGAAAGGAAGCCGTAGCCGGGGTGGATCGCTTCCGCGCCGGTCGCTTTCGCCGCTTCGATCATCACTTCGCCGCGCAGATACGACTCCCGCGCCGGGCTCGGCCCGATGTGCACCGCCTCATCCGCCATGCGCACGTGCAGCGCCTTGGCGTCTGCATCGGAATAGACCGCGACCGTGCGGATGCCCATCCGTCGCGCGGTGCGGATCACCCGGCACGCGATCTCCCCGCGATTGGCGATGAGGAGGGAGGTGATCACGCCAATTCCTCCCCGAAACGGCGAGGGGGACCAGCCGCCAGGTGGTAGACGAGGCCGGCTTGGCAACACTTCGCCATCATTGCGGCGATAGACATGTGATGCTTGAGGTCCTCGGAATCTTGCCTCCGAAATGAGACGTGTAATTGCCTCCCGAGGAAATCCACAGCCGTTTCGCTGTCAAACCAGCGTCGGAGGCTCGCCTTTTCAGGACGCTGACTGGTGCGGCAACATCAATCTCGAGAAGTATGGGCGGAACGGGGGTAAAGATCCGCGAGCCTGGAACACCGTGGATCGGCTTCTCGTCGAAGGCAGATATGAGCCTAATCGGAAGACCTAGAAACTTCAACGGCTGTCTTGGGACAAACATGTAAATGCCGTCTTCATTGTCGCCGTAACGAACAAGCCTATTTCTCAACATGGCATTTATCGCATCCGCAGGCTGAGTTGCCTGATCGCATCTGATTTGCTCGACTAAGGCAGCCTCGGTCCGTTCGATCAGATTGCGAGAGGGCGCTGCTGATCCTGGATCAGGCACGGCTGCTGAAAAGAGCAAGGCTGCAACAGTTCGGACAACGCGTGGGCCCCCTCCACCGCACTCCGTGCGGTCCCCCTCCCCGTTCCGGGGAGGAATTGATGCGCTCGCGTCCACTGGGATCACATCCTGAACACGCCGAACTGCGGCCGGTCGGGGATTGGCGCGTTCAGCGTCACCGCAAAGGCCAGGCCGAGCACATCGCGCGTTTGCGCCGGGTCGATGATGCCGTCATCCCACAGCCGCGCGGTCGCGTGCCACGGATTGCCCTGCGCTTCATAATCGTCGCGGATCGGCTGTTTGAACGCTTCGACTTGTTTGGCCGTCCATTTCGCGGCGTCGCGGTGGACGGCCGCGAGGACGCTCGCCGCCTGCTCGCCGCCCATCACGCTGATGCGGCTGTTGGGCCATGTGAAGAGGAAGCGCGGCGAGTAAGCGCGGCCGGCCATTCCGTAATTGCCGGCGCCGAAGCTGCCGCCGATCAGCACGGTGACCTTGGGCACCTGCGCGGTGGCGACGGCGGTGACCAGCTTGGCGCCGTGCTTGGCGATGCCCTTGGCTTCGTACTTCCCGCCAACCATGAAGCCCGAGATATTTTGCAGGAACAGCAAGGGCGTGCGCCGCTGGCAAGCGAGCTCGATGAAGTGAGCGCCTTTGAGCGCGCTCTCGCTGAACAAGACGCCGTTATTGGCGAGGATCGCGACGGGAATGCCCCAGATGTGGGCGAAGCCGCACACCAGAGTTGAGCCGTAGAGCGGCTTGAACTCGTGGAATTCGCTAGCGTCGACGATGCGCGCGATGATCTCGTGCACGTCGTAAGGCGCGCGGACGTCCTCGGGGATGATGCCGTAGAGTTCATCGGCGTCGAACAGCGGCGGGCGCGGGTCGCGCAACTCTAGCGCGGCGCCGGATTCAGGCTGCAATGTCGAGACGATGTCGCGGACGATGGTCAGCGCGTGCTCGTCATTCTCGGCGAGATGGTCGACGACGCCGGATTTGCGCGCGTGGAGGTCGCCGCCGCCCAATTCCTCGGCACTGATCTCCTCCCCCGTTGCGGCCTTCACCAGCGGAGGTCCGGCGAGGAAGATCGTGCCCTGCTCGCGGACGATCACGCTCTCGTCGCTCATCGCGGGCACGTAGGCGCCGCCGGCGGTGCAGCTGCCCATCACGCAGGCAATCTGCGCGATGCCCTTCGACGACATCTGCGCCTGGTTGAAGAAGATGCGGCCGAAATGGTCACGGTCGGGGAACACATCGGCCTGGTGCGGCAGGTTCGCGCCGCCGCTGTCGACCAGATAGACGCACGGCAGCCGGTTCTGCTCGGCGATCTCCTGCGCGCGCAGGTGTTTCTTGACCGTTAGCGGATAGTAAGTGCCGCCTTTGACCGTCGCATCGTTGCACACGATCATCACCTGGCGCCCCGAGACGCGGCCGATGCCAGCGATGATCCCGGCGCCCGGCACCTCGCCCTCGTACATGTCGCACGCCGCGAGCTGACCGATCTCGAGAAACGGCGAACCGGGATCGAGCAGCCGCTCGACGCGCTCTCTTGGAAGTAATTTGCCGCGCGATACGTGGCGTTCGCGGTGCTTCTGCGGCCCGCCCTTGGCGGCCTCGGCAACGTCGGCGCGGAGCTTTTCGGCGAGCGCGCGGTTGTGCGCTGCACGGGCGCGGAACTCCTCGCCGTCCGTCGCGATATTGGTCTCAAGCCGCGGTGCGCTCATGCCGCCAGGATCGTCCGTTGGTCGAAAAGCCGTGCCGCTCGCCTAGCCGCTGCTTGCGGGCTTGCAAAGCAGCGCTTCTAGGAACGGCGTTCAAGCCTTGGGAGAGGGTTCACGTGATGCACAAGCCACTGCTTTTGATTTTCGCCTCCGCACTGGCGCTCGGCGCGTGCAACCGGACCGGCGGCGGGACCACTGCTAGCGAGCAAAAACAGGGCACGGGCATCGGCATCGAAACGGCGTGGATGGACAAGTCGGTGAAGCCCGGCGACGACTTCTTCAGCTATGCCGACGGGGACTGGGTCAAGAATACCCCGATCCCGCCGGACCGTTCGCGCATCGGCGGCTTCTGGATCGCCGATTTGCAGCGCGAGAAGAACACGCGCGAACTGTTCAAAGCGATCCTCGATGCCAACCCGACCAGCGGCAACGACGCGCTGATCGCCAATTATTACAAGGCCTACCTCAACACCGACGCGATGGACAAAGCGGGACTCTCCCCAGCGAAGGCGGATTTGGACGCGATCGGCAAGATCGGCGACAAGCACCAGCTGAGCGCGGCGATCGGCGGTACTTTGCGCGCCGACACCGACCCGCTCAACGCCACCAACTACCAGACGCAGAACCTGTTCGGCGTCTTCGTGACGCAGGGCCTCGCGACTCCCGGCGAGCAAATCCCCTATTTGATGCAGGGCGGTATCGGGCTGCCCGAGCGCGATTATTATCTTTCGGCCGACCCGAAGATGGCGGACATTCGCAATAAGTACCGCACCTACATCCAGACGATCCTGCAGGACGCCGGCTATCCCGATGCGCAGGGGGCCGCCGGCCGGATCATGGATCTCGAGACCAAGATCGCCAGGGCGCATGAAGCGCGCGCGATCAGCGAGGATACCGGCAAAGGCGCGCAGGTGTGGACGCGGGCCCAGCTCGAGCAGAAGGCGCCGGGGATCGACTGGACCGCGCTGCTCAACGCGGCCCAGCTCGGCACCGTGCAGAAGTTCGATGCGTATCACTTCGCGGCGATTCCGAAGCTCGCCGCGCTGGTCGGCTCCGAACCACTGCAGAACTGGAAGGACCTGCTCGCCTTCCACACGCTCAACCAGCACGCGAACGTGCTGCCGAAGCCATTCCGCGATGCGAACTTTGCCTTCTACGGCACGACGCTCGCAGGGACGCCGCAGCAGCGGCCGCGCGATGCCCTGGCGCTCAACGCGACCAGCAACGCGCTGCAGGACGCGGTCGGCAAAGCCTATGTCGACAAATATTTCCCGCCCTCGTCCAAGGCGCAGATCGAGAAGATGGTGGTCAATCTGAAAGCGGCCTTCTCGAGGCGGGTGAAGGCGATCGACTGGATGGCGCCGTCGACCAAGCAGGAAGCGCTGAAGAAGGTCGACAGTATCGTCGTGGGCGTCGGCTATCCCGACACCTGGCGCGATTATGGCGGCCTGACGATCACCGCCGACAATGCTTATGCCAACGAGAAGAATGCCGCCTTGCAGGAGTACCGGCACCAGATCGCCAAGATCGGCAAGCCGATGGACCGGCACGAATGGTGGATGCCGCCGCAGCTGGTCAACGCCGTGAACCTGCCGGTGCAGAATGCGCTCAACTTCCCGGCAGCGATCCTGGTCAAGCCATTCTTCGACCCCAATGCCGATGCGGCGTTCAACTATGGCGCGATCGGCGCGACCATCGGGCATGAGATCAGCCACAGCTTCGACACCGGCGGCGCGCTGTTCGATGCGCAGGGAGCGCTGCGCAACTGGTGGACCCCGGCGGACCTCAAGAGGTTTCAGGCGATCGCGGACATGCTCGCCAGGCAATATGACGCCTACGAAGCGCTTCCCGGCCTGCACGTGAATGGCAAGCTGACGCTCAACGAGAATATCGCGGACGTCGCCGGACTCGGCGCGAGCTACGAGGCGTACAAGGCGTCATTGAACGGCAAGCCCGCGCCGGTGATCGACGGCCTCACCGGCGACCAGCGCTTCTTCATCGCGTTCGCGCAATCCTGGGCGGTGAAGTCGCGGCCCGAAACGCTGCGGCAGATCGTGCTCACCAACGGCCACTCTCCCGAGCAATTCCGGGCGCTGGCGCCGCGCAACATCGACGCCTGGTATCCCGCCTTCAATGTCCAGCCCGGACAGAAGCTCTATCTCGCGCCGAACCAGCGGGTGAAGATCTGGGGCTAGGCAGCTCTCTATTTCGCCGAGATCAGGGGCTGCTTGACGACGCGCAACGGCTTGCCATAGCAAGGCGCTCGATGCCCAACCTGGACGCCATCGCCGCCGACCGCACCGCGTACCTCTGGTGGCGCGGCCGTCCCCATGCGGCGCGATGGCGCGACTGATCGAATAGCCTTCAGATCGTCGACTGCCCGCCCGCCATCGGCGGGCTTTTTTGTTTCAGGTGAAAATCTATGACATTCGAGACACGGCAATGTTGATTGCGCTTCTCATTCCGCTCGCCTTGGCGATCCTCGTCTACGCGTTCGTGCTCGCGCGCGCGTCGATTGCCCGCCGCGCCGCGCCGACCGGCGAAGCCTTGTTGCTCGGCGCAGTGGTCAATTTCTTCGACACATTCGGCATCGGCTCGTTCGCGCAGACCACCGCGTGGATGAAGTTCCGCAAGATGGTGCCCGACCGGCTGATCCCGCCGACGATGATCGCAGGGCTTACGCCGCCGGCAATGGTCGAAAGCATCATCTTTCTGATCCTGCTCGGAGTCCGTGTCGATCCGGTTCTGCTGTTCGGCGGTGCCATGGCGACATTCGCGGGAGGGGTCGTCGGCGCGCCCCTGGTTGTCCGCTCCCGCGCCTGGATCGTGCAGATGACGGTCGCCATTGGGTTGACGATGGCCGGTATCGCATTCGTGCTTGCCATCGCCGGCAAACTGCCGACGGGCGGCACTGCGTCGGGTTTGCCGATGGGTCTGACGATCATCGCGATTGCTGCGAGCTTCGTGTTTGGGCTGTTGGCCAATTTCGGGGTCGGCAATTATGCGCCAACCCTGGCGATGCTGAGCCTGATGGGAATGGACCCGCATTATTGCTTTCCGATCATGGCGTCGGGCGCATCGCTGATGGGCGCCGGATCGAGCATCAGGTTCATCAAGGTGCCGGATATCGACCTTCGGATCGTCGTCGGACTTGCGCTCGGCGGGATCCCAGCGGTGCTGGTCGCGGCGCTGATCGTCAAGAAAATGGACGTCGACATCCTTCGCTACGTGATCACCGTGGTCGTATTCTATACCGCCGCAGTGATGGCGCGCGCTGCTGTCCGGGGTCACCGTGAACATCGGGCGGAGGGCGTAACGGCGCCATTGGCGGCATCATGACCGATCCCCAGGCCCTCAACCGCGAATTCGAAAAGTACGATCAAGTACGAAAGGCGCACACCTATCGCCTCGCCGAGGACGCGGGCGACGAGTTCGACGAGGAATACGAGATCGCCACCCTCGACTTCGGACGTTTCCTGCATGGGAATGACGGCGACAAGGCGCGCTTTGCTGAGGAGTTCGCGCAGGCACTGGGCGAAATCGGCTTCGCGGTCCTGACCGGGCACGGTGTCGATCCGACCCTCTATGACGAGATTCACGACCGCGTGGCGCAGGTTTTCACGACCACGCCGCTCGACGAAAAAATGCGCTTCCGCGCGAAGCGGCACGGCTCGGTCAATCAGGGCTATTTCCCGATCGAGGAAACCAGCGAAATCCATCCCGACCTGGTCGAGGGCTGGGTGTGGTGCAGGCGCGCGTTCGACGTCCCCCAGCGGCGGGACGCGCCATTCCGCGCCGAGGATTATTGGCCGCGCGCGGACCATGAGCCGGCATTCCGCCGGCTCGTGCTTGCTCACGAGGCACTCTTCAAGCCGATCGCCCAAGCCATGTTCCAGGGTCTCGGCGTCGATCCCGACATCTACGACCGCAAGCTGACGGACACGAATTTCGGAATGCGGCTGAATTACTATCCGCCGATGACCGCCGATCAGGACAGCTCGGGCGCCGGCCGCCTGCTCGGCCACGAGGACGTCGACCTGTTCACCATCCTGCCCGCAAGCCGGACCGATGGGCTGCAGGTGTGGAATCACCGCAGCGGAAAATGGGTGCGGATGCGTGCGCCATGGGGCTCGATCATCATCAACACCGGCGATTACATGCAGCGGATCACCAACGACCGGCTGCCCTCGACCACGCATCGCGTCGGCAAACCCAGCGACGGATCGCATCTTTCAGCGCCACGCGTTTCTTTCCCGATGGCGGTTTATGTCTGGGAGGACGAGCTGCTCGAGGTCCTCCCCGGGCTGGGCGAGCCGAAATATGCGCCAATCAAGGCGATCACCTTCCACACCCGCAGCACGAGCAAATTCTACGGCGACGATTATGCGGTCGGCTGAGGCGAGGTGGTCAGCGCGAAAGCTACCGCGACTCCGGGGCTCCATGATATAGGCACCATGTAATGGAGGAGGCCGGTTGCGATGACCTATTGGGAGTTCAAGGGCCGAGAGCTGGTCAATTGCTCGTGCGAATACGGTTGCAACTGCCAGTTCAACGCGTTGCCGGACAAAGGACATTGCTACGCGGTTGCGGGAATCGTCATCGACGAGGGCCGTCACGGCGATACACGCCTGGACGGGCTCAAGATCGGCGCCGTTTTCAAATGGCCCGGCGCCATTCACGAAGGCAATGGCGAAGCGCTCGCCTTTGTCGATGAGCGCGCCAATGAGGCCCAGCGCGACGCGCTCCTCAAGATCATGACGGGCCAGGACACGGATTCGTTCGCGACCATGTTCGCGGTCTATGCTTCGACCGTCACCAAGATGAACGAGCCGGTGTTCACCGCGATCGACTTCGAGGTCGACCCCGACGCACGCCGCGCCCGTTTATCCATCCCCGGCTATGTCGAGACGGTGGGAGAGCCAATCCGCAACAAGGTCAGCGGAGCGGAATCGCGGGCGCAGATCGTGCTCCCCGACGGCTTCGAATATGCCGTCGCCGACATCGGCAGCGCGTCAAGCACGGTCCATCAGACGATGCCGCTAGAAATGAAGGACAGCTACGGCCAGTTCGCACATCTCAATCTCAACAGCCACGGTGTGGTCCGCGCCTGATCTGACCACCCGGATCGTGCGGCACGAGCGCGCGCTGGTTGCCGCCAGCGTCGCCCTCCTGGCCGCGCTCGGATGGTGGTACATCGCTGCCCGCGCGACGATCGGCGGCACAGCCGGCATGACCGCGATGCAGGCCGAGACCCCGCCGCTTGGCGCGCTCGTGCTTATGTGGTGGCTGATGATGGTCGCGATGATGCTGCCGTCGGCCGCGCCGGCAATCCTGTTATATTCGCGGGTTCGCGACATGCGAATTCGCGATGCGGCTATCGCTCGGACATGGGTGTTCCTCGCCGGCTACCTCGCGGTATGGCTATTGTTCTCCATTGCGGCGGCGGTCGCGCAAAGAATCCTCACCGGGCCGTCAATGGATCTCGGCAACCGCTTCGCTGAAGGCGCGGTGCTGATCGCCGCCGGCGTCTATCAGCTCTCGCCGATCAAGTCGGCCTGCGTGCGCCAATGCCGCTCGCCGTCTCAATTCATCACCCGCTACTGGCGGCCAGGATGGGATGGCGCCGTCCGGCTTGGATTGAGACATGGCGCTTACTGCCTCGGCTGCTGCTGGATGCTGATGGCGCTACTGTTCGTCGGCGGCGTGATGAACCTGCTGTGGGTCATCGGCCTGACGCTGATCGTCGCGACGGAGAAACTTCTTCCCCGCGGCGATTGGTTAGGCCGAGCCGCGGGCGTGGCGCTGATTGGATGGGGTGCTTTGCGGCTGCTCGCTTAGACGCCGATCACCTCGCGGCCGATGAGCATCCGGCGGACCTCGTTGGTGCCGGCGCCGATGTCGAGCAGCTTGGCGTCGCGGTAATAACGCTCGACCGGCCAGTCCTTGGTGTAGCCGGCGCCGCCGAGCGCCTGGACCGCCTCGTTGGCGACCTTCACCGCATTCTCGCTCGCAAGCAGGATCGCGCCGGCGGCGTCGTGGCGCGTCGTCTTGCCGGCATCGCACGCCCGCGCGACCTGGTAGACGTAGGCGCGGGACGAATTGAGCGCGACGTACATGTCCGCGATCTTGGCCTGCATCAGCTGGAAGCTGCCGATCGGCTTGCCGAACTGCTTGCGCTCGCGGACATAGGGCAGGACCACGTCGAGGCAAGCCTGCATGATCCCGATCTGCATTCCAGCGAGGATGGTGCGCTCGTAATCGAGGCCGCTCATCAGCACCTCGACGCCCTTATTCTCCTGCCCAAGGATATTTTCTGGCGGGACGAAGCAGTCGTCGAACACCAGCTCGGCGGTCGGCGATCCGCGGATTCCAAGCTTGTCGACCTTCTGCCCGACCGAGAAACCTTCCATGTCCTTTTCGATCATGAATGCGGTGATGCCGCGGCTGCCCTCGCCGGTCTTGGCGTAGACGACGAGCGTGTCGGCGATCGAGCCGTTGGTGATCCAGAACTTGGTGCCGTTGAGGCGATAGCCGTTGCCGCTCTTGTCGGCCTTGAGCTTCATTCCGACCACGTCGCTGCCCGCGCCCGCCTCGCTCATCGCCAGCGCGCCGACATGTTCGCCGCTGATCAGCTTGGGCAAGTACTTGCGCTTCTGCTCGGGGTTCGCCCAGCGCCGGATCTGGTTGATGCAAAGGTTGGAGTGTGCGCCGTAGCTGAGGCCCACCGAGCCGGACGCGCGGGCGACCTCTTCCTGCGCGACGACATGCTCGACATAGCCGAGGCCGAGGCCGCCATCCTCCTCCTCGACCGTGATGCCGTGGAGGCCGAGCTCGCCCATCTGCGGCCACAGGTGCCGCGGGAACTCGTCCGTCGCATCGATCTCGGCGGCGATCGGCTCGATCTTGTCCTTGGCGAAACGCCGCGTCGTCTCGCGGATCGTATCGGCCATTTCGCCGAGGTCGAAATCGAGTGTGGCGTCGGTCATCTGAAATCCTCTCGCTCAGCGCCGCTAGCACGAGAGGATGAAAGGTTGAAACCGACCTTAGCCGGTGCCGCGCTCGGTCTTGGCCGGCGGAGCGGCCGGAGCCGCCGGAGCCGCCTGGACGGGCGGTGGAATCTCGGTCGCGGGCTTGGTCGATCCGCGATGGCAAGTGAAGCAGGTGACCTTCGCGTCCGGCAGCCCGGTGATCGCGGGCAAATGCTCGGTGTTGATGTGCTGCGCTAGGCGCATCATGTCCCGCGCGATCTTCTTGTGGTCCTTCGCGTCGGAGGCGAAGTCGAAGGTCGACAGCGGCTGCCCTTCGGTCCCGACGTGGCAGTAGGTGCAACGCACGCCGAGCGACTGCGCGAAGAACTTCATGTTGGTCAGCAGCTCGGCGCGTCCGATGTCCTTGGGAAGCACCTTGAGGTTCTTGAACGGCGGCACCGCGAAGGGCGGCTGAGCAGCGGGGGGAGGCGTTTGGGCAACCGCAACAGACACGCCGAACAGAGCGGCTGCAGCTGAAAGTACGGTAAGTGATGCGCCAGGCCTCATGCTCGTCCCCTCGATCGCGACCCGGCGACAATGGCTTACGCATCGCGGGGGTCAACCGCCAATTGCCGCGTTGATCGGAAAGCCAATTTGAACAAGTGCTTCGAGCATCTTATGTGCGCTGCAGCATCCCGACTCCGGAGCAGCAGCAAATGGCTACCAACCCCGACTCGATCGTCATCCTTTCCTACGCCCGCACGCCGATGGGTAGCTTCCAGGGCGCGCTGGCTGGCGTCAGCGCGACCGAGCTTGGCGCCACAGCGGTCAAAGCCGCGGTCGAGCGCGCGGGGATTTCGGGCGACCAGGTCGACAAAGTGTTCATGGGAAATGTGCTTCCTGCCGGCCTCGGCCAGGCCCCGGCGCGCCAGGCGGCGCTTGGCGCCGGCCTGCCCCGCTCTGCGGAAGCCGTGACGATCAACAAGGTCTGCGGATCAGGCATGCAAGCGACAATCTTCGCCCACGACATGCTGACCGCAGGCTCGGCCGACGTGATCGTTGCCGGCGGCATGGAGAGCATGTCAAACGCGCCGTACCTGTCGAAGAAGTATCGCTCGGGGGCGCGTATCGGCCACGACACGATGTACGACCATATGATGCTCGACGGGCTCGAGGATGCGTATGAGCCGGGCCGCGCGATGGGCACTTTCGCCGAGGAAGCCGCCGAGGAATATCAGTTCACCCGCGAGGACATGGACGCCTACGCGATCGAGAGCCTGCGCCGCGCCAACGACGCAATCTCGAGCGGCCGGTTCGAGAAGGAAATCGTCGGCGTGACCGTAGTCAGCCGCAAGGGCGAATTCACCGTCGACGTCGACGAGCAGCCCGGCAAGGGGGATCCCGCAAAAATCCCGCAGCTTCGCGCTGCCTTTGCCAAGGACGGGCGGATCACCGCGGCGACCTCATCATCGATTAGCGACGGCGCCGCGGCGCTGGTGCTGACCCGCCAGAGCATCGCCGACAAACTCGGCAAGACGCCGGTCGCTCGCGTGGTCGCCCATGCCGCGCACGCGCAGGAGCCGGCCAAGTTCACCTCTGCCCCGGTGCCGGCGCTGCACAAGGTGCTGGAAAAGGCCGGATGGAGCGTCGACGACGTCGACCTGTGGGAAGTCAACGAGGCGTTCGCCTGCGTCGCGATGATCGCCATGCGCGACCTCGGCATCCCGCACGAAAAGATCAACGTGAATGGCGGAGCGACCGCGCTCGGCCACCCGATCGGCGCCAGCGGCGCGCGGATTACGACGACGCTGATCGCCGCGCTCCAGGACCGCGGGCTCAAACGCGGCGTCGCGAGCCTGTGCATCGGCGGCGGCGAGGCAACCGCCGTGGCGGTCGAGCTGGTCGACTAGTCTCAACCGGCGCACCGTCCGGCTTCGTCGGGGTGCAAATTCATCGTTCGCCAATCTGGGGTTAAGCTTCGCCCCGCGAGAGCCGCCGTGCGCGCCGGGGGCCGCGACTGTGCGTTCCGAGTCGTCGACGGAGATGCCCCATGAAGCCAATCACCGCCTTAATGATTTCAACGCTCGCCGGCGTGAGCACTTTTGTGCTCGAAGGCTCCGATCCCAAGGCACATGCCGCAGCTTTTCGCGTTCCCGATGGGCCTGACTGGCGTCAGGTTATGCTCGCCCGCGATCCCGGCGAAACGGGAATCGATCACCGCCTGGCGATGATCACGTCGCACCTCGATTTGTCTCCCTCGCAGGCGACCAGCGTAAGGGCGATCCTTGACCGCGAGCACAACCGCATCGAAGCGGTGTTGCTGACCGCGCCGCCGTCGCTTCGCCGCGATCAATTCGTCGCCGAGCGAAACGAGATGCGGTCGAAGACGCGGCAGCAGATCGATGTGCTGCTTAATAATGACCAGCTCGAACTGGCCCAAGCCATGCATAGGGCTGCGCTGCAGCGCAGTTAGGAAGCTACTTCTTCCACGTATAGGCCTGGCACTCGAGCTCGAGCAGGGCCTTGGTGAAGAAACCGCTGTAGGGCTGGATTCGCGGTTGCAGCTTCGCAGGAGTAAGAGCGCTCCCTTCAAAAGGGGAGAAAGCCGATGCGCGTCACCATCTGCCTCACCGCCGCCGTCCTTCTATGCGCCGGCGCAACGCCGGCCGGCGCCAAGACGGCCGCCAAGCACGCTGCATTCCAGCTCAACCAAACGACCTGGATTTTCGTCGAAAAGGGCAAAAAGGTGCGGGAGTCGATCGACGCCGACGGCAATTACATTGAGAACAGTGTCGCCGGGAAGCACATCGATCACGGCACGGCGGTGATGAAGGACGACAAGGCCTGCTTCACCAGCGCGATGACCAAAGACGGCGAGATGTGCTGGACCACGAGGGCGGTGAGGATCGGCCATTCGATGGTCACTACCAACGACAAGGGACGAAAGCTGAAGGTGACGCGCGTCGCTTACGTCGCGATGACCATCCCGAAGTAGCGCGTACGCGCTACTTCTTCCCCGTGTAGGCCTGGCACTCGAGCTCGACGAGGCCGCCGAGTGCCAGGCCGCTCGTGCCGAACGCGCTGCGCGTCGGCAGCGGCTCGTTGAAATAGTCCAAATAGACTGCGTTGAACGCGGACCACTGCTTCATGTCGGCGAGCATCACCGTGCAATGGAACACGTCAGCAAAATCGAGGCCGGCGCTTTCGAGTACCTCGCGAATATTCTCGAGAGCCTGGCGCGCCTGGCCTTCCATGCCCTCGGCAAGCGTGCCGTCGTCGCGGAACCCCATCTGCCCAGAGAGATAGAGGATGTCGCCGACGCGCACCGCGGACGAGAAAGGCAGCGGTCGGCCGCCGAGAGTTGAGCGGGGCAGATATTCGGGTCCGCCTTCGGCCATTTGCTTTCCTCCGCGCTTAGTCGACCACCTCGCCGTCACTGACACCCCAGATGTCCCACATGCGGATGAAGCCGTCATGCTTGCCGATCTCGATCCGGCACCAGCCGTCGTTGCACTTGCTGATCCGTCCGACGACGCCCGCTTCGGCCATGTAGCGCGCCTTGGCGCCGTCATAAGCGCCCACGCGCACTGGCCGCGGCGCGCCCGGCTTGACCAGCGCCGTCCGCCGGTCGCTGAGCAGGGTCACGAGCATCCAGCCCTGTGCCCCGTCGGGGTCCTGGATCAGCCGCCAATTGTCGTACTTCTTGATGACCCGCACGGGCAGGTCGCGGCGCTGGTACAGCCATACGCCAGGATAGTTCTTCCCCGGCCCCGTTCTGGTCATCGCCTGCCCGCTCGCGATCGAGGCCCAGTAAGGCGGCTGCCTGTCCTGCGCCGCCGCAGGTGCCGCGACGGCAACAATCAGGAATGCGGTAAGCGCCCCCTTGGCCAACATCACGCGCCGGTCAGAATCCTGTCCACCAATTGCTTCACTGTAGGGATGAAGCCGTTCGAATAAAATGGGTCAGTTCTGAAGCGGAACGCCGAGTGCCCCGCGAACATCAAATTATGCTCGACCGATCCGCCATGGGCAATGTCCTGGAGCGTCTTCTGGATGCAGAAACTGCGCGGATCGGCCAAGCGGCCAGTCGAATTCTTCTCATTGTCCGCCCAGGATGAAAAAGCGCACTGGCTGAGGCAGCCCATGCACTCGGACTGGTCGATGCGGATCTGTTTTTCTTCCTCCGGCGTGACGAAGATCAACGTGTCGTCCGGACTCTTCATCGCGTTGGTGAAGCCGCGCGCATACCATTCGCGGGCGTGGATCAGGTCGCCCTTGGTGACCCAGTAATTCTTCTTGGTGCCGATGCCGACGTCGAGCTGGAAATGATGGTCGCCGATCGGTTCTTTCGTGTAGGCGATCTGGCGTTCGCTGCGCGCCTCGAGATTGCGCAGGAACGGATTGCGCACGGCGGATGAATAGAAACCCGTGGGCGAGAAGCGGTGCAGCAGCACGTCGCCGTCCTCGAGCGTCATCAGCCGCGCCTTCCACTCCGGCGGGATCGGGCTCTCCTGTGTCAGCAGGGGCCTCGTGCCGAACTGGAAGATGATTTGGCCGAGCTCGGGATTGTCGATCCAATTGGCCCATTCGTCGAGCCGCCACACGCCGCCGGCCATGACGATCGGAACGCTGTCCGCGATGCCCTGCTCGCGCATCGTGTCGCGCAGCGCCTTGACGCGCGGATAGGGATCCTGCGGCTTGCGCGGATCCTCGGCGTTGCTGAGGCCATTGTGGCCGCCGGCGAGCCAGGGATCCTCGTAGACGACCGCCGCGAGCCATTCTGCGGCCTTGTGATAGGCGCGCTTCCACAACGCGCTGAACGCACGTGCCGAGCTGATGATGGGCAAGTAATTGACGCCGTACGACGCAGCGATTTCGCTGAGCTTGTAGGGCATGCCAGCGCCGCAGGTGACGCCGGTGACGAGGCCCTTGGTGCGCTCGAGCACGCCATGCAGCACGCGCTGGGCTCCGCCCATCTCCCACAGCACATTGATGTTGATCGCGCCTTTGCCGGACGCCATCTCATAGGCGCGCTGGACCTGCGCAACCGCGCCGTCGATCGCATATTTGATCAGTTCTTCGTGGCGCTCGCGGCGCGTGAGGCCGGCATAGATCTGCGGGACGATCCGGCCTTCCGGATCATAGCTGTCGGCGTTGACCGCGGAGACGGTGCCGATGCCCCCGGCGGCCGCCCAGGCGCCGCTGCTCGCGTGATTGGTGGCGCTGACGCCCTTGCCGCCTTCGATCAGCGGCCAGACCTCACGTCCGCCGTAGAGGATGGGCTGGAGGCCCTTGAACAAGCTTACTCTCCCGCGAATTCGGCGGCTATATAAGCGCTAAGTCGTCAAATGCTCACTAAAATTGCCGTGACGCGGGCCCCTAACGAACCAGGCCGGGAATCGCTTCCCGGCCTAGCCGTTATCTATCGCTTGGAATTCGCCGTGACCTAGTAGCGGCGATAGCGATGATGATGGTGATTGCCGCTTGCGATGGCACTGCCGATCACCGCGCCGATGACGCCGCCGACGAGCGCGCCCGTGAGGCCGTTAGAGTTGTTATAGCCACGATTGCCGTAGCCGCCGTAGGAATTGCCGTAGTAGCCGCCATTGCCGTAACCATAGACCGGATAGCTGCTGTAGCCGCTGGAGTAACCATAGCTCGGATAGGCGTTACCGTATCCGTTGTAGCCGTTTGAATAGCCGTTCGAGTATCCGTAGCTCGGATAAGAATAGCCGTAGCCGCCGTAGCCGCCGCCGTAATAGCCTTGAGCCTCCGCGGCCGCGGGAACTGCTACGAATGCGGTTGCCGCCAGGGCCAGTGCGATTTTCCTGAACATCAAATTACTCCTCAGATTCTGTCCTGGCCGTCCGGGACTCGCGGCCATCGTGATACCAGCTTTTGCTACTTCCTTACTGTCGAGCGACTGAATGATGCCGTCAGCCGACCGCAAGCTTTCCTGCCGGCCTCGAGGGGCGGTCAAGTGCCGCGCGAATAATCGAGGCCGATGTCGGGGGCGGGCGCGGATTGGGTGATTCGTCCGACCGAGATGAAGTCGACGCCGGTCTCGGCGATAAAACGGATCGTTTCGAGCGTGACGCCCCCGGACGCTTCCAGCGGGACCCGCCCGGCGACCAGCGTCACCGCCGAGCGCAACGTCGCCGGGTCCATATTGTCGAGCAGAAGGCGGTCCGCACCGGCGGCGAGCGCCGGTTCGATCTGGTCGATGCGATCGACCTCGACCTGCACCTGGAGTCCGGTCTCGGCCGCCTTGGCGCGCCGGACCGCTTCACCGACACCACCGCACGCCGCGACATGATTGTCCTTGATCAGCACCCCGTCGTCGAGGCGCATGCGGTGGTTCTGAGCGCCGCCCATGCGCGCCGCATATTTGTCGAGCACGCGCAGGCCCGGAATGGTCTTGCGCGTATCGAGCAGGATTGCGCCGGTGCCGGCGATGGCATCGACATATTGGCGCGTGAGCGTCGCGATACCCGAGAGGTGCTGGAGCGTGTTGAGCGCGGATCGCTCGCCGGCAAGCATCGCGCGGGCGTTCCCGCTCAGGCGCATTAACGTCGAGCCGTGGTCCACAAGGTCGCCGTCGTTACCCGGAAGCGCGAGTTCGACCTTCGGATCGAGCGCGCGAAAGAACGCTGCGGCGACCTCCAAACCGGCCACGACCATCGGCTGCCGAGCGTTCATCTCGGCGTCGAAGCGCGCATCGGCGGCGATGGTCGCGTTCGAGGTCACGTCGCCGCCTTTGCCAAGGTCCTCGGCGAGGACGCGCGTCACGAACTCATCGAGGTCAAAGCCATCGGGAAGCGCCATGCGCCGCCTTAGTGCGCCGACTCCGCGGATTTCAATATGCGCCAGCGGCCGTCCTGCCACTCGTAACGCTGCGCGTCGCTGGCCCTGAAGTCGCCGCTTTTCCAGGCGTGGACCGTGATCGTCGCCACGCCCTCGGCAATATCGATCGTATTGAAGCTCTGCTCCTGCTCGCGCACGCGGGT
Organism: Sphingomonas sp.; assembly: GCF_045810705.1. Taxonomy (GTDB): domain Bacteria; phylum Pseudomonadota; class Alphaproteobacteria; order Sphingomonadales; family Sphingomonadaceae; genus Sphingomicrobium. The sequence goes on along the minus strand of NZ_JBJMVI010000003.1, from coordinate 69,945 downwards.
CGAGGTCGCCGTGCCGGCCTGGACAACGAGCACGCCGCCGGCACGCGTGACAAGGTCGCCGGCGTCATGGCTCAAGGCGTGGTGATTGTGGCCGGCGAGCAGCATGTCGACGCCGGATTCCTCGACCGCGTCGAGCGCGAGTTCCTGGCGGCCTATCGCGCGTTCGACCTCTTCGCCGACCCTCAGCGCCAGCAGCGGATGGTGGGTGACGAGGATCCGCAATGTCTCGCCCGACGTCCGTGCGAATGTCTCGCGGATGAACTCGACCTGGTCGCGGTTGAGCCGTCCGTCCTTGAAGGTGAGCGATCGCGCGGTGTTGATCCCGAGCACGGCCACGCCCGGAAGCTCGATGAACGGGCACAAGGTGTCATCGATGAAGCGGCGGTAGCGCGCGAGCGGCGACAGGAAGCGGCGGAGGACGTCGTACAGCGGCACGTCATGATTGCCGGGGACGCCGAGCACTTCGTGCCCGCGCTCGCGCAACCTATCGAGGAACTCGCACGCTTCGCGGAACTCCTCGGTTCGCGCGCGCTGGGTGAAGTCGCCGCTGATCACGATGAGATCGGGCTTGAGCTTGTCGGCCTGCCATTCGACCGCCTCCACTAGCCGCTCGTCATGGGCGCCGAAGTGGAGGTCGGAAAGGTGGACGATGCGGGTCATGTCGGGTCATTCGAAAGAACGCCCGGTGCCGCTGGCAGTTCAGTAATTCAGGAGCAGCAGGAGCTTGACGTCGATCCCGAAGCCCTCGGCGCGCTTCTGCTCGAGGAAGTTGGGGATATCGGCGCGCGCGACGATATGGACGTTGATGTCCTCATTCTCGTCCCCGCCCCCGTCGCCGATCTTTCGCACGCCGTGGACGCGGACGAGCGTGAAGGCTTCGGCGAGCATTCCGGGCGAGGAATAGAATTCACCAAGTCTTTCAACGCGCTCGGCGGTGAAGCCCGTCTCCTCCTCAAGCTCCTTGATCGCGGTGGCTTCAATCGTGGCGTCAGGATCGAGGTCACCGACGAGACCGGCGGGCAACTCGACGCAGCGGCAGTCCGGCGCGACCCGCGGCTGGTCGACGAGGATGACCTTGCCGTCATATTCCGCGAGGATCACGACTGCGGCGATATCGTTGGCGCGGCTTGCATATTCCCATTTGCCGCGCCGCAGCGCGCGCACATATTTGCCCGCCCACATCACTTCGGGCGGCGGTAAGTCGTCAAGATTCATAGTTCGATGAGCTTGTCCGGGATCTCGTTGGTGTCGTCGCCAGTGCGTGGAAAATGTTCGGCCAGCACGGTCCCAACGCGCTCGATCGCGGCAACGATCCCGTCGCCCGGGCGGCCTTCGCGCACCTGCACGATCAGCGCTTCCATCGCCTCGCCCCAAGTGTGATCGTCGGTGACCTTGAGGATCGCTTCGTCGGCAACAATTTCCGCCCGCCGCTCGGCCATCGAGAGATAGATGAGGATTCCGGTGCGGCCGGCGGTGCGGCGTTCGGCTGCGGCCTTGAACACAGTGACGGCGCGGCGGCGCACTCGGCGGTGCTTGGTCGAGGCGGGCGTCAGCAGCAGCCGTAGCGGCATCCACTTGAGGATCAGCAGCGCGACGGTGAACTTGAGGGCGGCGAAAAACATGAGCAACGTCAGGAGCTGGCTCATCGTCGGATCAGGCGACCAGCCCCCAAACAGGAAATCGTACCACCAGACGAGCGCCGTCGGGCGCCATGCCGCCCATGCCAGGACCGCGAACAATGGGACCAGCGCCCAGTGCAGCGCGACGTCGTGATAGGGGTCGCTGATCGGCGTCGCGACCGCGACGATCTCGCCGTTGCTGTTCGCTTCGGCCGCGGCGATCGCTGCGGACACTTTCTCGCGGTCCGCGTCGGAGAGGCGGATCACCAGCTGCCTCCAGCACCGCCGCCGCCGAACGATCCGCCGCCGCCCGAAAAGCCGCCACCGCCTCCGCCTCCGCCCCAGCCGCCTCCTCCGCCACCCCAGGACGACCCGCCGCCGCCCCAGCTGCTGTCGCGCGAACCGCGGCTAAGCTCGTTGAGGCCCCAAAGCACGACCCAAGGGCTGATGCCGCCGTGGCGGCCGCGATAGCGGCGCCCGGCGCCGCGGCGAAAATGCGACAGGACGACGAAGCCAATCACCATCACCCAGAAGAGGATCGGAAGCGGGCTGCCGCCCGAATGCTGGCGCTGCTGCTGTGCCTGGGTCGCAGCAGCGACATTCTTCGCGGCTTGATCGGGCGGCAGGCTCATCTGCTTGATGATTGCGGCGGCGCCAGCCTCGATGCCGCCGCCATAGTCAGGCGGGTTCTGCTTGAAGTGCGGCAAAATGTCTTCGCGAGTGATCACGCCCGACATCGCGTCAGTCATGAAGGCGCCGGAGCCGTAGCCCGTCGCGATCCATACTTTGTGCTCATTGGGAGCGACCAGTAGGAGAACGCCGTCGTCCTTCCCTTTTTGGCCCAGTCCCCAAGCGCGACCGAGGCGGTAGGCGTAGTCGTCGACTGGATGGCCTTCCAGACTGTTGACGGTCGCAACTACGAACTGGCGTCCGCTCTGCGCCTCCAGCGCCGCCGATTTGCTGGTAAGGTCGTCGACCTGCGCCGGCGTCAGCAGGTGCGCTTGGTCGACCACGCGGCCCGTGAGCGGTGGAAAAGTCTGCGCCGCGGCAGGTGTGGCCAGCGCGAAAAGCGCCAGCCACAGGACGGCCAGGAGTTGTTTCACCTCAGCTCGCGTTGCCGAAATTGACCGTCGGCGCAGTCTGAGCGGCGGCCGCAGCCTCGAACGGGACCTTGGGCTTGGCGCCGTAGAACACCTTGGCGCCGATCGCCGTCGGGAAGGTGCGGACCAGCGTATTATACTGGCGCACGGACTCGTTGTAGTCGCGGCGCGCGACTTCGATCCGGTTCTCGGTACCCTCCAGCTGGTCCTGGAGCGCGAGGAAGTTCTGGTTGGACTTGAGGTCGGGATAGGCTTCGAACGACGCCAGCAGCCGGCCGAGCGAGCCGCTGAGCTGGCTTTGCGCGTTCTGGAACGCCTGCACCTTGGCCGGGTCGCTGAGGTCGCCCGCGTTGAGCTGAATGCTGGTTGCCTTGGCGCGGGCCTCCGTCACCTGCGTCAGCACCGTCTTTTCCTGCTGGGCATAGCCCTTCACCGTGTTGACCAGGTTCGGGACGAGGTCGGCGCGGCGCTGATAGTCAGCCTGCAGATCGCCCCACTTGGCGTTGACCTGCTCCTCGGCGGTGGGGACGCTGTTGATCCCGCAGCCGGCAAGGCTGAGGGCAGCGAGCGGCGCGAACAAACCCAAACGGCGAAAGAAGGTCATCGAATATCCCCTTGATCGTTGCGGCCATAAGTAGACGCACGGCTGTTGCGTTTCAATGCTGTCTTAATCCAGCAACACAGCAGTGGCTGGTGGCACGCCGTCCGCAATGGACTATGCTTGTTCCGTTGCAGCCAAGGGGGACACATGCTGAACGACTTCCGCGCATTCATCGCCAAGGGCAACGTGCTCGACCTCGCCGTCGCCGTGATCATCGGCGCGGCCTTCGCCAAGATCGTCACCAGCCTGACCGACGACATCATCATGCCGATCATCGGCAGGATTTTCGGCGGGCTCGACTTTTCGAGCCATTTCCTGCTGCTCGGCCCCGTGCCCGCGGACTATCACGGGTCGATGACCGATTATGCCGCGCTCAAGAAAGCCGGCGCACCGGTGCTCGGCTGGGGCGCGTTCCTGACCGAAGTCGTCAGCTTCGTGATCCTCGCCTTCATCATCTTCCTGATGGTGCGCTGGGCGACCAGGATGATGCGCAGGCGCGACGAAGGGCCGGCCGGCCCGAGCGAGATCGAGCTCCTGATCGAGATCAGGGACGAACTGAAGAAGCGCGCCTGAGTGGCCTGAGGGCTAAAGCCGGATCAGCGTTTCCGGGATCTTGTTCGACGCGGGGCTGACGTCCCAATGGAGCTGTCTGCCGATCGGATGCGGCGCCGCGCCGTCCTCGCTGTTGTTGGTCAGGATTTCGCCGTCGGTGATGACCGTGAACCGGCCTTCCGCGCGCGAAACCGGTCCGCCCTTGGCCATGTCGCCCGCGCCCGCCGCGGCGGCACTCATCGGCCCAGCTCCGCCGGTAAATGCCGGCGCCGTCACCAGCACGGAACCGTCGGTGCGGCGCCTCAAGGCGACAAAGGGGATGATGAGATTGTTGTCGGGAAGCGCGGGGAACAGGAAGTCCTGCGTCGCCCGCCCTTCGAAATGGTAGTCGACGTCGAACACGCCGCGGCCGCGATAGATCACTGACCGCCACCCGGAATATTTGGACAGCTTGGCTGCGAAGGCGCGGTTGGATTCGTCGTCGAGTCCTGGCAGCCCAAAGGCCTTGGCCATCCCCTCGCTTTCCTTGCGCTTGTCCGCCGCGCGCTTCTCATAGCCCTCCTTCTGGGTCGCAATCTGGGCTTTTGTGCAGGGATGTGGGTGCATTTGCTTGCCGTCGGATATCGAGCAGGCGGCCATGTCGTCGCTCCACGGCGCGCCCTTGTCGGCATCCGGCGGAAGCTGCAGCACGATTTCACCGCGGTAATCGAGGACGAAGCCCCCGTCCTTGCGCAGGGTCAGGCCGGAATTGAAATGGCCCGGCCCCCACAGGCAGCCGGTGAGCAGCAGCGGTGCCGCGAGCGCGAACAGGCGCTTGGTCCAATGATGCATTGCGCGTCCCCCCCTTGGGTGAGGAGCGTAGCGCACGAAGATTGCGGGGGGAAGAAAGTGGGGAGCTTCTGTTGCCCGGTGCTCCCCGAACCGCTGGAATCCCCTTCTGTTGCCCGGTGGGGTCCAACCGCGCTTTAGCCTTGTAACTTCAGTCCGTTAGGACGTCAGTTACGCAGCAAGAGCGAGCGCCTCGTTATCGTTGGCACTTGTGTTTATGAGCCGTCACGGTGGCATCCATACCGATCGGCAATCGCGCCTTTATTGCACTCGTCGATCCTATATCGCCCCCATCAGCAACGGTGCGACCGCGCCGTTGGTGGTGGAGGCGCCGGGGTACTGCCCCCCGGGTCCGAAGTGCCTATTCCACGCAACATTCTACCGACATAGCCGGCGAACCGGCAGGGCCTAGATAGGGATTTTGCGCGTGAATCTCAAGCATGCCGCTGATATGGCTGACCGGGCCAAACGGTTTCACGGGGTATCGAAAGTGATGAAAAGACTTGCGTTTGTGATTGCTGGGACCGCTGCGCTCACCCTTGCTGCATGCAACAGGGACAACCAGGACGCGGTTCAGAATGCCGAGCTTAATCAGCCGAATGCCGACCAGCTCAATGAGCTCGCCAACCAGGCGGCGATGGACGCAGCCAATGCACAGGCTGCAGCGAATAATGCGCTAAATGCGGCCAACGAGCTGAACGCGGCGGCCGACAACACCGTCAATCCACGCGAAGCCGACGAGCAAAACGTCAGCGGCATGTAGGCCGGCCCGCGCGGGACGATGAGCGATGAGGCCATTCCCGCGGCGACGCTGATTCTGGTGCGTGAGCCGCCCGGCGGCTTGCCCGAGCTGCTGATGGTCGAACGCGCCGGCGGCATGGCCTTTGCGGCCGGGGCGCTGGTCTTTCCCGGCGGCCGCATCGACGCCGCCGACGGCGAGCTCGCTGCGGAAACCGGCGCCGATCCCGCCGCCGTTGCGGCAATCCGCGAAACGATCGAAGAAACCGCAGTGCCCGCGGGCGTCTCGCCCGTGCCGGATGCAGCGGCTGCCCGCGGGTTGCAGGATGCGCTCGTCGCCGACCAGCCGTTCGCCGGCCTGCTCGACGGCCTCGGCCTCAAGCTCGACCCGGCGGCTCTGACCCCGTTCGCGCGCTGGGTCCCGAGGTTCCATGCGGTGCGCCGGTTCGACACCTTGTTCTTCATCGCGCGCTGCCCGCCCGGCGAATGGCCACCGCAGGTGATCGAGGGCGAATGCGCGGGCGCGGAATGGCTGAGCGCATCCGACGTGCTGGAGCGCGACCGCCGCGGCGCAGCGCGGCTCATCTTCCCGACTCGCCGCACCCTCGAGAGGCTGGCGCAGCATCGGTCATTCGAAGCCATTCGGGCTGACGCGCTGGCGCACGACATCGTGCCGGTGACTCCGTGGGTGGAGGAGCGCGACGGCGAGCGTTTCATCACCATTCCCGACAATCTCGGCTATCCGGTGACCCAGGAACGGCTCGAAAGTGTTTGGCGCGGCTGATCGGAGCAGCCGAGTCGCGGACCGCGGAAACGAAAAAGGGACCCGCCCCGGCGGGTCCCTTTCCGGTCTCAAAGCTGGTCGAGCTTATTTCAGATGGTTCGACAGGTGCTTGTTCATCTCGAACATGCTCACCCGGTCCTTGCCCCCAAAGACCTTCTTGAGTGTCGCGTCGGCCATGATTTCCCGTTTGTTTTGCGGGTTTTGCAGGTTGTTCTTGCGAATGTGCTCCCACACTTTCGAAACCACCTGGCTGCGCGGTAACGGCGCGCTGCCGGTGATCGGGGCGAGATCCGCCGAGGGTTGAACCGGGCGGGCCAGTCCGCCCCCTGCCTTACGTGCGCCTTGTGCCATGTTGGCCCTCCTGTTGTTCCTCTCTGAGATAGAGCGCAAAGCAGCCCGCTTGGCAATGCTTCGACAGAGGGAAATTCAGTCGTTTCTCAAGAGAAACGGAACGACCCGGTTGTAACTGTCGTGACCGATGTCCGCGCGGCCGCCGTATTGAATGCCCGAACGGCGGCACCAATCCTTGACGATATCTGTCTCGTCACCCGCGAAATCGGGATCGTTGGGCAAGATGTCGGTAACGCGGCCGAGGCGGATTCGGCGCACCTTCCTGATGGCTTCGCCGGCGGTCACATGGAACATCGAACGGTCGATCCGATAGAGATGCTCGCCGACATCTTCGATCAGCAGATCGACGCCGGTAAAGTCGGGCTCGAGCGACGTCCCGAGCAGGTTCGATAGGACCGTCAGGTTGAAGGCCATCGCCGGCCCGTCGAGCCCCGGCTCGAGCGCGGCAGGATCGCGCCGCACCATCCAGTCGAGCGCCCGGTTGACGGCCGCCGCTCCACCCTCTCGAAGCGCGTCCTGCGGCATCGGTCCCCACGCCACTTCGACGCCCTCTTTGTGAAGGCCGGCGTGGAGAAAGCCGGCGTCGCTATATCCCATGTAGAGCTTTGACCGCGCGGCCGCGGGCAAATCGGCTAGCGCCGCCTCGGCGATGCGGTTCGACCCATATCCGCCGCGCGCGAACCACACGGCGTCGACCGATGGATCGGCCATCACCTCGCGAAGCGCCGCCAACCGGGTGTCGTCGGGGCCGGCGAAATGGCCTTCGGACAGGAAGCATTGCGGGTGGATGGCGAGTTCGCAGTCGCCGCGCCCGGCCACGATCTTCTCGACGGCCCCGGCCGCTTCTTCTTTGAGCCTGCAGCTCGGGGCGACGACGGCGATGCGCATGGCCGGGACTTATGGATGGACCTGCCCGATCTGCGCAATGGGCGTGAGATCAGGACGAGCGGCGCTTCCGGGTCGGCTTCTTGGCCTGGGCCTTACGCTGCGGCTTCGTGATCGTCCGATCGTGGCGGACGGATTTCGCCGCGTGCTTCGCTTCCTTGCGATCCGCGGCCGTCTGATGGCGACTCTTCTTCGCCACGCGCTTCGCGTCCTTACGGGCCTTGGCCGCGTCGTGACGGCTCTTTTTCGTCGTAGTCAGCGCCTTCGCCGCGTCGTGACGGCTCTTTTTCGTCGTCGTCAGCGCCTTGGCCGCGTCGTGACGGCCCTTTTTCGTCGTGGTCAGTGCCTTGCCCGCCTCATGATGACCTTTCTTTGCGCTTTTCCGCTCCTGGTGCCGATCCTTGGCCGCAACATGATGATTGCGCTTGCCGACCTGGTGCTTGTCGGTCGCACGGCCATGTTTCGCCTGATGATGCGAAGCGGCTTTCACCGCGTGATGATGCCCGGCGGCGTGGCGATGCACCGTCACGCGATGCCGCTTGCTCACGTGGCTGCGATTCGAAACCTTGCGGTGCCGAGTGCTCGCCGGAGCGTGGTGCGGCGCGATGTGGCGGCGGCTATGGGCGACGGCGCCATGATGACGGACGCTCGGCTGCCGCCCGAAGTTCGGGAAGGGCGGCGGCGCCGGCGGAACATAGGTCGCCGCGGGGGCCTGGTCGGGTCTTGCCTGCTGAACCGGCGGCGGCGGCTGGTCCGGCACGGTCTGCTGGGCCAGCGAGCCCGCGCTCACAAATGCCAGGGCAAAGCCTGCCCAAATCAATCTCAATCGTCCCACGAACCACCTCCCCGGATGTCGGAAGAATGCCAACTCGCGGCCGTCGTAGCGACCGCCGATCCTGCATTCTGCCGCAGCCAGCCCACGCTGCGGCGCACGCGGTGTGCTGGCATTCGGCAGCGCCCTCCAATAGGGCCGCGACATGATCGATTCTCCAGTCTTTTTCAGCGGCATCGGCGGCAGCGGGATGCTGCCGCTCGCGTCGATCGTCCGCGCCGGCGGCGCCAAGGTATCCGGCTCCGATCGCTCGCTCGACGCCGGGCGGACGCCGCACAAATTCGATTATCTGCGCTCGCTCGGGATCCAATTGTTCCCCCAGGACGGGTCCGGGCTGCAGCCTGGGATGACCCTGGTCACTTCGGCGGCGGTGGAGGCGACCGTGCCCGACGTCGTTCGAGCGAAAGAGCTTGGCCTGACCCACCTCACCCGGCCGGAGTTCCTCGCGCGACTACTCAATTCGGCGCAGCGCAGCGTCGCGGTCGGCGGCACCAGCGGCAAGTCGACGGTCACCGGGATGATCGGCTGGATCCTTCACGCCTGCCACCGCCAGCCGACCGTGATGAACGGCGCGGTGATGAAGAATTTCGTGACGCCGTCCGCACCGTTCGCCAGCGCCCTCGTCGGCGACGCGGAGCTGTTCGTCAGCGAGGTCGACGAGAGCGACGGATCGATCGCGCTCTACCGCCCCGAGATCGCGGTGCTGACCAACATCAGCCTCGACCACAAGGAAATGGACGAGCTTCGTCAATTGTTCGCCCATTTCCTCAATGCCGCGCGCAAGGCCGTGCTCAACCTCGACGATCCGGAGACGCGCGCCCTCTCCGACACCGTGCCGCGCGACAAGGTGCTCGGCTACGGGTTCGATAGCCCGGCCGCCGATGTCATGGGCAAGGACCTTCAGCTTGAACCGCAGGGCGTGCGCTTTGGCCTTGAGGCCGAGGGGAGCCGGCACGAGGTGCAGCTCGGCGTTCCGGGCCGCCACAACGCGTCGAACGCGCTGGCCGCGATCACGGCGGCGCGCGCGCTCGGCGTCCGGGTCGAAGATGCGGTGACGGCGATCGCGCGGTTCGATGGCCTGAGGCGCCGGCTGGAGATCGTCGGCGAGGCCGGCGGCGTGACCGTGATCGACGATTTTGCGCACAACCCGGACAAGATCGCCGCGACGCTGGCGACGCTGCGCGCGCAGCCGGGGCGGCTGCTGATCATGTTCCAGCCGCACGGCTATGGCCCGCTCGCGAAGATGGGGGAGGCGCTCGCCGAAAGCCTCGCCGACGGCATGGCGCCGGACGACCGCCTGTACCTTCCCGACCCCGTCTACCAGGGCGGCACGGTCGACAAGGGACGCGGGTCCGACTGGCTGTCCGGCGAGATCGGGCGCCACAATAGACGCGCGGAGCACATCGCGGAGCGGTCGGCGATCGGCACGGCGCTGGTCGCCGAGGCGCGGTCGGGCGACCGGATCCTGATCATGGGCGCGCGCGACGACACTTTGATTGATTTCGCCCGGGACCTCGTCGACCGGCTTGGCGTTGGAGGGTGATGGCCAAGCCCGGGACCGTCACCGGCTGGAAGCTACCGACAGATCAGCGTGAGGGGCTGCTGGCGCGCTTCCCGCCCAAGTATGTGAATGTGATCGCCGATCACGTGACCCTGCGCGTCGGTGCAACCCCGCAAACGCCGCTCCCGCGAAAGCCCGAAGCAAGGATCGTCGGTCGCGCGGACGACGGGAAAAGCCTCGAATGCCTGGTCGTCGAACTCGACGGCACCACCGATCGTCCCGACGGCTCGACCTATCACATCACCTGGTCGCTGGGCCCAACACGGAAGGCGCGCGAGAGCAACGACCTGCTGCGCGACAACGGCTGGGTTCCCCTCCCCCCCTCGATCGACGTCGAGCTGGAGCCCGCGCGCTTCTGATGCCGAAGGACCAGAACCCGCCGCGCCTGTTCCTCGACGCGGACGGCGTGCTCGCCGATTTCGACGAAGGCGCGCGTCGCCTACTCGGAATGACTCCGCGCCAGTATGAGGCGAAGCACGGCCGCGGCGCTTTTTGGAAGCGGCTGGCGCAGGCGAAAAACTTCTACGGGACTCTGCCCGAAATGCCCGATGCGCGGCTGCTGTTCGAGGGGGTCAAGCACTTGGAGCCGACGATCCTCACCGGCCTCCCGCTCGGCCGCTGGGCCGCTCCGCAAAAAATCGAATGGGCGGCCGAGCATTTCCCCGGCGTGCCGATCATCACTTGCATGGCCCGCGACAAGCACAAGCATATGCGACGGGGCGATGTCCTGGTCGACGACCGCGAGAACCATCGTCAAGCTTATGAAGCTGCGGGCGTGATGTTCGTGCACCACAAGAATGCCAGGGAGAGCCTCAAGCAGCTCGCCGAAATTTTTCCCTCGGTGAAAGCGCCCGAAGAAACCTAACGGTTAGGCGGCAGTCTTGAGGTCGACCTTCTCGACCCACTCCGGCCAGAACACCGGCTCGCGGCCCGACCAACCGGGCGCGGTCGCGGCGCTTTCGCTGATCGACTGGAGCAAGGTCCGACGGCGATCCGGGTGGAGGTGCGGCAGCGCCGCGGCGGCACAAAAGGCCGCCGGCAGCCACGGACGCGACGAAGCGCCGATCAGCCGCTCGTAAAGGAAGCGGTAGGCGGCGAAATTCGGCAGCCGGTCCTGGCCGAGGTCGAACGCGCTAATCGTGATCAGCATGCCGACGAACGGTTCGATCATGTCGAGGCCGCTGTCGTCGGGAACCTGCAGGCGCAGGTGATCGAGCTGCTTGTAAAGACGGGCCTGGGCGCGGATCGACGCGGCTTCGCCTTCGTCGCGGGCCCAGCATTCGATCGGGTCGCGGCGCCCATAAGCCACATCGAGCGAGCGGCGGATGTACCGCTGCGTCGCTTTGCTGAACCCTGCGAACTCCTTCATTTCGGAGATCAGCATGGCCCCGCTCGCCGGCTGGCTCGTCCGCGTAATCATGAACCCGACTCCTTATTCCCAGGCGGGATCATGCGGCGGTATTGGTTTCGAGAAACTTAACCACAGTCCCACCCCCCGTTCAGATTGAATCAGAGGGGAGTCACCGCGTCTAGGCTAGAAATTGACGTCCGAAGGGAAAACTGTGGATTGTTGATTATTTGCAACGGCGAGACTTTTTTGTGACGCCCCCGTCACTATTCGTCCGAATTCTCCGGAAAGCCCGACGATGGCGCGGGCTCGTCGGAAGAGCCTGGCTGCGATGCTGCGGACGGATCGGACGCATCCATCGATTCATCGCTGCCGACATCCGCCTTGAGGTCGGGGTCGCCGGGCTTGAGCTTGAGCTTCCGCTCGAGCTCGCGCTCAGGCGGAGCCGAGATGACCGGCGGCGGCGGATAGTCCGATTGCTTCGCTGCATTCACAGCCGGATCTCCTTGCCCTAACATTGCAGCCCGGAAACGACCGGAGAGGCGCCGACGTTCCGCAGACCGGCTCGTTTCGACCGGCTGCGCCGGCGGTTCTGCCAATGGGCAGGCGGTGGTTTGCGTGGCGGGAGTTTTGGGACATGACGGTACCAATGCTCATGATGCCTCCACCCCGGGTGCGGACGCAATTCGCCGACTGGCCGTTCGCGCTGAAATCGATCGTCGGTTTCTGGTGCTTCTACGCGCTGACCGTCGTGATCCGCGCTTTCCTTGGGTCCGACCCGTGGACCACGCTTCAGAACAAGCTGATCGTTGTCGGCATCGGCGTGCTCATCACGGGTCTCATCTATGCCGCGATCAGTATCTTCGCGAACCGCTCCAGCATTCGCCGCAAGGCGATCATCGCCGGCGTCAGCTCGGCCATTGCCTCGGTGGTGATGGGCGGCACGCTGGTGATGATCGAAGACATGATGCACGAGAGCAAGGAGCAGTTTCGGTTCCAGGCCCGCGAAGGCTTCACCGTGGTGGAGCAAGGCAATCAGATCAGGATCGAGCGCACCGCGCAGGAACCGCTGGTCCTCACCATGCCCAAGGTGCGCGAGCTCGATTGGATGAAGCGCGTCCGCTATGCGCTCGACATCGCGGTCACCTGGCTGTTCTTCTATATCGGCTGGAGCGCTTTCTACCTTGCTTATCAGGCCCAATCGGAGGCGCTCGGCGTCCAGCGAAGGCTGGCCGACGCGGAAAGCGCGGCCCAGGCCGCGCAGGTCCGGGCGCTGCGCTACCAGGTCAATCCGCACTTCCTGTTCAACACGCTCAATTCGCTATCCTCGCTCGTGATGACCGGCCGCACCGACCGGGCCGAGACGATGCTTCTGGCGCTCTCGACCTTCTTCCGCACCAGCCTCTCGCTCGACCCAAGCGCCGACGTCAGCCTGGAGGAGGAGATCGACCTCCAACGCCTGTATCTCGATATCGAGATGGCGCGCTTTCCCGACCGGCTCACGGTCGAAATCGACGTTCCCAAGGATCTTGAACAGGCACGCCTGCCGGCGCTGCTGCTCCAGCCGATCGTCGAGAACGCGATCAAATATGGCGTATCGAAAAGCCGGAAGGCGGTGATCGTCCGGATCGCGGCGCGCAGGCTGGCTGATAACCGGATGGCGCTCGAGATCAGCAACCGGCTCAAGCATGGCGGCAAGGACGAGCTGCCTGCCGCGACTCACGAAGGGACCGGGCTCGGCCTCGCCAACGTCTGCCAGCGCCTCGACGCGCGTTGGGGCAACCGCGCGAGCTGCCGTTATGGGCCGATGAGCGGGGGCGGGTACAAGGTCTCGCTGACGATGCCGGTCGAGACCGATGGTCGAGACTAAGCCGCTCCGCGTCCTGATTGCGGACGATGAGCCTTTGGCGGCCGAGCGGCTTCAGCTGCTGCTCGCGCGCGCCGAGGGTGCGCAGCTCGTGGGGACGGCAAGCGACGGCGACAGCGCCATCAACCTGACCGAGGCGCTCCATCCCGATGTCCTGCTGCTCGACATTGCCATGCCGGGGCTGGACGGGATCGGCGTCGCCCGGGCGCTCGCGGCCCAAAGCCCCTCGCCCGCCGTGGTCTTCGTCACCGCGTTCGACCAGTTCGCCGTCGCCGCGTTCGAAGTCGAGGCTGTCGACTATCTGATGAAGCCGGTCGAGCCCAACCGGCTCCAGCGCGCGCTCGACCGCGCCCGTGCCTATCTCCAGCAGCGCAGCACCCAGCCCGCCGCGGGCAAGGGATCGCGATGGCTCGATGAATTCTGGGCGTCGGACATGTCGGGGCTGGTGCGCATCGCCGCGCGCGACGTGGACCGCGTCTCGGCCGAGCGCGATTACATGCGGCTCCACGTCGGCCGGCGCAGCTGGCTGATCCACCACTCGATGGCAGCGCTCGAGGAGGGGCTCGACCCCGAGCTGTTCGTCCGGCTCCATCGCTCGGCAATCGTGCGCAAGGATTTCATCGCCGGCTTCACCCGCAACCCGTCGGGCCGCTGGATCGCCCGGCTCTCGGACGCCACCGAGCAGCCGGTCGGTCGGCTCTATTCGGATCGCGTCCGCGTTATTGCCGGCCGCTAGGCGCGGGCGCCGGCGCTTCGATCGACGATGCTCGCAAGGGCCACGTCGTGGGTGACGTTGCCGACCGTGCGGAAGATGTCGGGCACCATCTCGACCGCTACCAGGAGCCCGAGCGGAGCGATCGGCACCCCGAGCGCGAACGCGATTGGCGCAATTGAGCTGATGTAGCTCACTTCGCCCGGCAAGCTGACGGCGCCGTAGCTCATCACCGCACCGACCGCGGTCGCCGCGATCATCTGCGACAGGCTCGGCTGAATCCCGAGCCAGTGCGCGACGTAGAAGGCAACGGCGACGTTCATCGCCGGCCCGGTTGCGCGAAATAAGGCCACCGCGATGGGAAGGGTGACGTCGGCGACTTCGTCCCGAATGCCCATGGCTCGCGAAGCGGTAAGCATCGCCGGGAGCGAGGCGAGCGATGAGCGGGTCGAAATCGCGACCGTCTGCGGCGCGATCAAGCCGCGCGTGAACTCGCCCATTCGGACATTGCCGGCGATCACGGCGAGCGGATAAGCGGCGAGCGTCACGAGCACGCCGATAACCGAGATGACCACGACATAATGGCCGAGCCCGGCGAACGCCGCGCCGCCGGCCGCGGCGCCGACCGTGAACGCGAGCGCGAAGACGCCGAGCGGCGCAACGACCAGCACCCAGTCGATGATGACCACGAACCCATCGCCGATCGCCTCGAACAGCCCGACGACCGAACGCCGTCCCGGCGCCGCCAGCCGCGTCAGCGCAAGCCCGAACAATAGCGCGAAGACGGTCAGCGGAAGGACGTCGCCATTGTTCGCCGCGGCGAAGATGTTCGGGGGGATGACACCCTTGAAGAACTCCGCCGGCCCGGGAAGCGTCCCCGCCGCCGTCTTGTCGACATTGCCGAGCGCGGTCTGGAGAAGTGCCGCCGTCTCTCGCGGCAGTGGGAAAGCGTCCGTGAGAACGACAGTCGCGATCGCTCCGAACACCGCGGAGGCGGTGCAGATGATGACGATCCACAACATCGCGCGGCCAGCGACGCGGCCGGTCTGCGCCGCTTCGGCGCTCTTGGCGATGCCGACTACGAGCAGCGCGACGACCAGCGGGATGACGGTCATCTTGAGCGCGTTAAGCCACAACGTGCCGACAAAGGATGCCACGCCGAGCGCGTCGTCGCGCGGCGCCTGGCCGATCCGGTTCGCCAGCATCCCCGCGACGAGCCCGGCAACGAGCGCTGCGAGCACGTAATAAGCGCGGAAGTTGCGGGCGCCTCCCGCCGCCGTCGCTTTGCCCGCCGGCTCGGTCAACTCGGCTTCTTGAACTTGAAGATCACGCGGTCGGTGTGGCCGGCAATCTTCGGATCGGACACTTCGAGGCTGTGGTCGTCGGCCGGGTTGCGCAGCAGGTCGCTGCTCCCGACCAGCACGAAGCCGGCGCGCTTGAAGTCCGCCTTGATCACGTTCGGGTCGATCCGGTGATACTTGTCGACCGTCGCGCGAGTGTCGTTGTTCGGAGCTGCGACATGATCGATGACACCGATCACCGCACCCGGCTTCATCGCGGCGTAGACCGCCTTCAGGAACGCGTTGGGGTCCATCTTCGGGATCTTGAACCGGTCCGAGACCCAGTAATTATCGTGGTAGTTGTTGTTGAGGATGACGAAGTCGGCGTAGTCTTTCGGCAGGTTCGGCGCTTCGAACGGCGAAGTGACCAGCGTGACGTTCGGGTGCTTGGCCATGAAGCCGGCGAAATAGGCCTTGCCCTTGTCGCCGAAGAACTGGGTCGGCTGCCACACGGTGTCATGACCCTTCGGACCGATCGCCGGGACCATGATCTCGGCCCAATAGCCATTGGCCCCAAACAGATCGAGCACCTTCATGCCGGGGCGGAGCCCGAGAAACTGCAGGACTTGGGCGGGCTTGCGGCCCTCGTCCAGTTTGACATTGTCGGGCCGCCGATCGGGTGAGGTCAGGGCCGCCGCCAGGCTCGAGGATTGCGGCGCCGCCGTCGCGGCAACAGGCAAGGCGGCGAGAAAGAGCGAAACTGCGGCAAGCGAGCGATAGCGCATGGAACATCCCCCGGGGCTGCGATTGGTGCCTTCTATTGTCGCTTGGCGCTTCGTACCAGCCGTCACGCGATGATCGTCGACCGGTGCGGATTTTTCGATCAATGGCGCCATCCGCGCCGGCTGACGGCAATTCACGCCCACCGGCCATAAAAAATCATGGAGCCGTCCGCATCGCCACGGCGGTTCAAGCGTTCTCCATCCGAACCAATCCCACCAAGCGGAGTAGAACCATGGCCGAAAATTCCGAGGCGATCAGCACGCTCAACACGCTCATCGCGACCACCATCGACAGCATCACGGGCTATGAGGACAGCGCCCAGAACATCGATAATGAGCGCTTCCGCGAGATCTTCCGGCAGCGCGCCAACGAGCGGCAGGAGATCGTCGAACAGCTGCGCGCCGAAGTCCGCCGGCTCGGCGGCGATCCCGAAGACGGCGGATCCTTCCTAGGCAAGGCACATCAAAGGTTCGAGGACCTGAAAGCCGCGATCACCGGTCGCGACGAGAAGTCGATCATCAACGAGGTCGAGCGCGGCGAGGATTATCTGAAGGGCAAATGGCAGGCCGCGCTGCAAAGCGGCGATGTCCACGGCGAGACCCAAGACCTCCTCCAGCGGCTTTATCAGTCGGTGAAGTCCGGCCACGACCAGATGAGCCAGTTGAAGCACGGCATGGAGACGCCGTCGAACGCCTGAGCCCGAACGGGACCTACCACCTCGCTGATCGGGGTGGGGCGCGGGGCGGCTCTCAGGCCAGCGGAGCTGCCCCGCCTGCTACTCAATAACCCATCAGCGCGAGCACTTCGCGGCGGCTGCGCTCGTCCTCGCGGAACGTCCCCATCATCCGGCTGGTGGTCATCATCACGCCCGGCGTCGAGACGCCGCGCGCGGTCATGCACGCATGAGTCGCTTCGATGATCACCGCCACGCCCTTGGGCTGGAGGTGCTTCCAGATCGCGTCGGCGACCTGCGCGGTCAGCCGCTCCTGCACCTGCAGCCGACGCGAATAGCCGTGGAGCACGCGCGCGAGCTTGCTGATGCCGACCACCTTGTCCTTGGGAAGATAGGCGATGGACGCCTTGCCGATGATTGGCGCCAGGTGATGCTCGCAATGCGACTGGAACGGAATGTCCTTCAGGAGCACGATTTCGTCATAGCCGCCGACCTCCTCGAAGGTGCGGCTCAGGTGGACGGCGGGGTCTTCCCGATAGCCCTTGGCATATTCGCGCCACGCGCGAGCAACGCGGCGCGGCGTATCGAGCAGGCCTTCGCGGTCGGGATCGTCGCCCGCCCAGCGGATCAGCGTCCGGACGGCGTCGGCCACGTCGGCAGGAACGTCGCAGGCCGGCGCCGGTTCGACCAGGTCGCCGTCTTCGGGATCTCCGTGATCAGTCATTCGCCAAGCTCCCGCGCGATATCGTCGGCAACAGCCGCCGCCTGCTCGCGGATATCAGGCACGGCGATGATCTCCCAATAGCGCCCTTTGGTCAGCGGTCCCAAAGCCCAGAGCCGCTTTCCGGCGCGGCAATCGTCGCTCACGTCGAGGCCGATGCCGAGATGGTCCGGCTGTACCTGGCCTGCGTCGAGCAGGCTCCGGAGCAGCGGGTCCTTCGAGCGCGCAATCGAATGGAGCGGGCCGGTGCAATTGAACGCATAAGCGAAGGTCTCGCTCCGGCTTCGGTCGGTGCCGCGACGGCGATATTCGACCTCGATGCCGCCGGACGTGTCGCGCGCGGCCTGGACGCGGCCGGCGACGATCTCCAGCTGTCCGTCAGCGATCATCCGCGCGACGATCGCCGCAACCTCCGGGGCAATGCGGTGGCGATGGACGTCCCAC
This sequence comes from Sphingomonas sp., assembly GCF_045810705.1. Taxonomy (GTDB): domain Bacteria; phylum Pseudomonadota; class Alphaproteobacteria; order Sphingomonadales; family Sphingomonadaceae; genus Sphingomicrobium. The sequence goes on along the minus strand of NZ_JBJMVI010000003.1, from coordinate 52,266 downwards.
CACGGTCGAGCGTGGCGGAGAAAGCGCCGCTGCTCCCCGGCATCGAGACTCTGCCACAACGGATGGCTGTGCGGCCGCAAGCTGTCGACCGCGGCGCGCCAGCCGACGGCCGCGCTTCGCCGCCTTAGCCAGCGGAACATTCCGCGAAGCCCGCGCGGAAGCTCGCCGGCCTCGACCGGCGCCGGGTCGAATTCGGCGTGAGCGCGCGGGATGAGCCCGCGGCGCGATAGAGCCACGATCCTGCCTTGATGGCCGGCAGCATCGAGCGAGAGCACGAGATCGACCATGGTCAAACCGGTTCCAACCAGCAGCGCCGCGCCGCCGCTTCGGGCGAGATCGTCGACCGCCTCGCGCGCTTCTCCGCCCCATGGATTGCGGACAAAGCGCCGGCCCACATCCGCAAAGGCGCCAAGTCCCTCGGGCTCCTGGTTGCCGATGGCGAGGACGAGCGCCTTCGCCTCCCCCGAAATGCCGTCGTCGAAAGTGATTCGCCAGCCGTCTCCGTCGCGATTTGCGCCGATGGCGGTCGCTTCGGCCACCGCCACATTACCGCTGTTCACGGCCTGATCGAGGATTTCGCCAAGGTACCGGCCGAACAGCCGGCGTTGGGCAAAGCCGCGCGAGTCGCCGCCCTCGGCCTCGAAACGCTTCGCAAAATGGCCGGGCTCGCCGGCCCACGCGCTCATCCCTTCGGCGCGGACGTTAAGCAGGTGAGCCGGTTCGGTGGTCGAATAAGCCACGCCTCGGCCCATCCTGCCGCTGCCGTCGATCAGGAGGGAGCGGATGCCATGTCGGGCGAGTTGCGCCGCAAGGATGGTTCCCGACGCACCGCCGCCGACAATCGCGACCGCGACGTGGCGGTCAGATTTCGTAGTCAGGCCAGTTCTCCGGATTGGCCGCGCCCGCCTTGCGCCGCATCATGTGCTCGTACATGCCGGTGATGGTCTTGCCCGCGGTCTGCGTGAATACGGCCGGCACCACGGCGTGAACGAGGCACGCGAAGCCCGCGCCGACCAGCCGGGCGCCGATCTTGACGGCGCCGAGGCCATGCCCGCCCCAGCTCATCCCGAGCGAGCGCGGATGCTCAAGGAACAGCCGGTCGGCCATCCCGCCGCGCTGCTCTGGCCCTTCCTGCATCATCATTGCCGTTCAGCCCCCTCGCCGATGTGGTGACCCCGACAGGATTCGAACCTGTGGCCCTCAGATTAGGAATCTGATGCTCTATCCTGCTGAGCTACGGGGTCCTGCGGCTGGAATAGGGGCTCTCGCCCGACCGATCAATTGAGCTGGTTCGGCGGTGTCACTGGCAACGGTAGCGGCGCGATCGGGACGCCGTCCTCGGCCAGCGACTTCGCCTGCTCGGCTGTCGCGTTGCCATGGACCTGCGCCGGCTCGATGTCGCCGCTGTGCATCGCCCTTGCCGTGTCGGTGAATTCGTCTCCGACCCAGTGCGAATTCTTGAGGAGTTCGGCCTGCATCGCGGCAAGCCTGGCCAACGGATTGTCCGAGCCCTTCCGCGGCACGCGCGGCGCCATCGGCGCCTTGCCGATGTTGGCCGATCCGCACGCCGGGCATTGCACGAGGCCGGCCTCGCTCTGCTCGTCATAATCCGCGCTCGAGCGGAACCAGGCTTCGAACGTCTCCCCGCCGTCGCGGCACTGAAGGTCGAAGACGATCATAATGTCACCGCCTGCGGGATGGGGCGGCGGTGGTTAAGCGCCGGTATGCGCGCCCGCACGTCGGAAATGCGCTTGAGGTCGATATCGGCGAACCCGAGGCCCTGCTCCTCGCCCATGTCGAGCAGGACTTCGCCCCACGGGTCGATCACAAGACTATGGCCGAAGGTATTGCGCCCATCCTCATGGTGCCCGACCTGCGCGGCGGCGACCACGAACAGGCCCGCCTCGATCGCCCGGGCACGCAGGAGCACATGCCAATGCGCCTTGCCAGTGGGCACGGTGAACGCGGCCGGGACGGCGATCACGTCCGCGGCGGCCTCCGCGAGCTGGGCGAACAGTCCCGGGAAGCGCAGATCGTAGCAGATCGTGAGGCCGAGCTTGCCGACGGGGGTGCCGTTGACGAGGACGACCCCCGCGCCAGGCGAATAGACATTGGACTCGCGCCAGCTCTCGCCGGTCGGCAAGTCGACGTCGAACAGGTGAAGCTTGTCGTAGGTCGCGCGCACTCGCCCTTCGCGGTCGATGACGAACGATCGGTTGGCGACCTTGCCATTGTCGACGAGCACGGCGAGCGACCCGATATGGAGCCAGATCCGATGTCGCGCCGCGGCCTCGCGGCAGGCTGCAAGAACTTGGTCCTCGTCCTCGGCGCGGAGGACCTTGGCGGCCCGGGCCGGATCGCGGTCGAGCAACCCCGACATTTCCGGCGTGAAGAGCATTTCCGCGCTGCCCGCCGAAGCGTCCTCGATCGCTTTCGTCAGCGCCCGGCCATTGGCCTCGGGGTCGATCCCGGTCGTCGCCTGGAAGAGCGCGACCCGGGTCATCGGCCGAACAATTCGTCGAGTCTCCCCGACCGATCGAGCGCCACGAGGTCGTCGCACCCACCGACGTGATGCTCGCGGATGAAGATTTGCGGCACGGTCGTGCGCCCCTTGGCGCGCTCGACCATCAGGTCGCGCGCCTCTCCGCCATAATCGACCGGAATCTCGCGATACTCGACGCCTTTGGCCTCGAGCAGCTGCTTGGCCCGCCAGCAATAAGGGCAGAACGCCTTGGTGTAGATCTCGATGGTCACGGCCGGTCCTTTACCCCGGATACTTAGGCATCGGTATCAACGCATCAACTGCGAAGGTTTCACCACCCGCGCCCAGCTGACCAGCTCGACCCGCGCCGCGCCGGCCCGTTTGAGCGTCCGGGCGCAGGCCTCGGCGGTGCTTCCCGTGGTCAGCACGTCGTCGACGAGGATCACGGTTTTTCCAGCCACGGCGCCCCTGTCGCGGACGCGAAACGCGCCGGCGACGGTCTTTCGCCGCTGGAGCGGGCTCATTCCCTTGAGCGGCGGAGTTCGCCGTGTCCGCTTCAAGGCCATCGGCTCGGCCGCAATTCCGAGCCGCCGCGACAGCTCGCGGGCCACCAGCGCCGACTGGTTGAAGCCCCGGCCCCAAAGCCGCGTGCGGTGCAGCGGCACCGGCACCAGCAGCCGGTCGCTTCCCTCGCCAACGAGCGGTGCCATGTACCGGGCCATCGTTCGGGCGATCGCGACCTTGCGGCCGTATTTGAGCCGGATCGCGAGGCTCCGCGCGAGCTCGCCATAAGCGACCGCGGCACGGGTCCGGGCAATGCGCGGCGTACGGGCAAGGCAGGCGCCGCAAGTCTTCTGCTCGGTCGCCTGCAGCGGCATCCCGCAGGTCGTGCAGCCGCCCTCGCCTAGAAACTCGACCCCTTTCCAGCACTCCGGGCAGAAGCTGTGGACCTCGCCGACGATGGTGCCGCAGCCGGCGCAGCGCGGCGGCAGCGCAAAGTCGAGCGCCCAGCGCGCGCACTTGGCGAGGAAAGCGCCAACCATCGCGTCTTGTCGCTTAGTGCCGCTCAGCGCACAAGCGCCCCGGTGCCAGCTTTGTTCGACATGCATGCCCGCGCGTTGCGCCGCGACCGCGCCGCGCGCACCGGCGTCGAACTGTTCCTTTACGAGCGCGCGTTCGCCGACTGCCTTGAGCGCATCGCGCTGATGGGGCGGAGGTTCGAGCGGGCGCTGCTCATCGGCTGTCCGGATCCGGCCTGGCCCGAACGGCTGCGGAGTTTCGCGACCGAGGTCGACGTCCGCGATCCCGGCCGGCGCTTTGCCGAAGCGGGTGCCGGCACAACGCTGATCGAGGATTCTTGGGAGCCCCCTCACGACGCCTATGATCTGGCGCTCGCCTTGGGCACGCTCGACAGCGTCAACGGTCTTCCGGTTGCTCTTCGCCTGATCCGTCACGCGATGCGCCTCGATGGACTGTTCATCGGGGCGCTCTCCGGCGGCGACACCTTGCCGCAGCTGCGCCGCGCGATGCGGGCGGCGGATATCGTCGCGGGCGCGGCCGCTCCGCACGTTCACCCTCGCGTCGAGGCGTCGGCCCTCGCACCGCTGCTCGCCGACAGCGGCTTCGTCCGCCCGGTCATCGATGTCGACCGCGTGAGCGTCTCCTATCCATCGCTCGATCGGCTGGTGTCCGACCTTAGGCAAATGGGTGCAACCAACGTCCTCGCTGCCCGTCCGCGTTTCGTTGGCAAGGCGGCGCACGCCGCGGCCATTCGGGTTTTCGCTGAGGCCGGCGACGGGTTGCCGACACCCGAGATGTTCGAAATCCTGCACTTCGCAACCTGGACGCCCGGCATGGGCTGAGCCCCCTGTTAACTGTACAACAGGCAAGAGTTGTTAACTGTGCATCCGTTAGACCCGCCGTGTGGATGTGGACCAGAGGAGGGTGGCGTGCTCGCTATCCGGACAATCTTGCGCACGCTCCGTGCCGACCAGCATGGGGCAACCGCGATCGAATATGGACTGATTGCCGCCCTCATCGTCATTGCGATGATGGCTGGGCTGGAATCGCTCGGCGGCGGCGTCGGGGGCATGTGGGGTACGCTCGGAAACAGCGCCAACACCTATATGCCTTCTTAATCGCGGGACGCTCAGCCGCGGCGCGTGCCGTACACCACCAGCTTGACCTTCTGGCCCGGAGCCAGCGGGCCGTTCGCGGCGAGCCCGTTCAATGACAGAAACCGCTCCAGCTTAAAGTCGCGGTAGGCCATTCGGCTGGCGAGCGACTGGACCGTGTCTCCCGGCCGCACCGTCTCGACATGGATGACACGCGGACGGATTGCCGCTGCCTCGGAGGGTGTGATCCGCCGCAGGGAGTTGATCATCGGGACGAACGGAGCCACCCCGTACCCGCCGGGCGTGAGCATCACGAAATAAAAAACGCGCTGGGCATCCCACTGATAGGCGGCAACGCTGGCGTCGATCAGCCCGGAGTCGGTGTTGACCCGCGCCGTCGTGATAGCCGCGGGCATGCCATTGATCGTCACGTGCTGCGGCGGCGGAACCGGGAAGTTGGCTTCGCCGCCGGTCAGCTGGCGGAAGGCGAGCAGGATCGCGTTGTCGAGGCTGCCGTTGAACTGGCCGCCACGGAATTGCGCCTTGCCCGCTGAGCCGGAGATTGTGACCGCGGTCGCGCCGTTGGACATGAGATATCCCTGAGGCACGCGGAACTGGATGCGCAGGTCGGGGTGAGTGAAGGTCGGGCCCTCGATCACCCCTTGGGCGGGATCATCGTCGACGAAAACCCCCTCAAGCTCCCGCAGGAACTGGTCGCGGTTGCGAACGCCGGTGCCGATACGGCCGGTCGCGCGGCCTTCGGCAAGGGCGCGCTGCATGCGGTTTTCACTCAACGGGTGGGTGCTTGCCCATTCCGGCGTCTGGCGGTTGGTTCGGCCCTGGACGCGTGCTTCGAGCGCGCTTTGCCGGCTTAACGCAGCGAGAACCCCGACGGCGCCGGCCGGGTCATAGCCGGCGCGGACCATATAGCCGAGGCCCAGCGTGTCGGCCTGATACTCCTGGTCGCGCGAGAAGCTCAGCATGTCGAGCCTCGAGCGCGCGGTGACGATGTTCGAAATGCCCGAGCCGAAGATCGCGCCGATGATCTGGCCGAAGACGCCCATCGGATTGCGCGACGCATATTGCTCGCGGATGTGGGCGTGATTGGCGGCGATGTGACCAACCTCGTGGCCGAGCGCGAATGCGAGCTCGGACTCGTCATCCATCAACCCCATCAATTGCCGCGTGATATAAACATAGCCGCCGGGTAGCGAGAATGCGTTCTCGACCGCGGAATTCAGCGTCGTGAAGTGCAGCGACTGGCCGGCATTGGCGATGCCCGCCTGGCTGCCGACGCGCCGGCCGACGCTTTCGACATAGGCTGCGCGAGGGCCGGTCTCGGCGCCCCCAAGCTCCTGGACGAGCTGCACGTGATCGCGCTGAGCTTCGGCGACATCGCGCGGGTCCAGGGCGCGCAGCCGTTGCGCCGCCGCGGGCGCGACCGCCAGCGCGGCGACAGTCAGCAACAGGATTGTTCTACGCATCTCTCGCGGCCGTCTCCCGATTCGAAGGCGAATTAAGCGTCAAAATTTTGAACGGAGAATGACTGGGCCGGTTCCTCGGGCCGCGCCGGTGTCAGCCGATGGCGAGGAACTTTGCCCGGCGCTGGGCGCGCAACTCGTCAGGGCCGAGGCTGGCGCAACCATCGATCTCCTCGATCAGCGCGCCCTTCAATGCCCCGATGGCCGCCTCGGGGTCGCGGTGCGCGCCGCCCAACGGCTCGGTGACGACCCGGTCGACGACCCCGAGTGCCTGCTGGTCCTGCGCGGTGATCTTCATCGCCTCCGCCGCTTCCGCTGCCTTGTCGGCAGTCCGCCACAGAATCGACGCGCAGCCCTCGGGCGAGATCACCGAATAAATCGCGTGCTCGAACATGAGGACGCGGTTGGCGCTGGCGATCGCCACCGCTCCGCCGGAACCGCCCTCGCCGACGATCACCGCCACCAGCGGGACGCCGAGGGCCAGGCACTCCTCGGTCGAACGCGCGATGGCTTCGGCCTGGCCGCGCTCTTCCGCCTCGACGCCGGGAAAGGCGCCAGGCGTATCGACCAAAGTGACAACGGGAAGTCCGAAGCGGTCGGCGAGGCGCATCAGCCGGATCGCCTTGCGATAGCCCTCGGGCTTGGCCATCCCGAAATTGTGCCTGAGGCGCGACGCGGTGTCGTCGCCCTTCTCATGGCCGATCAACATCACCCGCCGCCCGTCGATCCGCGCGAAGCCGCCGATGATTGCGGGATCGTCGGCGAAGGCGCGGTCGCCGGCGAGCGGCAGAAAATCGTCCGCGAGGCCGGCGACATAATCCTTGAAGTGCGGCCGGTCGGGATGACGAGCGACCTGCGTCTTCTGCCAGGGCGTCAGCTTGGCGTAAGCGTCGCGAAGCAGTTTGTTGGCCTTGGTCTCAAGCCGGCCGATTTCGGCGTCGATGTCGATCGACCCCGTGTTCGCGGTCTCGCGCAACTCCGCGGCGCGCGTTTCGAGCTCGGCAATTGGTTTCTCGAAGTCGAGGTAGTTCAGCATTGGCAGCGGCGGGTAGGCTGGGCTGGCGGGAGCGTCAACGACGGCGGGTGGCGAGCGGGTGGCGCGAATTGACCAGCTCGACCAGCCTGGAGCTGTCGACGTGCGTATAAATCTGCGTGGTCGCGATGTCGGCGTGACCGAGGAGCGATTGCAGCACTCGCAGATCGGCTCCGCCGGACAGGAGATGGGTCGCAAAGGCGTGGCGAAGCACGTGCGGGCTGACCCGCTCGGGCGCGATACCCGCATCGGCCGCCACGGCGCGCACGATCTGGAACAGCCGGACACGGCTGAGATGTGCCTTGCCGCTGGGAAACAGCCACTGCGTCTCACCGGGGGCCAGGTCGAGCCATTTTGCGACCACCTCTGCGGCCCGCGACGAGACCGGCACCAGCCGCTCCTTCGCCCCCTTCCCCGTGACCATAAGGAACGGCTGGCCGGCGCGGACGGCCCGGCGCGGGAGACTCACCAGCTCGCTTGCCCGCAGCCCCGAGCCGTAGAGCAGTTCGAGCAAGGCGAGGTTGCGCACGGCGGCCGGCTCGTTGCTCGCCGCGCGGTCCTCGGCCACTTCGAACATGCGGCGGACCTCATCGGCATCGAGGATTCGCGGAAGCGGCCGCTCGAGACGGGGACGTGGCAGTGCCGCCGACGGATCGTCATTTCTCAACCCATCGTCGAGCAGAAAGCCGAAGAAACGACGCAGCGCGGCTGCCCGCCGAGCCACGGTGGACGGCGCAAGCCCGGCCCACTGCGCGCCTAGCCGCGATACCGCCTCGGCCGAAGCGCCGCCGAGCGAGCCGAGGCTTTCCGCCGCGCGCTCGAGGTCGTTGCGATAGGCCGCGAGCGTATGCCGGGAGGCGCCGGATTCGGCGGCCATCATGTCGAGGAACCGGTCGACCAATGCGCGGTCGTGTCCGGTCACGTCCGCGAAAGGGCCTCGGCGGCGATCATTCGGGCACTGAAGTCCTGGCCGGTGCGGTTCAATGCCGCGACTGCATGATAGAGGTGCGCCGCTGGAACCCGCTCGAACAGAGGCGTCTGGAAGCCGGTGCCGGTAAGCACCAGGACCGTGCCAGGCTGATCCCGCGCGGCCGCGGCGTCGATCATGGTCGTCCAGCTGGTGACGTGGCCGAGGCCGAGGTCATAGCGCCGATTGAGCGAGTTCGCGGTATCGGTGCTGATCCGGCCGAGGCCCGACAAGCCCGCGACGAGCAATGCGCTGCGCATCCGGTCGCGGCTCTTGTCGCGGCGGATGAAGGCGGTGATCCGCCCGGTCCCGACATCGGCGACGTTCGGCGCCGCCAGTGCGAGCATCGCCCAGCAACGATCATTCGCCTCAGCGTTCATGCCATTGACAGCCGGGATCCAGCGCGCAGCCGCCTGGTCGTAGCCGCCCGCGAGCATCGCCGAGATGAGTTCTGGGGCATCGCCGCCAAGCTTTGCGCTCGGCTCGACCAGGCTCGCCGCTCGCGCGACCAGGGCACGCGCTGCTTCCTTCTGAAGTCCATCCTTGCCGGTACCGAGCAGCTTCCGGATCGCGGCCAGCCGCGTCTCGGCGTCTTTGCCGGCATAGGCCTGGCGAAGCTGCCAGGCGTCGCTGTCGCCAAGGTCGGTCGGGTCGGTCGAATCGTAGATCTGCGAATAAAGGTCGACCATGCTCTGCGACGAGAAAACACCCATGCCGGCGGCGACCAGGGCCGAGGGCAGACGCTGCTGTGCAGTCAGCAAGGGCGCACGCGCCGCATACGCCCGTAGCTGGAGGGGCGCTGCATTCATCAGCCGATCCGGCGGCACCATGCCGGTGCCCGTCGCCAGCCCGAAGCGCCAGGCGGTCAGCGAATCCACCGGGTCCCACTCGATAGTCGACGCGCGCCCGTTGGCGCCCGCGCCGACGACCTTCTCGGCGAGTGCGAGGTCCACTCCGCCGATCCGGCCATAGCGCCGCGCCTGGTCGATCATCGCCGAGGCGCTATCGGGTTGCCCGGCGAGCGAGGCGCACATCGCTTCGACCAGCGCCCGGATCGCCGGATCGTATTTGCGAATGCCGTCCTCGAGCGGGCACAGGGCTGCGGGGTCGCTATTCGCGAGTCCACTCTGGACCGCGACCTGGACCATCTTCGGCGTGAACCGGTCGGCGTCGACACCGGCGACCAGCAGCCGCGCGGCGTCGGCCTCGCCCAGCCGCAGCAGCAGCCAGGCGCGTTCCGCGATCCAATCCACCGGGTGAACGTTGACCGGCGCATGAACGCGCGCGAGCAGCGCGTTGCGCAAAGCGATATGCGCCCAACGAGAGGCGATCGGAGTCGCCATCCGCCGCATCAGCATCGACAGGAACGGCCCGTTCGCCCGGCCCCACGGGTCATCGCCGAGCCCGGCGCCGCGCGGATCGAGGGCGCCGACGGTCCACGGGTCGCGCCGCGCCCAGCCGGGATATTCGACCGGCGGCGTCGGCGGTCCGAGCGAAGCCGCCGGATTCGCGTTGGAGACTTCCTCGACCGCGGTCTCGTCGGCGGCTCCCTCGGGCGAGGTTGAGATGGACGACGAACCCGCGGCGCTATTCTGCGTCACGGGCGCAGGAGCGACCGGCTGGGGCACGATCTGCTGGGCAAGCGCCGGCAGGGCCAGGATGACCGCTGCCGATGCCATCAGGACAAGCTTAGTGCGCATTGCCTCCGGGGGCGGGCACTGCGACCTCAATGGTGTGAGTCGGCTGCTGCTTGGGCAGCCTTGAAAGGAAGAACAGCGCGCCGATGAGGAGCACGATGACGATGATGAGCACAAACAATCGCGACATGCGACGGCTTTTGCCGAGGGCGCGCGCCACTGTATAGCCCTTTCTGGTGAGTGATTTCGGCAAGCGTCTCGACCGCCCGGTGGTGCTCGTCGGGTTGATGGGGGTTGGAAAGTCGACGGTCGGGCGGCGTCTGGCGAGGCGCCTCGGCTTGTCGTTCGTCGACAGCGACGCCGAGATCGAGGGCGCGGCCGGCTATCCTGCCGCCGAGGTATTCGAGCGCTTCGGCGAGCGTGACTTCCGCGATGGCGAGCGCAGGCTCGTGGCGCGGCTGGTCGAAGGCGACGTGCGGGTCATCGCCACCGGCGGCGGCGCCTATGTCGATCCCTCGACGCGCAAGCTCCTCAACGAGCGTGCCATCACGGTCTGGCTCGATGCCCCGGTCGAGATCCTCGCCGAGCGCACGTCGCGCCGCGACACCCGCGCCCAGCTGCGCATTGGCGACCCCAAGGCGGTGCTCGAGAAGCTGTCGCACGAACGGCGGCCGTCCTACGCCGAGGCCCATATCCATGTGAAAAGCGGCGATGGCGCGCACAAGGACGTGGTCGACGCAATCGTCGCCGCGCTGGAGGAATATCTGGAGCAGCCCGGCGCCTAGGCCGTGCTGCCCGCCTCCTCTTCGTCGGGAAGTGCGCGTTCGGGCGTAAAGGCGCGGTCCCAGCCGGCCTTAAGATCGCCGGTCTCCGTCTGCCGCTCGAGCCGCTCGCAATCGCGTGAGCGATATTCGCGCTCGACGCGCTCGATCTCGGCCCGCTCGATCCCGCTCGCCTTGAGCGCCTCTCGGCCCATCGCCACGGCGCCTTCGAACATTTCGCGCTCGGCAAAGGCGAGATCGAGCGCGTCCAGCTCGATGAGGTGGCGACGGTCGAATGCCCGGACCATCACCGCGGCCTGGGGGAACGCCTTGAGGACTTGGCCGAGCGCTTCCGAATTCAGTTCGCCGCCCTCATTGTCGTTGCAAAAGGCAATGACCCTAGCCGTTTCCGCCCCGGCGGCGCGCAACAGGTCGATGCGCAATCCGTCGCCATAATAGACCTTCGTCCCGAACTCGCCGGACACCTCGATCTGCTTGGGCTTTTTGTCGATCAGCGTGACCCCAATCCCCTTGGCCATCATCATCTGGGCGACGGTCTGGCCGAACCGGCCGTAGCCGACGACGATCGCGCTGGTCTCGGGCGACATCTCGGGTCCGTCGAGATCGTCGCGCCGGACTTCCCTTTTCTCGAGCCAGTCGATGAACCGCATCAGGAAGGGCGTGGTCGCCATCGACAAGGTGACGACGGCGCCGAACAGGGAAGCGGCTTCCGGCGTGATCAGCTGCGCGGCTGTCGCCTGCGCGAACAGGACGAAGCCGAACTCGCCCGCCTGGCTGAGAAGCAGCCCAAGCCGGATGCTGACTGGCCAGCGGTCGCCAAACGCGCGGTCGATCAGCGTAATGATGACGATCTTGGTCGCGATCACGCCCGCGGCGATGCCCATCACAAACAGCGGCCGGTCGGCGATCAGCTGGAGGTTGAGCAGCATGCCGACCGACAAGAAGAACAGGCCGAGCAGGATCGAGCGGAACGGTTCGAGATCGCTATCCAGTTCGTGCCGGTACGGCGATTCGGCGAGCACCACTCCGGCGACAAAGGCGCCGAGCGCGGTCGACAAGCCGAATTCGTGCATCACCGCGGCGGACCCGATAACGGTGAAGAGGCCCACGACAGTGAACAACTCGCGTTCGCCCAGACGACCGATGAGCCTCAGAACAGGCACCAGGATGAAGCGGCCGAACGCGACAAGTCCGAGTACTGCCAGGACCGTGTACAGCGCCAGCGTCCAGCCTGTCGGCACGGTTGGATCGGGCGGCGTGCGCGCCAGCGCCGCGATGATCGTGATCAGCGGGACGATCGACAGGTCCTGGAACAACAGGATCGAAAACGCCCGCTCACCCTGCGGCGTGTTGAGCTCGTTCTCCGCCTGGAGCATCGGCAACACCTGAGCGGTCGACGACAGCCCAAGCGGCAGGCCGATCGCGATCGCCGCCTCGAGCGAAATGCCGAGAGCGATATACAGCAGGGCGCTGATGGCGAGGCCGCACAGGGTGACCTGCAGCAGGCCGAGCCCGAAAATGTCCTTGCGCAGCCGCCACAGGCGGCTCGGCTGAAGCTCGAGGCCGACAATGAACAGCAACAGCGCAATGCCGATCTCGGACACGCGCTGGACCGATTCCGGGTCGCGGAACAAGCCCAGCGCCGAAGGGCCGATCAGCGCGCCCGCGACGATGTAACCCAGCGTGGCGCCGAGCCCCAGGCGGCGGAACAGCATGACGAAGACGAGCGCGACGCCGAGCATCAGCGCCGCGTCGCCCAATAGCCCACCGGCTAACGTGGGATGAACGTCAGCCAACGGCTTCCATTGCCGCCAGCAATGCGCGGAACGGGAGCAGGATCGCTCCGTGGCGCGCGGTGCGTGGGCGCGCGGGCGCGAGCGCTGAAATGCCGGGCCAGCCACTTTGGTCGTGCTCTCCGGCAAGCCAGCGGCTCAGCGTGAGCATCGCCTCCGACACTTCATCGTGGGTACGGCCGCGGCTATGCCGCTGGACCAGCGCGGCCGAAGCTTGGCCGAACGCACAGGCATGGACCTGCATCGACAGTCGCTCCACGCGCCGGTCACCGTCGAGCTGGACGACCAAACGAACGCGGCTACCGCAAGCGGGAGAGCGAACCTCGGCGGAACCATCCTCGCGCTCCAATTCGCCCGGCGCGCTGAGCGACGCCGCCAGCCGCAGGATTTCCGTCGTGTAGAGCGGCTCGGTCATTCCCGCCGCCATGTCGTGCCGCCGGGCCCGTCTTCAAGGACGATGCCCTCGGCCTTGAGCTGCTCGCGGATTCGGTCGGCGGTGGCGAAGTCGCCGTTCTTCTTGGCCTCGGCGCGTTCCGCGATCTTTGACGCAACGAATTCGGGAAGAGGAACGTGGGACAGCGTCCCAGCTGCCGTAAACTTGAGGGAAGCTGTTCCACTCATTGACGCAACACGTCCAAACCATCCGCTTTCGGTGTCGCCAAGAAGGCCCAACAACTTCGCGCTGGCCTTGAGAGTGGCTGGTTCGTTCAATTGATTCAGGCGGGCCATGGCCAGTGGCGTGTTGAGATCATCGCTTAATGCTTCCAGCACTCCGCCATCGACTTCGCCGGGCTCCGCATCCCCCGCTCGTCTGTATAATCCGTTCAGCGTGGCCTTCGCCTGCGCCACAAGAGTCTCCGTCCACGGCAGCGGTTGGCGGTAATGCGCGCTCAGCAACGCCAGCCGTAGCGTCTCCCCGCGATGCCCCTGCGCCAGCAGCTCGGCCGGCGTGACGATATTGCCGAGGCTCTTCGACATCTTCTCGGCGCCCATGTCGACGAAACCGTTGTGCACCCAATAGCGCGCGAGCGGCGCGCCGCCATGTGCGCAACGGCTCTGCGCGATCTCATTCTCGTGGTGCGGGAAGATGAGGTCGAGCCCGCCGCCGTGGATGTCGATCGTCTGGCCCAGATGCGCCTGGATCATCGCCGAGCATTCAATGTGCCATCCAGGGCGCCCCCTGCCCCACGGCGAATCCCAGCCGATCACGCCTTCGCTGCTCGGCTTCCACAGCACGAAGTCGGCGGGATCGCGCTTGTACGGCGCGACCTCGACGCGCGCGCCGGCGATCATCGAGTCCCGGTCGCGCTTGCTGAGCACTCCATAATCGGGGTCGCTCGGCACCGAGAACAGCACGTGCCCCTCGGCCCCGTAAGCATTGCCGCGCTCGATCAGCCGCTCGATCATCGCGATCATCGGCCCGATTTCCTGCGTCGCGTGCGGCGCGATGTCCGGCGGCGCAACGCCAAGGGCGCCCATGTCCTCAAGGTAGAAGCGCTCGTAGCGCTCGGTGACCACCGAGGGCTCGACGCCCTCCGCCTCAGCCGAGGCGATGATCTTGTCGTCGACGTCGGTGACGTTGCGCGCGTAAACCAGGCTGTCCTGCCCGAACTCATGCCGGATCAGCCGCGCCAGCGTGTCGAACACCACCGCGGGCCTGGCATTGCCGATATGGGCGCGGCCGTAGACCGTGGGCCCGCATACATACATGGTGATCCGCTCCTGGTCGGCCGGAACGAACTCCCGCTTCTCGCGCGCCAGCGTGTCGTGAAGGCGGATCATCGCTGCGGGAGCCTGTGCCGCCGCGCCTCGACCCAGTCGACGATCGCGCGGCCGCTTGCGTTGAGCAAAGGATAGGTGCGCGAGGTCGTCATCCACTGCGGCCGGTCGGCTTGCGGCCCATAGACCATGTCGGTCGCAAGATTGGCGAGCAGGAAGAACAGGGTCGCGCCGAGCAGCCCCTTGATCGCTCCGAAACCGCCGCCGAGCGCGCGGTCGACCGGCCCCAGCACCGCGTGGCGCCGCGTCTTCCCGCCGATCGACCGTGCGAGCAGCTTCACCGCGAGGAAGCTCGGCACGAACAGGATCGCGAAGGCAAGGACCGCCGCCGCGGCAGAAGCCGCGTGGAAGCTGTTCTCGATCCCGCTCCACAACTGGCTGTGGAACAGCTTGAGCATGGCGATGGCGACGATCCAAGCGAACAGCGAGATAACCTCGTGGACGAAGCCGCGCACGAAGCCGACAGCGGCACCGCCGATCAGCAGCAGGAAGACGAAGACGTCGAGCGCGGTCACCGCTGTCGGCTAGCGGCCTCGTTCGTGCTTCGCCAGCCCTAACGGCCGAGGATTTGATCGACCAAACCGCGCAGATTGCCGAACTCGGCGAGGCGCAGGCCCTCGCCGCCCTTGATGCCCTTCGGCACCCACCCGGCCTCGAACCCGAGCTTGGCGGATTCCTTAAGCCGCAGCCCGGCATGCGCGACCGGGCGGATTTCCCCCGACAATGCGATCTCGCCGAGGACCACGCATTCGCTCGGCACCGGCCGCTCGGACATCGCCGACACCAAGGCGGCGGCGACCGCCAGGTCCGCGCCGGGATCGCTCAGCCGGTATCCGCCGGCGACGTTGAGATAAACCTCGGCGGTCGCGAAGCTCATGCCGCAGCGCGCCTCGAGCACCGCGAGGATCATCGCCAGCCGCCCGCTGTCCCAGCCGACCGCCGCGCGACGCGGCGTGGCGCCACTCGCCAGCCGCACGGTCAGCGCCTGGATCTCGACCAGCACCGGCCGCGAGCCCTCAATCGCGGGGAACACGCTGGTGCCGCTGACCGGCTCGCCGCGGTGGGTGAGGAACAGCGCCGAGGGGTTGGGCACCTCGCTCAGCCCGGCGCCTTCCATGGCGAAGACGCCGATCTCGTCAGTGCCGCCGAAGCGGTTCTTCATCGCGCGAAGGATGCGGTACTGGTGGCTGCGCTCGCCCTCGAAGCTCAGCACCGTGTCGACCATATGCTCGAGCACGCGCGGGCCGGCGATCGAGCCGTCCTTGGTCACATGGCCGACGAGCACCACCGCCGTGCCATGCTCCTTGGCGAAGCGCACCAGCTCCTGCGCCGAGGCGCGGACCTGGCTAACCGTCCCCGGGGCGCCTTCGATCAGATCGCTGTGCATGGTCTGGATCGAATCGATCACCAGCAGCGCCGGCGGTTCGCCGTCTTGCATCGTCGTCAGGATATCGCGGACCGAGGTCGCCGCCGCGAGCCGCACGGGCGCCCTGCCCAGTCCCAGCCGCACCGCGCGCAGCCGCACCTGCTCGGCCGATTCCTCGCCCGAGACATAGATGACCTTTTTCCCCTCGCCCGCCAGCCGCGCCGCGACCTGGAGCAGCAGGGTCGACTTGCCGATTCCCGGGTCGCCGCCGACCAGCATCGCCGATCCCGCGACGATCCCGCCGCCGATCGCCCGGTCGAACTCCGCGAGCCCGCTCGGCAGCCGCTCCGGCAGCGCGGCCGGCGTTTCGAGGCCAATCAGCGCGATCACCCGCCCGCCGCCCTGAAGATTGTGCTTGGCGGCGAAGATGCTCGACACCTCGGCGCTCTCCTGAACGAGCGTGTTCCACTCGGCGCAGTCGGGGCACTGCCCCTGCCAGCGGTGCTGAACCGACCCGCAGGCCTGGCACGTGTATCGGGATTTGGGTTTGGCCATGCGCGGAACAATACACGAACATCGTTTGCGGAAAAGCCCGCTTCCACTATGCGATTGCCATGACCGGCGTTTCGCTTGCCCCGATCGGAGTGCTGCTCCTCGCCGCGTGCCTGATCGCGATGCTCTCGCGGCGGCTGGGACTGCCGTACATCGTCGGGCTGGTTGTCGCCGGATTCCTGATCGCGCTCCTGCCCAACAGCCCCAAAGTGCCGCTGTCCCGCGACTTGATCTTCAACGTCCTGCTCCCGCCGTTGGTGTTCGAGGCCGCCCTGCAGCTCGAATGGAAGCGATTCCGCGCCGAGTTGCCGCTGACGATGACGCTGGCCTTCTTCGGCGTCGCGATCGCCGCGGCGGTCGTGGCCGCCGGTATGCACGCGATCGTCGGCTGGAGCTGGATCGGCGCAGCCTTGTTCGGCGTGCTCATCGCCGCAACCGATCCTGTTTCGGTCATCGCCTCGTTCCGCGAGATGGGCGCCCAGCCCCGCGTCTCGATGGTGGTCGAGTCCGAAAGCCTGCTCAACGACGGCGTCGCCGCCGTCGGCTTCGCCCTTCTGTCCGCAATTGCTGCCGGGGCGCCGGCGGAGGCCGGAAGCATCATCCCGGCGTTCCTGTGGACGCTCGGCGGCGGGATCGTCATCGGTCTTGCGATCAGTGCCGCCATCCTGCTCATCGTCGGGCGCACCGACGACCCTTTGGTCGAGATCACGCTGACGACCATCGCCGCCTATGGCTCCTTCCTGGTCGCCGAGCATTTCCATGCCTCGGGCATCATCAGCGCCCTCACCGCCGGCCTGGTGATCGGCAGCGGCGGCACGCGGTTCCTGTCGCGCTCCGGGCGCGACCGTGTTCACTGGGCCTGGGAATATTTCGCGTTCCTCGCCAACAGCTTCGTGTTCATCCTCATCGGCCTCAACGAGGCGGGACAGCCGCTGCACCGGCTCGGCGCGGCAGCGGCGGCGGTCGCGATCCTGCTGGTGATCGCCGGCCGCGGCCTGTCGATCTATCCGCTTGCGGCGCTGTTCCGCGGGTCGCGCTGGCGCCTCACGGCCGCCTACCAGCACACCCTGTTCTGGGGCGGATTGCGCGGCGCGCTTGCCCTCGCGCTCGCCTTGGCGGTGCCGCCGGCCGTGCCCGAGCGCAATGCGATCATCCTCGCCGCCTTCGCGGTCGTCGCCTTCTCGATCCTGGTGCAGGGCCTGACCATGCCGTCGCTGATCAGGAAGCTTGAGCTCGGGCGGAAACGGCCCGCGCCGGAGGTTGCCCGATCCGCGCCCGCCCCCTAGCAAGCGCCGCGTGAGCTTCCTCCCAGAACCGCTTCGCATCCCCGCTTTTCGCTATTTCTGGGTCGCCCGGCTGAGCTCAACCATCGCGCAGATGGCGATGGTGATCGTCATCGGCTGGCAGGTCTACGACATCGCCCGCCACACGATGGGCGTGAAGGAAGCCGCGCTCAGGCTCGGCATCATCGGCCTCGTCCAGTTCCTGCCTTTGTTCCTCCTGACTCTCGTCACCGGATGGGCCGCCGACCGGGTCGATCGGCGCTGGATCGCGCGCGCTTCCGTCGCTCTGGAGCTTGGCTGCGCCGGCGCGCTCGCCTGGTTCGCGTGGCGCCACACGACGACGCTGCCGGTCCTCTATTCGGTTGCCGCACTGCTCGGCGTCGCCCGCGCCTTCGCCGGCCCGGCACTCGGAGCGCTCGCGCCGAATCTCGTCCCGCGCGACATCCTGCCGCGCGCCATCGCCTTGTCGTCGATTGCCTGGCAGAGCGGCGCGATCGCCGGCCCCGCGCTCGGCGGCTATCTTTACGCCTGGGCCCCGTTCGCGCCCTATGCGGCGAGCACCATCCTGTTCGCGGTCGGGCTCGCCGGCTTGTTCGCGATCGGCCCGGTTGCGCGGCCCGAGGTCAACCGCGGCCCGAACCCCTGGGCGCAAATGGTCGAGGGCCTCAAATATGTCCGTCGCAACCGGCTCGTCCTCGGCGCGATCAGCCTCGACCTGTTCGCGGTGCTATTGGGCGGCGCGACGGCGATGCTTCCTGCCTTCGCCCGCGACGTGCTCCATGCCGGGCCCGAGGGCCTAGGCCATTTGCGCGCCGCGCCGGCGCTCGGCGCGACGCTGACCGCGGCATTTTTCTCGTTCCGGCCGCTGAAGCACAACGTCGGCCTCAAGATGCTCGCGGCGGTCGGCGTGTTCGGCACGGCCACGATCATTTTCGGCCTCTCGCGATCGATGCCGCTGTCGCTCGTCTGCCTCGCCCTGCTCGGCGCCGCCGACATGTTCTCGGTCTACGTTCGCCAGTCGCTGATCCAGCTTTACACGCCCGATTCGATGCGCGGCCGCGTCGGCGCGGTCTCGTCGCTGTTCATCTCCGCCTCGAACGAGCTGGGCGAAGCCGAATCCGGATTCCTCGGCGCGCTGATCGGCCCGGTCCCGGCCGTGATCGCCGGCGGCGTCGGTGCGATATTGGTGGTCGTGCTCTGGTCATGGTGGTTCCCCGAGCTGCGGCTTGCAAAAAGCTTCGAACAACCCGATTTGCGCAGCGCACAAGAAAGAGGAGAACCAGGGTGAAGGCCGGCAATATCCTCGAGACGATCGGCAACACGCCGCACGTGCGTATCAACCGCCTGTTCGGCCCCAAAGCCGAGGCGTGGATCAAGCAGGAGCGGGCCAACCCGGGCGCGTCGATCAAGGACCGCATCGCGCTGGCGATGATCGAAGACGCCGAACGCTCCGGGAAGCTCAAGCCCGGCGGAACGATCGTCGAGCCGACGTCCGGCAACACCGGGATCGGCCTCGCGATGGTCGCGGCGGTCAAAGGCTATCGGCTGATCCTCGTCATGCCGGAGAGCATGAGCATTGAGCGGCGCCGCCTGATGCTCGCTTATGGGGCGAGCTTCGACCTCACGCCCCGGGAAAAGGGCATGAAGGGCGCGATCGCTCGCGCCGAGGAGATCATTGCCTCGACTCCCGGCTCATGGATGCCGCAGCAGTTCGAGAATCCGGCCAACGTCGAAGTCCACCGCCGCACCACGGCCCAAGAGATTCTTCGCGATTTCTCCGACAATCCGCCGGATGCGATCATCACCGGCGTCGGCACCGGCGGCCACATCACCGCCTGCGCCGAGGTGCTGAAGCCGGAATGGCCCAACCTCAAGGTCTTCGCGGTCGAGCCGACCCTTTCGCCGGTGCTCTCAGGCGGGCAGCCCGGTCCCCACCCGATTCAGGGAATTGGCGCCGGGTTCATCCCCGCGATCATGGACACGAGCGTCCTGGATGGAGTGATCCAGGTTGCGCCTGACGACGCCAAGGAGATGGCGCGGCGCGCCGCTCGCGAGGAAGGCATGCTGGTCGGCATCTCGTCGGGTGCGACGCTCGCAGCGATCGCCCAGAAGCTGCCGGAGCTTGGCGAAACCGCGCGCGTCCTCGGCTTCAACTACGACACAGGCGAGCGCTATCTGTCGGTCGCCGATTTCCTGCCCGAAGAAGCCTAAGGAAGCGCTAACCCTGTTTCTTCGCGTGGCGGTTAACTCCGCAGGTTAAGGTGCATCTTGGCCGTGATGGGTCGTGCCCAGTGGCGTGCAGGGAGCCTTGATGCGTCGGACCTTGTTCCGCAAATCGGATGAAATTCACCCGCCCGCGCGCTCGTCCGTGCAGGAAGTGCTGCTGTTCGACGTCCGCGACCACTCGGACAGTGCTGATCAAACGCTTGCCGAGCGTCGGCTCGGCGCCTGGATCTTCGCCCCGTGGCTACTCCTCGCCGGGCACGTCGCCGTCATCCTGAGCGTGTTCTTTGACGGCACTCCGCACGTGACCTGGAAGGCGTTCGTCGGCGCCTGCTTGCCGTTTGCAGGCTCGGTCACCCTTGACGCCGTCGCCGGCGTCATCCTGCTGTATTGGCGCAAGCTGCAAATGTCGCCGCACACGGTCGTCCGGCTGATGTGCGGCTATCTCGCCGCGACCGGAATGCTGTGGGCAATCGCAAGCGCTGGCGCCGGCTCGTTCAGCCTGGCCGGCGCGTCGTTCGTCACGGTCGCGATGGCCTCCGGGTTCTTTCTGCGCTCGGTCATCGCGGTCCCCTCACCCCCGCTTGCAGTGGTCAATGCCCTGGTGGCGTTTGTCTCGACGATTTTGTTCTCGCGCAACCTCGAAGTGACCTTCGCCATCGACGTGCTGGCGTTGCTGATGGTGGTCTACAGCGTCCTCATCACGCAGAAGACGATGTTCGGCGGGCGAAACCGTCTCGCCCTCGAATGGCAGGCGAAGAAGGCGCTCAACTTCGTCGACGAATTTGAAAATAGCGGGCGCGGCTGGTTTTGGGAGACCGACTCCCTCGGCACCCTATCTTACGTCTCGCGCCAACTCGCCGATGATTTCCAGTGCCAGCCTGAGGCGCTGCTTGGCCGCCAGTTCACCGACCTGGTGTCGGTCGACCACGGATCGGAATCGACCGAAGAAAGCAAGACCCTCGGCTTCCATCTGTCGGCGCGGTTCCCGTTTTCCGATGTCGTCGTCCGCCCCGCGAGCGAGCAGGACGTCCATTGGTCGCTGTCGGGCAACCCGATCTTCGACGAACGCGGGCGGTTCCTCGGATTCCGCGGGATCGGCACCGACCTCACCGAGCAGCGCAAGTCGGAGCGCGAGATCACCCGGCTCGCGCGCTTTGATTCGCTGACCGCGCTGCCTAACCGCGCAATGATGCGCCAGACGCTCGAGGAAGCCCTCCGCAACGCGGCCCACCGCAAGAAGGGCTGTGCGCTGTTCATGATCGATCTTGACCGGTTCAAGAACGTCAACGATACGCTCGGCCATCCGGTCGGCGATGCTCTCCTTCGCCAGGTCGCCGAGCGGTTGAAATCGGTCATCGGAAACCACGGCCAGGTCGGCCGCCTCGGCGGCGACGAGTTCCAAGCGGTGCTGCCGGGCGGCGCCGACATCGGGCTTCTCGAATCGCTCGCGCGGACGCTGATCGAGCAGGTCTCGAGGCCCTACACGATCGAAGGCAACAAGGTCATGATCGGGGCGTCGCTCGGGATTGCGATCGGCGATCCCGGCCGCGCCAGCGCGGATGCTTTGGTTCGCAATGCCGACCTCGCGCTTTATGCGGCAAAAGGCGCCGGGCGCGGCAAGCACTGTGTCTACGAACCCTCGATGCACAGCGAAGCCGCCGAGCGACAGCTGCTCGAAAACGACCTCCGCCAGGCGATCGAGCGCGGTGAGCTTTCGGTCAACTACCAGCCCATCGTTCGCGCGGCCTGCGAAGAGATTTCCGGATTCGAGGCGCTGGTCCGCTGGCAGCACCCGACGCGCGGTGCGGTCTCACCGGAAAAGTTCGTGCCCCTGGCCGAAGAAACGGGCCTGATCGGCAAGATCGGCGAGTGGGTGCTGCGGACCGCGCTCGAGGAGGCCGCGCGCTGGCCCGACCAGGTCCGCGTCGCCGTCAACCTGTCGCCACTGCAGTTCAACGATCCGCAAGTGGCGGCCATGGTCGGCAAGCACCTCGCCGCGACCGGTGTTCGGGCGGAGCGGCTCGAGCTTGAGATTACCGAGAGCGTATTCCTCGCCGAGGGCGATTCCACGGACGAGACGTTCGCCGCGCTGAAGGCGCTCGGCGTCCGCCTCGCCCTCGACGATTTCGGCACCGGCTACAGTTCACTCGGCTATTTGAAGAAGGCGCCGTTCGACAAGATCAAGATCGACCAGAGCTTCGTCCGCGGCGCCGCGTCGACAACCAACCGCAATGCGGCGATCATCCGCGCCATTGTCACCCTTGCCGATACGCTCGGCATGGACACCTGCGCCGAGGGTGTCGAAACCCATGACGATCTGCAACTGATCCGAGAGCTCGGAGTGAGCATGGTGCAGGGCTATATTTTCGGCCGCCCAAGCCCGGCCGAGACCGCTCGCGAGCTCGCCAACGCGGTTACCGTCGCGGCCGAGGGCTTCGCCGTCATCCGCGAGGCGCGGCACCTGCTGATGCGACGCGCCATGACGTGCATCGGCGGCGAGAGCGTCGAGCTCAAGCTGCGCAACATCTCGTCGATGGGCGCCCTGGTCGAATGTCCATTGTCGGTCGCGCCCGGCACCGAGCTTGCGATCGACATCGTCGGCGTCGGCCCGGTCAGAGGCCTCGTACGCTGGGCCCAGGCAGGCAAGTTCGGGGTCCAGTTCGAAGGCCATTTCGACCTCGCACGGCTCGCGGCGAAGAAAGAAAAGCCGAATCCGGCCACGAGCATGCGGCCGTGGCACGTCGACCAGCCGGCGCGCAACGCCAGCTAGAGCGCGGCGAACCGCCGCGCCTGGGCGCGATCCTTGCCGTAGAAATCGTCGAAATAGACGATCGAGGTGCCACTCGGCACAGCGGTCAGATAGGTGATGTAAATCGGCACCGGCTGCGGCAGGTCGACCTTCTGCTCCGGCCGGGCACCTTTGGGGCTCGGAGCCCGGCCGTTGAATAGCCAGCGCTCGAAGCGCGCCGCATCCTCGAGCCGGACGCAACCGTTGCTCTCGAGTCTTGCCGCATCCTCAATCTTTTCCTTCTCGGGCGTGTCGTGCAGCCAGATCCCGGCCGCGTTGGGGAACATGAACTTCATTTTGCCCATCGAGTTCGCGGGGCCAGGCCTTTGGCGCAGATTGACCTTGACGCGGCCAGCCGCGACCGCCCTCCAATCGACCGCCATCGGATCAAGGACATGCGCATTTGCACCGAACTGATCGACGACGTCGTAACCCCGCTTTGTAAAATAGGCGCGCCCCTCTTTGAGGATGGTCGGCGCAAGCTTCCGCGAAGTGATGTCAGGCGGCGAGTTCCAATAGGGATTGAGCGCGATGTAGCGGATGAAGGCATTCATCATCGGCGTCTGGGCGATCGGGTCGGGGCGGCCCGCAACGACCCGCATCGAGTCCACCACCTGCCCGTTCTCGTACATGTAAAGCCGGGCCGCCGGCGGGTTGACGATGACGTAGCGCCCCCCGCCTGCGGGCAGCGCGCGGGCCCGCTCGAGATTGAGCTGCAGCAGCCGGGACTCGGCCGGGCTGTGATAAATGCGGCTCGCGAGCGCCTGCCGTAGCTTGGCGTAAATCGGGTTCATCCAGCCGATCTGCTGGACATAGTCGCCGAGCGACGGCGCCCGCGACGCGGCAATCAGCAGCTCGCGCGCCGACGGCGGAGCCGGCTTGAGCTCCTGGTCGACATAGACGATGCCGACGCCTGGGTCGTGCCGCAAGTCGCGGGCATAGGCCACGAACGCGCTGCTGAGCATGACCTCGGCGCGCTGGAGCGCCCCAGGGTCGCCGGAGCGCGCACCATCGACCGCCCGCGCCAGGCCGCGCACGTCGTAACGCCGGGGATTGAGGTTGTCGGCCTGGGCGCTGGCAAGGAGCTGAAGCAGTTGCTGCGCCGCGGGACCGGCATTCGGTGCGAACCACAACGGCGCGCCACCACGGCCTCGGTAGAAGTCGGCGATATCACCGCCAAATGGCGCGACCGCTGGAGCCCTTGCCTGCACCGGCGCGACGGCCGGAGCGCCCGCCAAAATGCACAAGGCACTTGCTGCCACGATCACTTGCAGTCTCGTCGAGATGAACTTGGTCATTGCGGTCCTTCAAACGCACGAATCCCGTGCTGGGTAGCAAACCCGGCACTGACCCTTCGCTGAACGCCGCGCACAAGGAAAGAGCGCCGGCGTGAACCGGCGCTCTTCCCTTGACTGACTGCCGCGAGCTTAGCGGCGATTGATGCTAACGCTGTAGACTTCGCCGTTCATACCGACGTCGCAGCGGAACGAAAGGTCGGCCTGGTTGGCGTAGCCGTAGCCGGCCGCGCCATAGGCACCGACGCCATAAGCGCCGTAACCGTTCGAGGCATAGCGGCCGCTGCTGGCAAGGCCGCGCACGCGGACCAAGCCGTTGCTGCGCGGGCTAACCTGAGTCACCGCGACGACGCGACCGCGGCTGGTGTTGGCACCCAGCACCGCGCCTAGGATTCCGCCGATGCTGCTGCGGTTGTACAGCCGGCTCTGCACCGCGGACGAGCATTGCTGCGCCGCGGCGGTCGTGTTCACGGCATAAGCGGACTGGCCATAGCCGTAAGGCTGGGCATAACCGTAGGTTTGGGCGTAGCTATACGGCTGGGCGTAACCGCTGCTGCTATAAGGGTTCGAATAATATTGGGCCGCTGCGGGCGCCGTAGCCGCAAGGGCCGCGCTTGCCGTCAGCAGCTTAGTGAAAATACGCATGACTCACTCCTCCGTGAAATGAACAGTCTTACCTGCCGGATCAACGCGCCGATCGGTCTTGCAGGGCCGGCATTCATCGCCGCGGGGGGTCGAGTCGTCGTGCCAAGCTGAACGGTTGTTAAACACACGAAGGGCGGCAGCGCAGCGTCAGCCGCGCGACCGCCCCTCGAAACTACCGCCCGTGCGGCGGTTATTGATATTCCGCGGTCAGGTCGAACGTATTGCTGTAAACGCCGGGTGTCTGACCGCCGGCAATCTGGAACGTGCCTCCGACATAAACGGTGAACCCGCCTGCGCCGTCCGCATTGCGTGTCGCACCAGCCGCGTCGAGGACGAGTGCGACCGGAATGCTGTTCCCGCCGCCGTCCTGCACCGACGCAGTTGCCGGTCCACTCATCGTCAACACCACCTGTTCGTTCGGGGCCGCGCTACCGTCGAACTCGGCCGCCGAATAGGTGCTCGTCAGACTGGTGACGCCGCCACCCACAGTGCGGTTTCCGGCCGCGCTCGCAGCGATTGAGACGGTACCCGAATTCACTGGATCAACGGCGACAACACCGAAATCGAGGTCCTTGGACTTCTTCAAGCTGTGTGCGCCGAGAACGACCCCGCGAGCGAGTGCAGTGTCGCTGTCGGTGACCGGAGGAGCTAGCTGGGCCACGGCGGGCGTGGCAACAGCGACGGAAGCGGCAAGCGCCGCGAGGCAGACATGAAAGCGCATCTTGGTTCCCCACTAATAAACTAATCGAGGACGCCCCAATGCACCGCCGTGCCTTCACGCCGATTGAAGGCTTTTGGTTTGCGTGAAATTTACCTTGTTTGGAAGCCAAACTCGGCGCGATGCGCGGTATGCCGCTGGTATCAGGCCGCGCTGACGAGGTGCAGGGGAGCGGCGTCCGTCTGTGCCTCGAGCAAGGCGACCCGGTCGCCGTAAAGGCGTGCAAGCTCGCGATGCGCCGCGCGCGCCGCACTGTTCGGAGCAGCCTCCGCCGCAACTCTCTCCTCGGCCGAACGGCGTCGGTAGTAGGCGAGGTCCGCTTCCATACTCGCCACCCCCCGATGGCCTGCGCCGCGAACCACCCGATGCGACTCGACGGCGCGAGTTGTCCACATAGCAGTAGATCACAGATTAACCCTCTAACTTAGGTCAAGTGGCCGAACGTAAAGGCGCCGATAAGGCTAAAGATTCTTGTCACTTCGACCGTCAGTGCAGTAGCTCATCGGCGAATTGAACGTCCTCCGCATGCTTCCACACGCCAAATCCGACGCCCTGCGGCTGTTGCAGAAAGCCTCCGCCGCCGGGGATCCCGACGCAATGCTCAAGGCGGGCGCCGCCGCGCTCCAGGCGGGAGCACAGGCGGAAGCGCTCGAACCGGTGCGGCAGACAGTGGAACGGAATCCGACCAACCCGCGCCTGTGGCAGTTGCTTGGATTAATCAACCGTGACCTGCAAGACAGCGCCGCGTCGCTCGAAGCCTTCCGCAAGGCGGCCGCGCTTCTGCCGAACGATGCGATGATCGCGGACGGACTCGCCACGGTGACGTTCGAGGCGGGCCTCCCCGCCGCCGAGCTGTTCGAACGGGCGATCGAATTCAATCCAACGGACCGAAGTCTGTGGCTCCGCCTTTGCGCCGCATGGGTTCAAGAAGGCCAGTCGGCAGCGGTCATCGGCGCTTTGGAGGAGGAGCTTGGTGCCGACCCAGGCTGGATCGAGGGGCACAAAACCCTGGCCAAAATTCGCTGGGAGACCGGCGATCGCAAAGGCTTCGCCCGGAGCTTCGATCACGCGGTTGCCTCCAGTCCCCAGAACAAGGCGCTATGGATCGCCTACGTCCATACCCTCGCACACGACAACGCTCACGAGCGCGGTCTACACATCATCGAGAGAGCAAAGGCCGCTCTCGGTCAGCAGCCCGAATTCGTGGCGTCCGAAGCAGTCGCGCGCGCCGAGCTGGGCCAGCTCGAGGCTGCAGGGCCCTTGTTCGAGCGCGTAAAACATCTTCCCGATCTTGGCCTATTGGTCGGCTACGTTCATTTTCTGATCCGGTCGGGGCGCATCGAGGAAGCGGCCGCGGTCGCTGAAAGCAATATCGCGCAGTCAGGCAATTGGATGTGGCCTTACCTCTCGATTTGCTGGCGGCTGCTGGTCGATGAGCGATGGCAATGGCTGGAGGGCGATCCGAGCCTGATTGGCGTCTATGACATTGCCGGGAGCCTGCCCAACCTCGACCGCCTTGCCGACCGGCTACGCTCGCTCCACTGGGCGCGCGTCGAACCAGTAGACCAGAGCCTGAGGGGCGGGACGCAAACGCAAGGCGACCTGTTCAGCCGTATCGATCCGGCGATACGCGAGCTTCGGCAGGCGGTCGTCGCGGCGGTCGAAAACCATGTCGCGCAGCTTGCCGCGCCCCGCATTCATCACCCGACGTTCATCGAACAACGGTCGCCGATATTGTTCAACGGCTCCTGGTCGGTCCGGCTTGCCGGCGGTGGACGGCACGTCGACCATCTGCATCCGGCCGGCTGGATCAGCTCAGCCCTCTATATAGCTTTGCCCGACAAACAGCAGCGCGGCGAAGGCGAATCGGGATGGCTGTCGCTAGGGCAAGCCGGCGACCTAGTCCCCGACCTTCCGCCGATCCGCGTCGTCGAGCCCAAGCCCGGGCGACTGGTGCTGTTTCCGTCTACCATGTGGCATGGGACGCGGCCGTTCGGCGCCGGCGAGCGTCTGACCGTTGCCTTCGACGTTAAGCGGCCCGGTTAGAAGGCCTCCGCCGGGATCTTCATCAGCGTCTCGGCGCCGGCTTCGATCTTGCGCCGCAATGCTTGCGACAGTGGCAGCTCCCGCTCGGCATAGAAGCGCGCGGTGATCAGCTTGGCGTCGTGGAACGGCCGATCCTCTGCCCCGCCGTCGAGCGCGCGTTTCGCGGCCGACGCCATCTTCAGCCACATCCAGCCGAGGCTGACAAGGCCCATCAGCTCCATGTAAGCGTAAGCGCCGGCGCCGGCATTGTCGGGGTCGGCCGTGCCGTTTTGCGCAAGCCACATCGTCGCGGCCTGAAGATCCTTGAGCGCGGGTTCGAGCGCAGCGGCGACACCCGCCGGATCGCCCGCGGCCCCGGCATCGGCGATCTCCCGGCCGACCAGCTCGAAAAACGCGCGAACCGCCCGGCCGCCGTCCTTGGGCAGCTTGCGGCCGACCAGGTCCATCGCCTGGATGCCGTTGGTGCCTTCGTAGATCTGCGTAATGCGCGCGTCGCGGACGAACTGCTCCATCCCATGTTCACGAATATAGCCGTGGCCGCCAAGCACCTGCTGGCCGTGGACCGCGGCCTGGAAGCCCTTGTCGGTCAGATAGCCTTTGATCACCGGGGTGATCAGGCCAAGGAGGTCGTCGGCGGTCTGGCGTTCTACTTCGTCCTGCGAGCGGCGCGTCAGGTCGACCTGGAGGGCGCCCCACAACACGAGCGCGCGGCCGGCCTCGTTCCACGCGCGCGATTCCATCAGCATCCGCCGGACGTCGGGATGGACGATGATCGGGTCGGCCTTGGCGTCGGGGTCGCGGTCCTCCGGATTGAGCGCGCGGCTCTGCCGGCGGTCGCGCGCGTAGGCGGCGGCGTTCTGGTAGGCGACCTCGCCCTGAGCGGTCCCCTGCAGGCCGACGCCAAGCCGCGCCGCGTTCATCATGATGAACATCGCCTGGAGGCCCTTTTCCGGCTCACCGACCAGCCAGCCCTTGGCGCCGTCATAATTGAGGACGCAGGTCGAATTGCCGTGGATGCCCATTTTCTTTTCAAGCGCGCCGCACGTGACTGGATTGCGCGCACCAAGCGAGCCGTCCTCGTTCACCAGGAATTTGGGCACGACGAACAGCGAGATGCCTTTGACGTTGTCCGGCGCGCCGGCGCGCTTGGCGAGCACCAGGTGAATGATGTTCTCGGCGAGGTCGTGCTCGCCGCTGGAGATGAAGATCTTGGTGCCGGTGATCGAGTAGCTGGCGTCCGGATTTTCCTCGGCGCGGGTCTTGAGCAGCCCCAAATCCGTCCCGCAATGCGGCTCGGTGAGGTTCATGGTGCCGGTCCACTTTCCCGTCGCCATGTTGGGGACGTAGCGCCGCTTGAGCTCGTCCGACCCCTTGACCAGCAGCGAGGCGATCGCGCCGGAGGTCAGTCCCTGGTACATTTCGAAACTGTGGTTGGCGGAGAGGATATATTCGCTGACTGCCGTACCGACGACCTGCGGGAGCCCCTGCCCGCCATATTCCTCCGGCACCGTCAGCGTCGGCCAGCCCGCCTCGCAGAACTGCGCCCACGCCGCCTTGAAGCCCGGCGGAGTGGTGACCGAGCCGTCGTCGGCACGCTTGCAGCCGACCTCGTCGCCGATCCGGTTCAACGGCTGGAGCACTTCGGCGCAGAAGCGGCCGGCTTCCTCGAGGATCGCCTCGACGAGGTCCGGGCTGGCATTCGCGAAGCCGGGCAGGTTCGAATAGCGGCCAATGTCGAGCACATCGTTGAGGACGAACAGGCTGTCGCGCACCGGCGCGGTGTAGGTGGGCATTGCTTACCTCCGTGTCAGCAACGCTCTTGCCTTGCCAGTGCGCGCCCGTCCAGCATCTGTAAATGTCGGCTCGGCCACATTACGTCGAATCCCCGAAGGAAGACGCATGAAGCTGCCCAATTTTCTGATTGCCGGCGCGCTGATGGCCAGCCCTGCGGCGGCCGCGCCCCGGACGGAAACCGCCGTGCTCGCCGGTGGCTGCTTCTGGGGCATGGAAAGCGTGTTCGAGCACGTCAAAGGCGTGACGGATGTCGTCTCCGGGTACGCCGGCGGCAGCGCCAAAGACGCCGATTACAGCGCGGTGAGCTCCGAAAGCACCGGTCACGCCGAAGCCGTGAAGATCACCTATGACCCGGCGCAAATCAGCTACGCCCAGCTCCTGCAAGTCTATTTCACGGTCGCCCACGACCCGACCCAGATGAACCGCCAGAACCCCGACGTCGGGCGGAGCTACCGGTCGGCGATCTTCCCCCAATCGGCGGAGCAGGCGCGCTTCGCCACGGCATTCATCGCGCGGCTGGGCGCGTCCCACATCTACAAGGCGCCGATCGCCACCCGCATTGAAAGCGGCGGCTTCTTCCCCGCCGAATCCTACCACCA
Source organism: Sphingomonas sp. (assembly GCF_045810705.1). Classification (GTDB taxonomy): domain Bacteria; phylum Pseudomonadota; class Alphaproteobacteria; order Sphingomonadales; family Sphingomonadaceae; genus Sphingomicrobium. The sequence continues at coordinate 22,886 of NZ_JBJMVI010000003.1, read as the reverse complement.
GGGCTTCGCGCGCAAACATCCTTACTATCCGTACATCGTCGTCAACGACCGCCCGAAGGTCGCCGCGCTGCACAAGAGATTCCCGGCCCTTTACAAGGCGTAACCAGCGCTAAGCAGTTAATATTTCACGCCTTATTTAGCTTTGGGGGCGACAAAGGCGCGGGCTCGTCCTATATGGCGGCTCCACGACAGCACTGGCGCGCGGGGACTCGATGCTGACGACCAATCCGTTCGACCCAAATGGACTCGATGGAGACAAGCTGCGCGAAGAGTGCGGCGTGTTCGGAATCTGGGGCGTGGACAATGCCGCGGGTTTCGTGACCCTCGGGCTGCACGCCCTCCAGCACCGCGGGCAGGAAGCGGCCGGCATCACGAGCTACGACGCCGGCCAGTTCCACTCGCACCGCGCGATGGGTCATGTCGCGGGCAATTTCGACCGCGACGACGTGATCCGGATGCTCGCCGGCAGGGCCGCGATCGGGCATGTCCGTTATTCGACCGCGGGCGGGCCCGGCATCCGCAACGCCCAGCCTTTGTTTGCGGAACTTGCCGAGGGTGGCTTCGCGATCGGCCAGAACGGCAACCTTTCCAACGCGATGAAGCTCAGGCGGACGCTCAACCGGCAGGGCTCGATCTTCCAGTCGACCAGCGACACCGAGGTCATCATCCATCTCGTTGCGACGTCCGAGCGAAGCAACATGCTCGACCGGCTTACCGACGCGCTGAAGCAGGTCGAGGGCGCCTACTCGCTCGTCGTTCTGACCCCGGAGGGTCTGATCGCATGCCGTGACCCGCTCGGCTTCCGTCCGCTGGTCATGGGCAAGCTCGGCGAAGCGACGATCTTCGCTTCGGAAACCGTCGCGCTCGACGTGGTCGGGGCACGCTATCTCCGCGACGTCGAGCCCGGCGAGCTGGTGCTCGTCAACGACGACGGTATCCGTTCCTTCAGTCCGTTCGAGAAGGTCGCGCCGCGTCCCTGCATCTTCGAGCACATCTATTTCTCGCGCCCCGATTCGATTGCCGACGGAATGTCGGTTTACGAGGTCCGCAAGAGTATCGGCGCGGAGCTGGCGCGCGAGTCGCCGGTCGACGTCGATTATGTGGTTCCCGTGCCCGACAGCGGTGTCCCCGCCGCGATCGGTTATGCCCAGGCGAGCGGTATCCCGTTCGAGCTCGGGATCATCCGCTCGCACTATGTCGGGCGGACGTTCATCCAGCCGAGCCATGACGGCCGCCTGCAAGGAGTCAAGCTGAAGCACAACGCGAATTCCGCGCTGATCGACGGCAAGAGCATCGTCCTCATTGACGATTCGATCGTTCGCGGCACGACCTCGGTCAAGCTGGTCCAGATGATGCGTGATGCGGGCGCTCGCGAGGTCCACATGCGCATCGCCTCGCCGCCGACGCGGCACTGCTGCTTCTACGGCGTCGACACGCCCGAACGGGCGAAGCTCCTCGCGGCGCAGATGAACGTCGACCAGATGCGCGATTACATCAACGCGGACAGCCTCGCGTTCATCTCGATCGAGGGCCTGTACCGGGCGCTCGGCGAGGAGCGCGATCCCGCTCAGCCGCAGCGATGCGACGCCTGCTTCACCGGCGCTTATCCGACCGTCCTCACCGATCTCAATGAGAAGGATGGCGGCTCGTCGCTCTCGTTGGTCGCCAGCCGCTAAGCCGCTAGAGGCGGCGAATGACCGATTCGAAAAGCCTTTCGGGGCGCATTGCGCTGGTCACCGGCGCGAGCCGCGGGATCGGCGCCGCGACTGCCGAAGCGCTCGCCGCGGCCGGCGCACATGTGATCCTTGTCGCGCGCACGGCGTCGGCGTTGGAGGAGGTCGAGGAACGCATCCACGCCGTCGGCGGCACCGCGACGATCGCCCCGCTCGACCTGACCGAGGGGGAGAGCATCGGCAAGCTTGCCGGGGCCGTCGCCGAGCGGTGGCAGAAGCTCGACATCCTGGTTCTCAACGCCGCGATGCTCGGCTCGCTGACGCCGGTGCAGGATATCGACCCCAAGGAATTTTCGCGGCTGCTGAGTCTCAACCTGCTCGCCAATCAGGCGCTGATCGCCGCGTTCGACCCGCTGCTGAAGCGCGCCGAGCGGGCCGACATCGTCGCCCTCACTTCCTCCGTCGGCAGCGAGCCGCGCGCCTTCTGGGGCGCGTACGGATCGTCCAAGGCGGCGCTTGAGGTATTGCTGGGCGCCTATGCGGACGAAACCGAATACACCGGGCGGGTGCGGGTCCACATCGTTGACCCGGGTGCGACCCGCACACGGATGCGCGCGCTCGCCTTTCCCGGAGAAGAACCGAACAGTGTCAAGCCGCCGGAAGTCGTGGCACGCAACATCGTGGACCGGCTCGCTGCCGACGCTCCCACGGGCGTGAAAGTGCGGATCGAAGCCTGACCGTAATGGCGGCGGATCGAGTGCAACATTTCTGTCAAACAGTCGTTGCCGGAATTACGGTTAATGTTTATTGAACACACCCGCGGCACTGACGAGGCCGCAAGCGGCAGCGGCGCCGTGCTCGAGTCGGGTTCGCATGCCCAACGCATTTCAGGTCGAAAGGCCTCCGCGATGTTCGGATTGCCCGGCGCAACGTTGCCCCTGTGCCGAGCACGGGTGAGCCCTGCCAAGCTTTCTAAGCCGGTAGAGCTCACCCGACTTTCCCTCAGCCTCTGACCATCGTCACCTGGGCGACGTCGATCAGGCGTCCGCGAAAGCCGCCCTCGCAGTACATGAGATAATAGCGCCAAAGGTCGTGGAACGGCTCCTCGAAGCCGTGCAGCGCGCCGCGCGCGACCGCCTGGTCGTAGCGATGGCGCCAGCGCTCCAGAGTTTCCGCATAATCCTCGCCGAAACCCTCGCGCTTCTCCCAGCTGAGGCCGCGCTCGTGCGCTAGCGCTTCGAACTGAGGCTCGTCGAGGAGCAGCCCTCCAGGGAAGATGTAGGTTTGGATGAAGTCGGCGTTCTGGGCGTAGCGGTCGAATATGCGGTCGTCGATCGAGATGAACTGCAGCGCCGCGCGGCCGTCGGTCTTCAGGTTGCGCGCCATTGCGTCGAGATAGGCGCCCCACCAGCGGTGCCCGACCGCCTCGACCATCTCGACCGAGGCGATCAGGTCAAATTGCTCGGCGGTATCGCGGTAATCCTGAAGGCGGATCTCGATACGATCCGAAAGGCCTGCCTCGGCGATCTTCGCCTCCGCCCAGGCCTTCTGCTCGGTCGACAAGGTCAGGCCGACGACGGCCGCCCCGCGCTTCGCGGCTTCGATCGCCAGCGTTCCCCAGCCGCAGCCGATGTCGAGAAGGCGCTTGCCGGGCGCGACTTCGAGGCGGTCGAGGAGCGTGCGCACCTTGCGTAGCTGCGCCTCCTCGAGCGTGTCGCCGGGCGAAGCGAACCGCGCGCAGCTGTAGGTCATCGTCGCATCGAGCCAGGCCGAATAGAAATCATTGCCGAGATCGTAGTGGGCGGCGATGTTGCGCCGCGCCTTGGCAGGCGCATTGTCGCGCAGCCGGTGCGCCAGCGCGTTCAGCCAGCGGAACGGGCCCTTGGCGCGTCCAACATTGCCGAGCGGAACGGCATTGACCGCAAACAGCTCGAATACCGCAACCGGGTCCGGGCTCGACCATTCGCCCAGCGTCCACGCCTTGTACCAACCGACCGAGCCGGAGGTCGCGAGCCGGACCAGTGCCAGCCAGCTCGACAGGTGGACGACCGCCTTGGGACCCTTGGCGTGGAAGCCGAGCAGCCGCTGTTCACCCCGCGGCAGCGTCGCCTCGACGCCGCCGCAAGCGAGGCGCCGGTCGATTTGGTCGACCACTTTCGAGAATGCCGGCGCCGTCAGCCGCGCCAGCAACCCGCCGCCGGTCGCAAAACCGCGGTCAGCGTGCACCAGATGCTCGCCGCGCGTGCTCATGACGCGCGAGTTATGAATTCGAGCGCGGCTTGTCGAGCCAGCTCCGAATTAACAGCCCGGACCGGGCGCCGGCATGACGCTTTCGCGGGCAAGGCGTGAACGCCGTCCCTCGCCGTAGCGCGCATCGCCGATCGAGACGCGAACCACGCAGCGGCCGCGGCTGACTTCCGCCTGCGGCAGAACCGACCATTTGAGGAATTTCTGGAGGCGCGCATCGCGGCGGACTGCCTCGCGGACTAGAGGATCCTGCATGTTCGATGGGGCGCAGGAACCGCCCGCGCGGAAGCCGCCGCCGAATGGGTCATACGCCGCGCGGCAGTAATTGCCGCCATCGCGCCACACGAGGTCGCGGCGCCAGGAGAGGACCGGCGGCGGCGAGGCAAAGATCGACTGCGCCTGCGGGTCCGCGGATCGCACCGCCGCGTAAGCTGCCTGGCTGATCGCGAGGTTGGCGCTGATATAGACGAGCACGATCGCGATCGCCGTCTGCGGGATTCGGCGCCACTCGCGCCCCTCCCGCTCGCGCCGTTTCGAGATGCCGATAGCGATGGCGAGCACGAGCCAAATCCAGACGTCGATGATGAACAACGTGTCCGAATGGTACCAGGCGCTGGACAAGGGAGAGAAGAGCTGGACCGAGTAAGTGGTTAGCAGGTCGAGGAATGGGTGCGTGAGCGTTCCGAGATAGGACAGGAACACCAGCCACCCGACCCGCATCGGCAAGCCACTGCGGAACTCGGCGCCGCGTCGGACCTGCCAGCGGTCCAGCAACCACAGTAGGCCAGCGAGGATCGGCGGCATCACGAGCACGCCGCCGAGGAGACTGTGAGTGAAGCCGCGGTGGATCGCCAGCGGGTCCCACGGCGCGTGACCGAAGAAGACGTCGATGTCGGGCATGTTCGCGCCTAGGATCAGCCCGGCAAGGCCCTTGCGAGTCTTGGTCTTCAACCCGGCCTGGCCCAGCGACCAGCCGACCAGCGAGTGCGTGAGATTGTCCAATCAGGCGCCGCGGATCAAAGCTTGTGCGGCTCCTTTTCGACCATCCAGGTCTGACCCTTGCTGACCAATTTCTGAAGGTCCGGCGCCTTGCCCGAGGCTGCCGCCTTGTTCTGCTCGACCACCGCGCTTTCGAAGGTCGGCGCGGGGTCTTCGTAGATAACGCCAAGCGCGACCGGAAAGCTGTCCGGCATTTCGATCAGCATCGCGGCAATGCCCTTGTTCCTGGGGTCGTGGACGATGACCGCGGGGTCGTCGCCCGGCACGACCTTGAGGCACAACCGGTCGACATCGAGGGCGACGCCCTTGGTTCCGCCCGCGAACAGCATCTTCTCCCCGGCCTTGAGCCACAGCTGCTTGTCGGCCGCGACGTCGCGCTCGGTGAATCCGGCGAAGACGTCGTCGTTATAGACTATACAATTCTGGTAGATTTCGACGAAGCTCGCGCCGCGATGGCCGTGTGCCGCCTTCAGCACATCGGGCAGATTCTTGTGAACGTCGATGCCGCGCGCGATGAACCGCGCGCCCGAGCCAAGCGCGAACATACACGGCGTCACCGGCCGGTCGACCGAGCCGAAGGGTGTCGAGGGCGAGCGCGTGCCGACGCGGCTGGTCGGCGAATATTGGCCCTTGGTCAGGCCGTAGATCTCATTGTTGAACAGCAGGATCTGGCAGTCGAGGTTGCGGCGCAGCACGTGCATGGTGTGATTGCCGCCGATGCTGAGCGCATCGCCGTCGCCGGTGATGATCCACACGTCGAGCTGGGGGTTGGCGAGCTTGACTCCGGTCGCCACCGCCGGCGCCCGGCCGTGGATCGTGTGGAAACCGTACGTCGCCATGTAATAAGGGAAGCGGCTCGAGCAGCCGATGCCGCTGATGAACACCGTCTTCTCGCGCGCGACGCCGAGGTCAGGCATCGTGCGCTGCACGGCTTTCAGGACCGCATAATCGCCGCAGCCGGGACACCAGCGGACCTCCTGGTCGCTCGCCCAGTCCTTGGCCGTGGTGACGGTCGTCATTTCGTTCATCGGCCGAGACCTCCAAGCCACACGACCAGCAGCACGACCACAATCAGCAGCATCAGCATCGGCCAGACATTGATCTGTTTCATCGATGGCGCCCGCGAAAGTTCACTAAGTTCACCCCTCAACGCGCGCGCGCGAGTCCGCGGCCAATTGCGCGTCGATCGCCGCCTCGATCTCGGCGATGCGGAAGGGGTGGCCGCTGACCTTCGTCAGCGATTGTGCATCGACCAGGAACTGGTCGCGAAGCAGAGTCTTGAGCTGGCCCATGTTCATCTCGGGCACGAGGATATGCTCGAAGCCCTTCAATAGGACAGACATATTCTTGGGCATCGGCCAGATGTGGCGGATGTGGACGTGAGCGACGTCCTGGCCCTTGGCCAGCGCGCGCCGCACCGCCTGGTGAATCGGGCCGAAGGTCGAGCCCCAGCCGACCACTGCCAGCCTGGCGCCTTCGCGGCCGAGGCACACGTCCTGGTCGGGAATCGAATTGGCGATGCCGAGCACCTTGGCGTGGCGGGTGTCGGTCATCTCCTGGTGCGCAGCGGGGCTGTAGTCGATGTTGCCGGTGCCGGGTTGCTTCTCGATCCCGCCGATGCGGTGCTCGAGGCCGGGCGTACCCGGCCTGATCCACGGCCGCGCCAAGCCGTCGCCGCGCGAGTAAGGCATCACCCCCTGCCCTTCGGCCGGCGGCGTCTCGAAGAAGCTCACGGGGAACGGATTGTATCCGCTCATGTCGGGGACGCGCCACGGCTCGGCGGCGTTGGCGATATAGCCGTCGGTGAGCAGGATGACCGGCGTCATATAATGGGTCGCTATGCGGCACGCCTCGATCGCGCAGTCGAACGCATCGGCCGGCGAGCGGGCGGCGATCACCGGCATCGGCGAGTCCGCATTGCGGCCATAGACCGCCTGGTAGAGGTCCGATTGCTCGGTCTTGGTCGGAAGCCCGGTCGACGGTCCGCCGCGCTGCGAATTGACGATGACCAGCGGCAGTTCGGTCATCACCGCCAGACCCATCGCCTCTGTCTTGAGCGCGATGCCGGGGCCGGACGACGAGGTTATCCCGAGCTGGCCGGCGTAACTGGCCCCGATCGCCGAGCAGATTGCCGCGATCTCGTCCTCAGCCTGGAAGGTGGTGATCCCAAATTCCTTGAGGCGCGAGAGATGGTGAAGCAGCGCCGAGGCCGGCGTGATGGGATAACCGCCGAAAAACATCCTTACGCCGGCAAGCTGGCACCCCGCGACCAGGCCCAACGCCAGCGCCTCGGCGCCGGTGACGGTTCGATAGAGGCCCGGCTCGGCGGGCGCGGCGGCGATATGGTGCTGCTTGAAGGGCGCGCCCATCTCGACCGTCTCGCCATACGCGTGGCCGGCGTTCAACGCGGCGATATTTGCTTCGGCAAGCTCGGGCGCCTTGGCGAACTTGGCGTTGAGCCAGTCAACGATCGGCTGGCGGTCGCGGTCGAACATCCACAGCGCGAGGCCGAGCGTCCACATGTTCTTGCAGCGCAGCGCTTCCTTGTTGCCGAGGCCGAACGGCTTCACGGCATCGAGCGTCAGCTGCGAGATGTTAAAGTGGACGACCTGCCATTTCGACAGGCTGCCGTCCTCGAGCGGGCTTTGCTCGTAACCAGCCTTGGCGAGGTTGCGCGCGGTGAACTCGCCTTCGTCGGCGATGATCAGCCCGCCTTCGCGCAGCGCGTCGGCGTTCACCTTCAGCGCCGCCGGGTTCATCGCGATCAAAACGTCGGGCTCGTCGCCAGCAGTCTCGATCGCGGTCGAGCCGAAGTTGATCTGGAAAGCGGAGACGCCGAAGGTCGTGCCCTGCGGCGCGCGGATTTCCGCCGGAAAGTCAGGGAAGGTGGCGAGGTCGTTGCCCGCGAGAGCGGTCGAGAGCGTGAACTGGCCGCCCGTCAGCTGCATGCCGTCGCCGCTGTCGCCGGCGAAGCGGACGACCACGGCTTCGCCGGGCGAATGCGCCATCGCTTCCTTTTCGGTGAGGAGATGGGTGGCTGTCGCCACGAGCGGGTCCTTCACAAACGCGAAATCGGGTTGGCGCTCTCTTTAGGACTCCAGTTGCGCTTTCGCTACCTTTCTCGTCGCGTGCGGATTGCTTCGCCGCATCGCTGCCCGCAATGACAGCCTCATGGTTGATCCTTTCGTCCGTCCCGACGTCGGTGCGTTCCTCGAAATGCTCGAGCGCCTCGAGGGCCCAAAAGGCCATGAAGTCGGCCCCGAAGGCGCGCGGCAGATGATGGTGGCTTCACGCCACGCCTTCGACGTGCCGGCGCGCGACATCGCGGTCATCCGCGATGTGGATGCGCCCGTTCCCATGCGCCTTTATGACGTCAGAGCCGAGCGCGAACCCGGTCCGCTGCTGCTGTTCATCCACGGCGGCGGCTGGGTGATCGGCGACCTCGAGACGCACGAGCCGTTCTGCGTCCATGTTGCGATCGAGCTCGACCTGCCCGTCGTCGCGGTCGACTATCGCCTCGCGCCCGAGCACCCGTTCCCGACACCGTTCGACGATTCGCTCACCGCCGCGCGCTGGGTCGCGTCCAATGGTGACGAGCTCGGCCGGCGCGCCACGAGCCTGTTTCTTGCCGGCGACAGCGCGGGCGGGAACCTCGCCGCAGCGATCGCCGCGGCGCTGCGCGACGAGCCGGCGGTCGTGCCCGTCGCGGGCCAGTGGCTGATCTATCCTGCCGCCGACCCATGTGTCCGCTATCCGAGCTACGACCAGTTCAACGAGGGTTTCCTGCTGACCAAGGCGAGCATGGACTGGTTCGAGGAGAGCTATGCTGGGCCGCGCGGCGACTGGCGCTACAGCCCGCTGCTGGCCGGCGTCGAGGGCCTCCCGCCGACCTTCGTCCTGACCCCCGGCCTCGACCCGATCCGCGACCAGGGCCGCGCTTATGCGGCGCGCTGCGCCGAGGCCGGGATCGAGACCATCTACTGGGAAGCACCGGGCACGATCCACGGCTTCATCAACTTGAGGAAGGCACTGCCGTCGGCGAATGACGATCTTGAGCGTTGCATCGACTATCTCAAACCCTGGGTGGAGCGCGCGCGATGAGCCGCGAGGGAAAATACCGCCGCGGAGTCGGCGTCATGCTGCTCAACCACGAGGGCAAGGTGTTCGTCGGCGCGCGCATCGATAACACCGATGAGGCGTGGCAGATGCCGCAGGGCGGGATTGACGAGGGCGAGGACGATCCCTGGCTGACGGCGCTGCGCGAGCTGGAGGAAGAGACCGGCATTGCGCCGCGCCTCGTCGAGCGCGTCGCCGAGTGTCCCGAGCGGCTGAAGTACGACCTTCCCGAAGATCTGCGCGGCAAGCTGTGGGGCGGCAAGTGGAAGGGCCAGGACCAGGATTGGTACCTCGCCCGCTTCCTCGGCCGCGATAGCGACATCAACATCGCGACGAGACATCCCGAATTTCGCGAGTGGAAATGGATCGAGCCCGACCAGCTCCCCGAGCTGATCGTCCCGTTCAAGCGCGACCTCTACCGACGCCTGCTGCGCGAGTTCGCCGACTATCTGTAAGGTCGCGTAACGCCGATCAGCGCGACTTGCCGCGCTTTCCGGACCGTGCTTCATCGGCGAGCGCGCCGAGCGTGTCGCGGCCTATCTTGAGCGCGAGGTCCCACATCGCGCCGCCCTGCTTGGCGCTGCTCTTGCCCATCTTGCCCAATTCCTCGCTGGCATTGCCCGCGAGCTTCCGCGCCTTGTCCGAGTCCTTGAGCGCACTCGCCATCCCAACCAGCGCTGCGGCGACGATGTCGGCGACAAGCGGGTTGTCGGCGAGCCCCTGAAGCTTCCTGGCTACCTTCCTCGGTGCCTTGGCGGCCGCGCCGGCCTTGCCGGTCTTCTTGGGCTTCTTGCCCTTGTCGGCGGGCTTGCTCTTCTTCTTGTCTTTCGGCACGGATTCCCCCTCTGGCAGGCGGTGGCGGCGGCGCGTCATACCATTTCCCGTCACATCTTTGTAATGAGGCTCTGTTTCAATTTAGCGACACGCAATGGATCAGAAGAGCCGCATCCTTTCCCGTCGTGACGAACTGATGGAGCCGCTTGCGGACATCACCTCGCCGAAGGCTGCCGCGGCCGCTGCGCCCGACCTGCCACAGGCCGAGGGACGATTCTTCAACCGCGAGCTGAGCTGGCTCGCCTTCAATCGCCGGGTTCTGGAAGAAGCGTCCAATCCCCACCATCCGCTGCTCGAGCGCGTCCGCTTCCTGTCGATCTCGGCGAGCAACCTCGACGAATTCTTCATGGTCCGCGTCGCCGGCCTGAAGGCGCACCAGTCGCTCGGCGTCGAAGAGCAATCGATGGACGGCCTGACCGTCGCGCAGCAGCTCGCGGCGATCACCGCCGAAGCCGACCGGCTCGTGACCAGCCAGCATGAGGTCTGGGCATCGCTCCAGGCGCTGCTCGACAAGTCCGCGATGCACGTCGTCGGCGACGAGCCGCTCGACTCGGAGGCCGAGGCATGGCTCGACACTCATTTCCGCGAGCAGATCTTCCCGGTGCTGACGCCGCAGGCGATCGACCCCGCGCACCCCTTCCCGTTCATTCCCAACCGCGGGCTCAGCCTGATTTTCGAGCTGAAGAAGGGCAAGGCGAGCGTCCGGGAATTGATCATGGCCCCGGCGAGCGTGCCGCGCTTCGTGCGCATCCCCGGCGAGAACGGCCGCTATATCGCGCTCGAGACCCTGATCCGCCGCAAGGCCGAATATCTGTTCCCGCGATATGAGTTGCTGCGCGGCGGCGCGTTCCGCGTCATCCGCGACAGCGATATCGAGGTCGAGGAGGAGGCCGAGGACCTCGTCCGCTACTTCCGCACGGCGATCAAGCGACGGCGGCGCGGCCGGGTGGTCCGCCTGGAGATCGAGCCGGGCATGCCCGAGGGTCTGGTCCGCGAGGTCAAGGAAGCGCTCGACGCGTCCATCGCGATCACCTCGGAAAGCCGCGGCTTCCTGGGCATGGCGGACCTGTCGCAGCTGGTCGACGAGGATCGCCCAGACCTGAAGTTCACGCCCTTCAACCCGCGCTTCCCCGAGCGCATCCGCGAGCATGGCGGCGACTGCTTCGCCGCGATCCGCGAGAAGGACATTCTGGTCCACCACCCGTACGAGAGCTTCGAGGTGGTGGTCGAGTTCATCGAGCAGGCCGCCGCCGACCCGGACGTGGTCGCGATCAAGCAGACGCTGTACCGCGCCGGCAAGCAGTCGGCGATCATCCGCGCGCTGATCGATGCGGCCGAATCGGGCAAATCGGTCACCGCAGTGATCGAGTTAAAGGCGCGCTTCGACGAGGAGCAGAACCTGATGTGGGCGAGCGCGCTAGAGCGCGCGGGAGTCCAGGTCGTCTATGGCTTCATCGACTGGAAGACCCACGCCAAAGTGTCGGTGGTGGTGCGCCGCGAGGAGCGGGGCTTTCGCACCTATTGTCACTTCGGCACCGGCAATTACCACCCGCTGACCGCGCGCATCTACACCGACCTCAGCTATTTCACCGCCAACCCGCAGCTCGGACGCGATGCGGCGAAGCTGTTCAATTACATCACCGGCTATCTGGAACCGCGCAACCTCAAGCAGCTGGTGATCTCGCCGACGCAGCTCAGAACCGAACTGATCCGCTTGATCGACGCCGAGATCGCCAACGCCAAGGCGGGGAAGCCGTGCGGCATCTGGGCTAAAATGAATTCGCTCGTCGATGCGCCGATCATTCAGAAACTCTACGACGCCAGCGCGGCCGGCGTTCCGATCGACCTCGTCGTCCGCGGCATCTGCTGCCTGAGGCCGGGCGTGCCGGGCCTCAGCGACAACATCTACGTCAAATCGATCGTCGGGCGCTTCCTCGAACATGCGCGGCTATGGTGCTTTGCCAACGGGCACGAGCTGCCCCATGCGGAGGCCAAGGTGTACATCAGCTCGGCCGACTGGATGCCGCGCAATTTCGACCGCCGGATCGAATATATGCTCCCGATCGAGAACCCGACGGTGCACGCGCAGCTCATCGACCAGGTGATGGTCGCCAATTTGATCGACAATCAGCAGAGCTGGCGCCTGAACGCCGACGGCAGCTACTCGCGGCTGGCGGCGAAGCCCGAGCAGGAGTTCAACCTGCATAATTATTTCATGTCCAACCCGAGCCTTTCCGGCCGCGGCCAGGCCCTGAAGAAGGGCCGCAAGGTGCCCAAGCTGCGCTTCAACCGGGGGCGCTGATCCTGACCAGCGCCGAGCCTGTCGGGATCATCGACATCGGATCCAACTCGGTGCGGCTGGTCGTCTATGCCGGCCCGCCGCGCATCCCGACGCCGATCTTCAACGAAAAAGTTCTGGCGGGACTCGGGGCGGGCCTCGATCATTCGAGCCGATTGGCGGAGGGCGCTCGAAACAAGGCCCTGGCGGCGCTCAGGCGATTCAGGCTGCTGCTCGACCATATGGGCGTTCGCCGGACGCAGGTGGTGGCGACCGCCGCCATCCGCGACGCCGAGGATGGCGCCGAGTTCGTCCGCGAAGTGGACCGGATCGGCTTCAGCTGCGCCGTCCTGACGGCCGAGGAGGAGGCGCGGCTCGCCGGCGAGGGCGTGCTGTCGGGGATTCCGGAAGCGGACGGCATCGTCGGCGATCTCGGCGGCGGCAGCCTCGAGCTGGTAAATGTCGCCGACGGAAGGGCCAGCGACGGCATTTCCTTACCCTTGGGCGTGCTGCGGCTCGACCCGGACGCAAGCGGCGAGCGCGACGCGCGCAAGCTGCTCAAGGCCGCGCTCAAGAAATCGCCTTTGCTCGAACAGGCCCGCGGCCGCACCTTCTACACGGTCGGCGGGTCGTGGCGCGCGCTGGCCCGGATCGACATGCTGGCGACCGACTTCCCGCTGCCGATCACCCACCAATACCGGATGAAGCCGGCGCGCGCCAAGGAGCTGCGCAAGCTGGTGCGTGCGCTCGACCCGCGGCTCGCGGGCGCCGCGGCGCCGCCGCGCATGGCGACCTCGCCGGTCGCGGCGATGATGCTCGAACTGCTGGTCGACGAACTCGAACCTTCGCAACTCGTGGTCTCGACCTACGGCATTCGCGAAGGACTGCTCTATTCGCGCCTGAAGCCCGACTTGCGCCGTGTCGACCCGTTGATCGAGGAAGCGCGTGACGCCGGTGGCGGCGAGCACCGCTTCGGCCAGCATGGCGACCTGCTCGACGCGTGGATCGCGCCTTTGTTCGACGACCCGCCGGCGATGCGCCGTCTGCGCCTCGCTTCATGCCTGCTCGCCGATGTCGCCTGGCAGGCGAACCCCGGCTTCCGCGCCGACCGCGGCATCGAGATGGCGCTGCACGGCAATTGGGTGGCCGTCAGCCCGGGCGGCCGCGTAATCATGGCGCAAGCCTTGTCCGCGAGCTTCGGCCGCGATCGGCTGCCGGATGCGCGCGTCATCCCGCTGTGCAAGGAAGACCAGCTGAAGCGCGCCCACTGCTGGGGGTCGGCGATGCGCCTCGGCCAGCGGCTCTCAGGCGGGGTCGGCTCGGTGCTGAAACGCACCAGCCTGACCGTCGCCGACGGCGTGGTTCAGCTGGCCGTCCGGCGCGGCGAGGAAGCGCTAGTCGGCGATCAAGTCGAACGGCGGCTCACCCGGCTCGCCGAGTTGCTCGGATGCAAACCGGCCATCGCGGCGATCTAGCCGGGGTGGCGCGGGTGAGGCGGCGCGGCTAGAGCCGTTTCCATGGCGTTACTATCGTCGAGTGAGCGCGCGGTCGTCGAACGCGCGGGCGCTGAGCATATGCTCGATCAGGTCCTGGCCTGGGCTGCGATCAACAGCGGCTCGCGCAATCTCGCCGGCCTCGAGCGCATGGCCGATTTGCTGGTCGATGCCTTCGCGGCGCTGCCCGGAATCCTGCGCCTGGATAACCCGGCGCCGGTCGAAGCGGTGGACGCGGCTGGTCGAACCGTGACGATCGAGCATGGCCGGCATCTGCACCTCACCGTGCGGCCGACGGCGCCCATCCAGCTCCTCTTCACCGGACACATGGACACGGTGTTCGCGGCCGACCATCCGTTCCAGCAGACGCGGTGGCTCGAGGACGAAGTGCTCAACGGTCCCGGAGTGGCGGACATGAAGGGCGGCCTCGCGGTGATGCTCGCTGCCCTCGGCGCGGTCGAGCGCATCCCAGCCGCCGACCGCTTCGGCTATGAGGTCGTGATCAACAGCGACGAGGAGGTGGGCTCGCCCGCGTCCGCCGCGCTGCTCGCCCGCGCCGCGCAAGGCAAGCGCGCTGCGCTGACCTACGAGCCCGCCGCGCTGCCCGACGGGACGCTTGCGGGCGCGCGGCCGGGCAGCGGGAATTTCGCATTCGTGGTGCGTGGGCGAAGCGCGCACGCCGGGCGCAATCCCGAAGACGGCCGCAACGCCCTGCTCGCGGCCGCCGACCTCGCACTCAGGCTCGACACGCTGCGCCGCGAGGGGCTGAGCGTGAACCCGTCGAGGATCGAAGGCGGCAGCCCAAGCAATGTCGTCCCCGACCTCGCGATCCTGCGCGTCAATCTGCGCCCGCGTGACCCCGCGGTCGAAGCCGCGGCGAAACAGGCGGTGGCCAGCGCGGTGGATGCGGTTGCCGCCGAGCGGGATGTTCACGTCGAGATCAGCGGCGGCTTCGGCCGTCCGCCCAAGCCGCTGACCGCGGCAGCCGAAAAGCTGTTCGGCCTGGTCAAACAGGCGGGGACCGACCTTGGTCAGGAGATCGCCTGGCAGCCGTCGGGGGGCGTTTGCGACGGCAACAACATCGCCGCGTGCGGCGTGCCGGTCGTCGACACGATGGGCGTTCGTGGCGGCAAGATCCACAGCCCGGAGGAGTTCCTGATCGTCGACAGCCTCGCCGAGCGTGCGGCGCTGAGCGCGCTCACCATTCTCCGGCTCGCGGAGGGCGCATGAGCTTCCGCATCCGCCCCGCATCCGGCGAGGATTTCCGCGCCATCTACCAGATGGCCAAGCTGACCGGCGGCGGCTTTACCAACCTGCCCGCCGACCGTGGCACGCTGGTCGCTAAGCTCGATCGTTCGCACAAGTCGTTCGGGCGCGAAGAAGACCGGCAGGAAGGCGACCTCTATGTCTTCGTGCTCGAGGACCCCAAGGCCGGCGTGATTCGCGGCACCTGCCAGGTGTTCGGCCAGGTCGGTGTCGTCCAGCCTTTCTATAGCTATCATTTGAGCACGCTGACGCAATCGAGCCCGGAGCTCGGCAAGACCTTCCGCAACCAGATGCTGACCCTGACCACCGATCTTGAGGGCTCGTCCGAAGTCGGCGGCCTGTTCCTCCATCCGCATCTGCGCGCCGGCGGGTGGGGCGCACTGCTTGCGCGCAGCCGCTATCTGTTCATGAAGCTCCACCGCCTTCGCTTCGGAGACCGCACGCTGGCCGAGCTCCGCGGAGTGATGGACGAAGCGGGCAATGCGCCCTTCTGGGATGGCCTCGCCGGCCGATTCTTTGGGATGACATTTCCGGAAGCCGACGAGTTCAACGCCGTCCACGGCACGCGTTTCATCGCTGACCTGATGCCGAAGACACCGATCTACGTCGATCTGCTCGCGGACAGCGCCAAGGCGGTCATCGGTCAGCCGCATCCGAGCGGCCGGGCTGCGCTGCGCATGCTGGAACAGGAAGGCTTCACCTTCGACCGCTACGTCGACATTTTCGACGGCGGGCCGACGGTCACCGCGCTGACCGATCAGATCCGCACTCTTCGCGAGGCGCGAACTGAAACAATCGCCGAGATCGGCGAAGCCGGAGCGGCGAAAATGGTTGTCGCCGCGGGGCAGCTCACGGGCTTCCGTGCCTGCTGCGCTTCGGTCAGGAAAGTGCCGAAGAAAGGCATTTGCATCGACCGCGAGGCGGCGGAGCTGCTCGAGGTCGACGTCGGCGACGCCGTGGTGATGGCCGCGAAGTGAGCCTGCGCGAGATCAATTTCGACGGCGTCGTCGGCCCCAGCCACAATTATGCCGGCCTCAGCCTCGGCAATCTCGCATCGGCCCGCAACGCGGGGGCGGCGTCGCAGCCGCGCGCGGCGGCGATCGAGGGGCTCAACAAGATGCGAGCCAACCTCGCGCTCGGCCTCGCCCAGGGAATCATCGTGCCGCACCCGCGTCCCGATCGGGCGTGGCTGGCGGAACTCGGCACCAACATCGAGGACGCCGACGCGGCCCTCGCCGCCAATGCCATGTCCGCCTCGGCGATGTGGGCGGCCAATGCCGCGACCGTGTCGCCAGCGCCCGATACCGCTGACGGCAAGTGCCACCTGACGGTCGCCAACCTGCGGACCATGCCGCACCGCAGCCACGAGTGGCCGGCGACGCTTGCCCAGCTTCGCCTTGCCTTCGCGGCGCGCGCCTTCGCCGTCCACCCGCCCGTGCCGGCGGCGTTCGGCGACGAGGGTGCGGCCAACCACATGCGGCTCGCCCCGGCGCACGGCGAGCCCGGCGTCGAGATCTTCGTCTATGGCGTATCAGGCGGGGCCTTCCCCGCGCGTCAGCATGTCGAGGCCTCGCGCGCCGTTGCCCGTCGCCACCAGCTCGAACCTGAGCGGGTGATCTTCGCCGAGCAATCGGAAGCGGCGATCGCCGCGGGCGCCTTCCATAACGACGTGGTCGCGGTCGCAAATGAGCGTGTGCTGTTCGCTCACGAGCAGGCATTCGCCGACAGGGACGCGCTGATCGAGGCGTGTGAGCGGCTCGTGCCAGGGTTCGATTATGTTGAGGTCCCCGCAGCCGAGGTTCCGCTCGCCGACGCGATCCGATCCTACCTGTTCAACGCGCAGCTGGTGACGCCGCCCGACGGCCAGCCGACCCTGATCCTGCCAACGGAGGCGCGCGAGACGCCGACCGTGTGGCGGTGGATCGAGCAGCACGTCGCCGGCAACGGCCCGATCCGCCGCGCGGAGGTGGTCGACGTTCGTCAGTCGATGGCCAACGGCGGCGGCCCGGCCTGCCTGCGCCTCCGCGTCGTCGCCGATCCAGCGGACGTCGACCCGAGGTTCATCGTCGACAATGGCAAGCTGGACGCGATGACCGATGTCATCCGCGGGCACTGGCCCGAACAGATCGATCACGCGGAGCTGCAGCGGCCGGCGCTGATCGCGCAGATCGAACAGGCCCGCGCCGCATTGCTCGACAGACTCGGGCTCGCTGAGCTGATCTGAGGCCTGTCCCGAAACGGGAATCCGCGCCGTTTCATTTTAACCTTGTTGCTTAGGGAATTTCCGGCTCAAAACCGCACTTGGTCCGTTGATGCGTTAACGAATGGCGATGCTGAGCAAAATCAGTCGGCTTTTCCAAATCAAGACGCGCCTTGAGGCGTGGCTGGTGATCTATGCCATTGCGCTCGGCGCGGTTGAACGCGGCCGCCACTACCTCGACGCATATCCCGGCTGGGGCGGATGGCTGCTGGCGATCGCCTGCACGGCGGTGGTGTTCGTCGCCGGCGGCAAGCTGCTCGATTCGGTGCGCTCGCCGGCACCCGCGCTAGCGGCAGGCCCTTACCGTGCGGGGGTGCAGCGCCGCGTGACTAGCGGTCGTAGTCGACCCACGCGCCTGCCGAGCCGTCGCGGTTCAGAGTCACGGATTTCACGGCGCAGAGATTGACGTCGGCCCAAGTTATCGGACCAGCGCCTGCGACTTTGGCGCGGATATCGAACGCGCAATCGGGATCGCTGAAACTGATCGCGCTTCGCGCTCCGGCCGAAGGCGCGGTCCCAAGCGTCTTCCATTCCTGAGTCCCGGCACGGCGGATCGACAGCTCGGCGAGGCCAGCGCTGGTGCCGTTGACCAGCGTGAAGTTCGACGCCCCGGCGCCGAACGCGGGGGTCGCAACGGCGGTGAGCAGGGCCAGGCAGGCGAATCTCTTCATGCGCCCAAGCATAAGCTCAGGCGCATGAAGCGAAAACAGCAAAAATGACGAGCCGTTAGGCGGCGAGATCCGCGTAGTTGGGACGGCTTCCGCTCCAGAACACCGGCGTCGGGGCGGGCCCGTGGGTCAGCGCATCCTTCAGCGGCAGCGCCGTCGAGCAGAACGCGCACTCGGCCGACAACCGGCCGATGATCCAATGGGTGCGGCCGCAGCCCGGGCAGTGATTGACTTCGCCATCGTGATACACGGCGTGATAGCCCCTCGCGTTCGGGTTGAACGCGCTACGCCGGGACTCAATCGAACTCAGCATGGTGCTTTCCTTCGAAACCATCTTCGACCCGTCAACGAGCGGCGAATCGTTATGTTTCATCGACAGTCGGTGATTGCCCCATCGGTGTCACTCTGGCGACACTGCCCTGTTCCAGCGTGGGACAAAGCGCGGGGAGTCGTTTCGCCCCTGCGACAATCCGCACGCGGCCTCGTGAATCTTTACGATTGATTAGCCCTCGCCGGGTGATGGTCGATTCGTCTCGAGTGGAGCGGACAAGTGGAATCGAACCTGCGTTACTACAACCGGCGCGCAATCGAGGAGCGGATGGCCGCCCAGCGCGCGGTGACCGAAACGGCGCGTGCGTGGCATCGCAAATTGGCCGAGGATTTTGCCGAGCGCGCGAGCGCCTGCACCGCCTCGATCTGCGGCGCCGCAATCCTCAACGGCTGACGAAGCCGAGCCGTTCTCCAGGCCGCGCGACCAGGGTTGCGCCGGCCAACTCCTCCCCTTATGTCGCGCCCCTGCCGTCACTCGGCATCACGCGCCCGTAGCTCAGCTGGATAGAGCACCAGACTACGAATCTGGGGGCCGGAGGTTCGAATCCTTCCGGGCGCGCCATTTTCCTTTTAGAGCGGGCATCGATGCGGCGCGTGGCTCTCCTCTCGATCGCTGCCCTTAGCGCGTGCTCAGCGCCGGGCGGCCCCTACCCCTCGCTCCAGCCGCGCGCGGCCGAGGCGATCGACCCGCGCGTGCCGGTCAACCGGCCAGTGAACAATCGGCCGGTGACGCCGGCGCTGGCGAGCCGACTGTCCGCCCTGGTCGAGCAGGCGCGAGCGGGAGCCGGCCCATTCGATTCCGCTGCTTCGGAGGCCGAGCGCCTCGCCGCCGCGGCCGGCGCCCCGCAAAGCGAGGGCTGGATCGTTGCCGAGCAGGCGCTGACCGCGGCCATCGCCGCGCGCCGGCCGGTCGCGACTGCGCTGGGCGATATCGACGCGCTCGCCGCGAGCGCGCTGCAGGCCCAGCAGGGGCTCGCCCCCAACGACCTCGCCGCGGTCATGGACGCGCAGGCGGAGGTCGGCACGCTCGATGCCCGCCAGTCGGCGCGGGTCGACGCCGTCCAGAAGCGGCTCGGGATTTAATCCGAGATCAGCCGCGCAGCATCCAGCGCGTGATAGGTGAGGACACCGGTCGCGCCGGCCCGCTTGAACGCCACCAAGGTCTCGAGGATCAGCGCGTCGCGATCGCCCGCCCCGGCCGCCGCGGCATGTTCGATCATCGCATATTCGCCGCTCACCTGGTAGACGAAGGTCGGGACCCCGAACGCGTCCTTCACCCGCGCAACCACGTCGAGATAGGGCAGGCCGGGCTTGACCATCACGAAGTCCGCGCCCTCGGCGAGATCGAGCTCGACCTCGCGCAACGCCTCCTCGATGTTGGCCGGGTCCATCTGGTAGTCGCGCTTGTCCCCTTTGAGGCGTCCCTGGCTGCCGACCGCCTCGCGGAACGGGCCGTAGAACGCCGACGCATATTTGGCCGCATAGGCCATGATCGCGACATTCTGGTGGCCGGCCGATTCGAGCGCCCCCCGAATTGCCGCGACGCGGCCATCCATCATGTCCGAAGGCGCGACGATGTCCGCGCCCGCGGCGGCCTGGACCAATGCCTGCTCAACCAGGACGCTGACGGTATCGTCGTTGATCACATTGCCGAGTTCGTCGGTCAGCCCGTCATGGCCATGCGCGGTATAAGGATCGAGCGCGACGTCGGTCAGCACGCCGATCCCGGGCACCGAATCCTTGATCGCGCGGATCGCGCGGCAGATGAGATTGTCCTGGTTCAGCGCTTCCTCGGCACGCTCGGTGCGCAGCGCTTCGGGCGTGTTGGGGAACAGGGCGACGCAGGGGATGCCGAGCGCGGCCGCCTCTTTCGCTTTGGCGCCAATGCGGTCGACGCTCCACCGGCTGACGCCCGGGAGAGAGCCGATCGGCTCCGCACAATCGCGGCCTTCGCAGATGAACAAGGGCCAGATGAAGTCGCTCGGGTGAAGCCGGTTCTCGGCCAGCATCGCACGCATCCACGGGCTAGAGCGGCCGCGGCGCATGCGCAGGTAAGGGAAGGAAGCGGACATGGCGCCGCTTTACCCCGCTGGATTGAGAGCACCACCCGGTTCGCGCGTTGCGAGCGCTTCCTCGGTGCATTCGTCGGTGTCGGGGCGCTCGGTGACCGTCATCCGCGCCTTCTTCCAGCTCCCGTTGAGATAATAAGCACCGGCGAGCGTGAGGTTGATCAGCGAGGTCACCGGGAAGCTCGTCCAGATCGCGTCGGCGCCGAGCCAACCGTAGGTCGCGAGGATGTAGCCGAAGCGGACCGGCACCAGGCCGACGGCGAGGATGATCAGCGGCGCCCACACGGCGCCATTGGCGCGGACGGTCGCGAACAGCACCATCATCACGCCGAACAGGAGGAAGTTCCAGCTCGCGAGCAGATGGATGTGCCGAGCGATCGGCAGCGCCGGGCTGTCTGGGCCCATGAACAGGCTGAGCACCGTCCGGTCGGCGAGCGTCAGGAGCACGAGCAGCCCGCCAGTGATCAGCAGCGATTGGACGATCCCGACCCGCGTCACCTGGCCGACGCGTTCCCATTTGCCGGCACCGATGTTCTGCGAGACCATCGCGCTAACGGCGGCACCGAGCGCCATCGCCGGCATCTGGACGTAGGTCCAGAGCTGCATCGCGACGCCGAATGCGGCCGCGGTCTCGACACCTTCGCGGTTGACCATCCCGACCAGCGCCAAGGCGGACATCGAGATGACGATCATCTGGATGCCCATCGGCAGCCCCTTGACCACCAGCGTTTTGAGGATTGCGGGATCGGGCAGCAAATAGCCAAGCTCGCGGCCGCGCAGCCGCAGCGGCAGATCCTTCGCGTAGATGTAGATGAACAGGCCGATCAGGCTGACGTAATTGCCGACCAGCGTCGACATCGCCGACCCCGCGATCCCCATGCGAGGAATCGGGCCGATGCCGCGGATGAAGAAGGGGTTGAGGCCGCTGTCGAGGACGACAGCGATGATCATGAACCACAAAGGCGTCAGGCTGTCGCCCGATCCGCGCAAGGCCATCATCAGCAGGGTGAGGAGCAGCAGTGCCGGAAGCGCGAGGAAGATGACGCGCAGATACGCAAGCGCGAGCGGCGCGGCATCGCCCGGCGTCCCCAACAGGTGCAGGATCGCCGGCGCGAGGTAATAGCCGGCAATCGCGATGATCACGGTGACCACCGCAAAGGCGCCGCTTGCGGTGCCGAACACGCGCCGCGCACCGTCCACGTCGCCCCGGCCCCAGGCCTGGCCGATGAGGATGGTCGAGGCCATGCCGAAGCCGAACACGAAGGCGGTCAGCAGGAACATCACCATGTTGGCGTTCGATGTCGCGGCGAGTGCCCCCTCGCCGAGGAGGCGGCCGACCCAGATGGCGTTGACCGTGCCGTTCAGCGACTGGAGGATCGAGGAGGCGAGCGTCGGCAGGGCGAAGGCGAGCAGGGTCTTGGCGATGGGGCCTTCAGTCAGGTTGCCGCGGCCTCGCGGTTGCCTGGATGCTGCTGCGTCTGCCACTTCTTCGCCTTATCCGAGCCGCTCTAACGCCGCGCGGAGCCGTTCGGCCTCAGCGGCCTTCGCCTCATGGTCCGCCCGCGCCTTTTCCACCGCCTCGGGCTTGGCGCGCTCGGTGAAATTCGGGTTGGCAAGCCGCTGGGCGAGGCTGTCGCACTCCTTTTGGGCGGCGGCCGTCGCTTTTGCCAGGCGCGAACGTTCTGCTTCGACGTCGATCACGCCTTCTAGCGGGAAGGCGACGCTGGTGCCTTTGACGACGATCTGCGCCGAATTTGGATCGAGCGTTTGCACGAATTTCGCTGGTCCGAGCTTCGCGAGCCGATTGATCGCTTCATTTTCATCGAGACGCAAAGACAGGCCGTAGTCATCGTCGTCCTGCAAGAACGTCGGTATGAGACTCGCCGACCAGGGAATATTGAGTTCGGTGCGAAGCGCCCGGACCTGAGCAATGAGGTCAATGTCTCGCTCGACAACCATCTTGCATGCTGCGTAGATGTCGTAGGGCTGCGCGCCTCCGTCGGCAGACGGCATTTCTATGAAACGATCGACGTCCGGTTTGGGCCACCTGGCGACGATCAACTCATACGGCCGCTTGTCCCCTCCCGCTGGCATCGCCTGCCACAGCTCCTCGGTGATGAACGGCATCAGCGGATGGAGCATCACCAGGATCTGGTCGAACGCCCAGGCGGCGATCTTGCGCGTTTCTTCTGTCCGCTGAGCCACATATCCTTGCTCGATCGCGAGACCCTTCTCACGGTCTTCGGCGGCGAGTTGATCCAGGATTCGAGCATCGACAGACCGCGGCGAAAACTCGGTCTTGATCAGCTCCACATACCAGTCGCAGAAGGTGCCCCAGACGAAGTGATAGATGGCGTCGGCCATCTCGTCGTAGCGCAGCTCGTCGAACGCGCGGTCGAGCTTGGCCAGCGTTTCGACCACCTCGCCGATGATCCAGCGGTTGACCGGAAGCTCGGCCTCGGGCGCATAAATCGAGTCTGACGCTCCCACCCCGTTCATCTGCAGGAATCGCGCGGCATTCCACAGCTTGGTCGCGAAATTGCGGTAGCCCTCGACGCGCTTCTCATCGAGCTTGATGTCGCGGCCCTGGCTTTCCATCGCGGCAAGCGTGAAGCGCAGCGCGTCGGCGCCATATTTGTCGATCAGGCCGAGC
>NZ_JBJMVI010000002.1:0-271248 GCF_045810705.1 Sphingomonas sp. | reverse complement strand
CGCGCTCAACCACACGATCAAGGACATGGTGGTCCGGACGCAGACCCTGCTCGGCAAGGATGCGCCTTACGTGCCCGGCTGGGATTGCCACGGGCTCCCGATCGAGTGGAAGGTCGAGGAGCAGTACCGCAAGAAGAAGCTCAACAAGGACGAGGTGCCGGTCAGGGAGTTCCGCGCCGAATGCCGCGCTTATGCCCAGCATTGGGTCGACGTTCAGCGCGGGCAATTGAAGCGCCTCGGCATCAGCGCCGACTGGGACAAGCCCTATCTGACCATGGCCAAGGGCGCGGAAGCGACCATCGTCTCCGAATTGTTCAAGTTCGCCGAGACCGGCCAGCTCTACCGCGGCGCCAAGCCGGTGATGTGGTCGCCGGTCGAGAAGACCGCGCTGGCCGAGGCCGAGATCGAATATGAGGACATTGTCTCGACCCAGATCGATGTCGCGTTCGAGATCGTCGAGAGCCCGATACCGGAGCTGGTCGGCGCGCATGCGGTGGTGTGGACGACCACGCCGTGGACGATCCCGGTCAACCAGGCGATCGCTTACGGGCCAGACACACTCTACGTTCTCACGGAGTTCGGTGGACATAAGCTTCTGATTGCGGGGCAGCTCCTACTCGACGCGTTCAGAAGGTTTGAACCCGGCATCAAATTCCTAGAGCAGAACGCCGATGGCACCGGCATCTTCGATTCACCTAAAGTTCTTTGGAAAGGTGATGGATCGAAACTCGCGGGCACCATCGCCCGCCATCCGATGCACAAGCTCGGCGGGTTCTTCGCCAAGCCGCGGCCGTTTCTGCCCGGCGACTTCGTCACCACCGACCAGGGCACGGGCCTCGTCCACATGGCTCCGGATCATGGCGAAGACGATTTCGAGCTGTGCCGCGCGCACGGGATCGACCCGGTGTTCGCGGTCGATGCGGGCGGCTTCTATCGCGCCGATTGGCTGTGGCTCGGCGGCCAGGGCTCGGTCATCAACAACAAGTTCAACGCGCCCGACGGACCGATCTGCTCGGACCTGCGCAAAGCCGGCGCCTTGCTGGCCGCGAGCGCGGACTTCCAGCACAGCTATCCGCATAGCTGGCGGTCGAAGGCTAAGGTCATCTATCGCTGCACCCCGCAATGGTTCGTGGCGATGGACAAGCCGCTCGCGCATCTGTCGCCGCTGACCCGCGCCGAGCAGCGCTGGGAGAGCGAGGGCGGCGGGTCCAACGAGACGTTGGACGATCAACGGCCGACGCTTCGCCAACTCGCGATGAACGCCATCGCCGCGACCCGCTTCGTGCCCGAGAAAGGCCGCAACCGTCTCGCCTCGATGGTCGAGCAGCGCCCCGACTGGGTGCTCAGCCGCCAGCGCGCCTGGGGCGTGCCGATCGCCGTGTTCGTCGACACGAAGACCGGCGAGTTGCTCGTGGACCGCGAGGTCAACGCCCGCATCGTCGAAGCCGTGCGCCGCGAGGGCGTCGACGCGTGGGACGCGGCCAATGCCGCGCACTTCCTCGGCGACCGCAACCCGCAAGATTACGAAATGGTCGCCGACATCCTCGACGTCTGGTTCGACAGCGGTTGCACCCACGTGTTCACGCTCGAAAGCGGCCATTGGCCCGAGGAGCGCTGGCCGGCCGACCTCTATCTCGAGGGCTCCGACCAGCACCGCGGCTGGTTCCAGTCGTCGCTGCTCGAAAGCTGCGGAACGCGCGGCGGCGCCCCTTACGATGCGGTCCTGACCCACGGCTTCACGATGGACTCCAAGGGCCTGAAAATGTCCAAGAGCCTGGGCAATACGGTCAACCCGCTCGACCTGATGAAGGAATATGGCGCCGACATCCTGCGCCTGTGGGCATTGAGCGTCGACTTCACCGAGGACCACCGCATCGGCAAGGAGATCCTCGCCGGGGTCGCCGACCAGTATCGCAAGCTCCGCAATACCTTTCGCTATCTGCTCGGCGCCCTCGACGGATTCAGCGAGGAGGAACGACTCGACGACGTTTCCGCCTACCCCGAGCTCGAGCGCTACATGCTGCATTTGACCGGGGCGCTCGATCAGAAGCTGCGCAACGCGGTCGATGACTTCGACTTCAACACCTACGTCCGCGCGCTGACCGACTTCTGCAACGAGGATTTGAGCGCCTTCTATTTCGATATCCGCAAGGACAGCCTCTATTGCGACGCGCCCTCGTCGCTGAAGCGGCGCGCGTACCGGACCGTGCTCGACACCTTGTTCCACGCGCTGGTCCGCTGGCTGTCGCCAGTGCTGGTGTTCACGGCCGAGGAAGTCTGGGGCACGCGCTTCCCCGATGCCGGGTCGGTGCATTTGCTCGAATGGCCTGTGATTCCGCCGGTCGATGCCGACGAAGCGCGCTGGTCCGCATTGCGCACGCTCCGCACCGAGGTCACCGAGCGGATCGAGCCGCTTCGCCGCGACAAGATCGTCGGCTCGAGCCTCGAGGCCGAGGTCTGGGTGCCGAGCGACGAGGACCCCGAGCTGCTCGAAGAATTGTTCATCACCTCGACAGTCCACAACGGCGATTGGAAGGTGGTGAAGACCGAGAACTCCAAATGCGCGCGCTGCTGGCGCCATCGGCCGGATGTGGATTCCGCGACCGAGCTCGACACGCGCTGCGACCAGGTGGTGAATGGCTGAGGAAATCCTGTCCTACAGGCCGTCGCTTATGCAAGGTGACGTGATGGCCACTTCAGTCAGCTTCGCGATCCGCTCGTTCTTCCGGGTCGCTCGCGCGGGCGCGAGCACGGGCGCGCGTTGGATCGCTGCGTTTGCTGCGTTTCGCGGTGCTGGCCAATGAGGACGCGCTCCCTCGGCTACCTCGCTGCGCTGGTCGTGTTCGCGCTCGACCAGCTCGCGAAATGGCTTGTCACCGGCCCGCTCGGCGTCAACCGCGTCGGCGACCAGCTGGTGCTGCTGCCGATCTTCCAGTTCACCTACACCCAGAACAATGGCATTTCGCTCGGGCTGTTCAACGCGACGACCGAAGTCGGCCGCTGGATGCTGGTCGCGCTGACTTCGGCGATCGCCATCGGGGTCGCTTACTGGATGGGGCGCGAGAAGAACCGGATCGACCAGGTCGCGCTCGGCATGGTGCTTGGCGGCGCGCTCGGCAACATCCTCGACCGCGTGCGGCACGGCTATGTCGTCGATTTCGCCGACCTCCACTTTGGCGCGTGGCGGCCGTTTCTGATATTCAACGTTGGCGACGCGGCGATTAGCATTGCCGTCGCGATCCTGTTGCTGCGCGCCTTCGTGAGCCGTAAGGACCAATCAAAGGGCAGTGGCCCCGAGGAGACGATCGAACATGCGTAAAGCCTTATCCGCCCTGGTACTGGCGGCGGCCGTGACCACGAGCGGTTGCGGACTGAGCCGTTCCCACGCGAGCACGCCCGACGAGTTCGCGGTCGCGCGCAATGCGCCGCTGATCATTCCGCCCGACTTCAACCTGGCACCGCCGGTTGCGGGGACCGCGGGCCTGACGCCCGCGGAGGCGCAGCAGCAAGCGATCGACACCTTGTTCGGCGGTCCCGCGCCACGCAGTGCCGGCGAAACCAGCCTGCTCGACGCGGCCCGGCGCGGCGATGCCCAGCTCGGTATCCGCAGCCAGGTGGCTGACCCGGACACGCGGCTGGTCGACAAGGGCTCGACGACCGTGCAAATCCTGACGGCTCGACCGACCAGCACCAACGTCGCTTCGGCCCAGGCCGGCCAATAAGGAGCCAAGTCCAAGAATGGCCGATACCAACGTTCCTGCCCGCCTCGTCGAGATCGAATCGATGCTCGACCGCTCGCGCCGCCGCTTCGAGGAAGGCACCAAGCTGGTCGAGGACGCGCACACGCTGCTCGCCGACGTGCAGCAGGCGATCCTCGGTTCGCCCCGCACCGTTTCGCCCGAAGACAGCGAGGAGGCGGCGTCGAAGCTGCTTGCAAGCCTCAAGGCGAGCGGAAGCGAGATGCCCGACAGCCTGTGCGGCGGCCGACTCGCGGTCGACCAGATGCAGCGGCTGATCCGTATAGACGGGCACCCGATCGGGATCACCGAGATGGAATATCGCGTGCTCGAGCTGCTCGCCTTCGCGCGCAACAATGTCGTCACTCGTGCGATGCTGCTGAAGCACCTCTATCGCCGCGCCGACGACCAGCCGCAGCCCAAGATCATCGACGTGTTCATCTCCAAGCTGCGCAAGAAGCTCAGGAATGCCAGCGGCGGCGCGGAGTTCATCGAGACCATTCCCCAGCGCGGCTGGATCCTGCGCGACGTCGACGAGAAAAGCGGAGCTTAAGCTTTTCTTAGCTTTGCCGGGCTTAGCCCGGGCAGATGCTTCATTTGCTTCCGCAGCATGAGCCCGAGGCGCAGCCCGATTACGCCGAGGCCGTATCGCGGCTGGCCAGCGTCCGCCATGCGCTGCGGCTGGTCGACGGCGGCTTTGCCGCTGGACCGGCCGACGATCTGGACGCGGACGAGGAACTTGCGGCAGCCTGGCCGCAGGCCGGCGAAGCGCGCCACCGCTGGTTCGACCGGCGCTCGGCGCGTCTGGTCGAGACCGCCGCGACGGGGATCGAGGCCCTGCTCAGCCAGCGTCAGAAAGGCCGTGAGCCGCACCGCGCGGCAAGCGAGACTTTGGTGGGCGAAATCCGCCGCGAGCTCCGCGAGGTCGCCGGGATCGTCCTCGCCTAGGCGGGGCCAAGCACCTTCGGAGTCGCCGGGTCGGCGCCCCACTCGCTCCAGCTTCCGTCGTACAGCCGCGTGTCGTCGTTGCCGAGAAGGTGCGCGGCGAAAATCAGGCAGTTGGCGGTGACGCCCGAGCCGCAGCTGGCGACGAACGGCTGCGTCGGGTCCACGCCGGCTTCGGCGAACAGCTTGCGCAGTTCCTCGACCGACTTGAAGGTGCCGTCCTCGCGGTACAGCGAGCCGAACGGCAGGTTCCTCGCTCCCGGCGCATGGCCGGCGGCAACGCCGGGGCGAGGGTCCGGCTCGGTTCCTTCGAACCGCGGCCGCCCGCGGGCATCGAGCCACGGCAGGCCGGTGCCGCGGAGCAGCTGCCGCTTGGTGACCAATTCGTCGCGCTCCACCGCATCGAAAACGGCCTCCCGGGACGCTGGCTCGCCGCTCTCGGTCGGGCGGCCTTCCGCGACCCATTTCTGGAGGCCGCCGTCGAGGATCGCGACCTTCTGCGCGCCGAAATGGCGGAGCATGAACCAGCCGCGCGCCGCGGTTCGAACTGGCGAATTGTCGTAGACAATGATCCGGTCATCGCGGCCGACGCCGAGCCGTCCCATCGCCGCGCCGAACTCGGCTGCGCCGGGAAGCATGTGCGGCGCGGTGTCGGAACGGTCGCTGACTTCGTCAATGTCGAGAAAGCGCGCGCCGGGGATGTGGGCTGCGACAAACTCCTCATGCCCCTCACGGCCCGAGGAAGGCATGAACCAGCTCGAATCGACGACGACCAAGTCCGGTTCGCCGAGATGTTGCGCCAGCCAATCCGTCGAGACGAGGGAGTCCATCCGCCGAGGATAGGCGCGTCGCTTCACTGCTGCTAGGTGGCCCGCACGATGGAAACGCGCCACCTCGGCCAGCCCAGCACCCCGCCCGCTTCGCCCGATGAGGCGGTGCTCGATTATGTGCCCAACCCGCGGCCCGGCGCGCTCTATCTTGTTCGCTTCACCGCGCCGGAATTCACCTCGCTGTGCCCAGTCACGGGCCAGCCCGACTTCGCGCATTTGGTGATCGACTATGCGCCCGCCGAGACCATCATCGAAAGCAAGAGCCTCAAGCTGTTCCTCGGCTCGTTCCGCAGCCATTGCGGGTTCCATGAAGAGGTGACCGTCGGGATCGGCCAGCGGCTGACAAGCGAAATGAAGCCCAAATGGCTGAGGATCGGCGGCTATTGGTATCCGCGTGGCGGCATGCCGATCGACGTCTTCTGGCAGTCGGGATCGCCGCCCGATGGTCTGTGGCTGCCGGACCAGGGCGTGCAGCCGTATCGCGGGAGGGGTTAAGGCATGCCGGGGGGTTCCAAGATTGCCATTCTCGGCGCCGGCTCGATCGGCTGCTTCATCGGGGGCGCCTGGGTCGCATCCGGGCTTCCCGTGACTTTGATCGGCCGGCCCAAAATGTCCCAGGACGTCGACGCCTTTGGCCTGACCCTCACCGATTACGGTGGCTGGCAGGCGCGGCTCGCGCCGGGCGACGTCGACTACCGCTGCGGCCCGGAAGCCCTGCAAGATGCGCAAGTGATCGCGGTCACGGTCAAGAGCGGCGACACGGCCGTCGCCGCAGCGCAAATTGCCGAGCACGGGACGCCCGGCGCGCTGGTGATCAGCTTCCAGAACGGGGTGAGCAACGTCGATATGCTCGAACAGGGTCTCGGCGGCCGGTTCGAGGTTGCGCGGGGCATGGTTCAGTACAATGTCGCCTATCTCGGCAACGGCCGGTTCCACAAAGGCGTCGCCGGGAACCTGTACGCCGAGCAGCGCGCCGGTACGCGAGCGCTCGCCGACCGGATCGGCAGCGGCCCGGCGGCATTGAAGCTCAGCGACGACATGCTCGGCCTCGCCTGGGGCAAGCTGCTCATCAACCTCAACAATGCCGTGAATGCCCTTTCCGGCCGGACGTTGATCGAGGAGTTGAAGCAGCGCGACTATCGCCGCGTGTTCGCCGCCGCGATGCGCGAAGGGCTGGAGCTGCTCGAGCGAGCGGAGATCGAGCCTGCGGCGCCCGGGCCGACCTCGCCGACGAGCCTGCCGCGGATCATCAGCGCGCCGGACTGGCTGTTCAACCGCTTTTTCCTCAAACGCTGGAGAATCGACACGAAGGCGCGCTCGTCGATGGCCGACGACCTTGCCGCCGGGCGCACGACCGAAGTCGACTACATCAACGGGGAGCTGGTGCGGCTGGCCGAGCGCCTGCAGCGGGATGCGCCGGTCAATCGCGCCATCGTCGATCTCGTGCGCAAGGCGGAGGGCGGCGCGAAGGCGCTCGGCCCGGTCATGCTGCGAAAGGCCGTGCTCGGCCGCTAGTGGTAGGTGGCCTCGCTCGGCGTCGGCGCATCGTCGAACGCGGGCGCCACCGAGGCGCGTCCCTTGGTCCACAGATACAGCGCCGCAATCGCGATCGCGAAGACGACGAGGCTGACGACGATGACCGACGAATAAGGCTCGACCAGCGCGAGCACATTCGCGCTGTCGTTCGAGCCGGCTTTTTCCGCGCCGGCAACGGCGAAGGCATAGACCACGCCCATCAGGCTCTCGCCGACGATCAGGCCCGTGGCCATCAGCACGCCCATGCGCTCCGCGAACGCCGGGCTGCGCGCCGTCACCGCCCAGCGATTGTAGAACCAGCCGAGTACGGCGCCGACCGGGATCAGGAGGTCCGCTTCGAGCGGCAGATAGATGCCCATGCCGATGGCAAGCGGGGGCAGGTGGAGGCGCTTGCCTGAGGTCGCCTTCAGCACTTCGTCGATGATCACCGCGACGACGCCGATGACCGCGCCCTCGCCGATCAAGCCCCAGTCGAGGCTGCCGCCGAGCACGCCTTGCGCAATGGTCGATATGATCGCGGCCTGCGGCGCGGCCAGGGCCGTCGCCTTGGCGCCGGGCGCGCCCTGGAAGGTGAAAGCCGTGTTGAGCAGGTCGAGGATCGGCGGGATGACCAGCGCTCCGAAGACCACGCCGAGCACCAGCGCGACCTGCTGCCGCCACGGCGTCGCTTCGACGAGCTGACCGGTCTTGAGATCCTGCAGATTGTTGTTCGAAATAGTGGCAATGCCGAAGATGATCGCGGTGACGAACAGAGCGAAGGCAACCAGCGCCTTGGTCTGGTCCCCGCTGACGCCCGGAAAGAGCGCGGCGAGGATCAGCGCAATGCCGAGGACGGACAGGATACCCACGCCGGAAATCGGACTGTTGGAGGCGCCGATGAGGCCGGCCATGTAGCCGCACACGGCGGCAATCACGACCCCGGCGATGAGCGTGTAGACGATGCTGATGGCGATCGTCACGCCGGGGGCTTCGGCGATCGGCGCCGTGTTCCCGAACGCATAGAGCAACAGCCCGACGGGGATCATCGACAGAAGGATGGTCGCCGTGACGATCCCGATCGGGATGTCCCGTTCGGTCAGCGGCAGTTCGGCGCCCCGGCCCGCCTTGCGCTCGCGATTGGCGGCGAGCGCGCCGCGGATGCCCGCGACGATCGGTCCGATGATACGGAGGAGGGTCCAAATCGCCGCCACACCGATCGTGCCCGCGCCGACCATTCGCGCCTTCATCCGGAAGGCCGTGCTGACGAGCTTGTCGAGGTCACCGGCGGCCTGAGCGATCAACCCCGGGTCCTGCGTCCAGTGGGGTACGATGAACACCCAGCTGATCACCATGCCGACGACCATGGCGAGCCCGACCGCGAGGCCGACGAGATGGCCGACGCCGATCAGCGCCATCGAGAGGCTCGCAGAAATCCCCGATGCGCCCGAGCCGACGCGGAAGGTTTTCGCCGCGGCGTCGGTCAGCAGGCGCGTCTTGGCGAGGAGGAAGTAGAGTGCGGCGACGATTGTCGAGCCGCCGATCAGCACCAGCCCGCGGCGGTTCTCCTCGGCCCCGCCGACGCCGGCGCCGACCTTGAGCACCTCGGCCGCCGCGACGCCTTCGGGATAGGGCAGGTCCGTACCGGTGACGAGCGCGCGGCGCAGCGGTACCGAGTACATCACCCCGAGGATGCCGCCGATGCCGATGACGGCGACCGACAGCCAATAGGGGAAGCCCGTCCACCAGCCGACCATGATCAGTCCGGGCAGCACGAAGATGATCGCCGACAGCGTTCCCGCCGCCGAGGCGATCGTCTGGACGATGTTGTTTTCCTGGATGGTCGAATCGCGGAATGCCTTGAGCACCGCCATCGAGATCACCGCGGCCGGGATCGACGTCGCGAAGGTGATTCCGATCTTGAGTCCGAGGTAGACATTCGCGGCGGTGAACAGGACCGTGATCAGCGCTCCGAGGATGATCCCGCGGAGCGTCAGTTCCTTGACGATGCCGCCTGCGCTGCCCTCGGCCCGACTTGCCATCCTATGCTCCCTTCAGGTCAGGGCACGCGCCTGGCGGCGCCGGCGTCGAGTGGCGCCGGATCGCCTGCCAGCGGCCATCGTCCTTCACCCACACGTCGGTCAGCACGACGCAATCCTCGATCTGACGCCCGAGATATTTGAGACGCCAACGGGCGTGCACGGTTCCGATCATCACGTCCTTGAGCGCCGTTGCGTCCTGGACCTCGATATCGATCTCGAACACGTCGCGGCGCTGGATGGCGTCGAGCCATTCGTCGCGGCTCATCATGAACGGGCCGGTCGAGCGCGTTCCGATCAACACGAAATCCTGGTGCACCAGCGTCTGCAGCTGCTTTATATCCTTGCTGCACAACGCGTCGCGCCATTCGCGCTCGAGCCCCTCAATCACCTCCCACTTCGGATTGGCCACTCTGCTCGCTCTCCCGCGGCCTTCTTAATGCCGAAAGCCGATAATGCGAGTCACGGTAGCGCAACAATTCGGCCGCCGGAACCGGGGTCAGCGCCCGCGCATCAGCCCGCCGGGAATTCCCTCGCGGGAAAAAGGGATCGCAACTTTCGACCCGTTGATTCCCCGGCATATTGTGAGGCTGCGCCAGGCAGGTTAGGCTTTCCGTTCGTCGTGCACCAATGTCGATTGGAGGGTCTGAACATGTCCGACAACAAGCCAGCCGCAGAGACCGACGTCACCAAAGACTGGCAAGCGACGCACGGCCAGGCGTCGGCGGCCAAGCGTCTTCGCATTTTCGCGGGGCTCGCATGGATCGTTGCGATCGGCGGCGAGGTGTTCGGAATTGTTTTGCTCCGTCAGCACAAGTTCGACCACGGAAACCTCCCGCTGCTGATCGGAATCCTGGTCGGGATCGCGATCTTTGCCATTGCCGGCAGCCTGATGTGGAAGGCGGCCAACAAGCAGGATCCGGCGCGCGAATCCGATAAGGCCAGGTTCTTCTTCCAGAACCAGCTAGGCGCGATCATCACGCTGATCGCCTTCCTGCCGCTGATTGTCCTGATCTTCATGGACAAGGACATGGACCCAAAGAACAAGAAGATTGCGGGCGGTGTCGGTGCCGCCTTGGCTGTGGTCGCCACGTTGATCGGGGTGAGTTGGAAGCCGCCGTCGGTCGAGCAGTACACGAAGGACATGAACAGCTGCGCAGCCCAGATCAAAGCCCGTCAGCCGACCACCGCCTGTTCACCCGAGGTCGCCGCACAAGCCCAGGATATCGCCAAGGACTCCAATACGGTGGCTGAGGCAACGAAGGACGCCGCCCACCCGGCCGGTCAGGATGTCGTGTACTGGATCGCTCCGGAGAGCGGGGCCAAGACGTCCGCGACACCGCACGTCTTCCATATCTGCCAGGGCGTAAGTCCGCTGAACGGCAAGACCGTCAATCACGGATCAGTGACGGAGGCCTATTCGGAGAACGCCACGCGCATCACCAAGCAGATCGCGATGGAGCAGAAGCAGTGCGGCTTCACGGGTTCGAACGATAAGGCCGCCAGCCCACCGTCGGCAGGATAACCGTCGAAGCGGACGCGGCGCGCCGCCTACTTGGGCGCGATATTTACGCCCACGAACACCGCCGGCGTGGCGCCCCGCTGCACGAGCAGCAGCACGCTCGACCGGCCCGCCTTACGGGCGGCGTCGACCGCGGCGATCACCTGGGCCGGCGTGTTCACCGGCTGGTTGTTGACGGACACGATGAGGTCCCCGCGCTGGAGGCCCTGTTCGGCCGCGTTGGCGTTGGGATCAATCGCCGTGATGATCACGCCGTGCGCCGTCGGCGGAAGGCTCGCGGCACGCCCCAGTTCGGGCGTCAGCGGCGCCAGTGAGAGTCCGAGCGCGCGCTGCGGCGCATTCGGCGCGATCGCCGTTGCCCCGTCGCTGGTCGAGCCGCCGCCGCTGAGCCTGGCGAGCGCCTCTTCGGTCGGGCGCTGCGCGACTATCACGGTGACCGTTGCGTGGCGCCCAGCGCGGACGATCTCGAGCGGAACGCGCGATCCGACAGGACTGTTGGCGATCAGGTAGGATACGGTCTGGTCGGGCGTCACCTGCTGGCCGTTGACCTTCACGATCACGTCGCCTTGTTGCAGGCCCGCGCCGGCACCCGGACCGCCCGGCACGAGGGATCGGACGATCTCACCGCTGTCCTTGGGGATGCCAACCGAGGGCGCGAGATCCTCGTCGACCGGCTGCAGGCTGGCGCCGAGATAGCCACGGGACGGGCGCTGGCCGCGTATCAGCGCGTCGATCACCGGCTTGGCGGCTTCGGCGGGGATGGCGAGGCCGATGCCGACCGAAGCCCCGGTCGGCGAGATCAACGCCGAGTTGATCCCGATCACATTGCCGTTGAGGTCGAACATCGGGCCGCCGCTGTTGCCCATGTTGATCGCCGCGTCGGTCTGGATGTAGCGGTCGTAGGCGCCGACACCGGTAATGCCCCGGTGAAGCGCCGAGATGATCCCGGCAGTGACGGTGCCGCCAAGGCCGTACGGGTTGCCGATCGCCAGCACCCAGTCGCCGACCCGCGCCTTGGTGCTGTCGCCCCACTTCACGAACGGCAGGTTGCGGCCTTCGATCTTGAGCAAAGCGAGGTCCGAAGTCTCGTCCCGGCCCACGATCCGCGCGACATATTCGCGGCGATCGGTGGTGATCACCGTGACGCTGTCGACGGTGCCGGTGCCAGAGAGGCCCTGGATCAAGTGATTGTTGGTGACGACATAGCCGTCGGGCGAGATGATGAAGCCCGAGCCGAGCGAGCCGGCTTCGCGGGTCCTCGGCTGTGCGCCGCCGCCATTGTCGGTGCCGCCTTGCGGCTGGGTCGGATCGAAGCGGCGGAAGAATTCTTCGAACGGGTCGCTCTGCGCCTTCACCGCCACGCGCTGCTTGGTTGAAATGTTGACGACCGCGGGCTGCAGACGCGCGGCGAGGTCGGCGAACGACATCGGAGCGCCGGGGCGCGGGGCAAGCGCGGAGGGTTCGTTCTGCGCGATCTGGGCGCCGGCTTCGCCCGTGGCGAGCGAAAAGGCCGTCCCCCCGAGCAGCAGGGCCATTGCAACCCCGTAAGCGTAACGCACTTTTCCGGACTCCTTCGACGTCATCGATACTCCATCAATTCGGGTGAGACGCAAGGCGCTAATGTCCTCGCCGCATGAACCACCTTTGAACGCTTTGGGGTCCAACAACCGCTTAACGCGGGCGTCCACTGAATTCCTTCAAATAGTCATTCTGCGGCGACAGAACGACGGTCGTCGGCGCAAGTTTGTCCTGCCCATTGGGCACGAACGTCGTGCGATAGCTCTGCATCGCGCGGTAGAAATCGTAGAAGTCCGGGTCCTTACCGAAACTGGCGGCATAAGTCTGCGCAGCCTCCGCGTCGGCTTCGGCGCGGATGATCGCGGCCTGCTTTGCGCCCTGCGCCTGGATCGACCGGGCCTCCTGCTCACGCGCGGTCCGCATGCGGTCGAACGCCGCCGCCAGTGGGGCGCCGTCGGGCAGATCGGTCCGCTTGATCCGGACGTCGATGATCTCGACGCCATATTGGCGCGCGATCCGATTGAGCGACGTGCGCACGCTGTCCATGATGCCCTGCCGCTCCGGCGTCAGCAGCGCCGCAAACTCGATGCGGCCGAGCTCGTTGCGGACTTCGGACCCGAGGATCGGGCGCAGCTGCTCGGTCAGCTGTTCTTCGTTGCCTGCGCGAATGTACATCAGCGTCGGATCGATGATCCGATAGCGCGCGAAGGCATCGACCTGAAGGCGTCGCTGGTCGGTCGACAGCACCTGCTGCCGCTGCATGTCGACGTCCTGGACGCGCTTGTCGATCCACACCAATTGCTCGGCAAAAGGAATGCGCCAGTTGATGCCCGCGCCTGCGGTACCGATCGGCCTCCCCGGCTTGTACTGGTTGTAGATGCGGACCGGCTTGCCGAAGCGGACCACCACCGCCTGCTTCGTCTCCGGGATGATGGGGAAGCTGCCGAGCAGCAGGAGGAGAAATACGAAGGCGCCGATCGCGGTGAGCAGCGGGTGCCTGCGGAAGGTATCCGTCATTGCTGCGGCTCCTCCTGCTGCTGCTGCTTCTTGACTTCAGGAAGCGGCAGATAGGGGGTGACGCCCGGAACCTCGACAATCGTCTTGTCGACCTTCGAGAGCACCTGCTCCATCGTTTCGTAATACATCCGCCGGCGGGTGACTTCGGGCGCCAGCTTGTACTGCGCGTAGACCTTGTCGAAAGAGGTCGCCTCGCCCTGCGCCTTTTGGCGCAGCTGCAGCGAATAGGAGTTCGCGCTGTTGATGTAGGATTGCGCCTGCTGCTGCGCCGCGGTGACCTGCTTGAACGCGTCGTTGACGGCGTCCGGCGGGTCGGCCTGCTTGATCGCGATGCCCTGCACCTGGATGCCCGAACGGTAGGAATCGAGGATGCGCTGCATGCTCTGGGCCGCCTGCGCTTCGATCTCCGCGCGTCGGTCGCCCATAGCGTCATTGAGCGTGACCTGGCTGACGACCGCGCGCATCGCGCTTTCCGCGACCTCGCGGATGGTCTCGTCGGGCTGCGCCATCTGGAACAGGTAGAGTTCCGGCGTGCGGATGTTCCACCGAACCGAATAAGCAAGGTCGATGAGGTTCTGGTCGCCCGTCAGCATCAAATCGTCGGCGGTCGACGAGCCAAGGTCGATCGACTGGATCTTTTCGACGTCGAGCTTCTTGACCCGCTCGATCGGCGAGGGAAGCGTAAAGCCGACACCGGGGCCGAGCGTGCGGCTGTAGCGGCCGAGTTGAGTGACCACGCCGCGCTGTCCCGGAGAGATCGAGTGCGTGCTCGTGAAGACTAGCCAGATCAGAACGAACCCGACCACTCCCCACAGGATCAACGAGCGGCTGGGCAGGCCGGGAAGTCCGCCGCCGCCATCACCACCGAACCGCGCCCGGCTTCGCCGAAACAACTCCTCGAGCGCCGAGCCGTTGGGCCCGGCAAGGGTTCCGCGGCGGGTACGGCGCGGGGGCTCGCCCCACGGCCCGCTGCCATGCTCACTATCGTCGGGCGCCGGAGCGTCACCGCGACCTTCGCTGCTGGTTGGCC
Source organism: Sphingomonas sp. (assembly GCF_045810705.1). Taxonomy (GTDB): domain Bacteria; phylum Pseudomonadota; class Alphaproteobacteria; order Sphingomonadales; family Sphingomonadaceae; genus Sphingomicrobium. The sequence goes on along the minus strand of NZ_JBJMVI010000002.1, from coordinate 257,098 downwards.
CCCATGGACCCTTGGTGTCGGTGAACAGGCCGCGGACGCGGCTGCCCAGCCCCGAAATAATCGTCATCGCCGGCGAATATAGAGGCGCGGCGCGCGAAATACAGTGGCAAGCGCGCCTGACCTTCCTATGTCCCTGGCCATGGAGCATCCCGCCGACCCGCTGACGGGCCTACCGCATGACGAGCGGATCCGCTCGCGCAAGCTCGCCGGCGGGGTCGCAACCATCATCGTCGATGCGACCGGGCTGCCCAAGGACGAGGCGAGCGGGATCGAGGAAGACATCCGCTCGGCCGCCAGCGCAACGGCGGGCGTCAGCGAAGTGCGGATCGCGATGACGGCGGCGCAACCGCATCGCACGCTGATCGCGATCGGCAGCGGCAAAGGCGGGGTGGGCAAGTCGACCGTGTCCGCGAACCTCGCGATCGCGCTCGCGAGGGCCGGCAAGAAGGTCGGGCTGATCGACGCCGATGTCTATGGCCCATCGCAGCCGACGCTTCTCGGGACACACGACAAGCCGACTGCCGAGAATGACAAGCTGCTTCCAGTGCCGGCTCACGGCATCCGCTTTCTGTCGCTCGGCCAATTGGTCTCGCCCGGTCATGCGCTTGCCTGGCGCGGGCCGATGGCCACGGGGGCGCTCGCCAACCTGCTCGACGCCGAGTGGGGCGACGCCGAGCTTCTGCTGGTCGACCTGCCGCCCGGCACGGGCGACGTCCAATTGACGCTGATCCAGCGCTCGCGGCCCGCGGGGGCAGTGATCGTCTCAACGCCGCAGGACCTCTCGCTGATCGACGCGCGCCGCGCCGTCGACCTGTTCAACAAGACCAGCGTGCCGGTCCTCGGCATCATCGAGAACATGGCGACGTACGTCTGTCCCCATTGCGGCGAGGAGTCGCATCCGTTCGGCAGCGGCGGGGCGGAAGCTGCGGCAGCCGAGATGGGCGTGGCCTTCCTCGGCCGCTTGCCGCTTTCGGTTGGAATCCGCGAAGCTTCGGACGCCGGCAACCCTCCCGCCGCCGCCGATGACGCCGACGGGCAGGCCTTCGCGGCAATCGCAAGGAAACTGCTCGAGGCGTTGGAAACACCGGTCCATTGAGAGGTTATCAGCACATGCCACTTACCCGTGACGAGGACATCCGCGAGCTTCTGACGAACGCGCGCACGATTGCGATGATCGGCGCGTCCGACCGGCCCGACCGCCCGTCTTACGGGGTGATGAAGTTCCTCCAGGACTGGGGTTATCGCGTGCTCCCCGTGAACCCGCAGATCACCGGCGAACATGTCCACGGCGAATTCGTCTGGCGCGAGCTCGCCCAGATTGGCGTCCCGATCGACATTGTCGACATCTTCCGCCGGCCCCAAGCCGCCGCCGAAGCGGTCGACCAGGCGATCTTCGTTGGCGCCAAGGCGGTGTGGATGCAGATCGGCGTCATCAACGAGGAGGTCGCGGCCAAGGCCGAGGCCGCTGGCCTGAAGGTCGTCATGGACCGCTGCCCGAAGATCGAGATCCCGCGGCTTGGCGTGCCGCGAGTCTCAAGCGACGCCTAGGCCGCGCCGACCGTCATCTCCGGAATCAACAGCGTCGGCGCATCAATACCGCGGCGGAATTCGAGGTCCGAAGCCGGCTCCAGCGTGGCGAACATGTCGACGAGGTTCGAAGCGATGGTGATCTTCGACACCGGCTCGGAAATTTGCCCGCCGCGGATCATGAAACCGACCGCGCCCCGGCTATAGTCGCCGGTCACCGGGTTCACGCCCTGGCCGATCAGCTCAATGATCAGCACGGCTTCCGGAAATGTCGCGAGCAGGTCGTCCCGACTACGCGTTCCCGCCGCGAGGTAGAGGTTGCTTGGCGAAGCGCTCGGTGCGCCGCCGACGCCGCGCGAAGCATGGCCCGTCGGCTGAATCCCAAGCTGGCGCGCCGAAGCGCTCTCGGCGATCCATTGGTTGAGCATCCCGTTCGAAACAAGCTCCTGCCGCGCGACGCGGACGCCCTCGCCGTCGAACGGTCGCGAACGAAGCCCGCGCGTGCGAAGCGGGTCGTCGACGATTGTAACTCCGCTCGCGAACACCGCCTGCCCAAGCTTGTCCTGGAGGAAGCTGGTCTTGCGGGCGATGGCCGAGCCGCTGATCGCGCCGCAAAAATGGCCGAGCAGCGTCGAGGACACGCGGGGGTCGAACAACACCGGATATTTTCCCGGCTTGGGCCGCGTGGGATTCAAGCGTTTCACGGCGCGCTCGCCGGCGCGGCGACCGATGTCGGCAGCGCTTTCGAGATCGTCGAGATGATGCGCGCTGTGCCACGCATGGTCGCGCTGCATCGCGGCGCCCTCGCCGGCAATGACGGACACAGAGCAACCGTGGCCGGTGGTCCGGTAGGATCCCGAGAAGCCGCCGGAGGTCGCCAGTGCGACGATCGAAGCGGAGGTGCTCGCGCCGGCCCCGCCCGAGTTGGTAATTCCGGGGATGGCGAGCGCCGCCTTCTCCGCCTGAAGCGCGCGCGCCCTGAGCGCGATGGAGTCGGGCTCGCAACCATCCACGACGTCGAGGAACGGCAAATCGCCGCGTTGCAGCAACTCGCCGGGCGCGAGGCCGGCGAACGGGTCTTCGGGCGCTTCGCGCGCCATCGCCAGGCAGCGCTCCACGAGCGTTACGAGCGCTTCGTCCGAAAGGTCCGAGGAAGCGGCCGTCGCCGAGCGCTGTCCGACGAACAGGCGCAGGCCGATCTCTTCGCCTTCGGACCGGCTCACGCCCTCGATCTCGCCCAGCCGGACCTGAACGCCGGACGAGCCTTGGCCGACGTAAAGCGCATCTGCGGCTGTTGCGCCGGCCGCGATGCCGCGTTCCACAAGCGCCTCGGCAATCGTCCTGGCTTTGTCGGGGGAAAGCATGAGCGGCGCGCCCTAGCGCGCGGAAAGGCCGACGACCAGCACGGCGAGGAAAACCAGCAGGCCGCATGTCCGGTTCGAGCGGAACAGCTTCAGCGCGAGCTCGCCGTCGTCGGGATTGGCTCGCGCGACCTGGCCGACGAGGTGAAGCGCCGCGGGGGCGAGGGCAACCAGCGCGACCAAGTCAGGCCGGACCGTCCACACGGCTGCACCCCACAGCAGCAGGGCGATCGCGTAGCAAACGCCCACCCCGAGCGGCGCCTTGTTGCCCAGCCGCCGCGCCGAGGATTTGACGCCGACCAGCGCGTCATCTTCCTTGTCCTGGATCGCGTAGAGCGTGTCGTAGCCGATGACCCAGGCGATGGTCCCGAACCAGAGCAGCAGTGGCGGCAGCGAAAGGCTGCCGGTTACGGCCGGCCAGCCGACCAATGCTCCCCATGAAAAGACCAGCCCGAGCCATGCCTGCGGCCACCAGGTGATGCGCTTCATGAACGGATAGGCCACGACCGGCGCAAGGCTGACAAGCGCGACAAGCGCCGCGACCCACTTCAGTTGCAAGAGAACGAGAAGACCGAGCAGGCACAGCACGCCGATGAGCAGCCATGCCGATGCGACGGACACGCGCCTGCTCGCCAAAGGCCGAAGGCGGGTGCGCTCGACCTGCCGGTCGAGATCGCGGTCGACGATGTCGTTGTAGACGCAACCGGCGCTGCGCATCGCGAACGCGCCGAGGAACAGCCATCCGAACAGGTCCCAGCGCCCGCCCACGCCGGCAAGCGCGACGCTCCACGCACAGGGCCAGTAGAGCAGCCAGGTGCCGATCGGCCGGTCGAGACGCATCAGGCTGGCGTAGGGTCTCAGCCCCACCGGCAGCGCGCCGATGAAGCCGCGCCGCTCGCTGTCGGGGACAATGTCTGTGGCGGTCACCAGCGCACCTAAGTAGGAGGCAGCCATGCCCGCAACCCCCGCCTGGCCGCCCAGGAGCCTGCCGCGCTTGTTTGTCAGGACCGCGCTAAGCGACGGCGCTCGCGTCGAGCTCGACGCCAGGCAGGCCAATTACCTCGGCAATGTGATGCGGCTAGATGTCGGCGCCGAGCTGCTGGTGTTCGACGGGCAGTCAGGCGAATGGCTGGCGCGGATCGCCGATGCGGCGAAGAAACGGATGACATTGACCGTTGAGCGCTGCACGCGCGACGCCGAGCCCGCGTCCGACGTCTGGCTCGCCTTCGCGCCGGTGAAGCGTGCACAAACCGACTGGCTGGTCGAGAAAGCCACCGAGCTCGGAGCGGGGGGGCTGATGCCGGCGCTGACGCAGCGCACCATCGCGCAACGCGTCAAGCTGGAGCGGCTCGAAGCAATAGCAATCGAAGCCGCCGAGCAATGCGGCCGCACGCGCCTGCCCGACATCGCCGAACCACTCAGTCTCACGAAGCTTCTCGCTACGCGCGATCTCGGGCGGCGCCTCTATTTTGCCGACGAGGCCGGCGGCGAGCCGGCTGCCAGCGCTTTCGAGGCCGGTCCCGCACTGCTGCTGACCGGACCCGAAGGCGGTTTCACCAATGAGGAACGCACGCTTATCCGAGCAGCGAGCAATACGGTTGCCATTTCGCTCGGGCCCCGCATCCTTCGGGCCGAGACCGCTGCGCTCGCCGCGCTCGCCGTCTTCATGGCGGTTGCCGGCGATTGGCGGCTTGTCGAATCATAAGCCGGAAGTGCTGGCGTCGTTACGGGCGCACGGGTAAGCGCCGCCAGCCATGACGACCCGGACCGACGACAGCGCGAGCCCGCTCATCGAGAGCCGCGACGATCTGCTGTCGGTCTTTGCCGGCGGCGAGAAGCCGCCCGAGCGCTGGCGGATCGGCACCGAGCACGAGAAGTTCGTTTACCGCCTCGACGATCACCGCGCGCCGTCATGGGATGAACCCGGCGGCATCCGCGACCTGCTCCTCGGCCTCACCGAGTTCGGGTGGGAGCCGGTGCTCGAGAACGGCAAGGTCATCGCGCTCGAGGGCGAGGATGGCAATGTCAGCCTCGAGCCTGCGGGCCAGTTCGAACTGAGCGGCGCGCCGCTCGAGAACCTTCATCAGAGCTGCGCCGAGTCCGGCCGTCACCTGCAGCAATGCAAGGCGGTCGGTGACCGGCTCGGTCTCGGCTTCCTCGGCCTCGGCATGTGGCCCGACAAGACCCGGGCCGAACTGCCGGTCATGCCCAAGGGCCGCTACAAGATCATGCTCAATTACATGCCCAAAGTCGGCAGTCTGGGCCTCGACATGATGCTTCGCACCTGTACCATTCAGGTAAATCTAGACTATAGTTCTGAAGCCGACATGGTGAGGAAGTTCCGCGTCGGACTTGCGCTCCAGCCGGTTGCTACGGCGCTGTTCGCCAACTCGCCGTTCACCGAAGGCAGGCCCAACGGCTACAAGAGCTTCCGCAGTCACATCTGGGAGGACACCGACCCGGACCGCACCGGCATGCTGCCCTTCGTGTTCGAGGACGGCTTCGGCTACGAGCGCTACTGCGACTACGCGCTGAACGTCCCGATGTATTTCGTCTATCGCGACGGACAGTACATCGACGTCGCCGGCGAACGCTTCCAGGACTTCATCGACGGCAAGCTGCCGCAGCTGCCGGGTGAAAAGCCGACCATCACCGACTGGAATGACCATCTGTCGACCGCCTTCCCCGAAGTGCGGCTCAAGAGCTTTCTCGAGATGCGCGGCGCCGATGGGGGGCGCTGGAGCCGGATCTGCGCGCTGCCCGCTTTATGGGTCGGGTTGCTCTACGACTCCCAAGCGCTGGACGACGCGTGGGAGCTGGTGAAACACTGGCGCATCGCCGAACGCGAGACGCTTCGCCACGACGTGCCCAAGCTCGCGCTCGAGGCGGTCACTCCCGACGGCGAGACGATGCGCGAGTTCGCCGGCCGCGTGCTCGACATCGCCGCCGGCGGGCTCACCCGCCGCGCGCGCCTGAACAACGCGGGCGACAATGAAGGCGGCTTCCTCGACCCGTTGCGCGATGTGGTCGCAACCGGCATGACTCCGGCCGACCGGCTGCTGCACAAGTATGAACACGAGTGGGGCGGCGACGTTTCCCACATCTACGAGGAGTTCAGCTTCTGATGGACGCGATGAGCCCCAAGCGCCGGACGCTGTACCCTGCGATCGAGCCGTATGAGAGCGGGATGCTCGACGTCGGCGACGGTCATCGCCTCTACTGGGAGCTGTGCGGAAACCCCAACGGAAAGCCGGCGGTCTTCCTCCACGGTGGCCCCGGTGGCGGGTCGAGCCCCGATCATCGCCGGCAGTTCAACCCCGACAAGTACAAGATCCTGGTGTTCGACCAGCGCGGCTGCGGCAAATCCACACCTTATGCGAGCCTCGAGAACAACACGACCTGGGACCTCGTCGAGGACATCGAGAAGCTTCGAACTCAAATCGCCAAAGTCGAAAGATGGCAGGTGTTCGGCGGCAGCTGGGGCTCGACCCTCGCGCTCGCTTATGCCGAGGCCTATCCCGATCGAGTCACCGAACTGGTGCTGCGCGGCATCTTCCTGTTCGACCAATATGAGATCGACTGGATGTACAGGGAGGGCGGCGCCTCACAAATCTATCCCGACAAGTTCGAAGAGTTCCTCTCAGCCGTTCCCGAGGGCGAACGCGACGACCTCGTCGAGGCCTATCGCAAGCGGCTGACGGGCGGGGATCCGGGCATCCAGCTCGCCGCAGCCAAGGCGTGGAGCAAGTGGGAAGGCGACATCGTGACGCTGCTCCCCAGCCCCGAAACGATCGAGCATTTCACATCGCCCGAGGTCGCCGTTGCCGTCGCCCGGATCGAGAACCATTACATGGCGACGCACGGCTGGCTCGAGGAAGGCCAGCTGCTGCGCGGCGCCGAAAAACTGCGCGGCATCCCCGGCGTGATCGTCCAGGGGCGCCACGACACCTGCACGCCGCCAATCGCCGCATGGAAGCTGAAGGCAGCGTGGCCCGAAGTCGAGCTCAACATCATTCCCGACGCCGGACATTTGTTCAGCGAGCCGGGCAACCTCGACGCACTGGTTCGGGCGACCGACAAGTTTGCCGGGATCTAGTCACTCGCCCGGATGATAGACCCGCTCGGTGTGGCCTTTGAGCTGCTCAGGATAGAAATAGACCTCGCGCAAATCGCCTGAAGCATAGCGCTGAGCCTGATCGTTGAAGTGCGGCGAGGTGGGGTTGCTGCTCTCGCCCCCAGCGGTGACGGCGTGAGCCCGGACGCGCTTGCCGAACTCCACCGCAGCGACGAAGCTGTTGCCGTAATTGCCGTACCAGCGCTTGGTCCCCGGCTTCTGCTCGGAGCGAAGCGAGGCGAGCGAGCCGTAGCTGCCCTCCGCGAACGGCACCGCAAGGCTCGGCGCGCGGTCGCTGTAGGGCGGGTTGATCGCCGGCGAGATGCGCTGAATCCGGTTGATCTCGCCCCATGGCACCTGCCAGCGGCCGAAGTCCCCGTTCAGCCGGGCGACCGCGGCGGAAAGCGCGCGCAGCTTCTGCTCTGGCGTGGTGTCGCGGGCGAGGCGCATCATAACCTTGTTGCCAGGCTCCGACTTTGGCGCGTTGAGCTCCTTCTTCAGCGCCGCGCCCCACAACATCGCGAGCGACTGCGCGACCGAGTCCGCGCTCCATCGGTAGCTCCACGAGCGCAGAACGGCGATCGGAGCGCCAAGTTGAGCCTTGCGCGGGTCGCCGGACGGGAGCGCGTCGTAGGCGTGCACGAGCGACGGGATGAGCAGCGCGAAGCCGGGCTGATAGCTGTCGTAGGCCGCGCGCTGGAGCTTTTCGAGCGTCCAGCCGCTGCTTCCCGTGAGAAGTTGCTGCGCGTGGAGACCGCGGAAATTCTCGCCGTCGGTGTCCATGTACTTGGGAAAGCGCGGGGGATCGGCGCTGTTCGGGCCGGCGGCGCGATATGGCCAGGCATTGGTGTTCTGGACCCAGCCGACGCTAGGCGTCAGCACGCTCGGAAGCTCGATCAACGCATGAAGCCCGCGCCAATCGGTCGTCGGGTCGCTGCCGTCGACGGGCCGGGTGTAATCGAAGCGATCGTCGCGCCTCGGGACGAACTGCGGGTGGAGGTAGGCGATCTCGCCGCGATCGTCCGCGAACAGAGTGTTGTTCGAACTGTTCGCCTTGAACCGGTCGGCGATGCCCAGGAACGACGTTAAGTCGGTTGTTTTGGTCCTGAGGAAGCTCTGCTGCAGCGCTTCGACGGGTTTGTCCATCATCGCAAACGCAATCCAGCGGCCGTCCGCCGAGCGGACGATGGGGCCGTGGTGCGTGCGGTAGGTGATGACGCTGCGAGTGCCGAACGTTCCATCGGCCTTGCGATAGCGGACCGTCACGGGCCGGACACCGATCGGCCGGCAGGTCTGGCCGTACCGATAGCAATAACCATTGCCGCGCCGCTCGACCTTCTCGGCGAACTCGTCGACATTATCGATCCCGCTCGACGTGTGCATCCAGCCAGCATGGGCGTTGAAGCCCTGGTAGATGAAGAACTGACCCCAGGTCGCCGCACCGTAAACATCGAGCCCCTGGTCGCTTCGGACCTGCAGCTCGGAACGGAAGAAGTGGCTTGTATGCGGGTTGATCAGCAGCAGCGACGAGCCATTCGCGGTCAGCTTTGGCGCGATCGCGATGCCGTTGGAGCCCTGGCGCTCGCGCCACGGCGCCAACGCTGCTGCAATCGGCCTTCCTGAATAAAAGGCCTTGAGCTGGTCGAGGTCGATCCGCTCGATGTCGCCACCAATGCTGCCTTCGGTGAACGACAGCGCCATCCACGGCTCGAAACGGGTGATTGCGCGCGGGTGCACGGCCGGGTGCGTGGCAAGGAAGTCATTGAGGCCGTCGGCCCAGGCATCCATCAACCGCCGCATCGGAGCGGGGCTGCGCGCATAATCGGCCTTCAATTCGCTGTCGCTGACATAGAGCCGCGCGCGCAAATCCTGCCACATCGCCTTTTCGCCGTCCGCTTCGGCGGTGTGTCCGAGGTTGGTCAGGTAATTGGCCTCGATGCGCGGGAAGTCGTCCTCGGCCTGGGCGTAGATCATCCCGAAGACGGCGTCGGCGTCGGTTTTGCCGTGGACGTGCGCGATGCCCCAATCGTCGCGCGTGATGGTCACTCGACTTGCCTCGGCTCGCCATCGCGCAAGATCGGCCGGCGACGCGGCTGTGAGCAGGAAAAGGAGTGGAAGGAGGGCGGCGGCGGTCTTACGCATTCGGCAAGGCTTGCTTCGCCTTCCCCCAATCCGCAAGCGCCTTCGACGACGCACGATCGATCAGCTCCTCGGCATCGCGGATGGTGAAGTGGTTGCCGCCCTGATAGCGGTCGAGGTCTTCCCAGGCGATCGGAGCGGCCACCGGCGCGCCTTCGCGTGCCCGGGCCGAATAAGGCATCACCGCGGTCGACCCACGCTGGTTGCGCAGCCAGTCGAGGAAGATCCGTCCCTTGCGCTGAACCTTGCGGATATTGGCGGTGAACATCTCCGGCTCGGCCTCGGCGATGGCGCGGCTGAATCGTTCGGCGAAGTCGGAGACGGCCGGCCAGTCTGCAGAGGCGTCGAGCGGCGCGACCACGTGCAGCCCCTTGCCGCCCGACAGCAAGGGGAAGGTCTTGAGCCCGAGGTCGGCAAGCAGAGCGCGCAGCCGCGCCGCCGCCTGCTTGACCTTGGCGAAATCGAGCCCGACGTCGGGATCGAGGTCGAACACCAGCCGGTCGGGGTGCTCGATGTCGTCGCTCCGGCTGCCCCAGCCGTGGAACTCGACCGTTCCCATCTGGACGCAGGCGAGGAGGCCGCGGACATCGTCGAAATAGAGATAGTCCTGGACGTCGCCCTTCTTCTCGCGGACCGGGACGTGCTTGACGTGTTCGCCGAACGTCCCGCTGTCATGCTTCTGGAAGAAGCATTTCTTCGACCGCCCCTGCGGGCAGCGGATCAAGGTCATGGGCCGATGCGCCGCATCGACCATGATCAGCGGGTCGACCGCCGCATAATAATTGGCGAGGTCGCCTTTTGTCAGACCGTCCTCCGGATAGATGATCCGCTCGGGACTGCTGATGGCGATGCCGAAGCTCTCCGGCGTCGGCCGCTCGGCCTTCGTCTCCGATTTCCTGAGATGCGTGGGAGTTTCGACGACCACCTCGCTGGCCGGCTTGTCCTCGCGCAGGCCGACGAAGCTCGGGTGCCTCAGGATACCCTCGTTGGTGAATTCGGTGAAGGCGATCTCGGCGACCAGTTGCGGCTTCATGAAATGCGCGCCCTTGCGATCGGCACGGGGGACCGCGACTGGCGCCTTGTCCGTTTCGAGCGGCCTGAAGCGCTCCATCAGCTCCTCGATCAGCTTGCCGCTGAAGCCGGTGCCGACCTTGCCGACATAGGTCAGCTTGCCATGCTCACGCGCGGCCAGCAGCAATGAGCGGAAGCCGAGGCGCTTATCGCTCTCGGACCAGCCGACGAGGACGAATTCCTGGCGCTGGATACACTTGATCTTGAGCCAGTTGCGCGTGCGCGTCCCCTTGTACGGGGCACTGGCTTTCTTGGAGATGATGCCTTCGCCGCGCTGCTTGCAAACCTGCTCGAACATGGCTTCGCCGCGCCCCACCACATGATCGCCGTAGATGATCGGCGGGGACACGCCCTCGAGCAGCGCAGCCAGACGCTGCTTGCGTTCGATGTTGGGAAGGCGGCGAATGTCCTCACCCCGGTCGATCAGCAGGTCGAAGGCGTAAAAGACGAGGTTGGCGCCTTTCTGATCCTTGAGCGTGGCCTGCAGCAGCTGGAAGCTGGGCTTGCCGCTATCGTCGATCGCAACGGCCTCGCCGTCGATCAGGCATCCGGCAGGCAGCTTGACCGCGGCCTTGACCAGCGCCTTGAATTTGTCGCTCCAGTCCTTGCCGTTGCGCGTCCATGCCGTGGCGACGCCTTCGCCCACAGCGAGCAGCAGCCGGTAGCCGTCATATTTATACTCGTGGATCCATGAATTTCCGGTCGGAACTTCGTCGACCAGCGTCGCCAGCTGCGGCTCCTCGAACGGCGGCGGCGCAACGCTCGGCTTGCGCTTTCCGCGACCGCCCTTCTGCCCGCCGCGGTTGGAGCGCCACACGTCGGCGCCGGCAGCGATCTCGGCCATGGTCCGGCCGGTCGTGACGCTGGTCACCTCATTGTCGACCAGCGCGTCACCATTTTCCGCATCGGCGAATTCGTCAGTGACTTTCTTGAGCATCCACGGCTCGGCCTTTTCGCCCGGGCGGGGCTTCAGGCGGAACATCACCCATTCGCCCTTCATCCTTTCGCCTTCGAGGGTGAAATGGAGGTGCCCCTCCCCGATGGTCTTGCTCGGGTCCTTGCCGGGCTCGGGAATCCAGCGGCCGTCGTCCCACAGCATGACCGTGCCGCCGCCATATTCGCCCTTGGGAATGGTGCCTTCAAAGGTGCCGTAATCGAGCGGATGGTCCTCCGTCCGCATGGCGAGGCGCTTCTCGTCGGGATCGAGGCTGGGGCCCTTGGGCACCGCCCAGCTCTTCAAGACGCCGTCGAGCTCGAGCCGGAAGTCCCAGTGCAGGCGCGACGCGTCGTGCTTCTGGACGACAAAGCTGTCGCCCTTGCCCTTGAGCTTGCGCCCGCGCGGCTCCTTGGTCCTCGAGAAGTCGCGCTTGCGGTTGTAGGTTTCGATGTCGAGCGGGACGCGCTTGGCCATGGCTTACGCCCGCTTGCGCGCCGCGGCATTGACCGGTTCCTTCTTCTTGGCTGTCCGCTTCGGTGGTGCCTTCTTCGCGGCCGATTTCTTCTCCTTGCCGCGGCCTTCCGCTTCGCGGTCACCGAGGCTCTTCTTAAGCGCCGCCATAAGGTCGATCACGTTCGAGCCCTTGGGCGGGCCGGCGTCGGCGTCCGGATCCTCGATGATCTTCTCGCCCTTCTTCTTCTGCTTCTCCTCGATCAGGCGATGAAGCGCATCGACATAGCGATTGTGAAATTCCCTGGGATCGAACTCGCCGGCTTTGCGCTCGATCAGCATCGACGCCATGTCGAGCAGGTCGGGGTCGGGCTTGTGGTCGCCGATGTCGCGGAAGAAACCGGAAGCCTTGTTGACCTCATCGGCGTAGCGCAGCGTTTCCAGCACCAGGCCGCGGTCGAACGGCTTCAAGGCGACGACATATTCCTGGCCGCGCATTGCCAGCTGGCCCACGCCGACTTTCTTCGCCGCCCTCAACGCGTCGCGCAACACGACATAAGCCTCCTCGGCAAGGTCGTCGGCGGGCACGACATAATAAGGCTTGTCGAAATACATCGGCTCGATGTCGTCCTCATCGACGAATTCGACGAGGTCGAGCGTCCTGCGGCTTTCCAGCTTGACGCTCTCGATCTCCTCCGGGTCGAGGAGGACATAATGGCCCTTAGAAACCTCATAGCCCTTGACGATCTCGTCGCGGTCGACCGGTCCCACGCCCGGCACCACTTTTTCATATTTGATGCGCTTGCCGGTCGGTTCGTGGACCTGGTGGAACTGGATCTGTGCCCCGCTTCGGGTCGCCGGGAAGAGTTCCACTGGGATGGACACCAGCGCCAGCCGGATTTGCCCTCGCCAGATCGCGCGCGCAGCCATGAATCGTCTCCTTTTCGAGCCGATTCAATTCATTGCGCCACCGACTCGTTCCGTGTCGAGGCTTTGAGAGTGCGAACGAACGCCGCGACATCGCCGCCGCGGCTGACGAGATCGACGATCGCCGAGCCGCAAATGACGCCCCGCGCGCCGGCCGCGAGCGCGGCGCGGACATGCTCGGGCGTGGAGATGCCGAAGCCGAACACCGGCGGCGGCGCGCCCGCGGCCTTCACGCGATCGATCAGGCCTGCATCGAATTCCCCGCCGGCGTGGGTGCCGGTGATTCCGGCGCGGCTGACGCAGTAAGTGTAGGCCTTCGACAAGCGCGCAATTCGCAGGAGCGCCGGCTCCGGCGTGTTGGCGGCGGCAATCAGCACCGGCTCGATTCCGGCCTGAACCATCTGCGCCGCGAACGGCTCCGCCTCGAGCGCCGGGACGTCGGCGATCAGAAGGCTGTCGGCGCCGGCGTCGGCGGCGTCGCGCATGAAGCCGGCGCGCGCGACGACGATATTGGCGTAGGTTAGAATGCCGACGGGCACGTTGGGGTGGCGCGCCCGGAACCCCGCGAGGAGCCCCAAACAGTCGCCGACCCTCACGCCTACACCGAGCGCGCGCTGCGCCGCCGCCTGGATCACCGGCCCGTCGGCAACCGGATCGGAGAAGGGGATCCCGACCTCGATCATGTCGGCGCCACCCTCGACCAGCGCATCGAGCAGCGCCGCGCTGGTCTGGAGATCGGGATCGCCGAGCATCACGAAAGCACCGAACGCGCCGTCGCTGCCCAGCCGATCGAACATAGCGCCATAGCGGCTCACGCGAGCAGCGCCTCGGCCTGTGCGACATCCTTGTCGCCGCGCCCGGAGAGGCCGACCAGGATCGCGCTGTCCGGCTCCGCTTCGGCGAGCTTCAGCGCGTGAGCAAGCGCGTGCGCGGATTCGAACGCGCAGAGGATGCCCTCGCCTTCGGCCAGCGCCTTGAACGCCGCGAGTGCCTCGGCGTCGGTCGCGCCGACATATTGCGCCCGGCCGCTGTCCTTGAGGTGGGCATGCTCGGGCCCGACCGCGGGATAGTCGAGGCCCGCCGACACGGACCAGGTATCGGTGACCTGCCCGTCCGGATCCTGGAGGACGTAAGTCTCTGCGCCGTGGAGGATACCGGGCGCGCCGCGCAGCAAAGTCGCGCCATGTTCGGCGCCGCTAAGGCCCTTGCCGGCGGCTTCGACGCCGATCAGCCGGACGTCGTCGTCGATGAAGTCGGCAAACAGGCCGATCGCGTTGGAACCCCCGCCGACGCAGGCGACGACCGCGTCGGGTAGACGGCCCAATTGCTCGATGATCTGCGCGCGCGCTTCCCGGCCGATCACCCGCTGGAACTCGCGGACCATGGTCGGGAACGGGTGCGGACCGGCGGCAGTGCCGAGCAGATAATGGGTGGCCTCGAAGCTCGCCGACCAGTCGCGCAACGCCTCGTTGATCGCATCCTTGAGCGTGCGTCCACCGCTTTCGACGGGAATCACCTCGGCGCCCATCAGCCGCATGCGGAAGACATTGAGCTGCTGCCGCTCGACATCCTCGGCGCCCATGTAGATGACCGTCTCAAAGCCGAGCAACGCCCCGACGATCGCCGTCGCCACGCCGTGCTGCCCGGCGCCGGTCTCGGCGATCAAGCGCGTCTTGCCCATGCGCCGTGCGAGCAGGCCCTGCGCAAGGACCTGGTTGGTCTTATGCGCGCCGCCGTGGAGCAGGTCCTCGCGCTTCAGATAGATGTTGTCCGGGAGGTTCCGGCAGCGGGTCAGCGGCGTCGGGCGGCCTGCGTAATTCGCCAGCAAGTCGTTCAGCTCGGTCCGGAACGCGGGATCTTCCTGCGCGTCGAGAAACGCCCCTTCGAGCTGCTCGAGCGCCGGGACCAGGATCTCGGGGACGTAGCAGCCGCCGAAGCGCCCGAAGCGGCCGTTCAGGCGCATGCGCGCAGCCGCTGCCGCGACGCCGGGCGCAGCGCGTCGAACAAAGCTGCCATCTTTTCGGGCGACTTCTTGCCGGGGCGCTGGTCCATGGCCGAACCGACGTCGATCGCATAAGCGCCGAGCCGCTGCGCTGCGCGTGCGTTGTGCCTGCCGATCCCGCCGGCGACCACCGACCGAGACAGATCGGCATGCCTTGCGATCAGGGACCAGTCGAACGAGCGTCCGCTGCCGCCGTCGGCATTGTCGAACACCAGCCGATCACCGCCGCGCCCAATGAGCGGCTCGCGGCCGACACTGAGTGCCGTCCAGATTTCGCACGGGGGCAGCTCGCGCCGGAGCGTCGCGACATAGTCGGCGTCCTCGTGGCCGTGCAGCTGGACCGCATGCAGGTTCATCAACGTCGCGAGCTCGGCAACCGTTCGCAGCGGCGCGTCTCGGAACACACCGACGGGCCGTATCCCGCACTTTCGGGCAACACCGGCCAGCGGCGCAGCTTCGTCGGCCGTGACATGGCGGGGGCTGCCAGGCACGAACACGAAGCCGACGAACGCCGCTGGCCGGGCGGCGCTCACGTCAGCGCCGCAATTCAATCCGCACAATTTGATCCGCCCGAAGATCAGCTCACGTGCGCGTTGGGCCGGCTCACTCCCACGCATCAGCGATGAGCCGATCAAGAAGCCATCGACCAACGGCGACAGGCGTTCGACGTCGGCGCGGAAGTCAATTCCGGATTCGGAGACCAGGAGGCGGTCACCGGCGAGGCGCGCGAGCCGCTCCGTCGTGGCGAGGTCAACGGTGAGGTCGCGCAGATCGCGATTGTTGATGCCGATCAGCGGCGCGCCGAGGGCCAGCGCGCGCTGCATCTCCGTCTCGTCGTGAACTTCGACAAGCGCGTCCATGCCGAAGCGGCGCGCCTCGGCGATCATCTCGCGCGCGGCGGGGTCGTCGAGCAACGACAGCATCACCAACACAGCGTCGGCGCCGGCGATTCGCGCTTCGGTGACCTGACGTAGGTCGATGAAGAAGTCCTTGGCGAGGATCGGTCCGTCGAACTCGCGGCGCGCCGCAGCGAGGTCGGCCAGCGAGCCGCCGAAGAACTCGGCATCGCACAGAACGCTGAGCGCGTCGCCGACACCCGAATAGCCGCGGGCCAGCACCGCGGGATCGGCGGAAGCCCGGATCACCCCGGCGGACGGCGAGGCCCTCTTGATTTCAAGGAGGAAGCGGGCGCCGGGCTGCGCGAGTGCGCTGGCAAGGCTTCGCCTCGTCGCCCGCGCCCGCGCGCGCAGCGAGTCGAGGGCGACGCCGTCGAACCGTCGCGCGAGCTCGTCGCGCTTGGCCGCGGCAATCTGCCCGAGCACTCCAGCCGGTTCAGTCACGGCTCGCCTCGAGGAATTCCGCAAGCACCTTGGCCGCCCCGCCCGATGCGAGCGCGTCACGCGCCAGGGCCGCTCCTTCGCGCAAGGTCGAGACCATGCCCGCCGTCCGCAGCAGCGCCGCGGTGTTGAGGAATATGATATCCTCCTCGGCGCGGCTGCCGCGACCGCCGAGCAGCGCCTGAAGTCTCGCGGCATTCTCCTCGACTTCGCCGCCGGTCACGACGTTGACCGGCGCCCGCTCCAGACCCGCTTCCTCAGGCGTGATCTCCAACTCCTCGAACTCCCCACGCGACAGCCGGATCGCGCGCGTTTCGCTGTGCAGCGCAACCTCGTCGAGGCCGCCGCCGTGGACGACGAGCGCTTCGCGGACGCCCATCGCCGCCAGCGTCTCGGCGATCCGGCGCAGCATCCTGGGATCGGCGACGCCGAGGAGCTGGACGGCAGGCCGCGCCGGATTGATGCACGGACCGAGCAGGTTCATGACCGTGCGCACCTGGAGCTGCCGGCGGACGAGCGCGGCATGCTTCATTCCCGGATGATAGGCAGGCGCGAACAAGAAGCAGAAGCCGACGTCGTCGAGCAGTGCGCGGGCCTTTTGCGGTCCGATGTCGATCTTCGCACCCAAGGCCTCGAGCACATCGGCCGAGCCGCAGCGCGAGCTGACGCTGCGGTTGCCGTGCTTGGCGATGGGCAGGCCACAGGCCGCGGCGACCAAGGCGGTCGCGGTCGACACATTTATCAGGCCGGAGCCGTCGCCGCCCGTCCCGCAGCAATCGGCATAGAGATAATCGGGCCGGGCGAACGGCAGCGCCGCGGCGCTCAACGCGCGGGCGGCGCCGATCATTTCGTCCGCGGTTTCGCCCTTCATTCGAAGCGCGATGAGCATTCCGGCAATCTCGGCCGGTTCGAGCCTGCCGAGGACGAGGCGCTCGAACAAATGTTCGGAATCGTCGATCGGCAGGTCCTCGCCTGCCAGGAGTTTCGGCAGCGGATTCGCCACCGGCTGTCGTGGATCGTGGGCATGGGGCGCGTGAGCGGCCGCGGGGGCGCCCACGGCGTCGCGCACGAAATTTAGGATCTGGTTCATGATCTCACCTGGAAACAAAAAAGCCCGCCGGAGGCGGGCGGGCAGTCGTTGATCGGTTGGCTAATCGATCAATCGCGCCATCGCGCCGCAAGGGTCATCGAACGCCACCACCAGCGGCGAGCGGTCGATGAAGCGGAGATGGCGACCAGGTTCGTCATGCGATTCGCGTGGTACGGCAGGCGCTTGGGCCCGGTCAACCGGCTATTCGGTTGACGCCCTCGCGCCGCAAATGGCATTGGCCGTGGCTCGAGCGGGTGTAGCTCAATGGTAGAGCAGAAGCCTTCCAAGCTTACGACGAGGGTTCGATTCCCTTCACCCGCTCCACATCTCCGGTATTATGCAGCAAACGCACCAACAGCTAACTAGCTGAAAAACCCACGCCTTCCGTATCCTTCGACGACTCCACGGACTGTCGCAGAAGGATTAAAGGCAATGGGACAGAGCAACATCTCCTCGAACCTTAAGGATCGCATCGCTCGGGTCATGGGCGAGCGCCAGCAGGTTATTCGCAAAATCGAACGCATCGACGCGATGGTGCAGGAGCTTCCTGCCACTAAAGAACATCTCGCACATCTGGATAAGGTGATCGACGGGATCGATGTCGTGTTGACCGACCTTGATCCGACTTGGAACCGCGAGACAGTCATCCCGATCAAGCCGAATGGTCACCGCAGTCCGATTGCCTTCGGCGACGGTCGTAGGGTGGCGCTAGACGTCCTCAAAGCGGCAACGAAGAAGATGACGACTCGGGAGATCACCGACGCCGTGTTGGACGAGCAAGGCCTGTTCGATCTCGACCAGCCGTTGTGGGAGCGGATCAGGTCGAACATCGAAGGCGGCTTGCGAGTGTGGGAGGGTGTATCGGTGATGCGGGACGAGGGCCGAACGCCCTGTCTGTGGTGGGCGATCGGCAATCCCCACATCGGGGATTCCACGGGAGTGTAAAGTATTACTAACGTAAAGCGAAAGTAACGGTAACGCTAAGCGGCGCTGACATCGAGTAAGCAACTGCCGTAGGCAAACAAAAAACCGCTTGCGCTGGGATTTTTAGGCACTAGACGGCGTTCTTCGCCTGAGAAGGCGAACCACCGGTCAGTTCTCGCTGACCGGTGGCTCTGAACCCGCACGCCCTATTGGAGCTAGGAAGTGAGGCTACCGTGCAGATCAACTGCGCGATAATACGGAATTACTCTGCGTCTACTGCGGAGTCCAGCCCTATTTTAGTCGCCTAATCTCAGCGCGTTAGCGCCCATGGCCAGTAGGGCTTTAAGGAAGAAGTCGGCGGTGAAGGAGCCACGGCTGAGCTTGCTCCGCAGGCTCTTGTTGGTCTCCTTCACCCCTGCTTCGGCCAGCAGCCTCGCTAGATCATCATAGCTGACGCCTCGTCGGACCATTTCGGCCCGGAGGATGCGCTTCGCCTCGCCGTTCTCAATCTGGGACATATGACCACACATCTGCTACAATTGTCCCACTTAGCGGTCATCAGGATGTTGCACATCCGGGACATATGTGGCACATCCGCTGCGAAATTAACGCAGCGGAGGACATGGCACAACACTTTCTTCTCTCGGCACGGGCCAAGACGCTTAGCACTAAGCAGGTCGCCCGCATGTCCGAAGAAGAGGCGTATGCCGCCTTCGTCAAAATCCGGTATGCGGAAACGGACGGAGAGCCGTTCTGCCCCGCTTGTGGCTGCGTCGTCGTCTATCACATCACGGCCAAGCTGCCCTCGCGAGGCAAGAATAAGGAGGCGGAACCGGGCGTCCGCCGCCTGTTCAAGTGCAAGGCTTGCGACAAGCAGTTCAGCCTAACGGCGGGCACCATCTTCGCCGGTCGCAAGCTGGCGATCCGCGATATCCTCTACGCCATCGCCAAGTTTGCCAACGGAGCCAAGGGCGTGAGCGCCCTCCAACTGAGCCGCGAAATGCAGTGCAATTACCGGACCGCCTTCGTGCTGCTGCACAAGCTTCGCGAGGCGATGAAGGCATTGCAGGCGGTCACGCTGGGCGGCGTCGGCACTGAGGTGGAGATGGATGCCACCTATACTGGCGGCTACGTTAAGCCAGCACGGGAGAAGAAGAACCACCGTGATGCTCGGTACCTTGAGAACCAGACGGGCCGGAAAAAGTGCATCATTACGATGGTCGAACGCGGTGGTCGCGTCCTCGCATTCGTCGCCAAATCCGAGCGGCAAGGCCTCCCTGAGATCATGGACCGCTTGGAACCGGGCAGTATCGGCTTCGCTGACGAAGCGAAAACTTATGATGCTCTCCACGCCGCGTTCGATATGCGGCGCATCGATCACTCCAAAATGTGGGCTTCACTGGATGGCGTGAACACCAATCAATGTGAGTCTTTCCACTCGCGGCTCAAGCGCTCAATCATGGGCGTCCATCATCACATCGCCCATACCTACACGGAGAACTACGTGGCCGAGTTGGCTTGGCGGGAAACGAACCGCCGCATCTCGAACGGCGAGCAGTTCCTGACCATCGTCGCGGCAGGTCTCCACCATCCGGTGTCACGCCAGTGGAAGGGCTATTGGCAACGGCACTTGAGGGCTGCCGCGTGATGACCCGATTCAAGTTCTGCATGATAGGGACGCCGCAATCGCCCATTTTAGAGATGGAAGCCCGCAATGTTGCCGAGCTCCATCACTGGATAGCTCGGGCTCGTTACATCGAAGGCCGCATGGTCGAGATTGCCGGTGAGGCGACCGACTGCCCGGTGCTCATACCGGCAAATCGCATACAGATCGTGATGGAGCTTCCGGAGTGAGGCCGAAGCTCCCAACAGTGTGTCCGATGCACGGACGACCTTCGAAACGCGACACCTGCTCTGAATGCAATGCGGCTTACATGCGAGCCTATCTACGTCGGCGCAGGATTGAGATGCCCGGCTACGCTCTCTTCGACAGGGCTCGGAAACGTGCTCAAAATCGCCGTCTCGACTTCACGATCAGGCGAGAGGACATCATCACGCCGGATGTCTGCCCTGTCCTTGGTATCCCTCTGGTGGTGGGCAGCGACCGGTCTCCGGCTTCGCCATCACTCGACCGCATAGACCCATCATTGGGCTACGTCCCCGGCAACATCCGTGTGATCAGCGACAGGGCCAACCGGCTCAAGAGCAACCGATCACTGGCTCACTTGCTGAGGCTCGCGGAGCAAGGACCAGCCGAGTTGCAAACCGAATACCGGATGGTCGCCGAGTATGTCGCTCGCGAAGAGTTGTTGAGAGATGTCCGGTTGAGGGCAGCGCAATCAAAGCGGGATTCTCGCCTCTTCAAACGGCTGCTGCCGAAGCTGGATCGGATCTTCGCGGTCGGGCTGGTCGAGGCCTCGATCACACAATAGCGCAGCCAGCCATCATCAGTACCGCTCCAAATATCAACCCGAGAATGCCTCTAACGAGCAAGCCGCCGTTCTTGCCACCAACCAAGGCGACAAGGATCACGAGCAGGATGAAAACGACCATCAGATTGGTGTCGCGTCGTTGGTCTCGGCATTGACCATGTAAGTTGTTTGGTGGCCGTGATGGTCCGTGATGCAGGTTACGTCGTACAGGGTCGAAGTGGCCTTATGGGCATCGATCACCTTGACGCAGTGATAGCCGTTGAGGCCGATGATGAAGGCGACAGTGCCCTGGGCTTTCGAAACATCTGCCGAGCTAGGAGCCGACCCGTCTGACGATGTGCTGTCCGAACCACTTTCAGCAGTGGTTGTCTGAGTCTCGACCTGCGGTGTTGCCTCTGCCTCGGTTTTCACTGGCTTATCATGCGAGCCAGCGAACACACACGAAGCTACCAAAATCATTCCAAGGACACCGAAGCAGCCTACTGCTGCCGACGACTTCTCACTCACCACTCGCTCTCCCGTTCGCTCGGCAGGCGAGACGTAAGCGCCAAAGGTTAACAACGGGATCAATACGCCGTGGACGAGTAATCACCACGACCGCTCACTGTCGGGGTGAGCGATCCCTATCTCGACATACTTGGAAAGCGCATCCGCGCCCGCAGGAGCGAGCTTGGGATGTCACAAGAGGGATTAGCGCACGTTGCCGGAATGGATCGCAGCTATGTTGGCCGGATCGAGCGTGGGGAGCACAACCTGACGTTCACGGCTCTGGTGCGGCTCGCTCGGGCAATGAGGTGCGACGTCGCGGCTCTTACTGTGGACTTGCCCACGCGGCCTCACTAGCCTCTCCATTGGAGGTGAAGAGGTCGATGACTGCCATTGAAAACTATCTCAAGACGAATGCTGAGTTCGAGGCCGCGAAGCAAGCTCTGGCCGCGATTGCTGCGGGACTCAAAGACTTCGCCACACAGTTAAGCAGGGCTCCCGAGAACACATGCTTTTCAAACACCACCGTTGGTCTCCCAGCAGAAATCGTGGCGTCGTCATCTACGAAGTCATACGACGCGAGTGGCTGGGATACGCCCGAGCAGATTCAGACTGCCATTGCCCGACGCTTCGAAGCGAAGCGAAAGGTTCAGGCCGCTTGGGCTGCAGTGCCCTCTGAGATGCGGGCTTCACTCGTGCCGCCGAGGCTCTGAATCAGCATTCGCCCGTTGCCTGTCTCGACCGAGATGGAGAGGGGTTTGCCAATGAGTTCCAGATATAGCTGCTCGATTGCCTTGTAGAGCGCTATCATCACTTCGCGATCAGTCATTTGGAGCTTTCAGGAGGTTGAGATGTCCTCGCAGGAAGACGAGTTCATCGCGCATTGGGAGGGTGAGCTGGCCTCATTGAGGCGGCAGCTTGGCTACTTCGAGCAGGGCAAGATGCGGTGGAAATTCGCCGGTAAGGACCGGACGGAAGATCACAAAGCTCTTTTGAAGAAGATGATCGGCAGTATCGAAAAGATGCTCGATGCCTACACCGGCTAGTAACTCAGCAGCCGATGTTGCTGATAAACCAATTCGCGTGAATTGTTACTGAACGGGAGCCGGATCGGTGCCACTGCAATCCTTTGCGGAGCGGTCTGCCGATCCCATCGCCATTTATACTCTGGTGCTCGCCGTTGCGACCATCGCGCTTTGGCTGGTCACATGGGGAATGCTCAGAACGACGAAACGCTCGGTCGATCTCTCCCGAAGTGAGTTCAATGCCACGCACCGTCCTCGGCTTCATGTTCGAAACATCGTCGTCAAGGACAGCAGCGGTCCGTTTCAGCACGAGGCGTTCAACTTCAGCCCCGGAGAGCGGATCAACGGCCAGTTCTACGTTTCCAACATCGGTTCAGGCGAAGCTAGGGTCGTCGAAAGCCATTGCGAAGTCCTTTGGGGACTCAAAGACGGCTTGCCAATGCAGCGGCCTTATGAGGGGAAAAACGGCAATAACCCGGTGCCGCGCACGGCCATTCCAAGCGGCTCCTCAGTCTTTGGGCTCTTCTCGTCCGAGGAGCCGTTTACCGCCCTTCACTGGGACGAGAATGGGCGGTCCAACGTCTATGTGATGGGGTGGGTAGAATACATCGACACGAGCAATGTTCGCCGCCGCACTGCCTTTTGCCGCCGCTATGTTGAGCGCGACGGCTCTCGTCGTTTCTACCCGGTTGACGACCCGGACTACGAACACGAGGAATGATTATGAAATCGGCCCGTGAGATATATGAGAAGCTGGTCGCCGCAATCGACAGGGCGACCGCAGACCGGCACATCTATGACGTGCCGAAGGCGGCAGAGGCCGAGGGAATGGCCGGTGGTGAAATCCGGCGCGATCTTAGCCAGCGCTGGGAATACACCTATGCGGATCACGCTGGCGGCACCGTCAAAGTCGAATGCTACTGGTATGACCAGTCAAAGCCGTTCTCAATCAGGCCCGACATGCACAAAATGAGAGTGGAAGTCGAAGATGCCGATGGGAAGCTCGTTCACGCTAATAGCTACGAGGAATAAGCATGTTTGGCTTAGGTAAGGCACGGCGTGAAGCGACTGAGATCGGCGCAGCGGCAGCGCGCATGGCGATCATGCCGTTCTGGGTTATCTGGGACAGAGCTTTCGATGACCGAATTTGGAGCGACCCTTATGTGCTTGGGGTCATCGGTGGGTCCATCTCGGCTCAGATGCTTCCAATGACCGGTCGGAAATTGAATCCGACCGACAAGGGCTTTGTCATGCTCGACGCAATGCGTAGCTTAGGAGCGCCACAGCACGGATTGGACCGTGGGTTGGAACTTGCCGAACGTGGCGATCCAGATTGGGCGCGCGGTTACGACCACGGGATCGTCACGTTCCTCATCATGGCGGGTGCGCTCAAGCCTGAGGCATACGAGGAGCCCGACATTGTTGCTGCCAAGAAAGACGTCCCCTCGATGCGTCAGATGGACATCGCAATAAACGGAGCGGGGGAGCGGGACGACAACCAAGACCTAGCGGTGGCTTACATCTCACGGCTGGTTCAGAAGCATAAGAAGGCGCACTACCCCTCGCTGCAGTAGGCCGGTCTCGTCCAAGTGCTGCTCGCTTGGAACGGCGGAGGGATGGCGTCGATGTGGGCAGCGTGTGAGAACGCTGCTTGGAAGCTGGAGGTGAGCACTCCCCATGCCCTGGACGACGCGATCTGCTCCGCCACTTTGGTCCGTTTTGCGGATAGGCTGTGAGGCGGGCGCTAAAGCATCATTAACCCAGTCCGCATACCTCAGTGGCGCAAGCCGGTGAGCGTGCGGAGGCTGTCATGAACAAAGAGCAGAGGAATATAGTCGTATATGGGCTTTATGGCCTCAGCGCATTGCTGGTCTTCATATTCTGGAGAGTTGGAAGCCAGTACGACTACTCCCATTCGCTTCTAATTTGGGAATTTGGGCGCACCGCTGGTCCTTCGTACTCCCTGCCGGACGCCATTTCCGGCCTCCGGCTACGCATGGGGACCACAGGAGTTTTCTGTGGAGTGATACTGCCAGTGCTCATGGCAGGCTCCGCAGCGCTCATTTCAAAGGCGGATCAACGTTGAACGAGGGGTAAGCTCATGGGGTTAATAGCTTTTCTGATAGGAGCAGTGATTGGCTGCTATTTGGTTTATTCGCTTCTTCATTGGGCGATCTTTAAGCGGGTCACCTCGAATCGGCTCCACAGCCATATCTTTGCCGCGATAGCTACTTACCCGATCTCAGCGATTCTATACGGATTCGGTGCAGCGGATGGCGGCGAGTTCCGTTTCGATGGTCTTGTTAGCTATTTGCTGCCTTCGCTGATCATCCTTGCACTGGCGTTCAAGAGAGGACGAGACGCGCAACGGAAATTGTCGTCGGACGCGCAAAGCGCCGCATTCCAGTGATGTTCGCAGACGGGCGTCGGTATGTCTGAACCAGACATTCCGTGTGATCTTTGTGGGCTCAAGCTCGCAAACGCGCGTTTAGCGAACGAGATGTTGCTCATCGCACCCGGCCAAAAGGACATCGGACCTCAGAGCCATCAGAGAATGTTCGAGGGCGAGTGCCCGGAGCACGGCCACCGTTTCGCGGCATTTCCAAACGAAGGTCATTCGACTCTACTAGCTTCCCGGCTCTCCAAGCTGTTTACGAAAGCCGAGTGCAGAGAGCTTAGGCGGATACTGCCGGATGACGAGCGGAAGCGCTTTCAGTCTGCGCTAAGGGGTCAATACGCTTGGGACGACGAGGACGTTGCCCGTTGGCGTGGTGCGTTTGCTGCATAATACCGCACATCTCGACAGTCCGGGGGGACTGTTGAAATGTGGAGCGCCCGAGGCGCAGCCGAGGGGCGACAACTCAGCGCAGACCGACGCGTTGACACAGCAATGGTGCGCCGCCATTTGCGCGGGCCTGATCGTCATGCTCGACCATCCCCCGATGGTCTGCGCTGCCAATCCTGGAGAGGTGGCCGAGTGGTTAAAGGCAGCAGACTGTAAATCTGCCCGCGCAAGCGTACGCTGGTTCGAATCCAGCCCTCTCCACCACCGTCGGCCGAACACAGCCCGGCACTGCCAAAGAGGCAATTCGAACGATCGGGCAGGCCGCAAGCGCCGAGTCTTTCTCGAACGACGGCCGAGTCCGCCCGCGCGCGAGCAATAAAACTCCACTTCGGACAGAGCATCTCGTCGAAACGGGCCTCCCGGAAGTAAATATCGAAGGTTAATCCCGAAATGGCTCAAAACCGGCTGAAAACTGGCTAAAGCCTCAGAGATGACTTAAGGCTTCGGTGAATCGCGCTCGGAGAAGACCGCATGTTACGCGGGGTGGGTGTCGCATTGGATCATTCGGACGGAGCGCAGGATGCGCCTCGTGAGGCATCGAGTTCGCGCACCGTCGACGCGATGGCCGAGCGCGTTGCCCGGCTGACCTCGGGGCAGCTCGATTGTTTGCGGCTCGTCGACCAGTTGCTCTCATCCAAGGAAATAGCGACCGAGCTCAAGATTTCGCCGCACACGGTCGACCAGCGGATTCGTCAGGCCCTTGCCATCCTCGGCGTCGAGCGCCGCACCCAGGCCGCGAGGATCGTGGCGCAATCCAAGGGCCCATATCAACGATTGATACATCAACCGCCGTACATTGTCGGCGACGCCCAAGCCCGCCACCCCGAAGCCGCGGTCAGTCATCAGATTCGGCACGCTGATCGCGCAGGGGAGGCTGGGGGAGTTGGTTTCCTTACCGAGCAGAGGCCGGCGTCTTTCTGGCCTTCCCTGCAACTGCCGTTCGCAACGAGGAGCAACCCCCGGAATGAGATGAGTGTCGGCCAGCGGCTGTTCTGGATCGCGACCATCGCGATCGGTGCAGCTTTCTCGGCGGGCATGTACCTCGCCGGGTTGGAAAGCCTCGCTAGGCTTCTCAAGCACTAACCGACCCCAGATCAGGCCGACAGCCACTCCGGACGCGATAAGCGCCGGGGAAGGAGCAGCCATGCGCAAGCATATGATTGAAGACGCCGCCTACGAAGTCGCTACCCAGGTCCGCGCGGTCGAAGATTCGATCGACGCCACACTTGCCGAGATCGCCGAGCTCCAGGCCCGGATGATGCGGATCAATTCGGTCGCCCATGTCGGACCGGCACCGATTCACGCCGCGCTGCAGGAACTCTCGGCCGCGCTCGGCAGCCTGGTTTCCGCGCGGGGATCGGTCGTCGGCTGTCACCGGCAGCTGGCCGAAGCGAAGCAGTTCGTTCCGGGCCTTCGCACAGTGAGCTGGGGAGATACCGACAACGACTGCCCGCCATCGGCGCAGACCGAACTCCGCATCGTCGCCTGATTTCGAAGGAGCTTTGACCGGACCGCGTCAATGTGGTCCGGTCCATTGCCATGTTTGCACGCGTCATCATCTTCTGGGCACTGCTGCTTCTGTCCTGCGGTTATGCGCTCGTAAGGGGGCGGAAATACGAGCGGCTGGCCGCAATCGTCTTTCTGGCCGCGAGTCTGGTTTCATTCCTGGCGCATCTATCCTTTGGGCGGGGCTACGTGGCGATGAATGGCGGCGAGATCGCCGTCGATTCCGCAGTCCTGATCGCCGTCGTTGCGATAGCCCTCGCTTCCGATCGCTTTTGGCCACTTTGGGTTGCTGGACTTCAACTCGTCGACAGCTTGTCCCACATCCTGAAGGCGATCACGGTCAGTCTCCCGCCGTGGGCCTATGCAATCGCCGAGCGGTTTTGGAGCTACCCGATTCTCGTGATCCTGTTCATCGGGGCATGGCGGCAACATCGACGCACTCTCGCAGCAAATGAGCCGATGCCGGCGCGCTAGACTCGCTCGCTCCCACCGCTAAGCGGGCGCAATGTCGCGTCGAAAAAAATCGCACCAAAGCCATGGAAAGGCCAGCCGGCCGCGGCTGTGGGGCAAGCATGCCGTCGCCGCCGCGCTCGACAACCCCGAACGCAAGGTCTTGAAAGCCTGGGCGACGCGCGAAGGTGCAGCCTCGATGCAATTCCCGGCGGAGGTGCCTGTGACACTGGCGGACGTCGCCGACCTCGGCCGGCTCGTCCCGCACGATGCGCCGCACCAGGGCGTGGTGATCGAGGTCGAGCCGCTCGAGGACATTTGGCTCGACGGACTGCTCTACAATGCGGGCGAGCGCGCGGTGGTGCTCGTGCTCGACCAGGTCACCGACCCCCACAATGTCGGCGCGATCCTGCGCTCCGTGGCAGCGTTCGGCGCGATCGGCATCGTCACCCAGGACCGCCACTCGCCGCCCGAAAGCGGCGCGCTCGCCAAAGCGGCGTCGGGAGCGCTCGAACGCGTGCCCTGGGCGCGGGTCGTCAACCTCGCCCGGGCGCTCGATGAGATCGGCGAAGCCGGCTTCTGGCGCATCGGCCTTGCAGGGGACGCAGCGGGTGATTTGAAGGACGCGCTTGGTCCGCCGCGCGTCGCGCTCGTGCTCGGAGCCGAAGGCCCGGGACTAAGGCCCAACACGCGCGAGCATTGCGACGCGCTCGCGCGGCTTCCAATCACCGACGCGGTCGAAAGCCTCAACGTCTCCAACGCGGCTGCCGTCGCCCTTTACGCAGCGAGCCTCGGCTAATGGTCCGGACCAGCAAAAGCATCCGCAGTGACGTCAAGGCGCTGGCGAATCTGGAGAGCGCCTTTGCCCGCGTTGTCGAGCAGCATGGCATTCCCGAACCGCGCAGCAGCAACCCCGGCGTCGAAACGCTGCTGCGGACCATCGTCGGCCAGCAGGTCAGCGTCGCTGCGGCGCGTTCGATGTGGGCCAAGCTCGAGGCTGCGTTCGGCTCGCCGCCCGATCTCAACCTGCTGCTCGCGGCGAGCGACGAAGAGCTGCGCGCCGCAGGCATGTCGCGGCAGAAATCGGGCTATATCCGAAGCCTCGCAAGCCTGGTCATCTCGGGCGAGCTCGACCTTAGGAGCCTGCCCGAAGACGACGAAGAAGCGATCGCGCTGCTGACCAAGATCAAAGGGATCGGCCGCTGGTCGGCTGAAATCTATCTGCTGTTCGCGGAAGGGCGGCGTGACGTCTTTCCTGCCGGCGACCTCGCCGTCCTGGTCGAGATCGGCCGGTTATTGGACCTTCCCGAGAAACCGACCGAAAGGCAGTTGCGCGAGCTTGCGGAAGCCTGGCGGCCGTACCGCG
This sequence comes from Sphingomonas sp., assembly GCF_045810705.1. Taxonomy (GTDB): domain Bacteria; phylum Pseudomonadota; class Alphaproteobacteria; order Sphingomonadales; family Sphingomonadaceae; genus Sphingomicrobium. The sequence goes on along the minus strand of NZ_JBJMVI010000002.1, from coordinate 229,109 downwards.
GCGCCGCCGCCGTGCTCGCGTGGCACAGCTATAATTCGGCGGTTCTCTAGGTCCTGACGGCGCTCGGCAGCGCCCGCGCTCCAAGTCCGCGATACTCGCGCGCGCCCTGGTCGAGCCGGAGTGGGCCGAGCTTCTCGCGCTGCGTGTCGCGGCCGACGAGATAGGCCGCCGACGACTGCGCCCGGCCGCCGCTCCATTCATAAAGCGCGTTGAAGGCAATGACCGGGACGAACGTCCTGCGCCCGGCAAGTTCATATTCCTGGACGGCCGCGCGCGGCGCGACGACCTGGTTCTTGAAGCTGACTCGCTTCATCGGCGGAATGAGGTCGAGGCGCTCGCCGATGCCTTGCGGATTGGCGAAGAATGCGGCGAGCTCCTCGTCCTGCGCGGCGCTGGCGTTGAGCAGGCTGGCTTCGGCGAGCACTGCGCGAGCGGGTGCCGCGCCGGCATTGAACAGCTCGAGCTCGAACTCGATCGTGACCTGGTCGTCGTCGACCTGGCAACGCAGCGGCTGGAAGGCGATCTCGAGCGCGGGCCTGAGGCGCGACGCCACGATCCCGGCGGGCGCCCGCTTGGGCGGCGCAGCCGTCGGCGGCCGCGGCGTCGGTTGCGGCGGTGCCCGCTGAGCTTCAGGCTCCGGTGCGGGCGGCACCAGAAGGTCGAATAGCGGCCCCCCGGCAAGCGCCTGGCGCGGGCGGCGGTGCCACAGCAGGAAAGCCGCGCCTCCGGCAAGCGCAAGCGCGGCTGCCAGCCACGGCCAGAGGGGAAGGTTGCGCCACGGAACGAGCGGCTCGTCCACGACCGGCGCAGAATCACTCCTGATTGGCGCATTCGCCGCCGGGATCGGTGGGGCGGCGCCCTGGAGCGGCGGCAAGGCGACCGTCGCTGACGTCGCCGGTGTTTCGCGCGGTGTGACCCGCGGGGGAGCGGAGGGCGCGGGCGCCGGCAACGTCGCCGCCGGAACGGCTTGCTGTGCGGGACTGTTCTGCGCCACCCGGCGCGGTGCCGTCGACGCCGGCCGCACGGTCGTTTGTGCCGGCGGGGTCGAAGCTGGCGCGGCCGGCTGCTCCGCCGGGCGCGTGACCCTGCCGTTGAGGTTGAAGTTCTGAAGCTCGGTCGGTCCGATCGTGTCGCGGGGCGGCGTATTGGTCGCCGGCAGTTCGGGCGCGGCCTGGGCGAGCGCCGCCGCCGGCGCGATGCCAACGAAGGCCGCCGCCAACAGTGTGATCACGCGCAAACTCGCCTTCATCCTGCTCCCGCTCTGCGCTTGAGACGCGGCCACTCTCCGCGGCGCGCGACGCGCTCATGCCTGCCAAGCCCGGCCCGATCAAGCATAAGGCGGATGAACCTCGGCGGAACCCCGACCGACAAACCTAGCGCGCGTCGACGAGAACCAGCTCGCTGTCGTCCTCGGCCTTGATCTCGACCTTGCTCTCGCCGGTGATCGCGACCCCGTCGCGCGGGTCAGCCGCGACGCCGTTCACGGTCACGCGGCCGCTGGGGACGAGATACAGGTGGCGGTCGGGCTGCGCATCGATCGCAATCGATTCGCCGGCTTTCACGGTCGCGCCGAGGATCCGAGCGTCGGCGTTGATGGTCAGCACTCCGTCCTCCTGGTCGCCGCTGGCGAGCAGCTGAAACGCGCCGTTGCGCGACTCCTTCGGGAACGGCATCGCGCCCCAGCTCGGGCTCGCCGAGGGCTTGTCGGTCTCAATCCAGATCTGGAACAAGGTCGTCTGCTCGTCCTCGAGATTATATTCGGCGTGCGTGACGCCCGTCCCGGCGCTCATCACCTGGACGTCGCCGGCGCCGGTGCGGCCCTTGTTGCCCATCGAATCCTGGTGGGTGATCGCGCCGGTGCGGACGTAGGTCACGATCTCCATGTCGCGGTGGGGGTGCGGCGGGAAGCCGCTCTTGGCCCCGATCTGGTCGTCGTTCCAAACACGGATCCGCCCCCACCCCATGCGCGACGGGTCGTGATAATTGGCGAAGGAGAAATGATGGCGGGCGTTGAGCCAGCCGTGGTCGGCGTGGCCGAGGCTGTTGAAGGGGCGGATGTCGATCATGGCTGTGATTTGGGTCCTTCCGCATGGGCATCAAGTGTCAGGCGTGTAACCGGCAGGCGGGATCGCGATGCCCGAAGTTGTCCAAGTTGGCAGTGCCACGCGTTCACGCCAGCAAATGAGCGAAACGCACCGATTGCAGCGCTCGTAGGCGCGCGCGACCCCCCCGGGTGTCGGCTTTGTCGGCTTGGTAGGATTTGCGCGTGCATCGAGATCGTCCTCTCGAGGACGGACCAGCTACCTCAAAGCCCCTGCTCTAGGACAGATGTTTCTGACACAACTGCAAACGGAACCGGGCTTCTGTGCTATGGCCGCGCCAAGACGCTGGAGCCGTGAATGTCTTTTGCAACCGGACTGCGGAAAGCGCTCGACCTTCGCCGAGCCGATGTGGTTGCCGAGCTACGACGCGGCGACAGCCTCGAGGACATTCTCAACCGCCACTTGCTCACGGTTGAAGAGATGTCCGACAGCGAAATCCTCACGTCCGTCCTGATCCTCAGCCCGGACGGAAAGCGTCTCACCCACGGAGCGGCTCCGAGCCTCCCAAAATCCTACCGCGAAGCGATCGATGGATCCGAGATCGGGCCAGCGACTGGCTCATGCGGCACAGCGGCGTACCTGGGGCGTCCGGTGTATGTCACTGACATCGCCACCGACCCTCTGTGGGCAGCGTACCGCGATCTTGCTCTGCCGCATGGGCTTCGGGCGTGCTGGTCGACTCCGATCCGGCGTAATGAGGGAGGGGTGATGGGCACCTTCGCAATCTATCACCGCAACCGGACCGGCCCGACCCGAGATGAACTCAACTCGATCGAGATCATCACCGACAATGTTGCTGAGGCGATTACGTATGCCCGGAAGACCTGACGCCAGTACCCGCGGTTCGCTTGTTGGCGGCGGCGAGCATTTGCTTGAACCGTGGATCGTCGCGAAGGTTATCGAGATTCGGATCGTTGGCGGCTAACCGAATGATGTTTGGTCCGGCATTCGCCATGACCGGATGCAACATTTCGATCGCAGCTTCTTTGTCATTGAATACCTTATTCAGGCCCCAAGCGAAGTTGTAGCGCATCATCAAATTGTCCGGATCAACGAGCAGCCCGCGCTCGATCCATTCCTTGGCACGATCCATTTGCCCCAATGTGGCCAAGCTTATCGCACCAAATGCGAGCGCCGCGCCGTTATCCGGATCTTGGAGGATGACGTTTTCAACCTGCTCGATGATCCTTCCCGCAGTTCGCTCGGCGCCGTCGGCATCGTCCTGCGCATTGTAATAAGCAAACAGCATCCCAAGCCCATGAAAGTCGGTTTCCATCAGTTCGATAGCTTTTTCCAAGTGCAGGGCTGCATCCTCCAACCGCCTCTGTCGATAGAAGAGCCGCGCAGCTTCCTTGTTCACCTCCCATGAGTCCGGACCTAAATGAAGAGCCGTTGCAATTTCCGCGTTCGCTTCTTCTTGCAGACCGTGCTCCGCCAGGTGCCAGGCTTTTGGAAGATGAGCTTCTGCGATCGTCGGATTCAAACTCAGCGCCCGGTCAGCGGCTACCGAACCATCTTCCAAGTCTTCGTTTCCGGAAAATCCGTAGCGCAGATTCGCCTGCGCGAGTGCCATCAATCCCCACGCCTGGGCATACTCCGGATCAACCTTCGTGGCCCGGTCGCAGATGCGAATAACCTTCTGCTCGCGCCGTACGTCCCCGAAATCTCCTAGAATCCAATATTGCCGGGCCATTAGATAAAGATTGTAGGCTTCGACGCTGGCCGTGCCGCGGCGCTCGATTGCGTTCTTTTCTTCCGGCAACAGCTTGATCTTGAGCGCAGCCACGATCGCTTCGCTGATCTCGTCCTGAATCGCAAAAATATCCGTGAGGTCGCGGTCGAAACGTTCCGCCCAGACATGGTCGCCGGTTTTGCCGTCAATTAGCTGCGCAGTGATTCTGAGCCGACCTCCGGCCTTCCGCACGCTTCCTTCAAGGACATGGCTCACACCGAGATCGCGAGCAACCTTACACACGTCCACAGCCTGCCCCTTCAATGTAAAGGCCGTGTTCCTTGCAGTCACAGCAAGCGCGGACACCTTTGACAGATCGGTGGTGATGTCTTCAGTTATGCCATCGCTGAAGTATTCCTGCTCGGCATCCCCGCTCATGTTTGCGAACGGCAGCACGCAAACCGAGCGTTCGCGGAGGTGAAACTTTCTATCGGCAGAGCGTTTGGGCGGCCCAGCGAGTGCGGCTACGCTTGCGATCACCTTGCACCACCCGGGCGCCTGCGCGGTTCCGTCCCAATCTCGCAAGCTCGCGCATTGAACCTGATTGAATGGCATTGGTGGAAGTACTCCGTCCAATGTGGCTTGCACCAAAATGCGCGCGGAGCGCGCTGCGTCGGCTTCGGCCCTTACCCATTCCGATTTCACGGATTCGGCGGTCCAAAGAACGAGTACGGCCCCTGCAGACTTCAGTCGCTCCTCGATCACGTCCGAATAGGCTCGATGCGCTGGAAGCTCGTCGTCGCGCCACACCCCGTATCCTACCGACCGCAGCATCTGGGCCACACGTTGCGCTTGCGGCTCATCCGGCCGGGCATAAGAGACGAATACGTCGGACATGAGCCCTTGGTGGGAGCTATCAGGACTTCGCGGCAGAGTCATTGCTATCCGAATTCGGCGGCGGACGTCCGCAATGGTTCGAAAGCGCACCTTCCCATCCACCTCGAAACCCCCGTTTTCTAGGAAACTTGACGACGAACCGTGCATTTCTGTAGATGAACCGAGTTTCAGCGGCTCATCGGAGGTTTGGCATGGACGGTTTTCGCGGCGAGCGTACCCCGGGGTTCAAGCTGGTCCTCGCGATCGGCGTCGCCCTCCTCCTCACCATCCCTTTGTTCTCGGTCTACCTCCTGTCGTTCGACCGCGAATCGCAGTCTCGCGAGGCGGCGACGTCGATCACCGCGGGGTGGGGCGCGCGCCAGGCGATCAGCGGACCGGTGCTGGTCATTCCGTATCGCGCCACCGCCACTGAAACCGTCGTGCAGAACGGACAGAGTGTCACACGCACCAACCAAGTCATGCGCGAGCTCACGCTGGCGCCGGAAATCACCGACGTTTCGACAGTGATCGATCCGAAGGTCCGAAGGCGGTCGATCTATCAAGCGGTCGTCTACGACGCTCATTTCCATGGGAAAGCCCGCTTCGCCTTTCCGCCGGACCTCGCGCGCACGGGCGTCGAGCCGTCGCAAATGGACATGAGCCGGGCCGAGCTTCGCTTCGGGCTGAGCGACCCGCGCGGCCTCGGCGCCAACCCGCAGGTGAGCGCGGACGGCCATCCGCTTCGCCTCCAGCCGGGCGGCGGAAGCAATGGCGGCCGCGGATTTTTTGCCTGGATCGACGCCGGCAGCCTGGTGAACAGCCCCATCGCCGTCGACTTCGCGTTCGACCTGCGGGGCAACCAGACAATCGCGCTCACTCCTCAGGCCGCGGACACGCGCTGGGCGGTCCATTCCTCGTGGCCGAGCCCGAGCTTCACCGGCGATTTCCTGCCCGACCACCCGCCCGTGACCGCGAAGGGCTTCGACGCCACCTACCGGATCGGCAATCTTGCGCTCGGCCGCTCGCTGGTCAGCACGGCCGACGCAGGGACGGCACCGGCGGCACCCCAGCCGAGCCGGCAGCGGTACGGCCCGACCGACGCCAGCGGCACGGACTCGGCGCAGACCGCGCAGATCGACCTGATCCAGCCGGTCGACCTCTATTCGCAGGTCAATCGCGCGGTGAAATACGGCTTCCTGTTCATCGGCTTCACCTTCCTCGCGCTGCTGATGTTCGACGTCATCGGCGGCGTTCGCGTGTCGGCGGTCGAATATCTGCTGATGGGCGCGGCGCTGATCCTGTTCTTCGTGCTGCTGCTCGCCTTAGCCGAGGTCATCGGCTTCACCCCCGCCTACATCCTGGCTTCAGCCGCGATCGCGGGGCTCAACACGGCCTATTCGGCGGCGGTGCTCGGAAGCTGGCGACGGGCCGGGTTCATCGGCGGCCTGCTCGTCGGCCTCTATGCCGTGCTCTACATCCTGCTCAGCCTCGAGGCCTACTCGCTGCTGATCGGCGCGCTGCTGCTCTTCGCCGCATTGGCCGGGGTGATGTACGCGACGCGGCGGATCGACTGGGGCGGTAGGAGAGAAGCCGCGCCGGCGGCATGATGTGACGGCGTGACGGGGCGAATCTTTGGCGCTAGTCGGGCCGCATGACGTCCCAAGCACTACCGCCAAAGCGCATCTTCCCGACCTCCAAGGTCGACGCCCGATCCGCCGAGCACGTCCCCTCGGTGCCGCAGACCGAGAGTGTCGCGTACAAGCTTGCCTTCCAGGACACCGAGTTCCTGCTGCGGGAGGATTTGCGCCCTGTCCGATTCCAGCTCGAGCTGCTCAAGCCCGAGCTGCTACTCAACGAAGCCAATATCGGATCGACCTTCGTCTTTTACGGGTCGGCGCGGATCCCCTCGCCCGACATGGCCGACGCGCTGGTCGCGGCCGCGACCAACGACGAGCAGCAAAGGATCGCCGAGCGCCTGAAGGCCAAATCCCATTATTATGAGATCGCGCGCGAGCTCGCGCGGCTGGCAAGCCAGTGCGGCTGCGACGAGGAGGGCAAGCGCCACTTCGTCGTCTGCTCGGGCGGCGGGCCGTCGATCATGGAGGCGGCCAACCGCGGAGCGGCCGAGGTCGGCGAGGAATCGATCGGGCTCAACATCGTGCTTCCGCATGAGCAGATGCCCAACCGCTATGTGACGCCCGACCTCAGCTTCCAATTCCACTATTTCGCGCTGCGCAAGATGCACTTCCTGCTGCGGGCGCGGGCAGTCGCGGTGTTTCCCGGCGGATTTGGGACCTTCGATGAGATGTTCGAGCTTCTCACCCTGATCCAGACCGGCAAGGTCCGGCCGCTGCCGATCCTGCTGTTCGGCCGCGACTATTGGAACCGCGTGGTCGATTTCCAGGGCATGGTCGAAGAAGGCGTCATCGCGCCGCACGATCTCGACCTCCTCCACTGGACCGAGGATGCCGTCGAGGCGTGGGATTTCGTCACCGGCTATTACGAAGAGAACCCGCATCCGGCGCCGGTTCAGAGCGGACCGCCGGAGTGAGCTGCTAAGGCTTAGTCGTCTTCGACGGCTGGGCCGAAGCGTCGCCACCGCTGGTCTGGGGCGTCTTGCCAGCCAAGGACGCCGGCGGCACCGGCTCCTTCTCCGCCTTTTGAGGCCCGTTACCGGGGCCGGTCCCAGGCTTGGCACTCGACGCATCGGCCACTGCCGCAGGTGCCGCGGGAAGCGGCTTGGGCGCATCGCTATGCGCGTTCAAAAAGGCGATCACGTTGGCGCGATCTTCGGGGTTGCTGAGGCCGGCAAAGGTCATCTTGGTGCCTGGCGCAAAGGCCTTCGGGCTCGACAGCCACTGGCTGAGCTTGTCCCAGTCCCACGTGCCGCCCTTCTTCGAGAGCGCATCGGAGAAAGCGAAGCCCTTGCCCTGGCCGATCGGCTCGCCGAGCACGTCCCACAGGTTGGGGCCAAGTTGGTTCGCGCCGCCCTTGTCCGCATTGTGGCAAGCGGCGCATTTGTTGAAGATCTGCTGTCCCTTGGCCGGATCGGCCTTGGCGAGATAGACTTCGATCGGCTGCTCGGCGGCCGCCGCGCCCTCGCCTTCCTGCTCCACGCCGGCGATCGGATAGCCCATCTTTTCGGGCCGCTCGGAATGGAACATCTCGCCCGCGACGATCGACGATCCCAGCGCTACGATTCCTGCGAACAGCACCCAGCCGGCGATGGTGTTGAAGCGGTCGTCCATGGATTTCCCTGTGTTCGCGATAACGCGCAGATGGATGGATTTGCGCCGCCTCTTAGGGTCGAGCGTGGGCTAACTCAAGCGGCCTGCCGCGCGGCCAGCGCGAGTTCCGCGGCACGGCGATAGAGCGTCGGAAGCCCGGCCTCGGCAAGGCTGCCCAGAGGCTGCCACCAGCCCTCGCCCTCCGGCTCGGCGCGGGGCGCAAGATGAAGGTCGAGCGAGAAATGCGTGAACACGTGCCGGACGGTGCCGATCGCATCCAGCCCCGGCGGCGCGGCGTCGGTCCACTCGGGCCCGGGAAGGGCCGCCATTCCGCCGAGCAATCCCTTGGCGGGGCGGCGGACGAGCCAGACCGAACCGCCGCGCTCGATCCAATGCGCGATGCCGTGCTTGTGGGGCCGCGCGCGGCGCACCTTGCGGGCGGGGAGGCTTTCCGGATCGCCGCTGGCCAAGCCGGCGCAGTCCTGCCGCAGCGGACAATCGACGCACCGCGGGGTCTTCGGACGGCAGATCGTCGCGCCGAGGTCCATCATCGCCTGGACGAAATCGCCCGGACGGTTCGTCGGCATCATCTCCACGAAGAGCCGTTCGATCTCGGCGCGCGAGGGCTCTCGGATCGCGTTCAGCCGGGCAATGACGCGCTGGACATTGGTGTCGACGGCGGGCGCCCGCTGACCGAAGGCGATCGCGGCGATCGCCGCTGCGGTGTAAGGGCCGATGCCGGGCAGCTTGCCAAGCTCGGCCGCGTTCGTTGGGAAGCCGCCGCGGCCCGCCACCGCGCGAGCGCAAGCGATCAGGTTTCGGGCGCGGGCGTAATAGCCGAGCCCGGCCCATTCGGAGAGTATCTCTTCCGGCTTCTCTGCCGCCAGCGCTTCGACCGTCGGCCAGCGCGCGATGAAGCGCTCGAACCGCGGCTGGACTGTCGCGACCGTCGTCTGCTGGAGCATCACTTCGCTCAGCCACACGGCGTAGGGATCTAGCGGCGGCGCGCCCGGCGGCGAGCGCCATGGCAGGCGCCGGAAGTTATCCACATAATGTTGGAGGAGGCGCGCTGCGGTGTTGGCGGTCACCTTTTGCCTATGGCATGGTCGAGCCCCATGGCGAAGAGGAACCCGGGAAAAGACGATGCGCCGCGCAGCTGCCGTCCACGCGCAGCCGGAGATCTCGTCGGCGACATCGGCGGTCAATCGTTCAAACGCTTCGGCTTCGTCCAGAGCTCGATCGTCAGCCGGTGGGGCGACATCGTCGGGCAACGCTACTCCAAAGTGTCGAGCCCGGAATCGATCAAATTCCCCGCGGGCAAGAAAGCGGGCGGAGTCCTGACCCTGTTCGTCGAGGGCGCACACGCGCCCCTGATCCAGCATTTGACGCCGATGATCGTCGAGCGCGTCAACCGCTTCTTCGGCTATGCCGCGATCAACCGCATCGTCTTCCGCCAGGGCCGGTCGCCGGCACCGGCGACGCGCCCCGAGCGCCCGCGACCTGGGCCCGTGCCGAAGGCGCTCGGCGAAGGCCTGCGCGAGATCGCCGATCCCGAGCTTCGTGCATGCCTTGAGTCGCTTGCCGCGCAAATTGCCGCTAGCAGCGGCCCTCCGTCGCTGCCGTCGGACGGCGACGATCCGATACGACCGATCAACCGGAGCCATTGAATGAAGCCTTCCCTTTTCCTTGTCGGCGCGATTGCGGTGGCCGCGATCGCCGGCTGCAACTCCAAGCCGGGCGACGCCAAGACCAGCGCGCCGGTCAAATATCAGCAGGTCCGCCCGCCCAAGGGTGGCGACTGGACCATGGTGGTGAACCCCACGCCAGCCGGCGGCTTCATGATGGGCAATCCCAACGCCAAGGTGAAGCTGGTCGAGTTCGGGTCGCTGACCTGCCCGCACTGCCGTGCGTTCGATGACGAAGGCGTGCCCACGCTGGTCAGCAAATATGTGAAGTCGGGCCGGGTCAGCTGGGAGTTCCGCAACTACGTTCGCGACGCGTTCGACCTCACCGCGTCGTTGATCGCCCGGTGCAACGGGACCAAGAGCTTTTTCCCGCTGATGCGCGCGATCTACAAGGATCAGCCGGTGTGGTTCGGCAAGGTGGTTGCAACGCCGCAAGCCCAGCTAGAGCAGCTCCAGAACCTGCCGCCGCAGCAGCAGTTCGTCGCCATGGCCAAGCTTGCCGGGCTGCAGGATTGGGCGGCCGCGCGCGGGGTGCCGCAGGCGAAGAGCAACCAGTGCCTGACCAATCAGGGCAGCGTCAATCAGCTCGTCCAAATGACCAGCGATGCGACCGACCAATACCCTGCGTTTCAGGGCACGCCGACCTTCGTGATCAACGGGACGATGGCCAAGGACACCGCGACCTGGGATCGGCTGGAGCCGCAGCTCAAGGCCGCGCTGGGCGGCTAGCCGGGTCTCGGGGGGAGGGCAGACCAGGTTGCGGATTCGTCGGCTCAAGCTCAGCGGCTTCAAGAGCTTCGTCGAGCCGGCCGAGCTCAGGATTGAGCCCGGGCTGACCGGCGTCGTCGGCCCCAACGGTTGCGGCAAGTCGAACCTGCTCGAGGCGATCCGCTGGGCGATGGGCGAATCGAGCCCCAAGTCGCTGCGCGGCGGGGGCATGGACGACGTCATCTTCGCCGGCACCGCGACCAGGCCGCCGCGCGACTTCGCGGAAGTCTCGATCCTCCTCGAGCGCGACAGAGCCAACCAGGCCGGCGCCGGTGAGAGCGAGGTCACTCGGCGGATCGAACGCGGCGCTGGCTCAGCCTATCGCATCGACGGCCGCGACGTGCGCGCCAAGGACGTGTCGCTGCTGTTCGCCGACGCCGCTACGGGGGCGCACTCCCCGGCCCTCGTCAGCCAGGGCAAGATCGGCGCGGTCATTGCAGCGAAACCCGTCGAGCGCCGCCTGTTGCTCGAGGAGGCGGCCGGCATTTCGGGGCTTCACGCGCGGCGCAAGGACGCCGAGCAGAAGCTGCGCGCAACCGAGGCCAATCTCGCCCGGCTGGCGGAGATCCTCGGCGACCAGGAGCAGCGCGTCGCGCAACTCAGGCGACAGGCCCGAGCCGCCGAACGATACCGCAAGCTGACCGAGCAGATCCGAGGGGTCGAGGCGCGGCTGCTCCACGCGCGCTGGCTCGAGGCGGAGCGCGCGTCCGAGGCTGCAACCACCGAGGCAGAGGCTGCCGCTGAGGAGGTCGAGCGGATCCATCAGGCGATCGTCGAAGCCCAGGCCACGCACGACCGCGCGAGCGGAGAACTAACCGCCAGGCGCAACGGCCTCGCCGAGCTTCGCGAGCAGGGTCACGAACTCGCGCATCAGCTCGCGACGGCACGCGCGCGGCGCGACACAGTCGTGCGCCGCCTCGCCGAGCTCGACCGGCTCGATTCGTCGCTGGCTGGTGACGTTCAGCGCGAGGAAGCGCTGAAGGCCGACGCCGCGCGCGCAATCGCGACCCTCGACGCTGAACGCGCGGCAATCGGCCGCCGGCTCGAAGATTCCGAGAACCATTCGGCGCGGATCGCGCTGGAGCTCAGCGCAACCGAATCGACCTCACGCGAGGCCGAAGCGGCGCTTGCCGACCTGCTCGCGCGCGACGCCGCTATGCGCGCCGAACGCCGGGTGGCTGAGGCGGCGATGGAGGCGGCAAAGGCCCAGCTCGGCCGTACGGAGCAGGAGAGCCACAAGCTCGCCGACCAATTGCAGGCGCTCGGCGACGGCAACGAACAAGTGCGCGCCAAGGCGGAGGCGGAAGCGAAGGCCCAGGCGGCGAGCGAGGCGCTCAGCCAGGCGGAAGCGCGGCGCGTGGAAGCGGAGCAAGGTCGTGCTTCGGCTGCGGAAGCGCGCGATTCAGCAGAAAGCCAGCTGGCTTCCGCGCGGGCGGCATTTTCCGCCGCCAAGTCGGAGCATGAGGCGCTTGCACGCGCGCTGGAGCAAAGCGGCGGCGCGGCGATTGCCAGCCTCAAGGCCGAGCCCGGCTATGAGCGCGCGCTGGCCGCGGCGCTGGGCGAAGATGCCGATGCCGCGATCGGCGGAGAAGGCCCGAGGCGCTGGCTGGGCAGCGACGTTCTTCCGGGCGATCCGCCGCTGTCAGCTGGGACCGAGTGCCTCGCGGACCACGCGAGCGCGCCGCGCGAGTTGCTGCGACGGTTGAAGCAGGTTGCGGTGGCGGAAGACGATCACGGCCAGCCGCTCGCGCTGGGACAGCGGCTGGTGACGCGCGAGGGCCACCTCAGGCGGTGGGACGGGTTCGTCGCTATCGGCGCCGGCGCGGCGGCCGCCGAGCGGCTGATCCGGGCCAACCGCCTTGCGCAGCTCGCCAATGAGCTGCCGGCGTTTGAAGCTGCGGTCACAGTTGCGTCAGCCGAACGCGACCGCGTGCTTTCCGAGATGGAGCGATGCCGCACGGCGGCGGAGGGGGCGCGGACGGCCGCCCTGGCGGCGGAGCGCGATCTGCGGGAAGCGACGCGCGCCATCGACGTTGCCGCCGCGGCGCTCGAGCGGATGGAAGCGCAGCAGGCAAACTTTGCGCAGCGCCAGATGGATCTCGATCCGGTCCTCGAGGCAGCGCGCGACGCCGTCGCCGTCGCGGAACGGACGCTGGGGGCTCTCGCTGACTCGGCTGAGGTCGAGCATCAAGTTGAAGCAGCCCGCGCAACCGCGGCGGCGGCAGCGTCCGCGGTCGCCGACAAGCGCGCCGAATCCGCGACCAAGGCGCGCGAAACCGCCGCCGATCGCGAACGGTCGAGCGCCGCGGGCCGCGAGCAGGCGGAGTGGCGCAACCGCCAGGCCGACGCCGAGCAACGGCTTGCCGCGGCGATCGAGCGCCAGAAGCAGCAGGCCGCCGAGCGCGACGAACTGCAACGGGCGCCGGCCGAGCTCGACGCGAAGATCGCCGAGCTCGAGCACGCCAACGAGAATAGCCAGGCGCATGTCGGTGAAGCCGCCGTGGCCGAGCGTGACGCCGAGGAGGCGGTCGCGGTTGCGGCCCAGCAAGTCTCGGCAGCAAACGAAAGCTCGGCGGACACGCGCGAGCGTCGCGCGGCTGCTGCGGCGCGTGCCGAGGCGCAGCAGGCGCGCAGCGCGGAGTATGCGAGGGCTGCGGTCGACAAGTTCGAATGCATGCCGCAGCGGCTACCCGAGAAGCTCGGCTTCGACGCCGACGAGCCGCGCAATGGCGATGAGGAAGCGGCGATGCTCGAACGCCTGACCGGCGAGCGCGAGCGCATCGGCCCGGTCAACCTGGTGGCCGAGCAGGAACTGGCCGAGCTCGACGCCGCCCGCACCAAGGGCGCCGAGGAAGCGGAGGAGCTGACCCAGGCGATCCATCGCCTGCGCGGATCGATCGGCAATCTCAACCGCGAGGGCCGGGTGCGGCTGCTCGAGGCGTATGAGCAGGTCGACGCCCATTTCCGGCGTTTGTTCACGACCCTGTTCGAAGGCGGCCAGGCGCACCTCGAGCTGGTCGAGAGCGACGACCCGCTCGAAGCGGGCCTTGAGATCATGGCCCAACCGCCGGGCAAGCGCCTGTCGACCCTGACCCTGCTGTCGGGCGGCGAGCAGGCGCTGACCGCGATCGCGCTGATCTTCGCGATCTTCCTCACCAACCCGGCGCCGATCTGCGTGCTCGACGAGGTCGACGCGCCGCTCGACGACGCAAACGTCGAGCGCTTCTGCGAGCTGCTCCGCCAGATGACGCAGGAAACCGACACGCGATACCTGATCGTCACTCATAACGCGGTGACGATGAGCAGGATGGACCGGCTCTACGGCGTGACGATGATCGAGAAGGGTGTCAGCCGGCTGGTTTCGGTCGACCTCGGAGGCGCGGAAACGCTGCTCGCCGCGGAGTAGCTCAAAATTCGCGGCTGACTTTCAAGCGCAGCTCGTTCTTCTCATGGTCTTCAAATTCGAGCGATGAGCCAGGCCCATTGGGCGAGCCAAAAAGCTGCGGCAGCCAGGTCGCCGTGAGCGACCATTCACCGGCCTCATAATGGACCGACGGTCCGGCATAGACCGCGTAATTCTCGCGATGAAGGCCATGCGTCCAATCGGGATAGACGCTGTGGTAGCGGCTCTCGACGCCGAGCCATAATTTGGGCGTGACCCGATACGACAGGCCGGTGGCAAGTTCGATCGCGAGCTCTTTCTCGGTCACGCTGCCGACCACGCCCGGCGCGATCTCCTCATGCTCGCGTTCCCATTCGGGTTCGACCGTCAGATTGGCTGCCCAGACGAGCCGGTCGTCGGCGAAATTCTTTTGCACGATGGCCTTGAACTCGAGCTCGAATTCGCGGGCCTTTTTGCCGGTGACCTTGCTGATCCGCGACCAGCCGGGTTCGGCGTAAAGGGTGACGCCGAGGCGGCCATGTTTCGGCGCTCGAAGCTGGTACTTGAACTCGGCGGAAAGGCCCTGGAAGGCGAAATTACGGTCCATCCGATCGAACTCGTCACCTGGCCTGCGGATGTGATGGCTGGCGAATTTCGCATAGACCGAGACGCCGAAGCGGTCGGTGATCCCGCGTTCGACCTCCAGCTTGTAATCCTGCGCGTCATAGTGGCCTTCGCCCTTGCCGCGGCGGTCGGTCGCCCAAAGCGAAAGCTCGGTCTCACCCGCCTCTTCGGTAGCAGCCGTGTAGACGTAGCCGAAATCCGGCGCGGCTATGGCCGGGGCGCCACAGGCGACGCCGAGGCCAGCCGCGACGACCGCAGCCATGATGCGAGACATGGAGGATGTTCCCTATTGCTGTTGAACAATCGCTAATGCGAGTTGTTCTCAATTGCAATAAGGCGCTGACTTAGGGGGCCGACTGAGCGGCGCGGGCCTTGATCCGCTTGAGATCGCGCAGGAACAGCTTCTTCTCCTCGAGCTTGCGCTCCGCGTCCGGGATCCGCAGCAGGAAGCTCGGGTGGACGGTCACCCAGCATTCGCCGCCGTCATCGAGTAAGATCGGGGCTTCGCGGACGCGGCTGATGGTTACGGTCTTGCCGATCAGCGAGCGCGCCGCCGTCGCCCCGAGCGCGACCGTGACGGGCGGACGAATGAGCTCGCGTTCGTGCTCGATCCACCAGCGGCAGGCGGTGATCTCGCTGGCGTCGGGCTTGTTGTGAATCCGCCGCTTGCCGCGCTGCACGAACTTGAAATGCTTGACCGCGTTGGTGACGTAGACCGTCGAGCGGTCGATCCCCGCTTTCTCCAGCGCCGCGTCGAACAAGGCGCCGGCGGGGCCCACGAACGGACGCCCGGCAAGATCCTCCTGGTCGCCCGGCTGTTCGCCGACGAACATGATCGACGCGTCGAGCGGCCCTTCGCCGAACACGGTCTGCGTGCCGAATTTGTAGAGATCACAGCGCCTGCACTTGCGCGCATCAGCGAGCAGCGCTTCCCACGACGCGCGCAAATTGCCGCCGGGCTCGATTGCGCGCTCGGCCTCGAGCGCATGCTTCAAGCCCTCGGTCGCGATGTCTCCCATGACGCTGCAACGTGCAACGCGCGGCGACGTTGCGCAGGGCCCGGCGCCGCCTTAACGCAGGCGACCATGACCAAGCTTACGCCCCGCCTTGCCGCCTCGCTCCTCCCTCTCCTCGCTCTCGCCGCCGCGTCGCCGCCTGCGGTTGGACCGGTGACGCCGATGACGCCCGACGTCGTCGCCAGTTACGACAAGGTCATGCCCTGGGCCGACTTCGTGCGCCGCGAGGTCATGGTGCCGATGCGCGACGGGACCAAGCTCTACACCGTCATCGTGTTCAAGAAGGGTGCGGCAAACGCCCCGATCCTGCTTTCGCGCACCCCTTATGACGCGCATGAATCCACCCACCGCAACGACAGCCAGCGCGCCATCGACATCCTGCCGGCGGTCGACGCCGATTTCGTCACCGACGGCTATATCCGCGTCTATCAGGACATCCGCGGGATGCACCGGTCGCAGGGAACCTGGGTGCTGACGCGCCCGATCGCCGGGCCGCTGAACAAGACCGGCATCGACGAGAGCACCGACGCCTACGACACGATCGACTGGCTGGTGAAGCACGTGCCCGAGTCCAACGGCCGCGTCGGCACGATCGGCTCGTCCTATCTCGGCTTCACCACCCTGATGACCGAAATCAATCCGCATCCCGCGCTAAAGGCGGCGGTCCCGGAAAGCCCGATGGTTGACACGTGGAAGGGTGACGACGATTTTCACAACGGCGCCTTCCGAATTCCCTCGTTCGACTATTTCCTGAGCATGAGCACGGGCAAGGGCGACGCCAGTGCGGCAATCGCCCGCGGCCAGGGCGACGATTACACCGCCTACCTGGAGGCGGGCTCGGCCGGCGACTTCGCGCGGCGGTGGCGCGTTGACCAGGTGCCGTTCGTGCGCAAGGTAATGGACAATCCGGCCTACACAGACTTCTGGCAATTGCAGGCCGTCGACAGATGGTTCGCCGCTCGCGGGCTCACGGTGCCGACGATGCTCGAGGTCGGCCAGTGGGACCAGGAGGACAGCTATGGCGCCCCGGCGGTCTACCGCGCCCTCAAGGACAAATATGAGGGCACCGGCCTGTTGCACCTGGCGATCGGGCCGTGGCGGCATTCGGGCGCCAACCATTACGGCTACGAGCTTGGCGATCTGACCTTCGCCGGCGACACCGCCGCCGAGTGGCGGACGCGCTACATGAAGCCGTTCCTCGACCATTATCTGAAAGGGACGCCCGACCCGCACACCCCGACAGTCATGACCTATGCGACCGGTGTGAATCGTTGGGACGAGAGTTCGAAGTGGCCGGTGGGAACGCCGACGCCCTTTTACCTCGGCGCCGACCATAGTGCCGGGTTCGAGCGGCCCGCGGCTTCCGGTAGCGACGATTTTCTGTCCGACCCGGCAAACCCGGTGCCGTTCCTGCCGCGGCCGATCAATATGGCGGATGACGAGCAATGGCACAGCTGGCTCGTGCGCGACCAGCGCTTCGTCGACGGGCGGCCCGACGTGATAAGCTACACGAGTGGCCCCCTGACCGCGCCGGTCCACATCATGGGCCCGCCTGAGGTCGACCTGTTCGCCGCCACCAGCGGCAGCGACAGCGACTGGGTCGTGAAGCTGATCGACGTCTATCCGAACGACATCCCCGAGGGCCGGTCACAAGGGGCCAAGCCGAGCATGGCCGGTTATGAGCTGCCGATCGGCATCGACATCTTCCGCGGGCGCTACGTCCACGACCTCGCGCATCCTGCGGCGCTACAGCCGGGCAAGGTCGAGGAATATCGCTTCGGCCTGCCGAACGTCGACCACGTCTTCCTACCGGGGCACCGGATCATGATCCAGGTGCAGTCGAGCCTGTTCCCGCTCTACGACCGAAATCCGCAGACATTCGTGCCGAACATCTTCTACGCGAAGGCAGGCGATTACCGGCCGGCCAGGCAGAGCGTGTACCGCGGCGGCCCGACCGCCAGCGCGGTTCTGCTGCCCGTCGTTCCTAACTGAGCGCGGCAGCTTGATCCTGCGGGCTGCCCATCATCCGCTTGCCGATGACGAGCTTGAAGACCGCGAAGGCGACCAGGCCGAAGGCGGCGCTGGCAACGTGGATCAGCCAGAAGGTGGTCGTCGGCAGGCTGGAATATAGACCGCCGACATAGCCGACCATTTTGTTCGCGGCGAAGAAGGCCAAGTAATAGAGCCCGATGACGGTTGCGGTGATCTGCTTGGGCGCGATCTTTGTGAACAAAGCCAGGCTGATCGGCAGGATGTGCGCGAAGCCGATGCTGTTCAAGAGGTGGAACATGAACGGCCAGAAGATGCCGATCTTGCCGCCCGCCGGCTGCGTTGCCGCAGCGATGAACAGGCAGGCGCCGCCGGCGATGGTGAAAAAGCTGCCGATGATCATCTTGCTGATCTCGTCGGGCTCGCGCCGCTTCAAGCTCCACCATTTCCAAAACGCGGCAACGGCAACCAGCATCGAGAAGCTGAGGATCGCATCGAGCGTGATCAGCCAGCTGCTGGGCAGCGTCGTGCCCATGAAGGTCAGGTTGAACTGCTTGTCGCCCCAGACGAGATAAGCGTTGAAGATCTCCTGGTTGGTCAGCAGCGAGATCGCCATCACCGGGATGAGGATGCAGAGCGTGAGGACGCAGAACCGGTCCCCGCGACTGAGATTTCGCGTCAGGAACCAATAAAGCGCGCCAACCATCACAAGCGCGGAAATCGTTCCGACGAGCCACGATGAGAACAATACCCCCGAGATGAGCAGCCAGATGACGACCAGCGCGGCGATGCCGATCGCTCCGGCAACGATCCGGCCGATCAGCTGGTTGGGGCTGCGCTCAGCGACCGCCAGGTCGGCCGGCAGCCACTTCCGCCCCGACAAATAGATGAAGAGGCCCAGCACCATCACCACGCCGGCGCAACCAAAGCCGTAGTGCCAGCCGACCTTCTGGCCGAGGGTTCCCGAGATCAGAGGGGCGGCAATCACGCTGACGTTGATGAAGATGTAGAAAATCTGGAACGCCATCGCCCGCCGCAGATCGCGCTCGGTGTAGAGCTCTCCGACCTGCGTCGCGATATTCCCCTTGAACAGGCCGACACCGACGATCAGCGCCAGCAGCGCGAACAGGAACGCGCCTTCGATTGCCATTAGGAAATGCCCCAGCGCCATCACCAGGGCACCGGCTATCAGCGCGACCCGGCGGCCCGTCAGCTTGTCGGCGATGATCCCGCCGAGGATCGGCATGAGATAGACCAGCGAGGTGTAATCGCCGAAAATGCCCGAGGACAGCGGCTGCCCTTCGAGGCCGGGATAATGCCAGCCCCTCAGCCAGGCGAGGCCGGTGACCTTCCCGATATGCCCCGGCAGCAGCAGGTAATTGACCATGTAGAGCGTGAGCAGCGTCTGCATGGAGTAATAAGAGAAGCGCTCGCACGCCTCCGTGAAGCCAAGATAGCCGAGGCCCTTGGGATGACCGAGGAAGGCGCGGTCGTGGCGATCGACCTGCTCGAGGTCGGGGGTCGCGTCGGCAATGGTCATGGCTGCTCTCTCCCCGTCGCGACCTCCATTGAACGGGCTGAGCCGCTCGCCGGTCAACCGACCTTATTGTTCAGGGGGCCGATTCTGCTCGGCCTGCTCGCGCTGCTCCGAGCGAGCTTCCTTGATGACCTGCGTCAGGCAACCCGTGAAGCCGCCCGGGCCCACCGGCGAGCAGCTGTTGGTGCCTGTGTTGCCGACGGTTTCGAGCACCCGCGCCTTGTTCGCCCAGGCCTCGGTCTGCTGGCGCGTTCCGCTTGGGCGCAGCGCTGGCGGAAGCCGATAGCGCTCCGCTTCGGGCCGGCGCGCACAGACGACCACCTGGTCGTCGGTCGAGCGCGGACAGGGATCGGTGCCGTACACGATGATTTCCGCGACAGAATTGCCGGCTTGGGCCTTGGCCGGAGCAGGGATTGCCGCCAGTCCGCTAGCGATTGCCGCCCCCGCCGCAAGAGTGATCATCAGCCTTGTCATCGGGTGCATCCTTTCAACCATCGTTTCAGCGGCTGTCGCCGCATATCGTTCCTCAAATGCGCTTCGACAGCCCAATCGCCATCCTACAGCCGGCTCGGATCACCGCAGTCAACAAGGGATAGCCAACGGCCTGAGCGGCCCCAGCCTCGCGAGCGGTGTTGCGGTGCTCGAGCTCATCGGCCTGGAAGTCGGCGATGTCGGCGGCGAGCTCGGGATCGTCCTCGCCGAGCGCGGCAAGCTGGCCTGCATAATGGCGGTCGATCTCGGTCTCGATCGCGTCGGTACAGGCGAGCGCCGCCTTTTCGGACATCAATGCCGTTGCCGCGCCGAGCGCGAAGCCGGCGACGTTCCACAAGGGCTGGAGTGCCGTCGGTCGCCCGCGCCGCTCGGCCATCAGCACATTGAAGCGCTTGAGGTGGCGCTCCTCCTGGGCCGCCATGCGCGCGATCAGCCTGGCTTCCGGGCAGTTCCGCCGAAGCACCGCAAGCTGGCCGGCGTAGATCCTCGTCGCGCCATATTCGCCGGCCTGGTCGACCCGCAGCATCGATGCGCTGTCGGGGCGCCGGTCGCCGGGTCGCCAGCCGCTCATCTGCGCTTAGCCCCGACGGTCAGTAGCAGCACGATCGCGGCCGCGCCGCCCAGCGACAGGACCGCGTTCCAGCCCGCCATCGAGATTCCGAGGAAGCGGAATTGGACGTCATCGCAGCGGACCACGGGCGCGTGCGTGATCTGCCTCAACATATCCGCGGCATTGGCGCTTTTCGCCAGCGCGGTGCACTGGGTGAAACCTTCGAAGATCTTGGCCTCGACGCCGGCGTGATAGACGCCGATCGCCCCGGACACGGCAATCGCCAGCGTGGCGAGCAGCGTCAGCGTTCGAGAGCGGGCAGACCGCGATGGCGCGGTGAAAGCGAGCGCTGCGAGCACGATCGCGACGCCATGCGGCCAGCGCTGCCAGTAACACATCTCGCACGGGTGCAGTCCGCCGAGATATTGCGACCCGAGCGCGCCGCCGAGCAGTGCCAGCGGCAGAAACAGAGCAATCAGCCGCGCCGCAGCGGCGGAGTCGAACCCGCTGCCGGGACGTACGCCCATCGCCGCCGCGTCGTTCATGCGGTTCCTAGCGCGACTTCTTTGCGGGCGTGGCCGAAGCGATCGAGACGGGTGCCGCGAGCCGCTTGATAGTGTTCAGAGCATAATAGAGCTGGAAGTCCTTGATGCCCTTCTTCTCGAGCTCCTCGGGCTTCGCGGTGAAGCGCGGATCGGGACCGTCATCGGCCTCGAGCAGCTTGTCCTCAACCTTCGCCTGCGCGAGCAGGTGCCGGCGGAGGTCAGCCTCGCGGACGATCCTGCGATCCTTGTAATCCGGGTCGCTGACCTGCGGCACCACTACATCAGGGTCGATGCCGCCAGCCTGAACCGACCGCCCCGACGGCGTGTAATAGCGCGCCGTGGTCAAGCGCAGCGCTGCCTGCGGCCCGGTCTGAACGACCGTCTGCACCGACCCTTTGCCGAAGCTCGTCTCGCCCATGATGAGCGCCCGGCGATGATCCTGGAGCGCGCCGGCAACGATCTCAGACGCGGAGGCGGTGCCGGCATCGGTCAGCACGATCACCGGAAGTCCGTGCGCCATGTCGCCCGGACGCGCGTAATAACGCTCGATATCGTCCTTGGTGCGGCCGCGCTGGGAAACGATCTCCCCGCTGTCGAGGAAATCGTCGGCGACGTCGACCGCCTGGTCGAGCAGCCCGCCCGGATTGGAGCGCAGGTCGACGACATAGCCAATCGGGTGCCCTCCGGTCGCCTTGTCGATGCCGATGAGCGCCGCCTTGGTCTGATCGGCGACATTACCGGTGAACGTGTTGATGTTGATGTAGCCGACGCGGTCCTTGATCTCCCACTTGACCGGCCGGAGCTCGATCCGCTCGCGGTTCATGGAGACGTCGAACGGCTTGTCGCGGCCGGGACGAACGATGGTCAGCTTGATCGATGTTCCTGGCTCGCCGCGCATCTTGCTGACGGCTTCATCGAGGTTGAGCCCGTAAACGAGCTCGCCGTTGATGTGAGTGATGTAGTCGCCGGCCTTGATCCCGGCGCGCCACGCGGGCGTGTCCTCGGTCGGCGTGATGACCTTGACCGCGCCGTCCTCGATCGAAACGCTGAGCCCGAGGCCACCGTAATTGCCGTCGGTGGTCGCCTTGAGCTGATCGAAATCGGAGGCTTCCGCGTAGGACGAGTGCGGATCGAGCGCGGATAGCATCCCGTCGATGGCGCCCTTGATCAGGGTATGATCGTCGACCGGCTCGACGTAGTTCGCCTTGACGCGCTCGTAGACGCTCATGAACTTCTCGAGCTCCTGGTAATTGGTCGTGTCCGCCGCCGCGAAGGAGCTGGCGGTCACGGGAACCAATGCAAGGGCGCCAACGAGCGCGAGGGGCGGAAGCAGCTTCATATTGAGTTTCATGGTCGAATCCTGGTCGGTCAATCGGGCTGGATCATAGCCTGGCGTTTAGCCGCCTTTGGAGGCCTTTGACAGGGATTGAGATGAACCTGCGATGATGGCAGGCGAGATTCGACGCCCATTCCGGGACAATTCGACCTGCAGCGGCCCGAGCGCGCGGCCAACCGGATCACCGAGGCGCACACGGTCCCCCGCGCGGAGCTCGCTTGCGGTGTTGACGATCAGGCTTAGCCAGCCGCCGCCGTGGTCGATGATCAGCACGCCGTCATAGTCGCGAAATGGGCCCGCGAACCTGACCACCCCGTCGGCCGGCGAGGTGACGGCCATGCCGCGCGGTGTCGACAGCGTGAGCCCGCGAGAGCGCACGCCGCTGGCGTTCACCGACGCAAGTCCCTCCGTGACCGGCGCGGCAGCTGGCAGTTGGTAGGCGAAGGGCGGGCGCAAGGGCTGGCCCTCGGCCCCAAATGGGCTAGGCGGCGGCTCCTCACCAGCAAGCTGGACGGCGACGCCGCGGATCGACTGGCCGTTCGATTGTTCACCGCGCAGCCGTTCGAGGTTTTCACCGGCGGCCAAGGCGATGTCGCCGGTGGTGAGCGCCTGTCCCTCAGACGCCAGCGCCTCCTGCACCGCCTTTTGCTCGAGGGCCGCATAATTCTGGCGACGCACAGTGAGGTTGTCGCGGCTCCGTGCGAGCTCCGTACGCGCCGCGAACGCCAGCGCCTCGAGCCGCTGTCCCTGGACCAGCTCGGCCGATAGGCGGCTGGTGCGGCTGCGGATCACCGGCACGGTCAAATCGAGCAGCAGGCGCACCTTGACGAGCTCGTCGGTCCCGCCCTGGTCGGCGAGCACGAGCAACGGCGGGCGGCGCGCCATGGTCGCCAATCCCGCGAGGAGCGATGAGACCGGCAGCTGCTCGGTCGCCAGCTGGCGGCGGTGGGCGGCGACATAAGCCGATGCCAATTGCAGCCGCGCACTGGCGGCGCTGATCCGCGCCTCGGCGGCATCGATCGCCTGCGCCGCCGCAGCCTGCTGCGCATGGAGGCGCCCCGCTTCGGTCTGGGCACTCGCCGCCGCGCGCTCGAGCTTCGCCGTCTCCGCCTCTGCCGACGCTTGCTCGGCCTGGGCCTGCTTGAGCGCGGCGTCGAGCGGCTCGCTACCGCTCTGCGCGGCCGCACTTGCGCCGAGAAGCGGGCAGAGCATCAGCGCGATGACAAGACGGCGCATTGCCTTATCCTTCGCGGTGATAGGGATGGTTGGCAAGGATCGAGGTGGCGCGGAACAATTGCTCCGCGAGCATCGCCCGGACCAGCAGATGCGGCCAAGTGGCCGGACCGAAGGACAGCAGCAGGTCGGCCTGCTCGCGTTGCCCGGCGTCATGCCCATCGGCGGCCCCGATCACGAACCGCGCCTCGCGCTTGCCCCCGTCGCGCCACAACTCCAGCTTCTTCGCCAGCTCGGTCGAGGTCAGCGCCTCGCCCCGTTCATCGAGAATGACGCGGATGCTGTTGGACGGGAGATCGGTCGGCTTGCCGCCGCGGTCGGGCAGTTCGGTTAGCCTTGTCGGCCACTGGATGCGCTTGAGATAGCGGTCGACGAGCTCGGCCTCGGGCGAGCGCCCGATCTTCCCCCGCGCGACGATGTGGAGCAGCACCTAGCGCTGGAGCGCAGGCGCGCCGAAAGGCCAGGTAAAGATCGACTTGAAGCCGTCGTAGATCACTCGGGCGGTCTCGGCGATCGTTCGCGGGCGGTCGGTGCCGCCGCGGGTGAAGATCGCGACCGCGACGCGGTGCCCGTCCGGCATGGTGATGAACCCGACGTCATCGGCGAGCCCGTCGAGCGTCCCCGTTTTGTGCTCGACCGGCGTACCCGAGGGCAGCAAGGCCTTCATCCGGTTCTTGCCCGTTTCACACTGGGCCATCAGGTCGAGAAGATAGTTGCGGCTTTCGGGCTTGATCAGCTCGGCTTTGTAGATGCGCCTGAGGAGGTCGACCATGGCCATCGGCGTCGTCGAATCCCGCCGGTCCCACAGGTCGCGCTTGCTGTGCAGCAACTCGGAGATGGTGCGGTCCATGCGAAGGCCGGTCACGCCGTTGTCGCGCAACCAGTCGTGGACGGCGGTCGGGCCGCCGAGGTCCGCCAGGAGGATGTCGGTCGCCTGGTTATCGCTGTGGACCAGCATGCGCTTCATTAGGCTTCGCGCCGACTGGCCGTTGATCACGTCGTCGAGCGAGCGGCGGCCATTGTCGACCTGCGCGAGATAGAGGGCGGCGACGGCGACCTTGACCGTGCTTGCCATCGGGAACGGCGTGTTGCCCTTGATGCTGACGGTTTCGCCGGAATTGAGGTCGAGCGCGGCAATGCCGATGTCGGCCGACTTGCCGGCCACCATCGAGTTCAGCTGCTGCTCGAGCGTCGTCAGGCTGGGCGAAGAGGCCGCGATCGCGGGCTGCGCGACCAACGCGAGAAGCGACAAGACGAAAACTTTGAACCGCATTGCCCTCACCCGCGCGCTGCCGCGCTCACGCTCGAATCATCGCCAAACGCCCACATTCGTTCCAAATTGTAAAAATTTCTCACTTCGGGACGGAATATGTGGACGATCACGTCGTCCGCGTCGATCAGCACCCAGTCCGCAGCCGGGAGCCCTTCGATCCGGACGTTGCGCTTAAATCGCTCCTTGATCTTGTCCGCAAGCTTAACAGCCATGGACGCCACCTGCCGCGTCGAACGGCCCGACGCGATGACCATGTGATCTGCGATGTTCGATTTACCGGCGAGAGGGATCGATACCACCTCCTGCGCCTGGTCGTCGTCGAGCGACTGGAGAACGAGCTTGTGAAGATCGTCAACCTCGACGGGAACTCGGCCGGCCTCGGCGGCGGCGTCAACTGGCTGTTCGGTCAAGTGCTCTCCTGGCGAACGCTGGCAGGCCGCGTCGCGTAGCTTGCGCGGGCGATCGGCGGTACCAATGGGGGTCTTGCGCGCGAATGGCGGTCGCGGAGGTCGGATCGGGCGGCAGGCGAAGAAAAATGATCGCCGGTGCACTCCACTCCGTCCACTGCTTTGCCTGGCTTGAAGGATGGACGAACCGCCCAAGCCAGCCCATCGCGCGAGCCGCGCGGGCAGCTGAATCATAACCGGGCCGGCGAATCACCGCAATCGGCAGTTCGCGGGCCAAGCCCCTCCAATCGCGCCACGAGTGAAAATTTGGCAGATTGTCGCTTCCGAGCAACCATAAGAAGCGATGTCGCGGATAGCAGCGCTTCAACCGGCGCACCGTGTCGATGGAAAAGCGCGTGCCGGCGCGTTCCTCGAAATCGCTGGCATGGATGCGCGCCCGCCTCGCCATCCGCTTGGCGGCCGCGAGGCGCGCCGCATAGGGCGCCATGTCGCGCGCTTCGGCCTTGAGCGGATTGCCGGGGGAAACCAGCCACCACACCTCGTCGAGCCCCAGCGCGTGCATCGCCGTCAGGCTAATGCGTCGGTGGCCCTCGTGTGCCGGGTTGAAGGAGCCGCCAAGAAGTCCGATGCGCGCCATGCTCTCCCGCTAGCATGCGCCGCGAAGCCAGCATAATGTGAGCGCGGACGGCGCTCCCCACCATCTTCGCGTTCATCGCGATCGGCCTATTTCCAGCCTGCTCGTCGCCCTCGGCGGGTCGACTAGCCGCGACAGGGAAAGCGACGAGACAGATAGGTTTTGAGGGCTTCCCTGGTGTCGGTTGCGGCCCGGTCGACTTGGGGAACGGCCTCCATCGCCCTTCGAATGTCCTGATTCGTCATCTTGATGCCGCCCGCGGTCGGACAAAATGCCGGCTGCTGATGCGCAGCCTGGGCGGCCAGACGGTCTGCGCGGAGCTGCGCAAAATCCACTTTGATCTGTGCGATGAGCACTTTGAGATCTCCGGAAAACATTGCGAACGCGCCTTTCGACTGCAATGCATCCATCTTTTCGAGGAATGTCTGGACCGGCATCGCATTAGCGGCACCGGCCAACGAGAGCGCGACAAGTGCGCTGAACAGCCTCAAGGTCATCATGATCCCCTCCCTGTTGCGCACTGAAGGCAACAGGACTGAACAGCCGTTTAACGAACGAACCTCAGGCGCCGGCGGCAGCCGGGCCGCCGACGGCGCCGGGCTTGGGCCGCTTGGCCTTCGGGATCGACGAGCCCGCCGCGGGGATCACCGGACCCTTGCTTCCGCCGCGGTCGATCGCCTCGCCGGCAAGCACCCTCTTGATCTCGTCGCCCGACAAGGTCTCATATTCGAGCAGCGCCTGCGCGAGAGCCTCGAGGTCCGCCTTGTTCTCGGTCAGGAGGAACTTGGCCCGCTCGTAGCCGTCTTCGACGACCTTGCGGATTTCCTTGTCGATCGCCTGCGCGGTCTCGTTCGACATCTGCCGCTGGCGGTTGACCGAATAGCCGAGGAACACCTCCTCGTCCGGGTCTGCATATTGCAGCGGCCCGAGCGCGTCCGACATGCCCCAGCGGGTCACCATGTCGCGCGCCAGCTGCGTCGCATACTGGATATCGGAAGAGGCACCGGATGAGACCTTGTCATAGCCGAAGATCATTTCCTCGGCGACGCGGCCGCCCATCGCCACGGCGAGGTTCGCGTACATCTTGTCGCGGTGATAGGAATAGCTGTCCCGTTCGGGAAGACGCATGACCAGGCCAAGGGCCCGGCCGCGCGGGATGATCGTCGCCTTGTGGATCGGGTCGGACGCGGACTCGTTGAGCGCGACGATGGCGTGGCCGGCCTCGTGATAGGCGGTCATGCGCTTCTCGTCCTCGGTCATGACCATCGACTTGCGCTCGGTCCCCATCAGCACCTTGTCCTTGGCGTCCTCGAACTCCTGCATCGCGACCAGGCGCTTGCCGCGGCGAGCGGCGAGGAGCGCGGCCTCGTTGACGAGGTTGGCGAGGTCGGCGCCGGAGAAGCCGGGCGTGCCGCGCGCGATCACGCGAGGGTCGACATCAGGTGCCAGCGGCACTTTCTTCATGTGGACGCCGAGGATCTGCTCGCGGCCGTCGATGTCGGGGCGCGGCACGACGACCTGGCGGTCGAAGCGGCCGGGCCTGAGCAGCGCCGGATCGAGCACGTCGGGCCGGTTGGTCGCGGCGATGATGATGATGCCTTCGTTGGCCTCGAAGCCGTCCATTTCGACCAGCAGCTGGTTCAAGGTCTGCTCGCGCTCGTCATTGCCGTTGCCGAGCCCGGCGCCGCGGTGGCGGCCGACGGCGTCGATCTCGTCGATGAAGACGATGCACGGCGCCGATTTCTTGGCCTGGTCGAACATGTCGCGAACGCGGCTGGCGCCGACGCCGACAAACATCTCGACGAAGTCAGAGCCGGAAATGGTGAAGAAAGGAACGCCCGCCTCACCCGCGATGGCGCGGGCGAGAAGCGTCTTGCCGGTGCCCGGAGGGCCAACCAGCAGCGCGCCCTTGGGGATCTTGCCGCCGAGCCGCGCGAACCTGCCGGGATCCTTGAGGTACTCGACGATTTCCTGCAGCTCCTCGCGGGCCTCGTCGATGCCGGCCACGTCCTGGAAGGTCACGCGGCCCTGCTTTTCGGTCAGCATCCGGGCGCGGCTCTTGCCGAAGCCCATCGCGCCCGAGCCGGCGTTCTTCTGCATCTGGCGCATGACGAAGAAGCTGATTCCCAGGATGAGCAGGAACGGCAGCGAGTTATAGAGCATGTAGAGCCAGATGCTCGACTGCTCCTCGGCCTTGACCTGCACCGCGACGCCCTTCTGGACCATCCGGTCGGCGACGTTGGAGCCAGCGGGGGCGATCGTGTGGAAATCCTCGCCGCTCGCGAGTTTGCCAGCGATAGTTGAGTTGTTGCTTGTCCCACCGGCGGCGATGACGACGGTGCGGACATTGCCCTCATCAACCTGGCGGACGAACTCCGAATAAGGGATCGCCTGGCCCGTCGCGGCGCGCGAGCCGCCGTCGAGCATCTGGACGAACAGGACGAGCGCGAAGAGCACGCCGCCCCAGATGAGCAGGCTCTTAGTCCAGGGATTGCCTGGCTTCTTGTCTTTGTCGTTCATCGCTCGTCTTTCCGGGCATGCGCGCCCGCCCGATAAAATAGGCGTATCCGGCCCAATAACAATGCGGCCTTAGGATGAGGTGAACGTTGTGCCGCCTCGGGACGACGGCGGCGAGCGGCGCCTCGGGCGCCGCAAAGGCGTCAGTCAGCCGTGACGCAACCCGTTTCGACGGCCTTCAGGCGCTCCATGAACCTGTCCGCGAGCAGCAGGCGCCGGTCGCGGGCGGCATCGGTCACGGCGCGGCGTGCGGCCGCCAGCTCCTCGTTCGCCCTGCGGCGAAAAAATCGCTCATCCGAATCCACTGGCCCCTCCACGCACTCGTAATTTTCCCCGAGTCGTCGACAGGAATTTACTCTAAGTTATCCACAGGTCGAGTCCGGTTCGGCGACGGAACGAAATGCCACTCCGCTCCGCCGCGGCAGAGCACGCCGCGAAGCGTCGCCGTCCCGCCGTCCGAAAGGGCCGAAATGAGCCGGGTGAGCTCGGGCCCACGCGGGTCGCGGTCGCCTTCGGTCGCGAGCCTGCGAATAGCCTTCGCCACGATCCGGCGTACGATCTCCGCGGGCAAATCCGACGGCCGGTAAATGATGCTGCCCCGCTTTTCATGCACTGACCGGGCCCATTCCGCGTTCATGGCCCAGTCCAGCGCGGCGTCGGCGTCGGCTAGGATCGCTGCGGACTGCGCGACCGCCCCGGAATCAAGCCAGTCGAGGCCGGCGAGCGCGCGGCGGACTCGAACCCGTTCGAACCGTTCGTCCTCGTTGCTGGGGTCGGCGACCGGCGTCACACCCGCGGCGCTGCAGACCTGCTCCAGCTCGGCGCGCCGCCATCCGAGCAAGGGGCGCACGAGGCGCACGTGCGCACCCGGAGAGACCGAGCGCGGCCGCATTCCGGCAAGTCCCCTGACCCCCGCGCCCCGCGCGAGACGCATGAGCAGGGTCTCGGCCTGGTCTTCGGCATGGTGGGCGGTGGCGAGCGCGTCGAGCCCGCGCTCCTCCACCCAATAACCGAGGAGCCTGTAGCGCTGGTGCCGCGCGCGCTCCTGGATTGCGGTTTCAGGCACTTCCGCCCAGCGCGCGGTGAGGGTCGCGTGCGGAACCCCAAGCCGGCCGCAGAGGCGTTCCACCATCGAGGCTTCCTCGCGTGCCTCGGGCCTAAGGCCATGATCGATGGTCGCCGCCTCGACCTGGCCGGGCCTCGCGGCCGCGGCGAGCAGCAGCAAGCCCAGGCTATCGGGACCGCCGGACACTGCGACGCCGACCCGGGCGTCCGCGGCAATCAGCGCATCAAGGTCGGCGCCAAATCGCTCCACTGCGGCGGGGTCGGGAACCATCCCGCCGGCTCTAGCACATCAGCCGCATTGCGCCTGCGCCTTGGCGTCGGCCTCCAGTTTCTTGAGCTCGGGCCGGACCTTCGCGCCGTACACTGCGTCGAGCTCGGCATAAGCCTTGCACGCCTGTGCCGGCTGGCCGAGCTTCGCCAGCGCCTGCCCGAGATAAAAGAGGCTGTCCTGGGCGCGCTCACCACCCGGGTTGCTGCGGTAATTGGCAAGCAGGGCGGTTGCCGCCCCGCGCGCATCGCCTTTGTCGAGCAAGGCGCGTCCGACCAGATTTTTGGCATAGCTGACCCGGCGGTGCCCCGGATAAGCGGCGGTGAAGGCTTTCAGCGATTCGATCGCCTGATCGTACTGGCCGCCCTCCCACAGGCGGAAGCCCGCCGTATAGGCTTCCTCGCCCGCATCGCTAACCGTGGCAGCGGTAGCGGTTGTTACCGGCGGCTCGGACGCAGCAGCGGTCTTTTTCGGCGTTGACGATTTGGCCGCCGGCGGCTTGGCCTTCGGCGGGGTTGCAGCCGGCGCTGTCGTCACCGCGGGAGACGGAACAGCCGGCGTCGCCGCGGCTTCGCTCATCCGTTGTTCAAGCGCCCCGATGCGCTGGTCCTGGTCGGTCTTGAGCTGGCCAATCCCCGTCTCCAGGTTGCGCAGCCGGTTCCCGTTCTCCTCCGATTGCCGGACGAGATCGGCGACCTGCCGCTCGATCGCATCGAGACGCTGGTCGAGGCTGACCACCGATGACTGGGTCGCGGCGGGATCGTCGGCGAAGGCCGCGGTGTCGGCTGGGCGCCCCTTCGGGAATATTTGCCGCTGCACCTGCTGCACCTGCTTCTCCAGCCGGTCGATC
Source organism: Sphingomonas sp. (assembly GCF_045810705.1). Classification (GTDB taxonomy): domain Bacteria; phylum Pseudomonadota; class Alphaproteobacteria; order Sphingomonadales; family Sphingomonadaceae; genus Sphingomicrobium. Next base: position 199,061 of record NZ_JBJMVI010000002.1, on the reverse strand, counting down.
CGTTGCTCAGGCGTCGGCGGCGCCTGCCGTTGGGCGTCGGCATGCGACGGCACCAGCGCCGCGCACGCCGCAAGGGCGATGGTCAAACGAGGCTTCACTTGGTCTTCCCCACGCTTTTTGTTGCGGACGTATCTGTGAGCGCTCGCGGCTTGCGCGGCGATGAATCTACTGGCCGGTGTTGGTAGTCGGCGGAGTTTCGGCCTCGGGCGGCGGCGCAGCTGACCGCGAGAAGCTGGAGCGAGGACGACGAATCCGCGGCGCGGGCGGTGGCGGCGGTGCGCTTGCCGGCGCGGCCGCCGCCGCCGGGACAGCGGGACGCGCCTTGAGCAAATCGGCCGGCAGCAGGCTGACGTCCGTGACCGTCGTCGCCGGCGGTCCCACCGACGCGGCGACGCTGTTGCCGACGGTGATCTTGAGCGCCTCCGGCTTGCCGGTCTTGAGCAGCGGAGCCGTCGCCGTGGCGGGCACCGGATAAGCCTCACCCGGTTGCAGCATGCCCGAGAACAAAGTCGCTCCACCCTTCTCGCTCACCTGAAGCCAGACCGGCGCGACGGCGGTCAGCACCACCGGCACCTGGCCAGCCCGATTGACGGCGGGCGGCCCGGCCGGTGTCGTTGTCGATGGCGCCGCCGCTACCGGCGCGTTGGTCGCCGCCTGGTCCGGCCCGTCGAGCGAACGACGGTTGAGGACACTCATCACCGCGATTAGCAGCACCGCGGCAACCACCGCGCCGATGACCAATGACTTGGGCATGGTCCGGCGGGGATCGGCGGGCTCGAACACATCGGCCGACGTGGCCGCAAAGCGCTGGCCGCCCATCTCCTCGCGCAGCTGGTCACCGATTTCAGCGCGGTCGAGACCGACGATCGCGGCATAGTTCTTAGCGAACCCGATCGTGTAGGTCGGAGCCGGAAGGTTGTCCCATTCGCCCGTTTCGATACTCGCGAGGTGTCGTTGCGGGATGCGCGTCTGGGCGGCGATGTCCTCGAGGCTGAGCTTGTGCTGTTCACGGGCCGCGCGGAGGCGCTCGCCCGCCGTCGGCAGGGTCTCCGGCACGGGCTCGGCTTCCACCGCCTCAATGTCAGGGTCGCGCTTGGCCATGTGCCTTGTTTGAGGCCTGGGGACCGGGTGTCAACCGCAACCTATCCCACCACCACACTATGTCGCCGCGCCCAGTCGCCAAGCGCCTTGCGCATGTCCTTCGGCGGGCGGGCGAGCAGCTGACCCATCCGGGCACGGATCGCACCGGCGTCGAGCGAGCGGACCATCGCCTTGAGCGGACCGACCGCAGCCGGAGTGATGGAGAAATTTTCCGTACCGAGCCCGATGAGCGCCATCGCCTCGAGCGGACGCCCCGCCATTTCACCGCAGACTCGGACCGGAACGCCCGCATCGCGCGCCTGGTCCAGCACCCGCTTCAGGAAGCGCAGGATCGCCGGGCTCACCCAATCGTAGCGCTGCGCGAGCCGCGGGTCCGAGCGGTCGGCGGCGAACAGGAACTGGGTGAGGTCATTGGTCCCGACAGAGATGAAATCGACGCGCGGGAGCAGCTGGTCGAGCATCTCGGCGAGGCTCGGTACCTCGAGCATCGCGCCGAACAGGATCTGCGAGGGAAGCTTGCGGTGCGCATCGCGGGCCCACTGGACCTGCTCCTCGAAAAGCGCCCGTGCTTCCTCATATTCCCACGGTTCGGAGATCATCGGGAACATGACCCGCAGGACCTTCCCCGCCGACGCCTCGATCAACGCTCGCGCCTGGGCCTTCATCAAGGTCGAGCGGTCGAGCGAAAGACGCAGCGCGCGCCAGCCCATCGCCGGATTCTCGGCTTGCTCCTCGGCGTCATCCGTAAGGTAGGGCAAGGCCTTGTCCCCGCCGATATCGACCGTACGGAAGACGACCGGCCGGCCGGCAGCGGCTTCGAGCACCTTGGTGTAGAGCCTGAGCTGGCGGTCACGGCCCGGCAGCGTCGCCGAGACGAGGAACTGAAACTCGGTGCGGAACAGGCCGATGCCGTAGGCGCCGGTCATCGGCAGAGCCACCGCGTCCTCGGCAAGCCCGGCATTGACCATGACGCTCAGCTGCACTCCGTCGAGGGATTTGGCCGGCAGGTTTCTGACGGCGGCGAATTCGGCCCGGCGCTTCTGGCTGAGCGTCATCCGGTGTTCGAATCCGGCGAGCAGCTGCCGGTTCGGGCGGATGATCACGCTGCCGTTGTCGCCATCGACGAGGATCGTCTCGCCTTCCTGGACGCTGTGGCGGATGTCGTGGAGGCGACCGATCACCGGGACTCCGATCGCCCGGGCGACGATCGTCATGTGCGAGGTCAGCGAGCCTTCCTCGAGCAGCACGGCCTTCAGGTGCCGGCGGTCATATTCGAGCAGCTCGGCGGGTCCGAGGTTGCGGGCGATCAGCACGGCGTCATGCGTCAGACCGGTCTGTGCCGCCGTCCCCATGCGGCCCGAGACGATCCTCAGCAGCCGGTTGGATAGGTCCTCGAGGTCGTGCATCCGCTCCTGGAGGAGCGGATCGTCGATCTCGCGCATCCGGGCGCGCGTGCGCTGCTGGACGCGCTCGATCGCGGCTTCGGCGGTCAGGCCGCTGTCGATCGCCGCGTTGATCCGTCGCGACCAGCCCTCGTCATAGGCGAACATCCGGTAGGTCTCGAGGATCTCCTGATGCTCGCCGGTGGTCCCGAACTCCGCCTCGCGCGCCATATTGTCGATCTGCTCGCGCATCTTGCGGAAGGCGGAATAAACCCGCTCGCGCTCAGCCTCGATGTCGTCGGCGACCGTATGCTCGACGATCACGCGCGGCTCGTGGAACACCGCTTCGCCCTTGGCCATGCCGGCGACCAGCCTGAGGCCGGGCAGGCGCAATGGGCCGGCGCTGCGCAGCCTACCGCGCCGCGACCCATCGACCAGGCGCGCCGCCGCGATCATCTCCGACAGCACCATGGCGACGGTCTGTAGCGCCTCGATCTCGACGTCCGCGTAGCGGCGCGGATCGGCGTGCTGGACGGCGAGGACACCGATCGGGCTTTCGAGCCGGACGATCGGGACGCCGGCGAAGCTGTGATAGCGCTCCTCGCCGGTCTCGGGCTTGTACAGGAACGCCGGGTGCTCGGCGGCCTCGGCAAGGTTCAGAACCCGGCCTTCGGCGGCGATGGTTCCGACCAGCCCCTCGCCCATCCGCAGGCGGGTGACGTGCACCGCTTCCTTGCGTAGGCCGTGCGTGGCGAAAAGCTCGAGATTGTTGTCGCGCAACAAGTAGATCGAGCACACTTCGCTCGCCATTTTCTCGGCGATCAGGTCGACGACCTTGTCGAGCTTGGACTGCGCGGAGCCGCGGCTCGCCATGATCGCGTGCAGACCGGTCAGGATCTCGCGGGCGGAAGTGGCGGCGCTCAAGGGCATCGCCGCCCGGCTATCAGATGGAGCGCGAGCCTGTCACGCGCGCGATCAAATCAAATATGCCTGGCTTGGGAATTCAGCGGTACCAGCCCGCGACCGACATCCATTTGGCTTCGCTCTTCATTCGGCCGAGCGTTTCATCGGCCACCACGTCGTCAAACTGGATGCCGCACTTGTCGTCCGACCGCCAGACGACCGTCGCGAGGCCATCGAATGGCCCGACCACGACAAGCACGTCGTCGCCCGGCGCCGGCATGTCGCGGGCGTCGAGCCGTGCACCTCCGGACGAGAGGTCCGAGACGATGATCGAGCGCGAGCGTCCAAGTCCGAACGCCGAGCCGGCAAGGACGACCGGCTCGCGCTCACAGCGGCGGCGGCAGGTCTGAGATGTGGAGTCGCCCATTCCTCTGTCGTCTCACGCGGCGACCCAAGCATGAAGCGCTCATCTGCCGCTGTACCGTCGCGAGACGGTCCGTCGGGCCTAGCCGCGGCTTTCGAGCGCGGCAGCGGCTTCGTCGACCAGCTCCTGGATGATCGCGGCCACTGGCTCCTCGCGATTGACCATGCCGACGGACTGGCCGGCCATGACCGACCCTGATTCGACGTCGCCGTCGATCACCGCTCGGCGCAGCGCGCCAGCCCAATAATGCTCAATCTGGAGCTGCGCCTCGGCCATTTCGATCGCGCCTTCGTCGAGCTTTTGGGCCACTTCGCGCTGCTTCGCGGCGAAATTCTCCATCTCGCGGTTCTTGAGCGCTCGAACCGGGATGACGGGCAGGCGCGGGTCGATCTGCACCGATGGAATCGCATCGCGCGCCGAGGCGCGGATGAACGCCTTCTTGAAGTTGGGGTGCGCGATGCTCTCATTCGCGCAGACGAAGCGGGTGCCGAGCTGGACTCCGACCGCGCCCATTTCGAGATAGGCGGCGATCGCCTCGCCGCGGCCGATCCCGCCGGCGACGAACACGGGAATGTCCTTGCTGACGTTCGGCAAGATCTCCTGAGCCAACACCGAAGTCGAAACCGGCCCGATATGACCGCCGGCCTCCATGCCTTCGATGACCAAGGCGTCGGCGCCTGACCGTATCAGCTTCTTCGCGAGCGAGAGCGCAGGCGTGAACGCAATCAGTTTTGCCCCATTGGCCTTGATTCGCTCTATTGCTCCGCCGGGCGGCAGACCGCCGGCGAGCACGACGTGGCTGACCTGATGCTTCGCGCAGACGTCGATCAGCTCGGAGATCTGCGGGTGCATGGTGATGAGATTGACGCCGAACGGGCGGCCGGTGCGCTGTTTGGTCTCGGCGATCTCGGTGTCGAGCAGCTCCGGGCTCATCGCCCCGCAGGCGATGACGCCGAATCCGCCGGCGTTGGAAATGGCGGAGACGAGGTGGCGTTCGGAGACCCAGCTCATCGCGCCCCCCATGATGGCGTGGGTGCAGCCGAGGAACTCGGTCCCGCGATGCATCAGCTCCTTGAGCCGTGCGTGGCCGACGCTGGCATGGACCGCGCGCGGCTCCGCAATGAGCCCCTCGCCGCTCATGCCGCCTCCTCCGTATCGAGGCCGAAGGCAGTATGCAGGACGCGGACCGCAAGCTCGGTATATTCCTCGGGGAGAAGCACCGAGACTTTGATCTCGGAGGTCGAGATGGCGAGGATGTTGATCCCGCGCTCGGCCAGCGTTTCGAACATCGTCGCGGCGATCCCGGCGTTGGAGCGCATGCCGATTCCGACCGCGCTCACCTTCACGACATCGGTGTCGGTGATGATCTGGTCGAAGCCGATCGCCTCCTTCGCTTTCTCGAGCTCGGCGACCGCATGCGTCAGCGACGCAGTGGGAACCGTGAATGTGAGATCGCTGGGGGCGCCAGTCCCGGCGCCGCTCTGGACGATCATGTCGACATTGATGCCGGCTTTCGCGAGCGGCGCGAAGATCGCCGCCACCGTGCCGGCCTTGTCCGGCAATCCGGTCAGCGTGATCCGCGCCTCGTTCTTATCATGGGCGATGCCCGTGACGAGCTGCCGTTCCATGTTGAGCTCCTCGATACTTTCGTCGGAGACGATGAGCGTCCCGGGCCTGTCCTCGAACGATGATAGTACCTGCAGCGCCATGTTGTAGCGCATGGCAAGCCCGACGGAGCGGGTCTGAAGGACCTTGGCTCCGACCGACGCGAGCTCCAGCATCTCCTCATAGGTGATGGCTGTGAGCTTTCTCGCCCGCGGGACGATCCGCGGGTCGGTGGTGAAGACGCCCTGGACGTCGGTGTAGATATCACAGCGGTCGGCGTTGACGGCGACGGCAAGCGCAACGGCCGAGGTATCCGACCCTCCACGGCCCAGCGTCGCGAGATCGCCTTCGGCGGTGATACCCTGGAAGCCCGGGATGACGGCGATTCCGCCCTTGACGAAAACATCCTCCAGGATGTCCGCCTCGATATGGTCGATCAGCGCCGACGAATGGCCCGACGCGCGGATCGGCAGCTGCCAGCCCATGTAGGAACGCGCGTTCAGCCCCATGCCAGAAAGGGTGATCGCGAGAAGGCCCGAGGTCACCTGCTCGCCGGACGCGACGACCACGTCATACTCGCGCGGGTCATAGAGCGGCGCGGCTTCCCTGCACATCTGGACGAGGCGGTCGGTCTCGCCCGCCATGGCGGAGACCACGACGGCGACCTCATTGCCGCGGTCAGCCTCGCGCTTCACCAGGCCGGCGACGTGCCGGATACGCTCGATGCCCGCCATCGACGTGCCGCCGAACTTCATCACGATGCGGGTCTTCGGCGGCGGCATTGCGGCGGGTCTTAGCTGCTGGGCGAGTCGGCGCAACCGCCAAGCCAGTCGGGAATTCGGTCGGCGGCGATCAGCGCATCGACATCGACGCGCGGGCGGACGATGGCCCACCGCTTGCCGTCAACCAGCACTTCAGGCGTCAGCGGGCGCGAATTGTAGGTGCTCGACATGGCTGCCGCGTAGGCGCCGGCGGTGCGGAACACGACGAGGTCGCCGGCTTCGACCTCGTCCATCGGCCGCGCCGTCGCGAAGGTATCCCCGGTCTCGCACACCGGGCCGACGACATTGGCGGTGCGCCGATTGCCGCTGGGCCTGACGGCCTCGATCCGGTGCCATGCGTCGTAGAGCGCTGGCCGCATGAGGTCGTTCATGGCCGCGTCGACGATGACGAACGGGTCGGTCGCGCCCGGCTTCACCCGGATCACACGCGAAAGCAGGACGCCGGCATTGCCGACGATCAGCCGGCCCGGCTCGAACACCAGGCGCGCGTTCCATCCGCCGGCGATGCGCCGGACCATGGCCCCATAGTCGGCCGGGCTTGGCGGCGCCGGATGGTCGGGATCGTGGGGAACTCCGAGCCCGCCACCGAGGTCCGCGACGCCGATCGTGTGGCCCGCGGCTCGCAACTCGGCGATCAGCTCGCCGAGGCGGGTGAAGGCGCGGTCGAGCGGGTCGAGGCTGGTCAGCTGGCTGCCGATATGGACGGCGACGCCCTGGACCATCAAGCCGGGCAGCGTCGCGATGCGGGCGTAGGCGCCCGGCGCATCGCCAATCGCAATCCCGAACTTGTTCTCGGCCGCGCCGGTGGTGATCTTGGAATGACCTCCCGCGGCGACGTCCGGATTGACGCGGAAGCCGACCGGGGCCGTGCGGCCCATCGCCTTGGCGACAGCGGACAGCATCTCGGCTTCGTCGAGCGACTCGAGATTGAACTGATAGAGACCGCCTTCGAGCGCGAGGCGCATTTCCTCCTCGGTCTTGCCGACGCCCGAGAAGACGATCTTGTCCGCCGGCACGCCCGCCGCTCGCGCGCGGCGGTATTCACCGCCCGAGACCACGTCGGCGCCGAGCCCCGCTTTGGCCAGAGTCGAGATCACGGCCCCGTTGGGATTGGCCTTGACCGCATAAGCGATCAGCGGGTCGGGAAGCGGCTCCAGCGCCTCACACAGCGCCGCGACATGGCGGCACATGGTCGCCGTCGAATAGACATAAACCGGCGTGCCGACGCTCGCCGCAATCTCGGCGAGCCCCACCTCCTCGCAGGCAAGCTCTCCGTCCTTGAGCTGGAAATGATCCATCGCACGAGCCCCAACGCACAGCTCCCTTTCCCTTTGCAAGTCTGGGATGCATGGGGGCGGCGTGAGCAGCATCATCGCCGACGAAGTGAAGCAATTCGCGAGCCACGCGGGCAGCTGGTGGGATCCGGCCGGGCCCGAAGCGATGCTGCACAAGCTCAATCCGGTGCGCCTCAAATACATACGCGACCAGATCGACCACCATTGGCAGTGCGACGAATGTTCGCACACCCCCCTGAACGGAAAGAGCGCGCTCGACGTCGGCTGCGGCGCGGGGCTGCTCGCGGAGCCGCTGGCGCGGCTGGGCGCAAAGGTCACCGGCCTCGATGCTTCGCAGGAGCTGATTGCCGCCGCCCGCGGCCATGCGGCGGCGATGGGCCTGACCATCGACTATCGCTCGGGCGAGCTGCAGGAGCTCGAAGGCCAATTCGACCTGATCACCTGCATGGAGGTGATCGAGCATGTCGCGGAGCCCGCGGCGTTCGTGGCGGCACTCGCGCGGCGGCTCGCGCCCGACGGGCTGCTGGTCATGTCGACGCCCAATGCGACCGGCTGGTCGAAGCTGCTGATGATCACCGTCGGCGAAGGGCTTGGCCGAATCCCGAAGGGCACTCACGATTTCGCGAAGTTCATCGCGCCGGAGCGGATGAAGCTGCTACTCGGCAATGCCGGGCTGAAATGTGTCGATGTTGAAGGAATCGCCTGGAGTCCCACACGCGGGCTGCACCTCAGCGATGATGTTCGGCTCAACTACCTGGTGTCGGCAATTCGCGCCTGAGCGATTCTCAGCTCAACCCGGTTGAGGAACGCTCCGCGCTTAACCGCCATTAACCATCTGGTCGCCGGGCCAGTCTCCCCTAAGCCTTTGGAATCAGATTCGTTTTTTTGGCCGGGGGGCCAACCCATGCGTTCACTGTTCAACTTTTCTTCGCGTGACGTCGCTATCGACCTCGGAACCGCCAATACGGTGGTCTACGTTCGCGGCCAGGGCATCATCACGAGCGAGCCCTCCGTCGTCGCGATGGAAATCGAGAACGGGGTCCGAAAGGTCCGCGCCGTCGGAAACGACGCCAAGCTGATGATGGGCAAGACGCCCGACAACATCCGGACGATCAGGCCGCTCCGCGCGGGCGTCATCGCCGACATCGAGGTCGCGGAGGAGATGATCAAGCATTTCATCCGCAAGGCGCACGGCGGCCCAAGCCGCTTCTCGCGCGGGCCCGAAGTCGTGATCTGCATTCCGTCCGGCGCGACCAACGTCGAACGGCGTGCCATCCGCGACGCGGTGACCAACGCCGGCGCCGACAAGGTCTCGCTGATCGAGGAGCCGATGGCCGCGGCGATCGGCGCCGGGCTTCCGGTCGCCGATCCGATCGGGTCGATGGTGGTGGACATCGGCGGCGGCACGACCGAGGTCGGCGTCATCTCGCTCCAGGGCCTGGCGCTGTGTCGTTCGGCGCGGGTCGGCGGCGACAAGATGGACGAGGCGATCGCCTCCTACGTGCGGCGCAACTACAATCTGTTGATCGGCGAAGGCACGGCCGAGCGCGTGAAGCTCGAGATCGGCGCCGCGGTGCGTCCCGCCGACGGCAAGGGGGTGACGGCGCTGGTTCGCGGCCGCGATGTCGGCCGCGGCATGCCGGCCGAGATCGAGCTCAACCAGTCGCAGGTTGCCGATGCGCTCGCCGAGCCGGTGAACCAGATCATCGAGGTCGTCCGCACGGCGCTCGAGCATACGCAGCCGGAAATCGCCGCGGACGTGATCGACCAGGGCATCACGATGACCGGCGGCGGGTCGCTGCTGCGCGAGATCAGCATCGTGCTGCAGGACGCGACCGGATTGCCGGTGCATGTCGCCGACGATCCAATGAGCTGCGTCGCGCTGGGTGCCGGCCGGACGCTCGAAGACCAGGTCTATCGCGGGGCGCTGATCGCGGCCTAAAAGTCCACCTTGTCATAGTGCCCGGGCGGAACGATCACTTCCATCCGCTCGCCGAGTAACGGCCGGAAGCAGGGCCGCGACTTCATCACCGCGTACCAGTCCTTGGTCTGCTTATGCCCGCGCCAGTCGAGCGCGCCGAGATAATCGATCACGCTAAGATGCGCCGCCGCGGTGAAGTCGGCGAGGCTCAGGCCCGGCCCGGCGAGCCATCTCCGATGGTCGAGCAGATAGTCGAGATAGTCGAGATGCTCGGACGCGGTCCGCATCGCCTCGCGCAGCACCCTCGTGTCCGGGCTCTCGCGGTTGACCAGCCGCTTGCGCATCCGCTCGTTCATCATCGGCTCGACCGCCTCGCGGTAGAGCTTGATGTCGAACCACTCGGTCATCCGGCGGATTTCGGCGCGCAGCGCGGCATTGCCGTGGATCATCGGCATTCGGTCCACAGTCTCGTCAAAATATTCGACGATCGGCTGCGAGCCGATCAGCGTCACCGCCTGGTCCGGCTCGACCATCACCGGCGTCTCGCCGGCGGGGTTCAGGTCCATGAATTCGTCGCGGCGTTCCCACGGGTTCTCGCGCACCAGCTCATGGCCGACGCCCTTCTCGGCGAGCACCAGCCGGACCTTGCGGGAAAAGGGGCAGAGAGGGAACTGGAAGAGCTGCCACATCGAAGGGCAGCTTTAGCGGGGCCGCATGGCTAGTCCACCGTCATTGGCAGCCTATTTCAAGAGCCTCAGCAATGCTGACCTGTCGCCAGGCATCAATGATCCCGCCGAGCTGGCGGCGGGGGTGCCGGCACCGGCGGAGCAAAGGGCAAAGGTGCGCGCGGGAGCTGCTTCGTCGCCTCGTAGAACTCATCGAATGGACTTTGGGGCAGCTTCGTCGTGGCCAGGATGCGCGTCAGGAGCGTTCGATCTTTCGCCGGATCGACCTGAAATGCCGCGGCGAATGCCTGGCCGGCTTCGGTTTTTGCGAAGCTCAGCGTCGCGCGAATTTGCGCTGGAGACATCTTCGCTTCGAAAATCTGTGCCCAGCCGCCATCGATCGCCTCGTTGACCACCCGCGCATATTCCTCTGCATGCTTGCTTGCGATGGCGTCGGCGGCGGCCTGGCATTCAGGATTCTTGGGATCGCAGCCCATTCCTCGGGTGGAGAGATGGACCGAAAGGAGCTCCGACTTTACGCGCTGCTTCACCTCGCCGGCGGTTGTTCGTGCAAACCACAGAAGCCGTGGAGCGGCGAGCGCTCTCGCCAGCTCAAGGGCAGCCGGACTGGGCTGAACCTGAGCCGGCGGACTTTTCGATGAATTGATTGGCCTGCCTTGGCCCTGAGCGACGGCCGGCAGCATCAAGGCCGACACGGCCCAGCAAGTTCGAAAGAATTTCACGTTTGCCCTCTCGACAGAATCAGCGAGCGAGCATCGCGACCTGTTCCTGACGCCCGGTTAACGCGCTTAAGATTAGCGCCTGGGATAGGTTGGATCGGGCATGTTCGCGACCGCGCGCTCGAGCGCCTGCTGGGCCTGGGCGAGGCCCTGCATCATCGCCGGCAGCGCCTGGTTCACCGCATTCATGCTCTGCCGCACCATTGGGCGGACATTGGCGATGTTTTGCTGAACGTGGCGGTCGAAATCCGGGTCGTCCTGTCGGGCCATGTCGCGCACGGTCATCCGCTTCTCCGCGGGGCCAGCCTGGCGTCCTTCGAGCGCCGCGCGCACCTCGCCCACCCTCATATCCAGCAGCGCCTGCGACAGGCCTTGCATGGCATTGGCGAGCTTGTCCGCCGTTCTCGGGTCGGTCAGCTCGGGCGGAAGTTGCGGCAACGGCTGCGCGACAGCGGGGCTGGCGCACAGCAGCAGCGGAAGGATGAAAAGGTTCTTGGACATTGCACTCACCGTCTAAGTCACTGAATTATCGGCCCGGCTCATTGACGGCGCAAGTTAAAATTCAATGCCGCATGACCAGCCATGCCAGCGCGACGAGACCGGCGGCGATCCGGTACCAGGCGAAAGGCGCAAAGCCGTGCCGCGAAATGTAGTGCACGAAAGCGCGCACCACGACGAGCGCGACGACGAAGCTGACGACGAAACCGACCGCGACCGCCCCCAGGCCCACCCCGCTCGCCCCCGCCAGCAACTCGTGCCGGTGCTTTACGAACTCGAGCGTGGTCGCTCCTGCCATGGTCGGGATCGCGAGGAAGAAGCTGAATTCCGCGGCGGTGCGCCGCTCGACGCCGAGCGAAAGCGCGCCCATGATCGTCGCGCCCGAGCGGCTGACACCCGGGATCATCGCCAGGCATTGGGCGATCCCGATCCCGACCGCGGTGCTGACCGGCAGCTCGGCGATACCGACGACGTCCGACCGTTTGGCCAGCTTCTCGATCACCAGGATCGCGATGCCGCCGACGACGAAGGCGACGGCGACGACGTAGGCATTCCCCAGCAACGCCTCGATATTCTTGATCAGGATGAAGCCCAGGATTGCCGACGGGAGAAAGGCGATCAGGACGTTGCGGACGAAGCGCCACGACATCGCATTGCCCCTGATCAGCCCCTCGATCACCGCCCAGAAGGTGCGCCAATAAAGAACCACGATCGCGAGGATCGCGCCCAGTTGGATGATGACGTTGAACGCCGCCCATTTTTCGGCATCGAAGCCGAGCAGCTTGGTGGCCAGGATCAGATGGCCGGTCGAGGATACCGGCAGGAACTCCGTGACGCCCTCGACGATGCCGAGGATGATGGCGATCAGCAGGACGGGCATCGGTTCACGCGATCCGTGGTCAGTTCGTCGCGGTCAAATGAATTCGCCGGCCGGCAAACTTCCCGCCCTTGTGGAAGCGGCCGAGCCATTCGTAGGCAACCGCTACGAGCGGCGCCGGCCGGATGCCGAATGCCTCGAGGCCGGGCAGCTCGCCCGAGGGCACATTGTCGCGCTGGAGCATCAGCCACTGGTCGCGCGTCAGCGGCGCGCCGGGCAGCCAGCCAAGCTTCGACAGCAGGCCGGCGAACAGGTCGGGCAGCGGCACGATCTCCGGCTTCTGGCCGGTGATCTCGAGGATCGCGCGGTGAAGCTCGATCATACTCATCACCTGCGGCCCGCCGATCTCATAGGTCTTGCCGCCAAAGCGCCGGGGATCGAGCGCAGCCATGGCGATCGCCTTGCCGAGGTCGCGGACATAGACCGGCTGAAACTTCCGGGCCGCGGCGATCACCGGCAGAAACGGCAGCCGCGCCAAGCCGGCGAAACGGTTGGTCAGCTCGTCCTCGGGTCCGAAGACCAGCGACGGGCGGACGATCGTCGCGCTCGGAAAGGCTGCGCGTGCCGCCTCCTCGCCTTCGGCCTTCGTCCGGCCGTAAGTCGATTCCGATTTTAAGCTCGCGCCGATCGCCGAAACCTGGACCACAGCATCGAGGCCGCCATCGCGCGCCGCCTCGGCGACGTTGCGCGCACCGTCGACATGCACGGCGCGCATCTCCGCGCCAAACACGCCGCAGAGATTGACGACGGCCGTCGCGCCATGGAGCGCCCGGCGGACGCTGTCGGCGTTGGTGACGTCCGCGGCGACGAAGCCGAATTGCCCGACCTGCCCGAGTGGCTGGATGATATAGGCCTGGCGCGGATTGCGTTGCGCGATCCGCACCCTGACGCCGCTCTTCAGCAAGAATTCGCAGACGTAACGGCCGATGAATCCCCCGCCGCCGAAGACGGTGACCAACTCTTCCGCGCGTTCGAGCATGCGATCGCACTAGCGCTACCCGCTTGCGGCTGACAAGCGGCGCGCCGCTTCATCGCGTTCAAAAATAGTCGGACAGCGTGACCTTGGCCTTGCTACCGTCGGCGCGGGTGAGAGAGATGGATTTACCGACCGGGCCCCTCACCCAATCCGGTCCGCTGTAATAGTCATGCGTGACCTGCCGTTCGTCGACGGCAACAATCTCGTCGCCAACCTTCAGGCCGGCCGCGGCCGCGGGTCCTTGCGGGGAAACGAAGGTGACTTTGAGACGGTCGTCCAACAGGTCGAATCGGACACCGGCGCGATCTCGCTCGAACAGGGGGGCGTCGGTCCGCGGCGTCAGGTAAATGCGGTCGCGACCGAGATCGAGATCGACCTTGAACTGTTTCATCAGTCCGATTCCGACATTCGTCATTTGCGTCGGATCGTCGTCATTACCTGATTCCGACAGAATCGCCGGAACCAAGGTGAATGTCTTTCCAGCCAGCGTGACCGACGGGACGATGACCGCGCGAGCCGGATGGACGCCCCCTACTCCGCCACTCATCGCACCGGCATATTTGAGGTTCGCAACCTCGGGCCGATGGCCCCAATAGGTTATCGGCATAACCAGCGGGCTGCCGTTACCGAGATCGAACAAGGCTTCGACCGGTGGTGCGCCGGCGATCGAAACCGAAATTGTGTTGAATGGCCCGCGCTTGGTCAGCTGCATTGCCGTGGCTGCGGCATCCGGCTGGAACGATTCGTGCGGCCGCACCACAAGCTGCTTCCTGGCCCAGTCGATCGAGATGACCGCCGAATTGAAGAAGTCGCGGCCAAGAACGACATTGATCGGTCGCCCGATCCCTCGCGCGACGGTCGCCAGGTCCATCACTCCAACGCTCGCTTTGTCGATCCGAAGAGCGCCGATATCCAGGGTCAAGCCGGATACGAGCTCCGCGTCGACGTCGCCGCCCGCGCCCTTGGCCTGAATCTTGAATCCCTCGGGAAGGCCGATCGACCTCGCATAGGCCCGATCGATCGTCGTCAGGCTGGCGCCCGTATCGAGCATAGCCTGCGTCTCATGGCCGTTGAGCCGGATGGGAATCACAATCCGGTTTCCCCGGAACAGCTCGAATGAAACTGGACGCTCGCTCGGGGCGACGGAGATCACGGGCTTCGGAAGGGGCGGATGTCCGGGGTGGGCGGCGCACAGGCCGCCGAACAGGGCCAAAGCGGCGGCCCCGGACCAAATCTTCGCGGATCTATTCACCTTGCGGATCCTTTATGTCATCATAGAGCAAGAATATATTATTGTATAACGATAATAATGTAAAGAGAAAAAGAAATGGATGACGAAATCATCAAACGCTATGCCCGCCGCTTGAGGCTTGGCGTCCTCATTGTTTTCGGAGCGGTTCTGGCGCTGGTGATCTGCGGACAATTTGGAATCCGCATCGCCGGTGCGCCGGTGATCCTCCAACCCCGCAGCGCGGGTGTTGAAGGAATTCCGACCGTCGGCGACGGCGTTCTCGTTCTGCTCGCGATCGCGATCTACTGGTTGAGCGCGGCGCTTCGGGCGATTGCGGGCGGCGACCTCTTCTCGCGCGCGGTCGTCCGCAGCTTCCGCCAATTCGCCGTGTGGATGCTGGTCATGGCGCTTTTCACCGCCGTTGCGCCGATGATCCTGGCCACCGCGGCTCCGATGCATGGGGGTCGCCACCGCATCATGGTCCTTATCGATCTTCGCGAACTCCTGCTGGTCGGCCTGACGCTCCTGTTGCTGCTGATCGCCCGCATGTTCGAGCGGGCGCGGGCGATCCAGGATGAAATGAGCGAGATCGTCTGATGCCGATCATCGTCCGGCTCGACGTCATGCTGGCCATGCGCAAGGTCAAATCCAAGGACCTCGCGGCCGATATCGGAATCACCGAAGCCAATTTGTCGCTGCTGAAATCGGGCAAGGTGAAGGGCATTCGCTTCGCGACTCTCGAGGCGATATGCGAGCGGTTGCGGTGCGAGCCGGGCGACTTGCTGGAATATCAGCCGGCGGAGCAATCCGGGCATTAGCCGGGATCGCACCGCCGCTCGCGACTGGCCCGTTGACAAGGCCGGCCGGCGCCCCTTTAAGCGCGCCGCCCTACCACTAGATCTTCGTTCCCGTGCCCAGGTGGCGGAATTGGTAGACGCACCAGCTTCAGGTGCTGGCGCTCGCAAGGGCGTGGAGGTTCGAGTCCTCTCCTGGGCACCATTTCCCAATTCGCCAGCGTTCGCGCATGGGTTGAAGAATCCGCAGAAATCAGCTACTTTCTAGTCTGAATTGATCGCTCTTGGTTGCTGGCGTTCGCTGACAATCGCAAAAATTTGGGGGCCTTTTTGGGGGCCTTTTCGAATTGGTCGATTTCTGTGTCGAGGGAGGGCGAACATCATGGCATTGACCGATACCGCGATCCGGCTGGCAAAGGCCGAAACGAGCGATCGAAAACTCACAGACAGCAAGGGTCTCTATTTGCTGGTTACGGCAACTGAGTCGAAGCTGTGGCGGCTAAAGTATCGGATCGACGGCAAGGAGAAGAAGCTGGCTTTGGGCAGCTATCCCGAAGTCGGCTTGAAGGAGGCCCGCGCACGGCGCGACGCGGCGCGCCAGTCCGCACAGGCCGGGAACGATCCGTCCGTCACCAAGCGCGAAGCCCGGATTGCGAATCGGATTGTCGCCGCCACTACCTTCGCTGGGATCGCGGACGAGTATATCGCGAAGTTGGAAGCGGAAGGCAGGTCAGTTGTCACCATCGAGAAAACGCGCTGGCTTCTGAGCAAACTATCACCAGCATTGGGCGCGCGTCCCATAGCCGAAATAAGCCCTCATGAACTGCTGGCTGTGCTGAAGAAGGTCGAGCAGGCGGGGCAGCGTGAGACGGCGCGACGCTTGCGATCCTTCTCCAGCCGCGTCTTCCGTTATGCCGTTGCGACGGCGCGGACGTCGACCGATCCGGCGCAGCCGTTGCAGGGCGCACTGGTTTCGCCTGTCGCGAAGCATCATGCGGCAATCACCGATCCCATCGCATTCGGGAAGCTGTTGCGGTCGATTGAGACCTATCCTGGCCAGCCAGTCACGAAGCTAGCGCTGCGCTTTACCTCGCATGTTTATCAGCGGCCAGGCGAAGTGCGAAAGGCCGAGTGGAGCGAGATTGATTTCGACAAGGCGCTCTGGACGATGCGGGCCGAACGGATGAAGCAACGCCAGCCGCACCGGGTGCCCCTGTCGCGACAGGCGATAATGATCTTGCGGGAAGCAGCGGAATTGACTGGAGGCGGGCGCTACATATTCCCGAAGTTGGGATCGCCGCTGAAGCCAATGTGCGAGAACGCTATCAACGGCGCTTTGCGGCGTATGGGACATGGACCGGACGAGATGACTGCACATGGCTTTCGCTCAACTGCATCGTCGCTGTTGAACGAAAGCGGCAGATGGAGCGCTGACGCGATTGAGCGGGCCTTGTCGCACGCGGACGGCAATCAAATCCGGGCGGTGTATCATCGCGGCGCACACTGGTCTGAGCGCGTCGAAATGGCGCAATGGTGGAGCGATCATCTTGATACCCTCCGTGAGGGAGCAGAGGTGCTGCCTTTCTCCGCGAAACGAGGCAACGGATAGAGTTAACGACACTGACCGCTAGTGTCTGCTTTCGACCCATTGCTGCCATAAGCGCGTGTGAGAAAGCAATGAGGCAGCACTGGGGCGCTCGCGTTCGCCGGCCGCCTTAGGCTCACACCGTGAGCCGTTTAAAAGTGAACAGCAGCGGTCAGGCTTGCACTCCGCTCCCTCCATTGGTCGCCGAAGTGGGCGCGATAGTCGGCGGAGAGGATCGCCTGGCCGACAGCGAGGTCGAGGCGGGCATCGATCGAGCTCGCTCGACGGTTGAAGCCGAGCGAACCATTATCGAATGAGCCGTTGGCGCCTGCGAAGCGCGCGGTCCGTGCTGGATCGCCGGCGCCCCACACGCGCTCAACATCGGCATCGACATGTGGCGCGAACAGGACGCCCCCGAGGTGGAACTTGGTCGCAGCGCGAACGCCAAGCCGGAGCTGATCCATGGCGCGATTCTCGCGGCCGAAGGTCAGTGCCGACAGGCCCCCTGTCTCACCAAAGGCCGGTGAGGAGATCATGAGGTGCGCGTAACCCGCATAAGGGGCGATGTTGATGGCCTCACGCGACAGATCATAGGCGCCCTCGAGCTCGAGCCGGTGAGTGGTGGCGCGATACCTCGCCTCGCTGCGCTCGGCGAAGCCCGGGAAGACAATCGTCCGGGTGACCGAAACGTCATGCCAGGCACTGGTCACCGCCGCCAGCGCGCGGAAACGGCCGGACTTATAAGCAGCGGCGCCTGCCAGGAAGCGGCTGTCGATATCGCCGCTGATGCTGGCATCGGACAGGCTCGTCGTATAGCGCCCGCCAACCATGAACAGGGAGAGCGCGCCATGGCGGCGCTGCAGGCCCGAGTGCATGCCGCGGGCGGCGAGCGAATTGACACCGGCCCATGACAAGGCAGGGGCATCGGGATCCGCGCCATCGAAGCCGAGCCGCACGTTGCCGACGTCGCGGTCCATCATCGCATCGAGCCGCGCGTAAGCCGAGCCCGAGAGCGCGTTGAACGCCTGACGAGCGCCGGTCAGCGACTGATAGATCACCGACTGGTAAAGCGCGCTGCTCCCGCCGAGCGATTCCACTGCCGTCGCCGTGCTAAAGGTCGAGGCCGTAGCTGCCGAAGGCAACGGCTTGCCGTTCGGTGCGATCTGAACGGTGATCGTTCCCTTCTGCTGAGTGTTCACGGTCGCTTTGAAGTACGCATAATCGGTAATTACGGAGTCGAACTTGCCGCTTATGCCGCCCGTCGCGGTCAGTACGAGATAGGTGCTCGTCGCCGGATAATTGGGGAAAATCCCGGCCAGGACCTGAAGGCTAGATCCCTTCGAGATCGTGACGCCGCCGCTCACGGCGAGCTTGTCGGAAGTCCCATTCGGATTGGTCTGGACGCTGAGCGTCGACCCAGCGTTGAACGCGACATTGCCACTGATGTTGAGCGTGCCGATGCTGCTCCCGCCCGGCGACAGGAGGCCGCCGCTGTTCATGGTCACGGCGCCGGTGATGGTGCCGATACCGGCGAGCATCGCGCCGGCGTTGACGGTTATCGGCGAGCTGAGCGTGCCGTTGACGGCGAGCGCCCCGCCGTTGATCGTGGTCGAATTGAAACTGCCGGTGTTGCCGGGCGCAGTCCAATAGCCGCCGAGGACGTTGAACGTCTCGAAACGGTCGAAGTGGCCGACGGTCTGGACCGCTGTCGGCGTGGCGACGGTGCCTGACACGCGAAGGGTGTCGTTTCCAGTACCGCCATCGATTGCGCCGCTGATCGAAGAGCCGGTCTGGAGCGTCACTGTGTCCGCGGTATTCGTCCCAAGCAACGAAACTGCTGTAGCTCCCGTGGTCGAAATCGACCCGGAATTGACCAAGTTGGTGGGAGAGTCGCTGCTGACTGCGACTGCTGAACCGCGCGCAGTGATCGAACCGCTATTGTTCAGCGTTGCGATGAGGCTGCCGTTGAATTGAACCGAGCCATTGATCGCGCCGCTGTTGGTTACCATCGCGGGGCCCGTCCCGAATGCGCCCATGATGACGGCAGCGCTAGCGTTGGTCACGCTGATCGTGCCCGCATTGTTCAAGCTGCCGTTGTTGGTGAAATAAGCCCCTATCGTCCCACCGCTGATCGAACCGCTCGCTGTATTGGTGACGGAGCCTCCCCCTTGCACCTCGATGCCCCACACTCCGCTCGAGATGGCACCGCTGTTAGTCAGAGACCCCGCAACCGCAACTCCGGAGCCTGCCGTCGTTGCGACCGTGCCTGTGTTGTTAACGGTCGATCCGAGACCAAGCGCCGTGATTCCGTTCACGGACGAGGTGACGTGGCCACTGTTGGCGATCGTTGAAACGCCAATTCCAAACACACCGAAACCGTCGGAAGTGCCGGGCGCCGCGAGAGCAATTATGGTGCCCGCATTGTTGAGCGTTAGCGAGCTTTGGGCTTTAATGCCGTACGAGGAACCGGTGATTGACCCGGTAAACGCATTCGTAACGGCGAGGGGGCTGTCGGTGTAAACTGCGCCGGTGCTCGACGCTGCACCGTTAATTGAGCCGCTGTTGGTCAGACTGCCGTTCGCCAGGCCGAGGAACTCTACAGCGCCGTTGAGGGTCCCGCTGTTGGTCACGGACCCGGTCCGCCCCGTATCACCGGCCAGCGCGACGATGCGCACAGCGGCCGCGTTGCCGCTGATCGTTCCGGCGTTGTTGACCGATCCGCCGTTGGCGAGCGTGATGCCGCGCCGGTTGCCTTCGATGACGCCGCCCGCAAGGTTGGTGACGCTGCCGATGGTGGCGAAGCTGTTCAGCGGCTGGTCGTTGAAGGCCATCATCCACACGCCGTCGGCAGTGGCGCCGACGCGGCCCGCGATGTAGCCGCTGTTGGTCACGGTCCCGCCGCCGATCAGGCGAACGCCGATATCCGTGTCCCCGATGATGGTCCCGGAGTTGGTGACCGTCGAGCCGACTGCGCGGCCCTCGAGCAGGTTGGTGCTGGGGTTGAGGACGTAGGACGTGGTGATTCCGAAGCGCTGGCCGGAGATCGTGCCGCTGTTGACGATCGTCGCCGAGCCGCCCGCGACGTCGATGCCGCCGTCGGGCGACGCCGCGAATCCATCGTAGCTGCCGTTGCCGCGGATCGTGCCGGCATTGGTCAGCGAAAGACTCGAGCCTGCGCTAAGGATGCCGCTGGTCGCGCCGGTGATCGAGCCCGTCGCGCCGTTGTTGATCGACATCGGGCCGTTGGTGAGGCTCGACCTAATCCCGGCCGTGCTGCTGCTCGCCATCGTGCCGCTATTCACGACGCTGGCGTTGGCGAGCTCGGACAAGGTGGTCGACCCGTTGATCGTCCCGCTATTGTTGACGGTACCGGTCCGGCCTGCCTCACCCGTGCCGGTCTGGATAAGGATCGCACCGCTGCCTCCGCTGATCGTGCCGGCGTTGGAAATCGCGCCGCCGCCGCTGAGAACGACCCCGAACCGGTTGCCGTCGATGGTGCCGCCGAGAAGGTTGGTGACGCTGCCGATAATGGTCGAACCGGTAATGTCTTGCCCGTCGAACGCGAACGCCGAAACACCATCGGCGACGGCGCCGACGCGGCCCGAGATCAGGCCGCTGTTGGTCACCGTGCCGCCGCCGATCAGCCGGACGCCGTCGTTGCTGTCGCCAATGATCGAGCCACTATTGGTGACCGTCGAGCCGATCGCGCGGTTGCTCGCCGCGTTGGTGAAGAAATCCGAATAGATGCCCGTCGTGATGCCGAAGCCCGCGCCTGAAATGTTGCCGCTGTTGGTGATCATCGCTGGTCCGCCGGTGATCAAGATTCCGGCATCTGCCACCCGAAGAGTGCCTGACGCTCCGTTGCCGCGAATCGTACCGGCATTGGTGAGCGACAGCGAGGCGCCCTCGCTGAAGATGCCGCTGGTTCCGCCGATGATCGTCCCTGTTGCGACGTTGGTGACGGCGAGCGGACCCATGTAACCGTCAAAAGCCCATCCGTGGACGGCGGGGCCGGCAGGGGCCAGGATGGCGCCGCTATTGGCGAGGCTGGCGCTGGCGAGCTGGATAAAGTCGACCGTCCCATTGATCGTGCCGCTGTTGGTGAGGGTGCCGATCCTGCCGGCATCCCGAGCCTCGAGGACGATTGCTCCCCTGTAGCCGCCATTGATTGTGCCGGCGTTATTAACGGTGCCGCCATCGCTGATGATGATTCCCTCGCGGTGGCCTTCGATCACTCCGCCGGCGAGGTTGTTGACGGTGCCGATACCGGCACTTGGCAGTCCGCTGAGATCCTGACCATCGAAGGCGAGTATCGACACGCCGTCGGCGCTGAAGCGCGTGTTACCAGCGATGTAGCCGCTGTTGGTCACCGTGCCGCCGCCGATTAGTTTGATCCCATCATTGTTGTCGCCGATGATCGAGCCGCTGTTGATGACTGTCGAGCCGATCGCGCGGTTGCTCGCCGCGTTTGTGAAGAAATCCGAATAGACGCCCGTCGTGATGCCGAAGCCCGCGCCAGAAATGTTGCCGCTGTTGGTAATGCTCGCCGGTCCGCCGGTGACCAGGATTCCGGCATCTGCCACCAGCGCAGAAATGGACATTCCGTTGCCGCGAATTGTCCCGGCATTGGTGAGCGACAGCGAGGCACCTTCGCTGAAGATGCCGCTGGTTCGGCCGATGATCGTCCCGGTTGCGTCGTTGGTGACGGCGAGCGGACCCATATAGCCGTCAAAAGCCCATCCGTGGATGGCGGCGCCGGCAGGGGCCACGATAGCGCCGCTATTGGCGAGGCTGGCGCTGGCGAGCTGGATGAAGTCGACGACACCATTAATGGTGCCGCTGTTGGTGAGGGTCCCGAACCTTCCGGCGTCCCGAGCCTCGAGGACGATCGCTCCCCGGTAGCCGCCATTGATCGTGCCGGCGTTGTTGACCGTGCCGCCGTCGCTGATGATGATCCCCTCGCGGTGGCCCTCGATGACTCCGCCAAGGAGGTTGTTGACCGTGCCGATGCCGGCGCTGCCCAGTCCGCTGAGGTCCTGGCCGTCGAAGGCGAGAATCGAAACGCCGTCGGCGCCAACGCGCACCCTGCCGGCGATGTAGCCGCTGTTGGTGACGGTACCGCCGCCGTGCAGGCGAATGCCGTCGTTGCCTTCGCCGACGATCGACCCGCTGTTAGTGACCGTCGTGTCAGTCGTGAGCCCGGTGATCGAGTTATCGGGGTTCGTGAAATAAACGGTGGCGATGCCGAACTTTGCGCCGAAAATACTGCCGCTGTTGGTGATCGATGCGGGGCCCCCGCTCAAGATCACGCCGCCATTGGCATCAATTTCTATGTCGTCCGCCGTGCCAAGCCCGAAAATAATGCCGGCGTTGTTGAGCGACATGCTCGATCCGTCGCTCCGGATTCCATTGATCGCACCGGTGATCGAACCACCTGCCTGATTGTCAACCGAAAGCGAGCCGCCCGGCGCGGTGGTGAAAATGCCGTTGCCGGTCAGCGACGCGACGGTGCCACTATTGATGACGCTGGCGCTCGCGAGGTTGTTGAACTGGACGGTGCCGTTGAGAGTGCCACTGTTGGTGACGGTGCCATTCCGGGGCAGCTCGGAACCAACCGACTGCGCCTGAAGGAGGATACTGCCGCTATTGCCGCTGATCGTCCCGGCGTTGTCGACCATGCCGCCGTTGCTCATGATCACGCCGAAGCGGTTGCCCTCGATCACACCGCCGGTGAGGTTGGTGACGTTACCGATGACGTCGAAGCTGGCGAGGTCCTGGCCGTCGAACGAAAACATCGAGATGCCGTCAGCCCCGGCGTCGACCCGACCCGCGATATAGCCGCTGTTGATGACGCTGCCGCCGCCGATGAGGCGAATGCCATCGTTATTGTCACCGATGATCGAGCCGCTGTTGTCGACGGTTGAGCCGATCGCCAGGCCGAGGAGGGGATCGGTCGTGACGTAGATTGTGGTGATCCCGAACTGTTGGCCCGAGATCAAGCCGCTGTTGGTGATAAAGCCAGGCCCGCCCTGGAGCACGACACCGCCGGCGGAGTTGGCGCGGAAGGCCTGGTCGCCGTTGCCCCGGATGGTCCCCGCATTGTCGAGCGTCAGCGACGCCCCATTCGAGCGAATCCCGCTCACGAAACCATCGATCGATCCGGTTGCCGTGTTGGTCAGCGTCAGCGCGGCATCGCTGAACACCGCATCTTGCGTGGTGCCGACGACGTCGGGGGTGTTGGTGGCGACGATCGAGCCGCTGTTGGTGACGTTGGCGGTGGTCGTCTTGTTGAAAATCAGCCCGTCGCCGATCGATCCGCTGTTGTTCACGTTGGCGGTGCCGACCGTGTTGAAGGACGTGAAATAGTCGACGGTGCCGCTGTTCGTCACATTCGCGGTGCCGACACCGGCAAGCCCAATGACGACGGTATGACCGCTATTGGCGACGTCCGCCCAAGCCAGCGAGCTCATTTCGATCCCGCCGTTGAAAATGGTCCCGCTGTTCGTGATCGCGCCGGTCTGGCCTGGTCCCGTGCCAATGATCCTGGCCCCGTGGTCGATCGATCCCGCATTGCCGATCGTTCCCCCGCCGATGATGAAAACGCCCGTGCGATTGCCTTCGATCAGCCCGCCTGCGAGGTTGGTGACCGAGCCGATCCCGGTCATTCCCGTCGTGTCTTGACCATTGTAGGCAAAGATCGCGATGCCGTCGGCGCCGGGGCCCACGCGGCCGGCAATGTAGCCGCTGTTGGTGACGCTGCCGCCGCCAATCAGCCGGACGCCCGGGCCAAAGTCGCCGATGATGGAGCCGCTGTTGGTGACCGTCGATCCGATCGCGCGGCCTTCAAACACGCCGTTGTTGTTGAAATACATCGTCGCGATGCCGGCCCGAGCCCCGGAAATATCGCCGCTGTTGGTTATTTGGGCAGGCCCGCCGCTGATGATGACACCGCCATTGGAATCGTTGACGGTGAGGTTGGGACCGTCGCCGCGGATAGTCCCGGCATTGTCCAGATCCAACGACGAGCCAGTGGAATAGACACCCGTCAGCGTGCCGTAGAGCGTGCTGCCGGAAGGGTTAGAAACCGGCGTCGAATCGGTGCTCTGCAGCCCGTAGGTCTGCGAGAAAGCCGGGGTGGTGAAAATGCCGCACATTGCCGTTGCGGCCAGCAGCCTTGCCGTGGATGCCCTCGCTTGCATTCTTGCCCCCTTGCTTTCCTGCACGAGCGTCAACTGCGCGCTAGCCGATGGCAGCAATCGCGACTCGCGCTTTCGCGCATTTTCCCGCGAGTGCCGGGGCCCTGTCCTCTCCAATATGGGGGAGGAGTAATCTACATCAGGATGATGGACGAGTTCAGTTGATCCGGGTCAGCAAGTGCGCTGCTTCGGCTTTGCTTCGGGTCTGCGTCTTTGCCAGCAGCTGCTTCTGATGTGAGCGTACCGTGCCGACGCCGATTGCGAGTTGCGCGGCGATCGTCTGATCCGAAAGCCCTCTCATCGTCAGCATGGCAACGCGGGTTTCCATGGGCGTGAGACCGAACATCTCGCGCCAAATTTCCGGACACCCATCGGTCGATCTGTCCGAATCATGCAGTGTCGCAATGAATGTGGCGCCGCCATGCACGCCCCGCCGGAAGGAGGCCGGCGTCCGAGAAACCTCGATAACGTAAGGGAACCCGCCAGACGGCCGACTTACGGCCATTTTGGAAGCGCCGTTCCCGCTCGAGGGATCGGGCTTGAGGACACGCTGCAGCAGTGAGTCGAACCCCTGCTTTTCTGCGGAGCGGGCGAATGTCATTTTGCCGCTCGCCCACGCAATGCCGTCGTTGCGTGAGCAGAGGCGGTGCGCCGCATCACTGGCCCAGCAGATGCTGCCGTCGGCGGCGAGCAGCAACACGGCGTGTTGCTGCTCATTGACCACATGTTCCAGCCCCTCGCGCTGGGCTCGAATCTCTCCGAATTGAGACGTCAGCCGAAAGAGGTTGCGGACGTGCGGCGCCAGAATATCGAATTGGGCGCGCTCGCGTGGCCGGCGTTTGAGGCCCGACGGCATATGAAACGCCCACCCCGCAACCACACCCCCACCAAGATCAGTCGACCGACCGATGCGACGGTCAACACCCGCGGAACTCCTTATCCAATGTGCGTAGTCATTCTTGGCGAGCTCAGCGGTCGATATGAGTTCATGCGTCTCTGTCGTTCTGTCCGTGACCGATGCCGCCCGCAGAGCATAGTCGTGGCGCCACATCTCTTCTCGAAACTCACGCAGCGTATCTTCACGGACTCCGAAGCCGCCCTCGAACAGGAATGGGGTGCGCACCGCGTCTCCCGACGCTCCTCTGCGAACGACGTACCAGAAGGCGAGGGTTGCACCGAGGCGGGCCGATAGGTTGCCCATGACGTGGGGAACGGCGTCGTCCTCGCCGACGGCATCGTAGATCGACCCAATCAGTGCGAAAGCGTCTTCAGCCAATTCAGCAACGCCTCGTGCGTGGCTCGATAATACCCAACATCCCCTGCCCCCAAAGGAATTAAGAAAACTGTCGTTAACAACCTGACAGATAACGCAGAAGAAATCGAGTCCTCTGGAAGAGAGGCACGACCGGGGCAGGCTGCGAGCGTCAGTTTACTGTCGACGACATTAGATTCGCGGTGGGCCGGCAATCTGCGACCAACGACAATCTGTCGTTTGCTTCTGCCACGATTTGGGCAGCGGACCTTTCTGGACCGTCGATCGTCATGTGGGCGTCCGTTGGCAGCATAACGTCGTAGCCAAGTGCGGCTGCCCCCTCGCATGCGGCGCTGATGCAATATTCCGTCTGCATACCTGTGATGCACAACTGCCTTATGTGCTGGGCCTGGAGCCAAGCGTGGAGTTGCCCGTCCTCAAAGGAATTGAGCACGTTCTTCTCTAGGTAGAAGGCCGCACGACGGCCGCGCAGGGGCTCTGCCAGTCGCCAGCCCGCGCTTTCTCGATCGAGTATTGTGCCGGGTTCGGTCCAGTGTTGGACGAAGACGGTTGGCCAGGAATGGGCCTCGGCCCAATCCAACAATTCGGTGATCCGCGTCGATACCAACCCCATCGCCGCCCGCGGCGCCGCATCGCAAAGAGCCTGCTGCAGGTCAATCACAACCAGCGCGGTCTGCTGATCAGATCGTGTAATGTCTTGGTCCGCGTGCACGAGGTGACGACCCTTCCCATGTGGACGAAACCATCTTGGCAACGACATCACAAGTCGAAATTTCGGTCCGCCCTGTGATCAAAGGGCATCGACAAAGCGCGAGGACCTAGTGTCAGCTTTCCACCCAACGCAGACATTAGCGATCTGAACGTCTGCCGGCGAAAATTCGCTCGACTCGATAGAGAGAGGCGACAATCATTGCCGGATGAATGCCGAGCAGCGAACGCAAGTTCGCAGGAATCTTGAGTACCGGTCGGCCACTGCGAAGCGGGAGTTCGAGGAACGCCGCGCGGCCACCTACGCCGACCACTCGGCAAAAGGGTGCTTGCAATCAGGTGGGACGATCCGCGCCGTCATTCGGATCATGGAAGAGATTGGAGCGGCATTCCTCACGGAAAGCATTGAGCAAGTCAGCGCCGTTGCACAAGATGTGGAAGCGTTCGCGAGTCTCCAGGCTGGTTTCGAGGATTTTTGGAACCTGTTAGCGTCTGAACTGGCATCGACCATCAACATGGCGTCCGGTCGTCATGTGACTGATGATTCGTACGCCAGGTGCCCGACCTGCTGGTGATCAACGACGAGGCGCATCACGTCCGGCGGGAGACCGACTGGTGGGCCCAGATCGCGGACCTCGACGCCGGCTTGAAGCGCAAGAGCGAGGGAAAGGGCCTCGCGCTGCAGCTTGACCTGACCGCCACCCCACGCGGCAATCGCGGCGGCATCTTTCCGCAAACGATCTCCGACTATCCACTGGTCGAAGCAATCGCGCAGGAAGTGGTCAAGACGCCCGTCCTTCCCGACGCCGCGAGCCGGGCGCGCCTGACCACGCGACCAAGCGACGATTACACTGAGCAATTCCGCGATCACCTCGAACTTGGCGTGATCGAATGGCGCAAAAGCTACGAGGAACTGGAAAAGGCCGGCAAGAAATCGGTGCTGTTCGTGATGACCGACGTCACTGAGAATTGCGACCGGGTCGCGGAATGGCTTGAGCAGCACAATCCCGACCTGCGCGGGCGAGTCTTGGTCATCCACACCAACAAAAGCGGCGAGATCAGCGAATCGGCCAGCGGGAAGGCTTTGAAGGAACTCAACGAGCTGCGGCGCGAAAGCCGCGAGATCGATAGCTGGGACAGCAAGTATCGCGCTGTCGTTTCGGTGATGATGCTGCGCGAAGGGTGGGATGTGCGTAACGTGACCACGATTGTGGGCTTGCGCGCCTATGTAGCGCAGTCGAACATCTTGCCCGAGCAGACGTTGGGGCGCGGTTTGCGTAAAATGTTTTTCGGCACCGGGCGCGGCGAGAAGGTCAGCGTCCTCGGCACGCCTGCCTTCCTCGATTTTGTCGAGACGATCCGGAATGAAGGCGTCGAGCTTGAGACCCGACCGATGGGCCCGGCCTCTCCGGGCAGCGGACCGATGGTGATCGAGCCTGACAAAAACGACCCAGAAAAGGTCGAGCGGCTCGATATCGAACTACCGAAGCTGAAGGCACGGATTGAGCGCAACATGTTGCGCCTGGAGGAACTCGACGCGGCGACGATCGAAGCGCCGCGCCTGCCGCTAAAGATCTTCACGCCCGACCAGCAGCGAGAAATCGTGTTTCGCAACATCAATACAGGGGAAGAAAGCCACCGCACTCAACTTGATGCCGGCGGGATCGCCGATTGGCGCAACGCGGTGGGTTGGTTTGCCAAGTCGATCAAGGACGATCTGCGCCTGGTCGGCGGCTTCGACGTGCTGTTCGGCAAGGTGACGGCGTTCGTCGAGGACGGATTGTTCGACCGCCGGGTCGACTTGGACGACCCAAATGTGCTTCGAAACCTGTCCGAAGTTGTCGTCTCGCAGGCGCTAAGCCGGGCCATGAAAGCAGCGATCAACAAGCTGACCGTGCATGACAGCGGGGACGCTCGAATCGTTGAGCGGGTCAAGTTGTCTGAAACGCGGCCCCAGGTCACTCGCCGGCGGCCCGCCTTCCGGTCCAACAAGTCGCTCCTTAATGTCGTCGCCGGCGACAACGCATTTGAGCAGGAATTTGCGGAGTTTCTCGACGCCGCGCCCGACGTGCAGGCATTTTACAAAAACAGCGAAGCCACGAACTTCACACTTGAATACCAAGCGGCCGGCGGCGGCATCATCCGTGACTACCGGCCTGACTTCGTGGCGCGCGACGGCAACGGCGTCGTGTGGATCATCGAAACCAAGGGCCGGGAAGATTTGGAGGACCCGCGCAAGTGGCAGCGATTGAAGCTTTGGTGCGAAGATGCGTCGGCCCAGGATGCGCCAAACCGCTACCGGCCCTTGTTCTTTCGACAGGAAGCGTGGTGTTCGCTGCTGAATCCCGTGCGCACGCTCGACGAAGCGGAAACCGCATTTGGCGCAAAAAGAAACTAGGCATGTTCGCGTGCCGGGGGCCTTTTTGGGGGCCTTTTTCAAAAGCTATCGAAAAACACAACTATTTATCAATTGCTTAGCCTAGACTTTCGAGTCCTCTCCTGGCACCATCGCCGCGCGCAACCTGTCCGAGGACAGCGCGAGCACGGCGATCCAAGCGAAGCGAGACGCTCTGCTCTTGCGCAAGTGACCCGCTCTCCCTTACCGGAGGCCATGAAACCTGCGTTCAATGCCCACGCCGTCGTCGACCAGCTCGCGGCCATCTACGATGAATCCGTCGCCAACCTCCGCGAGGCGCTTGCGCGCTACGTCGAGAACCGCACCACGCCCGATCCGAGGCTGCGGAAAAAGGGCGCCTTCGCCTACCCCGAGCTCAGGATCGACTATGGCGGCAAGATTCCGGCGTCTGCGCCGACGCGCGCATTCGCGCGGCTGAACCAGCCGGGGACCTACGCGACCAGCATCGCCCGGCCCGAACTGTTCCGCGACTATCTCGTCGACCAGCTCGACCATCTCGCCAGGGACTATGACGCCAAGGTCTCGGTCGGCCGGTCGGCGAGCGAGATCCCCTACGCCTATGTGATCGAGAATAGCGGGATCCAGGTCGGCGACATCGGCACCGGCGAGCTGTCGCGATTCTTTCCCTCGAACGAGCTGGTGCACCTCGGCGACGAGATTGCCGACGGCGTGTGGGTCAGCGGACCCGACCAGCCGCGGCCGCTGGCGCTGTTCGACGGGCCCCGGACCGACTTCAGCCTGGCGCGCCTCCGGCACTACACCGGAACCCCGCCCGAGCATTTCCAGCAGTTCGTCCTGTTCACCAACTATGTCCGCTATGTCGACGAGTTCGTCGGCGTGGCGATCGACACGCTGCGGCGCAAGGATTCGCGCTTCACCGCGCTGTCGGTGCCGGGCGCCGTCTATGAGCCGGGCGAGCTCACCGACGCCGAAGCCCAGATCGCCGCCGGCCAGTGGCGGCGGCACCAGATGCCGGCCTATCATTTGATGGCCGAGGACCGCAGCGGGATTACGCTCGTCAACATCGGCGTCGGCCCGTCGAACGCGAAGACGGTGTGCGATCATGTCGCCGTGCTCCGGCCCGAAGTGTGGCTGATGATCGGCCATTGCGGTGGCTTAAGGCCCAGCCAGAAGATCGGCGATTATGTCCTCGCCCATGCTTATCTGCGCGACGACCATCTGCTCGACGACGTGCTCCCGTCCGAGATCCCCCTCCCGGCGATCGCCGAGGTGCAGAACGCTTTGTTCAACGCGACCACCACGATCACCGGCGAGGATGAGGACAGCGTCAAGCGCCGCCTCCGCACGGGCACGGTCGTGACGACTGACGACCGTAATTGGGAGCTGCGCTACGCGGCGTCGGCGCTGCGCTTCAACCAGAGCCGGGCGGTCGCGATCGATATGGAATCGGCGACGGTGGCGGCACAGGGCTATCGCTTCCGCGTGCCCTACGGGACGCTGCTATGCGTGTCGGACAAGCCGCTGCATGGCGAGCTCAAGCTGCCCGGCCAGGCCAACGCCTTCTACGAACGCGCGATCAGCCAGCACCTCAGGATCGGGATCGAGGCGTTGAACCTGCTGCAGCGCGAAGGTGAAGGCCTGCACAGCCGCAAGCTCCGCAGCTTCGACGAACCGCCGCTGCGCTAGCCGACCGACAGGATCTGCCCCGCGTGCGTGACCTCGACCTGGGTCGCGGTTGCACTGCCGACCTTGCCGACCGCGACGCGCCGGACCTGGCCGATCAGCTTGATCGTCTTGCCCAGGAACGCGGCCTTCAGGTCATCGCCATATTTCTTGGTGAGCCCGGGCATCGCCGAGGGACGGATCGACACGCCAAGGTTCGCGGCCGAATGAAAGTCCTTCTCGCTGTCGAGATAATAGCCGCCGCGCGTCTTGGCGGCGCTCTGCACCTTGAACTGGAAGAGCGCGCGAACGGGCTTGGACGAAGCGGCAGCGGCGCGACTGATCGCCTCGGCGGGCGTCAGCGTCGGCAGGTCCTGGCGGACCGCGCCAGCGGGCGCAGCGAGGACAAGGCAGGCGAGCAATATGGTGAGGCGCACGGGCAAGCTCCATCGATCGTTACCCGAGCGCCGCAAGCATGGCGGCTCAACGGGCGCCGATCAAGTGCACCCGGTTCGGCGTCGGCGGGGTCCGTCCCGGAGCAATCCAGGCGACGAGGGCGTCGAGGTCGATGATGTTGTGGTCAGCGACGTCAGTCCCCGCGGTGAATTCGCTAAGGCTGTCGCCTCCGGAGGCGAGATAATTGTTGAGCGCGACGCGATATGGGTCGGCGAGGCCGACGGGCTTGCCGTCCAGCCGCATGTCGACCACGCGGCCAGACGCCGGCCTGGTCATGTCGACCGTGTAGGTGAACCCGGCTGACGGCGCGAGCGCGGCGGGGTTGGTGAAGCCGCTGCGGACAGGGATGGCGTATTGCTGCTCGATCGCGGCTTTGAGCTGGGCGCCGGTCAGGGTCATCACCACGAGATTATTCCCGAACGGCATCATCGCGAACGCCGCGTCGTAACGAATATCGCCGCCGGGAAGATCGACGCGCACGCCGGTGCCGTTGACCAGCGCGAGCTGCGCGCCCCCCTGGTCCGGTGCGCGGGTCGCGGCCAGCATCGAATCGGCGATGAGGTCGGCCGCTGCGCTTTCGCCATCATCGGTGCTGCGGGTCGCCGGCGCGGTGAGATGGCCGACGATCCGGCTGGCGATCGGCTCGACCGCGGCCGCATAGCGGGCGACCAGCACTTTCTCCGCGGCATCCTCACCCCGCTCGCCATTGCCGACGATGACGTTGTGCGCGTCCTGGCCGACCAGCCGGTGCGTCGCGGGATCGAACTCTAGCCTGAGATCGGTGACGAAATAGCCA
This sequence comes from Sphingomonas sp., assembly GCF_045810705.1. Lineage (GTDB taxonomy): Bacteria > Pseudomonadota > Alphaproteobacteria > Sphingomonadales > Sphingomonadaceae > Sphingomicrobium. The sequence goes on along the minus strand of NZ_JBJMVI010000002.1, from coordinate 167,814 downwards.
TATTTGCCCGCGCTGGTCAGGAGCCGGCCGTCGGCTACGCCGGGGGTTCCACGACAGACATAGGCCCAATGCGTGTGGCCGGAGATCACGATAGCGATCGCCGGATCGAGGTTCTTGAGGATCGGCTGGATGTCGCCGGTGAAACCGTCGCAGCCGTTGCCGACCGTGAATTGCTTCGTCTTGCCGCCCTGGTGAATCAGCAGCACGATCGCGTCCACGCCTTGCGCCTTGAGCTTCGGGACGAGCGCATTGGCGGTCTCGGCTTCATCCTTGAAGGTCAGCCCCCTGACGCCCGCGGGAGTCACGATATTGGCCGTGCCCTTCAGCGTTTCGCCGATGAAGCCGACGGTGATCGGCCCGGCCGACGTCTGGAAGGTCTTGATCGCGGTCGGGGGGAAGATCGTCTGGCCGTCGGCGCCGACGACATTGGCGGCGAGGTAGCGGAAATGGGCGCCGCCGAACGGCTCGACCGCGCAGGGAATGCGCCGCGTGAACCTGGCGCAGCCGCCCGCCTGCATGCGCTTCAGTTCGTCCGCGCCGCGGTCGAACTCGTGATTTCCGATCGAATTGATCTCGAGATGCAGCAGGTTCATCGCGTCGATCGCCGGCTCGTCGAGGTAATTGGCCGATATCAGCGGCGACGCGCCGATCGTGTCGCCCGCCGAGACGGTGATCGTGTTCGCACGGCCGGCGCGAAGCCCGGCCAGCGCGGCGGCGAGATGCGCGGCGCCCCCGGTCGCGATTTTGCGCTTGGTACCGTCAGCCTCCGTCACCTCGATGGGATCGGGGACCTGCAAATTGCCGTGGAAGTCGTTGAAGGCGAGGATCTGCACCTCGACCGGCGCTGCCGCGACCGTGGGTGCGGGCGGCGCGAGCTGCGCGGTGCACGCAGAAAGAGCGAGTGCCGCAAGCGCGGCGGCAAGGCGGCGGATCATCTAGCGGGCAGCGGCTGCGGCTCGGCGAAGAGAGCGTTGAGATAGGCCGCGAGCCGCACTCCGGCCTTCTGCAGCTGCCGCTCCATCACCGGCTGAAACTTGTACACGTAGGAATAGCCGACGTCCGGAAGCGGCTTCTCCCCTTTCCTGATCTTGCCCGCCGGCTTTTTCGGCTGCGGGAGATCGGCATAGATTTGCTCGCGGACCTGCGCGCTTTCGCTCACCCAATCCCGGGGGTTGATGTCCCACCAGTCGATCAATTGCTGATTTGACGTGTGCCGCTCGAGCTTTGCGGCAAATTCGGTGAACGACAGCTGCTCGTTGTCCGGCATCCCCGAATCCCACACCACATGCAGGTTGGTCGGCTTTCCGAAGAAGGTGACATTGATCTTGCCGCCACCCTCGTCGCCCGGCCGGCCGACATGGAGGGGCTGATGAAGATCGCCGACGAGATGGACAACGAACCGCAGGGCCATCTGCTTGTCGCCAAGGCTCGCTTTCGGATCCTTGAGCACTGCCGCGAAACGCTCGATCGCCTGCAGGGCATCGCCTTCGGGCGGCGCGTGGTCATAGATTATGCCGTTGAAGTCCATGTAGTGCCACGGCACCGAGGTCTTCTGCCAGAAGTCGCCCGGCGCCGAGCGCATCTCGTCGGGCCAGTTGGCGGCTTCGTCGAGGCTCTCCCCCGGGCCGAGGATCTGTTCGATCTGTGCGCGGGCGAGGCCGCTCAGCTGCGTGTCGGCGATCGCGGCGATCACGCGGTGGCCGGTCTTGCCCCAGGCGAGAACGGGCGTGGGGATGAGCGCCGCGGCAGCGGCGACGACTAGCAGATACCGAGCATTCATTCGCGACTCACCCTTCCGTCATGCTGAACTAGTTTCAGCATCCATTTTGTCACCCGCACAGCGCTTCTCGAGGATGGACCCTGAAAACAAGTTCAGGGTGACAGTTCCGGCTAGCCCTGCCTAAGGTCGAATTGATGACAGATGAAGCGCTTATCGCACTTGCCCGCGCGGCGGCGGCCAAGGCCTATGCACCTTACTCGAAATTCCACGTCGGCTGCGCGGTGGAATCGGTCGACGGCGAAGTGGTCACCGGCGCCAACATGGAGAACGCCTGCTACCGGCTCGGCGTCTGCGCGGAGCAGAGCGCGCTGACTGCCGCGCAGCACAGGTTCGGCCTCGACAAGGTCGCCCGGATCGCCGTGGTTGGCGGTGGCGGAGACGTGGTCTGTACGCCATGCGGCGGCTGCCGCCAGGCGATCCTCGAAGCCGCCCAGCTCAGCGGCCGCGACGTCGAGATCTTGTGCGGGAGCGGCGACGGCTCGGCGATCGAGCGCCACACCATCGGCGAGCTGATCCCGTTCGGCTTCGGGCCCGCGAATTTGAAAGCAATCGATTGATTCTAATGTCTGCTTTGGGTGGAAAACGGACATTCGCACCCTAGACTCGCAATCGTGGTGGCCGCGTCGCAAGAGAGGCAGCGTCTCGATGTGCAAGTTCTGCGAACGTTTCTGGCAAAGGTTCTGGCGGCATTCGGATGCGTGGGAGAGGACGCACTCGAATGATCGGGAAATTTGGTCGAAAGAGTCGGACGAAGCCCGAGAAACACTCAACGCAGCAGCCGCCATGAGTGAGACGGACCCCGCCACTTTGAAGCTCTATCTCGATGCAGCGGAGGCAGGATCGGTGATCGCTATGGGAAGAGTCGGATGGCAATACTGGACGGGAACAGGCACCGCCCCCGATCTTGCCAAGGCCCAAGACTATTATCGTCGAGCGATTCAGGGAGGGTCATGGACGGCGACAATCCAATACGCGAGGCTGCTTGATGAACTTGGTCACCATGAGACTTGCGACCAGGTCTTGGAGGACGGTGTCGCCGTCGGGTTCGTGCCGGCCTATTTTTGGCTCGCACGGCTTCGCTACAATCGATCCGGGACTCGCGAGGCGTGCAGAGAAATCAGACCTCTGTTGGAATACGCCGCGAGGGCGGGACATCCCGGAGCAAGGCGCAAACTCTCGCAGTGGATGCTCCTCGGGAGGTTTGGACCTCGGGAGATTTTTCGCGGCGTACTTTTGAACTTTCGATTGGCGCGTGAGTACGCTGGTGAAGCAGCCAAGGGTGACCCTGAGGCAACGGGTGCGTGAGTGCCGCGCTCGCCCGCCCGTAACGGCAGGAATGGGTCGAAAGCGGACATTGCGGCTCAAACCAGCTTGATCTCGCGCAGGCGCTCCTGGAGGTAGTCGTTGGCGGTGATCGGCGGCCACTTCGCCTGCTCCCCCGCGGGCACGGTTTCGGGCAGCGCGTCGATCATGAAGTCCGAACGGAAGTGGAGGAAGAAGGGCATCGAATAGCGCGCCTTGCTCGCTCGATCGGGCGCCGGGTTGACCACGCGGTGAGTAGTCGAGCGGAGCTTGCCGTTGGTCAGCCGCTGCAGCATGTCGCCGATGTTGATCACCAGCTCGCCGGGCCTCGGCGAGACCGGGATCCAGCGGCTGTCCCTGGTCTGGAGCTCAAGGCCGGCTTCCTCGGCGCCGAGGAGCAAAGTGATCGCGTTGATGTCCTCATGCGCGCCGGCGCGGATATGCTCGCCGGTCGGCTCGGGCTGCGGCGGGTAGTGAAGCGCGCGCAGCACCGAATTGCCGTCGCGCACGGCGTCCTCGAAATAGTCCTCGTCGATCTTCAGATAGCGGGCGATGGCCCTCAGGACCTTCAGCCCTGAGCGATCGAAGGTCGCGAACAGCTTAAGGAAGGTATCCTTAAAGCCGGGCACTTCGGTCGGCCACAGATTGTCGGGCATATGGTCGCGGAACCGGTGGCCGGGCGGCAGATCGCGGCCGACGTGCCAGAATTCCTTGAGGTCGTGCGCTTTGCCGCCCTTGGCGGTCTCGATCCCGAACGGCGTGTAGCCGCGCGCGCCGCCGCCGCCGGGGATCAGATATTTGCGTTTCACCTCCTCGGGCAACGCGAAAAAGGCCTTCGCCTTCTCCTCGGCTTGGGCGATCAGAGCGTCGGGAATGCCGTGGTCGGCGACGATCGCGAATCCATATTCCTCGAAGCTGCGGCCAAGCTTCTGCGCGAAGCCCTCTGGATCGCGGTCTGCGTCCTTCAAGGAAACGGACGCAATGTCGTCGGTGATCGTTGCCATGGACCGACTTTATTAGGGAAGCATCAGCGACGCCAGCGCCGCCGACATCAAATTGGCGAGGCTGCCGGCGAGCAGCGCGCGCAAGCCAAGCCTGGCGATCACCGGGCGCTGGTTGGGCGCGAGGCCGCCGGTCACCGCCATCTGGATCGCGATCGAGCTGAAGTTGGCGAAACCGCACAAGGCGAAAGTGACGATCTCGCGGCTGCGCTGGCTCAGCGTCGCCGCGTCCATCTTGCCGAGGTCGATGAAGGCAACGAACTCGTTGAGGACGAGCTTGGTGCCGAACAGGCCGCCGGCGGTGCCGGCCTCGCGCCACGGCACGCCAATGAGGAACATTACCGGCTGGAACACATAGCCGATGATCCGCTGGAAGCTGAGGTCCTGGATTCCGAACCAGTGACCGATGCCGCCGAGCAGACCGTTGGCGAGCGCGACCAGCGCGACGAAGGCCAACACCATCGCGCCGACCGCGACCGCGAGCTTGACGCCGGTCTGCGCGCCCTGGGCGGCGGCCATGATGATGTTGGCCGGCTTGACCCCTTCCTCGAAGGTTTCGGCGACGTCGACCTTCGTGTCTTCGGCCTTGTCCGAATCCGCCGGATCGTCGGGCATGATCATCTTGGCCATCAGGATTCCGCCCGGCGCCGACATGAATGCGGCGGCGAGGAGGTACGGGAGGTAGCTGGCGCCAAGCAGGCTCGCGTAGGCCGCGAGGATGGTCCCGGCGACTCCGGCCATGCCGACCGTCATCACCGTGAACAGGCGTGAGGGCGGAAGCGCCGCAAGGTAGGGGCGGACGACCAACGGCGATTCGGATTGGCCGACGAAGATGTTGGCCGCGGCCGACAGCGATTCGACCCGGCTGATGCCGGTGACCCAGCCGATCGCCCCGCCGACCCAGCGCACGATGCGCTGCATGATCCCGAGATAGTAAAGGATTGCGACGAGGCTCGCGAAGAAGATGATCACCGGCAGCGCCGCGATGGCGAAGGTGTGCGCGAGCGGGTTGGTTTCGCTCGGCCCGAACAGGAATTCGGTGCCCTTGGTGGCATAGCCGAGCAGATCCGCGACGCCGGCCGATAGCGACAGGATCCCGGCGCGGCCCCAGCTCGTCCACAGGACCAGCCAGGCAACGAACGCCTGCAGCGCGAAGGCCGCCCCGACGACGCGCAGGCGGATTGCCTTGCGGTTGGTCGACAGCGCGAAGGCGATCCCGAGAATGACCAGAATGCCGGCGACGCCGAGCAGCGTTTGATTCATGAAAGCCCCTCCCCCGGGCTTACTACCAGACCATTCCCTGCGTAGCGGCTGCGGCGGCTTCGTCCAGATATTCCAGCGCCCGCTCAGGCGTTTCCGCCACGAGCAGCTGCGAGCGCCGTTGCGCGGACAGGAAACCGCTTTGCGTCGCATGGTCGATGAACTCGATCATCCCGTCCCAAAAGCCGTCGACGTTGAGCAGGCAGAAGGGCTTGGCGTGATAACCGAGCGCGTTCCAGCTCCACGCCTCGAACAGTTCGTCGAGCGTGCCGACACCGCCCGGAAGCGCGAGGAATGCGTCGGCGAGATCGGTCATCTTCGCCTTGCGCTCATGCATCGTCTCGACCGTGTAGAGCTCGGTCAAGCCAAGGTGCGCGACTTCGATGTCGACCAGCGCCTGCGGGATGACTCCGTAGACGCGGCCGCCATCGGCAAGCACGCTGTCGGCGATCAGGCCCATGAGGCCAAGCCGGCCGCCGCCGTAGACCAGGTCGACACCGCGCGCGACCATCGCCGCGGCGGTCGCTCGCGTCGCCTCCGAAAACATCGGCTGCGACCCGGCGGCCGAGCCGCAATAGACCGCGAGGCGCTTGACATGGTTCACAGGCCGGCCAGTTCCTTCAGGTCGGCTTCGGGCCGCGCGCCGAAATGCGAGATGATTTCGGCGGCGGCGATCGAACCGGTTTCGAGGCAGGCCCTGAGCGGCCGGCCGCGGCACCGCGCGGCGAGAAACCCGGCGGCAAACAAATCCCCGGCGCCCGTCGTGTCGACGATCCGCTCGACGGGCGCTGCCGGGATCTCGACCAGATAGTCGCTCTCGACCGCAACCGCGCCGCGCGCGCCGCGCGTGATCACCAGCGTGGCGACATGCTTCGACAGCGACTCGACACACTCGGCGAAGTCGCCGCAGCCGGTCAGGTGGCGGACTTCCTCCTCATTGCCGAACAGCAGGTCGACCGTGCCCGCCTCGATCATCCCGAGGACGCCATGGCGGCGGTCGCCGAGGCACAGGCTCTCGGACAGAGTGAAGGCAACGGTGCGCCCGGCAGCGTGGGCGATCCGCGCCGCCTCGAGCATAGCCGCGCGCGGGCGTTCGGGACCCCAGAGATAGCCTTCGAGGAACGTGACGCTCGCGGAGCGGATGAGCTCGGGATCGAGCGCCGCCGGCGTCAGCTCGTGGCTCGCGCCGGGAAAGGTGCTCATCGTCCGCTGCGCGTCCGGCGTGACGAGGATCAGGCAACGGCCAGTCGGCGGGGGGTCCGCAATAAGAGGCGTTGCGAACTTGACGCCGAGCGAACGCATGTCGTGCGCGAAGATTGCGCCGAGCTGATCGTCGGCGACCTGGCCGACGAAGGCGGCGCTGAGCCCGAGCGCTGCCGCGCCGGCCATGCTGTTCGCGGCCGATCCGCCGCTGACCTCCCGCCCCGGACCCATCGCGGCGTAGAGATCGCGTGCCTCGTCAGTCGTAAGCAGGCGCATCGACCCCTTGGCGAAGCCGCGCTCCTCGAGGAACGCGTCGTCGCAGGTTGCGAAGACGTCGACGATCGCATCGCCGATCGCCACGATGTCCAGGCTGGTGGAAGTCACGGAAGGCGTCGCTAGCCGCGCGGGCGAGCCGCGGTCAACGGCGGTTTGCAAGGCCATTTGCTCTTGGCGGCAAAGCCGTTACCCATCGCCAGCATGACCGACCAGCCGCGCGCTATCCCGCTTTCGCTCTTCGCGCTCTCGATCTTCTATGGCGGCATGGTGTGCATCGCCGGCGTGCTCGGCAACAAGCAGGTCGCGCTGGGGCCTTTGGCCGTCGAAGCGGGCATTTTCGCCTTCCTGCTGCTGGTGGTGACCTCGAGCTCGGTGGCCGAGATCCATGGCCGCAAGACCGCGAATCGGCTGGTCCTGATCGGGTTCGTTCCCCTGCTGACCTCGCTCGTGCTCAGCCTCGCCGTCCACGAGCTGCCGGCATCGCCCGAGATGGACCCCGCGCGGTTGAGCGCGATCCAGACGGTGCTTGGCGGCACCTGGCGAATCTGGCTCGGCGGAATCCTCGCTTACGGCATCTCGACCTTCCTCAACGTCACCATCTTCAGCCGCCTGAAGGCGCGCGAGGGCGCGGGGCTGCTTTGGCTTCGCGCGGGAATCGCGAGCGTGCTCAGCCAAGTCGTCGACACCCTCATTTTCATCACCGTCGCCTTCTACGGCGTGTTCCCGATCGGCGAGCTGCTGCTCGGCCAGATGCTCGCGAAAGTGGTGCTTTCGGCCGTGCTCGTGCCGCCTTTGGTCTATGCCTTTGTCGGGATCGGCCGCCGCCTCGACGGCGTTAACACAAATTAGGGCGTGGCAAATCTGCAACGGTTGTCGGGAAAGATTGGTGCGGGGCCGAACGGTGTAACATCAGTGCCTTAATCGGCTAATAGCCGGCCTGGGGTCTCATCTAGATTCGTCACTGCCTGCGGGGGAGTTTTTCCGTGAAAAAAGCCGTTTTGCTGCGCTCATGCGCAGCCCTTTTTGTGCCGTTTGCCGCCGTCACTTTCGTTGCAACTCCGGCGATCGCCCAGGAAACTACGTCCTCCATCAGCGGGACGGTCACGGCAGCGGGTGTGCCGGTTCCGAACGCGACGGTCACGATCATCCACGTTCCGAGCGGCACCAGGACGGTTGCAAGAACCAATGCGGCGGGGGCTTATACCGCAGCGGGCGTTCGCAACGGCGGCCCCTACACCGTCACAGCTTCGGCGCGCGGCTTTGCCAATGCGCAAGTCACCGATGTCTACACGACGCTCGGCCAGACCTTCGAACTGCCGCTGACGCTTGAGGCCGCCGGCAGGGAAATTGTTGTCACCGCCTCCCGCGTGCGCGGCGCCCGCAGCATCTCTTCCGGTCCCGCTACGATCCTGACCGCAAACGACATCAGCAAGATCGCGTCGGTCAACCGCGACATCCGCGACTTGATGCAGCGCGATCCATTCGCGTCACTCGACGCCTCGCAGTCGACCGGCCGCCAGGTGACCTTCGCCGGCACCAACCCGCGGTTCAACCGCTTCACCGTCGACGGCGTCCCGATCACCGACAGCTTCGGCCTCAATCCCGACGCCTTGCCGTCGCGCCGCGGCCCGGTGCCGCTCGACGCGATCGGGCAGTTCGAGACCAAGGTGGCTCCCTACGACATCCGCGAGGGCTTCTTCGAAGGCGGCGTCATCAACGCGGTCCTGAAGTCGGGTACCAACCAGTTCCACGGCTCCGCCTTCTACACCTACAACGACAACACGCTGAACGGGCATGAGAACACCGGGCAATTCCTCCTCACTGTCCCGAACCTCAAGACCAAGAGCCAGGACTACGGCGCCGAGATCGCCGGCCCGATCATCAAGGACCGCGTGTTCTTCATGATCGCGGGCGAGCGCGTTCGCGCCACGCTGCCGATTACGTACACCTATACTGCCACGATTCCCGAAGCGGCGCTAAACCAGGTCATTTCGATCGCGCAGAGCGTTTACAGTGTGACCGCGGGTTCGCCGATCCAGATCAACAGCGACAGCGACGACCGGGTGGTCGGCAAGATCGACGCCAATATCAGCGATAGTCAGCGGCTATCTCTGACCGGCATCTACACCAAGGACTCGATCATCGCGATCAACCGGAATTTCAACAACTCGGTCTCGACGATGTCGGACGATTATGTGAAGCCGAATCGGGTTTTTGGCGGCGTTGCACAGCTCAACTCCGACTGGTCGTCGGTCGTGTCGACCGAGGCGCGCCTCCGTTACAAGGATTATAAGAGCGGCCAGGACCCGTTCACGCCTGCAACCGCGCTGGCGGTCGTTTGCACAGACCCCACCCAAGCCCTGTTTTCCGCCCCCGTGGCCGGCGCATCAACGGCGACATCGTGCCCCAACAACGCCGGGACTGTCTTCGTCGGACCGCCGGGCTCGGCGGCGGCGAACAAGCTGCGGGTCAAGACCTTTGGCGCCTCGTTGCTGACGCGCTTCAACTTCGGCGATCATACCGTGCGGCTGCTCAGCGAATATGAGAATAGCGATAATTACGACCTGTTCCTGGCGGGAAGCGGCGGGCCCACGGTCTCCCCAGGACCCTACGGCGCTTATTATTTCGACACGATCTTCGCGTTCCAGAATCGTACGGCGCAGGCGTTCGGCTATACGAACTCCACCACTGGCGTCCAGAACGACGCGGCAGCTGCGTTCACCTACAAGACGGGTACGTTTGGCATTCAGGATGACTGGCGCGTCAACAGCCAGCTCCATGTCACTGCCGGCCTGCGTTATGACAGGTACGGCAGCGGCGACCTGCCGATCTTCAATGCCAATTTCGTCAGGCGCGAGGGCTTTGCCAACAACTCTTTCATCGACGGCAAGAGTCTTTTGCAGCCGCGCGTCGGCTTCGATTACCTGCCGACGCCACGACTGTCGTTCCACGGCGGCGTCGGTATCTTCGGCGGCGGAACGCCCGACGTGTACGTCGCGAACTCCTTCTCGGCCACCGGTGTGCAACCGGCGTCGGTGAGCGATAGCCAAGTGCCGTCGGCGCTGAACAATGTCAGCCTGACGACCGTCCCCGCAGCGGCGCAGACTGCCGTTGGAAATGCCCTGCTGTCGGCCAATGGTACGGTCTCGGCGCTCCACCCGAACTTCAAGATCCCGTCGCAATGGCGTGCGACCCTGTCGGGGAATTACAGGGCGAATCTCGGGCCCCTCGGGGACAATTGGTCGGTCGGCGGCGACGTGCTGTTCAACCGGGTCCGCAACGCGATCCTGGTCCAGGATTTCCGCGATCGGCCGATCACCGGCGCGAGCGCCCTGACCCCCGATGGCCGCCAGCGCTATTACGACGTCGTGTCGACGATTTCGCCAACCGCGAACTGCGTAGTGAACACGACCCAGTGCTTCAACGATCCGGGCGATTATGTCCTGACCAACACCAAAAAGGGCCGCGGTTTCGTGGGCGTCGTGCACGCCAATAAGCAGTGGGACTTTGGTCTCAACGCAGGCGTCAGCTTCACCTATCAGAACATCAAGGACCAGCAGGCGCTGACTTCGTCGATCGCCGGCTCGAACTATAATAACGGCGCCTATCTTGATCCGAACGGCGGCGCTTATGGTCACAGCAACGACGAAGTTCGCTATTCGGTGAAGTACAACCTGTCGTTCGAGCATGCCTTCTTCGGGGACTACAAGACCCGGATCGACATGTTCGGCCAGACGCGCAGCGGCTATCCGTTCAGCTACACCTTCTTCGACCCACAAGGCGCCGCTCGCGGCGCGATCACACCAGGGGCAGGCTCGGTCTTCGGCACGACCGGCACGGCGAGCCACTATCTTTTCTATGTCCCGACCGGCCCGAGCGACCCGAAGGTCACCTATATCGCTTCGGGATCGGGGACGACCTTTCAAAGTGCCGCACAAAATCAGGCGATTGTTGAAGCGCTGATCAGCTCGTCAGGCCTTTCGAAGTATCGCGGCATGATCGCGCCGAGGAATGCCTTCAACGATCCGTGGTTCACCAAGATCGATCTGCACCTGGAGCAGCAAATCCCCACGTTCGTCAGACAGGCGCGCATCAGCGTCTACGGGGATATCGAAAACGTGCTCAACCTGCTCAACCACAGTTGGGGCGAGACGCTGCGCACCACCTTCCCGGGCAATAAGTCGGTCGTGAACGTGACCTGTGCCACCGTCGGCGCCAACACCTGCGACCACTACGTGTACTCGGCGGCGGCGACGCCAGCGAACCTCGCCTCAACGGCGGCCAACTCCAACCTCGGCGCGTCGCTCTACACGATCCGTTTCGGTGCGCGCCTGACCTTCTAGTTGAAGTCGCAATGACCTTTGGGAAGGCCGGGTGGGAGATATTCCGCCCGGCCTTTTCTTTTGCGGCCTACGCTGCGGGCTTGCGCCACGTCGCCGCACTGAGCGGCTTGCAATAACGCTGCTGCTCCTCGGCCGACGAGCGGAGGCGAGTCTGCAAATAATATCCCGCGGCGCCGGCGGCATAATCCTCGTGCGCGGCGTCGATGAACTTGGCGGCGTCGCGGCTCCAGCCCGCCACGCACTCCTTGCCAGGTTTCGCCGAATGGCCGCAGTCGACGAAATTGTTGTACGCCGTGCGCCACTGGAGAAAGTCGGCGCGCGTCATCGGGTCGCCATGGCCCGGGATCAGCGTCGTGAAGGGCAGCCTGGCGATGTCGTCAAGCGCATGGCTCCAGCCCTCGGCGCAGGCCGTATCCATGAACGGCACCAGCCCGACCACCAGGTCGCCGGCGATCACCGTCCGGCTCTTCGCATCGTATAGCCAGACATCGCCTTCGGTGGCGGCGAACTTCGCGAGATGCACGTCGATCAGTCGCCCGGCGATGCTCATCCGGCCCGACTTGGCGACGATGTGATCGGGCGCGATCCGCTCGGGATGATCGATCATCGATTTGCCGCGGAGCAGCTGGTCGCGCGTAGCCGCCGGAGTCTTCGGATCGGCAAGCATCCGGTCGGTTTGCGCGCGGCTGTCCTTGAGGAAGGTCTCGAGCGCGCCGTGCAGCGCATTGCTCGCGTACACGGCGACGTGCGGATAGGCCTGGCGGATATCCCAATTGCCGGTCGTATGGTCGAGGTGCCAGTGGCTGTTGACGATCGCCGCGATCGGCCGATGCCGCGCCTTGGCATAATCGAGGATCGCCTGCGAATGCTCGGGGTGGCGCCCGGTATCGAACACGATCAGGCCCCTGGGCGCGTCAAAGACGATGGTGTTGCCGTCGGGCCCGCTGTCGAGCGGCACCGCGCCGGGGATCAGGTGGTAAGGTTCGGCGGCGTTCGCCGCCACGCTCGCGACAAATGCCGCCACTCCAAGAACAACAGCCCGCATCACCCGCCTCCGCTTTGCTCGCGGCAAACGCTAGTGCGGCAAATGGGATCGCGAAGCGCGTTTCTACAAAACGGCGCAAGGCCGCTGCTAGTAAACCCGCGCCTTGGGCTTGATGTAGTCAATGTCGTCGGTGAGCGTGAACTCATGCACCGGGCGGTAGTCGATCTTCACTCCGCCGCCCGCAATCTTGCCAGGAGCGCCGCCCCAGCCGTCGAACCAGGCGACCGTGTGCTTCATCCAGTTCTTGTCGTCGCGCTTGGGATAATCCTCCTGCATATGCGCGCCGCGGCTTTCCTTGCGGTTCGCGGCGCAGCCCATCGTCACGACCGCCTGGGCGAGGAGGTTGTCGAGCTCCAGTGTCTCGACGAGATCGCTGTTCCAGATCAGGCTGCGGTCGGTGACGCCGACGTCAGCCATGAGGTTATAGATCTTGTCGATCTTGGCGACGCCGTCGGCGAGCGTCCGGTCGGTGCGGAAGACACCACAATCGGCCTGCATGGCGCGCTGCATCTCGAGCCGGATTTCGGCCGTCGGGCTTTTGCCGTCGGCGTGGCGGAACTTGTCGAGCCGCGCGAGCGCGAGATCCGCCGCGTCCTTGGGCAGCTCGTCCTGGATTGCGCCGGGCTTGACCACTTCGGCGAGTCTCAAGCCCGCGGCGCGGCCAAACACGACGAGATCGATCAGGCTGTTCGAGCCGAGCCGATTGGCGCCGTGGACCGAAACGCAGGCCGCTTCCCCGACCGCGAAGAGCCCGGGCACGACCGCGTCGGGATCGCCGTCCTTTAACGTGACGACCTCGCCGCGATAATTGGTCGGGATCCCGCCCATATTGTAATGGACGGTGGGGATGACCGGGATCGGCTGGCGCGTCAGGTCGACGCCGGCGAAGGTCTTCGCGGTCTCGGTGATCCCGGGCAACCGCTCATGCAGGATCTTGGGATCGAGATGGTCGAGGTGAAGGAAGATATGGTCCTTGTGCTCGCCGACCCCGCGGCCCTCGCGGATCTCCATCGCCATCGAGCGTGAGACGACGTCACGGCTGGCGAGGTCCTTCGCACTAGGCGCGTAGCGCTCCATGAAGCGCTCGCCATTGGCGTTGGTGAGATAGCCGCCCTCGCCGCGGGCGCCCTCGGTGATCAGCACGCCGACGCCATAGACGCCGGTCGGGTGGAACTGGACGAACTCCATATCCTGGAGCGGCAAGCCGGCGCGAAGCACCATCGCATTGCCGTCGCCGGTGCAGGTATGGGCGCCGGTGCACGAGAAATAGATCCGCCCGTAGCCGCCAGTGGCGAGCACCACCGCCTGCGCGCGGAAGCGGTGGATCGACCCGTCGTCGAGGCACAGCGCGACGACGCCGCGGCAGGCGCCATTCTCCATGATCAGGTCGATCGCGAAATATTCGATGAAGAAATCGGCGTCGTACTTGAGGCTCTGCTGGTAAAGCGTGTGCAGCATCGCGTGGCCGGTGCGGTCGGCGGCGGCGCAAGTGCGCTGCGCGGGTGGCCCCTCGCCCATGTTCTGGGTCATGCCGCCGAACGCGCGCTGGTAGATCTTGCCCTCGGCGGTGCGGCTGAACGGCAGGCCGGCATGCTCGAGCTCGATGACCGCGGCCGGCGCTTCACGGCACAGATATTCGATCGCATCCTGGTCGCCGAGCCAGTCGGAGCCCTTGACGGTGTCGTACATATGCCACTGCCAATGGTCCGGTCCCATGTTGCCGAGGCTGGCGGCGATCCCGCCCTGCGCGGCGACGGTGTGGCTGCGGGTCGGGAATACCTTCGTGACGCAGGCGGTCTTCAGCCCCGCTCCGGCGGCGCCCATCGTGGCGCGAAGTCCGGCTCCTCCAGCACCGACAACCACCACGTCATAATCATGGTCGACGATCTGGTAGGCACTCACGCGGCAACTCCGAAGGCGATGCGGGCGAGCGCGAACAGCGCCAGCGCCGCACCGGCGACCGCCAGGAACAGCATCAAGGTGTTCCAGAAGAAGCGGCTGCCTTCCTCATGGACATAATCGTCGATCACGACTTTGACGCCGTCGAGCGCATGCCTGAAGCCGACGACGATCAGCAGCGCCATCGGGATCGCGCCGCTCGGCGCATGCAGCCATTCGATGGTTGTGCGCTGGTCCAGCTTGGGAAGCATGAGCAGCGAGGCGATTAGCCAGGTTCCGAGCAGCAGAAGCGCGATGCTTGTCACGCGCTCGCTCAGCCAATGCTCGCCGCCATGCTGTGCCGAGCCGAGGCCGCGGACCCGCCCAAGCGGGGTGGCGCTGTCGCTTTGGCTCATTTCGCTACTCCGAGGAGATAGAACCAGACGAGCGCCGTCAGCAGCACCGAGCCGACGATCGTCAGGATCGCGAAGGTCTTGTTGACGCCGAGTTCGAACGCCGCCCCGCTGTCCATCGTGAGGTGGCGGATGCCGGACAAGAGGTGTTGGAAGAAGCTCCACGTCAGCCCGATCAAGACAACCAGGCCGACCGGGTGCGTCGCTACCTTGGTGAAGGTCGCATAAGCATCCGGTCCGCTCGACAGCGCGAACAGCCACCAGGTGAGGATGCCAAGCCCGGCGAACGACAAGGCGACTCCGGTCGCGCGGTGAAGGATCGAAACGGCCATGTGCGGGCCCCATCGCCAGATCGAAAGATGGGGAGAAAGCGGGCGAGATTGAGCATTTGCCATGATGCCGACCGCTTAAGGCGCGGTCCTTGGTGAGGCAAGTTTCGCCGGCACGCCTAACCCGGTCTTAACCATTCCCGAGGCAAGACCGGCGCCAACAGGCCTTGGGTTTGGCGACGGAGAACAAGCGGATGAGTGGCGACACTGGACAGCTGCAGCGGCTGACGGACGAACAGGTGAGCGCCCGGCTTGCAGCCTACAACGGCGACGGTTCGCTCGATCGCGATGTCCGGTTGCTTCGCGACAATTGCCTCGAGATCATCGCCGGCGAGGTGATTGCGCAATTCGGCCCCGAGCGCGCCGCGCGGTACGCCGAAATCCATTCGGGCAAGGTCGATGCCGCCTGGGTCCAGGGCGTCGCCGGTTACGGTCGCGAGATCTATCACGAGAAGACTTCGGTTCCGGTCTACATCGCGGCGCGGACCCAGACCGCGACCCGAATTGCCGCCAAGATCATCGAGCAATTTGCCGGCGAGCCGGACAAGCTCGAAATGTGCATCGCCGCGTTCTTCCGGATGAACACGTTCGAAACCGACATCACCCTTGCGCAGGTCGCCCTGCTCGAGACGATCGACGCCGCCGAGCAGCGCGGCCGCGAGAGCAGCGATTTCGAGCGCCGCGTCGCCGAGCTGGTTCGCGCCAGCACCGAGCAGTCGAAGGCGCTGACCGATCGCACGCGCTCGACCGCTGCATCGGCGCGTGGGATGCTCGGCAAAACCAGCGAAGTCGCCGCCGCTGCGGAGCAGTCCGCGGTCGCGATGCGCGAAGCTGCCCAAACCGCGGCCGGCCTGATCCGCGCGATCGAGGACGCCCGTACCGAAGTTGAGGTCGCCGCGGACGTCGCGACCCGCGCCGGCGACCAGGCGAGCCAGGCTGTCAAGGTCAGCCAGGCCCTGAGCGCCCATGTCGAGGCGATCGAATCGATCCTCAGCCTGATCCGCGACATCGCCGGACAGACCAATTTGCTTGCGCTCAATGCGACCATCGAAGCGGCGCGCGCGGGCGATGCCGGCCGCGGCTTCGCGGTCGTCGCGCAGGAAGTGAAGAGCCTCGCCTCCCAGACCGCCCGTGCGACCGACGACATCACCGCCAAGATCACGGCGATCCAGCAGGCGACCCGCCAGACGGTCGAAGCCAACGGCTCGATCCAGGGCACGGTCGAAGAGGTCCAGACCTCGGCCGACCGAATCCGCGAGGCGATGGAGCTCCAGGCGCAGACGGTCACGATGATCACCGCCGCCGTCGACGAGACGGCGCTTGCCGCCGACTCGATGAGCTCGACCATCGCCGCCATCCGCAGCGACACCGAAAATGTCGCCAAGGACATCGACGAGGTCGAGCAGGGCTTCGGCCGCTTCTCCGAGCAGATCAGCAACTTCAAAACCACCACCAAGGCGTTCGTCAGCGGCATGGCCGCTTAAGCACCCTCCCCCGTCGGGAGAGGATCAGCTAAGCGGGCCGCATGAACATCCTGATCACCGGCGCCAGCCGCGGCATTGGCGCGGCCGCATACACGCTCCTCAAAAGCACCGGCCACAATGTCGTCGGCCATTCGACCAAGGGCAGCGACATCCTCATCGCCGGCGACCTCGCGCAGCCGAGCGCACCGCGCGACATCTGGGACACGGCGCTCGACGAGCTCGGCGGCGAGATCAACGTGCTGGTCAATAATGCCGGTATTTACGAGGGCGTCGCCGACAATGCCCCCGACGAGGAATGGCACGCCGCCTGGCATCGCACGCTGACTATCAACCTGCAGGCGGCCGCGGACCTGTGCCGGCTCGCCGTCTCGCATTTCCTCGACGCTGGCGTCGTCGGCGGCCGCATCATCAATATCGCCAGCCGCGCCGCCTATCGCGGGGACTCGCCGCAGCACTGGCACTATGCCGCGTCCAAGGCGGGGATGGTCGGCATGACCAAGTCGATCGCGCGCGGTTATGCGAGCGAGGGCGTCTTATGCTTCGGCGTTGCGCCGGGCTTCACCGTGTCCGAGATGACCGCCGAATATCTGCAAGGGCGCGGCGGCGCGCAGATCATCGCCGACATCCCGCTCGGCCGCGTCGCGTCGACCGACGAGGTCGCCGAGACGATCCGCTGGCTCGCGACCGACGCACCGGCCTCGGCCACCGGCAGCGTGATCGACGTCAATGGCGCCAGCTATGTTCGCTAAGTCCGCCCTGACCCTGCTCGCCGCCGCGCAATTGGCGATCCCATTGGGCAAGCCGCGCCTGATCGAGCAACCGCGCGCGCCGATCGACAGCGCCGGGCCGCGCTGGGCCGTCGCCTGCGACGGCTCGACGGACCCGAATAAGCCCGCGCCGCCGGTGCGCATCCATGCCAACAGCTATCTCGTCGGAACCTGCGGCATCTCGTCGATCCTGATCGTCGGCGACCAGGGCGACATATTGATCGACGGCGCGGCCGAGCAGGACGCCCAACTTATCGCCGACAATATCCGCGCGCTGGGCTATCGCATTCAGGACGTCCGCTACATCCTGGCCAGCCACGAGCATTACGATCACGTCGGCGGGGTCGCCAAGCTGCAGCAGATGAGCGGCGCCCAAGTGGTGACCTCCGCGCCGGCGGCCAAGGTCCTCTCTTCCGGGGTGCCGGCAACCGATGACCCGCAGTTCGGAATAGTGAAGCCGTTCCCACCGGCTGAGGTCGGACGCACCGTCGGCGACGGTGGCGAAGTCCGACTCGGCAATCTGATGGTGACCGCCGTAACGACGCCGGGCCATGCGGCGGGATCGCTCAGCTGGCGGTGGGTGAGCTGCGATGGCGGTGTATGCCGGACAATCGTCTATGCCGACATCCTGGCGCCGGTCAGCAACAACACCTACCGCTTCAGCGATCATCCGGCCGTAGTCGCAGCGTTGCGCTCATCGATCGCGAAGATCGCCGCCAGCCCTTGCGAAATCCTGTTGACGCCTACCCCGTCCGCTAGTCAGTTGCCGGAGCGGCTCGCCCTCGGGAAAGCGTTGCTCGACCCAGGCGCCTGCGAGAATTATGCGGCAGCGCGCACCAAGGATCTCGACGAACGACTGGCCAAGGAAACGGCCGGGCCCGCGCCCCCGCCAAAGCCGTGAGCTTTCGCGTCACGATTCCGTGCACGCGCGCGCAGGCGGAAGCCATCCCGGACGCCGAAGAGATTTTCCAGGACACCCATGTCCCGCCGGTGCTGGTCGCCGATGAGCCGGATCCGGCGAAGCCCGACGATTGGCTGATCCACGCCTATTTCGATCGTCATCCGACCAGCGACGAGATCGCCCTGCTGGCCCGCCTCGGTTCGGGCCCTTCCGAGATCGAGCAGCTCGGCGAGCAGGACTGGGTAAGCATGAGCCAGGCCGGGCTTCAGCCGATCCGCGCCGGCCGCTTCACCGTCCACACGCCGACCCATCCGCCCGATCCCGAACGCGTCAATTTCGAGATCGACGCGGGTCTGGCATTCGGCACCGGCCAGCATGCGACCACCAGCGGGTGCCTCGAAGCGCTCGATCGGCTGCAGCACGAAGGAGCGCGGTTCACCAATATTGCCGACATCGGCACCGGCTCGGGACTGCTTGCCTTCGCTGCCCTCGCGCTGTGGCCGCAGGCGCGTTGGATCGCCACCGACGTCGATCCGATCGCGATCGACGTCGCGCGCGACAATGCGGCGATCAACGGCGTCAGGCTCGGGCACGGTGTTGGCGAGCTTCTGCTCGCTTGCGCGGACGGCATGGATTCGCCCTTGTTGGCGGCGCGAGGGCCGTTCGACCTGGTCATCGCCAATATCCTCGCCGGACCGCTGATCGAACTGGCGCCAAGCTTCGCCGACGCGATCGTGCCCGGTGGGACAATCGTCCTCGCGGGCCTCCTCGACACGCAGGCAAAACCGGTGATCGCCGCGTTTAAGGCGCAAGGGTTTGCGGTCACCGACCTCGGCTTCGGCGAATGGCCGGTGGTGGTCTGCGAACGGTCGGGCTGACCGGCAATTTCGCTTGCCGCGCTAATCCGCCGCTGCAACATCGCCGCCATGAAATTTTCGATCTTTTTGCTTATCGCCGCCGTTGTCGCATCGGCGCCCGGCCTCGCCGCCGAGCGCCACCCGATCCGCAAGGCCGCTCATCCGGCAAAGGCCGAGGCGGCGAACAAGAACGATAGCGATCAGCGCGCCAAGGAATATTTCCACCCAAGCGAAACCCGCTCCACCGGCACCGTGACCGTCAGCGGACAACCGATTGCCTATGACGCGGTCGCGGGCACGCTCGTCGTCCACGCCAAGGACTGGGAGGACACCGACGCGCTCGACGCCGACGCAACCAGCAAGGACGATAAGGCCAAGACCGGCCCCAAGCCCGAAGCGTCGATGTTCTACACCGCCTATTTCAAGCAAGGCGCGCCGGCGGCAAGCCGGCCGATCACCTTCCTGTTCAATGGCGGGCCCGGCTCCTCGACCGTATGGCTGCGCATGGGGGCGTTCGGCCCGGTGCGCGTCGTCACCGCCGATGCCCGGCACACGCCCGCGCCCTATGCCGTGGTCGACAACGACCAGAGCCTGCTCGATGCATGCGACCTCGTGTTCATCGACGCGCCGGGCACCGGCTTCAGCCGGATCGCCGGCAAGGACAAGGAGAAGGCCTTCTACGGCGTCGACCAGGACATCGACGCCTTCGCCCAGTTCATCACCCAGTTCCTCACCAAATACGGCCGCTGGAGCTCGCCCAAATATGTGTTCGGCGAAAGCTATGGGACGATGCGCGGCGCCGGGCTGGCGCTCGCTCTCCAGAAGAAGGACGTCGACCTCAATGGCGTGATGCTGCTGTCGGATATCCTCAACTGGGACTTCATGCCCGACGACCCGCAGGTGAACCCCGGCATCGACATGCCGTACATTGTCGCGCTGCCCACCTATGCGGCAACGGCGTGGCACTTCACCAAGGTGCCCAATCGGCCGGCCGATCTTCAGTCATTCCTTCGCCAGGTGGAGGCGTTCGCGACCGGCGATTATGCCGCCGCGCTGCTCAAGGGCGGGGACCTGCCGGAGCCAGAGCGGCAACGGATCGCGGCCCAACTTTCAGCCTTCACCGGTCTGTCGGTGCCGTATTTGCTGAAGTCCAACCTCCGGATCGAATATGGCGCCTTCCAGAAGGAGCTGCTCGGCGACCGGGAGCTGACCACCGGGACGCTCGACACGCGCTTCCTCGGCGCGACGCTCGACCCTCTCGCCAAGGTCGCGAGCGGAGACCCGCAGAGCGACGCGATCAGCGCCGCTTATGTTGCGGCGTGGAACGCCTATGTCCGCGACCGCCTCGGCTACAAGCCGGACTTCGCGTTCAAGGCGGGCATCCCGATCTATTCGAAATGGGATTACAAGCACGCGCCGCCGGGCGTGGACAAGCCGCTGATCGCTCTGCCCAATGTGCTGCCCGACCTCGCCACCGCGATGAAGGAGAACCCGGACATGAAGGTGATGGTCAACGGCGGCTATTTCGACGTGTCGACGCCTTACTTCGAAGGCGTGATGGAGCTGCGGCATCTGCCGGTCCCTCCGAACCTGCGCGCCAACATCGAATATCATTATTATGAGAGCGGCCACATGGTTTACGTCCGGCCCGACATGCTCAAGGCGCTCCACGACAATGTCGCGGACTTCATCCGGCGGACGAGTGCGGGACGTTAGTTACAGATAGACCGGTTGTCATTGGCACTGAGATATCCGATAAATTCCGGCCATGCTTATACACTTTGTCATTGCTTTGGGAGCTTGGCTCGTTCTGCTGGTCGTGAGCTCAAATTTGGTCGGCTTTCTTGTGCGGGGCTTCTTTCCGAATCCGGCGATGCAAAAGCTCGCCGTCGATAGCGATGACTTCATCAATGCACTCGCTCAGGATCATCAACGGTCGGAGCGGAGGATGAATTTCGTCGCTGCCGCTTTAATTACAGCCTTTCTTTTCGCGCTTTATCATTTCTGGAACATCGGGCTTGTCATCGCAGCGGTGATTATTATGGCGGCACGCGTTCCCGATCTGATTTGGGAAATAAAGCACGGAAGTAAATTGCGACTGATCGACATGCGTCGGCCCAGGTTCTATATTCTAAGCACTGTCCTCTCTTGGGTGTCGCTGCCTGTCGTTTGGTACGCGCTTTATCGCATGTAGCGCGCATAGGGATCGGAAGTAGGAGCTGCCTAAGCCTCCGCGACGATCTTCGCCCATTCCTCTTCGCTGACGACGCGAACACCTAACTCTTCGGCCTTCTTGAGCTTGGAACCGGCGCCGGGGCCGGCGACCACCAGATCGGTCTTCGCGCTGACCGAGCCCGCCGCGCGCGCACCCAGCCGCTCGGCCTGGGCCTTGGCTTCGTCGCGGCTCATGGTTTCCAGGCTGCCGGTGAACACGATCGTCTTGCCGGTCCACTCGGTTTGCTTCGCGTCGCTGACGAACGGCAAAGGCGAGACTTCCGACAGCAGGTCGTCGAGCGCCTGCTGGTTGTGCGGCTCGTGGAAGAAATCGACCAACACCTCCGCGACCACCGGGCCCACGCCCTGCACCGATGACAGCTCCGCCTCCCCACCTTCTGAAAGCGCGGCGCGCCGCAGCTCCTCGATCGTCCCGAAGCACTTAAGCAGGTCGCGCGCGGTGACAATGCCGACGTGGCGGATGCCGAGGCCGAACAGGAAACGCGGCCCATCGGGCTGCCGCTTGGCCTCGATCGCGGCGAACAGATTGTCGACGGACCTCTCCTTCCAACCCTCGCGCCCGAGCAATTCCTCGCGGTGGTTGTGCAGGCGGAAGATGTCGGCGGGCGAGTGAAGCCAGCCAAGCTCGATGAACTCGGCGATGCTCTTCTCCCCGAGGCCTTCAATGTCGAGCGCGCCGCGTGACACGAAATGCCGCAGCCGCTCGAAGCGCTGCGCCGGGCAGATCAACCCGCCGGTGCAGCGGACGTCGACCTCGCCTTCCTCGGCGACTGCCTCGCTGCCGCATTCGGGGCAATGGTCGGGAAAGACATACGGCTCGCGCGGCTCGTCGCGCGTCAAATTCTCGACCACCTGCGGGATGACGTCGCCGGCGCGCTGGATGCGCACCCGGTCGCCGATGCGTAGGCCGAGCCGAGCGATCTCGTCGCGGTTGTGAAGCGTGACATTGGCGACGATCACCCCGCCTACGCCGACGGGTTTGAGACGCCCGACCGGCGTCAGCTTGCCGGTCCGGCCGACCTGGATGTCGATCGCCTCGAGCGTGGTCTCGGCCTGCTCGGCCGGGAATTTGTGCGCGAGGCCCCAGCGCGGCGCACGGCCGACCTGGCCGAGCCGCTCCTGCCAGTCGAGCCGATCGACCTTGTAGACCACGCCGTCGATGTCGAACGGCAAATCGGCGCGCGCTGTCTCGATCGCGCGATAATGGGCGAGCATCTCCTCGACCGAATTGCAGCGGACGAGCAGGTTTGCGACCGGAATTCCCAACGAGGCGATGCGCGCCATCGCGGCGAACTGCGTTTCCGCCAGCGGCTCGCTGAGCTCGCCCCAGCCGTGGGCGAGAAAACGCAGCGGACGCGCGGCGGTGACGGTGGGGTCCTTCTGGCGGAGCGAGCCGGCGGCGGCATTGCGCGGGTTGGCGAAGATCTTGCCGCCGGCCGCCTGCTGGCGTGTGTTCAGCGCCTCGAAGTCGGCCTTCGACATATGCACTTCCCCGCGCACTTCGAGGACGTCGGGCGCGCCGCCGATGTGCTGCGGGATGTCGGCGATCGTGCGCACATTGGCGGTGACGTCCTCGCCGACGCTACCGTCGCCACGCGTCGCCGCGAGCACCAGCTCGCCCCGCTCATAGCGCAGCGAACAGCTGAGGCCGTCAATCTTGGGCTCCGCCGTCGTTGCGATCGGCTCATCCGGAGGCAGGTTCAGAAAGCGGCGGACGCGCGCGATGAACTCGCACACTTCCTCGCCGGAGAAGGCGTTGTCCAGGCTGAGCATCGGCCGCGCATGCGCGACCTTCGCGAGCGCGCCGGTCGGCGCCGCGCCGAGCCGTTTCGAAGGAGAGTCGGATCGCACCAGCTGGGGAAACCGCGCTTCGAGCTCGCGATTCTCGCGCACCAGCGCGTCATAATCGGCGTCGGAAATCTCCGGGGCGTCGTCGTCATGGTAGAGCTTGTCGTGGCGCGCGATTTCGCGCGCAAGCCGCATCAGGCGGTTGGCGGCCTCGGCGTCGCCCGGGTCATCGGTCTCAGCCATGCCCGGCGAACAATTCCTCGAGCAGGTTGATGAAGCTGGTCCACGAACGCTCAGCGGCGAGCGCATTGTAACGGACGCCGTCGATCTGGAGATCGCTCGCATGCGGATTGGTGAAGCCGTGGGCGACATGGCCGTAAGCGTGGATCTGCCAGTCGCAGCCGGCCTCGGTCAGCTCCTGGCCGAGCGCCACGACCTTGTCCGGGGGAACCATCGGATCGTCCCAGCCGTGGAAGGCGACGACCTTGGCCTTGATCTTCTGCGGCGGCAGGCCGGGAGGGTCGAACAGGCCGTGGAACGCCACGGCCGCGGCGAACTCCTCGCCGGTGCGGGCGAGGTCGAGCGCGCACTGACCGCCAAAACAATAGCCGGCGGCGACGATCTGGCCGCCCGACACTTCATCGAGCCCGCGCACGAGCTCGAGCACGTGGAGCAGCCGGCGGCGGAGCGCACCGCGGTCGCTGCGCAGGCGCGTCATTTCGCCGAAACAGACATCGCGCGATGCGCCGCGGAACTCCTTGCCGAACAGGTCGGCGACGAGCGAATTGTACCCAAGCTCGACCAGCTGGCGGCCGAACCCGATCTCGAGGTCGGACACGCCCATCACCGTCGGGATCAGGATGACCGTCGGCCGCGCCTGGCCGTCGCGGCGGCCGACGAACACGCTCTCGAGGCTCTCACCCTCGAAATTGTGCGGGATTGCGCGGTCCTTGCTCATTTGAGTTCCCTTGCCAGTGCGGCCAGCTTGGCCACCGTATTCATGTTGCGCGCGGTCCCCGCTTCGGCGGTGGGAATCCGGAGGCGCGAGCGCCCGATACCCTTTTCGCCATAGGCGACATAGACCTCGCGGACGCCCGGAGCGACCTGCTCGTCGTCAGCCTGATTGCGCGCCGTCTCGAGCAGGTCCGCTGGCGGCGGCTGATTCAGGAAGAAGGCCTGGACGTTGTTGCCGCGCCGTTCCGGGAACGGGTTGCTGCGGACGGCCGCGTCCATCTCGTCGGCGGTCCTCAGCATCACGCACACGTCGCGGCCCATGTGCGCCTTGAGCTGCGCTTCGAGCATGGCCCGCAGCGGCTCCTCGGGCTTGCCGCTGGTGAAGAGCAAATTGCCGCTGGCGATGTAGGTTTGTACGGATCGTAGGCCGAGCTCTCCGGCGATCGCCTTGAGGTCGGTCATCTTGAGCGTGCTCCCGCCGAGCAGGTTCACGCCGCGGAGCAGGGCAACGTACGCGGTCATGCCGCGTCGAGCAGGCGCGAAGCTTGAGCCCTCGCTTCCTCGGTGATCGAGGCGCCGGACAGCATCCGCGCGATCTCCTCGCGGCGCTCGTCGGCGCTGAGCTTGCGGACGGTGGTCCGGGTGCCGCTGTCGCCGTGGAGCTTTTCGATCCGGTAGTGGTGCGACGCGCGCGCGGCGACTTGCGGCGAATGCGTGACGACCAGCACCTGGCTCTGCTCGGCGAGGCGCGCGAGCCGCTCGCCGATCGCGCTCGCGACGGCGCCGCCGACGCCGCGGTCGACCTCATCGAAGATCATCGTCGCCGCGCTGCCGGCTTCGGCGAGAGCAACCTTCAACGCCAGAATGAAGCGCGACAGCTCCCCGCCCGAGGCGATCCTCGTGAGCGGCCCGAACGGCGCTCCCGGATTGGTCGACACCTCGAATTCGACCCGCTCGGTACCAGTGGGTCCGGGTTCGGCCGCCGAGATCGCGGTGCGGAAGCGTGCCGCGTCGAGCTTCAGCGGCGCCAGCTCGGCCGCGACGGCGGCGTCGAGGCGCGCCGCGGCCTGGTGCCGCTGCCTGCTGAGTACGTCCGCCGCGGCCGCATAGGTTTCGCGAGCCGCCACGAGCTGTCCGTCGAGCTCGGCGATGCGCTCGCCTCCCGCCTGGATCGCCGCGAGCTGTTGCCGCATCTCCACGCAAAGCGCGGCCAGCGCATCCGCCTCGACCCGATGCTTGCGGGCCAGGCCGCGGATGTCGAACAGCCGCGTTTCAACCTGCTCGAGCCGCGCAGGGTCGAACGCGGTGGCTTCGGCGGCGCGCGCAATCCGGTCTTCGGCCTCGCTCACCTCGATCACCGCGCGGTCGAGCGCGGCCAGCGCTTCGGCGAGCAAGGGATGATCGGCCGCACCGCGCTCGATCCTCCGCGCCGCCTGACGGAGCTGCGCCAGTGCGCCGTCCGAGCCGCCGAGCAGTTCATCGAGCCCGGTCAGTGATTCACCGGCCTTGACGCCCGCCTGCATCACCGCCCGCCCCTCGGCGAGCCGGGTCTCCTCGCCCTCCTCCGGGCTCAGCGCCTCGATTTCCGCCGAGGCGTGTTCAAGCCATTCCCGGTCCCGTTCGGCGGCTGCGGCAACGGTTCGCGCGTCCAGCAGCTCGGCCTCGACCCGCATCACCTCGGCCCAGGCCCGCTCGACCGGCCCAAGGTCCAGCTTCCCAAAGGCGTCGAGCAAGGCGCGGTGGCCTCTGGGGTTGAGCAGTCCGCGGTCGTCATGCTGGCCGTGGATCTCGACCGCGAGCGCGCCGATCTCGCGGAGCAATCCCGCGGGAACGCTCGCTCCACCGACGAAGGCGCGGCTGCCGCCGTCGCTGCGCAGCGTGCGGCGGATGATCAGCGCTTCGCCGGGGTCAGGCTCGACCGTTTGCTCGCTCAATAGCGACAGCGCGGGGTGATCGGGCGGAAGCTCGATCTCGGCCGAGACCGACGCACTCTCTTGCCCGACGCGCACCAGGCCAGTCTCGGCGCGCGCACCCAGAGCAAGCCCCAGCGCATCGAGCAGGATCGATTTGCCGGCGCCGGTCTCGCCGGTCAGCACGCCCAGCCCCGGCTCGAACTCGAGGTCGAGCCGATCGACGAGCACGATGTTGTGGATCGCGAGCTGCCTCAGCATGTGAGGAGCAGCTCCCCAGGTCTCACTTGCGCGAGGCGGTCCGGCGCTGGGTCTGCTTGTTTTCGCGCCCAAGCAGCCGCAGCGATTGCCTGTACCAATCAGATTCGGGGTAATTGCGCCCGAGCACCGCCGCCGACTTCTGCGCCTCCTGGGGCAGGCCGAGCGCAAGATAGCATTCGACCAGCCGCTCGAGCGCCTCGGGCGTGCCGGTCGTGGACTGATATTGATCGATCACGGCGCGGAAGCGGTAGGTCGCCGCGAGCCACTGCCCGGATCGCTGGTAGAAGCGTCCGACCTCCATCTCTTTGCCGGCGAGATGATCCTTGATCAGGTCGAGCTTGACCCGCGCGTCGGAGGCGTAGCGGGTGTCGGGGTAGCGGCGGATGAGGTCGCCGAACGCGTCCGACGCCTGCTGCGTCGTCGTCTGGTCGCGATTGACGTCGTCGATCTGCTGATAATAGCTCATGGCGATCAGATATTGGGCGTACGGCGCCTCGGCGTTGCCCGGGTGGATCGTCACGAACCGCTGCGCCGAACTGACGGCGTCGGTATATTTGCGCGCGAGGTAATAATTGAACGCGCTCATCAACTGCGCGCGCCGGGCCCAGACCGAATAAGGGTGCTGGCGCTCGACCTCGTCGAACAGCTTGGCGGCCTGCTCGTAGTCGCCCTGGTCCATCGAGTGCTTCGCGGCGCTGTAGAGCGAGCTCACGTCGCGCGCGACATAGGCGGTGTCGGCCTTGTTTTTGCCGTGCGCGCAGCCGACCAGCGGGAGGATGGCTGCGGCGGCAAGCAGCAGTGGGGCAGAACGATGAAGCTTCAGCATGGGTACCTCATTAGCGTGGGCTCCGGGGGAGGCCAAGCACGGCTTGGCCCGGGAAAGCTTGGCGTTGGCTGAACGGCAGCTCAGGCCGTCTGCGCCTGGGCCTCGTCCTTGTCGTCGGTCTTGAGGAAGCTGTCGGGCTCGACCCCGAGCCACACCAGCACCGGCGACGAGATGTAGATCGACGAATAGGTCCCGATGACCACGCCGAGGAAGATCGCGATCGCGAGCCCGAAGATCACTTCCGGGCCAATCAGCATCAGCACGCCGAGCGCAATGAGCACGGTGAAAGAGGTGACCACGGTCCGCGCCAGCGTCTCGTTGAGCGACAGGTTGAGCAGCGGGATGATCGCCATCTTCCGGTATTTGCGCAGATTCTCGCGGATCCGGTCGTAGATGACGACCGTGTCGTTGAGCGAATAGCCGACGATCGTGAGGAACGCGGCGACGACGTTCAAATCGACCTGCAGCCGGGTGAAGGCGAAGAAGCCGAGCGTCATCGCCACGTCGTGGGCGAGCGTCAGCAGCGCCCCGACCCCGAACTGCCATTCGAAGCGGAACCAGATGTAGACGGCGATGCCGAGCATCGCGAGCCCGATCGCCATCGCGCTGTCCTGCGCGAGCTCCTCGCTGACCTTGCCCGACACCGATTCGCCGGCGTCGACCCGCGCCCCCGGATAGTCCTTGGGCAGCGCGGCGCGCAGCTTCGACACGACCTGGTTGGAGGCCGACTCGGGCCCAGGCGGCTTGGGCAGCCGCACCTGGTAGGTGCGGTCGTTACCGAGCGCCTGGATGCTCGCCTCGCCGACCCCGAGCTGCGCCACCCGGGTTCTGAGGTCATCGATCCGAACCGGCTGCTGGAACTCGACGCGAACCAGCTGGCCGCCGATGAAATCGATCCCCAGGTTGAGGCCGCGATATGCGGTGAAGGCGATCGAGGCGACGGTAGCGATCAGCGACAGGACCAGCGCGAGATTGCGCCAGCGCATGAAGTCGATGTTGGTGTGATCGGGAACGAGCTTGAGGAGCTTCATGAACCGGCCCTAGATGTGGAGCGCGCGGGGACGGGTGCGGCGGATCCACAGCGCGACCAACATGCGGGTGAAGTAAACGGCGGTGAACACCGAGCTGACGACGCCGATCATCAGCACGACCGCGAATCCGCGCACCGGGCCGGAGCCGAAATAGGCCATGATCGCGGCCGAGATGACGTGGGTGACATTGGCGTCGTAGATCGCGCGCATGGCTTCGCGATAACCGGTCTCGACCGCGTCGATCAGCCGCCGTCCGCGGCGTATCTCTTCCCGGATGCGCTCGTTGATCAACACGTTGGCATCGACCGCGGCGCCGATCGTCAGGATGAAGCCGGCGATGCCCGGAAGCGTCAGCGTCGCATTGAACATCGCCATGACGGCGAGGATCAGGAAGGCGTTCACGACCAGCGCGATATTCGCATAGACGCCGAAGCGGCCGTAGGTGATGAGCATGAACAGCATCACGCCGACCGTCGCCACGAGGCTGGCGATCACCCCTTTGTGGATCGAATCCTGCCCGAGCTCGGCGCTGACGGTGCGCTCCTCGATGACGTTGAGCTTCACCGGCAGCTTGCCTGAGGCCAGGCTGACGGCGAGGTCGTGCGCGCTCTGCACGGTGAAGCTGCCGGAGATTTGCGCGTTGCCGCCAAGAATCGGCTCGTTGATGTTGGGCGCCGACAGGACCTTGTCGTCGAGGACGATCGCGAACGGCTTGCCGACATTTTCCTGCGTCGCGCGGCCGAACCGGCGCGCGCCGGCCGTGTTGAACTTGATGTTGATGTCCGGCCGTCCGTCCTGGTCGAACGACTGCGACGCGCTGGTCAGCTGATCGCCCGAGACCATCACCCGGCGCTTGACCGCGATGTACCCGCCCCCTTCCAGCATCGGCAGCACCTGGCTGCCGGGCGGCGCGCGGCCCTGCTGGACGTCTTGCGGATTGGCGGAGAGGTCGACGAGCTTGAATTCGAGCCGCGCGGTCTGGCCGATGAGCTTCTTCAGCGCCTCCGGATCCTCGACGCCGGGCACCTCGACCAGGATCCGGCTGCCGCCCTCGGTGACGACGGTGATTTCCTTGGTGCCGCCCGGGTCGATGCGGCGGCGGACCACGTCGCGCGCGACTCCCATCGCGTCCTTCAGCGCCTGGGCGGTCCCGCTCGCGGTCGGCGTCAGGACGATGCGCGTCGAATCGACGACCTGCACGTCCCAGTCGCGGTTGCCGGTGAGCGCGATCGGCTGGCTCAAGCGGCGCATGCGCTCGACCGCGGCATCGACCTGCGTCGGGTCGCGGACGAGAAAGGACAGTCGACCGCCGGCAGTCGAAATATCGCCAATATCGATCTTCGGGTCGCGGCGAAGCTCGGTCGCGACTTCGTCCTCCTTGGCTTGGAGGCGCGTCTTGAGCGCGTCCTGCGCGTCGGCTTCGAGCAGCAAGTGGCTGCCGCCGGCGAGATCGAGGCCGAGGTTGATCTTGTACTGCGGGAGCCATTTCGGCCAGCTCGCCGCGGCCGGGGTTCCGCCGATCAGGCTCGGGATCGACAGCAGCACGCCCGCCGCGACGACAATCGAGACCAGCCAGATCTTCCACTTCGGAAACTCGAGCATCAGTCGTTTGCCGGTTTCGTCTTCGGGCTCAGCACCTGGCTGATCGTCGACTTGACGACGCGGATCTTGACGCCCTGTGCGATCTCGACCTCCGCCTCGTCGTCGCTGACCTTGGTGACGCGGCCGCGGATGCCGCCGCCGGTGACCACTTCATCGCCCTTCTTGACCGCGGCGATCGCGGCCTGGTGCTGCTTTACCCGCTGCTGCTGCGGTCGGATCATCAGCACGTAGAAAATACCGAAGATCGCCACCCACGGCAGGAAGGTGAGAAGCGCGCCCATGGTGCCGCTCGAGGGTCCGGCGGGCGCCGCCTGCATCATCATCAACATCGGTTGGCTCGACATATGGGCTTGCTGACTTTCATACGAGGATCTGCGCCATGCCATGAACGACCGTCCGCTGGACAGCTATGGAATGGCTGGTCGGGGCGACTGGATTCGAACCAGCGACCTCCACACCCCCAGTGTGATGCGCTACCAGGCTGCGCTACGCCCCGACCTGGCCGGCGCATCTAGGCAGGGCTACCCATCAAGGCAAGCGCCGAGGGGCAGGCAAGGTGGCTCGGCGGCGGCGAAAATATAAGCCAGGCAAGTGGGTTGGCCGCGCGCTGGGCCTGTTGCTCGCAGTGCCGGCGCTGTACCTCCTGGCGGCGCTGATCGGCTCGCTGGTCGCGGTCAACCGCAACTGGCGCGAGCCGGCCGATGGCACGACCGTCTACCTCGCCGATAACGGGGTTCACGTCGACATCATCATGCCGCTGGATGCCCAAGGCCTCGACTGGGCGCGGATCATCCCGCCTCGCGACTTCGAAGCGGTCGATCCGAACGCCGGCTGGATCGCGTTTGGGGCCGGGGAGCGGCGCGTCTACCTGAATACGCCGACCTGGTGGGACCTGACGCCGCGCACGATCTGGTCGGCGCTCGCCGGCGGAAAGCGGGTCATGCACGTCGAATATGTGCCCAGTCCCTATTACGCCGTCCGTCAAATCCGGCTGAGGCCCGAGGAATACCGCCGGCTGTGGGCCGCGATCCGCGCCGACCTCGCGCTTGGCGCGGATGGACGGCCCCGACACATCAGCCACCGGGGCTACGGCCGGTCGGACACTTTCTATGAAGCTACCGGAAAGGCGAGCATGTTCCGAACGTGCAACAGCTGGGCGGCCGGCCGCCTGCGGCTCGCCGGGGTGAGAACCAGCCTGTGGCCGCCGTTCGCCCAAGGCCTCGCGTGGCGCTACCGGCGAACGGGTCAGAGCACGTAGCGGCTGAGGTCGGCGTTCTTCGCGATGCTGCTGAGCTGTTGCTCGACGAAGGCGGCGTCGACCACGAGCGTCTCGCCGCGCCGGTCCTCGGCCTCGAAGCTGACGTCCTCGAGCAGTTTCTCCATCACCGTCTGCAGCCGCCGCGCGCCGATATTCTCGACCGCTTCGTTGACCTCGGCCGCGATGCGCGCGACCGCCTCGATCCCATCGTCGGCAAACGTGATCGTCACGCCCTCGGTGCCGAGCAGGGCTTGATATTGCTCGGTCAGGCTGGCGCGCGTCGCCGACAGGATCCGCACGAAATCCTGCTGGGTCAGCGCCTTCAGCTCGACCCGGATCGGCAGCCGGCCCTGAAGCTCGGGCAGCAAATCGGCGGGCTTGGCCATGTGGAACGCGCCC
Organism: Sphingomonas sp.; assembly: GCF_045810705.1. GTDB lineage: Bacteria > Pseudomonadota > Alphaproteobacteria > Sphingomonadales > Sphingomonadaceae > Sphingomicrobium. The sequence goes on along the minus strand of NZ_JBJMVI010000002.1, from coordinate 136,711 downwards.
GACGCGATGAACAGGATATGGTCGGTTTTGAGCGGCCCGTACTTGGTCGCGACTGTCGTCCCTTCGATCAGCGGCAGTAGGTCGCGCTGGACGCCCTCGCGGCTGACCGATCCGCCGCGGACGTCGCTGACCGCGATCTTGTCGATCTCATCGAGGAACACGATGCCGTTGGCCTCGGCGTCGGCGAGCGCCGAGCGATTGACATCGTCCGGGTCGAGCCGCTTGTCGGCTTCCTCATCGGTCAGCCGGGCGAAGGCCTCGGGCACCTTGAGCTTGCGGCGCTTGCGCGGGCCCTGGCCCATCGCCTTGCCCATGATCGACTTCAAATCGAACACCTGCGCGCCCATGCCAGGAATCTCGAACGGCATTGACGAAGCCTCGTCGACCTCGATCTCGACCTCGGCTTGGTCGAGGCTCCCGTCGGAAAAACGCTGACGGAAGCTCTGGCGGGTCGCCTCGCTCGAACTCTTTCCGGTGAGCGCGTCGAGCAATTTGTCCATCGCCGCTTCCTCGGCTGCGGCGCGGACCTTGTTGCGGCGCCGCTCGCGCTCGAGCCGAACGGCTTCCTCGACCAGGTCGCGGGCGATCTGCTCGACGTCGCGCCCGACATAGCCGACCTCGGTGAACTTGGTCGCCTCGACCTTGACGAACGGCGCGTCGGCAAGCCTCGCCAGCCGCCGGCTGATCTCGGTCTTGCCGCAGCCCGTGGGGCCGATCATCAATATGTTCTTGGGCGTGACCTCGTCGCGCAGCTCGGGACCGAGCTGCTGCCGGCGCCAGCGGTTGCGCAGCGCGACCGCGACCGCCTTCTTGGCGTCGTCCTGCCCGACGATATGCTCATTCAGCGCGGCGACGATCGCCTTGGGCGTCAGCTTGTCTTTCAGCACTTCGGCTTGCTCCCCGCCGCTGTGGGAGATGGATGCGTGATAATTCATTTCGCGAACTATGTCGGCACCGCCTCGCGGCACTTCAAGCGGTGCAGCGCAGGCTGGCGAAGAACCGCTGATGGCTGGCGACGATGCGGGCGATGGTCGCCGGGTCCGGCGTCGTGTCCCACTGGTCGACTTCGAAGGTCCCGCCGAGGATGATCCCGTCGGGCCGCGGGAACATGTAGCCGGGACCGCCGGTGAACGCATATTGCACCTCGGGCTGCGGCTCGAGGATGGCGAGCTGGCCGCGCGCCGGGTGGAGGTCGGTATCGCCGAACAGGTCGCGGCTGCCGAGGCCGGTGCAGTTGAAGACCAGGGCTTCTGGCAGCGCGGCGATGTCCGCCGGCGTGGCGAACTTGCGGACCTCGATCTTCCCGCCGGCGATCTGCACGTCGCGGATCATCTGACGGAGATAGCGCCCGGTTTCGACGTACATCGTGTCGTAGCGCAGCGTGCTGGCCCACGGGAACGGGTGCTCGGCGGCGGTCAGCATGCGGTTGATCGGCGGGAAGGTGGCGATCGTCTTCGCCTCGGGGCTGTCGGTCTCGACATAGGTCGGGAGCCAGCGGACGCCGTAATCATCGCCGACCATGATCTGGTAGCGGCGCCAGCTGTAGTCGAGCGCACGCGCGAACTGGACCATGAACGCGGGCGTCACTTCGCCGGGATGATAAGCGGCGAAAGGGTGGAACTGGCCGCCGGCGATGTTCGACGTAGTGTCGGGTGGCAGCGCGGCGGCGTAGATGGTGACGGGAAAGCCCGCCTCCTGCACCAGCCGCGCGGTCGACAGGCCGACGACACCGCAGCCGAGCACCGCAACCGCGCCGCCGTGGCCCGGCAAGCCGAGCTCGGCCGCGAGCTTCGCCGTGCCCCAGCTCAAGGTGATCCCGGCGCCGCCGTGGCCGTAATTGTGGACCAGGCGCTTCTCGCCCAGCTGATCCGCACGCACCACGAAGCCCGAGCGGCGGTAGGGCCTGAGGCCGGCCATCGTCCGGATCACGCGGCTCTGGTCGGCGATCACCGGCGCAAGCGGGGTGCAGCCCGAATCGCGCCGAGTGCCGACCGTCGCGCAGCCGGACAGCAGCGCAGCGGATCCGGCGGCAAAGGTTCGGCGGTCGAACAGCACGCCGCCAGCCTAGCCGCGGTCGGCGTCAGCCTTCAATCGTCTCGATCGTCAGGCGGTCGTTGGTGAACACGCACACTTCCGACGCGATTTGCATTGCACGCCGCGCCAGCACCTCCGGGTCCTGCTCGTAATCGGCGAGCGCCTTGGCCGCCGACAAAGCGTAATTGCCGCCCGAGCCGATCGCCGCGATCCCGCCTTCGGGCTCGAGCACGTCGCCGTTGCCGGTCAGGATCAGCATGATGTCCTTGTCGGCGACGATCATCAGCGCTTCCAAATTGCGGAGATATTTGTCGGTGCGCCAGTCTTTGGCGAGCTCGACCGCAGCGCGCATCAGCTGCCCGTTATATTGCTCGAGCTTCTTCTCCAGCCGCTCGAACAGAGTGAAGGCGTCGGCGGTGGCACCGGCGAAGCCGCCGATCACCTCGCCTTTGTCGCCAATCCGGCGGACCTTCTTGGCGTTGGGCTTCATCACCGTATTGCCCATCGACACCTGGCCGTCGCCGGCGATGACCGTCGTACCGCCCTTCTTGACGCCAAGAATCGTGGTTCCGTGCCAGCTGTCCAAATTCGTCTCCAATCTCTTTCAGACGAAGTGGGATGCGCCAGCTAATCGTGCAAGCGCCGCTCGAAGCGTCGGTCGGGGACGAGCCAGACGACCGATACGCCGACATAGATGGCGATGGAGATGAACGGCGACACGAACGCCGCCGGAACCGCCACGACATAGAGCGCAAAGCTGATCCATTCCTTGGAGCCGCCGCCGACGGCGGACTTGACCCGCGATTCCTCGCCCTCGGCGCGGATCAAGGTGCGCTCCAGAATGAGGTAAGAGACCGAGGCGCCGATCAGCACCAGGCCGAACGATGCGACCGGCAAAGGCGTAATCCCGGCGTCGTCGATCCACCGGATCATCAGCGGGAACAGGGTGAGCCAGAACAGCAAAGCGTGGTTCGCCCACAGGACGCCGCCGGTGACCCGGCGCGCGGACTGCACCATGTGGTGGTGATTGTTCCAGTAGATCGCGACATTGACGAAGGCGAGAAGGTAAGCGGCCAGCAGCGGCAGGACTGCAAGCACCGCGTGGATCGTCGGCTCGGCGGGGATCTTGAGCTCGAGCACCATGATGGTGAGGACGATGGCGACCACGCCGTCGGTGAGCGCATTGAGACGGGTTGGAGTCATTCGTCCCCCGGGGGCTTAGTCGCGGGTCGGACTCGCTACAGCCGCGGGGTTGTTGTCAACTGCCGCCTGCGCCTGAACCCACTTGATCAGCTCGTCGAGCTGGATCGCCTGCTCGGTCGCGGTCAACGCGTCGCCGGCAGAAAGTCGGCCTTGATCGGCGGCCTCAGCAGCGCCGCCGGCGGCCGCGGAAAGGGCGGGCATTGATGCGTTTCGGCCATTGCGGGGATTGGTTGCGGCTTCGGGCTGGACGCGCAAGCGCTCAGCGCGAGTGCGAACGGCAGCCAGACGGGCTTCAAGGTCATTCTCCGTCCTTTCGTTGATGGTGCGCTGGTCGGCGGCGACGCGCCGGTTATTGGCCTGATCCGCGGCGCGCGCCTGGTCGGCAGCGGCGCGAGCGTTGGCGACAGTCGTCGCGAAGGCGGACTGTTCCTGGCGGTAGAGCTGATCGAAGCTGGCGCTCTGCTTCCTCCAGTGGCGGGTCTCCGCCTTCTGGACGAGAAGCAGGATTGCGAGCGCGACGCTGGCCGCGATGCCGGCAATGCCCTGCCAGTTGAGGAGCCTGAGGATCATTGGCTGTCCGCCTCGACCGACGCGCCGTCGCGGCTCGCGGTGAGCTTGAACCGGCCGACCGGCCCGCCGGCGAGGAGGCCGATGATCACCGCGATCATTGTGACGATGAACCCCCCGAGCGACCAGCCGAAGATGGTGACGATCGTATGTTCCTCGGCCGGGCTCCAGCCGCCCCACATCAGCAGCGCGATCATAAAACCGGCGGCGGCGCCGCAGAACATGCCCGCGGCCGAGGCGAGCAGGCCGTAGATGTAGCGCTGGCCTTCGGCGAAGGTCAGAGGTGGCGGAAATGGTCTCATCACATTGTCTCCCTTCCGAATGTTCACAATGTTCACGGTCGTGGCGCGGAATCAGCGCTCACCAATTCGGTTCGCCAACCACCCATACAGGAATGCCTCGTTGGCTGGCCGGCGCTCAGCGAGGCGGAGATAGCGCTCGCCCTGAAGCGCCTCCAGCGCGCGGAGCAGCACGGTCTCGCCGCTGCTCGCGCCGCGTATCTTGAGGAACGTGTCAAGCGCGGTCAGCGTCGCCCGGCCTACGCGTCCGTCGGGGGTCAGGTCGGGATAGTCGCTGCCGTTGCGATTGAGCGCGGTGAGCGCGCGCTGGAGGAAGGTGACGGCGACGGCCGGGCCCATGTTGACGCCGGTGTCGAATAGCTCCGCGGCGAGGCGGCCGCTGCGGCTGGCGACTTGGTCGAGGCCGGGGCGCAGCCAGTAAAGGCGCCGATAGATGCCTTCGGCCTCGCTGCGCGGCAGCTGGCGCATCGGGCCGGCATAGCCCTGGGCGCGCGCCACCGCCTGGGTGATCCCGAAGCAGGTCGGCCCGCCCTTGTCGGCCGGATTGTCCACGTAGCCGCCTTCGCGCTCGATGAGCGCGTCGAGCAGGCCGTCCACATCCACAACTTCGTCCATGCCGTCCCTCCTTGCGAGTCGCGGTATGTAACCAAATAGGTGATGTGTAGGAAAGTCTCGCGTGCCGGACAGGGCAGTAATATTCGAGGTCCGCGACCGTGCGGCCTGCCAACAACACTAGCCAGTGCAACCAGATGGCCAATCACGGGTTGTGCATGCGGGCGCCAATCCATCCTCAAGCGCCGAGCAGGAGCTGCGGGGTTTTGGCCGGGAATCTCAAGTTGGCGAACGAAGCGATTTCCGACGACCCGTTCCGGCTCCTCGTCCAGTCAATCCTCGATTACGCCATCTACATGCTGGATCCGAACGGCTTCGTGACCAGCTGGAACGCGGGCGCCGAGCGGATCAAGGGCTTCCGGACCGAAGAGATCCTCGGCCAGCACATTTCTACCTTTTATACGCCCGAAGACCGCGCGGCCGGCGTTCCGAACCGCGTCCTCGAGACCGCGCGCGGCGAAGGCAAGTTCGAAGGCGAAGGCTGGCGGGTGCGCAAGGATGGCTCGCGCTTCTGGGCGAGCGTCGTCGTCGACGCGATCAAGAACGAGCATGGCGAGGTCATCGGCTTTGCCAAGATCACCCGCGACATGACCGAGAAGCGCGAGGCGCAGCAGGCGCTGCTCGAGGCCGAGCGCGGCTTCCGGATCCTCGTCCAGGGCGTCACCGATTATGCGATCTACATGCTCGATCCGGCCGGCCGGGTGACCAGTTGGAACGCCGGCGCCGAGCGGATCAAGGGCTATGCGCCAAGCGAGATCATCGGCGAGCATTTCAGCCGGTTCTACACGCCCGAAGACCTCGACATCGGCGTGCCCAAGCGCGCGCTCGAGACCGCGCGCTCGGCCGGGCGCTATGAGGCCGAGGGCTGGCGGATGCGCAAGGACGGCACCCGCTTCTGGGCGAGCGTGGTGATCGACGCGATCAAGGACGAGGACGGCGAGCTGATCGGCTTTGCCAAGATCACCCGCGACATGACCGAGAAGCGCGAGACCCAGCTGCGGCTCGAGGAATCGCGCGAACAGCTGTTCCGGTCGCAGAAGATGGAGGCGCTTGGCCAGCTGACCGGCGGACTGGCGCACGACTTCAACAATCTGCTGACCGCCATCCTCGGCGCGTGCGAGCTGGCGCTGCGCAACCTCGACGATCCCGAAAAGCTCAAGCGCATGCTGGATGGGGTGCGCGGCTCGGCGCAGCGCGGCGCCGGCCTGACCAAGCAGCTGCTCGCCTTCGCCCGCGCCCAGCAGCTCGAGATCAAGCCGATCGACCTCAAGCCGTTCCTTGCCGAGATGACGACCTTGGTGCGGCCGTCGCTGCGCAGCAATATCGAGCTCGTGACCGAGACGTCCGACCAGCTGTGGCCGGTGGACGCCGACGCCGGCGCGCTCGAGCTCGCGATCCTCAACCTCGCGTTCAATGCGCGCGACGCGATGAAGGACGGCGGCCAGCTCAAGATCAGTGCACACAATGTGGTGCTCAACGGCGATCCCGAAGACCTCAAGGGCGAGCATGTCGTGCTGAAGGTGAGCGACACCGGCACGGGCATGACGCCCGAAGTGATGGAGCGCGTGTTCGAGCCGTTTTTCACCACCAAAGGCTACGGCGAGGGCACCGGCCTTGGGCTCAGCCAGGTGTTCGGGTTCGCCAAGCAGATCGGCGGCGCGATCACGGTCGAATCGCGAGCTGGCAAGGGCGCCAGCTTCTGCCTCTATTTGCCGGCGACCCGCACCGCGCGGGCGAGCGAAACGCCGGTGAACGGCAAACATGCGCTCGGCCGCGTGCTGATCGTCGAGGACGATGCCTTGCTGGCCGAGCTCGCCGCGGGAATGCTCGCCGAGCTCGGGTTCGAAGGCACGGTGGTGCACAGCGCGAAGCAAGCGCTCGAGCAGCTCGCCGGAGGCGAGCGGCCCAGGCTGATTTTCTCGGACGTGGTGATGCCTGGCGGCATCAGCGGCATCGAACTGGCGCGGAAGGTGCGTAACCGCTTTCCCGAGCTGCCGATCCTGCTCACCACCGGTTACAGCGAGGAGGTTGGCAAACCCCACGGCTTCCCGGTGCTGCAGAAACCTTACGAGATGGACGCGCTGGCAAACGCGTTGAGCAACCTTCTGAAGCTGGAAATCAGCGCGAACTGAACGGCTTGCTGGCGCGCAATTGACACGAGGGCGAGTTTGAGAGCCTCATCCGCTGCGCCGCGCGACGCGGCGTTGCAACGGAGGGGGAATTCCAATGGCAAGCAGTGCGCAAGACCGGACGCCCGTTCACCTGTGGGCGGTGGGGATCCTGTCCCTGCTGTGGAACGGCTTCGGCTGCTACGACTATGTCATGACCCGCATGCGGGACACCGGCTATCTCAAGTCGATGATGCCCGACGTCGATCCGGCCGCGGCGCTTGCCTACGTCGATGGATTGCCGATCTGGGCGTCGATCGGCTGGGGCCTTGGCGTGTGGCTCGGTCTTGCCGGATCGATCCTGCTGCTGATGCGCAGCCGCCACGCGGTCCTCGCGTTCGGCGTTTCGCTGATCGGCGCCGTGCTCGGCCTTGGCTACCAGTTGATGAACCCGATGCCGGGCATGACGGGCTTCATGGCCACCGGCATGCCGATCATCATCATCCTCATCGCGCTGGGCCTATTCCTCTATGCCCGGGCAATGGCGAAGAAGGGGCTGCTCGCCTAGGCGGTCAACCGCGCCGCCCGCCGAACCGCGTCCGCTGCTGCTTGCCGAAGCGGCCCTTGCGGGTGCCGGGCTTGCCTTCGCTTGAGTTGCCCGGCGGGCGCGGGGCGGCGCGCTGGTCGTGGGGGATGCCGAGATCATCCTCCTCCAGGCGGCGGATCTCGTCGCGCAGTCGCGCGGCTTCCTCGAACTCGAGGTCGGCGGCGGCCTTGCGCATGCGCTGCTCGAGGTCGCCGAGATAGGCCTTGAGGTTGTGGCCGACGAGGTGCGGCCGCTCGTCGTCGCCGGTGTCGACGACCACACCGTCGCGGGTCGCGAGGTGCGACATGATGTCGTGGATGTTGCGCTTGATGCTCTCGGGCGTGATGCCGTGCGCCGCATTATACTCAAGCTGCTTCTCGCGCCGGCGGTCGGTTTCGGCGAGCGCGCGCTCCATCGAACCGGTGACCCTGTCGGCGTAGAGGATGACCCGGCCTTCGACGTTGCGCGCGGCGCGGCCGATGGTCTGGATCAACGACGTCTCCGAGCGCAGGAAGCCTTCCTTGTCGGCATCGAGGATCGCGACCAGCCCGCATTCGGGGATGTCGAGGCCCTCGCGCAGCAGGTTGATCCCGACCAGCACGTCATAGACGCCGAGGCGGAGCTCGCGGATCAGCTCGATGCGCTCCAGCGTTTCGACGTCCGAGTGCATGTAGCGGACCCTGAGGCCCGCCTCGTGAAGATATTCGGTGAGGTCTTCCGCCATGCGCTTGGTCAGCGTGGTGACCAGCGTCCGGTAACCCTTCTTCGCCGTCAGCTTTGCCTCGTGGACGAGGTCGTCGACCTGGTCCTCGACCGGCTTGATCTCGACCGGCGGGTCGATGAGGCCGGTCGGGCGGATCACCTGCTCGCTGAACACGCCGCCGGTTTCGTTCATTTCCCATGGCCCGGGCGTCGCCGAAACGAACGTCGTCTGCGGACGCATCGCGTCCCATTCGTTGAACCTCAATGGGCGGTTGTCGATACAGCTTGGCAAGCGGAACCCGAATTCGGCGAGCGTGATCTTCCGGCGATGGTCGCCGCGCGCCATCGCGCCGATCTGCGGCACCGTCTGGTGCGATTCGTCGACGAACAGCAAGGCGTTGTCGGGGAGATACTCGAACAGGGTCGGCGGCGGCTCGCCGGGGAGGCGGCCGGTGAGGAAGCGCGAGTAATTCTCGATGCCGGCGCACGATCCGGTCGCGGCGATCATCTCGAGGTCGAAATTGGTCCGCTGCTCGAGCCGCTGCGCCTCGAGCAAGCGTCCCTCGGCCGTCAGCTCCTTGAGCCGCTCGGCGAGCTCGTGCTTGATCGCCTCCATCGCCTGCTTGAGCGTCGGGCCGGGCGTCACATAGTGCGAGTTCGCATAGACCTTGATGCTGTCGAGGGCCGCGATCGTCTTGCCGGTGAGCGGGTCAAATTCGGTGATGCTCTCGATTTCGTCGCCGAAGAAACTCACGCGCCACGCCATGTCCTCATAGTGCGACGGGAAGATCTCGAGATTGTCGCCGCGCACCCGGAAGTTGCCGCGCGCGAACGCCTGATCGTTGCGCCGATAGTGCAGCGCGACGAGCTTGCGGATGACCTCGCGCTGGTCGTCGACCTGCCCTTTCTTGAGGCTGAAGGTCATCGCCGAATAGGTCTCGACCGAGCCAATGCCGTAGAGGCACGAGACCGAGGCGACGATGATCACGTCGTCGCGTTCGAGAAGCGACCGCGTCGCCGAATGGCGCATGCGGTCGATCGCCTCGTTCACCGAGCTCTCTTTCTCGATGTAGGTATCGGTCCGCGGGACGTAGGCCTCGGGCTGGTAATAATCGTAGTAGCTGACGAAATATTCGACCGCGTTGTCGGGAAAGAAGCTCTTGAACTCGCCATAGAGCTGGGCCGCGAGGATCTTGTTGGGCGCAATCACCAGCGCCGGCCGCTGCAGCGTCTCGATGACCTTGGCCATAGTGAAGGTCTTGCCCGAGCCGGTCACCCCGAGGAGAACCTGGCTCGCCTCGCCGTTCTCGCCGATCCCTTCCACGAGTTCGCGGATTGCCGTCGGCTGGTCGCCGGCCGGCTCATATTCCGCGACCAGCTTGAACGGCTTGCCGCCTTCGGCCTTGTCGGGGCGCGCGGGCTTGTGCGGCACGAAAGTTTCCGCGGTCTCGGGTTCGGCCAGCGAAGTGCGGATTTGAATCGCCATCGCGGCCTATATGGTCAGGATGACGGGGCGGAACAACCGAACATCGGGGCTCGACAACGGGGGCGCTGGCGCTCGGTTAACAGCGGTTTTATGGTGCGCCCCTCTTTAGGAGGGGGCTCGTGATGAAATATGGATTGTGCGTCGCCGTATCCGTTCTTTGCCTCGCCGGCTGCAACAAGGGGCCGACGGTCGAGCTCAAGAATGCCAGCGGCAATCAGGTCTCGAACGCCGTGACCCGGTCCGGGGTGATGACCAGCGGTTCGATGATCGAGCCCGGGCTATGGCAGTCCAAGGTGACGGTGCTCGAAATGAACGTCCCCGGCATGCCGCCGCAATATGCCGAGAAAATGAAGCAGAGCATGGCCGAGCATCGCAACGAGGGGCGCAAGCATTGCGTGACCGAAGCCGATGTGAAGAAACCGAAGGAGGATTTCTTCGGCGCCGACAAGTCGTGCCGCTACGGACATTTCACGATGGGCGGCGGCAAGATCGACATCCAGATGGTCTGCAGGGAAGAGAATATGACCCAGACCACGAACATGGCCGGGACCTACACGCCGACCAGCTACTCGATGGACATGTCGAGCAATGGCAGCGGACCTCAGAACGGCATGACGATGAAGATGCACATCGACGCGCAGCGCGTGGGCGAGTGCACCGGAAAGGACGACTGACGCGTTAGGGCTGGTCAATGGCACGCGTCACCGTTTTGCTCAACCGCGGTGGCGGCGCCGCCTCGGCCGACCCGAAGATCGGCGACAAGGTCGCGAAGGCACTCAAGCGGGCGGGAGTAGAGGCCGAAGTCGAGCTAATCGGCGGCGGCGACTGCGCGATGCGCTGCCGGGCAATCGCCGAGCGCGGCGATGAGCTGCTGGTCGTCGGCGGCGGCGACGGGACGATCAGCGCGGCGGCCTCGGGGCTGATTGGAACCGAGACTTTGCTCGGGATTCTGCCACTCGGCACCCTCAACCATTTCGCACGCGACCTCGGCATCCCGACCAAGCTCGACGACGCGGCCGCGCTGATCGCGCAGCGGTCCGAACGGCAGGTCGACGTGGCCGAGATGAATGAGCGGATCTTCATCAACAACAGCGCAATCGGGCTCTACCCGCTGCTGGTCGTCGACCGCGATTCGCAACGTAAGCGGCTCGGCCGGCCCAAGGCGGTGGCGATGGTGATCGCCTCGATCCGAACCCTGGTGCGCTTCGGCCACCAGCGGCTGACCCTGACCGTCAACGAGCGCGAGGGCCAGGTCGACACGCCTCTGCTGTTCGTTGGCAACAACGATTATCGGGTCGGCTTGCCGGCGCCTGGCCAGCGCGAGAGCCTGGAGGGCGGTCGGCTTGGCGTGCTGGTGATGCGCAAGAAAACCCGCCGCGGTTTTATCGCTGCGAGCGCGCGCGCGCTGCTCAACCGGAGCCGCGACGACGACATGGTGCGGCTCGACGGCGTCGAGCGGCTGCGCGTGTCGAGCCGGAAACGCGAATTGTCGGTGTCGCTGGACGGCGAAGTCGTTCGCGCGGCGCTCCCGCTCGACTATCGGATCCGCCCCAAGGCGCTGCGGGTGATCGCGCCGCGGCGCTGACCGATGTGGAACCGCGGGGCGGTTCGCAGTGTTCGCGGCATGACAGATTGGGGCTCGAACGTGGCGACACAGGCTCATCGCGGACTATCGGAGCGGATGCGCGCGGGAGCGCTGCGCGTCGCCGGCATCGCGATCATGCTGCTGAGCGCGGGGGCTGCGCTGCTTCCGGCGGGCAAGACCCTGTCGTCGGACATGATCGGCGGGCTGCTCATCGCCGCGGGACTGATCGAGACCGTCGCGGGCTCGCTTCGGCAGCAAGTCCGCGCCTTTGCGATGGCCGCGGGCGTGGTCACCGCGCTTGCCGGACTGCTGTTCATCCTCAATCCGGAAACGCATTTCTTCCCGACGGTATGGCCGATCGTCGGCTGGCTGCTGGTGCGAAGCGTGATCCTCGCCGCGTCGGCGATAGAGACGCGGGGCTCGGTCCGGACCTGGACCGGGCTGTCCGCCGGCATGGACTTCCTGCTCGCCGTGCTGCTGATCACCGGCCTGTCGATCTCGACCATCGTCGTCAGCGTGTTCGGGCCGACGCGTGAGCTGGTCGCGACCTTTGCCTGGATCCTTGCCGCGAGCTTTGTCGTGAATGGCCTGATGCTGCTCGAAGTCGCCAGTTGCGAACGCGAGGCAGCCGCCTAGAAGCGTCGCATGTTCGAAAGCTCGCCGGACCTGTCGGTCAGCACGGTGGCGGAGATCGTCCGGCTGGCGCTCGCCCCGGTGTTCCTGCTGAGCGGCATCGGCGCCTTCCTCAATGTCCTCGCATCGCGCCTGTCGCGGATCGTGGACCGGTCGCGGGATATCGAACCGCTGCTGCTCGCCAGCCGCGGCGTGGAGCACGACCGCTGGATCTCCGAGCTCAAGATCCTCGATCGCCGAATGTCGCTGATCAACTGGGCGACGGGCCTTTCCGTCACCTCGGCGATCCTGACCTGCCTGGTCGTCGTCCTGCTGTTCGCCGCCAACCTGGTCCGCACCCGGCTGGGCACGGAGATCGCCTGGCTGTTCATCGCCTCGATGCTGGCGATCGGCGCCGGTTTCGCGACGTTCCTGATTGAAACGACCGTCGCCGCGCGCGCGGTGCGGGTGCGCTCGGAGCTTTTGCAACATACGGTGGACGAGGCCGGTTAGCCCGCTTATCCGCTGCGCCGACCAGTTCAACGGAGCCTTCCGACCTATGACCCGCACCGCCGCGAGCAATGTCCTCGACCGGGTCCTCGTCCTCGAGATGGTTCGCGTCACCGAAGCCGCGGCAATCGCGGCGTCGAGGCTGATCGGGCGGGGCGACGAGAAGGCGGCCGATGCCGCGGCGGTGGAAGCGATGCGCGGTGCGCTCAATGAGCTGCCACTCGACGGCACGGTGGTGATCGGCGAGGGCGAACGCGACGAAGCGCCGATGCTCTACATCGGTGAGCGGGTCGGATCGGCACAGGGCAGCGGCCCCAGGATCGACATCGCGCTCGACCCGCTCGAAGGCACCACGATCACCGCCAAGGCGGGGCCGAACGCGCTGGCGGTGCTGGCGATCGCCGAAAATGGCTGCCTGTTGAACGCGCCGGACACCTACATGGAAAAGCTGGCGGTCGGACCAGGCTACCCCGAGGGCACGATCGACCTCACCCGCCCGGTCAGCGACAACGTCCGTTCGATCGCCAAGGCGAAAGGCGTCGAACCGAGTGAGATCACCGCCTGCGTGCTCGACCGCGAGCGCCACACGGGGATCATCGCCGAGTTGCGCGCGCTCGGCTGCGGCGTCCGGCTGATATCGGACGGCGACGTCGCCGGAGTGATCGCGGTGGCCGACCCGGACACCGGGATCGATGTCTATGTGGGGAGCGGCGGAGCGCCCGAGGGCGTGCTTGCGGCGGCGGCGCTGCGCTGCGTCGGCGGCCAGCTCCAGGGCCGGCTGGTATTCCGCAACGACGACGAGGTCGCGCGGGCGCGCCGTTGGGGCATCGACGACCTCGAGCGGGTCTACACGCTTCAAGACATGGCCAAGGGCGACTGCATCTTCGCCGCGACGGGGGTGACCGACGGCTCGCTGCTGAAGGGGGTTCACCGCAGGAAGGGTTGCGTCACGACGGAGAGCATCGTGATGCGCGCGAGCACCGGCACGATCCGCCGAGTGTCCACAGAATATCACGACCTCAAGCACCGCGGACTCTAGACCGGCGAGTCCCCGGCACTACACTCGGCCCATGGGGGCACCGCTCAACATCGACAGGTCCGTGACCGGTCAGCCATGGCGGTGGCGGCGCGAGCCAGATCCGGCGCTTCCGATGGACGCCTTGGTCGACGAGCTGCTGCTTGCCCGCGGAGTGCCGCGCGAGGATCTGGGCCGGCACCGCGACCCGCGGATCCGCGACTTCCTTCCCGATCCGAGCTGCTTTGCCGACATGGACAAAGGCGCAAAGCGCCTCGCCGACGCCGTGCAGCAAGGCGAGAGGATCGCGATCTTTGGCGATTATGATGTCGACGGCGCGACCAGCGCGGCATTGCTGGTGCTGCTGCTGCGCCGTCTCGGCGCCGATCCGATGATCTACATCCCCGACCGGCTGATGGAGGGTTATGGCCCGTCGGGCAAGGCGCTGGTCGAACTGAAGGAGCGCGGCGCGAGCGTCGCCGTCTGCGTCGACTGCGGTGCGCAGGCCTTCGAGGCGCTGGAGGAGGCGCGGGCAGCCGGCCTCGACGTCATCGTCGTCGACCACCACCAATGCGCGAGCCTGCTCCCGGTGGCGTTGGCGATGATCAATCCCAACCGGCTCGACGAGAGCGAGGACGGCGCGGCGCATGGCCATCTCGCGGCCGTGGGCATGGCCTTCCTGCTTGGCGTCGCGGTGCTGCGCGAGCTCAGGACCCGCGGCTTCTTCGAAGCGCTGGCCGAGCCGAAGATCATCGACCTGCTCGATCTGGTAGCACTCGGCACGGTCGCCGACGTCGCGCGCCTGAAGAGCCTCAACCGCGCATTCGTCACACAGGGCCTAAGGGTCATGGCAGCGCGACAGAATATCGGGCTCGCGGCGCTCGCCGAGGCCGCGCGGCTGGTGAAGCCGCCATCGTGCCGCGACCTGGGCTTCGCGCTCGGGCCCAGGATCAACGCCGGCGGGCGCGTCGGCAAGTCGGACCTTGGTGTCCGGCTATTGACCTGCACCGACCCCGAAGAAGCGCGCACCATTGCTGCCGAGCTCGACCGCCTCAACGAGGAGCGGCGCGCGATCGAGATGCTGGTGTGTGAGCAGGCCGAAGCTTTGGCGGCCGAGCAGAGCGACGCGCCCGTGATCACGGTGATGAGCGGCGGCTGGCACCAGGGCGTGATCGGGATCGTCGCCGGGCGCTTGAAGGAACGGTTCGGGCGCCCGGCGATCGTGATCGCCGAATGCGAAGACGGCAGCGGCAAGGGATCGGGGCGCTCGATCTCGGGCGTCGACCTCGGCGCCGCGGTGCTTGCCGCGAAGGACAGCGGTCTCCTGACCGCGGGCGGCGGACATGCGATGGCCGCCGGGCTGACACTCCCGCCCGGCGGGCTCGAGCCATTCCGCGCCTTCATCGCCGAGCGCCTGGCCGCCGACGTGGAAAAGGCGCGCGGGGACCGGGCGCTGCTGCTCGACGCGCTTCTTGCGCCCGGCGGCGTAGCGGGCGCTTTGTGCGACGCGCTCGATGCCGCTGGCCCGTACGGCGCCGGCTGGCCGAACCCCCGGGTCGCGGCGGGACCGGTGAGGCTGATCAAGACCGGCATCGTCGGCGACGGCCATGTGCGAGGGCTCGGCTGCGGCGACGACGGCAAGAGCTTCAAGTGGATCGCCTTCCGCAGCGCCGCGAGCGCGCTTGGGCAGGCGCTGCTGTCATCGCCCGCCGACCGGCGTTGGTGGCTGGCCGGCACGATCAAGCGCGACGAATGGAACGGCGGCAACGCGGCCGAGATGCACCTCGAGGACGCCGCGCTTGCTTGACCCCGGCCCTGCTTGACCCCCATCGGCCGCTCGCCTAACCGGCGAGCCGCTTTCGTGCGGCCCCATCGTCTAGCGGTCTAGGACGTCGCCCTTTCACGGCGAAAACACGGGTTCGATTCCCGTTGGGGTCACCAGCGACGCACTTTAGCGCAACTTGCAGAGTCCGTTGGGCTCATGTTTGCGTGCAAGCCTGTATCGAGCCGGGGGCCAACCCATGCCTGACATTGGCGACATTCCCGATGTAATCGAAACGCCGAGCGGGCGGATCCTGAGCACCCTCAACTGGCTTCGCGCCGGAGTCCTCGGATCCAATGACGGAATCATCTCGACGGCGGCCATCATCTTCGGCGTGGCGGGCGCCTCGGCTCAACATTCGACACTGATCCTAACCGGCGTTGCGGCGATCGCAGCCGGAGCTCTGTCAATGGCCGCTGGGGAGTACGTGTCGGTCTCAACCCAGCGCGACCTCGAGCGCGCAGAGCTCGAGCGCCAGAAGTTCGATCTCGCAAGCAATCCGGAGCGCGAGCTGCGCGTTCTCGCCCGCCTGTTCGAACAACGCGGAGTAACGCCGGATGTCGCGATGGAGGTGTCGCGGCAGATGAGCGCCAAAGACGCGCTGTCCGTCCACGCTCGCGCCGAGCTCGGGATCGACCCCGAAGCGGTGACCAATCCGTGGGCGGCCGCGGTTGCGTCACTGCTCGCCTTCACGCTCGGCGGCCTGGTTCCGCTCGTCCCGGTCGTCATTGCGCGTCCGGACCTCGCAATCTGGATCTCGGGAATTGCGGTCATGATTGCGCTCGGACTGACCGGCGGGATCGCGGCCAGGCTTGGCCGCATGGCGGCTGGCCCGTCGATCGCCCGCAACGTACTCGGCGGAATAATCGCGATTGGAATTACCTATGGTGTGGGCATGATTGCCGGAACGCAGCTCTAGGCGCCGCTCGGCCGATCAGGCTGGTTCGAATTCCGTCTGCGGAACGGGCGCGGCTTCGTCGATCAGCCCGGTCGATTTGAGTTCCTGCCAGAAATCCGGCGTTATTTTGGTCTTCATTGCGGTGGCATTGGCAAGCACCTGCGTAGAGCTGGCAGCGCCGACGACCAGGGCCGCCGCCACATCCGGCGCAGCGCTGAACTGCAGCGCGGCAGTACGAAGGTCGACGCCGTGGCTATCGGCGACCCGCTGCAGCGCCGCACGCTTCTTGAGCTGGTCTTCGGGGATTCGATAATTCTCGGCGCCGTAATTGTAACGCGGTTTGCCGGCGAGAAAGCCGGCGTTGAGCGACGAGCCGATGACGAAGCTGACCCCTGCCTTACGGGCCCTGGGAAAGACCTCCTCGAGCGCATGCTTGTGATCGGCAAGCGAATATTGGCGGGCCAGAAGGCAGATGTCGGGATCGGCAACTTCCAGACATCTGAGGATCGGCTCGGGACAATTGACGCCCATTCCCCATCCTTTGATCATGCCCTCATCGCGCATCGCGGAAAGCGCTCGAAACGCGCCTTTTTCGGCGACCCCGAAAAGCGTTTCCCAACTTTCCGGCAGCCACATATTGTCGGGCGACAGGTCGTGCACAAAGAGCATGTCGACGCGGTCGATGCCCAACCGTTGCAGACTGTCTTCCAGCGACCGGCGAACGCCGTCGGCGGTATAGTCGAACAGCGGATCGTTGGGTGACGCCGTGAACGGGAAATACTTCTTCGCCTGATTGCCGGGCGACGCCTTCAGGAGCTTCCCGACCTTGGTCGACAATATATATTCATCGCGAGGCTTTTGGTGAAGGAAGCGGCCGAAGCGGCGCTCGCAAAGACCAAGGCCATACCAAGGTGATGTGTCGAAGTAGCGCACGCCTGCTTCCCAGGCTGCTTCGAGGGTCTCTTCGGCTTGCGCGTCGGTGACGAACTCGAATTCGTTGCCGAGCGCGACCCCGCCGAGGCCAAAGCTGACGGGAGGGCGATATTTGTGAAGCTCCATCCGGACACGTCCTTTCTTCTCACGCGGCGGAGACGCGCCACACGACATTGCCGACATCGTCGGCGATGAGCAGCGCGCCGGTCCGGTCGAGGGTGACGCCGACCGGTCGGCCGTGAACCGTCTTGTGATCGGAGGCGAGGAAGCCGGTGACGACGCTGATCGGCTTGCCGCCGGGACGGCCGCCGACAAACGGCACGAAGATCACCTGATAGCCGTTCAACGGAGTGCGGTCCCAGCTGCCATGCTCGCCGACAAAGGCGCCGTTGGCGAAGGCCGGCGCGAGCGTCTGGCCCTGGCTGAATGTCAGCCCAAGCGCCGCGACGTGCGAGCTGAGCCCGTAATCGGGCTTGATTGCCTTCGCCACCATATCCGGGTTTTGGGGATGAACCCGCACATCCACATGCTGTCCCCAATAACTGTAGGGCCAGCCGTAAAAGCCGCCTTGTTTGATCGAGGTCAGATAGTCGGGAACGAGGTCGGGTCCGATCTCGTCGCGCTCGTTGACCACCGCGAACAGCCGGCCCGTGCCCGGCTGAATCGCGAGGTTGGTCGGATTGCGCGTCCCCGACGCATAGATGCGCTTGGCCCCGGTCAGCCGGTCGACCTCGTAAATCGCGGCCCGTCCCGCCTCGACGTCGATCCCGTTCTCGGTGATGTTGCTGTTGGAGCCGACGCCGACATAGAGCTTCGATCCGTCTGGGCTGGCGACCAGCGACTTGGTCCAGTGGTGATCGATCTCGCCCGCCGGAAGGTCCGTCAGCTTGACTCCGGGCGCGGTGATCTTCGTCTGCCCGGGCGTGAACGGGAAGGCGAGGATCGCGTCGGTGTCAGCGACGTAGAGCGTGCCGTCGACGTAAGCGACCCCGTAAGGCGAGTGGAGATGGTCGACCAGAATCGTCTTCAGTTCGGGCACGCCGTCGCCATTGATATCGCGCAGCAGAGTGATCCGATTTCCGCCCTTGCCGCCGGCGCCCGCCCGGCCCTTGACCCGTCCGGTGATATAATCCTTGGGACGGAACGGCAGGGTGCCGGGGCCATTGGTCTCGACCACCAGAATGTCGCCGTTGGGCAAACTATAGACGATGCGCGGATGCAAAAGCCCGGTGGCCATGGCCTGGATGCGAAGGCCGGCGGGAACGGTCGGAGCTTCGCCCGGTTTCCAGCCAATTGCTTGCGGAACGCTCATCGGCGGAAGCAGATATTGGTGCGGCTTGGGCAAATACGGGTTGGGCCCATATTGCCGCATCGGATCGCCGCCCTTTTGATCGCACGCGGCAAGGACGCAAAGGGCAAGCAGCGCCGAGGTTGTCCGAAGCGAAAAGCCGGTCATGGCCGATCTCCCTCTGGTCGCGCGGACTGTCAGCCGGGCCGGCTCACGCGCCACACGGTGTTGCCGGCATCGTCGGCGATGAGCAGCGCACCGGTTCGGTCGATCGCGACACCCACGGGCCGCCCGCGAATGGTCTTGCCGTCGGCTGCGACGAAGCCGCTGACGAGCGTCCTCGGCGGCCCGCTTGGCCGGCCGTTGACGAACGGGACGAATACGACCTTGTAGCCATTGAGCGGGCTTCGGTCCCAGCTGCCGTGCTCGCCGATGAACGCGCCGTTGGCCATTGCCGGGGCGAGACGCTGGCCGGTGCTGAAGGTGAGGCCAAGCGGAGCGACGTGCGAGCTCAGCGCATAATCGGGCGGTATCGCCTTTGCGACCATGTCGGGGCGCTGCGGATGGACGCGAATGTCCACATGCTGGCCATAATAGCTGTAGGGCCAGCCGTAAAAGGCGCCGTCCCTCACCGACGTCAGATAATCGGGCACGAGGTCGGGCCCGATCTCATCGCGCTCGTTGGCGATTGCCCACAGCGTCTTCGTTTGCGGCTCGAAGGCGACGCCGGTCGGATTGCGGATGCCCGACGCATAGATGCGCTTGGCGCCGGTCAGCCGGTCGACCTCGTAAACGGCGGCGCGGCCATATTCGACGTCGATCCCGTTCTCGGTGATATTGCTGTTGGAGCCGACGCCGACATAGAGCTTCGATCCGTCGGGGCCGGCGACAAGCGACTTGGTCCAGTGGTGGTCGATCGGGCCCGCGGGCAGGTCGGTCAACTGAACTCCGGGCTGCGTGATGCGGGTTTCGCCCGGCGTGTAGGGAAATTGCAGGATGCCGTCGGTATCGGCGACGTAAAGCGTGTTCCCGACCAGCGCGATTCCGAACGGCGAGTTCAAATGGTCGAGGAAGATGGTGCGCAGCTCCGGCTTGCCGTCGCCGTTGGCGTCGCGCAGCAAGGTGATGCGATTGCCGCCGGGGGCGCCGGCGCCGGCGCGATTGACGACCGGTCCAGTGACATAGTCCTTGGGCCGGAAATTTACGGTTGGCGGCGCATTGGCTTCGACGACCAGGATGTCGCCGTTGGGCAGCGGATAGACGATGCGGGGATGCATGAAGCCGGTCGCGACCGCTTGGATCGCCAGTCCGTGAGGGACCGTCGGCGTCTCCCCCGCCTTCCAGCCGACGTAGAGCGGTACTCTCATCGGCGGCACCACGAATTGTCGCGGCGCGGGAAGCTCGGGGTTTGAGCCGTATTGCTTGCTCGGGTCGCCGCCCTGCGGCGCGCAGGCCGACAGCGCCGCAAACGAGCACAGGCTCATCAAGGATGCGCGGTTCATGACCGATCCGCCCTGGCAGGAATACGGATCGCGGTGACGCTCCAACCGCGCCAGCCGATGATCGTGAGGCACACGGCGACGACGACGGAAAGGATCAGCCCCTGCGGAACGACCGACGTCCACGCGTCGCGGCTGTGGATGAACACGTTAAGCAGCGACAACAGCGCCGCCCCCGCCAACGCGCCCAAATGAACCCAACTCACCCTCCCCGCTCGGCCGAGGGCGATGTCGAGCAAAAGCGCGATCCCGGCCAACAGCGCCAGAAGCAACCCGGCGGTGATTAGCCAGACCGAGAAATTGGCCCACTGCATGTTGGCGGTCTGCGAATAGAAGATGTCGGTCACGAGGGCGCCGATCAGAAGCGTCGCACCGCCCGCGATCAGGTGCGGGTGCCATAGCCGCGGCTCGCGGGTCTGGTGGGCGGAAGTCTCCATCACTCATTCCTTCCTTGTCGATGGCGAACGAACTGGGCGGCGCGCGGTGCTTCAACCCTGCGTCGTGCGGGTCGCCTCGAACAGGAACCAGGTCCGGCGCTCGGCTTCGTCGATCCACACTTCGAGCAGGCTGGCGGTCGCGACGTCGTCATGCTCGTCGCACAGCGCGTGCGTGCGCCGCATTTCACCGGCGAGCTGCTTGTTGTCCTCGCGCAGCTCCGCAAGCATGTCGCGCGGCGTGACGAACTCCGAGTCGTTGTCGAGCAACCGCTTGCGGGCCGCGATCTGGCCGACCGACCGGAGGGTGGTTGCGCCGATCTTGCGCACGCGCTCGGCGATCGGGTCCGTGGTCGCGAAGATCTGGTCAGCCTGCTCGTCGAGCAGCAGGTGATAGTCGCGAAAGTGCGGGCCCGACACGTGCCAGTGAAAGTTCTTCGTCTTCACATAGAGCGCGAACATGTCGGCGAGGAGCGCATTGAGCGCGCCCGAAATGTCGCGGACCGCGTCGGCCGGAAGGTCGGTCGGAGTCCCCAGCTCTTCATTGCGCAGGATCAGCAGTTCTTCCAGGTGCATCGGAAATTTCCTTCCGTCAGGCTGCGAGGTCGAGCATGCCCGCATCACGCTGCGCGAGCTTGCCGATGGCGGACCAATCCATGTGCTCGCCGCCGCTGGCCATCAGCTCCACGAAGCGATCGTGGAGAAGGCTGAGCAGGGGCATGGGAACGCCGAGCTTCTCGCTCGCCGCGATCGCCAGGCGGATATCCTTGAACCCCAGCGGCGCCGCGAAGCCGACCGGCGCCGGCTGCTCCGAAACCGCCAGTTCGCCGTACGTCTTGTAGGCAGGCGCATTGAACATCGTCGTCGTCAGGAACTCGACATAGTCCGCTTTGTCGATGCCGCCCTTGGCGACCAGCGCCACCGCTTCGCCGAGCGATTCCATGACCGAGGCGAAAAGGAAGTTGACGCTGAGCTTCACCATATTGGCGTTGCTTGGCTTGACGCCGAAACGGGTGGTCTGGCGCCCCACGGCACTGAGCAAGGGTGCGACCGCATTGACCGCTTCGTCTGCACCGGCGGCGATCACGAATAGCTGTCCTTCGGCAGCGAGGTTCGGCCGTCCGAGGACGGTCGCGGCGACATAGCCCTGGCCGGCATCGGCATGCGCGGCGGCCAGGCGATCCGACAGGTCGATACTGATCGTACTGGAGGAGACGTGAACGGCGCCCTTTC
The DNA here is from genome assembly GCF_045810705.1 of Sphingomonas sp. Taxonomy (GTDB): domain Bacteria; phylum Pseudomonadota; class Alphaproteobacteria; order Sphingomonadales; family Sphingomonadaceae; genus Sphingomicrobium. The sequence goes on along the minus strand of NZ_JBJMVI010000002.1, from coordinate 115,285 downwards.
GCAAGCTGTCGATGATCCCAAGCCTACCAAAGACGACGCTTTCGACCGCCTCGTCGTTCGACAGCATCGTGACGACGGCGTCGCCATCGCAAGCCTCGCCGACGTCGGCCGCGACCTTTGCACCCGCGGCTTCGAGGTCGGCCGATTTCCCGGGCGTGCGGTTGAACACGGTCACCTCATGGCCGGACTTGATCAGGCTTCCGGCCATTCCGCGGCCCATATGTCCGAGGCCAATGAATCCGATGCGCATGCGTGGCTCCAAATCTGGGTTGTCGGTTGCGCGAAGCGGTGAGCGGGGGCGACAGAACCGATCCGGGCAACCGACCCGCCATACTTACGTCGCCGCGCCTGTCCTTCCGGCGTGCAAGAGATGACGATTCGGTAAGCTTAACGTTGTGCGAGCGTGGAAGGCTCCAGCGAATCTCCGCCGAGCGTCGTGTACAGCGTGGCGAGGTTGGCCGCGGCGGTGAACCTGATCGCGACGACCAGCTGCTGAGCCGCATAATATGAGCGCTGTGAGACGAGCGTGCTGAGGAAAGGATCAATCCCCTCGCGGTAACGCGCTTGCTCGAGCCGGTAGGTCTCGGCGGCTGACTGCTCGTCGCGCGTGATTGCGCCAAGCTGGTCGTCAATCGTGCCGCGCCGCGCCAGCGCATCGGCGACTTCGCGGAAGGCGGTTTGAATCGACTTCTGGTAAGTTGCGAGCGCCGCGTCGCGCTGGGCTTCGCTCAGGCGGACGTTCGCGTGTCCGGCTCCGCCCTGAAATATCGAATAGCTGGCGCCGAGCCCGCCGCTCCACGCGAATGCGCCGCCGGTGAACAGGTTCGCGAGCGCGTTGGCTGCAAAGCCGAGCAATCCGGTCAGCGAGATTCGCGGGAAGAGGGCCGCCCGCGCCGCTCCGATATCCGCGTTCGAGGCCCGCAATTGATATTCAGCTTCGACCACATCGGGCCGGCGGAGCAGGACTTCGGAGCTCACGCCCGCGGGGAGTTCGGCGATGTTGCTCGCTGCTTCGTCGATGTTCGCAGGAAGGAGGCTCGGCGAAATCTCCGCGCCGACCAGCAGTCTCAGCGCGTTGACATCCTGCGCAACAGCGGTTCGCTCCTGCGCTTCGTCGGCTTGGGCGGTCTCGAGGATCTGTTGCGCCTGGAGCAAGTCGGTCTTCGGAGCGATGCCCCCGTCGAGCCGCAACTGGGTCAGCTGTACCGTCTTTTCGCCGCTCGAAACCGTGTTTTGCGCGATCTGGAGCAGGCTCGCATCCGCGGCATAAGTGAGCCACCCGATGGCGATATCGCCGACGAGCGCGAGCCGGGTGGCGCGCGCCGCGGATTCGGTCGCAAAGTAGCGATCGAGCTGGGCGTGCGTAAGCGAGCGAATGCGGCCGAACAGGTCGAGCTCGAAACTCGGCACTCCTACGTTCACCGAAACTTCCCGGGCACTCGTGACGTTGCTCGCTGTTGCGCCGGCACTCGCATTGATTTGCGGCAGGAGCGCAGCCCGCTGGATCCGGTATTGGGCGCGCGCTGCCGCGATATTGGCCGCGGCGAGCTTGAGGTCCTGATTGTTGGCCAGCGCTTGCCCGATCAACGCCTGCAGCCGAGGGTCGCGGAAGATCTGCGCGTAGGTGACTGTAGGAAGCGCAGCCTCGCTCTGCTTGAGATAGGCGTCACCCACCGGCCAGGACGCCGGAATCGCCGCTTCCGGCCGGGCATATTTGGGTTCCATCGTGGTGCAGCCGGCAAGCAGCATCGCGACCACCCTAATCGAGCGTTTCATGTCCTTGCCTCCTGCCGGCCGCGGAAGTGCGCGCGAATGGCTGCGAACGCGCCATGGATGCCGGTGCGCACCAGAACGAAGAAGAGTGGAATGTAGAAGATCGCGAGGATGGTCGCGGTCACCATGCCGCCGACGACGGACGTGCCGATGGCGATCCGGCTGTTCGCACCAGCGCCGGTCGAGATGGCGAGCGGGAGCACGCCGAAGATGAAGGCGAAGCTGGTCATGACGATCGGGCGAAGGCGGAGGCGGGCCGCTTCGAGCGCCGAATCGAGCACGCCCTTGCCTTCCTCCTTTTCGGCCCGTTCGGCGAATTCGATCATCAGGATCGCGTTCTTTGCCGCGAGGCCCATGGTCGTGAGCAGGCCGATCTGGAGATAGACGTCATTCTCCAACCCACGCAGCGTAACCGCGAAGACGGCGCCAACCAGTCCGAGTGGAATGACGAGCAGGACGGCAAGCGGGATCGACCAGCTTTCGTAGAGCGCGGCGAGGCACAGGAACACGACGATTAGCGAGATTGCGTAAAGCAGCGGCGCTTGTCCGGACGAGAGCAGTTGCTGGAACGATGCGCCCGACCACGCAACGCTGACGCCGGGAAATTGCGAGGCAAGCCGCGAAATTTCGGTCATCGCCTGGCCCGAGCTCTGGCCCGGCGCAGCATTGCCCTGGAATTCAAACGCGGGATTCCCGTTGAAGCGCCACAGGTTGACCGACGCGACACCCCAACCGGTCTGGGCGAAGGTCGCGAACGAAACCATTTCGCCAAGATTGTTGCGGACCGACCATTGGTCGATGTCGGATGGAGCGGCGCGATACTGGGCGTCGCCCTGGACATAGACGCGCTTCACTCGGCCACGGTCGATGAAGTCGTTGACGTAATTGCCGCCCCACGCTGCCGTCAGCGTGGTGTTCACGTCGTTGCTCTGCACGCCGTAGGTGTTGAGCGCTTCCTCATTCACGTTGACGTTGAGCGTCGGCGTATCCGGTAATTGGGAAAGCCGGACCGAGGACAGCAAGGGATCGCTCGTCGCCGAGGCAAGCAACTGGTCGCGGACAGCGTTGAACTGAGTCTGGCTCATGCCGGCGGCATTCTCCAGCTCCATGGTGAACCCCGAGGACTGGCCCAAACCGCGGATCGGAGGAGGAACGAGGGCGAAAACCTGCGCATCGCGAAAGCCGCGGAACGCCGCGCTCGCGCGCTTCACGATTGCGTCGGCACTATTCTGCGAGCCCTTGCGCACGCTGTAGTCGGCGAGATTGATGAATGCTTGCCCGGCATTCTGGCCGCTCAAGCCCTGGCCGCCACCGGCAAGCGTGAAATAGGCGGAGACGTTCTTGCTCTCGGGGCCCTTGAGGAAATAGTTCTCGACCGCCCTCTGCACCTCGCGGGTGCGGCCGAGGGTCGCGCCCGCGGGCAATCGGAACTGGACCGTGACGACGCCTTGGTCCTCGCCGGGAATGAAGCCGGTCGGGAGCCGGACAAACATGGCGACCAGGGCGGCGCCGATGAGGCCATAGATGGCGAGGAAGAGCCACTTGCGATTGACGGCGGTGCCGACCTTTGCGACATACCAGTCGCGGCCCGCGTCGAATGCATTATTGAAGCGGTTGCGGGCATGCTCCATCAGCAATTCGGCTTTGGATTGCTGCGGCGGGTCGGCCGTCCGCGCCCGGAGCAATGTGGCGGCAAGAGCCGGGCTCAGCGTCAGCGCGACGAATACGGACAGCGCCATTGCCGAGACGATCGTCGCGGAGAACTGGCGGTAGATGACGCCTGTCGATCCGCCAAAAAAGATCATCGGAAGGAACACCGCCGATAGCACCAGCGCGATGGCGACCAGCGCGATCTGGATCTGGTCCATCGACTGGATCGTCGCCTCGCGCGGGCTCATGCCGGGATTTTCCTCGAGCAGGCGCTCCACGTTCTCAACGACGACGATCGCATCGTCGACCAGCAGGCCGATCGCGAGCACCAGGCCGAAAAGCGTCATCGTGTTGATCGAAAAACCGATCAGGTCGAGCACGCCGAACGTGCCGAGCAGCACGACCGGAATGGCGACCGCGGGGATGATCGTCGTGCGCCAGCTTTGTAGAAACACGAACATCACGAGGATCACGAGGGCCATGGCCTCGATCAGCGTCTTGACGACTTCGATGACCGAAAGCTTGATGAAGCTGGTGGTGTCGTAGGCGTAGGAGAATTTGTAGCCGGGCGGGAAGCTTTTCGCGATCTGCTGCACCGTCTGCTTGACCAGCGCGGCCGTCTTGAGCGCGTCGGCACCCGGGGCGGTGAAGATCGCCATCCCCGCCCCCGGATGCCCATCCACCCGGCTGAAGATGTTGTAATTGTCGGCGCCGAGCTCGACACGCGCGACGTCGGACAGCAGCACGCGCGCGCCGGTAGGATCGGACTTGACGATGATGTTGCGGAACTGCTCCGGCGTCTGCAGTTTGGACTGCGCCGTGACCGTGGCGTCGAGCATCTGGGTGGTGGGCTGCGGCTGACCGCCGACCTCTCCGGCCGCAACCTGGACGTTCTGCGCGTTGATCGCGCTGATCACGTCGCTCGGCATCAGGCTGTAGGTCTGCAGGCGGCCCGGGTCGAGCCACACGCGCATCGCATATTGCGAGCCGAACATGCTGATGTTGCCGACGCCGGCGAGGCGCCCGACCTGATACTGCATATTGTTGACCAGCCAGTCGCCGATATCGACGTTCGTGGCTCGGTTGGTCTCGTCGTAAACGCCGACGATCAGGAGGATGTCAGGATTCGATTTGGTGACTCGGACGCCCTGCTGCTGCACCTGCTGCGGCAGGCGCGAAATCGAGGCCTGGATGCTGTTTTGCACCTGCATCTGCGCGACGTCGGGATTGGTGCCTTTGGCAAAGGTCGCGGTGATCGAAACTTGGCCGTTCGAGTTGGACGAAGAGTTGAAATAGAGCAGGCCGTCGATGCCGGTCAGCTGCTGTTCGAGAATCTGCGTGACGCTGTTCTGGAGTATGTCGGCAGACGCACCGGGATAGGTGGCGTTGATGCTCACCTGCGGCGGCGCGATGTCCGGATATTGGGCGATCGGGAGCTGCGTGATGGCGCCTGCGCCAAGCAGCATGATGAGGATGGCGATGACCCAGGCGAAGATGGGCCGGTCGATGAATATCCGTGACATCCGCCGTCACGATCGGCTGGGATTGGATTGGAGAGTCTTAGCCGGCGGCGCCTGGATGCGCTGCGGCGCATTGGCGGACACTGGCCGGACGGGTTCGTTGGGCCGGAGGTTGGCCGTGCCCTGCGTAATGATCTTGTCGCCCGGCTGAAGTCCGCCGGTGACGACCCAGTTTGCGCCCTCGGTCCGGTCGGCGACGACCATCTTCTGCTCGGCCTTGTTGCCCGGGCCGACAATCCAAACGGTCGCATTGCCCTGCGGGTCGCGCGAAAGCGCCGGCTGAGGTACCAGGATCGCCTGAGTGTCGATGGCCTGCGCAAAGCGGGCTTTGACGAACATGCCCGGCAGCAGGATGTTGTCCGGATTGGGAAAGCTCGCGCGAAGAGTTACGGTCCCCGTGTTCAGATCGACGATCACCTGGCTGAATTCGACCGTGCCGGTGACGCCATAATCGGTGCCGTCGGGCAGGAGCAGCCGAACCTGCGCCGTCGTCGGCTGCACGCCGCCCTGCGCGAGCGACCGCCGAAGCGAGAGCAGGTCCGCGGCCGACTGCTGTATATCCACATAGACCGGGTCGAGACGCGTAATCGTGGTCAATGAATCGGTCTGGCCGGATGTGACGAGCGCGCCTTCGGTGAAGGCCGAAAGCCCGACGCGGCCGCTGATCGGGGCCGGGACCCGCGTGAAGCGGACGTTGATCTGCGCTGTTCGAAGCGCCGCGGCGTTTTGGGCGATGGCTGCGTTGGCCATGCGCGCCTGGGAAACCGCGGTCGTATAATCCTGCTGGGCGACGGCCTGCATTTGGGCCAGCGGCTTGTAGCGCGTGGCAAGCGCGTTCGCCGCTTCCGCATTGGCTCGCGCGCTCTGGAGGTTGGCCGACGCCTGGGCCGCCGCGGCATGATAGAGGCTCGGGTCGATCTGATAGAGCGTCTGCCCCTGGCGAACGATCGCGCCTTCCTGGAACAGTCGGCGAAGGATCACGCCGGAAACCTGCGGGCGGACTTCGGAGATCTGGAACGCGGCCACCCGTCCCGGGAGATCCTGTACAATCGGGACGCTGCTTGCCTGCGCGACCACGTAGCCGACCGCCACCGGCCCGCCGGCCATGCCGGATCGAGCAGTCTGCGCTTCGCTCTTGGTGCACGCGGCAAGCGCAAGCATGCCGGCGGTCGCAAGGATTTGGATCGTCATTCGTGTCGGCATCGTCGTCGCCTCCCTGAAATGCGGCGAGACCTCGGCTAGCGAGTGAACGGAATGTGATGGTCTCGCCGGTTGTCGGGTGCGCGGTCGCCCGGTTGGGCGGGGAGCGGGGGGAATCCCGGGGGACTGCGCGACCCGACAAATGGCCTTTTACGGGTGCGAGCCTAACGGCCCTCCGTGCACCGCATGACGGTTCGGTAATTTATCATTCGGCCGCCCGACTCGCGCCGCACGAGCGGCTGTAAGAGGAGCAGCAGAGGCAGTGTGCACAACGTCAGCACCGTCATCAGTCGGAAATCGTCGACGTAGGCAGCCATGGCGGCCTGACGGTGCATCAGCAGCGTCGCATGACGGGCTGGCGATGTCGCGAGACCGGCGTCGCCGACCCGGATGTTGCGGGTCAGAAGCGTTGCCATGATCGAGATGCCGGTCGACCCGCCGATGTTCCGCGCGAGATTGAACAGGCTCGTACCCGCCGTTCGCTGGCGCGCGTCCAAAGTGGCGAATGCGACCGTGTTCAGCGGAACGAAGATGAGTCCGAGCCCGATCCCCTGCACCACGCCGCTGACGATCACTGGGGCTTGGCCCATGCTCAAGGTGAACAGCGACATCTGATAAGAGGCGCAGGCGAGGAGGCCGAGGCCAATTCCGGCAAGAATGCGCGTGTCGACTCGCCCGACAAGGCGCCCCGCGACCAGCATCGTCACCAGCGTGCCCGCGCCCCGCGGCGCCATCAACAGGCCCGTGTCGAAAGTCGAATAGCCGAGCAGGTCCTGCAGCAGCGGCGGGAGGAGCGACAGACCGGCAAAGAGCATCATTCCCGAGACGCCCATGAATATGAGGCCTCCGGTGAAGTTCCGGTCGCTGAACATGCGCGGATCGAACAGCGGTCTGCGCGCCTTCAGGATGTGCACAATGAACATCGCCAGCCCGCCAGCGGCGGCGGCTATTCCGACGCCGATTTGCCAGCTCGCGAGCCAATGCAGCTGCGATCCGCGATCGAGCACCAGTTGGAGGCTGGCGAGGCCGATTGCCAGCAGCGCAAATCCCGACACGTCGAAACGTCGCTTCAAGCGCGGAGTATCCGGCATCGAATACCAGGTCAGCAGCGCAGCGATCGCACCCACCGGCACGTTGATCAGGAACACCCACCGCCAGTCATATTGCTGCGTCAGCCAACCACCGAGCATCGGACCGAGGATCGGACCGACCATGACGCCGGCTCCGAACAGCGCCATCGCGCGTCCTCGCCTGGCGGGCGGGTTGATATCGAGCAGGGTGGACTGAGCGAGCGGGACCAGAAAGGCACCGGCTACGCCCTGGACTGTGCGGAACAGCACCATCTGGCCGATCGTCTGCCCAACCGCGCACAATGCCGACGCAGCGACGAACGCGATGATTGATGCAATGAACAGCGGCTTTCGACCGGAACGGTCGGCCAGCCAACCGGTGATCGGCGTCGCGATCGCCGCCGCCACAATATACGAGGTCAGGACCCAATCGATCTCGTCCTGGGTCGCGCCGAGGCTGACCTGCATATGCGGCAGGGCGACATTGGCGATGGTCATGTCCAGCAACTGCATGAGCATGCCGAGGATCACGCCGAGGGTGACCATGGCATGGCGGACTGGAGACATGCCCTCCAGCTGCTTGGTCATTGCGCTTATGCCGCGAGTTGTTGGTCGTCGCCGAGCCACTCAGGCTGAAACGCAGGCTCCGCCGTCGACCAGCGCTCGGTCAGGCCCGAGTTCACGGTTCTGACCAGGGCCTGACGGATTTCGGCTGGAAAATGCGGCGCGGAAGCCGCGGCGAGGAACGCGCTCGCGAGCCACGGCCGAGCTGCGGCGCCGAGGAGCCGTTCGTAAAGGAACCGGTACTCCGCAAAACTGACGATCGGTCCGCAGGTGACGTCGAACGTACTGACCGCGATCAACGGGAACAGGAACGCCTCTGCGTCCATGAAGCCGTCGCTTGCAGGCAGCGCCGCGCGGATTCCCCTCAGAAGCCGATAAGCGTGCTTCTGAGCGGATATGTCGTGCGCCTCGCGCTCGTTCCGTGCCCAGGGGGCCGGCGAAATGTCATGCGAAAAAGCAACGTCGAGCGAACGGCAGATATAGCGCTGAGCCTCGATCCCGAAGCTTCCGAATTCCTGCATCTCGGCGAACATCATTTCGCCTGCGCCAAGCTTGATCTGCACCAACATGATCGCCTCCGTCCCTGGACGGTTCCGGCAAGTCCTTGCCTACCGTACCGGTCCTCTTTGGACCTCACGGGCTCTCCGGAGGCTGGTCACCAAATGACGGATTCTTAAGGCGGATCGAGCGCGTCGGCGGATTTCGGCAACCGCATGACCGCGCGAAGGCCGGGACGATTGTCCTCGAGCGACAGATCGCCGCCGTGCAGGCGCGCCACTGCGCGGACCAGCGCAAGCCCGAGTCCGCTACCCTCGAGCGTACGGGCCTGCTCGAGCCGGCCGTACTTCTTCATCGCGTCTTCGCGCGAATCTTCCGGAATGCCGGGGCCATTGTCTGCAACCCACAAGCGGAATTCGGAATCGGTTGCATCGGCGCCGAGCTCGATCTGGCAACAGCCGCCGTACTTCAGCGCGTTGTCGATCAGATTGGAGACCGCCTGGCCGATCAGCTCGCGGTTGCCGTAATACGGCAGATCCCCGTTTCGTTTGGCGTCGATCTCGAAGCCGCGCTCCTCGACCAGCGGCTGGTACATCTCGCACAGATCCCTGATGAGGTCGCCGAGATGGAAATGGCTGAAGTTTTCGCGTCCGATCCCGGCCTCGGTGCGGCTGATCTCGAGCGTCGCCGAGATCAAGCGCATCATTCCGGCGATTTCCCTCGAGATGGAAGAAAAAGCGTCGCGTGCCGCGTCGTCCTCGCATTCGCCGGCGGCCTTTTCGAGGCCGGCCTGGATGCGCATCAGGGGCGATCGCAGATCGTGGGCCAAAGCGTCGGTCACGAACCGGAGCTGGTCCACCAGATGCTCGATCCTGCCAAGCATGGCGTTCAGCGACGTGCCGAGCCGATCAAACGGCTCGTTGGTCGCTTTCGTCTCGATCCGCTGATCGAGCTCCCCCGCCGCAATTCGATCCGCGACCTCGGCGACCCGGTTGACTCGAGAGTTCATGAACCGGACCAGCACAAGACCGCCCAGCAAGCCGATGGGAATCGCGAGAATGAGCGATCCCAACATCGAAATGAACAGCGCTGCGCGCATCGGTGTTCGATCGTCGACGGTCACGCCGACAAGCAGCCGGTCGCGAGAGGGAAGCTGCATCGTCGACAGCCCGAATCGCTCGGGCACGACGTGCCCGTCACGGTAGAGCAGCATTTCCCTCCATTTGGTGCGTTCATCGAGCGATGGCGGCCACGCCCCGATATTTCCCGCGATCTTGCGCCCGTCCGGAGCGGTCAGCAGCAATATGCCATGCGCGAGCGGGCCCTCCGTCCGTTGCTTCACCTGCCGCGCGAGCTCGGCAACGCCGCCGGTTCGGTATTCGCCCATCAAAATGGCCGTGCGATCCTCGATCGTCGACAGATGCTCCCTGATCACGATCCGCTCGGTCTGACGGTATATGAAGAACAACATCGGGATCGTGCCGACCAGGCTGAGCGCCAGGTAGAGCAACAGGAAACGCGCTGTCGTCGATTGCTTGAGCCACGTGCCGCCGAAACGGCTCACGCAGCCTCGCTCAGCATGTATCCGACGCCGCGCACGGTGTGAAGCAAGGGTGTTTCGGCACCCTCGTCGATCTTCTTGCGAAGCCGGCTGATGTGAACGTCGATCACATTGGTGCCCGGATCGAAATGATAATCCCAGACTTCCTCGAGCATCATCGTCCGCGTAACCACATTATCCCGATGCCGAAGCAGGCATTCGAGCAGACGGAATTCGCGCGGCTGGAGTTCGATGCGGCGTCCCGCCCGTTCGGCCCTGTGGGTCAGAAGGTCCATCGTGAGATCGCTACAGGTCAGTGCAGTAACGACCGGCTCGCGAGCAGAGGCTCCGCGCCTCTGCAATGCATCGAGCCGCGCGAGGAGCTCGGAAAATGCGAACGGCTTGATGAGATAATCGTCGGAGCCGGCCTTCAGCCCCTTCACCCGATCGTCGGTGGAACCCAGCGCAGACAGGATAATGACGGGCGTTTCGACTCCGGCAGCGCGCATCGCCGCGAGGACCGAGAGACCGTCCATTCCGGGCAGCATGCGATCGAGAACGACCGCCGCATATTCGCCGTCCGTGGCATGGAACAGTCCGTCGCGGCCGTTGCTTGCGCGGTCGACCAGATAGCCGTTTTCATCGAGCCCCTTCGCGATATAGTCGCTGGTCGTCTCGTCGTCCTCGACGACCAGTATTTTCTTGGTCATCGCAATTCCTCCTCGAAGGGAGACGGCTCTCCGGCCTGCGAGTGCACCGTCAACGGCACTATAACAGATTGGCCGTGCCGGTTCAGCCGGACGGTCAGGACCTGGTTCTCTTTCCTGAGCCCCGCCGCGAGATCGTTCATTGAACTCACCGGCCGGTCGATCGCAACGATGACATCGCCGGTCCGGACCCCGGCATGGGCCGCGGCGCCTCCGCTCGCGACGCTGGTGACGACCACGCCGTGCGTTCCGCCCGTCAGCCCGAGGCTGCGGGCCGTCGCCGAATCCAGAGGTTCGACAGTTGCACCGATCGCCTCGTCGAGCTGGCCGACCAGCGCTGCTCCTCGGGGCGCAAACACCGACGCGAGCGGTGAATGCCTCGGCCACAGCGCGGCCGCTGCAAAGCCACAGATCAACAGGACGGCCAGAACAGCCGTCAGAGGTCTCAACGCGATAAGGTTCGAGCGCTTTTCCACGGCTGGAAAGTGCGGTGCGACGGCTTTCGCGACCGCGTGCGTTTGATGAACGTTTTGTAAGGTCGGCTTCGGGCATCAATTCGCCCGTCAATGGGTTACGGCCGGGTCCACCTGGATGACGTTCATCATCCCCTTATCCTCGTGGCTGAGGATGTGGCAGTGGAACACGAAACGGCCGGCGATGTCGCCGCGGAAATCCATCCGAAGCTTGACGCTTGGATAGGCGCTTTTGCCATCCCACGCCGGCAGGTCGACCGTATCGAGAAATTGGCCGTCAATGCCGGGTGCCGGCGCGAACTTCCCGAAATTGTCCTGGCTCTCCACCAGGAAGTGGATCTGGTGGATATGGAATTCATGACTTTCGTGGGTCCGATTCTGCACGACCCATTCCTCGACCGCCCCGACGTGCGTGACGATCGCCGGCGGCATCCCGGGTTCGAACGCGTGGTTCGGCTGCCCTTCGACCGTCATGAAGAAGGTATGCTCGCCCTCGGCGAAGAAAATCGCGCGGCGTGCGGTGACCGGTGCTGTCGCAAGCCCGGCGAACCGGCGGCCGCTGCCCCGGACGAGGCGTGCCTCGCGATAGGGAGCCGCCGCGGTGCGCGCGGACGGCGCAATGGTGAACAGCGCGCGGCGCGGATGGCAATCACCGTCCGGGCCGGTGTCGACGGCGTTGGTGATCAGCTCGGCCGATGCAACACGGGTTGTTGGCGTCGTCACGACGAACTCGACGCGAGAGGCCGTAGGAAGACGGAATCTTGTGACGCTCAGCGGCCGACCTGGTTCGGTCGCGTCCTGCGAGTTCACCGGCACCCCGTCGATCGCGACGATTTCGAGCGGCTGCGGCACTCCGTCGTAGAGGAGTTGAAGGTCGAGGATGGTGTCGGCGGAGAGATTCCCGACGCGCCAGAACTCCCGCTTCCCGGCGGGCACGGCGATCCTTCCTTTGGCGTAGACGACATTCCCGCCGACCCGCGAAGAGTCGTTCGGCACGAAATTGACGCTGACGTCGCGGTTGGGGACTTCTCCAGCCGGATTTGCGACGGCGCAATCATCGTCATCGCCGGCAAGCGGGCGCTGGTCCCGCACCAGGAAGATGCGCGACGGCATGCCGGCGACCGCCGGCTGCAGCTTCTCGATTCCGCCGACGATCAGCGCACCGGTCGCGCCGCCCATTGCCAACAGATCGGCGGTGCCGTGGACGTGCGGATGATACCAGTAGAGGCCGGGCGGCTCGTCGATCGGAATGGTGAATCGGTATTGGAACGTGTCGCCGCTGTTGATGAGGGTCTTGAGCACATCGTCGGCGCCGCAGGTCGGAGGGACGTTGGTGCCGTGATAGTGGATATTCACCGCGGAGCTGGACATCGTCGGCGAGCCGCAATGCGGCGGGTCGATTCCCATTTGGCCGATTCCGCGCGGCGTATTGTTGGTGACCGTGATCGCCAGCGTGTCGCCAGGCACGACGTGCAGCATTGGGTTCTGCAGCCCGTCAGGCGTCATGAAACAGAAGATACGGCGCCCGTGCTCGTCGACGCGGGTCTGGAAGGAAAGCGACACGGCGAGCGTGCCGTTGGCACTGTGGAGTCGCGGCGGGTCGGCAATCGGGCCGCCTGCAGCTGGCCGCGGACAGGTGTTCGCGACCGGTGCCACGGCCGGCAGCTCCCCGGGGTCCGCAGAGGAAGAGCCGGCGGTGCAAAACACCGCCATCAAAATGCCCCAGCTCACGATTTTGCCCATGCCGCAGCCCCTGACCGCGTGATCGGCCAAGGCTATCATTCTCCGGCGGCGGGGGCCACCGGCGGATGGGCCTAGATGCGCGCGGGGGTCCCCAGGGCCTTTACCAGCTCGAGCTGCCTGGGCGTGAGAAGCGCATTGATCTGGCCATGAGTCTCGGCGCTGATTGCGTGCACCTGCGCCATGAACTCGTCGTGGGTCAGCGACGCAGGGGCCGATTCAAGGATGGCGAGGATGCGATCGTGGTGCGCCAGGAGAATCGGCCTGATCTTCGCGACCTGATCCGGCGTGAGGTCCAGGTTCCTGGTCAGATTGGCGAGGGGCTGGTCGACCAAAAGCGTGCCGGTGCCGCGCGCGATCATCTGCCGGCGCCAGTCCGGGCCCGTGACCGTTCCCGGTGCTTGAGCGTTAGCGGCTGCTACGAGCGCCGGGAGCAGCGCGACCGCAAGTGTTGAAAGCCATCTCATCGGATGTCTCCTTTGGCGCGCGTTGGGGTCCAGCCGCGGCGGGACCCCGTCGCACGAGGCCTGGTTCAGCCCCTGCCGGAGCGACCGCCGGAGTGACCGCCGCCGAAGCCGTGACCGCCGCCAAATCCAGCGCCGCGCCCGCCGCCGAAGCCGTGACCGCCACCAAATCCAGCGCCGCGCCCGCCGCCGAAACCGCGACCGCCGCCAATTCCAGCGCCGCCGCGGCCAGCGCCGCCGCGGCCAGCGCCAAAGCCGTTGCCGCCAAGGGCACTCTGAGTTCGAACGGGGCCCGGGCTGTGCATCCCGTTGCTCAGCGCAGGACTTTGGCCAGCCCAGTGATTCTGCTCGGCCGGGGTCAAGGCGTGCGGCTGGCGATTGCGGTCGTACATGTACGCACCGCTCCCCGGATAGAAGAAGCCGTTATACCAGCCGCAATATGGATAATTGAAAGTACCAGCCCATCCATTGGTCCAGCACAGATCGTTGTAAGGCGCCCCAGCGTAATAGCTGTCGGCAAATGCCGGAGTGGCGGCGCCAACGGCGACACCCTCGGAGCAGGCGGCCAGCGAGAGTCCGCCGGCGGCGAGTAGAAGTGCAATTTTGGTGCGCATGTCAAAAGCCTTTCTGTGGATCGGAGCGCGCATCATCGCGCAACCAACCCAAAGGCTCGCTGGCGAACGACTTACGGATTCGTCATTCCGTTCGACCAGGTCGCGGAATTACGAATTCCTCATCTGCTGGTCAGCCCGGCTCCAGTTCGCCTGGGCCATGTCTCTATCGGCCAAGCGGCAGGTCCAGGGTCGTTCCGGCCTGCACAGGAGGCCCCTTGATGCAACCGTCAGTCGAGCAATGTGAGAGGTCATTTCATGGAAATCGTCCGTAAACCGCAAGCGATTGCGGCCGGTATCGAACTGGACATCGACAACATCCTGGATCGGCACTGGCTCCTGGTCGGGGGGCGGGTGGCGATCACCTTTATGTTTTGGTTTGCAGGCGTCGGATTCTTGCTCAACTTCCCGGCGGCCACCGAAATGATGCGCGGCTATGGCCTGGAGCCGGCGACATTGATCGCCGCCCTGATGGTGTTCGTGCTGCTCGTCGGTTCGGCACTCGTGATTGACGGCCGGCTGGTCTGGCTCGGCGCAGGAATGCTGGGTGTATTCACTCTCTCGACGATCCCAACCATTCACCATTTTTGGACGATGACCGGGACGGCGGCGGTCGAAAACCGCCTCGAAAGCGAGGAGCATTTGACGGTGATCGGTGGCCTGATCCTCGCTTCGATCCTCGCGCACCTGGAGAATCGCCGGCGGCCTCGGGCACTATCACGACCCGTGGGTTTCGATCACCCTGCCAATTGAGATGCGGCCGCCCCTGGGAACGTCGGGGATGTTGAATTCGATCGTGCCCGCGGCGGAATTCGGCGCCGCCTGGATCGGCAATGTCGAGCTACTGATTCGATCCCCCGTCGATCGGCCGTGCACGATGAAGTGGATCTGGCGCCACCATGGAGCATAGTCGCCTTCGCGCGGTCCGAAATCGATAACGAGATTGCTGCCGTCGACCGCGCATCGCACCGTCTGGCGCAGGTAGTGGCCCTTCGCGAAAGCCATGGAATGCCCGTCATCGAGATAGATCGTGCCGGCGCAGTCGGCGCCGGGATAGACTTCGAGGTAGAGCGGACCCTTGGGCGTTTGGGATGTGCTCTGAACGAGCGGTTGGCGCGGCAGGATCGTCCCCGCGCGGACGAACACGGGGAGACTTTCAAGGCTTGGCGTTTCAGTGATGGTGGACGACCCGAGAACCGGCTTGCCCGTCCAGTAATCGTACCAGCCGCCCTTGGGCAGGCAGACGTCATAGGCCTGTGGCGACTCCATCTTGGGTGGAGGCGCGATCAGCAGCGCCGCGCCCAGCGTGAACGTCATCGACTGGTCGCATAGCGCCTGCGCGGCATCGGGATAATCGTAGAACACCGGCCGCATCAGCGGGTCCCCGGTGCGCGCGTTGAGGTCGGCGAGCGCGTAGAGATAGGGCAGAAGGCGATACCGCTCCTCGACGAAGCGGCGGCGGATCGCGAGTTGCGCGGGGCCATCGACCCACGGCTCCGCGCGAGGCTTGTCCTTCTCCGAATGGTCGCGGAAGATCGGCGTAAACGCCCCAATTTCAAACCAGCGAGTCATGAGATCGGGGCTCGGTCCGCCGGTGAAGCCGCCGATATCGGCGCCGGCGTAAGAGAAGCCGGAAAGGCCCAGGTTGACCAATTGGTGGACCATCAGCCTCAGGTGATCCCAGGTCGACGAATTGTCGCCAGTCCAGGTCACCGAGTAACGCTGGCCGCCGGCATAGCTCGCGCGGGTCATCACGAATGGGCGTTCGTTCGGGCGCAGCGCCTTCACGCCCTCATATGTCGCCCGCGTATTCTCCATTCCATAGACGTTGTGAATCTCGGCATGAGCGGCATTGCGCGGCGAAAAGTCGTCGCTGTCGACGCGATGCACGGCGTCCAGCGGCATGGTGCCGGTGTCATTGAACACCGACGGCTCGTTCATGTCGTTCCAAAATCCCGCGACTCCGGCGTCGACCAGCTGTTTGAAGTTCGTGCCCCACCAGGCGCGCGCTTTGGCGTCGGTGAAGTCGGGGAAGACGGACGGCCCAGGCCAGACCTTGCCGACATAAGGCGATCCATCCGGATTATGGACGAAATGGTTTCCAACGATGCCCGTGTCGTACGGCGCGTAGCTTTGATTGGGCGCCGCGGCGACGTGGAGGTCGGTGATCGTCACGAGCTTGATGCCGTCGGCTCCGAGCTCTCCGGTCAGGCTCTTGAGGTCCGGAAATGCTTTCGTATTTACGGTGAAGGGCCGGTTGCGATCCTGAAAATCGATGTCGAGCCAGATGATGTCTGTCGGAATCCGGTCCTGGCGCAGGGTTCGGGCGATCTCGCGCACTTCGTCAGCCGACATGTAGCTGTAGCGCGACTGCTGATAGCCGAGCCCCCATTGCGGCGGGAGGGGCGCCTTGCCGGTCAGGTCGGAATAGCGGCGCACGACGTCGCGGATGGCCGGACCGGCGATGATGTAATAATCGATCGGGCCGTCCGGACCGCCCATGGCCAGCGTATCCCGGGCGGCGTGGCCGAAATCGAAGAAGGTCCGCCAGCTATTGTCCAGCAGGATGCCGTAGCTTCCGCCCGTCCCGCCGAGCGAGATGAAGAACGGGATCGATTTGTAGATCGGGTCGGTCGAGCTGTCGAAGCCGTAGGCATCGGTGTTCCAGTCGACGTAGCTCTTGCCGCGGCGGTCGAGCGTGCCGCCGGTCTTATCGCCCAAGCCGTAGATATGCTCGCCTAACGGCAGCGCCTTGCGCAGCGTGAATGCGCGGCCGTCGAGGGACATCGGTGAGCCCCTATCGGCGCTGATAACTTTGCCCGACAGGTCGGCTACCGTCAGCGCGAGGCTGGACGGATCGACCGTGACGCGGATCGCGTTTGTCGCGAAGCCGTCGTCCAGCGGTGTCACTGCGGCATGATGGGCGCGCATCGCCGGAAGGACTGCCCAGCTGGCGTCTTCGGGCAATATTCCATCACGCGCGATTCGAACGCGGATGATTTGGTCAGTCACCGCAGTCACGCGCATCAGCACGCGGCCGCGATGCACCTCAAGCCCGTCTGCCCGCGCCACGGCCGCATTCGAAGTGGCGGTCGCCGCCCGGTCGGCAGCCTCCGAACCTGTTGGAACCGCCAACAAGGCCGCGAGAACCGCGCAAACTCCCATTCTCATTTCGGTTGTCCCCGCCCCGCCTGGATCATGATTTCAGAACTGCTGCTCTCAGCCGCTGTTTCAGCGTCATCCGCTGATGCGGGGTCATAGCGCCGAGGATTCCCCGGGCGGTCGGCGGAATGTGCGCCGCGCCGTCGTCGCCGAAGACGTGGGCGTCGATCATCGCTCGCCAATAGGCGCGCTCCTGCGGAGCGAGTTCCTTCAACGCGAGCAATGCGGTCAGAAACGCGTCGTAAGGGTCGCCGAGGCCAGCGGGAACACTCCCCCACCAATAATTGACCATCGCATTGTAAGGATCGCGCGAGGTCACGTGATGCCACCAGTATCGCGGCATTAGCAGCGCATCGCCGGGCCCGAGGTGAGCGACTCGCGCCGCCTCGAGCGCGTCGCGGAAGCGCGGAAAAGCATCGAGATCGGGCGCTTCGGGGTCGACAAGCGACAACGGCGGCGGATTGTCGAGCGGACCGATGTAGAGGTTGGCGACCTGGTCGGGAGGGAACAGGACGAAGCGCCGGTGGCCGGCGACGACGCAGGCGAGATTATGATCGCGGTCGTTGTGGATTTGCGTCTTGACCGGGCCGCCGAGCCAGAGCTTCGGGCGAGCACCGATCGGAAGCAGCGGCATCGGGTTGTCGCGCACGAACGCCGGCATTTGCGAGTCGAGCGGCAGCATCTGAATCGCGAGGTAAGCGGCGGCCGGGCCGGTGCGTGCCCGGGCAATTCGCGCGAGTGTCTCGCCTAACGGACGCGTGCGCTTGGTGAAGCTGAATTCGCGCGGGTCGGCGGCATAGCCGAATCGACCGCGGCTCGACGGCGGCGCCTCCATCACCGGCACGGGCGCGCCGCCATCCCGCTCCAGCAGATAGGTGTCGAGTGTCGCCGGCGATCGTGCCGCCGCGGCGAGAGCCGGCCAATGATCGATCGCTCCCTTCAGGAGGACGGGTTCGGCGCGCTCGAGCAAGTGGTCGATATTCCGTACGTCGTTCGACTGCTCCGTCGCGACCGACGGAAGCACATCGAGCGGATCGACCGCCGAGATGGAAGCCGCCGCGGTCATGACGTACCGCCGGCGCCCGTCTCGGCGAGATAATTGCCGTGCGTTGGCTGCTCGAGCACCTTGGTTCGGACAAAGCCGAGGATCCGCCTGAAATCTTCTTTCATGCGCTCGGGCGGCACCGTTTCGATCGCCGGCGGCCAAGTCTCCGGCATTAGCCCGAGGCCAACGAACAGTGCGCGCCACTGGTCGGGGCTGAACGTCTCGTCTTCCATTGGCGCGACGGCGCCGCGAGCGCGGAACGTCTCGATCTTGTGGAGAAGGCTATCGGGCGCTGCTGGCGATGCCCCGGTGAGAAAGTAGGGCGCGGCCTGGAAATCGCGGAGCCGCTCGAAATGAGAGCGCGTGACGCGGTTGTATTCCGCGCGCTCCGATTCCGCTCCGGCGGTCGTCGGGAATAGCGACAGCAAGTGGACGATTCCGAGCTGGACGGTGTGGAGGTCGAGATCCAGTAGCGGGTCAAGTGCGCACGCCGATGCGCCGATGGCGACGCAATTGCCCGACCAGGCTTCGGCGCGAATAGCCGGCGCCAGCGATGTGATCGCGACGTCGGTCAGCGCCGAACCCGAAGCCTTGGCGGCAGTGGCGGTCGCCCCGTCGTCGCCTTCCTCGTTCGCGCGATAGGCGTGGGTCACATAGCTCGCCGCCTGGGTGGAGTAGAGCGCCGTGCAGCTCGTCGGCGACAGGCGCAGCTCGGCGTAGCTTGGCACTGATGGAAGGGGTTTGCGCTTCCCGGTCACGCGCCGGTCAAAGGGGAAGAATGCGCGCCAGTCCTCGCTTCCGACGCCAAGAGCGCCGCCGAGCAGGATCGCTTCCGGCCCGCTCGTGTCGATGAACAGGTCGCCGCCGATGGCCGGTCCGCCATCGGGGCTGACCGATCGGATGATGCGGCCGCCTTCCTCCTGCTCGACGCGGACCTCGACGGCTTGATGGATAGCAACCCCAAGCCGAAGCGCGTGGCTTTTGAGCAGCGCGGCATAGGCGATCGCGGGGAGATGATAGGCATAATCGGTCCGGCCGAACTGTTCGGTGTCATCGTCCGGAAGCATGATCCGCCCGTGCCGCGCGGCCATGGCCGTCGGCGAGAAATCCTCAAGCTTGGCCGTCAGGCCGAAGCGGTGCGCCTTGAGCCAGAAAGGGAAAAAGTCGCTGCCGTCGATCGGCGCTCCGTACGCGCCATGCGCGAGGAAGAACGGCGCGCCGCTGGGCGGAACGATATTGTAGCCGAGCGAGAAGCTGCCCCGCGTGCTGCGCAGCAACTCAGCTTCGTCCAGCCCAAGCCTCGCGTGAAGCGACTCGATTGGCGGCAGCGTCGCGTAAACAGACGCGGGACCAAGCCGGCTTGGAAGTTCGACTGCCGTCACTCGCGCGCCGGCCGGCCCCAACGCTTTGCGAAGCGCGGCCGCCGTTAGCCACAGAGCAGCATCGCGCCCGACGATGACGACCTGGCGCAACGGCGCGGTCATGCCGCAACGCTCTCGGTCGCAGCGCAATAGCTGGCGATGAATTCGCGTTGCGACGGCATCGCTGCGACGGCCGCTTCAATCCGGCTCTTGAAGTCAGCGCATTGCGAATCGACCAAGTCGAGATCGAACGTGTCGGCAAGTGGATCGTGGCCTTGCGGGTCAAGGCCCTGACCGAACAGGACCGAGAGCCAGCTGTCGCGGGAGAACAGGCCGAACTGATATTCAGGCGCTGTGGCGCGCGCCCGGAAAAGCGCCATTTTGTGCCCGAGGCTATCCGGCAACGGCATGGAGCGCAGATAGTCCCACAGCGGCTCGCCCACGCGTCGGTTGGCGACATAATGGAGGATCAGGAAATCCCGGATCCGCTCATATTGCATCGTCGTCAGCCGGTTGAACTCGGCGGCGAGCCGCGGATCGATAGCGCGATCGGCGGCAGGCGAGGGCATCAGGTCGATGAGGTCGATGATCGCGGCCTGGATGAGGAAGATGCTGGTCGATTCGAGCGGCTCGAGGAAGCCGCTGGCAAGGCCGACCGCGACGCAATTGCCGACCCACGCGGAAGTTCGCCTGCCGGGACTGAAGCGGAGCAGCCGCGGCTCGCTCTGCGGGGCGCCGTCGAGATTTGCGAGCAGGGTCTCCTGCGCCTCGTCCTGCGAGATGAAGTCGCTCGAGAAAATATAGCCGTTGCCGATGCGGTGCTGGAGCGGGATGCGCCACTGCCAGCCCGCCGTTTGAGCGGTCGATCGTGTGTAGGGCGTCAGGCCGTCGCCGCCGTGATCGCACGGGACCGCCAGGGCGCGGTCGCACGGCAGCCAGTGATGCCAGTCTTCCCACCCGACGCCGAGCTCTCCACCCAGCAGGAGCGAGCGAAACCCGGAGCAATCGATGAAGAAGTCGCCGGCGATCCGGGTGCCCGACTGCATCGACAAGGCAAGGATCGCGTCGGATTGGGAGCCGCGCTCGACCGCCGCGATCCGCCCTTCCATGCGCGCGACGCCGCGCGCCATCGCCCAGTCGCGGAGGTAGGGCGCATAGAGGCCGGAATCGAAGTGATAGGCATAGGAATAGGTCGAACGGACCGAGCCTGGATCCTCGTCGGGCAGCGCGAACGCGTTCGCGCGCGCGGCGGCGATCGCCATGGAGTAGGATTGAAACGGCGCAACATCGCGGCCGTTCTCGCGAAGGCGCAGCCAGTGGTGCTGGAACTGGACTCCGCCCCACGGCTCGCCGAACGCGCCGAACGGATGGATGTAGCGGTCGCCGGGGCGATCCCAGTCGCGGAATTCGATACCCAGCTTGAACGTCGCCCGGGTGGCGCGCATGAACTCCGCCTCGTCGAGGCCGAGCATGTCGTTGAACTGCTTGATGTGCGGCAGCGTCGCTTCGCCGACGCCGACAATTCCGATCTCATCCGATTCAATCAGGACGACGCTGTATGACTCACGCGGCAAGCGGCGCACGATGGCTGCCGCGGTCATCCAGCCGGCCGTGCCGCCACCGAGGATCACAATGCGGAACTTGTTGTCTGCCTCCGCCATTGGCCGGTCAGCTCCCAAAAAATGCTGCGCCGCCGTGAGCATGGCGGCGCAGCGAGGGGAAGCATATCATCAGAATTTGAAGCGGGCGCCCGCTTGGAAGCTGCGGTCGACCCTGCTCCATGCCGAATTCATGAAGACGGGCTTTGCGCCTGGCGACTGCGGCGAATCCCCAAAGATCTGCTGCTGGTAAACGGTCGTCGTGCCGAGCAGGTTGATGCCCTCGAGCGAAAGCTCGATGTTGCGGGTGATCGAATAGCGGATCGACCCGTCGAGGAAGCCCGCGGCCTTCTGGAACACCGGCAAGCCGATACAGCAATCGAGATTCTGCGTCAGGTAGCGCGAGCGCCAGTTGTAGGCGAGACGTATGGCGAGCGGTCCCTTTTCGTAGAGGCCGACCGCATTGACCGTATGCTTCGAGATTCCGGCGAGCATGTGAGAATCGATGACAGGGCCGGCACCGCCCAACGCGGGATTGCCGATACCTTGCGCTCCGACACCGCCGCCGTCTGTCGCAGTGATCAGGTTCGAATTGTTGATCCCCGACTGGTGCACATAGGTGTAGTTGAGCTGCATGCCGAGGCCGCTGAGCGCGCCCGGAAGGAAGGTGAAGAAGGTCTGGTAGTTGGCTTCGAAGCCATAGAGCTTGCCGGTACCGGTCGCGTTGATCGGACCGTTCACCTGCACGGCTTGGGTCGACCCGTTATTGGTGAAGCTTCGCGAAGACTGACCGTAAGCGATAAGGTCGGTTAGGCGCTTGTAGAACGCGTCCACCGTGAACGACGAGGTGCGGCCCATGTACCGTTCGAACGAGACGTCGAACTGGTCGGCCTTGACCGGTCTCAGCCCCGCGTTGCCGGCATTGGCCTGGAACACGAAATTGTAGCCGACGACATTGGCCGCAACATGCGCCGCAGTCGGCGAATTGTAGACCACGTAGGGTGAGTCAGGCCCAGTGTTGATAATCGGCGCGTTGATCTGGACGAAGTTGCGCAACAGCCCGATGTCGGGCCGCGAGATGGCTCGCGAATAGGCGAAACGCAGGAAGTCCTTCTCGTCCAGGCCGAACCGGACGTTGAAGCTCGGCAGCCATTGGGTGGTCGACTTCTCATAGGTATTGGGGATGCCGCCGCCGCTCGCAAAGGCGCGGATCGCCGGTGTCAGGTAGCAGCTTGGGCTGACGACTGCGGGTGCGACCGGAGGGGCGCACGCGGGCAGCCCATTGAACGTTGTCGCGCTCGGGAAGCCGACGCTTCCGTTGCCGAATTCGGTCGTGCGCACTGCGCGCACTCCGACATTGCCGACGACCGTCACTCCGTTGAAGATCGTTTTGTCGTCGCCGCCGAAATTGAGCATTGCGTAGGCCGATTCGGTGCGTTCGCGCAGCTTCATGATCTCGGAGGGAAGGAAACAGCCGATCGTCCCGGCCCGATCGCAGATCGGTGTGTAGCCGCCCGAGAGCGGCGGATTGGTCGCCGCGCCCGACAGGCCTGCCATCAATTTGCTATAGTCGGTCAGTACCGACTGATTGACGAACGCCAACGCGCCGTTGGGATAGACTTTGCCGTCGTACAGGCCGCCGATATCGAGCGGGCCGAAGATACCGGCGCCGTAGCCTTTGAAATTGGAGTCGCAGGCCGCCGCCGGGTTGGGCTGGGTATTATCGGCGTTGAAGCCGGCGCCGTTGCAATTCCAGCTGGCGGCGATCGGCGTCCAGTTGAAGGTCGAATAACGCACCGTCTGGTGGCGGTCGGCCCAGCGTACGCCGACTTTCAGCGAGTCGAGCCAGCTGTCGTGCGCGAAATCATATTTGAGGTCGGCACGAAGGGCGTTCTCGTGTGCGTCATTGTCCTCGACGTGCCCCTGGATGAACGGAATCCAGTAATTGTGCGGATTGGCGAGGCCGCCGCTGGCGTAATTGACGTTGGATCCGGGCAGCAGCACGACCTGCGGCGTCCCGTCGGAATTCAGCGAATATTGGTAGTTCGCCATCGACCCGGTCGCGACCAGGATGTCGTTGTTGAACGCCGACGCCGTGATGTGCTGTGCGTCGAGGTTGAGATGGACTCGCGGCGTGACATCCCACTGGATGTTCGCCGAAAGATCCTTGGTCCCCTCACGATGGTCGAAGTCGCGCGATTCGTTCTGGAAGTAGAGTCCGTCGCGCGCGGTCGTGCAAACCTGCGGCAAGTTGCAATTGTTGACGAACGGCACACCCGGAACCGCCGACCCGGCGTTGATCGAGTCCTGCAAGGTGCCGCCTGCGCCGTTAAAGCTCCCATGGCGCTGCGTCAGCGTGCCGCCGGTCAGCATGCCGTTCGAGCCGAAGGTCAGCCCGCTCGACCCCGCGAGGATGGAGTCCGTGCGCGGATTGAATGCGCCGGTTCCAAAGTAACTGCCATCGAGGATCGCGTGGCTGGCGTACTCGATCCATGAATTGTGATATTCGGAATCAAGATACTGGACGTTCGCGCGCACGGTGCCGCTCTGGTTTTCATATTGCCCGGCCAATGCCAGGCCGCGGCGATGGCGATCGTAATCGACTTGCGAGTAGCGAATCCCGTCGGGTGCGAATGCCCAGCCGCTGCCGCCGAATATGTTCGACGTGCAGGGGATAGAGCCATCGGCGCCAACGACCGCCGTTTTGAAGCTGATGCCGTTGGAAATGAACGCGACGCCGCTGTCCGCGCCAGCCGAGCAATATGTATCGATCTTGTCCATGATCACGCTCTCGGTGCGCGTAATCACATGACTCCAGGCGAAGTCGGCGAGCAGTCCGAAGCGCCCGGCCTCGGTGTCCCAAGTGTCGCTGATCAAGGCGGAGAATTCGGGCGTCCACTTCTTCGAGCGGCTTCCGTAATTGATCTTCGCATTGCCGGCGATGACCAGACCCTTCTGGTCGAACGGCAGCCGCGTCCGGAGATTGACGGTGCCAGCGATCCCGCCTTCGATCAAATCGGCGGTTTGGTTCTTGTAGGCGTCAACGCCGGCGAGAAGCTCGGGCGAGACGTCATTGAATTGAAGCCCGCGCGCGGAATCGGCGGAGAAGCTGTCGCGGCCGTTGAACTCGGTCCGGACCAATGGAAGCCCGCGGATGAGGACCTGCGTCGGCTCGCCCGACGGGTGGGTGCTGTCGTCTGCCGACTGCAGGCGATTGACCGAGACGCCGGGAATGCGCTGGATCGCGCTGGCGGCACTGTGGTCGGGAAATGCGCCGATGTCGGTCGCCGTGATTGAGTCGACCACGGTCGGCGCATTCTTCTTGAGCGCCTGCGATGTCGCGAGCGCTCGCCGCACTCCGACGATGACGATCTCATCCTTCTTGCCCGACGAAGTATCGGCGGGGTCCGAGCTTTGGGTCGAGGATTGTTGCGCCTGGGACGGCTGATTAGCCGTGGCCGCGCCGGCGGTAGCGACCTCGGGAGCAGCTATCGCGGCGCTCGCTCCACACAATGCGATGACCGAAACCCCTGCACGAAAAAACGCGCAGCTTTCGGCGTGCGATCGCCTGCCACTCATTAGACTCTCTCCCCCTAGTCCGCCGGCGTCGCAAGTGGAGCCGGCGACTCGGTTTTGCGCAAATTTGTGCAATTTTGCAAGCCCCCCTCTTCGTTTCCGCCTTGTCACCCTCTATGCAAGCTATGCAAAACTTGCATTGCATGCCATAGCGGCGGCGGCGAACTGGTCTCGGGGACGGGGGATTAGGGTGACTTCAGTCGATCGCGGGAATGGTCAGTGCGGCCGCCGATCCGGCGAGCATGGCGCCGCCCGCGACAATCATCGCGCCGGCCACGTTGCCATGCAACGCGACGCGCACGAGCGGTCCAAGAATGGCCGCCGCGGCGAGCTGGGGAAGCACGAGGAAGACATTATGAATGCCCATGTAGACGCCCATGCGATCGGGCGGCACGGCGGCGGCGACAATCGCGTAGGGGATCGCCAGGATCGACGCCCAGCCGAACCCGATCGCGACCACCGCGAGCCACAGCCAGCCGGTGGTTGGGGCGGCGACCAGTCCGGTCAGGCCGATGGCCGCGACCGCCAGAAACAGGGCGTGCGCCTTTCCCCGCCCCAACTGCGCTGCGATCCGGGGAAGCGCGAGCGCCGCGAACGCCGCGACCCCGTTGTACACGGCAAACAGGACCCCGACCAAATTGGCCGCGCTCTCATAGGCGAGGGTGCCGGGCGCCGGGTCGCCGTAATAGCGCTGCGCAACGGCCGGCACGGCGTAGACCCACAATGCGAACAGCGCGAACCAGGTGAAGAATTGCACGAGCGCGAGGCGCCGCATCGCCCGCGGCATTCCGATCACTTCCGTCGCGATTGCAACGAGCGGGTTGCGGGCGTTGGCGAACGACCGGCCGGCGAGCCAGTGAAGGCCTCCGAACAGCGCGATGACCGCGGCCAAAAGATAGCCTTCGCGCCGTTGTGTCCAAACGCCGTTGGCGACGGCGATCGCGATCCCGAGCAAGGTCCAGGCCGCGCCTCGCTTGAGGACCTTCGATGCTGCGCCTCGATCGATCGCCGTCGTCGCTTCGGCACGCGATCGGCCGCCGTTCACTGGGAGCGGACGTTCGCGCGTCGTCGTGACTGTCCACATCACGGTCAGAAGCAGGCCCGCGGCACCGGTCAGGAAGCTTGCGCGGACCGCCGGCGCCATTTGTCCCGGCGCGCCTGCCGGAGCGATTGCCAGCCAGTGGACGAATATCCACGGCAGGATCGACGCGAAGACTGCGCCGGCGCCGATGAACAGCACCTGCGTCGCGAAGCCCCGGTCGCGCGAGTCGGCGGGTGCCAGATCGCCCATCAACGCGCGGAACGGCTCCATGACGATGTTGATCGAAAAGGTCAGAAGCCACAGCGCCAGGGCAGCGGCGAAAACCGTGCCCGCATTGGCCATCACCATCAGCGCGAGAGCGGTCAGCAGCGCTCCGACCGTCATGAACGGACGGCGGCGGCCCCAGCGGCCGGTCGTCCGGTCACTCCACTCCCCGATAATCGGCTGGACAAGGAGCCCGGCGATCGGCCCGGCGATCCACAAAATCGGAAGGTCGTCGATCCGAGCGCCCAGCGTCTGGAATATTCGGCTGGTGTTCGCGTTCTGAAGGCCCCAGACGATCTGCACCCCGAACAGGCCGCAACACAGATTCAGGATTTGTCGCTTGGAAAACGAACGCCGTTCGTTCCGGTCGCTCAGGCGAGCAAATGGCTGAGCGACTTTTTCCAACAATCGGTCCCCGGAGCGCTATGTGCCGGCATACAAATCCCAATTGAGCACGAGCGCAATGGCTGACGTGAAATCCGCGAAGACCACTCTCGAGGACCTCGCGAAGCTCGCGGGCGTGTCCATTTCAACGGTCTCGCGCGCGCTTAACGACCACCCGCTGATCAGCACCCGGACCAAGCAGCAAATTTGGACGCTGGCGCGCGACCATGATTATGCATTTCGGCAATCCATGCCGACCGCGCCGATCGGAGCGGAAGGTTCGATCGTGGTCGTCACTCCCTATTTCCACGGCCGGCCGCTACCGCTTTCGCACCCGTTCTTTCTCGAGTTGTTGGCCAACATCGGCGAGGCGGCGAGAGTGCGCGATTGCGACTTCACCGTCAGTCACGTGGCGCCGGCGACGTACGAGGATCTCGTCCTCGCCACGACGACGAGCAGAGCCAGCGGCGTCATCTTTCTCGGCCAGAGCGCGATGCACAAGGAGCTCAACCGGCTCTCGGAGACGAACGCCCGGTTCGTGGTCTGGGGAGCAAAGCTGCCAGGACAGCTCTACCGTTCGATTGGATCCGACAATCTGGCCGGCGGAACGCGGGCGACCGCGCATCTCGCGCGGCTTGGCCGCCGCCGCATCGCCTTCATCGGCGGGACCGATCCCGAGGCGATGCAACGGCGGCGCGGATATCAGACGGCATTGAAGCAGGCGGGACTTGCATTCGACCCGGCGCTGGTTTGCGACGTTGAGTTCGAGCTCGAATCTGCCGAGGCGGCGGTCAGCGGCCTGCTCAAACGTGGGATCGATTTCGACGGTATTATCGGGACCAGTGACCTGATCGCCTTGGGCGCAATCAGGACGCTGGGCCGATTTGGCCGAACCGTGCCTCGCGACGTGTCTGTGGTCGGTTATGACGATATGCTCCTGAGCCGGCTCAGCACTCCAGCGCTGACCACGATCCGGCAGGACACGCGGGAAGCCGGCCGGCTCCTCGTTGGCAGCATCCTCGATCCGCATTCACACGCGGCTTTCGATCGCCTTCCGACCGAGCTCATCGTGCGCGAATCTTGTGGCGCCTGAGCGACGCCGGCAGCGGCCCATGATCATTCGCACCGCGGCGTCGAAAGGCGATTATCAACAGGTCGCCGCGCTCATGCGGGCATTTCTCGACTGGCATGGCGAGCGGCACGCCGCCGATCGGCACATCGTCGACAGTTACTTCGACCCCCAGGCCTTTGCGGAGGAGCTCGACAATCTCCCGGGCGAGTTTGCCGAGCCGCGCGGCAGGTTACTCGTTGCAGAAGAGCACGGCCGAATTGCCGGGTGCGTTGCGCTTCGCGATCTGGGCGGCGACGCATGCGAGATGAAGCGGATGTTCGTCTACCGCGAGTTTCACGGGCGGGGCATAGGCCAGCTTCTCGGCCGCGCGATCGTCGGCGAGGCCAAGGCCATCGGCTACCGCAAGATGCTGCTCGACACCGGGCCCGCGCAGCGCGAAGCGCAGGCACTCTACCGCAAGCTCGGATTCAAGGACATCGAGCCTTATTACGAACTCTCTGTTGAGCTCCGGAACTGGCTCGTGTTCATGGAGCTCGATCTGACTGAGTGATTGGCTGCTTTGGGGCGAAAGCAGGCGTTGACGTGCAATTGTCGCGGAAACGCCGTCAGGCTGGACAGTTGAACCGGACGCACTTATGTACCGATCGTTATGGAATGTGTCGTTCAGCGCGCGTGCAAGGGCCGGCCAAGGGAATTCGACGTCGACGAAGCCCTGGCCGCGGCGCTGCGCGTGTTCTGGAGCAAGGGCTATGAAGGCGCGTCGCTGACCGACCTTACCGAAGCCATGGGAGTGACGCGGCCAAGCCTCTACGCGGCGTTCGGCAACAAGGAAGCGCTGTTCCGGAAGGCGCTCGATTTATACGAGCGCGAAAAGCTCGCCTACGTGGGAGAGGCGCTGAAGGCGCCCACGTCCCGCGGAGTCGCTGAGCGGCTGTTGCGTGGCGCGCTCGAAATGCAGACCAGCGATCACGAGCCGAGGGGCTGCATGCGCGTCATCGGCTCCGTCAGCTGCGGGCCGGAAGCCGAATCGATCCGGGCCGATCTGATGGCGCGGCGTCAGTCCTCCCAGCGCGCGCTGTGCGACCGGATGGAGCAAGCCAAGGACGAGGGCGACCTTCCCGACGGCACCGACGTTGAGGGCCTGTGCGCCTATCTCGGCGCGATCCTGCAAGGCATGTCGATTCAGGCTGGGAGCGGCGCGACCAAGGCGCAACTCGAGGCGCTGGTCGAAACCAGCCTTGCGGTCTGGCCCGGGAAGTAGCCGAAAAAATATTTCGTACCGTGCGGTAAAGAACTCTTGACCCATCGCGAATCGCTTTATATACCGACCAGTATAGAAGAGCGGCATCAAGCCGTCGAGGAAAGCGCGATGCGTAACTGTCGCACCTCCGGGCATCCATCCGCACCGTAAGGCGCGGGCCCCCGTAAGCAGAGTTTGGGGTGGCATTCAACGCGCGGCGTGGCCGTCGCAGCGTGCGGATCGTCACATCCAAACAACAAGATCGACCTCTGCGCACTCGCTTTGCGCGGATAGGCGGGCTGCGCTCGCCAAACAGGAGAATGACCATGGCCAGCCTACCCCTCTCAGTGCCGCAGCCGCAGTTCAACGCGTTTCAGCCCACGCCCGTGATTGTCGGGACCGCGTCCGCTCCGGCGCGATTGTCCGCGCTTGAATGGTCGGTGGTCGCGATGGCCGAACGCGACGGGATTTCGAGCATTCGCGAGCCGGGCCGCTTCATCACGGCGCTCGGGAGTCTTTTCGGATTAAGGCGCACCAACCGGCTGGCCAATGAGCGGCTGGAAGTGCTTCGGCGGATCGCCATTCTCGCCTGGCACCATCGCTGGAACGTCCCCAAGTCGGAGCTTGCTTCGTTCTTCGAGGCGGGATTCAGCGCCGACCAGTACGAGCTCCTCCAAAACAGCATCGGCCAGGCCCGCTTGGCCCGTCGGCGGAGGACCGTCCGGTGAATATGATCGCCAAGTTTCAATCCGACGGCGGCGTCGAACAATCGCGGTCGATCAAATCTGCGTTCGCACAGCTGTCGCGGCCGCAGAAGTTGTCGCTGATTGCGCTTCCGCTCGCGCTCGCTGCCGGAGTTGCCATGTGGGAAACGCGTGGTGCACCGGTGGCGGCAGCGCCGCCGCCGCCCGTCGTGACGGTTGCAACCCCGCTGGTCCGCCAGATCGCGGAGTGGGACGATTATTCAGGGCGCTTCGACGCGAGCAAGAGCGTCGAGATCCGGCCGCGCGTGTCGGGCGCCATCGTCGGTGTGCATTTCACCGACGGCGCCGTTGTCCGCCAGGGCCAGCTGCTCTTCACGATCGATCCCAGGCCGTTCTCGGCGGCACTAGCCGAAGCGCAGGCCGCCGTCGCAAGCGCGCGCAGCGATCTCGCGCTCGCCCAAACCGACTATGGCCGCGCGACGCGGCTCCTCGCCGTCGATGCCGTCTCACGCAGCGACGTCGACCGGCTGCATGCGCGGGTTCAGGCAGCCGCGGCCGCGCTTGCGGCGGCCAGCGCCCGGGTCCAATCGCGCGCCCTCGACGTCGGCTTCACGCAGGTCCGCGCGCCGATCACCGGCCGCATTTCGGATCGCCGGATCGATCCAGGCAATCTTGTTCAGGGCGGCGGCAGCGGTGCGGAAGGCACGCTGCTGACGACGATCAATGCCTTGGATCCGATCTACTTCAACTTCGACGCCTCGGAAGCGCTGTTCCTCAAGGCGCGGCGCGCGCGCGAAAGCGGCGCCGCGCCGTCGGACGTCGAAATCCGGCTCCAGGACGAGACCGACTATCGCTGGCACGGACGGCTCGATTTTGCCGACAACGGCCTCGACACGCGGTCCGGGACGATCCGGCTCCGCGCCGTGGTCGCGAACCCGACCCAGTTCCTGACACCGGGCATGTTTGGGAATATGCGGCTATCGACCGGCCAGGCGGCCTCCGCGTTGCTCGTGCCCGATGCCGCCGTCCAGACCGACCAGGCGCGCAAGATCGTGCTCGTTGTCGCCAGTGACGGCAGCGTCGCGCCGAAGCCCGTCACGCTCGGTCCGCTGATCGACGGCCTGCGCGTCGTGCGGTCCGGGCTGACCACAGCGGACCGAGTCATCATCAGCGGCACGCAGATGGCGATGCCGGGGACCAAGGTGCAGGTCCGCGCGGGCAAGATCGCTCCGCAGGCAATCGCCGCGGCGCCGGACAGCGTGCCCGTACCGCTCAGCGGCGAAGCGACGTTCGCCAGCCGCTGAGGCCTGAACTTCATTTGAAACGGCCGCCTTCGAGCGGGGAGAAAATTCATGCGTCTGTCCCGCTTCTTCATCACCCGGCCGATCTTCGCGGCCGTCATCGCCATCCTCATTACGGTGATGGGCGCGATCGCCTATTTCGGCCTGCCGGTGTCGCAATATCCCGACATCGTCCCGCCGACGGTGACGGTGAGCGCGACCTATCCGGGCGCGGATGCGGAGACCGTCGCCTCGACCGTCGCCGCGCCGATCGAGCAGGAAATCAACGGTGTCGACAACATGATCTACATGTCGTCGCAGTCGACCGGTGACGGTAACCTCACCATCACCGTGACCTTCAAGCAGGGCACCGACCTCAACGCCGCACAGGTGCTGGTGCAGAATCGCGTCGCCATCGCGGCGCCGCGCCTGCCGCAGGAAGTCCAACGGCTCGGCATCGTGACGCGCAAGACCTCGCCCGACTTCCTGATGGTCGTGAATCTGATCTCGCCCAACCACTCGCTCGATCGCGGTTACATCTCCAACTACGCGCTGACACAGGTCAGGGACCGGATCGCCCGGCTCGACGGTGTTGGCGACGCCCGCCTGTTCGGCGCGCGCGATTATGCGATGCGGATCTGGATCGACCCCAGCAAGGCGGCCGCGCTCGATCTGACCGCCGGCGAGATCGTCAATGCGCTTCGCGCGCAGAACGTCCAGGTCGCCGCTGGAACGCTGGGCCAGCCTCCTTATGCGACCGGAAGCGCCTTCCAGCTCAATGTCGAAACGCAAGGGCGGCTGTCCGATCCGCAGCAGTTCGCAAACGTGATTATCCGCACCGATCCCGACGGCCGCCAGGTGCGCGTGTCGGACGTCGCGCGGGTCGAGCTGGGTGCGTCCGATTATGCGTCGAACACATACCTGTCGGGCGATCCGACGGTCATCCTCGCCGTGTTCCAGCGTCCAGGCTCGAACGCTTTGGCCGCAGCAGCGGCGGTCAAGGCCGAGATGCAAACCATGTCGAAGAGCTTCCCGCCCGGGCTCGAATATCGGATCATCTACAACCCGACCGAATTCATCTCGCAGTCGATCGACGCGGTTCGCGACACTCTGCTCGAGGCGATAGCACTAGTGGTGTTGGTCGTGATCGTCTTCCTGCAACGTTGGCGCGCGGCGGTTATTCCGGTCGTCGCGATCCCGGTATCGCTGATCGGGACATTCTCGATTCTGCTGGGCGTGGGATACTCGCTCAACAACCTTTCCCTGTTCGGTCTGGTGCTCGCGATCGGCATCGTCGTCGACGACGCCATCGTCGTCGTCGAGAATGTCGAGCGCAACCTGGCGCGCGGCCTTTCGGGACTCGAGGCGGCGCGGACATCGATGGATGAAGTCGGCGCGGCCCTCATCGCCATCGTCCTCGTGCTATGCGCCGTGTTCCTGCCGACCCTGTTCCTCAACGGGCTGGCCGGCGCCTTCTACCACCAGTTCGCGGTGACGATCTCTGCTGCGACATTGATCTCGCTCCTCGTGTCGCTCACCCTCTCGCCGGCGCTAGCGGCGATCCTGTTGAAGCCCCATGGCGAGGACAAGCCGGGTGGCTGGATCGTCGAATTGCTCCGCGCGGGCGGTGCCCGTTTCAATCAGGCGTTCGACCGCTTCAGCCAGGCTTATTCGCGGTTGACGCATCGGCTGGTCCTGATGCCCAGGCGGATGATGGTGGCCTACGCCGTGCTAATTGCGGCGACCGTCGGCCTGTTCGAGATCACCCCGACCGGCTTCATCCCGGCCCAGGATCAGGGCTATTTCCTGACGGTCATCCAGCTGCCGCCGGGGTCATCGCTCGACCGCACCGACGCGGTGATGCGCAAGGTCGCGGCGCGCATCCTGCCGATCCCCGGGGTCAAGGGTTCGGTCATGCTCGCCGGTTTTGACGGCGCGTCGCAGACCTTGGCGCCGAACGCGGCTGCAGCTTACGTGCCCTTGCAGTCGTTCGCGGAGCGCAAGAAGCTCGGCGTGACGCTCGCCAGCATCATGGCCGAGGCGCAGAAGCGCACCGCCGACATCAACGAAGCGCGGCTGATCATCGTCCCGCCGCCGCTCATCCAAGGCATCGGCTCGGCCGGCGGCTACCGGATGATCGTCGAGGATCGCGAAGGCCACGGCTTCCAGCAGCTGTCCGGCCTGTCGTGGGGCCTGATCGGCAAGGCCAATCAGACGCCGGGGCTGAAGCAGGTCTACACCTTGTTCGACATCTCGACGCCGCGGGTGTTCGCCGACGTCGACCGGCGCAAGGCCGACATGCTCGGCGTTCCGCCGGAGCGTATCTTCGAAGCGCTGCAGGTCTATCTCGGCTCGGCCTTCATCAACGACTTCAACCTGCTCGGGCGCACCTATCGCGTGACGGCGCAGGCCGACGCGCCGTACCGCGCCAGCGAAGCCGACATCGCCAATTTGCGCACGCGCTCCAATTCCGGCGCGATGGTGCCGGTGGGATCGGTGACGACCTTCCAGGACCGCACCGGGCCTTACCGCGTGTCGCGCTACAATGGCTTCCCGGCGGTCGAGATCGATGGCGACACGGCACCGGGCTATTCGTCAGGCCAGTCGCTCAAGAGCATGGAAAAGCTTGCGGCCGAGACTCTGCCGCCGGGTTTCGCGACCGAATGGACGGGCATCGCATACCAGCAGAAGGCGGCCGGAAGCACGTCGGGCCTGGTCTTTGGCATGGCGGTGCTGTTCGTTTTCCTGGTGCTGGCGGCGCAGTTCGAAAGCCTGATCCTGCCGCTGTCGATCATCCTGATCGTGCCGATGTGCCTGCTTGCGGCGATGGCCGGCGTCCACCTGCGCGGGATGGACAACAATGTGCTGACGCAGGTCGGGCTGGTCGTGCTGATTGCGCTCGCCGCCAAGAATGCGATCCTGATCGTCGAGTTCGCTCGGCAGGATGAAGCAAAGGGGATGTCGACGGTCGAAGCCGCGGTGCGCGCCGCGCACGACCGGCTCCGGCCGATCCTGATGACCAGCTTCGCCTTCATCCTCGGCAGCGTTCCGCTGCTGCTCGCGACCGGCGCCGGCGCCGAGTTGCGCCAGGCGCTTGGCACCGCGGTGTTCTTCGGGATGGTCGGCGTGACCGGCTTCGGCCTGCTCTTCACGCCGACTTTCTATGTCGTTTGCCGCGGCATCGGCGACCGCATCGCCAGGCGCCGGTCGCGCCATGAGCCGGCGCTCGTCCCGGCTGAGTGAGGAAAGTCATGATGCTTCGTAAGTTCTCAATCTCGGCTTCGGCATTGGTCCTGGCGGCATGTGCAAGCGGGCCGAACTATGTGCCAAAACCTGTGTCCGCGTCCGCCGCCGCGCCGTTCGTCATGGCGCAAGGATCGACTATCGTCTCCGATTCGCAGCCGTCCGGAAACTGGTGGCGGCTGTACGACGATCCCGTCCTCGACGGCCTGGTCAAGGATGCGCTTGCGGCGAACACCGACATCCGCGTCGCCGTTGCCCGGCTCGCCAGGGCCAGGGCCAGCCTGCGCGAAGAACGCAGCGCTCGGGAGCCGCAGGTCGGCGTTGGTGGAAGCGCGCAATATGGACGCTTGCCCGGTCCCCCGCTGCCCGGGGAGAAGCGCACCGATGTCCAGGTCGATGTCGGCCTCAACGTCGCCTATGAAGTCGACCTCTTCGGCCGCATCAGCCGGCGGATCGAGGCGGCAAGGGGTGAGGTTGGCGCTGCTGACGCAGACGCCGACGCCGTGCGGGTGGCGATCGTCTCGGATACGGTCCGCGCCTATGCCGACGCGGTGTCGTCGGCCGAGCGGATCGCGGTCGCGGAGACGATCGTGGCATTGCTCGACCGTTCGCTCGCACTCACCGAGAAGCGCCACCAGATCGGCCTCGCCAACGGCCTCGACACGGCACGCATCGCTACATTGCGGGATCAGCGCCGTGCGGAGATTCCCCTGCTGGAGGCGGAGCGTCAGGGCGCGCTGTTCCGCCTCGCGACCCTGACCGGGCGAACGCCGCGCGAGCTTCCGCCGCAAGCCGCTCAGCGCACCAGCACATTGCGGCTCGAACGGCCGATCCCGGTGGGCGACGGCGCCGCTTTGCTTGCCCGCCGGCCCGATGTCCGCGCGGCCGAACGGCGGCTCGCGGCGGCGACCGCGCGGATCGGCGTGGCGACCGCGGACCTCTATCCTCGAATCACGCTGGGCGGCTCGGTCGGCTCAAGTGGTGCAGGGCTCGGGAACGTGTTCGGCGCCAATCCGCTGACCTGGCTGATCGGCCCGCTGATCAATTGGACGGTGAACCGCAGTGCTGCCCGGGCACGGGTCGTCGAGGCGCGCGCGGATACGCAGGCGGCGCTCGCGACCTTTGACGGGACCGTCTTGCAAGCACTGGAAGAGACCGAAACCGCGCTGTCCGCCTACCAGCAGGCGCTCAGCCGCCGCGAGGCGCTGCGCGGAGCGCGCGACGAGGCGGAAACGGCGGCGCGGATCACCCGTGCTCGCCAGCGCGAGGGCGACATCAGCTCGCTCGAGCTACTCGACGCCGAACGCACGGCCGCCGAAGCGGAAGCCGCGCTCGCGGAGGCGGACGCTTCGATCGCCAATTCGCAGGTCGATCTCTTCCGCGCGCTCGGCGGCGGCTGGGAGAGCTAGGCCCGGCATCGATCGACGCGATGCGCGCCTAAGATCGCACCGGCTCAGGACAGGATTGCTGCATGCTTGCCGAAGGCGTAGCAGCGCCACGGTTGTTGCGTCCCTCACCCTCGAATCGGTGGGAAGAAGCTCATGGGTCCACTGGCGAATGGGCGAGCACCGGTGCGCGGACTGGGGCTGTGCGCGCTCGCCATCGTCGCTTCGCTGACCGCCGGATGCAGCCGCGGCATCCTCGATCCGGTCGGTCCGGTCGGCGCGGCCGAGAAGCAGATCCTGATCAATTCGACGGCAATCATGCTGGCGATCATCGTCCCGGTGATAATCGCGACGATCGGTTTCGCCTGGTGGTTCCGGCGCGGCAACAGCAAGGCGACCTACCTGCCCGATTGGGAATATTCCGGCGCGATCGAGATGGTCGTGTGGGCGATTCCCGCGCTCACCATCATGCTGCTCGGCGGGATCGTCTGGATCGGCAGCCACGACCTCGACCCACGCAAGGCGCTCGCCTCGCCCAAGCCGCCGCTCAGGGTCGACGTCGTCTCGCTCGACTGGAAGTGGCTGTTCATCTACCCCGACCAGCATCTCGCGACGGTCAACCAGCTGGTGGTCCCGGCAGGCACGCCAGTGAGCTTCCGCCTGACCTCGGCAACGGTGTGGAACGTCTTCTTCGTCCCGCAGATGGGGACGATGATTTACACGATGCCGGGAATGACGACCCGCCTCAACCTCCAGGCGAACCGGCAGGGCGTATATCAGGGCCGCTCGGCGCATTTCAGCGGCGACGGGTTTCCCGGCATGCAGTTCAAGGTCCATGCCGTCCCGCCGCAGCAGTTCAGCGCCTGGGCGCAATCTGCGCGGAGCTCTGGGCAGGTGCTCGACGGCCGCGCCTACGCGGTGCTCTCCGAGCCGACGAGCTACGTGAAGCCGATGACCTTCAGCAATGTTGCGCCCGGCCTGTTCGAAGCCATCGCAACCGGACACGCCCCCCCGCCGCAGAAGCTGCCGCACAACCGGCCGCCGCCGGGAGCCGGCGCATGAGTCTCTTCGGCAAGCTCAGCTGGGACGCGATTCCGTTCAACCAGCCGATTCCGCTGATCACCTCGATCGTCGTGCTACTGGCGCTCGCCGCCGTCGCCGCCTGGGTGACCATCAAGGGCTGGTGGCCGTACCTGTGGAACGAATACATCACGTCCACGGACCACAAGCGCATTGGCGTCATGTACATCGTGCTCGCGCTGGTGATGCTGGTCCGCGGGTTTTCCGATGCGATTATGATGCGCGCTCAACAGGCCGTCGCGGTGGGCCAGTCCCAGGGCTATCTCCCGCCCGAGCATTACGACCAGATCTTCTCGGCCCACGGCACGATCATGATCTTCTTCATGGCGATGGCGTTCATGATCGGATTGATGAATTTCGTCGTTCCGCTCCAGCTCGGGGTGCGCGACGTCGCCTTTCCGACCATGAACAACGTCAGCTTCTGGCTGACCGCTTCGGGAGTGCTGCTGGTCAACGTCAGCCTGTTCGTCGGCGTCTTTTCACGGGCCGGCTGGCTTGCCTTTCCGCCGCTCAGCGAGAAGGCGTTCTCGCCGGACGTCGGCGTCGATTATTATCTCGTCGCGTTGCAGATCTCCGGCGTCGGAACGCTGCTGACCGGCGTGAACTTCGTCACCACCATCCTCAAGATCCGCGCACCGGGAATGAGCTATATGCGCATGCCGGTATTCTGCTGGACTTCGCTCGCAACCAACCTGCTCATCATCGCCGCCTTTCCGGTGCTCACCGCGACCTTGGCGCTGCTGATGCTCGACCGCTACCTCGGGTTCCACTTCTTCACCAACGACGGTGGCGGAAACTCGATGCTCTACATGAACCTCATCTGGATGTGGGGCCATCCGGAGGTCTACATCCTCGTCCTGCCCGCGTTCGGGATCTACTCGGAAGTGGTATCGACCTTCTCGGGCAAGCCGCTATTCGGCTACCGGTCGATGGTCTTCGCGACACTCGCGATCTGCATCCTGTCCTTCACCGTCTGGCTGCATCACTTTTTCACCATGGGCGCCGGCGCCGACGTGAATGCGATCTTCGGGATTGCGAGCATGCTCATCGCGATCCCGACCGGCGTGAAGATCTTCAACTGGCTGTTCACGATGTACGGCGGCCGGGTCCGCTTCACCGTCCCGATGCATTATGCGATCGGCTTCATGATCACCTTCACGATCGGCGGCATGACCGGCGTCCTGATGGCGATTCCGCCGGTCGACTTCCTGGTCCACAACAGCCTGTTCCTCGTTGCCCACTTCCACAATGTGATCATCGGCGCCGTCGTCTTCGGAGCCATGGCGGGTTACACCTACTGGTTTCCCAAGGCGTTCGGGTTCACGCTCGACGAGCGCATCGGCAAGGCCGTCTTCTGGTGCTGGTTCGTCGGCTTCTACCTCGCCTTCATGCCCCTCTATGTGCTGGGGCTCATGGGCGCGACCCGGCGCATGCAGCACTACGACGACCTCAGCTGGCGGCCCTACATGATCGTCGCGCTGATCGGCGCCATCGTCATCCTGCTCGCGATCGTGCTGACGGTCGTCCAGCTCGTCTACTCGATCAGGACGCGGGACCAGCGGCTCGACATCACGGGCGACCCGTGGGACGGCCGCACGCTCGAGTGGCTCACCCTGTCGCCGCCGCCGCACTACAATTTCGCGGTGCTTCCCGACGTCCACGGCGAGGAAGCCTATTGGCACCGCAAGCAGGAAGCGATCGAGCGCGACCAACTTATCGACGAACCCGATTACCAACCGATCGAAATGCCCCTGAACACCCCCGTCGGCGTGATCTGCGCCTTCTTCGCGTCGATCTGCGGGTTCGCGATCATCTGGTACATCTGGTGGCTCGCGATCGTCGGCCTGATCGGCGCATTCGCGGTCTTCGTGTGGTACGCCTGGCGTGACGAACATGAGCACATCATCCCCGTCGAGGAGGTCCGTGCAAACGCCCGCGAGCGCCGCCGCATTCGCATGGAGCACCTTCACAATCTGAGCCAGTCCGTATGACCAACGAAGCGGCCGCCATCGGACTCACCCATCACGGGTCGGAGGATACCGGCCTCGGCAATCGCGGCCCGCAGTCGAAGAGCATCGTCGTCCCTTACGGCTTCTGGCTGTTCGTGCTGTCGGACATGGTGTTGTTCTCGGCGCTGTTCGCGACCTATGCCTCGCTGATCCACGCGACCGACGGCGGACCGGTCACCAACCAGCTGTTCGACCGTACCAACGTCGCGATCGAGACCGCCGCCTTGCTGCTGTCGAGCTTTGTGTGCGGCCTCGCGATCATCGCCGCCAAGCGTGCGAATCTGTTTTGGACTGAAATCTGGCTGGCAGTCACGGCCGCGCTGGGCCTCGTGTTCCTCTTTCTCGAGCTGCGCGAGTTCGCCGGGATGATCGCGATCGGTGCGGGGCCGCAGCGCAGTGCGTTCCTATCCTCCTTCTTCACCCTGGTCGGGACGCATGGCGCGCACGTCACCGCCGGATTGATGTGGATCGGCACCATGATGGCCCAGATCTGGACCAAGGGTTACCAGCCGCACATCATGCGGCGGCTGCTGTGCCTCAGCATCTTCTGGCACGCGCTCGACATCATCTGGGTGGCCATTTTCACCATCGT
Source organism: Sphingomonas sp. (assembly GCF_045810705.1). Lineage (GTDB taxonomy): Bacteria > Pseudomonadota > Alphaproteobacteria > Sphingomonadales > Sphingomonadaceae > Sphingomicrobium. Next base: position 76,438 of record NZ_JBJMVI010000002.1, on the reverse strand, counting down.
CTATCTGATCGGAACATTGCCATGACCGAAGACGGCCAGAACCTGCTGAACGTCGCGCCGGGCGCGCCGCACGACAGCCTGATGAGCGAGACGCTCAGCTACGTCATTGGCCTCGCGCTCGCTCTGGTGCTGACCGGCATCTCCTTCTGGGTTGCGTCGACTTCGATTCTGTGGGGTCCCGGCGTGGCCGTCGGTCTAGTCGTGCTGGCGATTGCGCAGATGGGCGTTCACCTGGTCTTCTTCCTCCACATCACCAGCGGGCCGGACAATACCAACAACGTGCTCGCGCTCGCCTTCGGCGTGCTGATCGTGTTCCTGGTGATGATCGGGACCATCTGGATCATGGCGCATCTCGCCGCGAACATGGGCCCGACCGCGCAGATGATGAACCTGCAAATGCAGCATTAGGCGCTGCGCCGCGCCTAGATTCCGGTCGCGGCGAAGGTGCGCCCGTCGGGATCGAGGTCGCGCAGATCTCGGCCCCGCGTCTCCTTGCCGAACAAGACGACGAGGATCATCGCCGCGACGGTGGGCACGATGATGATCAGCGACACGGCGTCGAGCGGCGGCACGAGCGCGAAGATCGCGAGCAGCTGAGCAAGCATTCCGCCGGCCTTGGTGCAGGCCGCGACAGTCCCGGTGGTGCGGCCGCGGATGCGCAGCGGGAAGCTCTCGGCCGCATAAGGCAGCAACATCGCGATCAGGGCGTTGCTGCCGACGATCAGCAGCGCGACCGGCAGCACCGGGCTTCCCGAGCCGGTCAACTCCAGCCACAGCACCCCGGCCAGGCCCGCCACGGCCACGGCGATCGACCCGACCACCGACCATTTGGCGCTCCAGCTGCTGTACAGATAGGCGACGATGAACACCGTCGGGAAGGCGATCAGCGCGGACTCCGCGAGCAGCTTGCTCGACACCGCCATGCTGTAGCCCTTCGCCACCAGGTCGGTCGGCAGCCACAGCAACAGCCCAAAATTGATCAGGCCGTAGCAGATCGCGGCAAGGCTGAGCGCGACGAGCTTTCCGAAGAAGGCGCGGCCGGTCAGCGCTACCGACGGTCCCTTGGCCAGCGCCACCTCTTCGGCACGGCTGGTGCTGCGGGCCTTCGAGCCGAAGCGTTCCATCACCGCGCGGGCTTCCTCGCGCCGTCCGCGGGCCAGCAGGAACTTCGCCGATTCCGGGATGAAGGCGCCGAGCAGGACCAGCGACAGCCCGGTCGGCAAATTGAGGAGCCACATGATCCGCCAGCCAAAGGTCGGCTGAAGCAGCGCGGACAAGCCGCTCGCCGCAAAATAACCGCCGACCGCGCCAAGGCCGCCGACCAGCACCAGTGCCCAGCCGCGGTGCTTGCTCGGCATCATCTCGGCCAGCAGTGCATAAGTCACCGGCAGCATCCCGCCCGCCGCCGCGCCCATCATGAAACACATGCCGACGTTCCAGGCGAGCGAGGGCATGGCGCCGCAGATGGAGGTTCCGACGAACATGACGGCGGACAGCAGGATCGAGGCCTTGCGGCCATAGACGTCGGCGATAATGCCCCAGATCACCGAGCCGATGACCGTCCCGCTGAGAGCGAAGAATGGCACAAGCGAGGCTTTGGCCTTGGGCACGCCATATTCACCGACCATGCCAGGAATCGTGAATCCGAGGCTCGCCGGCTTCATGATGTCGATGATGAGGGCGATGACGAGCACGCTCATCAGCGCCCAATGCGCCCGCGACAGCGGCGCGTCCTCCGGCGGAGTGACGACGATCTCGTGGCTCGCGGCGAGCTGGCGCGAGATGTTCTTCGGCAGAAGGCCATAGGCCGCGACGGCGATGCCGAGGATGATCGCGGCCATGCCGGCGATCATGTCGTTGCCGATCGGCATGCCGTAGAGGTGGTAGTGGGTCATCCGGCCCATCAGGAACATCGGCAGGTGGAGCAATACTCCGGCCGTGACGAGGAGCACGCCGAGGATGAAGGCCCACAGGCCGCGCCGGTCGGAAAGGGTGCTGCTTGTGGTCATGGTCGGCCGCGTTCATCGGGTGTGACGCGCAGCTTGGCAAGCGCCCCGATCAACCGCCGATAGGAGGCCGGGAAGGCGAAGGTGCGCATGCCGGCGGCGCGCGTGCCGTGCCGCAGTTAGAGCCGCGTCCAGGCGAAGGCGATCATGACCGCCAGCGCGGCCAAGCTGCTGGCCATCGCCGCTGCAGCTGGAAGGCCACGGCGGCGCGCATAAACGAGCGTGATCCCGATTTTCACTCCCATGTTGGCGATGATCGTGCCGGCAATCGCCATCGCCGCGACGAGCGGCGAGATCGCCCCTGCGGGAAGGCCGCCCAAGGTGACGATCGCGACGTCGACGTCCATGCTGCCAACGATCAGCAGAAGCACCGCGATGCCGCTCTGGCCGAAGCTGCCTTGGGCCCACTTCGCCGCGACGGCGGCAACCGCGACAAATGCCACGAAGCCCAGGGCCGGAAGGAGTGCGATCGGGTTGCCGGGCGGCGCGGGGCCCTGGTGCTTCGGCGCTTTGCGGTAGAGCCAGTATCCAGCGCCCCAGGCGACGGCCACCGCGGGCAGCAATAACAGGCCGATGGGAGGCAGGACCCGCGTCGCGAAAACCGCGATCAGCGCCGGCACGCGCAGGTACATGACCGCCGTCGCCAGCGCGATCCCGGCATTCTCCGCACCGGGCCGCGATTCGCTGCCGAGCCGCTGTGCGAGCGCTTGGGTGACCGTGGTCGAGCTGTACGCTCCGCCGATCAGCGCGGTGGCGATCGTGCCGTGGCGCTCGCCGAATATGCGGTTGGCCACATAACCGAGAAACGAAAAGCCGGTTACGAGGACCACCACCAGCCATAGGCGCTGCGGGTTCCACGCGCCCAATGGACCGTAATGGCCGCTGGGCAGGAAGGGCAGCACCGCGCCGGCGATCACCGCATATCGGGCAAGTGCCTTCACATCGGCTTCATCGAGCTTGTCGAGCAAGCCGTGCAGCTCGGCCTTCAGCGCGAGGAGGAGCGTGACGATCGTCGCTCCGGCGATGGCGAATCCGGGCTCGCCGAAGCCCGCGACGAAGCCCAGACCGACCGTTGCCAATGCGGCGATCGGCGTGGTCGCGTCGGGCTTGTCGGCAAGGCCGGGCCTGTGGGCATAGCCGATCGCGAGTACGGCGACGGCGCCGCTGACCAGCGCCCCGGCCGCGAACGGCTGGCCGAATCGTCCCGCCAGTCCGGCGACTCCCGAAACGAGGCCGAGCAAGGTGAAGGTGCGGACCCCGGCAACGCGCGTGCCTGCGCGCAGCCCGCGCAAGTCAAAGCCGCGCTCGATCCCGATCAACAGTCCGCACGCGAGCGCCGTCGCGACGCACAGCGCCTGCCAATACCAGCCGGCGTTCAGCGCAGCCGCTCCGCGTGCCAGCGGAGATGATCGGCCATGAAGGTCGAGATGAAATAATAGCTGTGGTCGTAGCCGGGCTGGCGGCGAAGCGTCAGGGCGATTCCCGCATCCGCGCAGGCCCACTCGAGCAGCTCGGGCCGCAACTCCGTTTCGAGGAATTGATCGGCCGTCCCGACGTCGACCAGGAGTTCGTCGACCCGCGCGCCATCCTCGATCAGCGCTACCGAATCGTGTTTGCGCCACGCCGCGGCGTCGGCGCCAAGGTAGCCGGTGAGCGCTTTCTGCCCCCACGGAACCTGCGACGGTGCGGCGATCGGCGCGAACGCCGACACGCCGCGGAAGCGATCAGGAAACGTCAGGCCGACGGTGAGCGCGCCGTGCCCGCCCATCGAATGGCCGGTGATGGACTGGCGCCCCAGGTCGACCGGGAAGTCTATCGCGATGAGCCAAGGAAGCTCGTCGGTGACGTAGCTCCACATGCGGTAGTGCTTCGCCCACGGTTCTTGCGCCGCGTCGACGTAAAATCCGGCGCCTTTGCCGAAATCATAGCCTTCACCGTCCGGAACGTCGTCGCCGCGCGGGCTGGTGTCCGGCGCGACGAAGACCAGGCCATGCTCGGCGCAGGCGGCGCGATATTCGTCCTTCTCGGTGACGTTGGCGTGGGTGCAGGTAAGACCGGACAGATACCAGACGACCGGCAATGTCCCGCCGCGCTCGGCCTGCGGCGGGAGGAAGATCGAGAAGGTCATGCCCGTGCCGGTCGACGCCGACGCATGCTTTACGACCAGCTGCCGGCCGCCATGGGACTTGTTCTCCGAAACGATCTCCAGCTTCACTGCTCCGGGCGATGCAGGGCGCAGAGCTTGTTGCCGTCAGGATCGCGCAAATAAGCCAAATAGAGTTTTCCGAACGCATTCTCGCGGATGCCGGGCGGGTCCTCGATTGCCGTGCCGCCCGCGGCGATCCCGCGCTGCTGCCACCCATTGACTTCGTCGGGGCTGTCGAAGTTGAACCCGATGGTCGCCCCGTTGCCGTGGCTCGCGGAATGCCCGTCGATCGGCTTGCCGACCATGAACACCGATCCGCTCCGGCGGTAGGCTAGCCGGCCCTTGGGATCGACCATGCCGTCCTTTTCAAACAGCGCGTCGTAAAACCGCTTGGACTGATCGACATCGTTGGAACCGACCATGATATGACTGAACATCGCTTTCTCCCCTCAGAGCTCTACCGCCTGCGTCGCGGTTTCCTTGTTGCCGGTGTTCGGCGTGTCGTTCGGATCGATCAGCAGGAGCTTCACTTCGCCGCGCCTTGCCGCCGGTCGGTGCTCGGTGCCGCGTGGCACAATCAACAGCTCGCCAGCCTTCACCGTTACTGTGCGGTCGCGGAAATCCATGTCGAACTCGCCGTCGAGGATCAGGAACAGCTCGTCGGTCTCGTCGTGCTTATGCCACACCCATTCGCCGCTGGTCTTTACCAGCCGCACTTCATTGTCGTTGTAGCGGGCGACGATCTTCGGCGACCAATGCTCCGAGAAACTATCGAGCTTATCGGCGAGGTTGACGTGGGTCGGGGCGCGCGTGTCGGACATGCGAGGTCTCCTGTCGCTCCCCTCAGCAGCCCGCGTCATTAATAGCCGAACATCAATAGACCACAACAGACCGGATGCTTGTCCCGGCGTGCATCAGTTCGAAGCCCTGGTTGATGTCGGCGAGCTCCAGCACGTGGGTGATCATCGGGTCGATCGCGATCTTGCCATCCATGTACCAGTCGACGATCTTGGGCACGTCGGTGCGGCCCCTGGCGCCGCCGAACGCGGTGCCGCGCCAGTTGCGCCCGGTGATCAGCTGGAACGGCCGTGTCGCAATTTCCTTGCCGGACTCGGCGACGCCGATGACGACGCTCGTGCCCCAGCCGCGATGGCAGCATTCCAACGCGGTGCGCATCACCTCGGTGTTGCCGGTCGCGTCGAAGGTGTAATCGGCGCCGCCGTCGGTAATGGCGATCACCTCGTCGATGATCGCCTGCCGGTCCTTGCCGCGCCCGTCGATGAAAACGGTCATCCCGAACTTGCGGCCCCATTCTTCCCGCGCCGGATTGATATCCACCCCAACAATCTTGCTCGCGCCGACCAGCCGCGCGCCCTGGATGACGTTGAGCCCGATGCCGCCGAGGCCGAACACGACGACGCTGGCGCCGGGCTCGACCTTGGCGGTGTTGACCACCGCGCCTACTCCGGTGGTGACTCCGCAGCCGATGTAGCAGGCCGTCTTGAACGGCGCGTCCTCGCGGATTTTCGCCACCGCGATCTCGGGCAGCACGGTGAAGTTCGAGAAGGTCGAGCAGCCCATGTAATGATGGATCGCCTCGCCTTTGTAGCTGAAGCGGCTGGTGCCGTCGGGCATGACGCCCTTGCCCTGCGTCGCGCGGATCGCGGTGCACAGGTTGGTCTTGCCGCTGAGGCACGACTTACACTGGCGGCATTCGGGCGTGTAGAGCGGGATGATGTGGTCGCCGACGACGACGCTGGTGACGCCGGGCCCGACCTCGCGCACCACGCCCGCGCCTTCATGGCCGAGGATCGAGGGGAACAGCCCTTCGCTGTCGAGCCCGTCGAGCGTGTAAGCGTCGGTGTGGCAGATGCCGGTCGCCATGATCTCGACCAGCACTTCGCCCGCCTTGGGCCCCTCCAGGTCCACTTCCACCACCTCCAGCGGCTGCTTGGGCGCGAAGGCGACGGCGGCGCGGGTCTTCATTCTCTCGTCTCCACTGCTGTCAGGGCGCCTATGCCTCCAGGAAGCGGCGTATCCAAGCCGCAACCCGCGCATTGTCGTTCGGCGCGTCGAGCGAGGCGATCGCCGCGTCGGGATCGGGCACGATGTCGTAGCGCTTCTCGATCAGCGCCTTGGCGAAGGCGGGCGAGAATTCCGGGTGGAACTGGAAGGAGATGGCCGGGCGGTCGGTCCACGCAAGCCCGGCGAAAGGGGTGAAGTCGGAGGTGGCGACGACCTCCGTGTTCGGCGGTTGGATCACGACCTGGTCCTGATGCGACGCGGGCACGGCGATCGTCCCAGCGCTGTCGATCCACGGCTCGGATCGGACCACCACATACCGGTGAAGCCCCGCACCCCAGCCCTTGGCCGACTTCTCGACATGGCCGCCGAGCGCCCCGGCCATCACCTGGTGGCCGAAGCAGATGCCGACCATCTTCGAGCCCCGCGCCGAGCGGATGAACTCCTGCAGCGGCGCGATCCACGGCAGTGGCTCGTACACGCCCGCCGGCGAGCCGGTGATGAGACAAGCTTCATGCGCCGCCGGATCCGGCAACTCGCCCGCTTCCACATCGAAGCTTTCGGTCTCGAACCCCGGTCCAAGCAGCCGGGCGAACATCGCCGGATAATCGCCGAACTGCTCGGCAAGCGTACCCGGTGGCTTGCCCGTTTCAAGGATCGCGACCTTCATCGCCCCGCCTTGCCACCACAAATGCGTTCGGCCAATGCGTCAACTGAAAGAGGGGAGACGATGGCCGAAACTCCACTTGCCGGGCGCCACGCGCTGATCACCGGTGGGGGCACCGGGATCGGCGCCGCCGCCGCCGGACATCTGAGCGCCGCCGGCGCGAAGCTGTCGCTGCTGGGGCGGCGGATCGAGCCGCTCCAGGCCGTTTCAGAGCTTCACGGCGGGGCCGTCATCCAGTGCGACGTCACCGATCCGTCGCGCGTCGCCGCGGCGTTCGACGAAGCCCGCGCCGCGAACGGCCCCATCGACCTGCTGGTCGTCAACGCCGGGATCGCCGAGAGCGCCCCGTTCCACAAGATGACCCGCGAGAGCTGGGACCGGATCATCGCCACCAACCTCACCGCCGCGTTCGACTGTACGCGCGCCGCCATCGGCGACCTGTTGAAGAGTGACAACGGCCGGCTGGTGTTGGTCGCCTCGGTCGCAAGCCTGCGCGGCGTGCCCTACGCGGCGCATTACGCCGCGTCGAAGCACGGGCTGCTCGGCCTGATGCGCAGCCTCGCCGGCGAATATGCCAAGACCAGCCTCACCGTGAACGCGGTTTGCCCCGGCTATGTCGACACGCCGATGACCGACCAGTCGGTCGCCCGGGTGTCGCAGATCACCGGCCGCAGCGAAGGCGATGCGCGCTCCGCCATCACCAACATGAACGCGAGCGGGCGGCTGGTCGATCCGGAGGCGATCGGCAACGTCATCGCGATGCTGTGCCTTCCATTGAGCCGCGACATCAACGGCGCGGCGGTGACGATCGACGGCGGCACGGCCGCATGAGCTTCGACGCCGCGACCTTCCAGCCGGAGCATTTTCGCTGGGACTTTGCCGATGGCGTCGCCACGATCACGCTCGACCGGCCCGAGCGAAAGAACCCGCTGACCTTCGAATCCTACGAGGAACTGCGCGCGACCTTCCATCGGCTCGACCATGATCGTCACGTGAAGGCTGTCGTGATCCAGGGCGCCGGCGGCAATTTCTGCTCGGGCGGCGACGTCCACGAGATCATCGGACCGCTGACCAAAATGGACTGCGACGGGCTGCTCCGATTCACCCGCATGACCGGCGACCTGGTGCGCGCGATGCGCGCCTGCCCGCAGCCGATCATCGCCGCGGTCGAGGGCGTGTGCGCGGGCGCCGGCGCGATCCTGGCAATGGCGAGCGACATCCGGCTGGCGAAGCCGGACGCGCGCACCGCCTTCCTGTTCAGCCGCGTCGGCTTGAGCGGCGCGGACATGGGCGCGTGCGCGATCCTGCCGCGGATCATCGGTCACGGCCGCGCCGCCGAGCTGCTGTTCACCGGCCGTGACATGACGAGCGACGAAGGCGTCGCCTGGGGCTTCTTCAGCCGCCTCGTCGACGATGTGCAGGGGGAGGCGCTGGCGCTCGCCCGGCAGCTCGCCGCGGGCCCGTCGATCGCCCATGCGGTGACCAAGCGCCAGCTCGACGCCGAGTGGAACGTGACCATCGACCAAGCGCTGGAACTCGAAGCGCGAGCCCAGGCGCATTGCATGGAAACCAGGGATTTCAAGCGCGCGTTTGAGGCGTTCGCGAACAAACGGACGCCGGAGTTCCAGGGCGACTGATGAGCGACAGATCCTTCCTCTCCTGGCCGTTCTTCGAGGCCCGGCACCGGGAGTTGGCGGATGACCTCCGCGATTGGTGCGCCGACAATCTGACCGGCCGCTACGCCGAGGACCTCGACAGCGAATGCAGGGCGCTGGTGCGCGAGCTCGGCGCCGCGGGATTCCTCAAATTATGCGTCGCCGACGGCAAGCATCGACCCGACGTGCGCAGCCTCGCGATCGCGCGCGAGACTCTCGCCTACCATTCGGGTCTCGCCGATTTCGCCTTCGCCATGCAGGGCCTGGGCTCGGGCGCGATCTCGCTGTTCGGGACAATCGAGCAGAAGCGCGAGTGGCTGCCGAAGGTCGCGTCCGGCCAAGCCATTGCCGCTTTCGCCATGACCGAGCCGCAGTGCGGATCGGACGCCGCGAACATGCAGACGTCGGCAATGCTCGACGGCAACGAATGGGTGCTGGTCGGCGAGAAGACTTACATCTCCAACGGCGGGATCGCGGATTTCTACGTGACCTTCGCCCGCACCGGCGAGGGCGAGGGCGCTCGCGGACTGTCGGCGTTCATCGTCCCGGCCGAGGCGGTCGCGGTCGCCGAGCGGATCGAGGTCATCGCGCCGCACCCGCTCGCCCGGCTCACTTACGACAAGGTCCGCATTCCGGCCGACGCGATCGTCGGTGAGCCCGGCGAGGGCTTCCGCATCGGCATGGAGACGCTGAACCTGTTCCGGGTGACGGTCGGCGCGGCAGCGCTCGGCCTTGCGCGGCGCGCGCTCGACGAAGCGCTGGCATTCGCATCCAAACGCCGGCTCGGCAGCGCAACGCTTGCCGACAATGCGGTGACGCAGGCCAAGCTCGCGGACATGGCGTTGGCCGTCGATGCCTCGGCGTTGCTCATCTATCGCGCCGCCTGGCAGCAGGATGAGGGTGGAATCGACAACCGACGCGCCGCCGCCATGGCCAAGCTCCACGCAACCGAAAGCGCTCAAGCGGTGATCGATGCGGCGGTGCAGCTGCACGGCGGCGCGGGCGTGACCAAGGGCGTCAAGGTCGAAGAGCTGTACCGCGACATCCGCGCACTGCGCATCTACGAAGGCGCGAGCGAGGTGCAGCGCCAGATCATCGCCCGTGACCTGCTTAAAGGGGAGGCGTTATGAAAATCCTGCAGCCACCCAACTGGCCGCGGCCCAAGGGCTATTCCAACGGTGTCTCGGCGCGCGGGCGGATGATCTTCACCGCTGGCGTCGTCGGCTGGGACGAGCATGAGAGCTTCCCCGATTACACCCTCCACGGCCAGTTCGCGCGGGCGCTCAACAACACGCTGGAAATTCTCGCGCAGGATGGCGCGGGCCCGCAGCATATCGTGCGCATGACCTGCTACGTCATCGACCGCCACGAATATGTGAACTCGCGCGACGAGATCGGCGCCGCCTGGCGCGAGATCATGGGGCCCAACTATCCGGCGATGGCGCTGGTCGAGGTGAAAGGCCTGGTCGAAAGCGCCGCCAAGGTCGAGATCGAGACGACGGCGGTGGTCGAGGACGAGTGATGCCCCTCTCAAATCCTCCCCGGAACGGGGAGGGGGACCAGCGTAGCTGGTGGAGGGGCCCCACCGCTGACCCGGCGGAGACGCGGGCCCCCTCCGTCAGACCTGCGGTCTGCCACCTCCCCGTTCCGGGGAGGATTTTGTGACGTACGACTCGTTCGTGCGTGACCGCCTGCCGCCGGCACGGCTGCTTCCGGAATTCCGCTTCGACCTTGCCGAGCTGCACTATCCCGAGCGACTGAATGCGGCGGCTGAGCTGCTGAAAGGCGGCGATCGGCAAGCGCTGGCGGTCGTCAACGACCACGGCCGCTGGATCTATGCCGAGCTCGACAATTTCAGCGGCCGCATCGCCCGGCTGCTGGTCGAGGAGCATGGCCTGATCCCCGGCAACCGCGTGCTGCTGCGCGGGCCGAACGGCTATACGATGTTCGCCGCATGGCTCGGCGTGCTCAAGGCGGGCGGCGTGGTGGTCGCGACCATGCCTTTGCTGCGGCCGGGCGAGATCGCTACCGTGATCGAGCGCGCGCAAATCAGCCATGCGATTGTCGACAGCCGGTTCATCGGCGACTTTCGTCAGGCGGTCGAGCAGACGCATTCGATCAACCACGTCATCAAGTATGACGGCGATTACGGAAAGGGCGAGCTCGAGACGCGCACCGCTTCGCTGCAGCCGTTGCCGCCCTCCGACACCGGCCGCGACGATCCGGCGCTGATCGCGTTCACCAGCGGCACCACCGGCGTGCCCAAGGGCTGCGTCCAGTTTCACCGTGACGTCCTCGCGCCGTGCGATACTTTCGCGAGGCATCTGATCGGCCCCAAGCCCGGCGACGTCTTCCTGACCAGTGCACCGATGGCGTTCACTTTCGGGCTCGGTATCACGCCGATGTTCCCGCTGCGCTTCGGCGCGGCGAGCGCCACCATCGAGCAGGGCGGACCGGAGAAGTTGCTGGAGGCCATTGCAAAGCATGGAGTCACGCACCTCGGAACTGCGCCGACGGCGTACAAGGCGATGCTGTCGCAACCCAACTTGGACGAAGCGTTGAAGACCCTCCGCACCTGCATCTCGGCGGGCGAGCATCTGCGCGAGGCGATTTGGCGCGCGTGGAAGGAGCGCACCGGGATCGCGATCACCGACGGCATCGGCTCGACCGAGATGATGCACATCTTCGTCTCCGCCACGGGCGAGGACATCCGCCCCGGCGCGACCGGCAAGGCGGTGCCGGCGTATATTGCGACCATCCTCGATGCGGACGGCAATCCGATGGACGAGGGCATCGGCCGCCTAGCCGTCAAGGGCCCGACCGGCTGCCGCTACCTCGACGACCCGCGCCAGGCCGATTACGTGGCCGACGGCTGGAACGTCACCGGCGACACCTACCGCCGCGACGCCGATGGATACTATTGGTACCTCGCCCGCAACGACGACATGATCGTCAGCTCGGGCTACAATATCGGCGCGCCCGAAGTGGAGAATGCGCTGCTGTCGCACCCCGCGGTCGCCGAATGCGCGGTGATCGGCGTGCCCTGCCCCGAGCGCGGGCAAAAGGTGAAGGCGTTCGTGGTGTTGGCCGTGGACGCGGAAAGTTCGGACGCCCTGGTCGCCGAGCTCCAAGCCCATGCCAAGGCCCAAATCGCCCCCTACAAATATCCGCGCGAGATCGCGTTCGTGGACGCGCTGCCGAAGACCGCGACGGGCAAGCTCAGGCGGAGTGAGTTGAGGACTTGTTCCCCGGCGGAGGCCGGGGTCCAGGGCGGGCCTAAGCCCGCTTAGAACAGCGCCGGATAGAGGTCGTTCCAGTCAAGGTTGGTTTCCTCGATCAATTTGATCTTCCACTTTCGATTCCACTCTTTCATCTGCAATTCGCGCACCCGCGCCTGCTGAATGTCATCGAATACTTCGTACCACACCAATAACTTACAGCCGTACCTCTTGGTGAAGCCGGCGACCACGCCTTCGCGGTGCTCCCAAACCCGCTTCATCAGATCGCTGGTCACGCCGATGTAGATCGTCCCGTTGTTCCGGCTCGCCATGATGTAGACGTAACCGGCTTTCATTTATCCTCCGTGCACACGAGGCCTCCGGCCCCTGGACCCCGGCCTTCGCCGGGGAACAAGTCACTCAAACTCCACGATGACCTGATCGACCGCGAGGCTGTCGCCGGGCTTGGCGGGTGTGGCCTTGACCGTCGCGGCGCGGCCGGCGCGGAGGATATTCTCCATCTTCATCGCTTCCATCACCGCGACGGGCTGGCCCGCCTCGACCTTGTCGCCGATCTTAACGTCGAGCCGCGTCAGCAGCCCCGGCATCGGCGCCAGCAGCAGCCGCGACAGGTCCGGCGGCACCTTCTCGATCATGTGCTTCGACAGCTCGGCGACATGCGGCGGCAGGACCTGCACCTTGTGGCTGGCGCCTCGCGTCTGCAGCTCCCATCCGCGGCCGGCGCGGCGCACCTGGACGATGCGCCGGCGGCCGTCGACGTCGACGCGCAGCAGCCGCTGCCCCGGCACCCAGCGTCCGACGATGTCGATCAGCTCGCCGCCATCCAGAACGGCCAAAGTCCCGCCCGTGTATGGCTTGATGCGTACGCGGTGCTCCGCGCCCGCCATGCGCACCACGCGGTCGCACGACAGATGCGTTCGCGGACCGAGCTGGTCGCTGATCTCGGCCGCGCGCTCGTCGGTGATCACCGCGACCATGCCCGCGATCACGGCGAGGTCGCTGGTCAGCTGCGCGTCGGCAGGCGCGCCGCCGAACCCGTCCGGATATTCTTCGGCGATGAAGCCGGTGGTGATGTCGCCGCTGCGGAAGCGCGGGTGCTGCATCAGCGCGGAGAGGAAATCGACATTGTCACTGATGCCGTCGATCACGAACTGGTCGAGCGCGGCGATTTGCGCGTCGATCGCTTCGAGCCGCGTCGGCGCCCAGGTGATCAGCTTGGCGATCATCGGATCGTAGAATATGCTGACCTCGCCGCCGTCGGCGACGCCGTCGTCGATCCTCACCCTTACTTCGTCATTCCCGCGCACGCGGGAATCCCACTGTTTCTTTGAGGAAGCGGGGTCCCCGCTTTCGCGGGGATGACGAACGGGGGGCTGGTACCGCACCAACCTACCCGTGCTGGGCAAAAACCCGCGATAGGGATCCTCGGCATAGACCCGCGTCTCGACCGCCCAGCCGTCGAGCTTCACATCGTCCTGCGTGAAGGCGAGCTTCTCCCCCGCCGCGACGCGGATCATCTGCTCGACGAGGTCGAGGCCGGTGATCTCCTCGGTCACCGGATGCTCGACCTGCAGCCGCGTGTTCATCTCGAGGAAGTAGAAGCTTCTTCCCGTCGGATCGGCGCCGTTGACGATCAGCTCGACCGTCCCAGCGGAATAATATCCGACCGCCCGCGCCAGCGCGACCGCCTGCTCGCCCATCGCTTTGCGCATCTCCGGCGAGACGAAAGGCGACGGCGCTTCCTCGACCACCTTCTGGTGGCGGCGCTGGATCGAGCATTCGCGCTCGTTGAGATAGACGATATTGCCGTGCTGGTCGCCGAGCAGCTGAATCTCGATGTGGCGCGGCTGCTCGATGAACTTCTCGATGAACACGCGGTCGTCGCCGAAGCTAGCGAGGCCCTCGCGCTTGACGCTCTCGAACCCCTCGCGCACGTCCTTCTCATCGTACGCGAGGCGCATGCCCTTGCCGCCGCCCCCGGCCGACGCTTTCATCATCACCGGATAGCCGATGCCCTTGGCGATCTTCACCGCGTCGGCGGTCGTCGCGATGTCGTCCAGGTAGCCCGGGACGATGTTCACCCCGGCTTTCTGCGCCAGCTTCTTGGATTCGATCTTGTCGCCCATCGCGGCGATGGCTTTGGGCGGCGGGCCGATGAACGTGATGCCGGCCTTGGCCAGCGCTTTCGCAAAACTCTCGCGTTCCGAGAGGAAGCCGTAGCCCGGATGCACCGCCTCGGCGCCCGTCGCCTTGCACGCGTCGATGATCAGCTCGGCCTTGAGGTAGGATTCGGACGCCGGCGCAGGTCCGAGCCGGACGCACTCGTCGGCCATCTTCACATGCGGCGCGCGCGCGTCAGCGTCGGAATAGACCGCGACCGTCTTGATCCCCATCCGCCGCGCGGTGCGGATCACCCGGCACGCAATCTCGCCCCTGTTCGCAATGAGAATCTTTTTGAACATCAGGGACGCCCCAAACCGTCACCCTGAACTCGTTTCAGGGTCCATTCCGCCACCCGCACAGACCTTCCCGAAAATGGATGCTGAAACAAGTTCAGCATGACGGGATAGCCATCAATCGCCATGCATGAAGAAGCCGTGGCTGAACATCAGCCAGAAGATTAGCGCCAAAATGCCAATGACCAAAAGGCAACCCCAAATTGGAATGTGCCAAGCCTGATCCTCGCCGCGTTCTAATTCCTCCGGCGTGTAGCCCGGCTCGTCCGTCACTCCGCAGCCTCATCCAGTGGCGGTCTATTATGCCCGAGCAGGCGCAGAACTTCGTCGGCGGCGTCGGCGAGGTTGGTGCCGGGGCCGAAGATCGCCTGCACCCCCGCGGCGCGGAGCGCGGCATAATCCTGCGGCGGGATGACCCCGCCGGCGACGACCTTGATGTCGGCGCGGCCCATGTCCTTGAGCGCCTCGATCATCTCGGGGATGAGGGTGCGGTGGCCGGCGGCGAGCGAGGAGGCGCCGACCACGTCGACGTCGGCCTCGACCGCCATTTGCGCGGTCTCGCGCGGGGTCTGGAACAAAGGCCCGGGGATCACTTCGAAGCCCAAGTCGGTGAAGGCCGAGGAGACCAGGTTCGCGCCGCGGTCGTGGCCGTCCTGGCCCATCTTGGCGACCATGATCCGCGGCTTGCGGCCGAGGCGGTCGGCGACGGATTGCGTCGCTTCTTCGGCGGCTCTCCACCGCCCATCGCGCCGTGCCTTGCCGTAGATGCCGCGCACCGGCTCCGGCACGGTGCCGTAGCGCCCGAACGCGCGCTCTAACGCGTCGGAGATTTCGCCGAGCGTGCAGCGAACCCGCGCCGCTTCGACGCTCAGCGCCAGCAGGTTCGCGTCGCTCCGCGCGCCCTGTTCCAGCGCATCGAGCGCCGCACGCGCTTTCGCCTCATCACGCCCCTCCCGCACCTTCTCGATCCGCGCAATTTGGCCTGTCCGCACCCGTGCATTGTCGACTTCGAGGATGTCGTGCTCTTCCTCTTCCACGAGCCGGTAGCGGTTGACACCGACGATCACCGTCTCGCCCACATCGACCTTGGCCGCGCGTGCCGCGGCGGCTTCCTCGATCCGGTGCTTGGGCAGCCCTTCGGCGACCGCCTTGGTCATCCCGCCGTGCGTCTCGACTTCCTCGATCAGCGCCCAGGCTTTCTCTTCCAATTCGCGCGTCAGTCTCTCGACGTACCAGCTCCCGCCGAGCGGGTCGGCGACCGCGGTCACCCCGCTTTCCTCGGCAAGGATCAGCTGCGTGTTGCGGGCGATGCGCGCGGAAAAATCGGTCGGCAGCGCGATCGCCTCGTCGAAGCTGTTGGTGTGCAGCGATTGAGTCCCGCCGAGCACCGCCGCCAGCGCCTCGATCGTGGTGCGGACGATGTTGTTGTAGGCGTCCTGCTCGGTCAGGCTGACGCCGCTCGTCTGGCAATGGGTCCTGAGCCGCTTGGACTCGTCCTTCTTGGCACCGAGGTCGGTCATGATCCGGTGCCACAAAGTGCGCGCGGCGCGGAGCTTGGCGACTTCCATGAACAGGTTCATGCCGATGCCCCAGAAGAAGCTCAGCTGTCCGGCGAACTCGTCGATGTCGAGCCCGTCGGCCTTCGCACAGCGGACATATTCCATGCCGTCGGCGAGCGTGTACGCAAGCTCCTGCACCGCCGTCGCCCCGGCCTCGTGCATGTGATAGCCGCTGATCGAGATCGAGTTGAACTTGGGCATCTCCGTCGCGCAATATGCGATGATGTCGCTGACGATCCGCATGCTCGGCTCGGGCGGGTAGATGTAGGTATTGCGGACCGCGAACTCTTTGAGGATGTCGTTCTGGATCGTGCCGGTGAGCTTGGCGGGCGGCACGCCCTGCTCCTCGCCGGCGACGATGAAGAAGGCCATCACCGGAAGCACGGCGCCGTTCATGGTCATGCTGACCGACATCTGGTCGAGCGGGATGCCGTCGAAGAGCAATTTCATGTCCTCGACGCTGTCGATCGCCACACCGGCCATGCCGACGTCGCCGGCGACGCGCGGATTGTCGCTGTCGTAGCCGCGGTGGGTGGCGAGATCGAACGCGACGCTCAGGCCCTTTTGGCCCGCGGCGAGGTTGCGGCGGTAGAAGGCGTTGGATTCCTCGGCGGTCGAGAAGCCGGCGTACTGGCGGATGGTCCACGGCCGGCCGGCGTACATCGTCGCGTAGGGGCCGCGGGTGAAGGGCGCGATGCCGGGATAGCCGCTGTCGATCCCGGCGGCGGCGTCCGGGCCGTAAACCGTGTCGAGCCGGATGCCTTCGACCGTCTCGCGCGACAAATCCCTGCCGCGCGCTTCCTTCGCGGCGAGCTTCCCCCAATCTTCGCGATTGCGATCGGATTTTGACGGCCTGTCGGTCACGCCCGGTGACCTAGCGCGCCGGCCCGAGAACCTCCACCCTCAACACCCGAACGCGAGCGTCAGCGATTCCTGGACGATCGGCCGGACGAGCACATGATCGCCGTCGAACTGGCGGAACTGCACGTCGACGCCCGCGTCCCGCAGCGGTTTGACGATGCCGTCGCGCGTATTGACGAAAGCGAGCCGGCTGTCCTTGGTGCCGTGCGCGATGAACAGCTTTTGGCCGAGCGCGACCTCGCTTGGCCACAGCGCGAAGCCGGGTGAGAAGGACATGATCCATGGGAAGAGCTGCGGATTGGCGAGGCCCAGCGACAGCGAATAGCTCGCGCCGTCGGAGAATCCGAGCAATGCGACATGCCGGGGATCGACCGGAGCCATCGCGAACAATGCGGCGAGGTCTGCGTCGATTCGGCGAGCATCCTGGCCGAACCTCATCGGCGGCCGGCTCGGCCTCGTGAGCCTGGTGTCGAGATCACGCGACCTCGCGATGATGTCCCAGGTGACGTGCTGGGCGACCGGCCCGATCAATATCGCGCCGCAGCGGTCGGCCCAATGGGTGAAGCTGCGCACGAAATTCGTTGGGTCCTGGCCGAATCCGTGAAGGATCACCAGCAGCGGGCGCGCACCAGCCGGAAGGGTTGCCGGGCGGTAGACGAGCGAGCCGTCGGGCAGCCTCGTCTCGCCGGCCGCGAGCGTGAGTGGCGGTGCTCCCGGCCGCGCGCTCAGCGCTCCCCCATGATCGCTCGATTTGGCGCCGGCGGACGAAGCAACGGACATCGCGGAAAGCACCAGCAGGAATGCCCGCGCGATGCCCATCTCAGCGAGCTGGCGGCGTTTCCATGATCTCCGTCAGCACGCCGCCCATGTCCTTGGGGTGGACGAAGAACACCAGCGTCCCGTGCGCGCCGATGCGCGGCTCGCCGAGCACGCGCGCGCCTTTGGCCTCGAACTCGGCCTTGGCGGCGTGGATGTCGGGCACTTCGAAGCACACGTGATGCTGACCGCCGAGCGGGTTCTTCTCGAGGAACCTCGCGATCGGAGAGTCCGCGCCCAGCGGCTCGATCAGCTCGATCTGGCTGTTGGGCGTGTCGACGAAGCACACGCGGACGCCCTGCGCGGGGAGGTCGAAGGCCGGCCCATGCGGCTCCGCGCCGAACATATTGCGATAGAGCGCGAGGCTGTTCTCGATCGACGGCGTCGCCACGCCGACGTGGTTGAGGCGGCCGAGCTTCATTGGTCGACCTTCACTTCCGTCGTCACGGAATTGGCGATGAAGCAGGCGTCGTGGGCGCGGTGGTGGAGGTCGGCGATCGCGGCTTGGTCGGGCGGGTTACCACTCCACGTCACGCGCGGGTGGAGCGTGACGCTAGTCATCGCCATCTTGCCGTCGGCGCGCTTCTCCAACACGCCTTCGGCCTCGTCGACATAGGAATCGACGACCAGCCCCGAGCGCCGCGCGAAGTCGACGAAGAACAGCATGTGACAGCTCGCGAGGCTGGCGACGAACGCCTCCTCCGGATCGACGCCGCCCGAGTCGGACCAGGGCGCGGGGACGACGTGCGGGCTCGCGCTTGCTGGGACCAATGCGCCGCCGTCGAACGCCCACTCATGCGCGCGGCTGTACTGGCCCTTGGCGAAGTCGCCGTCACCTGTGCGGCTCCAGCGGATCGTGGCGGTGTAGGTGCTCATGACTTCTAACCTACCAGGTCCACCACACCAGTTCCGTCGGCCACGTCGCGGAGGAACCGAATGCGGCGATCAAGTTCCTCCTCATAGCAGTACATTTTCCGATCGGAGATCGCTGAATTCGAGCCCCCGGGATATGCCGCAATGACGGTGCAGCTATTCTCGACGTACCGCTTCCAGGCAGCCTGGGAAGCATCGAGGTATTTGGGGTCCGTCCGATTATCGTTGTCGCCGTAGCGAGCAAAGCCCCGAGCGACAGCTTTGCGAGCCTTGATGAACTGTTGGGTCATCAGCAGCTCCTTGCGATCGATGCGAGCTCCCACGCATTTGCGCACCGTAAAAGGGTCGATGTTCCCGCATTCGCCTATCCGGTCGATGTTCGGCGCGGCCTTAACCGCAGGCAAAACCGAGGCGGGCAGAAACAGACACAAGAGCAGTAGGCTAAAGCGGAATATTGTCATGCTTCTTCCACGGGTTCTCGAGTTGCTTGTTGCGCAGCTTCCTTAGCCCCATCGCGACGCGCCGGCGGGTCGAGTGGGGCATGATCACCTCGTCGATGAAGCCCATGCTCGCCGCCACGAACGGGTTGGCGAAGCGCTCTTCATATTCCTGCGTGTGCTCGGCGATCTCCGCCTTGGTCTTGCCGCGGAAAATGATCTCGACCGCGCCCTTGGCCCCCATCACCGCGATCTCGGCGGTCGGCCAGGCGTAGTTCAAGTCGCCGCGCAGGTGCTTGGAGGCCATCACGTCGTAAGCGCCGCCATAGGCCTTGCGCGTGATCACCGTGATCTTGGGCACCGTCGCTTCAGCATAAGCGAACAGCAATTTCGCGCCATGCTTGATGATCCCGTGATGCTCCTGCCCGACGCCGGGCAAGAAGCCGGGCACGTCGACGAAGGTCAGGATGGGGATATCGAACGCGTCGCAGAAGCGGACGAAGCGCGCCGCCTTCTTGGCCGAATTGATGTCGAGCACGCCGGCGAGCACCATCGGCTGGTTGGCGACGACTCCGACGGTACGCCCCTCGATGCGGCAGAAGCCGACGATGATGTTCGCCGCGTGCGCCGGCATCAGCTCGAAGAAGTCGCCCTCGTCGGCCACCTTCCGAATGAGCTCGTGCATGTCATAGGGCGTCGCCGCGCTCGGCGGGACGAGCGTGTCGAGACTGTCCTCGATGCGGTCAACCGGGTCCTCGCACGGACGCTCGGGCAAATCGTGGCGATTCGACAAGGGCAGGAAGTCGACGAACTCGCGCGTCGCGAGCAGCGCGTCGATGTCGTTCTCGAACGCGACGTCGGCGACGCCCGACTTGGTCGTGTGGGTGACCGCGCCGCCCAGCTCCTCCTGGGTCACCACCTCGTTGGTGACGGTCTTCACCACCTCCGGGCCGGTGACGAACATGTAGCTTGAGTCCTTCACCATGAAGATGAAGTCGGTCATCGCCGGCGAATAGACCGCGCCGCCGGCGCACGGGCCCATGATCAGGCTGATCTGCGGGATGACACCGCTCGCGAGCACGTTGCGCTGGAACACATTGGCATAGCCGGCGAGGCTCGCGACGCCTTCCTGGATGCGGGCGCCGCCTGAGTCATTGAGCCCGATCACCGGCGCGCCGACCTTCATCGCCATGTCCATGACCTTGCAGATCTTCTCGGCATGGCGTTCCGACAAGGAGCCGCCAAATACGGTGAAGTCCTGGGCGAAGACGTAAACCAGCCGGCCGTTGATCGTGCCCGAGCCGGTGACGACGCCGTCGCCGGGGATTTTCTGCTCTGCCATCCCGAAGTCGGCGCAATTATGCTCGACGAACATGTCATATTCTTCGAAGCTGCCGGGATCGAGCAGCACGGACAGGCGCTCGCGCGCGGTCAGGCGGCCCTTGGCGTGCTGCGCCGCGATGCGCTTCTCGCCCCCGCCGAGCCGCGCCAGCTCGCGGCGTTTCTCGAGCTCTTCGATCGTGGTTGCCATCTCGCCGCGCGTCCCCATCTAAGAAGCTGGCCGAAGCTCCTTCCACGCGTACTTCGCCCGGTCAATGCGAGCCAGCGAGCACCGCTTGGCGCGGACCCGCACCGGTTCGACGATGTTGCAGTGCAACATGCATGAATTTCGGATTAACATTGATCAGTGTTGCGGAACCGTAACCGGTGCTCCCCGTTCTTTCGTGGGGAAACATGACACGGAGGATAAACGGAAAATGCTGACTCGCGTCGGGGTGCCTGTGGAGTTGGAAGCCGAGCACTCGGCGCCTGATCCCGTGCCCACAACTTTGATCTGCTTCTCGCACTTGCGGTGGAACTTCGTGTTCCAGCGGCCGCAGCACCTGATGTGCCGGTTCGCGCGCGAGATGAACGTCATCTTCTGGGAAGAGCCGATCGAGATCGGACCCAGGGAAACCGCTTTTCTTCAGGTGCGCGAGGCGCCCGATGCGGTCAAGGTCCGCGTCGTCGTCCCCCACCTGCCTCAGGGCATGCCGGACGACGCGCGCGATGCGGCGCTCAAGCGGCTGCTCGACGCGCACGTCGCGTCCATCCGCGGGCCGCTCGTTGCCTGGTATTACACGCCGATGATGCTGAGCTTCTCGCGCGATCTCGATCCCGACGTCACCGTTTATGACGCGATGGACGAGCTTTCGAAGTTCAAGTTCGCGCCGACGCATCTGCTCGCGCTCGAGCAGGAATTGATCGACCGGGCGGACGTGGTCTTCACCGGCGGCTCCAGCCTGTACGAGGCGAAGAAGCACCGCCACGACAGCGTCCATTGCTTCCCCTCGTCGGTCGACCGCGCCCATTTCTGCAAGGCGCGCGTCCGCCAGTTCGAGCCCGCCGACCAGGAGGATCTGCCGCGGCCGAGGCTCGGCTTCTACGGCGTGATCGACGAACGGTTCGACACGGCGCTACTCGACGCCGTCGCGGCGATGCGCCCCGACTGGTCGTTCGTGATGGTCGGCCCGGTCGTCAAGATCTCCGAGGAAGAGCTGCCGCGGCGGCACAACATCCATTATCTCGGGCCGAAGACTTACGGCCAGCTTCCCGCGTATTTGTCGGGCTGGGACGTGGCGCTGATGCCGTTCGCGATGAACGAGTCGACCCAGTTCATCTCCCCCACCAAGACGCCCGAATATCTCGCCGGTGGCAAGCCGGTGGTGTCGACTCCGATCAAGGACGTCGTGCGGCATTACGGGCAGCTCGAAGGCGTCAAGATCGCCTCCACGCCGGAGGAATTTGTCGCCGCCTGCGAGTCCGCGCTCGAGCTGTCGCGCCATCCGGAAAGCGGATGGCTGGCCGAGGCCGACCTCCTCCTGTCGGCGGCCAGCTGGGACACCACGCAGGCGCGCATGGCGGGCCTGATCGCCGAGCTGCTCGGCACGCGCACTGGCGCCAACTCGCAGGCGCTGCTTGTGGCCGCGGAATGAACGCGGCATTCCGGGGGGACCGCCGCTATGATTATCTGATCGTCGGAGCCGGGTTCGCCGGCTCCATCCTCGCCGAGCGCCTGGCCAGCCAGCACGGCGCGCGGGTGCTGCTGATCGACCGGCGGCCGCACATCGGCGGCAACGCCTACGACGAGCCCAACGAAGCCGGCATTCTGTATCACAAATATGGGCCGCACATCTTCCACACCAACAGCGATGCGGTCGTCGACTATCTGTCGCAGTTCACCGAGTGGCGGCCGTACGAGCATCGCGTGCTCGCCTTCGTTCGGGGGCAGCTGGTGCCGATTCCGATCAACCGCACCACGCTCAACCTGCTGTTCGACCTCGACCTCCAGACGGACGAACAAGCGGCCGAGTACCTCGCGTCGCGCGCCGAGCCGGTCGACGAAATCCGCACGTCCGAAGACGTGGTCGTCAACGCCGTCGGCCAGGAGCTCTACGAACTGTTCTTCCGCGGCTACACGCGCAAGCAATGGGGGCTCGATCCGAGCGAGCTCGACAAGCAGGTGACGAGCCGGATCCCGACGCGGACGAGCACCGACGACCGCTATTTCAGCGACACGTTCCAGGCGATGCCGCTCAATGGCTACACGGCGATGTTCGGGAAGATGCTCGATCGTCCACTGATCGAGGTGCGCACCGGCGTCGATTTCGCCGAGCTCAAGGACACAGCGCACGAACTTGCCGACCACATCATCTACACCGGCCCGATCGACGAATATTTCGATTTCCGCTTCGGCAAGCTGCCGTACCGGTCGCTGAAATTCGATCACCAGACGCTCGAGCAGGAGCGGTTCCAGCCGGTCGCGGTGGTCAATTATCCGTGCGAGGAAGTGCCGTTCACCCGCATCAGCGAGTACAAATATCTGACCGGGCAGGAATCGCCGGTGACGACCATCACCTACGAATATCCGTCGGCAGAGGGCGATCCTTATTATCCGATCCCGCGGCCCGAGAACCAGGAACTGTTCAAGAAGTACGAGGCGCTCGCCGACGCGACGGAAGATGTCACCTTCGTCGGGCGGCTCGCGACCTACCGCTATTACAACATGGACCAGATCGTCGGCCAGGCGCTCGCCACCTTCCGGCGCATAGACGAGAAGGTGAAGGAACGGCACGAGCCCGCCGCCGTCGCCGCCGAATAGGAAAAACGCGTGCGAGAGCAGGGACAATCCCGCTTTCGCTTCCGGCGAGCCGGCCATATGAGCGGTTTCGTGGCCACTCATGAAGCGCTCGCTCCAGCTGCGGGTACCTACGTCAATCCGATCCTCGATTGGGATTTCCCCGATCCGGCCGTGATCCAGGCGCCGGACGGCTATTACTACGCCTATGCAACGCAGACGCTGCGCGACGGCCACTGGACCAACATCCAGGTCGCGCGCTCGAAGGACCTCGTCGATTGGGAACATCGCGGCGACGCGCTTCCCGAAAAGCCGGTCTGGGCGCGCATGACGCAGGACTTCTGGGCGCCGAGCGTGATCTGGGACGGCACGACCTACTTCATGTATTATTCGGCAACGCCCGACGTCTGCGAGCGCCACGAGCGGGGGCATGCCCTGGCCATCGCCACCTCGCCTTATCCCGACGGTCCGTTCGTCGACATGGGGAAGCCGCTGCTGGTCGGGACCGGCTTCGAATTCATCGATCCGATGGCCTTCGACGATCCCGCGACCGGAAAGCACCTGCTCTACTGGGGATCGGACTTCCGGCCGATCAGCGTGCAGGAGCTTGGCCCCGACCGCATGTCCTTCGCCGAAGGAAGCAAGCCGATCGACCTCATCTGGCCCAACGGCAAGGAAGGCGCGTTCCCGCGGCTGGTCGAAGCCTCGTGGCTGCTGCACCGCGAAGGCCATTATTATCTCTTCTATTCAGGCGACAATTGCTGCGGACCCGATGCCGAATATGGCGTGATGGTCGCCCGCTCTGATAGCGCCATCGGGCCGTTCGAGACGCTCGAGCAGGCCAAGGGCGTGCCGCACAGCCTGATGCTTCACATGAGCGATCGCTGGCTTGCGCCGGGACACAATACGATTGCGACCGACCGGGCTGGACAGGACTGGATCATTTATCACGCAATCGACGTGAACCGGCCGCGCCAACGCCAGGAGGACGAGATCAACAGCCGGCGCGTGCTGCTGATCGACCGCATCGAGTGGAACGACGGCTGGCCTTATGTCGGCACTCCCTCCGACGGACCGCAGGCCGCGCCCGTTACCTAGGGGCGAGCGCCGCCGACGGCGCGCGGACGCGAGCGCCGCTTCCGCTCCTCCTCCATCTGGGCGAATTCCTCGCGTTGCCGCTCGAATTCGGCGAGCAGCCGTTGGTCCACGTGCCGGCTTCCGTTGGCGACCACCGTCGAGAACAGTCCGGTCTCGGCATGCCTCGAATTGTCCCAGCCGGGATAAGCGGTGATCGGGTACCAGCAAATTCCCCGCACATCGACTCCGCGGCTCATCGCCTCGCGGACCTCGTTGGAGACATAATGGAGCCAGGACGGCTTGCCGCTGCCTTCCGCCCCGGTTTCGGAAAGGAACATCGGCTTTTGGTACCGCTCGGCGATTTCGACGAGCATGTCGGCCAGCGGGCGGTATTCGTGGTGGCCCATCGGGACGGTCGGGCCTTTGAAGTACCACTGGTTGTGCGGGTAGAAATTCCATCCGACCACATCGACGAATGACGCGTCGCCCCCAAGCTCCGGCCGCGCCAGGCCCATGATCCAGTCGTAGGCCTCGTACATGCCCTGGCGATTGCGCTCGGCATCGGCGATGGTGCGCCGCCGTCCGTCATGCGGCGCGATGTGGATCAAGGGCTCGGCCCAGATGATCGTCGCGTCGGGCCAGCGCTCCCGGATCGCCCGGGCTGTGCTGATTGCGGTCCTGACGAGCTGCTCCTTGAACCAGCCGCGCTGTTTCGGCCCGACCTGTGGGAAATAGCCGTCGTCGACCGCCCAGGAGAGGAAATTGATCTCGTTCAGCGGGCACAGGACCGGCGGCCCGTCGCTGACCGACTGCTGCACCTCGACCGCCGCCACGGCGAAATCGGTGAAGCGCTCGGGGAAGTCGGGCGCGCCTGGATCGATGCAGTCGGGGCAGCCGTAGTGAAACAGGTCCCAGATGACCTGCAATCCCGCCTCCTCGGCAGCCTCGAGCATCGGCAGCCAGCTCGACCAGTCATATTGGCCCGGCGACTTCTCGATGAGGTGCCAGCGAAGGCCGTCGCGGACCGTCCCGAAGCCGTGGGCCTTGCATAGGCGATAGTCGACGAGCGCATGCTTGCCGTGACCGGTGGCCCTGATCAGGTCCAGGCGCACGCCGTCCCGCCGCCGATGCGACGAGCATTCGAAACCAGCCTGGAAGAAGCTGGCGAAACTCATCCCGGATTCGCTCTTCATCAATCCCCAAATGCCTGAACCCCGAAATCGAGCCGATCAACGCAAAAAGCGCAACTGCCGTTTCCGTTGCCTGCGCCCGCGGTCTGGACGGTAGCGCGGCGCCGACGGCCGACGCCAGTGGCACAATTGCCTCGCTGGTGCTTTCTGCCGCTTGATGACGTCCACGACACGCCAGAATTGGCCCGCCCGGCTGTGGCTGGTCCGGCATGGCCAGAGCCAGGGCAATGTCGCGCGCGACGCCGCCGACGAGGCGGGCGCGCATCTGATCGACATCGACATGCGCGACGTCGATGTGCCGCTGTCGGCGCTCGGCGTGGACCAGGCCAGGGCCGCCGGCCGCTGGTTCGCCGAGCTTCCGCGAAACGAGCGGCCCGAGATCATCCTCTCCTCGCCTTATGTCCGCGCCAAGCAAACCGCCGCGCTGATCTGCGAGCAAGGCGCGCTGGCTGGCGGACCCGAGCGGACCATTCTCGACGAACGGCTGCGCGAACGCGAGTTCGGCATCTTCGATCGGCTGACGACCGCCGGGATCCGACACAAATTCCCCGAGGAGGCCGCGCACCGGCGGCGCCTCGGCAAATTCTATCACCGCCCGCCCGGCGGGGAGAGCTGGGCCGACGTTATCCTGCGCCTCCGTTCGATGCTCAACACGATCAACCTGCACTATTGCGACCGGCGCGTGCTGATCGTCTGCCACCAGGTCGTGGTCCTGTGTTTCCGCTACATCCTCGAAGAACTCGACGAGCAGGCGATCCTCGGGATCGACAAGCAGTCCGAGGTGCTCAACTGCGGCATTGCCGCCTACGAGTTCCAGCCCGACGCCGAGGGCCTGTGCGTGCCCGCGCTCGAACTGTGGAATCACGGCGCGCCGCTCGAAGCCGAAGGGGCGCCGAAAACGTCTGCGCCTGACGCTATGGCCGGGACTCGATGAAGCTCGACCGCGCGGCGCTCGACGCGCATCCGCTTCCCCCAATCGTCGACGGCGGCAAGGAGACCAAGGGTCGCGTGCTGATTGTCGCCGGAAGCCGCGAGGTGCCCGGCGCGGCGCTGCTCGCAGCCACCGCCGCAATGCGCGCCGGGGCCGGCAAGCTGCGCATCGCGACCGTCGAGAGCATCACCGTCCAGCTCGGCATCGCGATGCCCGAAGCGATGGTCGTCGGTCTGCCCGAAGACGACGAAGGCGGGTTCACAAGCGGCGCGGCCAAGGCCATCGGCGGGCAGGCAGAAAAGGTCGATGCCGTCGTCGCCGGGCCGGGCATGATGAAAGGCGAAGCCTGCGCGAAGATCGCCGACGCCTTGCTCGCCTCGGACGCGCGCCTGGCGCTCGACGCCGCCCTGCTCCATTCGCTCGAGCCGCCCGATGGCGGGCGTTCGACCGCGCCTGTGCTCCTCCCGCACGTCGGGGAGCTCGCGGCGCTGCTCGACTGTGATGAGGAGAAGATCGAACGCGATCCGGTCGGCTGCGGCCGCCGGGCGGCCGAGCTCTACCGGTCGGTGGTGCTGGTCAAGGGAGTGACCAGCCATGTCGTCACCCCCGAGGGCGCGGTCTGGACCTATGACGGCGGCGCCCCCGGGGTCGGCGTTTCGGGCAGCGGCGACGTGCTTGCGGGGATCGTGGGCGCCCTGCTCGCCCGCGGCGCGGAGCCGCTCACCGCGCTGCTGTGGGCGGTCTGGCTGCACGGCGAAGCCGGCGCCGCGCTCGGGAAACGGATTGGGCCGATCGGCTTCCTCGCCCGCGAGATGGCCAACGAGGTTCCCGCCCTACTTCCGCGCTGACGCCTGCGCCGTCTGGTAGCGCTCGAGCTCGTCGCCGATAAGTCGGACGACATGGAGCACGTTGGTCGAGCCGGCGGTTCCAAACGGCACGCCGGCCATCAGCACGATGCGGTCGCCACCCTTGGCGATATTGTGGCGCAGCGCCATCCGCTTGCCCTTCTCGACCATCTCTTCGAAGCTCGAGACGTCGCGCGAGTGGACAGCGTGGACGCCCCACAGCAGCCCCATCCGGCGCGCTGTGACTTGCGACGGACTCATCGCCAGCAGCGGCACGGGCGGCCGTTCGCGCGCGATGCGGCGGGCCGTCGCGCCCGAGCTCGTGTAGCAGACCATCGCCGTCGCCGAGATGGTCGTGACGATTTGCCGAGCCGAGCCCGCGAGCGCATCCGCCGTCGTCGCTTCGAGCCGGGTCTGGGTGAAATGGATCCGCGCCTGGTAGGACGGATCGCGTTCGACGCTGGTGGCAATGCGGTCCATCATCTGCACGGCTTCGCAAGGGTATTGCCCGGTCGCGCTTTCGGCCGACAGCATCACCGCGTCGGCGCCGTCGTAGATCGCGGTCGCGACGTCGCTGACCTCGGCCCGGGTCGGCGTCGGCGAGGTCACCATCGATTCGAGCATTTGCGTCGCGACCACGACCGGCTTGCCGAATTGGCGCGCGGTGGCGACGATCCGGTTCTGCATCGGCGGCACTTGCTCGGGCGGAAGCTCGACTCCGAGGTCGCCGCGCGCGACCATCACCGCGTCGGCGAGCGCGACGATGTCGTTCAGGCGATCGATCGCCGCCGGCTTTTCGATCTTGGCGAGGAGCGCCGCGCGGTCGCCGATCAGCGCGCGCGCCTCGGCCACGTCTTCCGGCCGCTGGACGAATGACAAGGCGATCCAGTCGGCGCGCTGGTCGAGCGCGAACTGGAGGTCATCGCGATCCTTTTCGGTGAGCGCCGGGATCGGCACCACCACGTCGGGCACGTTGACCCCCTTATTGTCCGACACCATGCCGCCGACCCGTACTTCCGTGATGATCCGGCTGGCGTCCGCCTCCACGACCTTCAACCGGACCTTGCCGTCATCGATCAGGATGTTGGTGCCGGGCCGGATCGACTCGAACAGTTCAGGGTGCGGCAGCTGGACGCGGCCGCAGGACCCCGAGGCCTCATCCTGATCGAGCATGAAACGCTCGCCCTTCTCGAGCATTGTCCGGCCGCCCTCGAAATGGCCTACTCGCAGCTTGGGGCCTTGCAGGTCGAACAGGATCGTGGTCGGCCGCTTGAACTCCTTTTCCAGGGCTCGAATATGGTCGACCAGCTTGGCCTTCTGCTTCTGGTCGCCGTGGCTCATGTTGATCCGGAACGCGTCGGCGCCCGCGAGCATCAGCTTGCGAATCATCGCCGGACTGCTGGTCGCGGGACCGAGCGTCGCCAGGATCTTCACCTTGCGCGAACGTGGAGCGAGAGTTTCTGTCAATGTCATTCCTTCTAGGGCGCCCGCCTTAGCCGCTTGATATGACCGTTCAACCCGTTAGAGCCTTGGCCTTGCACATCGACATCGGAGTTCATCAAACATGGCGGAAGGCACCGTCGCGGCGGATCAGCTGCGGCTGTTTATCGAGCGCATCGAGCGGCTCGAGGAAGAGAAGAAGGGCATCGCCGACGATGTCCGCGACGTCTATGCCGAGGCCAAGGCCAACGGCTACGACACCAAAACGATGCGGGCGATCGTAAGACTGAGGAAGATGGAGACGCACGCGCGGCAGGAAGCCGACGCGCTGCTCGAAACCTATCGCACGGCGCTCGGCCTGGCGTAAGGAACCGCCATGGCCGGCCATTCCAAATACAAGAACATCATGTACCGGAAGGGGGCGCAGGATAAGAAGCGCTCGGCCCTCTTCTCGAAATTGAGCCGCGAGATCACGGTCGCGGCGAAAATGGGCATACCGGACCCCGACGCCAATGCGCGCCTGAGGGCCGCGATGATCGCCGCCCGCGCCCAGTCGATGCCCAAGGACAATATCCAGCGATCGATCGACAAGGCGGCGGGCGGCGACGCCGCCAATTACGAGGAGATCCGCTACGAGGGCTTCGGCCCCGGCGGAGTCGCGATCATCGTCGAGGCGCTGACCGACAACCGCAACCGCACCGCGACCAACGTCCGCACGATCTTCTCCAAGAACGGCGGCAATCTCGGCGCCAGCGGCAGCGTCAGCCACGGTTTCGAGCGGCTCGGCCTGATCGAATATCCGGCCGGCGCCGGCGATGCCGACAAGATCCTAGAAGCCGCAATCGAGGCCGGCGCCGAGGACGTCGAAAGCGACGAGGACGGACACCGCATCTGGACGGCCATCGACAGCCTGCACGAAGTCGCGCGCGCGCTCGAGCCGATGCTGGGCGAGGGCGAAGGCGCGAAGCTCGCGTGGAAGCCCGCGACCGAGGTCGAGGTCCGCGGCGACGATGCGCAGCAGCTGATGAGGCTCATCGACGCGCTCGACGAGGATGACGATATCCAGACGGTCTGGGGCAATTACGACGTCCCCGAGGAAGAGCTGGCTAACCTCGCGTGAAGATTCTCGGTCTTGATCCCGGCCTCGGCACGACCGGCTGGGGACTGATCGAGGCCGAGGGCAACCGCCTCACGCACGTCGCCAACGGGCAGATCAAGACCGACACCTCGGCACCGCTGGCCCGACGGCTGGCCGCCCTCGCGGATCAACTGGAAGCACTGATCGGCGATCATGCGCCCGCCGCCGCCGCGGTCGAGGAGGTGTTCGTCAACAAGAACCCGCAATCGACGCTGAAGCTCGGCCAGGCGCGCGGCGTGGCCTTGATGTGCGCCGCCCGCGCCGGGATCGAGGTCGGCGAATACGCGCCAACCCTGGTCAAGAAGGCAGTGGTCGGCACCGGCGGCGCCGAGAAAGCGCAGGTCCACACGATGGTGTCACGGCTGCTTCCCGGCGTGACGATCGCCGGCCCGGACGCCGCCGACGCGCTTGCCGTCGCCATCACGCATGCGCATCATCTGGCGACCAGCCGCCGCATGGCTTAAGCCTGCGTCTGATGATCGCGCGCCTCACTGGAATCCTCGCTGAAATCGGCGGCGACAGCGCCGTCGTCGTCGTCGGCGGCGTCGGCTACCAGGTCCAGCTCAGCGGACGGACGCTGGCGGCGCTCGGGGCCATCGGCGGCGAAGTGCTGATCCTGACCGAGCTGCAGGTGCGCGAGGACGCCTGGACGCTGTTCGGCTTCGGCTCGCCCGCCGAGCGCGACGCGTTCCGCGCCTTGACGTCGATCCAGGGCGTCGGCGGCCGCCTCGCGCTCGCGATCCTCTCGGCGCTTTCACCCGACGAGCTCGCCCGCGCCGTCGCGCAGGACGACAAGGCGATGATCGGCCGCGCCAACGGCGTCGGACCCAAGCTCGCCGCGCGCATCGCCAACGAGCTCCAGGGCAAGCTCGGCGCAGTCGGTCTCGGCGGCATCGGACCCGCACCCCGGGCCGGAGCCGCCGCCGACGCGCTCTCCGCGCTCGCCAACCTCGGCTTCAAGCCGGCCGACGCTAGCGTCGCCGTCAACGCGGCGGTCGATGACCTCGGCGCGGAGGCTTCGCTCGACGCCTTGGTCCGCCTCGCGCTCAAGAAAGCGGCAAGATGACCGAGCACAACGCCTCCTGCCGCTGCGGCCAGCTCCGCGCGATCGCCAGCGGGGATCCGGTGCGCGTCTCGGTGTGCCACTGCCTCGCCTGCCAGAAGCGCACCGGCAGCGCCTTTTCCGCTCAGGTCCGCTGGCCCGCCGACTGCGTCGAAATCGAGGGGGTGTCGAAGGAATGGACGCGCACCGCCGACAGCGGCCAGACGACGACCTACAGCTTCTGCCCGGAATGCGGCTCGACCGTCCACTACAGCGGCGGCAACTTTCCCGACGTGATCGCCATCCCTCTGGGCGCGCTCGACGACCCCTATATCGTCGACAGTCCCGATTATTCGGTGTGGGAGCGGAGGCGGCACGACTGGATCGAGATCATCGACGAAGACGTCGAACATTCCGCTTGAAATCTCTGTCCTACAGCGCCGGCAATGTGCATCATCGCGGCATGGCCGTTTTGTTCGCATTGAGATCCAGCAAGCGAGCTCGGACTCACGTGCGCGCACGTGGCGCGCGCACGTGTAGGATTGCTGCGTTCGCTGCGTTTCGGGGACGATATGGCCACTGATCCTGCCCGAATCACGACGCCGGAGCGTACCAGCGAAGACGCCGACGCGGCGCTGCGCCCGAAGAGCCTCGACGAGTTCATCGGCCAGCAGGCCGCGCGCGAGAACCTGCGTGTGTTCGTCACCGCCGCAAAGGCGCGTGGCGAGGCGCTCGACCATGTCCTGCTGCACGGTCCCCCCGGCCTCGGGAAGACGACGCTCGCCGGAATCCTCGCCCGGGAGATGGGGGTCGGATTTCGCGCCACTTCGGGGCCGGTGATCGCCAAGTCCGGTGACCTCGCCGCGCTGCTCACCAACCTCGAGGACGGCGACGTCCTGTTCATCGATGAGATCCACCGCCTCGCTCCGGCGGTCGAGGAAGTGCTCTACCCGGCGATGGAGGACCGGGCGCTCGACCTGATGATCGGCGAGGGACCGTCGGCGCGCTCGGTCAGGATCGACCTGCCGCGCTTCACCCTGATCGGCGCGACCACGCGGCAAGGGCTGCTGACAACGCCGCTAAGAGATCGGTTCGGGATTCCGGTGCGGCTGAATTTCTACACGGTCGAGGAGTTGGAGCAGGTCGTTCGCCGTGCCGCTCGGCTGCTCGGCGTCGCGCTCACCGACGATGGCGCGCATGAGATCGCGCGGCGCTCGCGCGGCACGCCGCGCATTTCGGGGCGATTGCTCCGGCGCGTGCGCGACTTCGCCCATGCCTCGGGCGCGGACACGATCGACCTGCCGGTCGCCGACCGGGCGTTGTCCCGGCTCGAGATCGACGCACTTGGCCTCGACGCGATGGACCGGCGTTACCTGACGATGATCGCCGACCTTTACGGTGGCGGGCCGGTGGGGGTGGAGACGCTCGCCGCCGGCCTTTCGGAACCGCGCGACACGATCGAGGACGTGATCGAACCGTTCCTCATTCAGCTCGGCCTCATCGCCCGCACGGCACGGGGGCGTGCCTTGAACGGCCGCGGCTATGCCCATCTCGGGCTGCCGGTGCCGCAGGGCGGCCAGTCCGGCCTGTTCGACCAGGGAGCCGCGTCCAAATAATGCGCAATTCGTTGTTGCTTGCCGCCACCGCGCTCGTTGCGGCCTCTCCGCTTGCCGCTCAGTCTGCGGCGCCCGCCCGCGCGCCGGACTATGCCAAGGAGTCGTCGTGGCTGTGCCTCCCCGGACGCGCCGATGTCTGCTCGACCCCGCTCGCGACCACCGCGCTCAACCCCAACGGCTATGGCTCGACCCGCCTCAGCACCGTCACGAAAGACCCGCCGCTCGACTGCTTCTACGTCTATCCGACGGTCTCGCGCGACCAGGGGATGAACAGCGATCTCAAGCCCGTGGAGGAACGCGGCGCGACCGAGGTCCAGTTCGCCCGCTTTGCCGGCGTGTGCCGGACCTTCGCGCCAGTGTATCGCCAGATGACTGTCGGTGCGGTGGCGGCCTACGCCGCGGGCGCCGACATCAATGATGCTGCGAAGCTCGCTTATGCGGACGTGTCGGAGGCATGGCGGAATTACCTCGCGACCAGGAACAACGGCCGCCCATTCGTCCTCGTCGGGCACAGCCAGGGCAGCCTGATGCTGCAGATGCTGATCGGGCACGAGATCGAGACCAACCCCGTGGTCGCGGCGCGGATGAAGCTGGCGATCGTGCCCGGCTTCAACGTCCTCGTGCCTCAGGGCAAGCTGGTCGGCGGCACGTTCAAGAAAACGCCTTTGTGCAGCCGTCCTGGCGAGACCGGTTGCGTGATCGCCTACAGCAGCTTCCGCGAGAACAACGTCCCGTCGACGGGCGCGATCTTCGGCGTCGCCGATCGGCCCGGGATGACCGTCGGCTGCGTCAACCCCGGGCGCCCGGGGGCCACCGGCTGGGTGCCGCTCGACAGCTATTGGTACACGCGTTCCAGCCAGCCCGTTCCCGGCGGCCCGGTCGCCTGGTCGAGCGAAGGCCCGCCGCCGACCCCGTTCGTTCGCACCGACGGCCTGGTCTCGGCCAGATGTGTGAACGACGGCCAGCGCGGCTATCTGTGGATCCGCACCAACCACAAGCCGGGCGAGAAGTGGACCGACCGCGTCGGCGGCGAAGTGGGCGTGCTCGGCATGTTCCTGCCCGGCTGGGGCATGCATCTTTCCGACATGTACGAAGCCCAGGGCGACCTCATCCGCTCGGTCGGCGAGATCAGCGCTCGATCCAGAACAGCTGCTCGACGTTGAGGTCCAGTGCCTGGGCAAGCTTGATCGCCAAGGTTGCCGACGGCGTGAAGACCCGGTTTTCAACCGTGTTGATCGTTTTCCGGCTCACCCCGACGCGCGCAGCGAGCTCCGCCTGCGTCCAACCCTTGGCATCGCGTTCTTCCTTCAGCCGGTTCAGCAGCGCCTCAGCCAATGCGGTGCGCTCTCCGTTCGCGCGCGGCAAAGCTGATGAGCGCCGATCCCACTCCCAGCGTGACGAGAATGTGGACCCCTTCGTTGAAAGTCAGTGGCTCGAACATCGATTCGACGTAGAGCCCCAGCGAGGTGATGATCGTCACCCAAAATCCAAGCGCCTGGGAAGCCAGCCGGTTCAGCCGGGACGTCTCGTCGTTGAGGAGATCGCGAACCTTGCGGCCGCGGAGCAGGAAACCGCCGGTCGCAAGCAACATCATGATCAGAATGACGAGGATCAGCCACGCGCCAACTCTGGCATGGGAGTCCCGGGTTGCCGGCGAGCTCGTGAAGTAAAGGCTTTGGCCGGCGAAAAACACGATCGCCAGCACGAAAAAGATCTGCGAGCGCTTCCGCCCCATCCGCTCGGCGTCTTCAATGTCGCGCAAGTCACGCATGTCTGTTCCCCCGAAGTAACCTGTAGGTGACATGTGAGCTTCACGTTACATCGAAGTCAAGGGGATCGGCGAAGTGGGGTTTACGGCGGGAGTCGCCCATCGCTACAGCCGATCCGATGGCCGGGGAATCGCTCGACACGCCCTATCGCGGCGGCTTCATCGGCACGGAGCACCGGTTCGCGCTCACGGTCTATTTCGAGGACACGGACGCCTACGGCATTGTTTATTATGCCAATTATCTCAAGTTCATGGAGCGGGCGCGGTCGGACATGATCCGCGCCGTCGGAGTCGACCAGGCCGCCGAGCTCGGCCGATCGGGCAGCGCTTATGCGGTGGTGGAGGTCGACATCAAATATCGCCGCCCGGCCCGTCTCGGCGACGATTTGCAGGTCGTCAGCGGCGTTGAACAGGTCCGCGCATCCTCGGTCGACATTCATCAGCGAGTCATGCGCGGGGCCGAAATGTTGACCGACGCCCTCGTCACGGCGGCCTTCCTCGACGGTCACGGCCGGCCGCGGCGGCAGCCCGGCGACTGGGTCGCCAAATTCCACGCAATCACGGCGGATCGATGAAGCGGCTGCACTTGACCTTCCTGCTGCTTGGATTGGCCGGGGCCGCGCACGCGCAGCAGCCGGCGGCGACGATCATCGCCGTACCGCCGCTCACCAGTCCGGACAGCGGCGACAAGGGCAACCAGATGCTGGCCGTCGGCTGGAACGTGACGCAGCTGATCGCGGCGGACCTCGGCCAGACCAATGAGCTGACGCCGCTGAAGCCCAACCGCGACGATTATTATTCCGCTCCGGAGGTCACCGCCCCGACCTTTTCCAAGTGGCGCTCGGCCGGCGCCAAGGTGCTGGTGACCGGTTTCGTCCAGTCGCGCTCCGACGGCCGCCTGACCGTCGGCTGCTACGTCTACGACGTCGACAAGGGCCGCGAGCTTGCGCGAAAGGGCGTCATCATCGGTGCGAACGACTGGCGCCGGGCGGCGCACAAATGCTCCTCACTCGCCTACACGGCTGTCACCGGCGCGCCCGGAATGTTCGACACGCGGATCGCCTACGTCGCCGAAATCGGCGTAGGCGACGCACGCACCCGGCGAATCGCGGTGATGGACAGCGATGGCTCCAACCAGCGCTTTGTAACCCCGGGCGACGCGATGGTCCTGACGCCGCGGCTGGCGCCCAAAGGCGGGCAGGTCGCCTATGTCAGCTTCGCCGGCGGCAGGCCGAACGTGCGGCTGGTCAATCTCGGCTCCGGTCAGGAGCGCCCGCTGATTGCGGCCGATGCCATGACCTTCGCGCCACGCTTTTCGCCCGACGGCACGCGGATCGCTTTTTCGATGATGCTCGGCGCCAACAGCGACATCTACGTCGTCGGAGCCGCCGGCGGCCTTCCGCAGCGGCTGACGACCGCGCCCGGTGTGGACACCGACCCGAGCTTTTCTCCCGACGGCAGCCAAATCCTGTTCGAAAGTGACCGCGGCGGCTCCCAGCAGCTCTATGTGATGAACGCCGACGGCTCGGGCCAGCGCCGCATCAGTTTTGGCGGCGGCTGGTATGGAAGCCCGGCGTGGAGTCCGGACGGCCAGTCGATCGCCTTCACCCGGCGCGGCCAGGACGGCCGGCGCATCGGAATCATGAAGTCTGACGGGACAGGCGAGAAGCTGCTCACCAACGGCCCGGCCGACGAAGGTCCGAGCTGGGCCGCGAGCAGCCGCGAAATCCTGTTCCAGCGCACCGCACCCGACGGCCGCGGCGGGCTCTACCGGGTTGGGCTCGACGGCGGCGAGCCGCGGACGGTGACGATCCCGCAGGGCGGCTCCGATCCCGACTGGTCGGGAGTGATGGACTGATGCGTAGGATCCTGTTCGTGCTTGCTCTTCTGCTGGACGCCGGCGTTGCGCAGGCCCAGCTGCCCTTCCTCAAAAAGCGCGATGCGCAGCCGCAGCAGCCAGTGCTGCAGGGCATCGACGCGGTCCGCGCCGATTTCGCCGCGCAGGCCGGCGGCACGATGGTCTATTTCGGAAGCGGGGGCGTCACCTTGGGAACGGCAGCCAAGGCCGCGCTCGCGCTGCAGGCGGCGTGGCTCCGGCGCCATCCCGAAATGGTCGTTCGGATCGAAGGCTATGGCGATGCGGGCGACACCCGCGACCATGCGCTGGCGATCGGCGCCCGGCGCGCCGAGGAAGCGCGCGCCTATCTCGTCCTGCTGGGGGTGCCCGCTGCGCAGGTCTCGACGACCAGCTGGGGCAAGGAGCGGCCCGGTCTTGGCCGCGCCGTCACGATCTTGGTGCGGTGATTTACGCCGCGCGGCGCTGGTAGCTGGTCGTCGTCAGCCAGGCGCGCGCCTGGCGCTGGGCCTCGGCGATTTCACGCCCGGTCATTTCGAGCGCAATCTCGGCGCGGCATTCCTGCCCGCGGGTGCAGCCCGACAGCGCTGCGAGGTTGAACCATTTGTGCGCCTCAATCAGGTCGACCCCGATCCCGCCGCGACCCGTGGAATATGTCACTCCAAGCTCGAACAGCGCGTCCACGTCGCCGGCTTCGGCGTCGGCGAGGCGGCTCCTCAACAGGAACTCCGCGCTCTTCTGACTGATTGCCCCCATTTTGCGTCCCCTCACTCCCTGTTGGGGGCAAGTTCGTCCGCCAACGGCAAAGAAATGGTTAACGCCGTTTAGGCACGTTCAGACCGCGATGTTGTCAATCAGACGCGTCGTGCCGATTACGGCGGCGGCGATAAGCCGCATTTCGCCCACTATGGCATCCAGCGGTTCGAGCGTCGCGGCATCGACCAGCGCCAGATAATCGATCTTGAGGAAGCCCGCGTCGACGAGCGCCTGTTTGCCCGCCTGGAGAGCGGCGCTGACGGCGGTGCCATCCCGGATCGCGTCGCGCATGGTCAGAAGCGCATTCGGCAATGCGGCGGCGCGCCTGCGCTCATCCGGGCTCAAATAAGCGTTGCGGGATGACAAAGCGAGACCGTCGGCCTCGCGCACCGTCGGCACAGCCACGATCTCGACCGGAATGTTGAGGTCGGTGACCATCCGCCGGATCACCGCCAGCTGCTGGAAATCCTTTTCGCCGAACAGCGCGAGATCGGGGCCCACCGACAGCAGCAGCTTGGCGACAATTGTCGAAACGCCGTCGAAATGGCCGGGTCGCGCTTCGCCCTCCCACCGCTTCGAGACACTGGCGACGCTGATGTTGGTCGAGAAGCCCGCGGGATAAATGTCCTCGACCGACGGCGCCCACACCAGATCGCAGCCGGCCTCCTCGAGCATTCGTACATCCTGCTCCTGCCGGCGCGGATAGCGGCCGAAATCCTCGCCCTCCCCGAACTGGGTCGGATTGACGAAGATCGAGGCGGCGACGGTCGCCGCCCGCATCTTGGCCGCGGCGATCAACGCCAAATGCCCGGCATGAAGCGCCCCCATCGTGGGGACGAGCGCGAGCGTCCCGGCCATGCCGTCCCGAGCGCGTGCCAATTCTTCACTGTTAAGAACGATTTGCACGCGTGGGCCGCCTAAGTTAATCTTTCCAGCGGGCGGCGCTTGCACTTGCGCCGGGGGAAAGATCAAGCATGACCCAGCCGCATTTCATCGTCTTCGCCAACGAAAAGGGCGGGACGGGCAAATCGACAACCGCGGTGCACACGGCGATCGCGCTCGCCGCGTCGGGCCACAGGGTCGGAGCACTCGACCTCGACGGGCGCCAGCGGACGATGACCCGTTATCTCGAGAACCGCGACGCGACCATGCGCCGGCTGGAGAAGGAGCTTCCGCACGCGGCCTACGAAGTGCTCGAGGATGAAAGCGAACAAGGCCTGGCCGCGGCGATCGGCCGCCTCGGCGAGCATGCCGACGTCATTGTTATCGACACGCCGGGCCGCGACGATCCGGTCGCCCGCGCGGCGATCCTCAAGGCGGACACGCTGGTCACGCCGATGAACGACAGCTTCGTCGACCTCGACCTGATCGGCCAGGTCCACCCCGAGAATTACAAGATCACCCGGCCGAGCTTCTACGCCGAGCTGATCTGGAACAGCCGCACCCAGCGCGCCAAGCAATCGGGCAAGAGCGTCGACTGGGTCGTCCTCAGGAACCGCCTCCAGCACATCGAATCGCACAATCTGAAGCGCGTCGGCGCGGCAATGGACGAACTCGCGCGCCGCATCGGCTTCCGGGTCATCCCGGGCCTCGGCGAACGCGTGATCTACCGCGAGCTGTTCCCCAAGGGGCTGACGCTGCTCGACCTGCAGCAGCTCGGCGAGGTCGGGCTCGGACACATCACCGCACGGCAGGAGCTGCGCGAGATGATCGCCGGCCTCGCCATCCCCGGCGCCGACGAGGTCGAGCAAAAGGTCGCCTAGTTCTCCTGCGAAGGCAGGAGTCCAGACTCTTTTTGTGGGGCTGGACCCCTGCCTCCGCAGGGGTACAAGGCCGCGCCATGACTCACCGCTTCAACCCCACCATCCTTCGCGAATACGACATTCGCGGGATCGTCGGCGACACGCTGACCGAGGCCGACGCTTATGCGCTCGGCCGCACCTTTGCGGCGCTGGCGCTCGACGAGGACGCGCGGCGGATCGCGGTGGGGCGCGACGGGCGCACCCACTCTGGCATGCTCGAAGCGGCGCTGGTCCGCGGCCTGACCGAAGGCGGGGTGGACGCCGTGCTGACCGGCATGGGCCCTTCGCCGATGCTCTATTTCGCCACCCATGTTCTGGACGTCGACGGCGGCATCCAGGTCACCGGCAGCCACAACCCGGCGGACTACAACGGCTTCAAGCTGCTGCTGAAGGGCCGCTCGGTGTTCGGGCAGGAGATCCAGGCGCTCGGGCGCAGCGCGGCCGCCGGCGAGTGGACCGAGGGCAACGGCCGCACGGAGGAAGTGCATATCCGCGAGGCCTATGTCGACCGGCTGGTCGAGGGCTTCTCCGGCAAAGGGTTCCGGATCGGGTGGGACGCCGGCAACGGCGCGGCCGGACCGGTGCTCGACGAGCTGATCCAGCGGCTGCCCGGCCACCATTACGCAATCTTCAGCACCGTCGACGGGCGTTTCCCCAATCACCACCCGGACCCGACGGTCGAAGCCAACCTCGCCGACCTCAAGCAGCTCGTCGCCGACAAGCAGCTCGATTTCGGCATCGCCTTCGACGGCGACGGCGACCGCATCGGCGCGGTCGATGCCAAGGGCCGCGTGATCTGGGGCGACCAATTGCTCGCGATCCTTGCCGGGCCGGTGCTCGAGGCGGAACCCGGCGCGACGATCATCGCCGATGTGAAAGCGAGCCAGGTCCTGTTCGACCGCGTCGCCGAATTGGGCGGCAAGCCGCTGATGTGGAAGACCGGCCACAGCCTGATCAAGGCGAAGATGAAGGAGACCGGCGCGCCGCTCGCCGGCGAGATGAGCGGCCACATCTTCTTCAAGCACCGCTGGTACGGCTTCGACGACGCGCTTTATGCGGCCGTGCGGCTGATCGAGGCGGTGAGCGTCAGCGGCAAGAGCCTGACCGAGATCATGGACGCGATGCCCAAAACCATGGCCACGCCCGAATTGCGCTTCCAGGTCGACGAAGTGCGCAAGTTCGCGACCGTCGAGGAGGTCCGCGACCGCCTCACCGCCGAAGGCGCCAAGGTCGACGCAACCGACGGCGTCCGGGTCAGCACGAGTGACGGTTGGTGGCTGCTCCGCGCCTCGAACACCCAAGACGTGCTTGTGGCGAGGGCAGAGGCGGCGGATCAGCCGGGGCTGGATCGCCTAGTCGCGCAGATTGACGATCAGCTTGCGAAGTCAAACGTGGAGCGCATTGAGGCGGTGCACTGACTCATGCCGCCAGTTCGTCCCTTTATCCAAGTGTTCGCTCTGATCGCCGTGCCTGCCCTAGTCGCTCTGATATTCTACGAGCAGGGCTACAGAGCCGGGCTTTCCGAGGCTCGGCACAAAGACCGTTTTCAGGTCAATTGGAATGGATCCGAAGCGCAAACGAAAGACGCCATTCAGAGGTGGCTTGCGAAGAACCATGCGCGTGAATTGAAAGAGACCTACCCGGTTGTGATGTCATTTCCCGACAGAAATTGCATTCAACTGAAAATGGAGCTCGGCGGCGTCGGCGGAGAACCCATCTACTGTTATCGTGCAAATTCATTGCAGTTGGTCGAGGAAGTCAGTGACGTCGAATGAGCGTCTATCCCAAGGTCACCGAACCGCAGTTCAATCATCCTCATCCTCATAGCCGACAAGGTTCAGCTCGCAGGCCTTGATCTGGTGGGTCATGCACCAATGCTTGAGCGCTTCCTCGCGGCCATGCGTGATCCACACTTCGCTGGGCTCGAGCTCGCGGATGGTCATGGTCAGCTCGTCCCAGTCGGCGTGATCGGAGATGATCAAAGGCAGCTCGACATTGCGCTGGCGGGCGCGCTGGCGGATGCGCATCCAGCCTGAGGCCATCGCGGTCACCGGGTCGGGCAGCCGCCGCGACCAGCGGTCGTTGAGTGCGCCGGGCGGGGCGATCACGATATGGCCGGCCATTTCCGCCTTCGTCGCGCCGGTCGCGGAGCGAAGCTCGCCCAGCTCCACGCCGAAGCTCTCGTAGAGCTGGTTCAACCGCTCGATCGCGCCATGGAAATAGATCGGGTCGTGATGTCCGCGCGCCCGCAGCTCACAGATGATCCGCTGCGCCTTGCCGAGCGCATAGGCGCCGACCAGCACGCAGCGGCTCGGGTCGGAGTGCAGCCGGTGGAGCAACCGGTCGATCTCGCTCCCGGTGTCGGGATGGCGGAACACCGGCAGGCCGAAGGTCGCCTCGGTGATGAAGACGTCGCACGGCACCGGCACGAAGCAGGCGCAGGTCGGATCGGGCCGGCGCTTGTAATCGCCCGAGACGACGATCCGCTCACCGCGATGCTCCATCACGATCTGCGCGGAGCCGAGAACGTGGCCGGCGGGGACGAAGCGCACGTCGACCTCGCCGACGCGGATCGTCTCGTCATAGGTGATCGGCTGACCCGATTGGGG
The DNA here is from genome assembly GCF_045810705.1 of Sphingomonas sp. Lineage (GTDB taxonomy): Bacteria > Pseudomonadota > Alphaproteobacteria > Sphingomonadales > Sphingomonadaceae > Sphingomicrobium. The sequence continues at coordinate 35,515 of NZ_JBJMVI010000002.1, read as the reverse complement.
CCCGTAACGCGTTTCCATGATCGCCAGGGTTTCGGCGGTCGCGAGCACGGCTGAATGCCCGCTCCGGGCATGGTCGCCGTGGCCGTGCGTGACCCAGGCGCGGGCCTTCGGCGCCGACGGGTCGATCCACGCATCGGCGGGCTCGACATAGATGCCCTCGGGGTGGGAGTGAATCCAGGAACCCAATCGCGCCATCGCGAGCTATATAGGGCAGGCAACGCAAAGTTCCCCCGGGAGGAAGAGCATGGATCGAGCGAATTGGTGGGTGATCGACATAATCGGGCCGGCGATCCTGCTGATCGTGCTGATCTGGCTGGTGATGAGGCGCCGCTCGACGGGCAAGGACGGCCGCACCGAACAGGCGACGCACGATCTCTACACCGAGGAGGAGCAGCGCCGGCGCGAGGGGACCGATAAAGCTGAGAAGTGACGCGCTTCCCCCACTCGTAGAGAAGTGGTTCGAATCCAAGGGCTGGCGGCCGCGCCGGCACCAGCTCGAAATGCTCGAGCGCGCGCGGCTTGGGCGGAGCGCATTGCTGGTCGCCGCGACCGGCGCCGGCAAGACGCTCGCGGGCTTCCTTCCGACGATTTGTGAACTTGCCGAGCAGCCGTCCGAGGGCCTTCACACGCTCTATGTCTCGCCGCTGAAAGCGCTGGCCGTCGACGTCCAGCGCAACCTCATCGGCCCGATCGAGGAGATGGGGCTCGATATCCGGGTCGAGACGCGCACCGGCGATACGCCCTCCGACCGCAAGGCGCGTCAGCGGGTCAAGCCGCCGCAAGTGCTGCTGACCACGCCCGAGTCGCTGAGCCTGCTGCTGAGCTACCCCGACGCGGCGCTGATGTTCGAGAATCTGCGGTCGATTGTCGTCGACGAGCTCCACGGCTTCGCTAAGGAGAAGCGCGGCGACCTGCTGTCGCTGTCGATGAGCCGGCTGCAGAAGCTCGCGCCCGGCCTCCGGCGCGTCGGCCTCTCGGCGACCATCAGCGACCCTGACGCGTACCGCTCGTGGCTCGCGCCCGACGCCGACATGGAGCTGGTCGATGTCGTCATCGGCGATCCCGGCGCGGAGCCCGACCTGTCGATCCTGATTCCCGAGAACAAGATCCCGTGGGGCGGCCACTCGGGCCGGCACGCCGTGCGCGAGGTGATGGAGCTGATCGAGGCTCACAAGACCACGCTGGTTTTCTGCAACACGCGCAGCCTCGCCGAGCTGATCTTCCAGGATTTGTGGGCGGTCAACGACCAAGCGCTGCCGATCGGCATCCACCACGGCAGCCTCGCGGTCGAGGCGCGGCGCAAGGTCGAAGCGGCGATGGCCGTGGGACGCCTGCGAGGCCTGGTCGCGACCGCGAGCCTCGACCTCGGAATCGACTGGGGCGACATCGACCTGGTCATCCAGATGGGCGCGCCCAAAGGCTCGTCGCGGCTGCTGCAGCGGATCGGCCGCGCCAACCACCGGCTCGACGAGCCGAGCAAGGGGATCATCGTCCCCGGCAATCGCTTCGAATATCTCGAATCGCGCGCCGCGCTCGACGCGATCGACGACGGCGAGCTCGACCCCGAAGTGTTCCGCCCCGGCGCGCTCGACGTGCTTGCGCAGCATATCCTGGCGATGGCCGTCGCCGCGCCGTTCCAGCAGGACGAGCTGCTCGCCGAGGTCCGCTCGGCGGCGCCTTATGCCGGCCTCAAGCAGGAGACGTTCGAGGAGGTCCTGAGCTTCATCGCCACGGGGGGCTACGCGCTCAAGGCCTATGACCGCTTCCGCCGGCTGGTGCCCGAGCCCGGCGGCATGTGGCGCATCGCGCGGCCGGCGATCGCCCAGCAGCATCGGCTGAACGCCGGCGTGATCGTCGAGCAGCCCTTGCTCACCGTCCGCTTCCGCAATGGCCGCAATCTCGGCACGATCGAGGAGGGCTATGCCTCGACGCTCAGCCCCGGCGACCATTTCTATTTCTCCGGCCTCAGCCTCGAGGTCGAGCAGTTCAAGGACACCGACATCATCGTCCACGCCTCGTCCAAGCGGGCGCGGATCGTCACCTACGGCGGGCAGCGCATGTCGATGTCCACTCACCTCGCGAACCGCGTCCGCCACATGCTGGCCGACCGCAACGACTGGTCGCGCTTTCCCGACGATGTCAGCGAGTGGCTCGAGGTGCAGTCCGAGCGCTCGGTCATCCCCGAGCCGCACCAGCTGCTGGTCGAGACCTTTCCGCACGAGGGCCAGCACTTCATGGTCGCCTACAGCTTCGAAGGCTGGAACGCGCACCAGTCGCTGGGCATGCTGATCACCCGGCGGATGGAGAGCGCGGGGCTCAAGCCGATGGGCTTCGTCGCCAACGATTATGCGCTCGCCTGCTACGGTCTCGAGCCGATCACCGACCCCAAGGCCCTATTCTCGGCGGATATCCTCGAGCAAGAGTTCGTCGACTGGGTCGAAAGCTCATACTTGCTCAAGACCGCGTTCCGCGAGGTCGCGGTGATCGGCGGGCTGGTCGAGCGGCACCACCCGGGCAAGCGCAAGTCGGGGCGGCAGGTCAGCTTCTCGACCGACCTCATCTACGACGTCCTGCGCCGCTACGAGCCCCAGCATTTGCTGCTGCGCGCGGCGTGGGACGATGCGCGGCGGCGAATGACCGAGCTCGGGCGGCTTGTCCGGCTGGTCGACCGCGCGTCGGCGACCATGCTCCACGTCCAACCCGGGAGAATCACCCCGATGGCCGTGCCGCTGATGGTCATCGTCGGGCGCGAGGCGCTGCCCCCGGGCGCGGAAGCCGACGAGACGCTGCTGACGCAGGCCGAATCGCTCGCCGAGGCGGCAATGCAGCTATGATTGTTCATTGCCCGTTCGCGCCGCTTCTGCGAATCTTGCCGTCATGAAGCGCATTCTCAGCCTGTCCCTGACCTTATTCCTTCCCGGCTGCGTCGTCGGCACCGTCGCCAAGACCGCGGTCGATGTCGTCACCTTGCCGGTGAAGGCGGTTTCCGCCGGCGTCGACGCCGTCACCACCAGCCAGAAAGAAGCCGACGAGAAGCGCGGCCGCGAGATCCGGAAGGAAGAGGAGCGGCGCGGCAAGCAACTTCGTCTCGCCGAGGATCGGTGCCGGAAGGGCAGGCCGCTGCCGACCGACGACTGCCGCCAAACGGTCCAGCGCTGAGATACTTCCTCGACACGGAATATAATGGCTGGGGCGGAGCGCTGCTCAGCCTCGCATTGGTTCCGGAGCACGGCGAGGAACTTTACCTGACGCTCGACTGGGACGGCGCGCTCGAGGAGTGGGTTGAGCGCAATGTCGTGCCCTATCTCGACACGGTGCCGCAGAATCTGGTGTCGGCGCGGATGAGCCGGGCTGACGCCGCCCGCACCGTCGCCCACTATCTCGCCGGTGACCAGGATCCCTTGATTATCGCCGATTGGCCCGAGGATATCGCGCTGTTCAACGCTTTGCTGGTGACCGGGCCCGGCGTGATGTCCGAGGTCCCCGAGATGAGTTTCCGCTTCGTTGCGCTCCCCGGCTTCAGCACGGCGGCGAACAGCAAGGTGCCGCATAACGCGCTCCATGACGCCCGCGCGCTTCGCGACCACATCCTCTCGCTCGAATGACTATTCGGCGGCGGTGAACAGACCCGCCGCTTCGTCGGACTTGATCCAGGTCAGATCATCGAGCCCGAGTTCGCGCCCATCATGCGCGACGACGCAGATCTTGCGCACGGGGCGGCGGTCACGCCGGTCGGCGAGGACCACCTTCATTTTGCCATAGCCCCAGCGCTCGCCCCACTGACGAAGCGCGAGGACGACCGGCAGCAGGCCCTCACCCTTGGGTGTGAGTGAGTAGATCACCCGCCGTCCATCCTCCGGGTCGGCCGCGCGCTCGAGGATGCCGCCCGCGACCAGCTTGGACAGGCGATCCGACAGGATGTTGCGGGCGATGCCCAGGCCGCCTTGGAATTCCTCGAAATGCCGGAGGCCGTTGAGCGCTCCGCGAAGGATGAGGAAGGCCCATTTCTCGCCGATCAGCTCGACCGCCCCGGGCAGCGCGCACGACAGCGCCGCTTCCCTGAACTCATCCAAATGAGCCGTCAGCGAATCCGTCGCCATAAGCCCTTCTCTCCCCAGAGAATCTCATCAAAGCACACAAACGAGCGAAAAAACAGTTGCCAAGTGCAACGAATTATCCTATTCCGTTGCGTATTGCAACTTTCAAAGGGGTCAATAGCGATGCATCGTCCAGTTTTGGCAGTCTGCGCCCTCGCTCTCGCCGCCGCCCCCGCGGGCGCTTCAACTTATTCCGCCAAGCTCGCCGTCCCGACGACCGAACGGATCATCGCGCGCGACATCATCTGGGCCTGCGGCACCGGTGCCTGCCAGGGCGCGACCGACGAAAGCCGCCCTGCGGTGCTCTGCCAGTCGCTCGCCAGGCGCGTCGGTAAGGTCGACAGCTTTGTCGCCGACGGCCGAGCCTTTGCGCCGGCCGAACTCGACAGGTGCAATTCCGCGGCGAAGTCGGACGCCGGCAAGGCCCTCGCGGCCCAATAATCTTCCCGGGAGCTGTCTCGTCCCCTCCCTCGCGGCAGCTCCCACCTTTCGCGCTTGCACAATCAAGCCGCATCGCCCCATCTTAGGGCGTGCTGCGACAGTACGAACTCGTCGAAAAAGTCCGCTCCTACGATCCCGACGCGGATGAGGGGCTGATCAACCGCGCCTATGTTTTCTCGATGAAGGCGCACGGCTCGCAGATGCGTGCCTCGGGCGATCCCTATTTCAGCCATCCGATTGAAGTGGCGGGCATCCTCACCGACTTGAGGCTCGACGACCAGACGATCGTCACCGCGATCCTCCACGATACGATCGAAGATACGCTCGCGACGCCGCAGGAAATCGAGAAACTGTTCGGCAAGGACGTCGCCCGCCTGGTCGACGGGGTGACCAAGCTCAGCAAGATCGAGGCGCAGTCGGAGAACGAACGCGCGGCGGAGAATTTGCGCAAGTTCCTGCTGGCGCTGAGCGACGACATCCGGGTGTTGCTGGTGAAGCTCGCCGACCGGCTGCACAACATGCGCACGCTGCATCACATCCCGTCCGAAGAGAAGCGCCACCGCATCGCGCGCGAGACGATGGACATCTACGCCCCGCTCGCCGAGCGCATCGGCATGTACGAGATGATGACCGAAATGCAGACGCTTGCATTCCGCGAGCTCGAGCCGGACGCGTTCGCATCGATTACGCGCCGCCTGAACCAGCTCACCGAATCCGGCGGCGACCTGGTCAACCGCATCGGCCTCGGCCTCCAGCTCTACCTCGCCGACAATGGCCTCGTCGCGGAGGTCCTGGGTCGGCAGAAACATCCTTATTCCATTTGGAAGAAGATGGCCGAGCGGCACATCAGCTTCGAGCAATTGTCCGACGTGATGGCCTTCCGGATCATCGTCGAGGACGTCGCCGAATGCTATCGCGCGCTCGGGCTGATCCATCGCCGCTGGCCGATGGTCCCCGGCCGCTTCAAGGATTACATCTCGACGCCGAAGCGCAACGGTTACCGCTCGTTGCACACCTCGGTTATCCACGATTCCAAGATGCGGATCGAAATCCAGATCCGCAGCCGGGACATGCATGAGCAGGCCGAGCGCGGCCTCGCGGCGCACTGGGCTTATAAGGAAGGCAAGCCCAAGAACGACGTCGCCATTCCGTGGGTCGATGATCTGATGGAAATCCTCGAGCATGCCGAGAGTCCCGAGGAGCTGCTCGAGCATACCCGGATGGCGATGTACCAGGACCGGATTTTTGCCTTCACGCCAAAGGGCGAGCTGATCCAGCTTCCCAAGGGCGCGACGCCGGTCGACTTCGCCTACGCGGTCCATACCGACCTTGGCGACCGCACCGTCGGCGCCAAGGTCAACGGGCGCGTCGTCCCGCTGCGCACGATGCTCGAAAACGGCGACCAGGTCGAAATCCTCGCGTCCGAGGCGCAGCACCCGCAGCCGAGCTGGCTGCGCTTCGTCGCCACCGGCAAGGCGCGCGCCGGCGTCCGCCGTTTCGTTCGTCACAAGGAGCGCGACGAGACCATCCAGCTCGGCCGCAAGATCTATGACGAGATCGTCGCCCGCCTGCCCGCCGAACTCGACAAGGACGCGCTCAAGCGCGCGCTCAAGAAGCTCAAGATCGAGAATGACGACGAACTGATGATCGCCATCGCGCGCAAGCGCGTCAGCGATGAATCGCTGATGGAAGCGCTGATGCCGGGCTCCGCGGGTGGCGATGTCGCGCCGCGCCCGCTCGGCCAGCGCAAGGCGATCTCGATCAAGGGGCTGACCGCGGGCGTCGCCTATCATCTCGCGCAATGCTGCCACCCGATCCCCGGCGACCGCATCGTCGGCCTGCGCCGAGAGGACGAGGAGATCGAGGTCCACGTGATCGGCTGCGACACGCTCGCCAGCGGGATCGATGCCGACTGGCTCGACCTCGCCTGGGGCGAAGGTTCGGATGGCGGCGCGGCACGGCTGTCGGTGATCCTGCGCGACATCCCCGGCGCACTCGGCGCCATGTCCGGAATTCTCGGGACGAAGCACGCCAACATCGTCAATCTTCAGCTCGTCCACCGCGACGGCAGCTTCCAGACCTTCCACCTCGACATCGAGGTCCACGACCTCGCCCATTTGCACGGCATCATCGCCGCGCTCCGCGACGCCGAGCCGGTCTCGAGCGTGGAGCGCATTTGAGTACCACCGCGCCGGCCGGCCGGGCCGCGAGCCGGCCGCTAGGTGAGGACCTGCCGATCGCGCTTCTTGCAGGCGCGAGTGTGGCTATTGTCCTGGTCCTTCGGCTGATCGCCGCCCGAGGCCTGCCACTCACGCTCGACGAGACCTTCACCGCGGTCATCACCAGCCAGTCCCACCTGGCCGATTTCGTGCGCGAGGCGCGGCGCGACGTGGCCGCCCCGCTTTATTACACGATCCTGTGGCTGCTTCCCGTTGCGCGGAGCGACTTCGCCTTGCGGCTCCCTTCGTGGCTGTTCATTCTCGCCGCCGCCGCTTTGCCGCTGGCCTGGCGGGTTCCGGGCCAGTCGCGCGCCGCCGCGATTGCCTGGGCGGCGCTGCTCTTCCTGTGGCTGCCGGGCGCGATCTTCGCCACGCAGGCTCGGCCCTACGCCTTGCTGTTCCTCGTCGCCACCGCGCAGACGATCGCCTTCGCCCGGCTGATCGACAAGCCGAGCTTGCGCCGCGCTTTCGTTTGGACGGGCTGCGCGTCGTTGACGATGTTGACGCATTACATGGGCGCACCGCTGGGACTGGCACAGGGGCTGGTGCTGCTCGCGGTGTTGCGTGGCCGGGCTCTCAAGCTGTGGCCATCGCTCCTCGTGCTGCTGGTACCGCTGGTTGAAGCGATCACCCATTTCCGCGTCCTGTTCGAAGTTGCGACCGGCGATGCGAACTGGCTTCCCCGAGTCTCGCTCGGAAATCTTCCGTCCTATATGATCTACGGTTTCGGTGCCGTCGCGCCGTTGCTTCTGATCGTGGCCCTGGCCTCGCGCTACCTGCGCCCGAAGGAGCCGATCCCGCATGCCGCAGCCCTCGCCTCGATCGCGGGTTTGCTGGCCCTGGTGATGCTAGTCGCCGCCGGCTGGGGCCGGTCGCTCGTCGTCGACCGCTATCTCACCGCCTGCGCACCCGCGCTGATGCTCGCGCTTGTGACGGTGGCGTCGGGTGCCGCCGCGCGGCTTCTGCTCGTAGGCATCTCGGGCGCGCTCGCCACCTATGCCGCCATCGCCGCTCCGCTGAAAATACGGGAAACGAGCATGGAATGGGCCGCGCAACAATTAATCCCGCTCCGGCCGCAGCAACTCAAATTCTCGCTCGGCTACAAGGGCCAGCAGATGCTCGCGATGGAAACGCGTCGGAAGATCGGCGAATATTTCTTCCGCCGAGCCGGCGTGCCGACGAGGGCGGAGCTGGTGCCGACGCTTGATGGCCGCGAACTGGTCCGCGCGGCCGGACGCGATTCAGCCGTCATTTGGATTTTCTATCCGGAATCGCGGCCGGTCGCTGAGTCGATCGCCCGGTCACGAAAGTGTTTCATCAGGCCGCTACAGCTCGCTTGCCCGCCGCTAGCCTCGCGTTAGGCTGTTCGCGCGGCCTCACGCTGCTGGCGCGAATGGGCATCCCCTCCGGCCAGCACCGCCAGCATCACCAGGTCGGATGCGCTCGCCGTCATCGGCGCGATTTGCACCGGATTGGCGAGGCCGAGCAGATAGGGGCCGAGCACGCTTTCGCCGCCGAGCTCGCGCAGCAGCTTGGCCGAAAGGCTCGCCGACTGGAGCCCTGGCATCACGAGAATGTTCGCCGGCCCTGAGAGCCGCGTGAACGGATAGAAGCGCTTCTGCATGTCGTAATTGAGGGCGACATCCGGCGCCATTTCGCCTTCGAACTCGAAGTCCGCTTTGAAGCTGCCGAGCATCTGCACGGCTTCGCGGAGCTCCTCGATGTGCATGCCGGGAGGGTTGCCGAACGTCGTGTAGCTGGTGAACGCGACGCGCGGCTCGAGGCCCATCCGCCGTGCGAACGCCGAGGCGCGCATCGCGATCGCCGCATATTGCTCGGCCGTCGGCCGCTCGGTCACGGCGGTGTCGGCGATCAGCACCGTATGATGCCGGCCGACGATGACGTTGATGCCGAACGGCGTCGCCTCGGGCTCGTCGTCGATCACCAGCCGCACCTGGCGAAGCGACTGGCTGAACGGCCGCGTGGTCCCGGTGATCATCGCGTCGGCTTCGCCCAGCGCGAGCATGGCGGCAGCGAAATAGTTGCGGTCCTGGTTGACCAGCCGCTCGACCTCGCGGCGCAGCATCCCCTGACGCTGGCGCTTGGCGTAGATGTAATCGACCGCGCGCCCGACCAGCGGCGAATTGCGGCTGTTGAGCACCTGATAATCCTTGGGATCGTCGACGCCCATCTCGGCGAGCAGGTCGTAGACTTCCTCGCGCCCGACCAACACCGGCGTCCCGTACCCGGCTTCCTTGAACGCGATCGCGGCGCGCAACACGTTGGGCTCCTCGCCCTCGGCGAACAGCACCCGCTTCGGATTGGAGCGCGCGTTCTCGTAGGCGAGGCTCATCACTGCAACGGTCGGGTTGAGGCGCGCGCGCAGCTCCTGGCGATAATCCTCGATGTTTGCGAGCGGCTTCTGGGCGACTCCGCTCTTCACCGCCGCTTCGGCTACGGCGGAAGCAACGACTTCCATCAGCCGCGGGTCAAACGGCGCCGGAATGATATAATCCCGTCCAAAGCTGTGCGAGCGCCCGCCGTAGGCGGCGGCGACTTCCTCGGGTACCGGCTCCCGAGCCAGCTCCGCCAGGGCTTCGGCAGCGGCGATCTTCATCGCATCGTTGATCGCCGTCGCCCGCACATCGAGCGCGCCGCGGAAGATGAAGGGGAAGCCGAGGACATTGTTGACCTGATTGGGGAAGTCCGAGCGGCCGGTGGCGATGATTGCGTCGGGCCGCGCCTCCATCGCATCGGGCGGCCAGATCTCCGGGTCGGGATTGGCCATGGCGAAGATGATCGGCTCCTTGGCCATGGTCTTCACCATATCGTTGCTGAGCACGTTCGCCGCGGACAGGCCAAGGAACACATCAGTGCCTTCGACCGCTTCGGCCAGTGTGCGCTTGTCGGTCTCGACCGCGTGCGCCGACTTCCACTGATCAAGGTCGGTGCGACCCTTGTGGATCACGCCCTTGCGGTCGCACATGATGACATTGTCGCCGCGCACGCCCATCGCCTTGACCAGTTCGGTGCAGGCGATCGCCGCCGCGCCGGCGCCATTCACCACCACCTTGATTTGCGACAGCTTGCGCTTGGTCAGGAAGCAGGCGTTGATCAGCCCGGCGGCGGTGATGATCGCGGTGCCGTGCTGGTCGTCGTGAAACACCGGGATGTTCATCCGCTCGCGCAGCGTCTGTTCGATGATGAAGCAGTCGGGCGCTGCGATGTCTTCGAGGTTGATGCCGCCGAAGCTCGGCTCGAGCAGCTCGACGCAGTCGATGAAGCGCTGGGCGTCCTCGGTCTTCACCTCGATGTCGATCGCGTCGACGTCGGCGAAGCGCTTGAACAGCACCGCCTTGCCTTCCATCACCGGCTTGGACGCGAGCGCGCCCAGATTGCCGAGGCCTAGGATCGCGGTGCCGTTGGAAATGACCGCGACGAGATTGCCCTTGGCGGTATAATCATAGGCGCAGCCGGGATTGTCGGCGATCGCGCGCACCGGGACTGCAACTCCCGGCGAGTAGGCCAGCGCCAGGTCGCGCTGCGTCGCCATCGGCTTGGTCGCAACGATCTCGATCTTTCCCGGCCGCCCGCGCGCGTGGAAATCGAGCGCCTCTTGCTCGGTATATCTAACGTTGCTTTCCGACATGGCCGCGCCTTAGCGGATTGGGCCGCGAAGTGTCACGCGCGGGGACAATCCAGGGTCGCACCCGGCGCCGTGAGCGGCTACGCTTCGCCCATGGCCCGCGCCGACGCTCCGACCCCGATGATGGCCCAGTACCGGCGCCTCAAGGAGGAGGCCGGCGATGCGCTCCTGTTCTACCGCATGGGCGATTTCTTCGAACTGTTCTTCGACGATGCGAAGGCCGCGTCGGCCACGCTCGACATCGCGCTGACCAAGCGGGGCGCGGATGCCGGCGAACCGATCCCGATGTGCGGCGTGCCCGTTCATTCCGCCGAATCGTACCTCGCGCGGCTGATCAAGGGCGGTCACCGGGTCGCCATCGCCGAGCAGATTGAAAGCCCCGCCGAAGCGCGCAAGGCGCGCGGGGCGAAGGCACTGGTCGACCGTGCGATCATCCGCCTCGTCACCCCCGGCACGCTGACCGAAGACACTTTGCTCGAATCCGCATCGGCCAACTGGCTGGCGGCGATCGGCCGCGCGGGTGACGAATGGGCGATCGCCGCCGCGGATATTTCTACCGGCCGGTTCGAGCTGGTGAGCTGCGGCACGGGCGAGCTCGCCGCCGAGCTTGCGCGGCTGTCGCCCGCCGAGACGATTGCAGACGGACCGGTGCCGGGCATTCGTAAAAGCGCCGGCAAGGGCGGGTTCGACAGCATCGCCGGCGAACGCGCGCTCAAGGCCAGGTTCGGAGTCGCGACGCTTGACGGCCTCGGTTCGCCGTCGCGTGCCGAGCTTGCCGCCGCCGGCGGACTCCTCGCCTATCTCGACGCGACCCAGAAGGGCGCCGGGATCCTGCTCGACGGGCCGCGCCGGATCGCCCGCTCGGACCACATGGCGATCGATGCCGCGACCCGCGACAGCCTCGAGCTGACGCGCTCGGTTGGCGGCCCCGTCGCCGGAAGCCTGCTGGGCGAGATCGACCGCTGCCAGACCGCCGCGGGCCGGCGCCTCCTGTGCGAAGACGTGGCTGCGCCGCTGACCGATATCCGGGCGATCGAGCAACGCCTTGCGCTTGCCCAATGGCTGCATGAGGACGCGATCCGGCGCGAGCGGGTGCGCTCGGCATTGAAGGCGATGCCCGACTTCGCCCGCGCGCTGGCAAGACTGGCGGCGGGCCGCGGAAGCCCGCGCGATCTCGCGCTGCTGCGCGACGGGCTCGGCGCCGCTGCCGCGCTCAAGCGGGAGCTCGAAGCCGAGCTGGACCGTCCGCCGTTGCTCGACGCGCTGCTGCCGCGCCTCGGTGGTCATGACGAGCTGGTTGAACAGCTCGCGCGCGCGCTGGTCGCCTCGCCGCCGCTCGATGCTTCCAAGGGCGGCTACATCGCCGAAGGCTATGACGCGGACCTGGACGCGCTGCACGACGCCGCAGCGAACGGCCGCCAGGCGATCGCCGCGCTCGAAGCGCGCTACCGCGACGCCACCGCGATCGGTTCGCTGAAGATCCGCCACAGCGCGGTGCTCGGCTATCATGTCGAGGTATCGGCGCGGCACGCGGACAGGCTGATGTCACCGGACAGCGGCTTCACCCACCGCCAGACCCTCGCCGGGGTCGTGCGCTTCAATTCGCCCGAGCTGCACGAGGAAGCGAGCCGCGTCGTCGAGGCGGGCGCCCACGCGCTCGCCGCCGAAGCCGCGCATGCCGAGGAGCTGACCGCGCTCGCCGTCGCCGCATCGGCGCAGATCACCGCCACCGCCGAGGCGATCGCCCGGATCGATGTCGCCGCGAGCCACGCCCACCGCGCCGCCGAGGGCGGATGGTGCCTGCCGCGCTTGACCGACCAGCCGTGCCTTGAGATCGAAGCCGGGCGCCATCCCGTCGTCGAGGCCGCGCTGCGCGACGGCGGCGAGCGCTTCATTGCCAATGATCTATCGATCGGCCCGATCGATCGATTGTGGCTGATCACCGGCCCCAACATGGGCGGCAAGTCAACCTTCCTGAGACAGGCCGCGTTGATCGCCGTGCTGGCGCAGGCGGGCAGCTTCGTCCCCGCAGCGCGCGCCAAGATCGGCATCGTCGACCGTCTCTTCAGCCGCGTCGGAGCGTCGGACAATCTGGCGCGGGGCCGCTCGACCTTCATGGTCGAGATGGTCGAAACCGCGGCGATCCTCGCCCAGGCGAGCCCCAACAGCCTCGTCATTCTCGACGAGATCGGCCGCGGCACGTCGACTTATGACGGGCTAGCGATTGCCTGGGCGGTGGTCGAGGCGATGCACGATCAGGTCAAATGCCGCACCTTGTTCGCGACCCATTATCATGAGCTCACGCGCCTCGCCGGACGGCTCGACGCGCTGTCGCTGCATCATGTCCGCGCGCGCGAGTGGAAGGGCGACCTGGTTCTGCTGCACGAAGTCGCCGACGGTGCCGCCGACCGCAGCTACGGCATTGCGGTCGCCAAGCTTGCCGGCCTTCCGGCCACAGTCGTCGCCCGCGCGCGGTCGGTCCTTGCCAAGCTCGAGGCGGGCCGGGACGCGACCGGCGGGATCGCCGCCGGGCTCGACGATTTGCCCCTGTTCGCCGCCGCGACCGAGCCGGAGCGCTCGCCCGACCCGCTCGCCGCAGCATTCGACGAGATTGAACCCGACGGCCTCAGCCCACGCGATGCGCTTGAGCAACTCTATCGCCTCAAGCGGATTGCGACCGAGCGCGAGTCATGACGCTCGCCGACGTCGACCAGCGCCGCTCGATCGTCGACCGCCGCGCCGTGGCCGACTGCCTGGCGGGACTGCGTGGCGGACGGAAGCTTGGCGCCGAGGCCGCAGCGATCCTGCGCGGGGCACTCGAAAATGGCCGCGCCGAGATCGCGAAGCGGCTGGCCGATGAGCCCGGCAACGGCCGCGCCGCGGCGCAAGCAACCGCCTTCCTCCATGATCAGCTCGTCCGGCTCGCTTACGACTTCGTCTGCGCGCGGATGATTGACCAAACTCCAAGCGACCTCGCGCTGGTCGGTCTCGGCGGCACCGGACGCGGCGAAATGGCGCCGTTCAGCGACCTCGACCTCATGTTCCTCACGGCAAAGGCGCCGACGGCCACGCAGGAACAGGCTGCCGAGGCGACGCTGCACCTGCTGTGGGATCTGAAGCTCAAGGTCGGCCACTCGGTCCGCTCCGTTGCCCAGCTGATCGCGCTGGCGAAGAAGGACATGACCATCCGCACCGCCTTCCTCGAGGGGCGCTGGCTCTGGGGTGATGAGAAAATCTTCGACGCCGCAATGGCCCGCTTCCGCAAGGAGGTCGTCGCCGGCTCGGCGGCGCAGTTCGTCGCCGCCAAGCTTGCCGAGCGCGACGAACGGCACGTGCGAATGGGCGACAGCCGCTACGTGGTCGAACCCAACGTCAAGGACGGCAAGGGGGGCCTGCGCGACCTCCAGACGCTCTACTGGATCGGCAAATATGTCCACGGGGTCGACAAGCCCGCGGACCTCGTGCGTGCCGGACTATTGAGCGCTGCCGAGTTCAAGCGGTTCGACCGCGCCGAGCGCTTCTTCTGGTCGGTGCGCTGTCACCTCCACCTGCTCGCCGGGCGGGCCGAGGAGCGCTTGAGCTTCGAATATCAGCCGAGGATCGCCGGCATCATGCATTACGCCGACCGGCCGGGGAAATCGGCCGTCGAGCGCTTCATGCAATTCTATTTCCTCAACGCCAAGATCGTCGGCGATCTGACCGGCGTGTTCCTCGCCCAGCTCGATGAGCAATTGGGCAAGAAGGGCTTCCGCTTCGCGCTGCCGACCATCCGCCGCCGGCCAAAACGGCTTGGCGGCTTCGTCCTCGACCGCGGGCGAATTTCGATTCCCGCCAACGATTATTTCCGCAAGGATCCGGTGCGCCTCCTCGAGCTATTCGCGCTCGCCGCGCGCGAGCAGCTCGAAATCCACCCGGCGGCAATGCGCGCGGCAAGCCGCGAGGCCGCATTGATCGACCGTGCGGTGCGCGTCGATGCGGGCGCGAACGCGCTGTTCATGGAGGCGCTGACCTCGCTCCACCATCCCGAGAACGTGCTGCGCTGGATGAACGAAGCCGGCGTGTTTGGCCGCTTCGTACCGGACTTCGGCCGCGTCGTCGCGCAGATGCAGTTCGACATGTACCATCACTATACCGTCGACGAGCATTCGATCCGCGCGATCGGCCTGCTCGCGGCGATCGAGCGCGGCGAGCTCAAGGCCGACCATCCGCTATCCACCGCAATCATCAAGCAGATCGCGTCGCGCCGCGTGCTGTATGTCGCCGTCCTACTGCACGATATCGCCAAGGGCCGCGGGGGTGACCACAGCGAGATCGGCGCCGAGATCGCGCTCACGCTCGGGCCGCGCTTCGGTCTCGATCCGGCCGAAACCGAGACCGTGTCCTGGCTCGTCCGCTACCATCTCCTGCTCTCGTCGACCGCGTTCAAGCGCGACCTTGCCGACCCCAAGACGATCGAGGATTTCGTCCGCCAGGTGCAGAGCCCCGAACGTCTTCGGCTTCTCTTGATCCTGACCGTCGTCGACATCCGTGCGGTTGGCCCGGGGGTGTGGAGCGAATGGAAGCGCACGCTGCTTCGCACATTGTTCGAAGCGGCCGAGGAGCAGCTCCGGCTCGGCCACAAGCAGCACGGGCGGGCCGGGATTGTCGAAAGGCGTCAGCAAGAGCTCGCAGTCCGGCTCGGTTGGAAAGCAAGCGCGGCGCGCGCTCATGCTCGCCGCCTGCCCGACAGCTACTGGGTCGCCGAACCGCCCGCATGGCAGCTCGCCAATGCGCGTCAAGTCGCGACCGCCGAGGCGCATATCGGCGACGCGAAGCCCGACGTCGTCGTCGAGGACGACGCTGAAAGCGGCGCGACTCGGGTCAGCGTCTTCACGCCGGACCGGGAGGCGCTGTTCTACCGCATCTGCGCCGGATTGGCGGCAGCCGGCGCGAACATCATCGACGCGCGGATTCACACCACGCGCGACGGCATGGCGCTCGACAATCTGCTCGTCCTCGATGGTCGGGGGCGGCCTTATTCGGACCGGCGTCTGCGCGGACGCCTGGTGAAATCTGTCGAAACCGCGCTGAGCAGCGCTTCACCGCCGCGGCTGCCGAGCGGTGAGCTGCAACAGCGCAGCGCCGCGTTCGAGGTCGCGCCGTCAGTCGCAATTGCCGACCGAGCCTCGACCCGGACGACGGTGGTCGAAGTCAATGCGCGCGACCGGCCGGCGTTGCTCGCCGGGCTCGCCGCGGCGATTCACGCCTGCGGGCACACCATTCACTCGGCGCATATTGCGACCTTCGGCGAACGCGCGGTCGACGTTTTCTACCTGACCCGCGCCGATGGCAAGAAGCTCACCGCCGAGGAAGGCGAACAGCTACGCGCGGCGTTGATCGAGGCCGCGCGCGAGCCTTCCAAGGCCAGGGCCGCTTAAGGAAAAAGGCCCCACCCATGCGGGTGAGGCCCTCCCCTTTGGATCCTTCCCGTCAGCCGCGCTCGGGTACCGCGGGCGGAGGCGGCGGCGGAGGCGGAGGCGGCGGAGGTGCCTCGACCACCGGTGGCGGCGGTGGAGGCGGTGGCGCGACATAGGCCGGCGCCGCTTTGTGCGCGAAGCCGGTCCGCGCTCGCAGCGTCACACCGAACGTCCGCGGCTCGGCTAGGAACATCGAGAAGAGCTGGCGGCTGCCCGGGTATTGGGGATCAACGAATGGAGCCAAGGTGAAGCCCGGATCGTACGGCGGCGTCGTTCCGCCGCCCGCCTGGAACGGCGAGTTGAATGCGACTTGGGCATAATCCTTGTTGAACAGGTTCTGCGCCCAGAATTCGAGCGAGATGCTTCTGTCGGCTGACTGAAGCCCGATCCTGCCGTTGATGACCGTGTAGGATTGCTGGTCCTTCTGCGGGAACAGGTCCGACCCGGTGTTGTAGTGGCTCGTGACGCGACCGTCGACATAGAACAGTCCGCGCAGGCCCGACGTGCCGATGAGCGGATTGTAGGCGAAAGAGGCGGTCCCGACGAGCCGCGGCGCGTTCGAGATATTCTTGCCGGGCAGCACCCGCAGCGCCGGGCTGAGCGGATCCCCGTTTGCGTTGCCGACCAGATTGTCCCGATATTTCGTGTTGGCATAGGTCAGTCCGAGGTTGATGTGCATGTCGCCCATCGGGGAGACCGTGCTTTCAAGCTCGATACCGCGCGAACGGACGCCCCAACCGACGTCGCCTGCCGGACAGCGGCCCGTTGATGCGGCGGGGTTGAGATTGAACGCCGACCCCGCGGCGATCACCGGCGGAATGAAGTTCGCCGAGCCGGGGTAGAAGCTCTGGTCGCGGTCCGCGCCGTTGAGGCTGGTCGAGCAACCGTTGACGTTCTGGACGATAAACACCGTGCCGTCGAACGTGTTGAGCTGGAAGTTCTTGAAGTCCTCCTGGAAGATGGCGAAATTGAACAGGAAACCGTGGCGCGAGAATTTGCCGCCGATTTCGTAATTGTTCACCGTCTCCGGCGCGAACTGAAGGTTGTGGACAAGGGCCTGGGCGCCGCCCAGTTCCGCGAATGTCTGGTACGGCGCCTTCAACGCCGAGCGGTCGAGGTTGAACCCACCTGCCTTATAGCCGCGCGAGTAGCTCGCATAGAGGAGCATGTTTTCGGCGGGTTTGTACGACAGCACGCCGGTGCCGGTGATCTTGCCCTCCGATCGGCTGTCGCGGATCGACACGCCGTTGAGCTCGGCGGTCGAATTGCCCTGGCACGACAGGTTGAGGATCGCCGACATAACTCGGATGAGCCCATTGGTGGCGGCACTGGAGGGGATGAAGTTTGTTGGATCGTTAGGATTGGTGTACTTTCGGAGCAGCGCCTGGTTGGCGGTGCAGACCGTATTGTTGTTGCCGAAGGTGGCGTCGAAGTCCTTGCTCTCGTGCGTATAACGCGCGCCGACCGTCAAATCGATCTGCGGAGTCACATGGAAGATGTTGTGGGTGAAGAGCGCCCAGTTCTTGCTCTTCTGGTGATAGACGTCCTGCGTCGATCCGAGGCCGTTGAGCGTGTCGAGATTATCGAAAGCCATGTAAATGGGCACCGAGTAGGGGCCGAACAGGGCCGGTCGACTGGGCGCGGGCGGCGTCGCCGTGATCGGCAGGGCGCCGACCGTCATGCAGTCGCGCGTTCCCGGCGAATAAAGCGCGGCGAGGCTCGTCGGCGAAACGATCCTGCAGTTCGCGAAACGCCCGTATTGGTTGCCGAACTTGAGGTTGTCGGTAACCCTGAGGTCCTCGTTGGCGTAATAGGCGCCGACCAGCCAATCGAGATGGTTGGCGAAGGCGTTGCCCTGAAGCCTCAGCTCCTGGGTGAAGGTGTTGAACCGCCGCCCGGCGCCGCCCGGGGCGCGGTAAAGGATGTCGACGGTGCTATAGTCGACATCGCCGCTCTGATCCGAGTTGTAATGCCGATAGGCGGTGATTGACGTCAGCGTTGCCGCACCGAGATCATAATTGACCTCGCCCGAGACGCCCATGTCCTTGGTTGTGCCGGTATAATCGCGGCCTGGAGTGACCGAGAGCGTGCGACTGTAGCCTGAATGCAAAGCGGTCAGGTCCTGGCCGAGGTCGCGCAGGACGTTGACGATGTTGTTCCCAGCATCGTTCGTGCGCGCCGGAACTCCTCCCGGCTGATTGAGCGGATTTGCGATCTCGTTGAGGTTGCCGACGTTCGAATTGACGCTGTTGTCGACATAGACGGCGCCGCAGCAGCGCTCCTTGCGCCACGTATAGTCGCCGATCAGCCGCACCGACAGCTTGTCGTCGGGCTGGAACAGGATCTGGCCGCGGGTGAAGAAGCGGTTGCGGTTGTTGACCGTCGTGTGGTTCGCCGGGTCGTTGTAGAATCCGTCGCGCTTGACCCACACTGCGTCGAGCCGCGCCGCGATCGTGTCGCTTAGCGGCCCCGTCACGCCGCCGGACAGACGGCGAAGATTGTAATTGCCGACCGTCGCCTCGCCGTAAACCTCGGGGGTGAATCGCGGCTTCTTCGAGATGATGTTGATAAGGCCCGCCGACGCGTTGCGGCCGAACAACGTGCCTTGCGGACCGCGCAGCACCTCGACTCGATCGAGCTCGCCGAGCTCGTTGAGGCCGATGCCTGAGCGCGAGCGATAGACCCCGTCGATGAACACCGCCACCGAGCTTTCGAGGCCGGGATTGTCACCAACCGTGCCGATGCCGCGGATACGCGCCGAGCCGTTCGCTTCGGTGCCGGTCGAGGACACGAGCAGCGACGGCGCGAGCTGGTTGAGCTGGCGGATGTCGGTGGCGCCGGAGTTCTTCATCTCCTCGCCGCCGACCGCGGTGACCGCGATCGGAACGTCCTGCAGGACCTGGCGGCGGCCCTGCGCCGTGATGATGATCTGGTCTTCCTGAGTCTGCGCCGCGACCTGCGCCGCGGGAGTCACGCCTGCCTGCTCGGTCGGCGACGGCTGTGTCGGCTGGACTGCGGTGTCGTTGTTCTGCGCGAATGCGGCGTTCGGGATTACGACAAGCGCTGCCGACAACAGCCAAGCTGACTTGCGGATCATTTTTTCTCTCCCCGTTCGGGCACTGACGCGCCCGCTGCGGGAGAGGCTAAACCCGAACGCGCCCACAAGGGAAGCGCCCGAACAGCCGTAACGCCAAAATGCGGCAGGGCTGCAGCAATTTGGCAACACGGGTGTAAGTAGCGGATTTAGGGCCGGGTCATGCGCAGCGGGCCGGCCGGACCGCCGCAGCTATTTGGGCGCGAGCACCATCAGCATCTGGCGGCCTTCCATGCGCGGATGCGCCTCAATCTTGGCCATGTCGGCGGTCTGCTCCTGGACCCGGCGAAGCACCGCCATTCCAAGCTCGCCGTGGGCCATCTCGCGGCCGCGGAAGCGCATGGTGACTTTCACCTTGTCGCCTTCCTCGAGGAACTCGAACACCTTCTTCATCTTGGTGTCATAGTCATGGTCGTCGATGTTGGGACGCATCTTGATCTCTTTGATCTCCTGCGTCTTCTGCTTCTTGCGCTGTTCCGCGGCCTTCTTCTGCGCCTCATATTTGTGGCGGCCGATGTCGAGGAACTTGGCGACCGGCGGGTCAGCGTTGGGGGAGATCTCGACTAGGTCGAGCCCGACGGACTGCGCCTGCTCGAAGGCTTCGCGCGTAAACATCACGCCCAGGTTTTCGCCGTTCTCGTCGATCACCCTGACCTTCTGGGACTGGATGAACTCGTTATAGCGGGGGCCGCTCATCGGCTGCGGCGGCGCCATTCCTCGGCGCGGGTAGGGCGGTGGTATAGCGAAGACTCCATAATCGTTGTTGGACAGCAGCGAGTTAGGCACTCGCGGCCCTCAAGGAAAGTCCGCGCGAACAAATGTGAGTCGTTTTTGCCGCGACCTGTGGCTCAGAGTCGCCAGACCCAGCGTCAGCGCAAGTCAGGCGGGACAGCCTCGGAACCGATCATTGTCACCGCTTCGTCGAGGCCGAGCATTTTCTGGTGCTCCTCGCTGCCCAGGCGGCGCAGCGCGACCGTGCCTTCCTCCGCCTCACGCTTTCCGACGACCAGCAGCAGGGGGACCTTGGCCAGGCTGTGCTCGCGCACCTTGTAGTTGATCTTCTCGTTCCTGAGATCGGTTTCGACGCGAATCCCGGCCGCCGTCAGCTTGGCCGCGACCTGCTCCGCATAGGCGTCGGCGTCCGAAACGATCGTCGCGACCACTGCCTGGACCGGCGCCAGCCATAGCGGGAGCTTGCCCGCATAATGCTCGATGAGGATCCCAATAAATCGCTCGAACGTGCCGAGGATCGCGCGGTGAAGCATCAGCGGATGGTGTTTTTCGCCGTCCTCGCCGACGTAATAGGCGCCCAGCCGCTGCGGCATCTGCGGGTCCAGCTGGTGCGTGCCGCACTGCCAGGTGCGGCCAATCGCGTCGGTCAGATGGAATTCGAGCTTGGGCCCGTAGAAGGCGCCTTCTCCCGGCAGCACCTCATAGTCGAGCCCAGTCTCCTTGAGTGCTGTCTCGAGGTCGGCCTCCGCGCGGTCCCACTCCTCGTCGCTGCCGATCCGCTCGTCGGGCCGGGTCGCCATCTTCACCTTGTAATCGGCAAAGCCAAGGTCCCGATAGACGAGGTCGAGGAGCGCGCAGAAGCGCTTCGTTTCGTCGATCAGCTGGTCGCGCGTGCAGAAGATGTGGCCGTCGTCCTGCGTGAACTGGCGGACGCGCATGATCCCGTGGAGCGCGCCGTGCGGCTCGTTGCGGTGGCAGCAGCCATATTCGGCAAAGCGGACCGGCAATTCCCGATAGCTGGTGATGCCCTGCTTAAAGACCTGGATGTGCGCCGGGCAATTCATCGGCTTCAACGCCAGGAGCTCGGCATTGCCGGTGATCACCGGCTTGCCTTCCTCGGTCGACGGCACCTCGTCGGGCACGACGAACATGTTCTCGCGAAACTTGCCCCAGTGTCCCGATTGGACCCACAGCTTGGAATCGATCAGCTGCGGGGTCCTGATCTGCTGATAGCCGGCGGCATCGAGCCGGCGGCTCATATATGCCTCGAGCTGGCGCCAGATCGTCCAGCCCTTGGGGTGCCAGAAGACGCTTCCGTGCGCTTCGGCCTGGAGGTGGAACAGGTCCATCTCCTGCCCGATCTTGCGGTGGTCGCGCTTGGCCGCTTCCTCCAGCCGGACGAGATATTCGTCGAGCTGCTTCCGGTTGAGCCAGGCGGTGCCGTAGATACGGCTCAACATCGGGTTCTTGGGGTCGCCGCGCCAGTAAGCGCCCGACACGCGGGTCAGCTTGAACGCGTTGGGATCGAGCTTTCCGGTCGAGGCAAGGTGCGGCCCGCGGCAAAGATCGATCCACGCGTCCTTAGTCCGGCCGGAGCGATACATGGTGATCGGCTCGCCCTCGGGCAGCTCCATCACCCACTCGGCCTTGAACCGCTCGCCCTGCTTCTCGAACAAGGCGCGGACGTCTTCGCGTTGCCACACTTCGCGAATCAGCGGCTCGTCGGCGGCGATGATCCGCCGCATCTCGGCTTCGATCGCAGGCAGCTCCTCCTCAGTGAACGGCCCGTGTTCGGCGGTCGGGGCGAAGTCATAATAGAAGCCGTCGTCGGTCGCCGGGCCGAAGGTGATCTGGGTGCCCGGGTAGAGGTTCTGGACCGCCTCGGCGAGGATGTGCGCATAGTCGTGCCGCACCAGCTCGAGCGCGTCCGCCTCGTCGCGCGACGTGATCAGCGCGAGGCTCGCGTCGCCTTCGAACGGGCGCATGATGTCGCGCACTTCGCCGTTGATCCGCGCCGCGAGCGCGGCCTTGGCGAGCCCCGGCCCGATCGCCGCGGCGACGTCGGCCGGCGTCGAACCCTCGGGCATCTCCTTCACCGAGCCGTCGGGAAGCGCGATCTTGAACATCTTGGTCATGTGCCGAGCCATGTAGCGAGACGCTGCAATGCTCTCAACAGGTTGCGGCGGAGGCGAATCCAACGTTAGCATCGGCCTCACAGGTGGGGAGCGCGTCCGGTCCATGAGCGAATTTGCGGTCCTCCTTGTCGGCGAATCTGAAAGCCCGAGCATCGTGCGGTTGAAGGCGGATCGGAGGATCCTGGAGCTTGCCGAGGCAAATGGCAGGGTCGAGAGCGTGCCGTGGTGGCGGCTGTACCGAATCGGCGACGATCGCTCGACGCACCGCTTCCGCAGGGTCGATCGGCGCAACTGGGAATTGCGAGTCATGTCCGGCGCGGATCAGGACCTATTGGCCCACATCGGTCGCCGCCCGCTCTACCGGATCCTTCACCCACTGCGTCGTCTCGAAGCATTCAAGATAGTCGCGGGCCTCCTGGTCATATCCGTCACCGTCGCCCAGCATATGCCAGCCGAATGGATGGGGGGACTTGTTCCCGCGTGGGCAGAGCAGCGGCTCGTCGACGGAGTGGTCGCGCAGGATGCCCCCGCGCGATGCTCGCATCCGGGCGGCGAACGGGCCGTTCGTACGCTCCTGCTTCGCCTTGACCCGCAACTCGGCAAGAAGGTCGACATCGTTGCTCTGCGCAACGGCGGCTTCGCGGTGACTTCAACTCCCGGCCAGCATATTTTCATGTTGCGCGGCGCGATGAGCGAGATCGCCTCTGGCGCCCTGCCGGCGTTGCTGGCCCATGAGCTTTCTCACATTCGACACGGGGACCCGACAGTCGCGATCATCCGCGAAAACGGCTTCCTGAAAACTTGGGCGACGATCCTCGATGGCAACGAGCGGCCGACTCTGCAGATGCGGTTCTCCGGACTCGAAGAACGCCGGGCCGATCTGGAGGCGATGCAAATGATGCGCAACGCCGGCGTGCCGCTCAAGCCCGCATCCGAAATGTTCGAGCAAATGCGAATCTCGAAGGAGCAAGGTGGATTCTTCGGCTATGACCAGCGCGATTTCCACTTTGGAATCGATGCTAGAGCGCAGCGATGGGCCGCGGCCGCACGATCGGACCCTACCGAATCTCGTCCAATACTTACACCTAATGAAGAAGACGCATTGTACAACTTCTGCTGGACGGGACCCATTGCGCCGCTGCCAAGGGGCGCTCGGCCTGCGCCCGAAAAAACCGCGCCTCTGGGCGTTGGTGGAGCAGGACGGCCTATGACTAGGCGGGACTAAGCTGACCCCATCTCTGCCGAAAGATGCTGATCGCGTAAACCTCGCTTGACATATCGAACACGAGTTCGTAAAGCACCCTTGTCATACAGACAAAGGAGCTTGACGCATGTTCGCCGCAAAGCAAAGCGACCTTACCCCCGCGCAGCGCGCGCACATCCGCAGGATCCTGTGGTTGCTGCTCGCCTACGCGATCGTCCTCCCGCCGCTCGTCTGGCTCCGCGCCCATCGGCATGTGAGCGACGCAGTGTCGCTGGCGATGGCCATCGCCGCCTCGCTTCCGGTGCTCGGTATTTTCGCCAGTTGGGGTCGTTATTTGTCCGACGAGCGAGACGAATATCATCAGGCTCTCACGCTCCGGAGAATCGCGGTCGCGACCAACGCGACGATGGGCGCTGCGGTCGTCTGGGGATTTCTCCAGGCCTTCGGCGTGATGCCGCTGGTCGAGGCTTATTGGGTGCCGTTCCTATGGGTGGTGATGCAGGGAGGGTTCGGCTGCGTGTCCTTCTTTGCTCGCCAGAATCGGGACTCCTAGACGATGGAGAATCGCCTGCGCGTGCTGCGCGCCGAGCGCGCCTGGAGCCAGCAGGACCTCGCCGGACGGCTCGAGGTCTCGCGCCAGAGCGTCAATGCGATCGAGACCGGAAAATACGACCCGTCGCTGCCGCTGGCGTTCCGCATCGCCGAGCTGTTCGACCGGCCGATCGAGGAAATTTTCGTCTCGCCCTCGAGCCGCAGCTCCAAGGCGATCTAGGCCGGCGCCCCGGCAAGTGCTTCGTCGAGGATCGCTTCCGCGCGCAGGAACAGCTGGGTGTCCACGATCACCCCCGACGCCGCCGCGTTCTCGCGCACTTGTTCCGGCCGCGAGGCGCCGATGATGGCCGAGGCGACGTTCGGCTCGCGCAGCACCCAGGCGAGCGCGAATTGCGGCATCGTCAGCCCAGCCTCCTCGGCGATCGGCTTCAGGCGCTGAACGGCGCGAAGCACGTCCGGCTGGATCAGCCGGTCGATGAACCCGCCCATCTCCGCGCTTGCCGCGCGCGAGTCCTTCGGCGGCGGCTGGTCGGGATCATATTTGCCGCTGAGCACCCCCTGGCCGAGCGGCGACCAGACGATCTGCGAAATGCCGTTCGCGGCGCAGAGCGGGATGACCTCGTCCTCGGGTTCGCGCCACAACAGCGAATATTGCGGCTGGCTCGAGACGAATGGCGTGAAGCCGCGCTCCCGGCTGAGGTCGATCGCAGCCTGGATCCGGTCGGCCGGCCATTCGGAAAAGCCGATGTAGCGCGCCTTGCCGCTCTCGACCGCGCGGGTCAGCGCTTCCATCGTCTCCTCGAGCGGGGTGCCCGAATCGTAGCGGTGGCACTGGTAGAGATCGACGTAATCGGTCCGCAACCGCTTGAGCGAGGCGTCGAGCTGCTTTTCCACCTGCGCCCGCGACAGCCCGAAATCCGTGTCGGTCATCGGGAAGTATAGCTTGGTCGCGAGCACGTAGTTGTCGCGTGGGCGGCCCTGAAGCGCGTCGCCGAGGAAGGTCTCGGCGGCTCCGCGGCCATAGATGTTGGCGGTATCGATGAAATTGATGCCTTGGGCGAATGCCTCCTCGAGGCAGGCGCGCGCCTTGTCCGCCTCGACGCCGACGCCATAGGTCAGCCACGAGCCAAGCGAGATTTCGGAGACTTCGAGGTCGCTGCTGCCAAGCTTGCGATATTTCATGCGCGTGTGCTCCTCGGCTAGAGGGCCCGACTCATGGGCCAAAGCGCGATCGCATACATCGAAGTCTCGGGGCGTTCGATTGCCTATCGGTTACGATCCGGACAGAAACCGACGCTTGTTTTCCTCCCCGGCTATGCGTCCGACATGGAGGGCACGAAGGCGCTTGCGCTCGACGCCTTCGCTGAGCACGCCGGCCTGGCGATGCTGCGCCTCGACTATTCAGGCACGGGCTCCAGCAACGGTGACTTCAAGGACGGGACGCTCGCCTTGTGGCTCGAGGAGGCGCTGGCCGCCGTCGACCGCCTCACAAAAGGGCCGCTCGTTCTTGTCGGCTCGTCGATGGGCGGATGGATCGCGTTGCACCTCGCTTTGCTGCGGCCTGAGCGCATTCGCGCATTGGTCGGAATCGCCGCCGCGCCGGATTTCACCGACTGGGGCTTTGCCGACGCCGACACCGCCGAACGCCAGGGACTCGCGCGCGGCTTTTGGGAGTCGGGCCAGGGGCTTCTCCTCCTCGACAAGCCGATCGAGATCGATTGCCCCGTCCGGCTGCTTCACGGCGAACGCGACGAAGAGGTCCCGCTCGACATTGCCTTCAGAGCCATGCGGGCGCCGCGTTCAGCCGATGTCCAGCTGAATGTCCTCAAGGGCGGCGGTCACCGGTTGTCGGAGCCGCGCGAGATCGACGCGATCCTGCACGCCGTCGCCACCCTGATTGAGCAGCCATTGGAGCCCGCACCTTGATCCTTGCCCTTGCCGCCGCCGTCGCCGCCGCTGCGGCGCCCTGCCCGAATGTCGTGACGCCCGAAGCGCTCGTCTGCCGCGCGCTCGTCGCCCAGACGGCCGGCGACAACCAATCTGCCGCCCAGGCATTCGAGGAGGCCGCCAAAGCGTCGAGCGACAAGGATCCCAAGACAGCGCGGATGTACGCCGCCGCCGGCAACCTGTGGATCGCCGCCAACCAGCCGGGCAAAGCGGCCCTCGATCTCGACCGTGCGCTGGCGCTTCCTGGCCTCGAAGCCGAGCAACGCGGCGAGGCGCTGCTCGACCGTGGCCGGGCTGCCGAGGCCCAAGGCGACCTCAAGACCGCGCGGGCCAGGGCCAACGAGGCCGCCGCGACGATCTCCGATGACCCGTTCTATTGGTATTTTTCGGCTGCCCTTTCGATCCGTGAAGGAGATGGCGCAGCCGCCACGGCCGCGATCGGCAAGGCGCTGACGCTCGCCCCGTCCGATGCGACCATCCTGTTCGAGGCCGGGCATGTGGCGGACTTCAATGGGAACGACGATGCGGCTCGAAGCTATTGGATGCGTGCCGCGGGAAGCGATCCCCACGGCCCGGTCGGCAAGGCTGCCGCCAAGGCCGTCGAGATGCTCGGAGTCACACCTTCGGTGCAAGCCGCGGCGCCGCCGCCGAAGCCTCAGCCGAGGTCGTAGTCGATCGTCGTCACGACGCGGACCTTTTGGAACGGCGAGCTTCCACCCGAAGCGCTGCAGTCGTCGCATTCCTCGCCGTCGCGCGGGCCGACCGAGAAATAGCCCTGGCTGGCGGTCTTGATCCCGCCGACCGAGGAGCCGCTGTCGTGCGCGAACTGCTCGGCGCTGCTGCGCGCGTTACGGTTCGCCTCGCCGATCATCGCGGGCTTGAGCGCGTTGAGCCCGGTGAACGTGTAGCTGACGTTTGTTCCCGATAGCTCGACACCATCGCGCAGGAGCTCGGCCTGGCGGGCATAGGCGGAGCGCGCGCGCATCACGTCGGTCGTGCGCAACTGGATCGAGCGTGTGACAGTCAGTCGCTGAGGGCCCACGGCCGTGCCGTCCTTGTCGCGCGGCTGCTCGCGGCTCAGCGAGACGTCGGTATCCGTCACATTGTCGGCGTTGAATCCGGCGCGCTGGAAAAACCCGCGCACGGCGCGTGCCTGCTCGTCGACCGACTGCTGGACCGATCCGAAATCCCCGCCCTGGTGCGAGAAATTGATGGTCCAGGTCGCAAGGTCGGCGGTGACGTCGCGCTCCGATACCCCGCGAACGGTCACGGTCCTGTGCTCGGCCATCTTCGAGCGCCTGAGGCCATCGCCGAGCGCATAGCCGCTGGTGGTGAGCCCAAACGCAAAAATCGCGACCGCGCCCAAAAGGGCGGCGCGGCTGCCCTGCAGCTTCTCGATCATGGGATGAAAACCCGTGCGTTCGTCCGCATATACGAGCAGCCACCGGTCACGATCGCCGGCTTGGGCTGCGACGAACCGTGCCTTTATAGCGATGAACTGAGCCCAGAGGAAGCGCTTCGAAATGAAATTCCTGCATTCGATGATCCGCGTGTCCGATCCCGCCGCCACTGTTGCATTCTTTCAACAGCTCGGGCTCGAGGAGCGGCGGCGGATGGACAATGACGCGGGCCGTTTCACTTTGATCTTCCTCGGTGTTCCCGGCGACGAGGGCGGGGAAGTCGAGCTGACATACAACTGGGACGAGAGCGGCTACGGCGGCGGGCGCAACTTCGGCCATCTCGCCTATCAGGTCGACGATATCTACGAGACGTGCCGGCGCCTGATGGACAATGGAGTGACGATCAACCGGCCCCCGCGCGACGGCCGCATGGCGTTCATCCGCACGCCCGACGCCATCTCGATCGAACTGCTTCAGAAAGGCGCGGCCCTGGCACCCGCAGAGCCTTGGGTGTCGATGCCCAACACCGGCGAATGGTAGACTGGCCGGACCAGCGGTTTCTCGATCTGGTCGGGTGCGAGTATCCGATCATCCAGGCGCCCATGGCGGGAGCGAGCGGAGTCGACCTGGGCGTCGCGGCAATGGCGGGTGGCGCCCTCGGCTCGCTGCCGTGCGGCATGCTTTCGGCGGACCAGGTGCGCACGCAAGTGTCGGAAGTGCGAGCGCGCGCGAACGGTCCGCTTAACCTCAACTTCTTCTGCCACACGATGCCGGCGGACCCCGACGACTCCGCCTGGCGCGCGCTCCTCCAACCTTATTATGACGAATTCGGCGTCGAGGCGGATAACGGCGGAACGCTGCGCCTTCCGTTCGATGCCGAGATGTGCGCCGTAGTCGAGGACGTTCGTCCCGAAGTCGTCAGCTTTCACTTCGGCCTCCCCGCGTCCGACCTGCTCGATCGCGTGACCAGGACCGGCGCGATTGTGATCGGCAATGCGACCACGATTGCCGAGGCCCGCTGGTTGGACAGCCGAGGCGTCGGCGCGATCGTCGCGCAAGGCTTCGAGGCCGGCGGGCACACTGGCCATTTCCTCGGCTCCGATCCCGCCGAGGCGATGGGATTGTTTGCGCTGCTGCCGCAGATCTCCGACGCGGTCTCAGTGCCGGTGATCGCGGCGGGCGGAATTGGCGACGGTCGCGCAATCGCCGCCGCGTTTACGTTGGGAGCGAGCGCGGTCCAGCTCGGTACAGCCTACCTCCACGCGCCCGAGACTCCGATCAGCGATGCGCATCGAGCTCGGCTGAAGGAAGCGCGGACCCTGTTCACCAACCTCATGACCGGCGGGCTCGCGCGCGGGATTCCCGGCCGGTTGATCGACGAGCTCGGCCCGGTCAAGTCCGAAGCGCCGACCTATCCGCTCGCCAGCGCGGCGCTCGCACCCATCCGCGCCGCCGCGGAGAGGCATGGCGAGTTCGGCTTCGGACCGATGTGGGCGGGCCAGGCGGCGGCCCTTGGACAGCGACTCGGGGCAGCGGAACTGACCCGCAGGCTCGCCGCCGATGCGCTGGCGATCCTCTCGCGCGGCGCGTAGAGGCGCGCCAATGGAAATCGTCGCCGTCCCAGTCCTGACCGACAACTACGTCTGGCTGATCCACAACGCGGAAATCGGTGAAACGGCCGTCGTAGACCCTTCCGTCGCCGATCCGGTGCTCGAGGCAACAGCGGCAAGAGGATGGCGGCTGACGCAGATCCTCAACACCCACTGGCATCCCGATCATACGGGCGGCAACCAGGGGATTCAGACGGCGACCGGCGCTCCCATCATCGCTCCGGCCGAAGCCGAGCGGGTCAGCAAAGTCGACCATATCGTCCGCGAAGGCGACCGCGTAACCGTCGCGGGGCGCGAAGCGGTCGTCTGGGAGATTCCCGCCCACACAAACGGGCACATTGCCTACTATTTCGAAGGTGAGGGCATGATCTTCGTCGGCGACACGATGTTCGCGATGGGCTGCGGCCGGTTATTCGAAGGCACGGCCGAACAGATGTACCGAAACCTCCGGCGGATCGCCGCGCTTCCCGAAGACGTGCACATCTATTGCGGTCACGAATATACTCTGGCGAACGCTCGCTTCGCGGCTCACGCCGAGCCTGACAACGACGCGACCGCCGATCGGTTGGCGGCAGTGAGTGCGCTGCGCGACGAAGGCAAGATCACCCTGCCGACGACCGTCGCCCAGGAGCTTGCGACCAATCCATTCGTTCGTGCCCCGAACGTGGAAGAATTTGCGCGCTTGAGACGTGACAAAGACAGCTTCCGTTCATGAGCCGAGTCGCTCTACGGGAGGGCGTGGGCGCGCGAGAGATAACCTCGAGGAGGTCGAAATGCGTGTAATGCCATTGCTTTTGGTGAGCTGCGTGCTCGCCTCTTGTACGACTGCTCCCCAGCCGACGATGCGTTCTCCGGACAAGCAGACCGAGCTCGCGCAATTGCTCGCCGGCAAGGTCGCTCAGCGGCCGATCAGCTGCCTTCCGCACTATCAAGCGAGCGACATGCGGGTCATCGACGACGATACAATCGCGTTCAGGGACGGCAGCCGCCGCACGTTCGTTGCCCACATGAACGGTGGCTGCAGCAACCTTGGTAGCGGCAGCACCGCGCTGGTGACCCATCAGTTCGGGACGTCCGACCTGTGCAGCGGCGAGATCGCCCGCGTGGTGGATACGGCCAACGGCATCACCGTCGGCAGTTGCTCGTTCGGCGAGTTTACCCCTTACACGAGGCCCAGAGCTTAGGGCGCCTAGCGCTTGTAGAGCGCGTCGAGGCGCGCAGCATAGACGCCGGTTATGACGTGGCGCCGAATCTTCATCGACGGCGTCAACTGCTCGTTCTCGATCGTGAACGGGCCATCGGCGAGGATGAAGCGGCGAATTCTCTCGATCACCGAAAGGTCCGCGTTGACCCGGTCGACGGCGACTTGCAGCCGCTGGTGAAGGTCGGACGCGCCGGCGATCTCTGGATCCGGTACCAGCAGCGCCACCAGGTGGGGGCGCCGGTCGCCATAGATCATCGCCTGGGCGATCTCGCTCTGCAGCGTCAACATGCCTTCGATCCGCTGCGGGGAGACATTGTCGCCCTTGTCGTTGACCAGGATGTCCTTCTTGCGGTCGGTGATGACGATCCGCCCCTTGTCGTCGAAATGGCCGACGTCGCCGGTCGCGAGCCAGCCATCGCGCAGTACGCGAGCGGTCTCCTCAGGGTTGCGCCAATAGCCGCGCATGACGTTCTCGCCGCGGACCATGATCTCGCCGTCCTCGGCGATCCGCACTTCGCAATTCCTGACCGGCGGACCGACCGTCTCGAGCCGGATGCCCACGCTCGGCCGGTTGCAGCTGATCAGCGGGGCGGCCTCGGTCTGGCCGTAGCCCTGCAGGAAGGTGATCCCGAGCGACTGGAAGAAGACGCCGACTTCGGGGTTGAGCGGGGCGCCGCCTGAGACCCAGGCCTTTTGCCGGCCTCCGAAGCGTGCGCGGATCTTCCGGCGCAGCGTCAGCGACAACAGGCCGTTCATCGGCAGGTCCCATGGCTTCAGCTTGCCGTTGGAGCGGTCGCTGCCGATCTTGAGCGCTCGGCTCAGGAGATATTTGGAAAGCCCGCCCTGGGCCTCGACCGACTTCATGATCCGCGACCGGAGCAGCTCGAACAGCCGCGGCACGACCACCATGATCGTCGGCTGCACCTCTTCGATATTGGCGGCCAGCTTCTCGAGGCTCTCGGCAAAGTAGATTTGCGCGCCGAGCGCGATGGGGAACATCTGCCCGCCCATGTGCTCATAGGCGTGGCTGGCGGGCAGGAACGACAGGAACACCTCGTCGTCCCAGCCGAAATCGGTCGAGATGATGTCGGTCGCGCCCTCCAGATTGTGAAGCAGCGCGCCGTGATGCTGCTGGACTCCGCGGGGGGCGCCGCCCGTGCCGCTGGTGTAGATGATGCAGGCGAGGTCGCCCCGGGCGATCCGCGACGCCTTTTCCGTCAGTTCCGCGACGTCGCCATCGCCCGATGCCAGCTTCGCCCAATGGTGGCAATTGATCCAGTCCGGTACCTGGCCGGCGCGGATCGCCTCCATTCCGATCACGTGGTGGCATTCGGTCGAGGTGATCACCGCCGGGATCAGATTCTTGGCGAGCTTCTGGTTCGACACGATCACCGCCCGCGCGCCCGAATTGCCGAGTACATGCGAATGATCGCGGGTGGTGTTGGTCGTGTAGGTCGGGACCGTGACGCAGCCCGCGGCCATGATCGCCAGATCGGAGATCAGCCACTCGGGCCGGTTCTCGCTGACCAGCGCCACGCGGTCGCCCGGCTCGAGCCCGATGCGCTTGAGTGATGCGCTAAGCGCAGCCACCTGGCGCGCCGCTTCGGCCCAGCTGATCGCCTGCCATGTCCCATCGCGCTTGGCCCACAGGAACGGCTTGTCGCCCTTCTCCGCCGCCCGCGTCAGGAACAGCGAGACGAGATTGTCGAATCGTTCGAGTTGCCGCGCCAAGTTTTCTCCGTCGAGCCTTTACTGCGAGACCGCCGCGCCCTCGCTGCGCGGATCGGCGCCGCCGGCCCAGCGGCCGTTGACCCACTCGACGGCGTTGGCCTTGAAGCCCGCGGGCATCGGCTTGACCTGCTGGCCAAGTGCCTGGAGCTGCGGGATCATCGTCTCGAGATAAGTCCCGCGCTCGACGTACACGGTGTCGACGCCGGGCGCGAAGAGCACCGGAAGCGCGATCGCCTGCTGCGCGCTCAAGTGCCAGTCGATGACGCCGATGATCGCCTTCAAGACCTGCGCCGGGATCGTCGGACCGCCCGCCGCACCGACAGCCAGCCGGATATGACCGTTGGGACTCCAGACGATCGTCGGGCTCATCGAGCTGCGCGGCCGCTTCCCGCCCGCGACGCGATTGGCGGTGGGGCAGCCGTTCTTGTCGGGCACGATGTTGAAGTCGGTCAGTTCGTTGTTGAGATAATAGCCGCTGACCATCAGGCCCGAGCCGAAGATGTCCTCGATGGTCGAAGTCTCGGAGGCCACATTGCCGGCGGAATCGACCGCGACGAAATGCGACGTGCCGTGCTCCCGCACCGGCGCCGCCGTGCATGTCACTTTGGGAGCACCGGCAGGATTGCCGGCGACGACGCTTGGCATGGTCCGATCCGGCGAGATCAAGGCGGAGCGTTTCGCCAGATAGGCGGCATCCATCAGCCCGGCGGTCGGCACCGACACGTAGCGAGGATCGCCGATATATTGCTCGCGATCGGCGTAGGCGAGGCGCATCGACTCGGCGATCAGGTGCCAGGCGACCGGCGAGTTCGGCCCGAGCTTGGAGAGGTTGAACCGCTCCAGCTGCTTCAAGGTCTCGAACACCGTGGTGCCGCCCGACGACGACGGACCCATCCCGCAGATGCGATAGCCACGATAGGTGCCGCAGACCGGAGCGCGCTGAACGACCTTGTACGACGCGATGTCGGCGAGGGTCATTCGCGACGGATTGACCGGCGACCGGTTGACCGTGGCGACGATGTTCTGCGCGTTCGGGGCGGCGTAGAAGCTCTCGGCGCCGCGCTTTGCAATCCCTTCGAGGAAAGCCGCGAAGGCCGGGTTCTTGACCAGTGTCCCGGGTGGCTTCGGGTTGCCGTCGGGCTGATAGAAGATCGCGCGCGCTTCGGCCGACATGGCGCCGGTGCGGCGGCTGCCGCCGAGCGAGCCGTAGAGCCGCGGCGTGATCTTGAACCCTTCGCGCGCGAGCCGGATCGCCGGCTGGAACAGCGTAGCCCAGGGCAGCTTGCCGTAGCGCCCGTGCGCCAGCGCCATCAGCCGCAGGTTCCCGGGAATGCCGACGCTCCTGCCGCCGGGGACCGCATCCTCGTGCGCCATCGGCTGGCCGTCCTTGTAGAACCAGGTGCCGGTCGCTGCGCGCGGCGCCGTCTCGCGTCCGTCGAACGTGACTGGCGTGCCGCCCCGAGCGGAATAGACCAGATAGCTGCCGCCTCCGATGCCCTGACTTTCCGGCTCGACGACATTGAGCGCCAGCAGGGTCGCGAAGGCGGCGTCGAGCGCGCTTCCGCCCTTGCGGAGCATTTCGGCGCCGGCATCCGCCGCGCGGGGGTCGGCCGCGCTGACCATGCCCGGCACGCGAGCGGACGCTTGGACAGGTGCGGCGGGGCTTTTGGCGATTGCGGCGGGGCCGGCTGCAGCGAGCAATCCGGCGCCGAGGATCAGGGAAGGACGGCGCATCGCGCTCCGCTACTCGCTCCCTACCGCGTCGGCAATGTTGGCAAAGCCGTCGCGCTTCAGCCGGTCGGCGAGGCCGAGCGCGATCCGCCGCGCGATTCCAGACCCTTCATAGACCATCGCCGAATAAAGCTGGACGAGGCTTGCCCCGGCGCGGATGCGCTCCCACGCGTCGTCGGCCGATGCGATTCCGCCGACGCCGATCAGCGGGATTTCTCCCCCGCTCGCACGCCGAAACCGCCGCAAGGCGTCGAGCGCCAGCGGCTTCAGCGGCGCTCCCGACAGGCCGCCCGTCTCGCTTGCGAAGCGCGATTTGAGCGGCGGCCGCGACACCGTCGTGTTGGATACGATGATCGCATCCACGCCATGGTCGATCGCGGCGCGCACGATCCGCTCGGGGTCGTGCTCGGCGAGGTCGGGCGCCACCTTCAAAAAGATCGGCTTGCCCACGCCCGCCTGCTGGACAGCGGCGAGCAGCTCTTCGAGAGCGCCCGCGTCCTGCAGCCCCCGCAGCCCCGGCGTGTTGGGCGAGCTGATGTTGATCGTCAGATAGCGGGCGACGGGCGCCATCGCCTGCACGCCGCGAACATAGTCTCCAACCCAGTCGCGGCTGTCCTTGTTGGCCCCGACATTGACCCCGATCACCCGGTGCACCCGAGAGCATTCCGTGAGCCGCTCGAAGGCGACGAGCTGGCCGGCATTGTTGAAGCCGAGGCGGTTGATGACAGCGCGGTCTTCCTTCAGCCGGAACAGCCGCGGCCTTGGGTTGCCGGACTGGGGCTGTGGAGTCAGCGTTCCGACCTCGACGAAGCCGAAGCCCAGCGACAACATCTGCGCAGGCACCTCGGCATTCTTGTCGAATCCCGCGGCAAGGCCAACCGGCGTGTCAAAATCGATCCCGGCGACGCGAGTCTTCAGGTTTGCCGGGAAATCCGGCGGCCGCCGGACAGGCATCAGGCGGAGAGCGGCGACCGTTGCGCGGTGCGCCGTCTCTGCATCGAGCGCGAACGCCAGCGGACGAATGAGCGGGTAGAGGCGCACGCCAGCCGTTTCGGCGTGCAACGGATTCATTGTCAAATCCGGCTCTGTGCACTAAATCGGACTGGAAAGCTCCGAATTGACATGCGCCTGAGCCACCTTGCCGATTACGCGGTCGTATTGATGACCGCCGCCGCCCGCCGGCCCGCGGGCGCGCGCCTCAGCGCGACCGAGCTGTCGGGCGAGACCGGCGTGCCGCTGCCGACCGCGCAAAAGCTGATGGGCCAGCTCGCCGGCTGCGGCCTCCTGTCCAGCGCGCGCGGTGCGTCCGGCGGCTTCGCCTTGGCCCGCGCGGCGCAGGACATCAGCCTAGCCGACATCGTCGAAGCGGTCGAAGGACCGATCGCCCTCACCATGTGCTCGGACTCGGCCAACCACGAATGCATTCTCGACGCCCATTGCCGGGTCAAGCCGCACATGGGCGTGGTCGGCAACGCCGTGCGCGGAGCCCTCGGCGCGGTCAGCCTGACGGAGCTCGCGCAATGAACGAAGCCGTCAAGAACAGCGAATTGCGAGACAAGATCGCCCAGGATTACGAATGGGGCTTCAGCTCGGATATCGAGCAGGAGTTCGCGCCCAAGGGCCTGTCCGAAGACACGGTCCGCTTCATCTCGGCCAAGAAGGGCGAACCAGCCTGGATGCTCGACTGGCGGCTCAAGGCCTACCGCGCCTGGCTCGACTTGGAGGAGGTCGGCTGGGCCAAGCTCGACATCCCGGCGATCGATTACCAGAATTCTTATTATTACGCCGCGCCCAAGGCCAAGCCGAAGCTGGGATCACTCGACGAGGTCGATCCCGAAATCCTGCGCGTTTACGAAAAGCTCGGCATCCCGATCGAGGAGCAGAAGGTGCTCGCCGGCGTCGAAGGCGCACGCAAGGTCGCGGTCGACGCGGTGTTCGACAGCGTCAGCGTCGCGACCACGTTCCGCGAGGAGTTGAAGAAGGCCGGAGTCATCTTCCTCTCCATCTCCGAGGCGATCCGCGAGCATCCCGAGCTGGTCCGCAAATATCTCGGCAGCGTCGTTCCGCAGCGCGACAATTACTTCGCCTGCCTCAACAGCGCGGTCTTCTCCGACGGCACCTTCGTCTACGTGCCCGAGGGCGTCCGCTGCCCGATGGAGCTGTCGACCTATTTCCGCATCAATGCCGAGAACACCGGCCAGTTCGAGCGCACCCTGATCGTCGCCGACAAAGGCAGCTACGTCTCCTACCTCGAAGGCTGCACCGCGCCGATGCGCGACGAGAACCAGCTGCACGCGGCGGTGGTCGAGATCTTCG
>NZ_JBJMVI010000001.1:0-4362 GCF_045810705.1 Sphingomonas sp. | reverse complement strand
TAAGCGGCTATGTGCACCGTCTCCATGTTGGAGAAAGCGGTCAGCATCATCTTGATCTCGGTCGGCTTGAACACGCGGCCGTATTTGTCGTGGTAGCAATCCTGCACCTCGACGTCGGCCTGGGTGAAGAAGCGGAAGATCTGCGTGAGCAGGTTGCGCTCATGGTCGGAGAGCTTCTGCGCCCAGTCGCGGCAATCCTCGCCGAGCGGCACTTCCTCCGGCATCCAGTGGATCTGCTGCTGGCGCTTCCAATATTCGAACGCCCACGGGTATTCGAACGGCTTGTACTGCTTGCGGGCGGTGAGGAGGGGCATGCTTACGCTCCTTTGGAACTGAATATGGGAAGTGCGGGCGCGCGGTTCATCCGTCGATCCTCCGCGCGCGGACGTTGATGACGCGGTCGCGGTAGACGACGTGGCTTTTGCGGGCGCCGACTCCGAACACGACGATGCCGAGGAAATAGCCGAAATCGTACCAGCCGCCGTTGTTGGGCACCGCGTAGATCGCGACCTTGTCGGTGAATAAAGAGACCAGCCAGGCGACCGGGAAGATGAAGCCGTGCCACAGGCCGAAGAGGAAGCCGGGCGCGCCGGGCGCAACGGCGTCGGGCGCCTGCGTTGCGGCGCACGCTGTGAGTGTGAGCGCGGCGGCGAGAGCGATGAGCTTCCTCATTGCGCGGTCCCGGAATTGAGGTCGAGCGGGGCTGTATTCTCGTAGGCGATGGCGAAGCCGGCGAGCACCAGGCCGAACGCGGTCAGCATCATGCCCCCGATCAGCATCGCGACGTGGCGGGGATGCTGCGCCTCGTGCTTGCGGATGCCGGTCACGAGCAAAGCGAGGCCGGCGATCAGGGCGAGGGCGCCGAGGATCACGAAGCCGGTCATTGGGCGCGGCCCCGGAAATATTCGGCCTCGGCCGCGCTCGGGTGATAGTCGAGCCCGCCCAAGGCGTGGATGGCCATGATCGCGGCGACGACGAACAGGATCACGGCGCCCTGGCTGCCGTAGCCGTCGGACTTGTCACGGCGGCGGTAGAAATAGACGCCCGCGGCGAGGATCAGCACCGCGGCGGCAAGCTCGATCAGGCGGCCGGTGTGGATCATGGCGTCTTGGCCATCGCCGCCGCCGCCTCAAGCCGGTTGGCATAATCTTCGAGCACCTTCGCGGTGCGCCCGACGTACGTGCGCGCGTCGTCGAAGCGGCGCTGCTCGATCGCCTCGCGCACGCCGGGCAGGGTCTTGGCGCCGTAGCCGGTGAGCGTGCCCGGCGCGTAGACCAGGTTCTGGAACCACGGCCGGCCAGGCAGGCCGGCGGGGTCCATCAGCAGCTGGTCGATCTGCGCGAGGCTAGTGTTGATGCGACTTTGAGTCGCGGGCGGCAGGCCGTCCTCGCGGCCGAGCATCGCGTCGGCGGCGCTTGCGGCGCGCTTCAGGTGGTCGACCGCATTCTCCAGCGGCAGCATGTCGACCAGCGGGGTGATTCCGCGGTCGGCCGGCGCGACGATCGGGTCGTTCGGCGAGGCGGCCAGGGTGAAGTCGCCCTCGCGGCGGAGATCGGCGAGCGTGCGGTCCTTCTCGCGCTGGTCGGCGGCGAGCTTCTTGATGTCGGTCAGGTAGCGCGACACCGCGCCGGCGAAGTCCGAATAGCGCGCGGGGACCCGCGGCGCATCGGCGGCCCGCAGCACCATCCGCCCGACGACCTTCGACAGCGCCGCGCCGTAGGTGAGGCCCGGGTCGTCGAAATGGGTGACATGGTAGAAGCTGTCGTAGACCGAATGGTAGCTGCCGTCGGACTCGTCCTCGCCGCCGAAGCCGAGGTTGAGCGAGGCGATTCCGAGATGCTGAAGGAAGGCGGTGTAGTCCGAGCCCGAGCCGAGCGCGCCGAGCGGCAGGTCGCCGCCGCTCTTCGCCGCGTCGATCACGTCGGGCGTATCGCGGTCGGTGCCGAGATAAGCGCCGGCGAGGATCGCGGCGCGGCCACGCTGCGCCGAGGAGACGCCGGTCCGAGGGTCGGCGACATCGCCCGACGCCTGGTTGACGAAATGCTGGAGCTCATGGCTGCCGGCGGCGCTGAGGAACCCGCGGCCGTTGGAATCGGTGTTGATGTAGAGCAGCGCCTTCTGCTTCAGTTCGGCGGCGTGCGTCTCGGCCCATTCGGTCGAGCCCAGGAGTCCCGGCTCCTCGCCGTCCCAGCTTGCGTAGACGATGGTCCGCGCCGGGCGCCAGCCGGAGCGGTAGAGCGCGCCCAGCGCCTTGGCCTCGCTCATCAAGGCGACCTGCCCGGAGAGCGGGTCGGATGCGCCGAACACCCAGCCGTCATGATGGTTGCCGCGGATGATCCATTGGTCGGGATAAGCCGCGCCGC
The DNA here is from genome assembly GCF_045810705.1 of Sphingomonas sp. GTDB lineage: Bacteria > Pseudomonadota > Alphaproteobacteria > Sphingomonadales > Sphingomonadaceae > Sphingomicrobium. The sequence continues at coordinate 1,999 of NZ_JBJMVI010000001.1, read as the reverse complement.
GAAGCATGCCGATGACGTCGTAGACCGGCTTCAACGACCAGTCGGACTTGACCGCGAGATGGACTTGGACCGCGTCGCTGCCGCCCCAATGGTAGGCGAGACCGAGCCCGCCGCGCTGCTTGCCCGTCGCCAGCGGACCGCCCAGCGCCGCGATCATCCTGGTCGCGTCGCGGTAGGAAATGGGCAGGGTCGGGATCTTGAGGATCGTCTTCGCCTCGGCGCGGGTGAGGCGCCTGGCGTTGGGCGTCGCGCCGACGCCGGGCGTCAGCGGATCGCCGGGATAGGTCGGCATGTCGGCGACCGAGCCGCGCTGGACGCCGGCCTCGGGACGCCCGCCGCCTTTGGGATAGACGTCGGCGGCCGCGTAGCTGTCGTCGGCCGGGTCGGAATAGATGAGGCAGCCGATCGCGCCGTGCTCCTGCGCGAGCTTGGGCTTGAGCCCGCGCCAGCCGCCGCCGTAGCGGGCAAGCACGATCTTGCCCTTGACCGAGATGCCGCGCTGCTCGAGCGCATCATAATCGGCCGGCATGCCGTAATTGACGTAGACCACCGGCGCGGTGACGTCGCCGTCGCCCTGGTAGGCGACATAGGGCGGAAGAGCGCCGGCGGTGTTCGACGAGGTCGGATCCTCCGCCACCGCCGGCTCCTGGCCGCCGAGGACGATGTGCTGCGGAGTCACCAGCTCGACCGTGGTCGAGATCGGCGTCGGATAGAGCACGTCGAAGCGCTCGATGTGCGCATCCCAGCCCCATTGCTTGAACAGCGCCAGCTCGAAGTCGGCATTGGCCTTGTCGTGCGGCGAGCCGACGTGGTTGGGCGCGGACGACATCTGCTGCAGCCACGCAAGCTGGTCGGCGCTGCTGATCTGCGCGTCGAAGCTGCGCTCGAGCGCCTGCGCCGTGCCCGACGGCTGCGCAGCGGCCGTCGTGGAGGCGAGCGCGAGCGCGGCGAGACAAACGGATGCCTTGATCATCTTTTCAGGAACTCCGCGCCGAAGGCGAGGGTCACGACAGTGGCGACGAGATCGAGCGCGATCAGCCCGATGACGACCGCGCCCGCGCCTTTCGCGACGTTGCGGATGGTCAGTGCGCGTTTCACTGACCGCGTCTTTTCTTGAGGTACGACGAGCCCGCGATGATAATCACGAACGCACAAAGTGCGACGATGATGAGCCCTTCTACTGGCACGCCAAACACTCGTCGTAGTCGGTGGTTGACGCGAGCGGGATTTCCTTGAGCTCGGGCGTGTTGTCGGCCTCGACCCCGCCGGCGAAACCGGCGCGCTGCACCGACTTGGAGCGCAGATAATAGAGCGACTTGATGCCGAGCTCCCAAGCGCGGAAGTGGAGCATCATCAGGTCCCATTTGTCGACGTCGGCGGGAATGAACAGATTGAGCGACTGGGCCTGGTCGATGAACGGCGTGCGGTCTGCGGCGAGCTCGATCAGCCAGCGCTGGTCGATCTCGAAGCTGGTCTTGAACACGTCCTTTTCTTCGCTCGTCAGGAAGTCGAGGTGCTGGACGCTGCCGCCCTGCTCGAGGATCGAGCTCCACACCTTGTCGCCGTCCTTGTGCTTGGTCGCGAGCAGCTTCTCCAGATACGGGTTCTTGATCGAGAAGGATCCCGACAAAGTCTTGTGGGTGTAGATGTTCGCCGGGATCGGCTCGATGCACGCCGAGGTGCCGCCGGCGATGATCGAGATGGACGCGGTCGGCGCGATCGCCATCTTGCAGCTGAAGCGCTCCATCACGCCCATGTCGGCGGCGTCGGGACAAGGCCCACGCTCGTTCGCCAGCATCATCGACGCTTCGTCGACCTGCGCGCGGACATGCTTGAAGATCTTGAGGTTCCAGCTCTTGGCCATCGCGCCTTCGAACGGGATGTTGCGGGCCTGGAGGAAGGAGTGGAAGCCCATGACGCCGAGGCCGACCGAGCGCTCGCGCTCGGCGCTGTACTTGGCGCGCGCCATCTCGTCGGGCGCGCGGGCGATGTAATCGCT